>JBKAGO010000050.1:0-75211 GCA_046290435.1 Acidimicrobiales bacterium
TGATCTCGGCCCGCTCGCCTGCTCCCATCTCCTTCCACCGCACCCGCGCCATCGCTGCGGCGACAGCGCGCATCGTGGAGCCGTCGGGAACGGTGACGGGCAGTTCCTGGTCGTGGCGGACATCGAGCATGGCCCGCATCTGGTCGTTCTCGCTGACCTCACCGAGCAGGGGGCTGGGCGTCCCGCCGGGGGTGATGACCCGGGCGATGTTCTCCCAGATGTCGACCTGGCTGTTGGTGTCGCCCAGGTACGGCATGACCTGGGGGTGCGTGGCATTGACGTGATACGCCTCACAGAACGCCTCCTGGGCGATCTTCCAGTTGACCGGGATGACCTTGGCGACATGCGCCTGCTTCCAGCGGTCGGTCAGGTCCCAGACCGCGAAGTGCTCGTCGAGCTCGGCGATGAAGTCCTCGAACGGCTCGCAGTCGGGGTCGGGGTTGATGAACACGAACCCCTGCCAGCGCCCGACGCGGACCTCGGGGAGCTTGAATGCCTCGGGTTCGACGTGGGGGAAGTCCCACTGCGCGGGCACGTCCTTGAACGTGCCGTCGAGCTCCCACGCGAAGCCGTGGAACGGGCACCGGACCTCGCTGCAGTGCCCGTCGTAGTCCTTGAGCTGGCGGCCACGGTGCAGACAGGCGTTGGGGTAGGCGGTGATCTCGTCGTCGCCGCTGCGCATGACGATGTAGGAGGTGCCGGCGATCTCGTAGAGGAGGTAGTCGCCACGTTCGGCGATCTCGTCTTCGCGGCAGGCGAACTGCCAGACGCGCTTCCACAGCCGTTCCTTCTCGCGCTCGTGCCACTCGCGGCTGATGTAGCGGTCGATCGGGATGTCGTCGGATCCCCGGTATGTGGACGTCGTCAGGCGCAGGACGTCGGGCACCGGCATGGTGTCGGCATCGAGGAGCTGTTGGTAGGTGACGCCCGGCGAACGGGCGGCACCGGGAGCGTCTCGGACTCCGGGATCTTCGGTGGCGGTCATGGGTCCCCCTTGCATCGGCTGCCACCCAAATTAACCGACCGGTCAATTTCGCTCCACCCCCGAGCCTCGATTTCTCGCAGAAGTGCCCCGCCGGGCCCCGAGGCGATCGTGTCCGTGCCGCTCGACTCATCTGCCTCACGGGCCCTCAGAGGTTCGGGATTCCGGCCGATGGCGAGACGAAACAGCAGATCAGGCGGAAGACATGTCCGTTGCGGGACCGACACGCGGCGCCGTAGAGCACCAGGACCGATGGGAAGGCCGGCATGGCGCGGCCCTCGCCCTGCGCGTCTCGATGCTCGTCTTCCCCATCTTCCTCTCGCTGGTCATCACGGTGCTGGCGGGCAGGATCTTCCCCCGCCCCGTCGAGATCGGACCGGCGATCGTGTGGTGGCTCACCATCAGCGCGATCGCGACACTCACCCTCACCCTGACGAATCGGCTCATGCGCAGATTCCTGCCCATCGTCGCCATGCTCCGGTTGTCGTTGGTGTTCCCCGATCAGGCACCATCGCGGTTCAAGATGGCGCTGCGCACCGGCACCGTCCGCCAACTCGAGAAGAAGGCCGCCGCCGGCGCCCTCGATGCCGACACCCGGACCAGCGCCGAGACCCTGCTGGTGCTGGCAGCGACCCTCGGCGACCACGACCGGCTCACGCGGGGCCACTCCGAAAGGGTGCGGGCCTACACGAACATGATCGCCCAGGAGATGAAGCTCGGACCCGAGGAGCAGGACCTGCTGCACTGGTCGGCGCTGTTGCACGACATCGGCAAGCTCGAGGTCCCGGCAGAGATCCTGAACAAGAACGGGCGCCCCGATGACGACGAATGGGCGATCCTGCGGGGCCACCCGGCCGCAGCAGCGCACTACCTGGAGCCCCTGGCCGAGTGGCTCGGCGAGTGGCGCAACGCCGCCACCGAACACCACGAGCGTTGGGACGGCGGCGGCTACCCGTTGGGCCTGCGCGGCGAACAGATCTCCCTGGCCGGTCGGATCGTCGCGGTCGCCGACGCGTACGACACGATCACCTCGGTCCGCAGCTACAAGAAGGCGATGTCGGCCGCCGACGCCCGCGCCGAGATCGCCCGCTGCGCGGGAACGCAGTTCGACCCGGCGGTGGTCCGTGCCTTCCTCGCGGTGTCCGTCGGCGACCTGCGCCGGGTGATGGGTCCGGTCTCGTGGCTGGCGCAGCTGCCGATCCTGGCGACGGCGCCGACGGCATCGATCCCTGCGGTGTCGAACGCGGTGGTCTCCTCGATAGCTGCGGGCACGGTCGCGGTCGCCACTGTCGCCGGCGGCATGGGCGCGCCGGTGCAGACGACCGTCCAGGACCCCGATTTCAGGCTTGGCAATCTGGCGTTCGTTGCCAACGACGACCAGACGGCCATCGACGCTGACGGCGGCAACCAGGGCGACGGCGCCAACGCTGCACGGCTCGACGTCGAACCGTCGACGCGGGAACCGCAAACCCGGCCCGAACCGACGACGACGCCACCGACGCCGACGCCGACGCCGACGCCGACGCCGAGCTTCACCCTCACCTTGCCGACACCCACCCCGGTGCCCGCGGTCGTCGACGCAGCACCGAGCAGCGCCGACCGGGCACCATCGGCCCCGACACCGAGTCCGAACCCGACGCCGACACCCCGACCCACGGCGACGCCCGCACCGACGGCGACGCCTACGCCTACGCCCACGGCGACACCGACACCCACCCCCGCTCCCCTCCCGCCTCCACCACCGGGCGTCGGGAAGGGCCAGGAGCGTCGCTACTTCGCCAACCACGGCTCGGGAGACACCGGACGTCACGCCGTCCTCGATCTCGTCGAGTCGATGCCGACCACACCCGTCCTCTACGACTACGACGGCGATGACCAGCCCGGCCTCCTGCTGGAGCAGGGGGCATCCGGGTTCAACGAACGCGACTTGGAGTACATCCAGAGCTGGTCGTACGAATCCGGCCCGCCAGGAGTCGAAGGACCGGCCGTGATGAGGGTCTACGCCGCGCCGGCGAGTGGCGATTCCTCGGAGTTCGTGTCGATCAGCGCAGTGCTGCAGCGCTGCACGGATGATCTCCGTTCGTGTTTCGAGCTCGACTCGGTCATGGACCACCCGGTCCCGCCGGCACCCGATGGCGGTTTCGCCGCGGTCGACCTCGTCTTCGACATCGACATCGAGACCACGCCACACCTGCGGTACACCGTCGTCCGGATCATCGTTGGCGACGAGTCCTGGGACGACGTGGTGCTCGCGTACGGGACAGCGAACTACGCCGCGTTCCTCGACATCCCGGACTGAAGCGCTGCGCCGGGCGCAGTCGAGCGGCTGTGTCACCGGGAGGATCAGCCGTCGGGGTTCGGGCTGTGCAAGACTCGCCGCCAGACATCGCGGCCGGACTGCGTCGCGCGCCACTCCAAGGGGGACCCACCCACCATGACCGCTGTTCAGGGATCGATTCTCGGCAACGCCGTACTCCGCCGGGAGGACCCCTCGCTGCTCAAGGGCGAGGACAAGTACTTCGACGACATGGTCGTCGACGGCATGGCCTACGTGCACTTCGTCCGCTCCACCGTCGCGCACGCCACGATCAACTCGATCGACATCAGCGACGCTGTCTCGATGCCCGGCGTCATCGCCGTGCACACCGCCGACACCCTCGAGCTCGACCCGTTCCTGTCGTTCCCGCTGTTCCCGCCGCTGTTCGCGCGGAACCTGCTGGCCAAGGGCAAGGTCCGCCTGGTCGGCGACATCATCGCCGTCGTGGTCGCCGAGACCCGCGGACAAGCCGTTGACGCCGCCGAGTCGGTCTACTTCGACTTCGACCTGCTGCCTGCGGTGATCGATCCCGAAGCAGCGATGGCCCCCGACGCTCCCCTGCTGTTCGAGGAACACGGCTCCAACGTCTGCTTCGAGACCGGCATCGGCCTCGAGGAGGACCCCCTCGCCGGCGCCGAACACGTCGCCGAGGTCCGCATCGTCAGCCAGCGCCTCGCCGGCGTGCCCATCGAGAACAACGGCATGCTCGCCGTTCCCGGCGACGACGGCGCCCTCACCGTGTGGATCCCCTCGCAGAACCCCATCTCGGTCCGCGACGCACTGGCCCCCGCACTCGGGCTCGACCCCTCGAAGCTGCGTGCCGTGGCCCCCGCCGTCGGCGGTGGTTTCGGACCCAAGGGCGGGAACTACCCCGAGTTCATCCTCACCGGTCGCCTCGCCCTCGACCTGGGCCGGCCCCTCAAGTGGACCGAGACCCGCAGCGAGGACATGCTCTCGCTCTTCCAGGGCCGCGGCATGACCATGTACGGCAAGATGGGCCTCACCTCCGATGGCAAGATCACCGGCCTCGAGGCCGAGGTCATCGGCGAGGCCGGCGCCTACCCCGCCATCGGCGGGTTCCTGATCGTGTTCACCCAGACCATGATCCAGGGCACCTACGACATCCCGTCCATCAAGTTCCACGCCCGGGCCGTGGCCACCAACACCCCCGTCACCGCCGCCTACCGCGGTGCGGGCCGGCCCGAGGCCACCCAGCTGCTCGAACGTCTCATCGACGTCGCCGCCGACGAGCTCGGCATCGACCCCGCCGAGATCCGCCGCAAGAACTTCCTGCAGCCCGAGGCGTTCCCGCTCACCACAGCCGGTGGCGCCAACTACGACTCCGGCGAGTACGAGAAGGCCCTCGACGCGGCCCTCGCCGCGGCGGACTACCCCGCGCTGCTGGCCCAGCAGGCCGAACGCCGCGCATCGGGCGACCCGGTGCAGATGGGCATCGGCGTGTCGGCCTACGTCGAGGTCACCGCACCCGCGGGCCTCCACGTCGAGTACGGCGCCGTCGAGATCAACGAGGACGGCACCGTCACGGCGCGGGTGGGCACCAGCGCCCACGGCCAGGGCCACATCACCGCGTTCTCGATGATCATCTCGGACATGCTGGGTGTCCCGATGGACGCCATCACCATCCTGCAGTCCGACACCGACGAGATCCCTCGGGGCTCGGGCACGATGGGGTCTCGTTCGCTGCAGACCGCCGGTTCGGCGGTCCATGTGGCCAGCGAGACGGTGCTCGACAAGGCCAAGCGCCTCGCCGCACACCTGCTCGAGGCCAGCCCCGACGACATCGTGGTCGGCGACGGTGGCCTCCAGGTCGCCGGCGTGCCGGCCAACACCCTGTCGTGGGCCGAACTCGCCGCTGCGGCCAACGACGAGGGCCGACGCCCCGAGGACATGGAAGCCGGCCTGGCGCACGAGCTCGACTTCGACGGCACCGACTCGACGTTCCCCTTCGGGGCGCACATCGCGGTGGTCGACGTCGACACCGAGACCGGCAAGGTCACCCTGGTGCGCCACATCGCCGTCGACGACTGCGGCCGCATCCTCAACCCGCTGCTGGTCACCGGCCAGCAGCACGGCGGTATCGCCCAGGGCGCCGCACAGGCCCTGTACGAGGGCGTCTTCTTCGACGTCGACGGCAACCCCATCACCGGCAACCTGATGGACTACGCCATCCCGTCGGCGGCCGAGCTGCCGTCGTTCGAGACGTCGAACACCGAGACGCCGAGCCCGCGCAACCCGCTCGGCGCCAAGGGCATCGGCGAGTCCGGCACCATCGGCTCCACCCCGGCCATCCAGAACGCCGTCGTCGACGCCGTCTCGCACCTCGGGGTGAAGCACATCGACATGCCGCTCACCGCACAGCGGGTCTGGGACGCCATCAACGCCGCGTCGGCCTGAGCACCGCAGCAGCCTGACCACCTGCCCGCCCGTCCTCCGCCCCACGGCGGCGGGCGGGTGGGCAGTCGTGCGTCGGGGCGTCCCTCAGTGCGTCAGCGCGGCGGCGTCCTCGTCCTCGTCGTCGATGTCATCGGCGACGGCGACGTCGGCCACGCCGCTGTCGATCACCGCCGCTCCTGCCTCATAGGAGCTGCACATCTCCTCGAGATGGTCCATGTCGGCGCCGATCAAGGCCGCCAGATGGTCGATCACCCTCGTCGGAGCGGTGCCCAGGTCGGCTGCGATGGCGTCGATGTCCATCCGCCGGAAGCGCATCGATCCCTCCGTGTCGTTGCGTCGGGCTCCGCGCACGAGCTCGATGAAGGCCACCAGCACGTCGTCGATGTGGCGCGAATAGGCCTCCAGTGCCCGCCCGTCGACGCGCAGCACCCGGTCGTTGATGTGCACGGCCTCACGGGCATCGGCCCAGGTTCCGACGTCGCGATGCTGATCGGCGCGCGTCGATGGATCGGGCTGGTGCATCGAACTCCTGTCACGGGTCACCTGTTGGCTGGACGCTGCGCCGGCGAAACTGGCAGCAGCAGTGCCACTATCGGCAATCGTGGTCTCGGGCTTTAGGCAGGCGGAGCCGTTGGACCCATGGGGCGAGGCGCGTGGGGGCGATGTTACGATCGCAGCGCAACGCCCCGGACACCGCCGACACCAGCGGTGCTTCGCGCCGCTCGTGGCCGTGTGGCCGACCCCTGCCGAGGAGATCTCGTGGCGACCTTCATCTTGTTGACCAAGCTGACCGCCGAGGGAGGCAAGACCCTCGAGGCCGACCCCGACCGCATCGACGTCGTCAACGACCAGATCGGGGCCTTCGGATGCGCTGTCCTGTCCCAGTACGCCACGTTGGGCCAGTACGACTTCGTCACGATCATCGAGGCACCCGACACCGCGACGGTGGCCCGCCTGTCGGTCCATCTCGGATCCCGCGGCACCATCCGCATGGAGACCCTGCCGGCCATACCCCGGGCCGAGTTCATCGAGACGCTCAAGAGCCGCCCGGCGCCGGCGGCTGCCGATCCCTCCACTCCCCCGGCGGCGCCGTGACCGAATCGGACGTCTCGCCGCCGGACATCGACGCCGTCCACGGCCGGGTCGCCGAGCGCCTCCGCGCCGTCGATCAGCGCTACACCTCGGGCCGTCGCCGGCTGGTCACCCTGTTGACCGAAGCCCGGCGACCGGTCACCCTGCCCGAGCTCGCCGCGCTCGACCCCGGACTGCCCCAGAGCTCGATGTACCGCAACCTCGACATGCTCGAGCGCACCGGCCTGGTCGAGCGCATCAACGTCGGTAGCGACCACGCCCGCTTCGAGCTCGCCGAGACCATCCTCGGCCACCACCACCACCTCGTCTGCGCCGACTGCGGCAGGATCGTCGACGTCACCCTCGACGACGACATCGAGACGATGCTCGACGAGGCCCTGGCCGAGGTCGCATCGCGGGCAGGCTTCGAGGCGGCAGGCCACCGGCTCGACCTCCACGGCCGCTGCGCCGACTGCGTGGACTGAAGCCGTTTCGCGCCCGTCCGGCATGCCAGGGCATCAGCTCTGCGCCGTAGGGTGTCCCTCGATGACCGAAACCCCCGTGGCGCCCCCTTCCGCGTACGCGGCACTGCGGCAGCTGCGGCGCCACGTCCGCACCCGCCGACGGGGCAACGTGCCCCGCACCGAGCTGGCGTACCGGGCCTATGTCACCGTCCTGCTGGCGCTGTTCGGCTTCTACCTGCTGCTCGGGATCATCGACGACGCCCCCATCGGGGCCGACGAGATCGCCTGGGTCGGCGACAACGGTGCAGCCTGGATCGGCCTGCTCGCCGCGGTCGGTGTCGCCGCCGGCATCCGCTCGGGCGCCAGCGGCGGACCCCTCGCCATCGACGAGGCCGATCTCCACCACCTGATCATGTCGCCGCTCGATCGCCGTCGGGCCCTGCGCCAGCCCGTACTCCAGCTCCTGGCGATCGCGGCGGGGCTCGGTGCCGTCCTGGGCGCCGCCGCCGGCGAGCTGGCCGAACGCCGGCTCCCCGGCGCCACCGCCGAATGGGTGGCGAGCGGCGCCCTGGCGGGCGTCACCATCACCGTCGGCGCCGTGGCCGCCGCGCTGGTCTCGGCGTCGATCCCGGCGCTGCGCCGCCGACCCGTCGTCGCCACCCTCGCCGCCATCGCAGTGGTCGCCTGGGCCGTGGTCGACATCACCGCCGCAACCCGGACGGCGCCGACCACCCTCGTCGGCAACGTGGCGTTGTGGCCGCTGTCGTTCGGCTGGCTCGACGTGGCCGCCCCCGTGGTGGTGCTGGCCGCGGCGGTGTTCGGCAGCTTCGGGATCGCACGCATGTCGATCGAGCGGGCCATGCGGCGGGCGCATCTGGTCCGCCAGGTCCGCTTCGCGCTCGCCCAACAGGACATCCGGGCGCTCATCCTGCTGCGGCGCCAGCTCGGCTTCGAACGGCCGCGGCGTCGCCCCCTGTTCGACGTCGGTCCGGGCCGCTTCGAGGACCGCCTGCCGGTGCTCTACCGCGACGTCCGTAGCTACCTGCGCTGGCCCGCGCAGCGGTGGGTGCGTGTCGGCGCGCTGGCAGCGCTGGCGGGCCTGGCGACCGCCGGCGTCTGGGAGGGAACCACAGCGCTGGCCGGCGGCGTCGCTGCCGCCTGGTACCTGATCGCCCTCGAGGTGGTCGAACCCTTCGCCCAGGAGCTCGACCACCCGTCGCTGCTCGAGCTCGCCCCCGTCGCGCGACCTCCGATCCTGCTCGGCCACGTGGCCTCCGCGGCCGTTCTCGCCACGGGACTGTGGATGGTGGCGGGCGCCGTGGCGGTGGCCATCACGGCCTCGACCGACCTGCTCGTCGTCCTGGCGATCACCGCCGTGCCTGCGGCCGCCGCGACCGTCGGCGGCGGCGCCATCAGCATCAAACAGATCGGTGCCGGCAACGACACGGCGTTGATGATGCCGTCGGAGATGGCCGGCCCCCAGGCCGTGATCCGGCTGGTGTGGCCCATCGCCCTCGCCGGCCTCGGCGTCCTGCCGGTGATCCTCGGTCGCAACGTGGTCGAGCGAGGCGACGACCTCATCGGCGGGGTGGCCCCCGCATTCCTCGCCGTCGCCCTCCTGGCCGCGCTGATCATCACGTGGATCCGGGTCCGAGACGACGTCATGGCCGCAGCAGCGACAGGAGCAGGCAGATGAGCACCAAGACCCCGAAGCGCAAGCGCCGTCCCCTGCTGGTGTGCCGCGACCTCGTCAAGGACTACGGCGACATGCGGGCCCTGGGGCCGCTGTCGCTGACCGTCGAGAAGGGCGAGGCGGTCGCGCTGATCGGCCACAACGGGTCGGGAAAGTCGACCCTGTTGTCGCTCATCGCCGGGCTCATCGAGCCGACCGACGGCAAGGTCGAGATCTTCGGTGTCGCCGCCGGCGAGGCGCCGGCACGCGCCGTGGTGTCGTACCTGCCCGACACGCCGGTGCTGTATCAGGACGTGAGCCTGCGCGAGCACCTCGAGTACCTCAGCCGGGTGCATGGCAGCACCCCCGAGGAGCAACACACGCCGGCCCTGCTCGACGCCTTCGGGCTGACGGCCCGTCTCGACGACCTGCCCAGCGACTTCAGCCGGGGCCTGCGCCAGAAGGCGGCGATCACCATCGGCGTGTGCCGGCCCTACGGGCTGTTGCTGGTGGACGAGCCGTTCTCGGGCCTCGACCGCACGGGCCGGGCCACCTTCATCGACCTGTTGCGCCAGATCCGCGACGACGGCGGTTCGGTGCTGGTCGCCACCCACGACCCCCAGGCCATGGAGGTCTTCGACCGGGTCGTCACCCTCGAACAGGGTGTCGTCATCGACGACACCCTGGCCGCCGACGCTCCCGCCGGCGACGGCAGCGGCAACGCCGAGGCGCCATGATGGCGGCCATGCCTCCCACTGAGATACCTCCCACTGCGGTGCGTCCGACTGCGATCGTCACCGGCGCCAGCCGCGGTATCGGCAAGGCCAGCGCCATCGCCCTGGCCGAGGCCGGCTTCGACGTCGCCATCACCGCCCGTACCGTGCGCCGCGGCGACGTCGCCGACGATCCCGCCGGGGTGGGTGCGGGACCGTTGCCCGGTTCGCTCGAGGAGACCGCCGAGGCCATCGAGGCCGCCGGCGGCACCGCCCATCTGATCCCGCTCGACCTGGGCGATCGGGAGCGGCTGATCCCTGCGGCGTACGAAGCCATCGAGGCCCTCGGCCGGGTCGACGTGCTGGTCAACAACGCCATCCACACGGGGCCGGGCAACTACGAACGCTTCCTCGACGCCGACCTCGACGCCTTCGCCCAGCGCATCGAGGGCAACATCGTCGCCCAGGCCTTCTTCACGCACCCGATCGTCGCCGCCATGGTCGCCCAGGGCGGCGGCACCGTGATGTTCATGACCTCGGGCGCCGCATACGCTCCCCCGTTCGCCATGCCCGGCAAGGGCGGCTGGGGCTTCGCCTACACCGTGTCCAAGGGTGGCTTCCACCGCATGGCCATCCAGCTCGCCTACGAGTACGCCGCCGAGGGCCTCCGGGCGTTCAACGTCCAACCCGGCTTCGTGGCCACCGAACGCGTGAAGCTCACCGGCGGCCCCGTCGCCAACATCGCCGCCACCGGCGTCGAACCCGCCGTCGTCGGCGCCGCCGTCGCCCACATCGCCGCCCACCCCGACGACTTCGAGTCCGGCTCGACCATCCAACTCCAAGACGTCGCGAAGAGCCTCGGCCTGTTGTAGCACCCGCTGAGGACGTGCCGCCGCTCTACCCCTGTGATGGCAGTCGGCGGAAACGTTGCTGCATGCCCGACGACGCGATGATCAGTTCGATGAGCATCGCAGCCGTGACGGCGCCGACGCTGTTGGCGAGCAGATCCCAAGAGGTGTCTGCAGAGAGCGTCGTGCCCTGGACCTGGTCGTAGCCGAGTTCCAGGAGTTCATTGACCGTGCCCATCGACGCTGCGACCGTGAAGGCGAGCCCGATCCTCAGCATCGGCGAGCGAAGTCCCGTGTTCAACGCAATGTAGGTGCCCAGAACCGCGCAGGCTGCTCCCCCTCCGACTGCGTGTTGTGTGAATGTGCTCGTCCCGGCGAGGTCGGGGTTGGGAAGTCGCCAGGCCACGACGAACAGCAGCACCGAGATCCATGGAAGCATCGTGGCTCGGTCAGCCCCGGGGTGTCCGGCCAGCCAGAAACCGATGCGAGGCACCACGACGAAACCGATTGCACCGATGGCCGCCGTCGCGCCGATAACGAACACCAATGCAAACCTAGCACCACAGTCGGAGCGGCTTGTCACGGCGGACTAGTAGGCCATGCCCGGTCGACGATGACGATCAGGGTCGCCAGCAGGGGGAAAGGCACCCACCACCACAGGAGGAAGAACACAACCGTTTCGGCACCTCCAGCCCCCAGCGTCACGATGGGTGAAACCGCGTGAGCAGCTGCGAGTACCAGGAAAGTTCCCATTCGCTGGGCAGCAATTGCGATCACTATCGGAATCGACGTGGACATCGCGACAACAACCAACCCGACCAACGACTCCGACGGCTGGAGGGCGTCGCCGTCATCCATGATCGCGACGACCTGGAAGCACCCGAGGAGCACCAGGTGCGCGGCACAAGCGAGAGCCCACCACATGCCGTCGCCCAACGGTCCGAGCTCGATCGGCTTCCGGCGTCGGAACAACGCTGTCACGATGATCCCCCATGCCACAGCGATCGCCGCGACGCCGCCGAACACCACGAAGCCCGCCCCAATGTTGGCGACGCCCTCGTCGGATCGGATCGACGAGCGCGCGGCGAGCACCAGAACAACGCCGACCAGCAGCACCGGGACTGCGACGACGACGGGCCGCATGCGAACCCATCGGCTGAGAAGGATCGCACCGACCCCGACCAGGGTCGGCACGGCCATCAGCATCCAGCCGGGGACAGTGATCCCACCCTCGTCTTCCAAGCGCTCCTCGCCGAGCACCGTCGCAAAGAAGGCAAAAGACACGAATGCTGTGAAAGGCGCAGAACAGACCAGACAGATCCCGAGGATCCGCAACCCATTCGTTCCCTGCTCACCCCGTGCCGGCGGCACCGAATCCGCAGGTACCCCAGGAGAAGGTGACGGGCCGTACACCATCGGGAGACCCTACGCATCAATCGCTGATGGACACCGCGTCGAAGTCGATTTCCGGGATTTCTCGAAGGCGACAGACTCCATCTCGATAGAGCGGCTCGAGCGCTTCGCCCGTCCGATCATCGGGTTCGACTCGCTCGAGGAAATCCGAGGTCGGATAACACTCAGGCACTTTTGTATAACTGCGTCTTGTATTCCCCGCTGCCAGCCGACTACCCAGACGACGTCGGCTGCGCCCCGTGCGGCGCAGCGCGCCGGGATCTGATACACCGTCAGATGGCAGGTGCTGGCAGTGGCACCGCGGACACTCCGGGGGATGACACGCATGGGACAGCTCGATGGCCGCGTAGCGGTGGTGACCGGCGCCGGCGAGGGGATCGGGCGAGGGATCGCCCGCCTGTTCGCCGCCGAGGGCGCGAAGGTGCTCATCGCGGAACTCGACCCCGACCGGGGCAACGCCGTCGCCGACGAGCTCGGCGACGCGGCGCTGTTCCTGCAGACCGATGTGCGCCACAAGGACCAGGTCGAGGCCATGGTGGCCACCGCGGTGGACCACTGGGGCGGCATCGACATCCTGGTCAACAACGCCTGGGGCGGCGGGCGCATCGGGCGGGTCGAGAAGAAGACCCCCGAGCTGATGGCCCACGGCATGGACGTCGGGTTCTACGGGCCCCTCTGGGCGATGATCGCCGCCCATCCCCACATGGTCGCCGCAGGCTACGGGCGCATCATCAACCTGGCGTCGCTCAACGGCGTCAACGCCCACATGGGCACCCTCGAGTACAACGCAGCCAAGGAGGCGCTGCGCGGCGCCTCACGAACTGCGGCGCGCGAGTGGGCGCCCACCGGCATCACCGTCAACATCATCTGCCCGGCAGCGAAGTCGGCGGCGTTCCACGAGGTCATGGGCCAACACCCCGAGCTCGTCGCCGCAGCCGACGCCTCCAACCCCATGGGCCGCATCGGCGACCCCGACACCGACATCGCCCCCGTCGCACTGTTCCTCGCGAGCGAGGGCAGCCGCTACCTCACCGGCAACACGCTGTTCGTCGACGGCGGCTCGCACATCAACGGCTCGTCGTGGGCCCCGGACCTCGACGCCGTCTGAGCCGACCACGCCGATGTTGATCCTGCGGTTCGACTTCCGTCTCGCCCCCCACGCCACCGCCACACGCCACGAGCTGTTCTCCACCGCGCTCGACATGGCCGAATGGGCCGAACGCCACGGTGCGCTCACGGTGATGTTCAACGAGCACCACAGTGCAGACGACGGCTACCTGCCGTCCCCGCTGGTCATGGCCGCAGCCGCAGCGGCACGCACCTCCACGGTGCCCATCAGCTGCTCGGCACTGCTCGCCCTGCTGTACGACCCGGTCAAGCTCGCCGAGGACATGATCACCCTCGACCACCTGTCGGGTGGCCGGGTGTCGTACACCATCGGCCTCGGCTACCGCGACGCCGAATACGAGATGTTCGGCGTCGAGCGCCGCCGCCGGGGCGCGCTGATGGACGAACACCTCGACGTGCTCCGCCGCGCTCTGTCGGGCGAACGCTTCAGCTGGCGGGGACGCACCGTCGAGGTCCGCCCCCTACCCTTCAGCGACGGCGGGCCGCTGCTGGCCTACGGCGGCAACAGCCCCGCGGCGGCACGCCGAGCCGCCCGCAACGGGATGCTGCTGTTCGCCGAGGCCGCCGACCCCGACCTCGCCCGCATCTACGACGACGAGGCCACCGCTGCGGGCACGATGCCCGGCATGGCCATCGTGCCGTCGGCGGGCAGCCCCACCTCGGTGTTCGTCACCGACGACGTCGATGCCGCCTGGGCCGAGCTCGGACCGTTCCTGCTCCACGACGCCCGCGCCTACGCCGCATGGATGGGCCCCGACGCCCGGGCCGCCAGCTACTCGCCCGCCCGCAGCGTCGACGAGCTCCGCGCGGAGGCCGGGCCCTACCGCATCGTCACCCCGGCCGAGGCCGTCGAGCTCGTCCGCACCCAGGGCACCCTGTCACTCCAGCCGCTCTGCGGTGGGCTCGACCCCGAGACGGCGTGGCGGTCGTTGCGCCTCATCGAGACCGACGTATTGCCCGCGCTCGCCTGAGAGCCCGCCGACCATTCGGGCTCGGACCCCCCGACCTTCTACGCTTCGTGCGTTGCGAACCAGGAGACCAACACCATGCAGGGACTCATTCTCGAAGGCACCACCGAGGACAGCGTGCGGCTGTCGAACGACATCGAGCTCGTCGGCGACCTCGCGCCCCGCCAGGTGCGGGTCGAGGTCCGCGCCGCGGGCGTGTGCGGCAGCGACCTCAGCTGCGTCCACGGCAAGTACTACATGCCCACCCCGATGATCCCCGGCCACGAGGCCGCCGGCATCGTGGTCGAGGTCGGCTCGGCGGTCACGTACTGCGCGGTCGGCGACCACGTGATCATGTCGACCTTCGGCAACTGCGGGCACTGCCCCGACTGCGAGGGCGGCGATCCCGGCAACTGCGGCGTCATGGGCTCCCAGATCCAGCCGTTCCGCGAAGGCGATCAGCCGCTGTACAACTTCGCCAACATCGGCGCGTTCGTGCAGGAGACGGTGGTCAACGAGAACCAGTGCATCGTCATCCCCGACGAGATGCCCCTCACCGCCGCAGCGCTGATCGGCTGCGGCGTCATGACCGGCACCGGAGCGGTGTTCAACCGGGCCAAGGTGCAGATCGGCGACACGGTCGCCGTCATCGGCGCCGGCGGCGTCGGCCTCAACGTCATCCAGGCGGCCGCGCTGGTGGGAGCCAGCCAGATCATCGCCATCGACCGTGTCCCCCAGAAGGAGGCGCTGGCCCTCGAGTTCGGCGCCACCGACTTCATCCTCGCCGAGGGCGACGACTTCAACCCCGTGGCTGCGGTCCAGGCACTGCGCCCCGGCGGCGTCCACCACGCCTTCGAGGTGGTCGGCAGCACCAAGCTGCTGGCCGACGCCATCTCGATGACCCGCGCCGGCGGCAACATCTGCGCGGTCGGCGTACCCGACCTCACCGCCACGGTCACCTACCCGTTCTTCGCGCTCCACCAGAACAAGAACCTCATGGGCATCCGCGCCGGTGGGGCACGGCCCCGCAAGGACTTCCCGATGCTGGCCGAGCTCTACATGCGCGGCCGCCTCAAGCTCGACGAGCTCATCGCCCACACCGCCGGCCTCGACGGCATCCAGGCCGCGTTCGACTCGCTCAAGACCGGCGCCGAGGCCCGCACGGTCCTTCTCCCCCACGGCTGACGGTCATGACCACAATCCATCCCGAGCTCGGGTTCTACGCACTGGCCGGCCACGCCGAGAGCTCCCGTGACCTGATCGACGAGGTCCGCGCCGGCGAAGCCATGGGCTTCGGAACGGCCTTCATCTCCGAGCGCTACGACAAGAAGGAAGCCGCCACCCTGTGCGGCGCCGCTGGTGCGGTCACCGAGACGATCACCGTCGCCACGGCCACCACCAACCAGAACACCCGCCACCCGATGGTCACCGCAGGCTTCGCCCGCACCATGCAGAGCCTCACCGGCGGACGATTCGTGCTCGGCCTCGGCCGGGGCATCCCCCGCATGCAGGACGCGTTCGGGATGGGCCGCATCACCACCGCCCAGATGGAGGACTTCGCGCTGCTCATGCGGCGGCTGTTCCGGGGCGAGGTCATCATGGGCCACGACGGCCCGGCGGGTTCGTGGCCGGTACTGCACCTGTCGGCAGGACTCGACGAGCACCTGCCGATGAACCTGGTGGCCTTCGGCCCCAAGAGCCTGGCGCTGGGCGGTCGGGTGTTCGACGAGGTCGTCCTGCACACCTACTTCACCGACGAGACCACCGCCCGCTGCGTCGAAACGGTCCGCACGGCCGCCGAGGAGGCCGGCCGCGACCCGGCGTCGGTGCGGGTCTGGTCGTGCTTCGCCACCATCGGCGACCACCTCCCCGAGGCCCTCCGCCTGAAGAAGTCCGTCGGTCGTCTCGCGACCTATCTCCAGGGCTACGGCGATCTCATGGTCGAGACCAACGATTGGGACCCGGCCGTGCTCGAACGCTTCCGGGCCGACCCGGTGGTGGCCGGCTTCCGGGGCGGCTTCGACAGCGTGGCCACCACAGAACAACTCGAGCACATCGCCGAGCTGATCCCCGCCGAATGGCTCGAGGCCAGCGCCACCGGCACGCCCGACCAGTGCGTCGACGCCATCGACGGCCAACGAGCGCTCGGCTGCGACGGCGTCATCCTCCACGGCTGCACGCCCAGCGAACTGGCACCGGTCCTCGATGCCTATACCGCCCGCCACGGCGGGGGTTGATCCACCCGCCGGGCACCGGCGCCGGCCGGCGTGCCCCGAGCACGGCCATTGCGGCCGGTACCTTCGAGGCGGTGGCCGACCCGACGCACCGTCTGCGTTCCCCCCTCGCCGCCCTGTTCGGCGCGCTGGTGGGCTTCGGCGCGCTCGCAGCCTGCAGCAGCGGCGGTGACCCCGACGACGTGGTGGCCGCCCCCACCACGGTGGCGGTTGCCGAAGAGGTCACGTGGGTCGAGCTCTGGCGCGACGACTTCGACGGCGACGCCGTCGACCGCGCCGCCTGGGAGCCGTACTACAACACCTACGGCGACGGGAACGCCGAACTGGCCTGCCTCACCCCCGACAACCTGCGCGTCGCCGACGGTGTGCTGACCATCGAGGCCCGCGCCGAGTCGGTCACCTGCCCGTCGGGTTCGACACGCCGGTTCACCTCCGGGTTCATCGGATCCCGCGAAGTCGGCCGCCTCTACCCGCTGCACGGCCGATTCGAGATCAGGGCCCGTGTCCCCCAGGCCCAGGGCCTGTGGCCTGCGTTCTGGCTGCGCCACGCCGGAGGCGCCGCGGTGGCCGAGGTCGACATCCTCGAGGTGTTCCACAGCCAGCGCCCCGGCCAGGTGGCCCAGACCCTGCACTTCCCCGAGAGCACCGGTCGCCAGGTGTTCTCCGGGTGGGCAACCCCTCCGGGTGGGGGCGCCGACGGCTGGCACACCTACGCCGTCGAGATCCTGCCCGACGACGCCACCGGCGGGCTGCGGTTCACGTTCTTCGTCGACGACACCGTCACCGGCACCCACGTCGAGCCCGATGCACCATGGCGGGCCGCCGCCGACCCCGACGCCGCCTGGGATCTCGCGGTCAACCTCGCCGTCGGCGGCCGCTGGGTGGGCGAGCCCGACGGAACGCTCGGCTGGCTACCCGAGGTCGGCCGTTGCAGCCTCGACCTCAGCGAGCCCGCGGCCGGCCCGACGTCATGCCCCACCGACGGCATCACGGCAGCGGTGTTGCCGGCCGCCTACGAGATCGACCACGTGGTGGTGTCGGTACCGGCGCAGTCGGACGACGGCCAGTAGGGTCGGCGCCGCTCAGGAGGCCCGATCGGTCGCATTGGCGGCGTGCGCTGCGCTGTTGACGATGGTCAGGATCTCCTTGACCAGCTCGAAGTAGTCGCCCGACAGTCCTGCCGCAGCCGACGAATAGCGAGCCGTCGACTCGCCACGGCGGGCCGCGGCGATGCGGTCGGCCAGCGGCACGAGCGCCGAATCGGCCGATCGTTCCTCGTACTCGTGGGCGAGCAGCCCCATGCGGCGCATGTCGAAAGCGCTGCGCTCGGAACGTCGGATGGGCGGTCGCAGCAACGGGGCGCCATCGCCGACCTTCTCGCGGACGGCTTGGGCGATCTCGGCGATGATGGCCGTCGACTGCGGGGACACGTCGAACAGGGCGACCCCCAGCAACTGCAGCCGACTGTTGGCCGACGAACGGACCTGCTCGTAGCGCTCGAGCATCATGTCGAGGCCGTGCAGCGAGGCGTGATCGGCGCGGACGGGGATCAGCAGCCAGTCGGCGGCGATGAGCCCGGCGTCCACCAGGGGGCCGAGCGTCGGCGGGCAGTCGATGAAGACCAGGTCGTAGCGGCCGCTGCCGGCCTCGATCGCCGCCGAGAGGGGGTGGTCGACCTCGGGGATGAGGCTCTGGTGCAGACCGGCCTGCAGGCTCGGACCGCCGGGCCACACGTCGAGACGCGAGCGCACATCGGTGAGCGCCTGGGGGACACCGCCGCGTCGCAGCGTGGTGGCCAGGCCCCGGCCCCCGTCGCTGCGCTGCTGGTAGCCGAGGTCGGTCGCCAGGTTGCCCTGGGGATCGAGGTCGATGGCGAGGACACGCCACCCGGCGAGGGTGGCGATGCCGGCCGCGTTGGCGACCAACGATGTCTTGCCCACTCCGCCTTTGGCGTTCGCGACGGCGATGACCGTCGGTCGTCGAGATGGGCTGGAGGAGATCGGCATGTTCTGGTGCGTCTCGTTCAGGGCAACGGTGGTCACGCTCACGACCGTGCCAATCGGCACGGACCTGTCCCGCATGAGGTCTGACTGATGATGCCCGGACGGGGTCCAATCGCCGGGGGGACGCCTGCCACGTCGTGCTGTCCACAGCGAGGAGCCCCGTGTCGCAGAGTAGCCACAGCCGGAGGTGCCCGAGGTCGGTTCGGGTGACTTTTGGGTGACTGATCCTGCGGCGTTGCGCCGTTGCGTTGCGGCTACCGTCTCGTCTGTGCTCAATCGTGTCGGACGCCTGCGCAGTGTGGCCGTGGCGATCGCCATCGGCGCGGCGTTGCTGACGCTCGGACCGGTGCCTGCGGCGCCCGCCGCCGCGCAGCCGGCCGACGAACCACCACCCGAGCCCAGCGCCGACTGGGTTCCCTTCGTCGGGTCGTACTCGGTCGGCTGCACCCGGGCCTCGGCAGCCAATCCGGGCTGCGAGGTGCACCACCCGACGTGGGCGATCGACTTCGCCAACCCCGGCGGCACACCCATACGATCGGCCGGCCACGGCCGGGTCGTGGCCGTCACCCGCTGGTGCGCCCCTTACGGCGGCGACGGCGAATGCAACGGCGGCGCCGGCAACCTGGTCATCGTCGAGCACGGCGACTACTGGTCGCGCTATCTGCACCTCTCGTCGATCCCGAAGCGCATCCGCGTCGGGCGCACGGTGGCGCCTGGCGACATCATCGGGCGCGCCGGGGCGTCGGGAACCTTCGGCGGGGTGCATCTGCACTACGACGAGTACCAGCCGACGGCACCGGTGGGCCGGGTGGCGTTCGGCAAGATGTTCGCCTGCCACGACGGCGTGGCGGTGCTGTATCCCGACGTGCTGGGCACCGAGGCCTGGGACGAGGTCCCCCGCGGGTCGGTCATCCGCAACGACGGCTACGACTGCGTCGGCCACCCGCCCCAGCCCCGTCCCCCGGCGCCCGAACCGCCGGTGTATCTGCGAGGCCCGGCCCTGGGCCTGGGCGGCTCCGACCCACTCGCCGTCGGCGACCTCGACGGCGACGGCCGCAGCGACCTGGTCGTCGGCGCTCCCGGGGCAGCCGGGCCGGTACCGCGATCCGGTGCGGTGTACGTGGTCGATCCTCTCCGGCCCCGCCAGGCCACACGCCTGACCCAGGGCGGCGCCCTGGGCGGCACCGCCGAGCGCGGCGATCGCGTGGGCGCAGCGGTGGCCGTCGGCGACTTCGATTGCGACGGCACCGACGACCTCGCGGTCGGAGCCCCCGGCGAAGACCTCGCCCCGCCGTTCCGCGACACCGGGTCGGTCGCCGTCGTCTACGGAGACGGCGACAGCCAGGCACTGTTCGCCGGTTCCACGATCGACTCCTACTACTCCCGGCCGAGCGACTGGCTGGGCGCGGCGTTGGCGGTCGGCGACTTCGACGCCGACGGCTGCGACGACCTCGCCATCGCGTCGCCGGGCGCAGACCGCAGCGGCGGCTTCGACATGGGGATGGTGTGGTTGGTGTCCGGCTCACCCGCGGGGCTGGGATCCCCTCTTCGCCTCCTGCAGGGCATCGGGCTCGGTGGCGTCCTCGAGAGCCGCGATCAGACGGGCTACGCGCTCGCGACCGGGGACTTCGACTGCGACGGCATCGCCGATCTCGCCGTCGGCGCACCCCGTGAGGACCTCGACGGGCCCGGTCAGGGAGCCGTGTTCGTCACCTACGGGTCGGCATCGGGCATCGGCGCCGGTGGCGGCGATGTCCTGTACCAGGGCGCAGGCCTCGCCGGGCGCCCCACGGCGGGTGCATGGGTGGGCTTGAGCCTCGCCGGCGGCGACATCGACGGCGACGGTTGCGACGACCTGGCCGTCGGCGCCCCCGGCATCTCCGTCGACGGGGTCCGGCGCGCCGGCGCGGTGTTCGTGACCTTCGGCGATCCCGACGGGCTGGCGGCTTCGACGCGTCAGCGCCGCCTGGCTGCCGGCGCCGGCCTCCCCGGTCGTCCGCGCCCCGGCGACCGGCTCGGCGCCGCCGTCGCGATCGGCGATCTCGACTGCAACCGCTTCGGCGAGGTCATCGTCGGCGTGCCGGGCCGCGATGTGGGCCCCCACACCGACGCAGGCGCCGTGTTCGTGCGGGCGGGGGCCCGGCGAGGCCTCGGTGCCGATACCGAACTCTTGCGCGCGCGCCGAGGCCTGCCGGGCCGCCCGGTGGCAGGAGCCGAAGCAGGCTCGTCGCTGCTCGCCGCCGCGGTGGATCGTGGTCGCTGCGGCGATCTGGTCGTCGGTGCGCCCGGCACCACCGTCGGTCGGCGCCTGGGGGCCGGCGCGGTCCACGTCATCTTCGGCGCAGCGGACCCGGCCGATCGACGGACGTTGCGGCTCGATCAGCGGCGCCTCGCAGTCGGCGACCCGAGCCCTGCGGCGTCATTCGGCGGCGGATCGCCGCTCGGGCTGTTGGGTCGGGCCCTGCGGAGCTGAAACCCGGCTCCGACCGAGCCTGGGACATCCGGACCAGAGTCATCCAGAACCTGTCAGTACATCCGACAGTTCAGTGTGCGTCGGACGATGGTCTCTCGGTGGGTACTGGCTGCAGCGGTCGTGGCTGCGACAGCGGGCGTGTCGACGTCGGCTTCGGCCGAGGTCTGCATGGACGATCCGTGGATCTGCAACCCGGAGATGTACGACACCACGACGAACGATCCGTGGATGGGCGACCCCACCATGGACCCCTACATGGACCCATACATGGGCGACCCCACCATGGACCCATACATGGACCCATACATGGGCGACCCCACCATGGACCCATACATGGACCCATACATGGGCGACCCCACCATGGACCCCTCCATGAGCGACCCGACCTCCCTCGACGACTCGACGCTGCCGCTCGACCCCACCATGGCCGACCCGTCGACACCCGGCCCCGATCCCGGCTTCGGCTTCGACTTCGACTTCGAGGACCCCACCCCCGCACCCGCACCCGCGCCCACGGTCGGCAGTCCGTCGGCCACGCCCGGCACGGCGACCACACGCTCGCTCGAGCGCCCGGACTTCACCCTCGCCGAGTTCGACATGGAGGCGTCCGAGGAAGCACTCACACGCGGCGGCGACGCCTTGGAGCCCGCGACGATCATCGACCTCGCCCTGACCTCGACGGCACACGAGCTCGCACACCTCGCGGCCCTCGACGCATTCGCCGACGACCTCGACGCCGACGCCCAGGCCATCGTCGACCAGGTCGGGCTCGCACCGGCGCCGCGACTGGTCGCGGTGCCTGCGCTCGTGGAGGTCGACGACTTCGGCGTCAGGGTCCTGGCCGCCATGCGGGATGCCGGCCTCGCAACCCCGCCCGCGGTCAGGCAGGCGCTCTCGGGCCTCACCGAACCCCAGCTCGACGCGATCGAACAGGCAGGAGCGGCGCCCGGTCTCGACCCCTCGCGCTACGCACGGGCCTATGAGCTGCTCGCCGGCGCCTGGGTGGAGCTCCAGCCCGAACCCGACACCACTACGACCGACGTCGAGAGCCCGGACGAACTCGCCTTCGCCGACGACGTCGACCCTGCGGAAACGATCGATGAGGCCGCCCAGGCCGAGGCCGACGAGACCGACGAGACCGAGCAGCCGGAACCGGCGGGCGGGATCGCCGGCGGGCTCCTGGTGGGGGGTGCCATCGCCGCCGTGTTGGGCCTGCTGGGCCTGGTCTCCCGCTGGCGTGGCAGCCGACGCTCCGGCGGTGCCGGCGACACCGTGGCCGATCTGGTCGAGGTCAGCCGGCTGCTCAACGGCGCCCGCAGCGAGGCCGAGGTCGGCCGGATCGTCGTGGCCGAGGCATCGCGCATCACCTCGGGGGAAGCGGCGCTCTACTGCGGTCGCACGACCGGCGACCTCGTCGAGATCGCCGCATCGGCGGCATTCCCGTCCGATCCGGTGCTTGCCGCTTCCGAACTCGAACGGGTCCTCGACCTGGCCTCACCTGGCACCTTCGCGGTCGACGGCCTCGACGTCGTCGCCGTGCCGGTCATCGAGAGCGGTACGGTCGGCGGGGTGCTGCTGTCCACCGGTCCCCTCACCTCCGAACAGCGACGCGAACAGAACCTACGACGCCTGGCCTCCATCGCCGGAGCGTCGCTCGCCGCAGCGCGACGCCAACGCGAACTCGAGGACCTGTCGAGCATCGACGCCCTGACCGGGTTGGCCAACCGACGCCGTCTCGACGAGGACCTCGCCGCGGCCCTTCGATCACCCGACGCCGCACCGGTGTCGTTCGTGATGATCGACGTCGACCACTTCAAGACCTACAACGACACCCACGGCCACGCCGCCGGCGACGTGGCGCTGGCAACCGTCGCCAGAGTCCTCACCGAAGCCGTCGGGGAAGCCGGCACCGCCTACCGCTACGGGGGCGAGGAATTCTGTGTCCTGTGCCCCGCCACCGCGACCGAGACCGCCGTGGAGATCGCCGAGGCCATCCGCAGCGCGATCGAGGCCGAAGCCTTCCCGGGCGAGGAACGCCAGCCCGACGGGCGGGTGACCGCGTCGCTCGGAGTGGCCGAAGCCGAGCCCGACAGCGCAGCCGGCGACCTCATCGAAGCCGCCGATCAGGCGCTCTACCGCGCCAAACACGACGGCCGCAACGCCGTGGCCGTCGCCGAGCCCGCGGCCTCCTGACGCTCGGCACCGACCGAGGGCCACCCCGGCCGGCTCGCGTCTCAGGAGCCGGCGTACATCTCCTCGATCAGGTCGCGGTTGCGTTCGATGACCACCGACCGCTTGACCTTGAGGGTCGGGGTGAGCTCGCCGGTGAACACCGACAGCTCGGCCGGCAGGATCCGCCACGCCTTGATCCCCTCGATGCGGGCATGTTCGGCGTTGACCCGCTCGATGATCGCGCCGACCTCCCGGACGACATCGGGATCGGTGCACAACGCCCCGGGGTCGGGATGCTTGTGGAGGGCCTCGGCCCACTCGGCGATCGCGACCGCATCGAGGGTGAGCAGGGCCGTCAGGTACGGCCTGGCATCGCCGATGACGACCACCTTGGCCAGCAGCGGCTCGAGCTCGAGACGGGTCTCGAGCTCCGACGGCGAGATGTTCTTGCCGCTCGAGGTGATGATGAGGTCCTTCTTGCGGCCCGTGATGGTCAGGTAGCCATCGACGTCGATGGACCCCAGATCGCCGGTGGCCATCCAGCCGTCTCCATCGATGAGCTCGGCGGTGGCGTCAGGACGGCCCCAATAGCCGGCGCACACCGTCGGCGACCTCACGAAGATCTCGTCGTCGGCGGCGATGCGCAGCTCGATTCCCGACAACGGCAAGCCCACCGTTCCCCGCTTGATGGCGTCGGGCGGGTTCATCGTGGCCGGCCCGCAGTCCTCGGTCTGACCCCAGACCTCGGCGATGTCCATGCCGATCGCCGCGAACCATGCGAGCAGGTCCGGGTGGATCGGAGCGGCGGCCGAGACCAGCACCCGGGCGTGATCGAGACCCATGCCATGGCGCAACGTCCGGCCGACGGTCTCGTCGAGGGCCCGATAGCTCAACCGGTCCGCGGTCGACATGGGCTCGGCGTCGGAAACATGCCTGGCGCCGAGCTCGAGGTACTGGTGGACCAGGCCCCGTACCGGCCCGGGCTTGCCCGCGATCTCGTGGGTGACCGCATCGCGGAACTTCTCCCAGACGCGCGGCACCGCGAAGAAGATGGTGGGTCGGCACTCACGCAGATCATCTGGTACGTCGGGAAGGCTGCGAGCGAACCAGGTCTGGCCACCGCTCGCGAGCTGCCCGAAGTGGCTCACGACGCGCTCGGCGATGTGCGAGACCGGCAGGAACGACAGGAACCTGTCGTCGCTGGTCAGCGGGACGATGGCCTCGACGGCGGCGATGGTCGCTGCGATGTTGCCGTGGGTGATCATCGCCCCCTTGGGCGGGCCGGTGGTGCCGCTGGTGTAGACGAGCGTGGCGACGTCGTCGAGACCGATCGCAGCGCGGGCGGCGGCGATGTCGGTCCCTCCTTCGAGCGCCCGTTCGCCGTCGCCCACGAGCTGATCGAACGACCGGACCCGGCCACCGGCGTCGAGGCCCTCGGCGGGCTCCATGGCGACGACGGTGCGCAGCTGATCGAGCTCGTCCCAGTGCAACAGCACCTTTGCGAGCTGTTCGGGGTTCTCGACGAAGACGACCACCGCACCGGCGTCGTCGAGGAGGTACTGCACCTGCGACGACGAGCTCGTCGGATAGCACGGCACGGTGATCGCCCCGAGCGACAGGATCGCGAGGTCGGCGACGTGCCAGTCGCGGCGATTGGCAGCCAGGATCGCCACCCGGTCGCCCGCGCCGACACCCAACTCGGCGAGGCCCGCTGCGGCGGCGTCGACCCGGGCCCGGTAGCCACCCCAGTCGAGGCTCTGCCAGTCGGCACCCACCCGCCAGTGCAGAGCCGGCGCATCGGGCCGGGCGTCGGCGTGGGCGTGGAGCAGATCGACGACGAGCTGTTGGCGATCGAGGTCTTCGGACATCGGTGGTTCCCCCTCCTGGAACTCGTGGTCGACCATCGTCGCGGGATCGACGGCGTCCTTCCCAGGGTCTTTGGCCACTGAGGACCTCCCAGCGGCTCCTAATCTGCGACGGTCTCCTCCGCCAGCAGTGCTGCGACGACCTCGAGCCACCGCTGGAGATGCGTGTCACCGAGGTGCGCGTCGACCGCGCGCGCTCGTGCACCCTCGCCGAGGCGGAGGCAGAAGTCGGGATCGTCGAGGATCCGGCACACCGCCGCCCCGAACTCGGCGAGATCCATCGGGTCCTTCACCAACAGACCGGTCTCGCCGTCGATGACCTGGTCGACGATCCCGCCCACTGCCGACGCCACCACGGGCGTGCCCTTGAGCATGGCCTCGGCGACGGTGAGCCCGAAGCCCTCGGCGATGCTCTTCTGGGTCACGATCGTGGCGTGGCGCTGCAGGGCGTTGACGATGGCGGCGTTCTCCTCCAGGTCCTGCATGGGCAGGCAGACCAGCTGGACACGGTGGCGGACGGCGTGGGGAAGCTGACGCCAGGCGTTCCAGCAGTTCTGCAGAACCTGCCCGCCCTCGGGGTCGTCGGCAACGGCCGAAACCACCGGCCCTGCGAGGACCAGTTCGGCGGAGCGTCCGGAGTCGATGTACTCGGCGAAGGCGGCCATGACACCCTCCATGTCCTTCATGACGTCCCAACGCGACACCTGCACGATCATCGGCACGTCCGGCTCCGCCGGTCCGCCGGTGCGGAACACGTCGCAGTACCGCTCGACGCGTCCCGCGCTGCCGTCGCTGCGCTCGAACGTGGTGTCGCCGGGGCGGCCGGCGAGGATCCCGACGTGGGTCAAGATGGCCTCGATCGTCTCGGGGCTCATCGGGTGGTTCTTTGCGGCGAAGGGGTCGATCGAGGGCCACACGATGGTGGTGTCGTCCGCCGGAACCCAGGGCGGCGGGAAGCGGTCGTCGGTGAAGATGTAGTGGTCGACGTGGCCGTCGAGGTAGGGGCGCAGGAAGTCCCACGCCGCCAGGCTGTTGGCGTTCTGTTCGTCGATGCCCACGTGGCAGCGCCATGCGACGTGGCAGCCCATGGTCTTGAAGTGCTGCGCGAGGCCGGCCGTCTGGGGGTCGTGCAGGATGACGAGGTCGCCGGCCTGAGCCGAGGCGGCCAGCTCTGCGAACTCGTCGTGCATCACCCCTTCGTAGAGGGCGTGCTCGTCAGAGCCCAGGGGCCCGCCGTCGCCGACACCGCCGTAGAGGTGATTGTGGATGCGTTTGGTGAGCTCGAAGAATGCCGGGGTGCCGTCGATGACCAACCAGCGGGCATCGACGCCCACGCCGCGGACATAGCCCAGCAGGACGTGCAGCATCTCGGCGACGCCGCCACCTGCTGCGGTGGAGTTGATGTTGAGCACGGCCCGCCCGGCCAGCAACTTCGCCGCCCGGTCGCCGGCGATGTCGGCCAGCGCCGTCGCCCGCTCCTGGCCGATCAGCCCCGCGAAACGGTGGGGGTCGCGTGCGATGACGGTCACTTCCTGCATGTCCGTCGATGGCAGCACACGAGCACGAGCCTCGCCAGGGAAGAACGTCCCCGTTGCTGCGACCAAGGTCTCGCCGTCCGATGCCGGTACCGTCGGGCGGGCTCGACCGGCTTGGAGGCCTCACATGCAGATCGCGGTGATCGGCGCAACGGGGTACGTCGGTGGGCGTCTCGTCCCCGAGCTGTTGGCCGCGGGCCACGACGTGCGCTGCCTGGCGCGCAACCCGGACCGTCTGGCCACCGTCGAGTGGCGTGCCGACGTCGAGGTCGTCACCGCCGATGTCCTGGATCGGGCTTCGCTCGTCGGCGCCCTCGCCGGTGTCGAAGCCGTTTACTACCTGGTGCATGCGATGGGCACCGCCGCCGACTTCGAGCGCACCGACCGCCTCGGCGCCGAGAACACACGCGAAGCCGCTGCGAGCGTCGGCGTGGGCCAGATCGTGTACCTGGGTGGCCTGGGCGACGAACGCATCGACGAACTCTCGCCGCACCTGGCGAGCCGGCACGAGGTCGGCAGGGTATTGGCCGACGGCGACGTGACGGTCACCGAACTGCGGGCTGCGGTGATCATCGGTTCGGGAAGCGCATCGTTCGAGATGTTGCGGCACCTCACCGAAGTGCTGCCGCTGATGACGTGCCCGCGTTGGGTGACCCGCACGCAGTGCCAACCCATCGCGATCGCCGATGTGCTGCACTACCTGATCGCGGCGCTGGATCTGCGCGCCCGAGGCAGCGAGGTCTTCGAGATCGGCGGGCCCGACGTGTTGACCTACCGCGACATGATGCTGCGCTACGCCGATGCCGCCGGGTTGGGCCGCCGTGTCATCATCCCCGTCCCGGTCCTGACGCCACGCCTGTCGTCGCACTGGGTCAACCTGGTGACCCCGCTCCCCTACGGCCTCGCCCGCCCTCTGGTCGAGAGCCTCATCAACGACGTCGTCGTCTCGCCCGAGCGCGACATCGCGCGGGTGGTCGAGCACTCGCCGTACACCCTCGACGAGGCCATCCGGCGGGCACTCGCCGTCGTCCAGGACCTCGCGGTGCGCACCAGCTGGATGGACTCGGCGCCGCTGTCGACTCCCGCCTCGCCTGTGCCGCAGGACCCGGATTGGGCCGGCGGCACCGTCTTGCGCGACCGCCAGGAGGTCGCGTGTGCGGCGTCGCCCGACGCGCTCTTCGCGGTGGTATCGGGCATCGGGGCCACCCGCGGCTGGTACGTCGCCGACAGCCTGTGGGCACTGCGCGGCTGGATCGACAAGCTGGTCGGCGGCGTGGGCATGCGCCGCGGCCGGCGCCACCCCGATCATCTGCGGGTGGGCGACGCGTTGGACTTCTTCCGGGTCGAGGCCTACGAACCGCCCCGGCTGTTGCGTCTGCGCGCCGAGATGAAGGTCCCGGGCGATGCCTGGTTGGAGTGGCGGGTCGAACCGACTCCCGATGGGGCGAGCCTGCTCGTCCAGTCGGCTCGGTTCCACCCGCGGCATCGGCGGCCGGGCCTACTGGTGGGTGCTCCTACCGGCCCACAAGGTGATCTGGCGACGCCTGGCGGAACGGCTGGCAGCCGCAGCCGCTGCTGCTGCGCCGGCCGCCACGCCAGGGCCCGAGGGCCCTTGATCGACGACGCCGCGGCGGCGATCCTCGTCACCACCGTCGTGGTTGGTCGACAAGGGGGAATCGAGATGGCCGAAGGGTCCGACGCCAGGAGTCCGGCATTCGAGGCTGCCGGCGACAGACGGGTCGAGTTGAAGGCCGCGCTCTCCGCGGTGGAGATCGTCGCGGCCGGCCCGGCCGGGGCGCCCGGTTGGCACGAGCGCCTCACGGCTGCGCTGATCGACCTGTCGAAAGCACTCGACACCCACGTTGAGGAGGTCGAACGACCCGACGGGCTGCTCGAGGAGCTGACCGAAGCCGCGCCCCGCCTGGTCAACCACGTCGACCGCCTGCGTGACGAGCACCCTGTGCTGCAGGCCCAGATGGCCGCGTTGATCGCCCGGGCCGACCCGATCGGCGACGCCGTCGCACCCGCCGACGATCTGCGCTCGGAGGTCCTCGACGCCCTCGTGGCCATCGCCCGGCATCGCCAACGCGGCGCAGACCTCGTCTATGAGGTCCACAACGTCGACATCGGTGGCGGCTGAGCGCAGGTCGGAACAGCGCGGGCAGCGCGGGTCAGCGCGGCTCAGGGCCAGAGGTACCCACTGGATCGCTTGCCGAGCACGGTGTCGTCGAACACCCGACGCGCCGGTCCCCTGCCGGCTCCTGCACACACGTGCATGGGCAGCAGGTGCTCTTCGCGGGGGTGGCACCAGCGTGCGCCCGGCGCGTCGGCCCACCCGATGAGCAGGCGCCCCCGCTCGTCCTCGTCGATGCCGGGATCGGTGACGGCATGGTTCAACCAGGACTCGAAGGCCTCGTTGTCGGGGTCGCCGTCGGCGCCCGAGAAAAAGGCGTTCATGTTGTGGAACGTGAACCCCGACCCGAGGATCAAGACGTCGTCGCCGGCCAGCTCGGCGAGCGCGGCGCCCATGGCCAGGTGCGCCGCAGGGTCGAGGCTCGACAGCAACGAGAGCTGCACGACCGGGATGGCGGCGTCGGGGTACATGAGCAGCAACGGGATGAACATGCCGTGGTCGAAGCCGCGCCGATCGTCGAGGCGCGGCGCGAAGCCGGCGCCCTCGAGCAACCCCGCCGCACGCTGGGCCAGGTCGGGCGAGCCCGGCGCCGGGTACTGCAGCTCGTAGGTCTCGGGCGGGAAGCCCCCGTAGTCGTAGATGAGCTCGGGATTCGCGCCAGAGGTGAGGGTGGGCTGGGGGCACTCCCAGTGGGCGCTGACCAGCAGGATGGCGGCGGGGCGCCCGACCAGGTCCTGGGCCCCGGAGAGGAACTCGATGAGCTTGCCGTGGGAGGGTTCGCCGAGCACGGGCATCGGTCCGCCGCCATGGGGGATGCACAGCACGCGAGGAGCAGATTCAGCCATGGCGCCAACCATGCCACACCGCACCTGGCGACGACACCATGTCGCCGTCACCACGGATTCGTCACGGGCACCGCGGGCAGGGCGCGCCCGGGCGACCTTCCGTGCCTCCATGCCGCAGTGGCTGCGCGAGGATGCAGGGATGGGTCTCACCACATACCGCATCGAACGCCAGGGCGCCGACCGTCTCCTGGTCCTGCTGCACGGCTGGAGCGCCGAGCAGCACCATCTGGCGGCCTACGTGCCGCTGGTCGATCCCGGCGAACGCTTCAGCGCTGTGTGCCCTCGGGCGCCACACGACCTGCCCGACGGCGACGGTGCGTCGTGGTACGACCGAAGCCCGGAGGGGCCCGATGCGGGGTCGTTCGCGGAGGCGCTCGACACCCTCGATGCGTTCGTCGTCCAGGAGTGCGAGCGGGTCGGGATCGCCCCCGAACGTTGCGTCGTCGCGGGCTTCTCCCAGGGCGGTTTCCTGGCCCTGGCCCTGGCCGGTCGCTCCGGGGCGCCGCGGTACGCCGCCGTGTGGGCCATGTGCTGCGGCATGCCCGACGTCGAGGGTCTCGAGCTCGATTTCGGCCACGACGACGGGCGCCCGGCGCTGCTCCAGGCCGGCCGACACGACGCGATCATCGCCCCGGAGCGCACGACCGCCGCGGCCGATGTACTCGGCGACGCCGGCTGGGAGGTCACCTTGCGCGACTACGACATGGCCCACAGCCAGACCATCGAGATGATGATCGACGCCCGGGCATGGCTCGACACGCTGCTGCGTCCCTGAAGCGCGTCCGCCTCGGCTGAGACCGCCCGTCTCGACGCGTGATGATTCGCGATGGACTGGTTCGGGTAGCGGGATCGGTGGCCTCCGAGCCATCCGACCCCCACCGTGCCACCGACGAGGAGCCGTCCATCGTGACCCCCCACCGTGCCTTCACCCGTCCGCGTCCTTGGAGCATCAGCCCGCTGCGTCTGCTGGTCCTCTGGGTGGCCGTGCTGGCATTGATCGCCGCCGGATGCGCCGACGACGACGATGACGTCGCCGTCACCGACCCCACGGTCGAGGACACGACACCGACCCCCGACGAGTCCGAGGCCACGCCCACCGCGGCGGAGCCGACACCGACCCCGTCGGCCGAGGACGAGACTCCGACGCCCGACGCCGAGGCGTCCCCCACGCCGGAGGAGGCGACGCCCGAGCCGACCACCGCCGACGGCGACGAGGCCGGTATCGAGATCGACGTCGCCTGCGTCGACGGCGAACCGGCGGTGACGGCGACGACGCCGCTGCCGGTCACCGACATCGAGGAGATCGACGACATCGTCAACACCATCGACTTCTGCGAGGGCGCCGGCGGGCTGGCTTCTGTCGCGTTCACCGCCCCGTGCCCGTCGGGAGACCGCGACGTCGTCGTGGTGGCCGTCGGCGGCGCGCTCCCCGACATCGCTACCCTCGACCTCTGCGAGAACGAGAGCTGATTCCCGCGAGGTTCTTCATGACTTCTTCACGGCTCTGCCGCCACGGTGATCCTCGTCGACCTCTCCACACGACGAGGAGCACCCCATGGCACGCTTGCGATCTCTGCGACCTTCACCGTCACGCCGCCCCCTGATCCTGCGCTCGCTCGTGGTCCTCGCCACGATCGCCGGCCTGCTGGTCGCTTCGGGACCATCGGGAGCCGCCGCAGGACCACAGCAGCCCCGGATCGAGCCGCGCATCGTCGGCGGCAGCCCGGTCGACATCACGCAGTACCCCTGGCAGGTGGCGCTCGAGGATCGGAACGGGCAGTTCTGCGGGGGCGCCATCATCGGCGCCCGTGCGGTCGTGACCGCGGCCCATTGCACGGAGGGTCTCCGAGCCGGAGCTGTCACGGTCCGGGCCGGCTCTGCCCGCGTGCATCAGGGAGGACAGACCCGGCGGGTGGCGCGGATCGCCGTCCATCCCGACTGGGGGCCGAGAAGCAACCGCAACGACATCGCCGTGTTGATCCTCGACCGGGATCTCACGATGGGACCCGGCGTCGCCGCGATCGGTTTCCAGGGCGACACGATCGCTCGGCTGAGCACGAACCGCACGACCGCATGGGTGAGCGGCTGGGGCGCCACCGGCGAGACAGAAGCGGGCAGCAACCGCCTGTTGGCCGTGAGCGTGCCGGTGGTCGGCGACGCCCGGTGCCAGCAGCTCCTGGGGGCCCAGGGGTCGTCGATCCACGGGCCCAGCATGTTGTGCGCCGGCGGCGGGGTCGCCGACTCGTGCTATGGCGACAGCGGCGGACCCCTCGTGGCCCGCGACGGCAACGGCACGCCCCATCTGATCGGCGTGGTCAGCTGGGGGCTGGTGTGCGGCGAACCCGGCGTGCCCGGCGTCTATGCCGACGTTGCGACGCTGCAGACCTGGATCGCCCGAGAGGCGGGCCCACTCGTACCCCCGCCCCCACCTGCCTCGCCGCCGGCGACACCGAACCCGGCACCGCCGGCCGGCGAGTCGACGACGGTCGTGACCCAGAGCCGGGTGCTGAGGATCCCCCGCTTCGGGCCGGCGAATCGCTATCCGACGACGATGCGGGTCGACGGCGTGGCCGGTCGACTGGTCGACGTCGACGTCGTCCTGACGGGGCTGACCCACGGCAGCCCCTACGATCTCGACATCGTTCTGGTGGCCCCCGACGGCACCCAGGTCACGCTGCTGTCGGAGGCAGGCGGCATACGGCGGGTGCGCAACGTCGACCTGCGCCTCGACGACGAAGCCCCGAGGCGCGTGCCGAACCGCCTGTCGCGCTCGGGCCGGTTCCGCCCGACCACCGGCTTCGCAGAGGGTATGCCACCGGCACGCCTGGTCGACCTCGACGGCATCGATCCCAATGGCCGCTGGCGGCTGTTCGTGCACGACTCGGCACGGCGCGATCGGGGCCGGCTCGCGGGATGGAGCCTGGTGCTCACGACGAGTTGACGCGATGGGTGGGGAGCCACACCACGAAGGTGGCGCCCTTTCCGGGGCGGCTCTCGGCGCGGATGGCGCCTCCGTGGAGCTCGACGAGTCGCCCCGCGATGGCGAGCCCCAGACCGGCCCCAGGACCCGACCGTGCTGCGTCGACCCGGTGGAACCGGTCGAACACCGCCCCGAGCTGGTCCTCGGGGATGCCGGGGCCGTCGTCGCTCACGACAAGGTTCACCCCGGCCTCGTGCCGGGTCGCCGACAGCTCGACGGCGGTGGCGTAGCGGGCGGCATTGGCCAGCAGGTTGTCGAGCACCTGGGCCATGCGGGTCTCGTCGACGAACACCAGGGGCAGGTCGGGGGCGACGTGGATCTTCACCGACAGGCCGCCCCCTGGCCCACCGTGGTCACGCGCCGCTCTGGTGAGGATCGCCTCGGGCGGAACCGGTCCGAGCTCGAGGACGACACCGCCGCCTTCGACCAGTGCGAGGTCCTGGAGATCGTCGACCAGCCGTCCGAGCCGGCCGACGTCGCCGACGAGGCCGTCGATGGTGGCCGCATCGGGTTCGACGACGCCGTCGGCAACGGCGTCGAGATGGGCTCGCAGTGTCGCGAGCGGCGTGCGCAACTCATGTGCGGCGTCGGCGATCATCGCCCGGTGCGCAGCTTCGGCCCGTGCCAGATCCTCGGCCATCGCGTTGAACGACGCTGCGAGATGGCCGAGCTCGCCGTCGCCGGTGGTGCGCACCCTGACCTGGCGATCACCGCGGCGGGTGCGTTCGACGGCGTCGGAGAGCTCGCGGATGGGGCTGGTGATCCGGTCGGCCAGCGCAATGGCCGCCAGTCCCCCCACCACGAGGGCGCCGACGCCGGCCAGCACGAACCACCGATCGATGGCACCGAGGGCACCCGAGGCCATCTCGGTCTGCTCGATGGCAACGGTGTACAGGAATGTCGACCGGCCACCGAACACGAAATCGTCGACGGGCAGCTCGTCGAGTGGTGGCAACGGCTGCTCGGGTCGGGAGTCGGCGATGACCCGGTTGCCGGGCGTGGCCAGGATCAGTCGGACGCCTTCGCGTCGGTCGATGCGCTCGAGGATCGGCTCGACGCCGTCCCAGGAGCCCGTCTCGGCGCGGTGATCCGAGATCTGGTTCAGCTGAGCGCGTGAGAGCAGCACGTCGACGACGGTGGTGATCTCGGAGCGGGTCGCCTGCCGTGCGACCAGTCCGGCGACACCGACCGACAGTGCGGTCACCGCGAGCATCGCGATCAGGATGCGATAGCGCAGGCTCACCGGTCGATCATCCGATAGCCCACCCCGTAGACGGTCTCGATGTAGGTCGGGTCGGCCGGGTCGTCGCCCAGCTTGCGGCGAAGGCTGCGGACGTGGGCGTCGACGGTGCGGACCATGACGTCGTTGTCGTAGCCGAAGGCCTCGGCCACCAGCGCCTGGCGGGTGAAGGCCCGGCCCGGCTCGGCGGCGAGCGCGGCGAGCACCGACAGTTCTCGTGGGGTCACCGGCACCGGGTCGCCATCGAGCTCGACGACATGGCGGCGGGTGTCGACCACCAGCTTGCCGATCGCGAACACCGCCGGTGCCTCGACAGCAGTGGCGGCGGCCCGACGCAGGACGGTACGGACCCGGGCCACCACCTCACGGGGGCTGAACGGCTTGGTGATGTAGTCGTCGGCACCGAGGTCGAGCCCCAGCAGGGTGTCCTCCTCGGTGGAGCGGGCCGTGACCAGGATGATCGGGGTGTCGGACTCGGCCCGCACGATCCGGCAGATGTCCCAGCCGTCCACGCCCGGGAGCATGAGATCGAGCAGCACCAGATCGGGCTTGCGGCCCCGGATGAGCTCGAGCGCCTTGCGCCCGTCGTGGGCCACGAGCACGACGTAGCCCTCGATCTCGAGGTACCGACGGACGAGGTCGGCGAGCCGCGGGTCGTCGTCGACAACGAGGATCCGCTGCGCCATGGAGCGAGATCGTACCGCCCAGGCCCGCAGCGGACGGCGTGCCACCCTCGGTCACGTGCTCGGGCTGTCCAGGCCCGTGCTGCTCGCTCCGATGGCTGCCATCAGCGGGGGAAGGCTCGCTGGCTGCGTTCTCGTCGTTGCCTTACGGCTATGGGGTAGGGCTGCCTCCTGCGGCCTTGCCAGCGACGAAGCCGGCTCGCCCTGAGCCTCGCAAACGTTGCCTGACACGGCACTAGTCGCCCGACACGGAAAGGCCGCACCATGAGCGCCCGCGACGCACTGGTCGATGCGTACGTCACCACCCGGGCCACCAGTGACCCATCGACCATGCACAACGCCACCTCCGCCCTGCTCGCCCTCCTCGAAGCAAGCGCCGGTACCAGCCCCAGACCCGAGGACCGGCCATGACCGCCACGCGCCCAGCGCCGTCTCGGCCGTGCACCCTGCGCCGCCGGCAACAAGACTTCGGAGCATGACTGCGATCTCGTCAGGAACCCGCGTGGAGGGACCGATCATGTCGGTCGCTCCCTTCCCTCCGAGCCCACCGCCCGGATTCGTGCGCCATGTCTACGAGCACGCCTGGGAGATCGGCCGGCCCCGATCGGCCGTGTGGGCCTGGTTGTGTGACCCGTCGACGTTCGTGGACGGCCAGATCCCGCCGTTCAGGGTCGAGTTCCTCACCAACCCGGCCGGCCAGACCGGCTTCGCCGAGGGCGTCTACAACGCCCACGTCGGTCCCTTCATGTCGTTCTCGGGCGTGTTGGGCATGATCGAGCCCGAGCGCTACCGCGACCTGCAGTACTTCTACGGCAGCTACGCAGTCAGCCACGCGCTGTTCCGGCCGACCCGCCTGCAGTTCTGGGTGACCGACGGCGCCGAACCCGACACCACGATCCTCGAGCTCCGGGTCGACGCCGACGTCCGCCGCCGAACCGAGAAGCTGTGGACTCGGGCGATGGCACTGTTCTGGAGCCGCTTCGGCAGCTGGTGCGAGCGGGCGATCCCGAACAACTGGCTCCGCTGACCCGGTCGGTGACCAGCGGGACGTAGTGCCCTTGTCTCCATGACCCTCACGGGACCATGGTGCAACCATGGCTCCCGCAGGTCCCCTCTCCGCTCCTGCGCGGGGACTCACCAGCGACAAGGCGTTGGAGCTCCTCGCCACGGTCGGGCCGAACAGCCTGCCCGCGGCTCCCTCGGTGCCGTGGTGGGCGCGTGTCGTGCGCCAGCTGCGGAGCTCGATCATCTACATCTTGTTGTTCGCCCTGGCGTTCGACCTCGCGGTCTGGATCGCGGAGGGTGCCCACGAGTGGCCATTCGAGTCGCTGGCGATCGCCACGATCCTCGTGTTCAACACCGCCATGGGGGTATGGCAGGAATATCGGGCCGAGGACGCGCTCGCCCGCCTGCAGGAGCTTGCCGCGCCCCGGGTGTGGGTGCTGCGCGACGGCCAGATCATCGAGGTCGATGCCGCCGTCCTGGTCCCGGGCGACCTCGTGCGGGTCGAAGCCGGTGATCGCGTTCCTGCCGACGGCGTGCTCAGCAGCGAACAGGCACTCCAGGTCGACGAGTCGATGCTCACCGGAGAGTCGGTTCCGGTGGAGCGGGCGGCGGGCGAGGAGGCGCTGTCGGGGACGTTGGCCGTTCGCGGTCTCGCCTGGATCGAGGTCACCAGGACCGGCCCCGACTCGGCCATGGGCCGCATCGCCACGATGCTCGCCACGGTCACCGCCGAGCGCACACCGCTGGAACGGCGCATGGAGCACTTCGGCCACCGGATCGCCCGTTGGATCGCCGTCCTGGCCGTCGTGCTGACGATCGGTGGCGTCGGCGTCGAGGGTATCGACCAGTTCGACGAGGCGCTGCTGTTCGCAGTGGCGGTCGCCGTCGCTGCGATACCCGAGGGGCTCCCGGCCGTGTTGACCCTGACCCTTGCGCTGGGCACGGAACGCATGAGCGTCCGCAAGGCCGTCGTGCGCAAACTCTCCGCGGTCGAGGCGCTGGGCTCGGTCACCGTCATCGCCACGGACAAGACCGGCACGCTCACCGAGAACACCATGACCGTCCGCAACCTCGATTCGCCCGATCCCGACCGCGCGTTCAGGGCCATGATCCTGGCCGCCGATGCCGAGCCCGACGGCGGCATGGGCGACCCACTCGAGCTGGGGCTCTACGCCCACGCCCGCTCAGCCGGCTACGACCCCGTTGCGCTGCGCATGGATCACCCACGGGAATCCGTGCGGTCGTTCGACTCCGCATGGCGCTTCATGCGCGTCAGCATCCGGGAGGAGGGGCGGACCGTGGCGTACCTCAAGGGCGCCGCCGAGGTGCTCCTCGACCGGTCCGACCTCGACGAGGCGTCGAGGCTGGAATGGACCGAACGGGTCGAGGCGGCCGCTGCAGAGGGGTATCGGGTTCTGGGTTTCGCTTGGTCGCCCGAGGACCGCGAGGAGGACCTGACCTGGCTCGGCGCCGCGTGGCTCTGGGACCCGCCCCGGGCCGAAGTCCCCGCCGCCATCGCCGCGGCGCACGACGCCGGTATCCGGGTGCTGATGATCACCGGCGACCATCCCGCGACCGCGAGCTCCATCGCAGCGAAGCTCGGCATCCCCGCACAGCGAGCCCTCACCGGTGTCGACCTCGATGCACTCGACGCCGAAGAGCTGCGCGATGCCGTCGCCGAAGTCAGCGTCTTCGCCAGGGTCAGCCCCGAACACAAGCTCGCGCTGGTCGAAGCGTTGAAGGCGCGGGGCGAGATCGTCGCGATGACCGGCGACGGCGTCAACGATGCGCCGGCGCTGAAGCGTTCCGACGTCGGCGTCGCGATGGGCCAGCGCGGCAGCGACGTCAGCCGCGAGGTCGCGGATCTCGTCCTGCTCGACGACAACTTCGCGACGATCGCCGCAGCCGTCGAAGAGGGGCGCGGCATCTACGACAACATCCAGAAGTTCCTGCGTTTCCTCTTCTCGACCAACGTCGCCCTCGTACTGCTGATCGCCGTCGGCGTGGTCGGCGCGGCGATCGGCGACGTCCGCGACAGCGCCGGCGACCTCCTGGTGCCCCTGACCGCTGCGCAGCTGCTGTGGATCAACGTCATCGCCGACGGACCCCCTGCGTTGGCCCTCGGCCTCGACCGCAATCCCGGCGTGATGGGGCGCAAGCCCAGGTCGCCATCGGCGCCGCTGCTGACCCGAGCGGGCCTGCGGTTCATCCTGATCAGCGGCACCCTCAAGGCGGCACTCGGGCTCGGGCTGTTCTTCCTGCTGCCCGAACTCGACTACACCGGCGAGCAGACACGCACCGCAGTGTTCCTGTACGAGTCGCTCGCCCAGTTGGCGTTCGTGTACCCGGCCCGCCTCGTCAGCACCCGACCACTGACCAACCGAATCCTCAACTGGATCGTCGTGCTCAGCGTGCTCCTGCAGATCGCGACGGTGTCGGTCCCTGGCCTGCGCACCGTGCTCGGCCTGGAGGCGATCGACATGACCGCGACGCTGCTCATCGCGGCAGCGCTCGCAGTATCGGTGGCGGGCGCGTTCGCTCTGGCGCGTGTCACCACCGAGCCGGCCTGACCGCTGACGCCCTCGGAAGAGTCGGTGCTGTGGGCTCCGGCAGTCGGATGTGTCACATACGCCACCCGCTCCGCTGTCGAACGAGCGCGACCGTGTACCGTGCCCGTCCTGGCGACGTGGATCCGTTGGTACCGCCTCCTCGTTGCCGGCACGGCAGTGACCACCACGATCGGCCAGAGATGAATTGATCCCCCTCCTCATCGCCCATTTCGTCGCCGCGTTCTTCTGCCTTGCTGCAGGTCGGCGCGGTGCCCGCTGGGGACTCCCGGTGGCAGCGACCGTTCCTGCGGTCACGTTCGCATGGCTGCTGACCCAATCGCAGGCGGTGCTCGATGGCGACACGCCCACGGCGGACGTCGGATGGCTGCCGCAGCTGTCACTGTCCATCGCGCTGCGCCTCGACGGATTCGGGTTGCTCATGGGGCTCGTCGTGTCGGGCATCGGCGTCCTTGTGCTGGCGTACTCGATGACCTACTTCGGCCGACGCGACGATCTCGGCCGGCTCGCCGGGCTGCTGGTCGGCTTCGCCGGTGCGATGTTGGGCATCGTCTGGGCCGATGGCCTCCTGACGTTGTTCGTCTTCTGGGAGCTGACCTCGATCACGTCGTTCCTGTTGATCGGGTTCGACGACCGCAACGCCGCCGCACGAGCGGCGGCGAACCGGGCCTTCCTGGTGACCGGCGCCGGAGGCCTCGCGATGCTCGCAGGGCTCATCATCCTCACGATCGTCGGCGACGCCACGACCATCTCCGGGCTCGTCGCCGATCCGCCGACAGGCACCCTCACCAACGTGGCGCTGGTGTTGGTGCTGCTCGGGGCGTTCACGAAGTCGGCACAGTTCCCGTTCCACTTCTGGCTCCCCGGCGCCATGGCGGCGCCGACGCCGGTGAGCGCCTACCTGCATTCGGCGACGATGGTGAAGGCCGGCCTCGTGGTGGTCGCCCGGTTCGCCCCGGCGTTCGCTGCGCAGGGACCGTGGCGGGTACTCGTGGTCGGAGCCGGATTGGCATCGCTGCTGGTCGGCGGGGTCCGGGCGCTGCGCCAGCAGGACGCGAAGCTCGCACTCGCCCACGGAACCGTCAGCCAGCTCGGGTTCCTGATGGTGCTGTTGGGCCTCGGCACCGCGGCCGCCACCTATGCCGGTGTCGCGATGCTGGTCGCCCACGCGCTCTTCAAGGCCTCCCTGTTCCTGTGTGTCGGCATCGTCGACCACGAGACGGGTACACGGGACATGCGCCGCCTGCGTGGGCTGCTCCGGGCGTTGCCGGTCGTCGCAGCATCGGTCATCGTCGCCGCGGCGTCGATGGCTGCGATCCCGCCGACGTTCGGGTTCGTCGCCAAGGAGAAGGCTCTCGACGGGCTGCTCGACAACGACATCGGCGCCATCGGCACCATCGCACTGGTCGGCATCGCCGTGGGTTCGGTGCTGACGGTCGCCTACACGATCCGCATCGCCGTCGGAATCCTCGGCAACGACGCACCGGGCGTCGCCGGCACGCCCGATGCGACAGGCCAGGAGCCGCTGGGCCCGATCGACCCGAGCTCGTTGCACCGACCCTCGCTCCGTTTCGTCGGTGTTCCGGCGCTGCTGGCCGGGCTGTCGCTCGTCGCCGGGCTCGCCGCCGCACCGGTCGGCGACTGGATCGCAGAGGCGACCGCCTCGCTCGACCCCGACACGGGCTCGAAGCACCTCGTGCTGTGGCCCGGCGTCAACGAGGCGCTGCTCCTGTCCACGGCGATCATCGCCGCCGGCGTCGCCCTGTGGCGGTTCACCCGCGCAGGAACCCGCACCCTCGATGTGCCCCGCAGCCTCGCGACCGACATCTACGACCGCCTCTACGACGGACTCCTCGAGGGCGCTCGGCGCACGACTGCGGTAACCCAGAGCGGGTCACTGCCGTTCTACCTGGCGGTCGTGTTGACAACGCTCGCCGCGGCGCTCGTCGCGGCGTTCGTCGCAGGCGCTGCCGATTCGATCACCAGCCCGAGATGGTCGAACTCGCCGGTCGAGTTCGTCGCGGTCGTGGCGACCGGCATGCTCGCCGTCGCCGTGGTGTTCGCCCGCACCCGTTTCGCGGCAGCCGTGCTGCTGGGCGGGAGTGGCTATGCCCTGGCCATCGTGTACCTGGTCCAGGGCGCGCCGGATCTCGCCATCACGCAGTTCCTGGTCGAGACACTCACCATCGTCGTCTTCCTGCTCGTGCTGGCACGTCTGCCGGCAGAGTTCTCGCCTGCGCCGGCATGGGCACCGCGAATCGCCCGGCTCGGCATCGCCGTCGCAGTGGGCGTGACCGTGCCCCTCTTCGCTCTGAGCGCATCGGCCTCCCGGACCGAACCATCGGTCGGCCAGGCATACCTCGACCTCTCCGAACCCGAGGCCGGCGGACGCAACGTCGTCAACGTCATCCTCGTGGACTTCCGCGGCTTCGACACCCTGGGCGAGATCACGGTGCTCGCCGTCGCCGGAGGCGGCGTCGTCAACCTGGTTCGCGCCGCCCGCCGCCAACAACGGCGCAAGCGCATCGAGGACGGCGCCTCTGCGACGGAGAGCCTCGATGACGGCACCACGTCGGATCCTCGCGTCGGGGTCTGGCGATGAGGATTCCCCGCGCGCTCGAGAACTCCACGGTGCTCACCAACACGGTCAACGGCATCACCCCGATCGTGCTCGCCTTCTCGATCTTTCTCACCCTGCGCGGCCACAACGCCCCCGGCGGCGGGTTCAGCGGTGGGCTGGTCATGGGCGCGGCGGTGATCCTGCGCTACCTCGCGGCGGGCCCGGCCGGTATCCGCAACCTTCGGATCGATCCGGTGGTGCTCATGGGTGCCGGGCTGGTGCTGGCCATGGTGACGGGTCTGACGTCGCTGGTGGTCGACGACGCCTTCCTCGAGTCAGCCATCTGGAAGTCCGACGTCGCGCTGATCGGCGAGATCAAGATCGTGTCGTCGTCGGTCTTCGACATCGGCGTCCACATTCTGGTCGTGGGCGTCGTGATGGCGGTGCTCGTGGCCTTCGTCGAGGCCGACGACGAGATGCGCGAACGGGGGCACCGATGAGCGTCGAACAGGCGCTGCTCATCGGCGTGCTCGCCGGCACCGGCACGTACCTCGTGCTGCACCGCACCCTGACGAGGATCATCCTCGGCCTCGGCCTGCTCGGCAACGCGATCAACCTGTTGATCCTCGCGTCCGGCGACGGACCCGGTGAGGCGCCGATCATCGGCCGAGACGGCGACTTCACCGATCCGGTACCCCAGGCACTGGTCCTCACTGCGATCGTGATCGGCTTCGGCGTCATCTCGTTCCTGTTGGCGATGGCGTACCGGTTCTGGACGATCGAGGGTCAGGACGAGGTCGAAGACGACATCGCCGATCGGCAGGTGGCGAGCAGCCGTGGCGGCGAGTCCCGCGCGACCTCCCAGACCCGTCCCGAGGAGGAGGAACCGACGTGAGCTCGCTCCTGCCTCTGGCCATCGCCGTGCCCCTCCTGGGGGCAGCCCTGTCGCTGCTCGTCATCCGTTCGCGACGCGCGCAGCGGGCGATCAGCATCATCGCCGGCGGTGCCACTGCGGCCATCTCGCTCACGGTGCTGATCGACGTGGACCGCAACGGCACCGAGGTCTCCTCCGTCGGCGACTGGCCCGCCGACATCGCGATCAACCTGGTGGCCGATCGTTTCGCCGCGCTGATGCTGACGATCAGCACCACGATGTTGTTGGCCGTGCTGTTGTACGCCATCGGCCAGTCGGGTGACGACGAGCGATCTCGCTGGTACCACCCGGCGTACCTCGCGCTCACCGCCGGCGTCTGCGGCGCATTCCTCGCCGGAGACCTGTTCAACCTGTTCGTCTGGTTCGAGGTGCTGCTCATCTCGAGCTACGTGCTGTTGACCCTCGAAGGCAACGACCGTCAGATCCGCGCCGGCACGACCTACGTCGTCCTCAACGTGATCGAGTCGTTCGTGCTGGTCACCGGCGTCGCGTTGATCTTCGCGGCCACCGGGACGCTGAACATGGCCGTCCTTCCCGAACGGCTCGCCGCACTCCCCGACGGGATCCGCCTCGGCCTGAACCTGCTGTTGTTGATCGCGTTCGGGCTCAAGGCCGCGGTGTTCCCGCTGTTCTCGTGGCTCCCCGACAGCTACCCGGCGGCACGAAGCCCGATCAGCGCAGTGTTCGCCGGGCTGCTGACCAAGATCGGCGTGTACGCGATCATCCGGACCCAGACGTTGCTGTTTCCCGGAACCCTACGGACGCTGCTGCTCGTGATCGCAGGGCTCACCATGGTTGTCGGGGTGCTGGGGGCCATCGCGCAGACGGACATGAAGCGCATCCTGAGCTTCCACATCGTCAGCCAGATCGGATACATGATCATGGGTCTGGCCCTCGGAGGCGTCGCTGCGATCACTGCGACGATCTTCTACATGGTGCACCACATTCCGGTGAAGACGTCGCTGTTCCTCGTGGAGGGCATCGTCGAGCGCGAAACGGGATCCTCCGACCTCGGTCGGGTGTCGGGTCTCGCCCGAAGATCCGGGCCGTTGGCGGCGCTGTTCCTGCTACCGGCCCTGAGCCTGGCCGGGCTGCCGCCCTTCTCCGGGTTCCTCGGCAAGACCGCCGTCGTCACCGAAGGGCTGGCGCAGGAGTCCTGGTGGATCGTGGCCGCGGCGCTGGCCGTGTCGCTCATGACGCTCGTGTCGATGCTCAAGATCTGGACCGGCGCGTTCTGGGGCGCACCCGACCCCGACCTGCCCAGCGGTCCAGGCACCGGCATCCTGCGCAACCACCGGCTGATGGCCGGGGTGACGACCACCGTCGTTGCGGCGACGGTGCTGATCGCCGTGTTCGCCGGGCCGCTCTACCGCCTCTCCGAGCGTGCTGCGGACGACGTCACCGACGCCGACTCCTACTCGACGGCGGTGCTCCCATGAACCGCCTCCTGTCGCCGCTGTTCGTGCTCGTGGCGTGGTTGGCGCTGTGGGGTGAGGTCACGCTCGTGAACGTGGGCAGCGGCGTTGCCGTCGTCGCGATCATCGGGCTCGTGTTCCGTCGGATGCCACCGCGGCACACGGTGCACCCCCTGGCGCTGCTGCGCCTGCTGGCGGTTTTCGTGTGGCGGCTCGTGTCGTCGTCTGCGACGGTCGTGGTCACGGTCCTGGCGCCGACGCCGGAACGCCTGCGCTCCGGTGTGGTGCGTGTGGAGCTGTCGCACCCGTCGCCGTTGCTCGCGACGATCGTCGCCGATGCGATCAGCCTCACCCCCGGCACCCTCACCCTCGATGCCCGCTACCCCGACGACGGGGCACCGGGCGCGCCGCCGACGTTGTTCATCCATGTGCTGGGTCTGGGCGATCCGGACGCGGTGCGCGACGACGTGTGGCGCCTCGAGCGACTCGTCGTGTCGGCGATCACGCCCATCGAGCCGGACGTCGGCCCGAGCACTCCCGACGCCGGTTCCGACGAGGCCGGCGACGATGCCCGAAAGCGGGAGCAGACATGATCGTCGTCGGGTGGATCAGTGGCCTGATGCTCGGCGCCGCGGGCTTGTTGACGACCGTGCACGTGATCCGTGCGCGCAATCTGGTGGACCGGGCCGTCGGTGTGGACATGCTCGTCGCGATCATCCTCAACAGCCTCGCCGTGACCATCGCGCTCACCCAGGACGATCTCGTCGCCGCCCTGCTGCTGATCATCGGTCTGCTGGCATTTCTCGGCAGCGTGACGATCGCGCGCTACATCGAGGAGCGAGGACCGTGAACACCGTCGTCGACGTCGCAGCCGCAGCGCTGATGCTGGCGGGCTCCGCCCTGGCCCTCATCGCCGCGATCGGCATGTTCCGCATGCCCGACGCCTATTCGCGCATCCACGTGGCGACCAAGCCCGCGACCTTGGCGGTGGTGTGCACCGTGGGCGCTGCGGTGCTGCGGGTGGAGGCGCTGGCGCCCAGCACGAAGCTGGTGCTGGCTGTTGCGCTGCAGTTCTGGACGGCTCCGGTGGCGAGCCACATGCTGAGCCGGGCGGCCCACGCCGCAGGTCTGCGACCGACCGAACCCTGGGCCATCGACGAGCTCGAGCAGTTCGAACGGCTCGACGACCCGGTCCCGCCCGAAGCGGACTCGCCCGGCGACGCTTCCACGCCGTCGCATCGACCTCGCCAGGACGACTGAACGTCGGCTCTGCTGATCGGGCGCCGCGGCCGGCGACGCTGCGCCGTCACTCCTTGCGGCGGGCTGGTGGCTCGACATGGGCGGGGGCGGGTGTGGGGCGTGGGGTGATGATTCGTGCCGTCCTGCGCAGGTGTGCCAGTGGCCGTGTTCGTCTCGGGACGGTGAAGCTTTCTGGCGGAATGGTTGTGCATGCCGCAGTCGGGCCGCTGCCGGGGTTGGTTCTTCACCTCGGCTGTGTTCGAGGTGGTCTCTCATGCCGAGGCGTACGCAGCCGATGAAGATGCATTGGTCGAGGACGCTCTGGCGCGTGCGGCTGCGCCGGTGAAGAAGCGTTCGCCAGGTCGATGACGGTGCCTTTGGCGTCGACGATCATGCGCCGGATGGCGTGGACCATGGCGCAGCGATGGCTTCGGTCGGGTCGACGCCGCGATGGTTTCGCACCCGTAGGTGTCGGGATGAGGGCGTGTTGTGTGCCTGCGTAGGGCGGGCCATGGTCTCGAAAGTCTCGATGACCAGATGGCTGTGGTGAAGCTTGCCGGACCGTCGGCCGCAGAGTGGGCGGCGTCTTCGACCACGAACGAGGGCGTCGCGTGGGCCGGGGTGCGGGCCAGTGGAGTTCGAGTGTCGTCGCGAACGAGGCGGGCGGCTTCCCAGTCGGCCAAATATTCGGCTGGATGTGTTTGATTCGTCGATCTGCGCACCATCCGAAGCCACGTCGAGATCCCAGGAGAGATCGATCATTCGCACGATCGGGCATCACGGTTGCGGTGCGTGCGCTCTTGCGGGTTTGGTAACGTCTCGTCGATCAACCGTTCCCAGGCGACCCGGATCCGGAACGTCCCGTAATCCGAATGCGGGTGGTCGAACCATTCCTGACGCAACACCATCGCCCCGCCACAGGATTCAATCACCCGCCCCAACAGGTGGACCTGGTCGATACCGATCGCCGCCCAAACGGCAGCGATCGGGTCAAGAGCGCGGAGCAGGCGGGCCCGGTCGATCCACGCCTCCGCCGAGCGCCCAGGCCGCGCCCGGGTCTTCACACCGCAGCCAACGATGCAGGTTGGCGTCGATGTTGGCCATCAACTCAACCGCTGCATGCACCCGCCGGGAGCCGATCAGTTCGCCATCGCGTCGCTCGGCGACGACACCGGCGACAACCGGGAATCGAACAGCGCGTCGATCGCGGCGTCGAGCCCCACCAGGGGCCCGACTGCGTCGGAAGCGTCGGCCGGCCGGTCCGGCTGCACCAGCAATTCCATGCATCGAACACTAGTTCGGGGGTGTGACAGTCTCGCCCGGCCGACGGCCACTGAGCGAAGAATTCTCGGAAATCTTCGACCCGGGCGACCACCGCAGGTATCCCGGCGGTGACGGCTCTGGTCTTCGGATTCGTTCGAGACGGCGTTCGAGCGACGGGCCTCAGTCCGCCGCCGACTCCCCGACGACCATCGAGCTGCACTCGGGGCAGCGGGTCGGCTCGCGTCCCCTCCGAACCTCGCGGATGAACGAGTTGCCGCAGGAATGGCAGAGCAGCGTCTCCGTCTCCCCCGATGTCCCCAGGTCGCCTCCGACGGGCAAAGGCGCTATTCCAGCTCGTCAGATTCGGGCCTGCGACCGACGGTAGGTTGAGAACATGGACTCCGGCCTTGCGAGCGATAGAGAGCGTCGAACAAGCGAAGCTATTCCGTGCAGCAGGGCACGCTGCACGTGAACGTCGGCGATCACCGTCTGCTGATCGACCGGTTCATCACAGAGTTGGACCGCAACAGCGTTCCTTGGTCCTTGACACCCGGACCGCTACGTGGCAAGCCATGTGCCTATTGCGGTCTCCCGTCAACTGATGCGGCCGCCTACCTCGACGAACTCCTTCTCAACCGCGACCCTGGCTAGACGCTGCGCGGGGCGGGGCTCTCGCCTCACCGAGTTCGAGCGTTCTGAACGAGCCTTCATCGAGAAGCCCCTCGGCAACCGACCCAGCCTCAACCTGCTTCGCTGCTTCAGCGCTTTCTAGACGACGCTCCTTTGCGTTGCCGCCTCGACGATTGCGGCGTACCGCAGCGTCGTGATCGGGGAAGAAGGATTGCGGGGAGTCCGGACGACCCCGGGCACCGCCCTATGGCCGGCGAGCGCTGTGGCCAGGGTGCAGAAATGGCCAATCTCCGGAACCGAGGCTCGGAGCCATTTGGCTCCTCGAGGGCCGCGCCGGACGCGATCGAGGCGACCCTCCCGTTCGGGTGGATCGCCTCTGACCAGCGGTTTCGTGGTGAATTCCGGAGTGGGCCGTGAGGGAATCGAACCCCCGACCTCCTGCGCGTCATGCAGGCGCTCTAGCCAACTGAGCTAACGGCCCCGGAGCGGAGATCGTAGCAGTGCCGGTCGGACAAAACCGCCCCGCGACCGGACTCTGCGATCCGACAGGGCACCCACGGCTCAGACCCGACGGGCGAACGCGATCGTGCCGGCGGCGAGCGCCACTGCCGCGCCCACCGCGACCACGGCGAAACCTGCGGCGAGCTCGAGGGTCGCCACCTCGGCGGCGTCGCGGTCGACACCGGCGCCGCCGAGGATGTCCGGCAGCTCGTCGCCAGTACGAAGGATGTCGACCGCGCTGAAACCGCAGAGGTACACCGCAGCAAGGGCTGCGATCAGCATGGATCCCCCCACCAGCCCACCGCGGCGGCCGGTCAGCACCAACACGGCACCGAAACCGACGACGACCCCACAGGCCAGTGTTCCCCACCCGTTGGAGCCGGTGAGCCCGGTGACGGTGGCCTCGACGACACCCGTGGATCGGGCCCAGGTCAGCAGGGAGCCGATCGACAACATCGCGGCGCCGAGCAAGCCGATCGTGCCGGCGGCGAGATCGGGGGACGGCCTGGGCTCGCGATAGGACTCGGCGATCGTGGGATCGAGGAACTTGGGACGGCTCGTCGGCCCCTCGGGAGTCGGTGCCCGGCCCTGCCCCGTCGGGGCCGGCGAGGCGGCGCCGGCTTCGTGGACCACGGCGTTGGGGTCGATCGCATCGACGGCGGGTACGTCGGCGGTGGCCGGCGCTGCAGGCGCCTCCCCGGCGCCGGGGGCGACGGCTACGTCATCGCCCGACCGAGCAGGCTCTTCCTCGTCCGTGTCGTCCGTGCTGGGCTCGGCGGCGCGGTTCTGTTCGGCGGCGAGCTTCTGGGCACGGAGCAACCATGCGGGGGACTCGACCCGGATCGTGTCGGCGCTGCGCGACGACCACGGGCTGGGCGGGGGCGAGCCCTCTGTCTCGGCTTCGGCGTGGTCGATCCGCGCCATGGGCTGGGTGGTCCGGTTGTCGAGGGGAGGCTCGGCGGGCTCGCCTTCGGGAGCATCACCGTCGTCGCCGGTGGAGTCTTCGTTCCACCACCCCGATCCCGCCGCTGCGCCGCTCATGCCCCATCAGGGTAGTAGGCCCCAATGGTCGGCCACGACAGCTCCGGTCGGGCGTGGGCGGCCGAGACGATGCCGCCACCCGGGGGCACGGGCCCCCGGGTCGGTCGGCTGGCGAGCGCCGGGCGGGATTTGAACCCGCGACTGTACGGCTTTGCAGGCCGCTCCCTTGGTCCGCTCGGGCACCGGCGCCAGCAGTCCGGGCGAGCCCGGACGTGGGCGCACACTCTACTCCCCGAGCAGGGTGGACCGACTACTGCTCGCAGGTTCTGGTCGTGTCCCGGCCGCGCCCGCCGACGCAGGTGTCGACCCCTCCCCCGCCGACGAGCCGGTCGCGACCAGTCCCGCCGAGCAGCCGGTCGGTACCGGGACCGCCGAAGAGACGGTCGTGACCGGCCCGTCCGACGAGACGGTCATCGCCACCGCCGCCGAAGATGCGATCGTTGCCGGGGCCGCCGACGATGACGTCGCGCCCTGCGCCTGCGCAGATGAGATCGTTGCCGCCGCGGCCCCGGATGCGGTCGTTTCCGCCGAGCCCGACGATGACGTCGTCGCCGGGCCCGCCGACGAGGAGGTCATCGCCGGGGGTTCCGATGATCGTCGCCGGGCGTCCCTTGCAGCGCGGCACCGGTGGCTCGTCGGCGGGGTCGGGGGTCGGCAGCGGGCTATCGCCGGGGACCGTGGGCGGCGATGGCGGGTCGTCGTCGGCGGGTGGGGCGACCGGAGCCGGATCCGGCGCCGGCGAGGGCAATGGCAGCGCCGGTGCCGGCGTCGGCGTCGGCGCGGGCGTGGGCGTGGGCGTGGGCGTGGGCGCCGGTGTGGGGGCCTCGGCAACAGGCGGCGGCACCGCCCCACCCGGCGGCGCGGGGAATCCACTGGGGGGCACGTACCCGGCTGCGGCGAAGGTGACCGGTCCTGTGACCGTGACGTCCCGCACCGGTACCGGCCCGTAGAGGGGGCCGGCGACACCGGTGAGCTCGACGGTGACCGGATGGTTGTCGGCCCGCAACGTGACCTGCCCCGTGGCGATGGCCAGCTGCGCCCGCAGACCGGCGGTGGGGCGCCGCAACCGGGCTTCGGTCAGCTCACCGATGCGGTGGAACGCCACGGTGACCAGCGGCAGACGGAAGTGGGTCTGGTGGAGCGTGACGACGTCGTTCAGCCAGTCGAACATGAGCGAGTTGCCCGCTGCGTCGTAGGCGTGGAGGTTCGCCTGATGGAAGAAGAACGGGTAGTTCGCGAACGACGAGATCGCGGTGGACGCCTGGGCCGCGGTCAGGGCCCGCAGCGACGCATAGGTCTCGGAACGGCGGTAGATCCAGTTGTATTCGTCGGTCATCCGGGCGGGCGTGTTGACGTTGTAGAACAGGTTCGTCGGCCAGCGCGGCAGCAGCACCAGGTTCCCGCCCGATCCGGGCACGAAGCTGGGCCGGTTCTGGTTGGGCTGCGAGGTGTCCCCGGCGATGTAGCGGATGCCGGTGGCGGTCAACGCCGACACGAGCACGGGGTTGAGCCCCTCGGGGTACGGGACCGTGCCGTTGCTCAGGCCCGAGTGTTGGCCGGTGACCAGTGCACTCTGCACCGTCGGGTTGGCGCCGGGAAGGCCGATTGCCGACCACAGGGCGTTGTTGTCGCGGATCTCGTCTTCGAGGACCGTGCGGCTCCAACCGTTGCGGGCGTCGAGGTTGCGATGAGTGAAGGTGTGGTTGAGCCACATGAACGTGTCGCCGCTGGCGACGGCGGCGTCGGTCAATGGGTCGACGCCCGGGGTGCGCGACGCTCCGGCGCCGTTGAAGGCATGCTCGAGCCGGAAACCGGCAGCGGTCGGGAAACGGGCGTTGAGGGCGCGCTGCGCGGCGATGGCCGCCTGCCAGTCGGCAGCCGACAGCCGGAAGTCCTCCGGCCCGAGGGCGCCGGTGCCGATGGCCCACATGTCGCTGGCGTAGAAGACGTCGTCGATGTGGGCCGACAGGAACATCCGCGGTGCACCCAGGTGCAGGCCCTGGGTGGCGAAGTCGACGTATGCGTAGGCCATGACCTGCGATGCGCGCGCCCAGGGCGCGTGGTTCAGCGAGGAGAAGAGCACCTCGCGGCCGTCCGCGTAGTCGAGCCGGGCCACGAGGATGGCGCCTCCGGAGCTGCGCAGCAGCGGCGTGACCCGAGGGTCGGTGCCACCCGCGGCGACCGACGTCGGTGCCGCCACACCGAGGATCGGTCCGTTGGCGGTCTCGAGATACGGGAAGAGCGTCGAGGCAGCTGCGGTCCAGACAGGCCGGTCGCCCCCGCCCGCGGTGCCTGCGGCGTTCATGCCGACGCCCACGCCACCCTGGGCAGCCGGCGGGCCGGACATCACCGCCTGACGGACGTCGAAGTCGCGCTGATACTCGTGCAGGGTGGCCCACTCGGCCGACGAGAACCGCCCTCCGAGGCGGCTGTCGGTGATGACGATGCCGTTGAAGCGGCCGACGTCGCCGCTGCGCAGCGTAGCGACGGTGAGGTCGGTGCGGCTCACGTCGACCACCTGGTAGTCGGTGCCGATGTTGGTGAGCGTGGTCTCGATGACGTCTCGTGCCGGATCGGCGGCGCGGGTACCGGTTGCGAGCACGAGCACCCGCAGCTCGACGCTGTGGCCGGGCGCCGCAGCAGCGGGGCGCGGCATCGCCACTGGAACGAACAGGGCCGCGACGAGGCACAGCGCCATGAACACCGCCATCGGCCATCGCCGCTTCGCCACTTCTGAATCCACCCGGGTCCGCCTCTTCGCCAAAGGCCGCGAGAGCAGTGACCTGCCGCCCGCTGGTCGAATGCGACCCTAGTGCACGCCACCGAGCGGCTTGCGGACCCTCCGGCGAAGAATGCCAGGTTCGGCTCGGTCTCGTCCGGTTCGACGGCTCAGCGCGCGGGGCGCTCCCACCCGTCCCGTGTGCCCTCGGGACGAGGCAATGCATGCGTCTCGACGCCTTCGAGGACGGCCACGACCGCGCCTGCGGCGTCGGCGATGACCATGTCGGATCGAACCTTCGCGTTCGCCGCGCCCCGGCCGATCAGGGTTGCCCGCAGTGGCCCCGGACGGGGCCGGTCGAACACGCGCACCAGCGCGATCGAGGTCGGCAGCGACGGTCCTCCGATCACGTGCTCACTCCACAACAGGGCGAGCTGGAGTGCACCGTCGATGACCGCGGGATCGGTCCGCCACGGCTCGGCGGGCCAGCCGTGGCGGACGACGCCGCCGCAGTCGGAACCCCAGCGGGCATCGGGCCAACCGGAGCCGAGCACCCCGCGGACCGAGGCCGAGAGACCGGCACCGGGGTGCAGACGCACATCGTCGAGGACCTGGAACGCCGGCCCGTGGAACAGCACACCACCTTTGTCGTAGATCGAGGGCAGTTCGGTGGCCGGACCGGCGAGCACCGCCAGGGGTGCGGCGTCGTCGTCGAGGGGGACCACCTCGCAGCGGTAGCGCCGGCGCCCGGTGCGGTCGACGAGCTCGAGGCGATGTCGATCGCCGTTCTCGTCCGATGCCAGCACGCGCAGCTCGAGATCACGGCCGTCGCGGAAGCCGTCGGCCACGACGCCGTTGAGCACCTGCACGTCGCGGAGTCCGAACGGCCGGCCGGGGCCGAAGGACTCGCACGCAACGCGGGCGAACCACTCCACGGCGTATGCGACCGGCACGACCGGTGTGTCGCCGACGGCGTGGTCGGCGAGATGCGGATGGGTGGTGCGGTTGACGACGACGAGATCGCCGTCGGATCCCAGCAGCAGCTCGGCGACGGCGCCCGACCATGGCCCCAGCTGCGCTGCGTCGGGGTCGCTCAAGGCTCGTTCGTGGCCCAGGAGCAGCTGGGTCTCGGCGCTGGGCGACGGGCAGTCGAGGAGTATCTCCCATGCCGCCGCGTGCACCTCGTGGACGCCGGTGCGCCACTGCCGGTCGGCAACCTTCGCCGCGAAGGCCGGGTCGGGGGCGTTGGGCTGTTCGGTCGGGTGAGAGGGGCCGAGGCCGTTGATGGCCGATACGACGTGCTCGACCCGGTCGCGCAGGGTCATCGCCTGCAACGTCTCGGCTTCGATGGGCTCGCCTATCCAGTAGTCCTGCGCCGCGTGGCCGAACGGGAACTCGGCCTTGCCCGTGATCGGTTCGACGGGCAGGCCGCCGGTGAACCGGACCGGAACGATCGGCAGACCCAACTCGATTGCCATGTCGACGAAGACCGAGCTGCAGCGTGTCGTCGGCTGGCGGCAGCTCTGGGCCCGCGTGCCGTCGGCATGGACGAAGAACGAGTGTGAACCGCTCGCCAGGGCCTGCCGTACCCGATCGATCAGCTCGAACATCGAACCGGGGTCGCTCTGGTCGAAGTACGCGATCTGATCGACTGCCCGGGCGCCGGGATATGCGTCGAACAACCGCACCAGCTCACCGATCCAGCGGCGCTCGTGCTTGGCGTTGGAGACCGTGGTCATCGCGACGCCGGTCAACGCGGGAAGCAGGTTCGAGATCAGCAGCGATTCGATCTGCACCTGGTGGTTGGCCAGGTAGATGGCGGGCCGTCCCTGTAGCCGCTCGAGGGTGTCGGGACGTTCGGTCATGACCCGGCCCACATATCGATCGAACATGCCGTCGAGCAGGTCGGCACCCAACCATGCCTCGCCGGTACCGCGGTGCTGCGGCCAGTACCGGCGCATCGCGGCCCGCGCCGCCGACCGGTCGACCTCGGTACACGCGCCGGACGCGTCGGGCTCGGCGATGTCACCGACGAGGCGCATCCCCATGTTCTTCACCTCGTAGATGCGGATGCCGTCGCACCACAGCGATCCGGTGCCGAGAACGAATCGGCCGCGTTCGTCGGTGCCGATCTCGGTGATCTCCATCACGGTCGTGATGCGCGTGTTCGCCGGGGTCACCTGCCCGCGGTAACTCCACGTCAGTGGCGTGCCCGTCATCAGCGGCTCGAAGGTCGCGTCGACGAGGCCGTCGTCCATGCCGGTGTCGAGCATGAAGAACTGCAGCAGCTGCAGGAGGGCCTCGATGCCGAGCGATCCCGGCTGCACCGGGTCCTGGAAGAAGTGCGCCTTGAAGAACCACTCGGTGACGTCGACGTCCTTCTCGCCACGGACGACACCCAGTCCGGCGCGCCCGGCCGACGCCACATGCACGGCGCGATCGAGCATCAGCAGCATCGGCTCGGCCAGGCGCGCCGATCCGGCGACGTACCGGTCCGGTCGGCCCGTGAGGTCCACCATCGGCGGCGCTGCGAGCTCGAGCGGCACGCGGTGCTCGTCGCGGACGGCGAGGCCGACCTGATGGTCGAACGCCTCGGGCGGGAAGAACCCGAAGACCGTGGTCATCGTGTACACCGAGCGGTCGCCGAGGAAGCACTCGACCTCGAACCCCTCGATGACCATGCCCCCGGCACGCGAGACGCTGGTGAGTTCGACGTGGGTCGTCAGGGTGCCGGCGGTTCGTGTCAGCTCACCGGTGAGGGTGCCCGTGCCGTCGAGGTTGCGGAACAACATGTCGTCGTCGATCGCCGTCGCGGACCCGACTGCCGACGCCACCCAACCGCACGGCTGCAGCGCCGCCTCGAGCAGCACGGCGAACGGCATCGTCGCCGCGCCGTTGGCGTCGAAGTACCAGGCGTCGTCGGGGATGTCGTACTCGCACACGATCTTCATGCCCGGCGCACAGACGCCGAGGTCACCGTCGATGTGGGTGATCCGGCTGATGAAGTGATACGGCGGGCCGGGCAGGCGCGGCGACCGGCGGGTGCCGTCGAACACCCGATACATCGAGCCGAAGGCCTCCGATGGCCGACCCCATGCGCAGGAGATCATGGCCTTCCAGTCGAACGGGAACCCTTCGGCGTCGGTCGCCACCGGTACGGGCTCGACGACACCTTCGTACAGCTCGGGCATCGATGTGAGCGGCCAACTCGGGGTCAGTTCGACGGCGATGCGATGGGCGTGGAACGCGGCGCGGCCGTCGACGTAGCCGACGACATCGGCAATGACCGTCGGGTGCGGACCGTCCCAGACCTCTTCGACGTGGACCTCGTACGCGACGCGTTCGGTTCGGGGGTTGATCTCGCCCCGGCACTTGAGATCGAAGGGCTGGCCCGGCAGCGGCTGGAACCGCCAGCCGTCGCGCCGGGTGGTGAAGCCCATCGCTGCGAGGTAGAAGGACAGGGCCTCGATGCAGGCCTCGACCATGAAGTTGCCGGGCATGCACGGGTCGTTCTTGAAGTGGCCGTCGAAGAACCAGGCGTCGTCGGCGATGGCGGTCTCGCATCGCATGAAGCCCCGGCCCCACGGCCCGCCCGTCGGGTCGAAGACGGTGACCTCGTCGATGAACAGCTGAGCGCCCGACTGGATCTTCGGGGTGCGGGTGTGGGTATGGGCCCACGAGAACGCCGGCCCGAAGCAGTCGACGAGGCGTCCCTCGCTGAACGCGACAACCTCGTCACGGGAGAACGACGACTTCGGGCTGGCGATGGCCGGTGCGTCGACCCGTGCGTCGGGGTCGAGATCGCCGGCTGCTGCCTCGGGCGTCCACAACACGCCGAGCGCGTCGGCGAGCTCCTGGGGGGTGAAGAAGCCGGCCTGGCCGTCTCGCACGGCGAGACGACGCTCGCCGTCGACCAGGCAGTCGTACTCGAAGAAGAACAGCCGGACGTCACCGTGGCGGGCGTGGCCGGTGATCCTGATCTCGTACTGCAGGGTGTCGCCAGGCGAGGGCAGATCGCCGTGGTACGTGAGGGTGCAGCCGAGGAGGCGGTAGGCGCGGTCGGGCTCGGTGATCAGGTCGATGCCCATGTAGCTGATCAGCATCAGGTCGGCCTGGCCGGCCTCGATCATGAACCCGGTGGGCATGAAGCCGTCGTTGAGATACCAGGCGCCGGCGACGACGTCGGTCTCGGTCCAGATGGTGCCGGTGCCCAGCACGCCCGGCGCGGCGTCGATGCCGGTGACGCGGTCGGCCAGCAACAGCGGCGGCTCCGGCATGCGGCACTGGATCGAGCGGTTGTCCTGCGCGGCGAAGAGCGGCCCGAAGAGCTCCGAGATCCTCCCGGACGAGTGGATCTCCAGCTGCTGCTTGTCCCAGTGCACGTTGCCGGGGCCGCTGGCGCCTGCCGCTTCGGGAACGCCGGGGGCAGGCGTGGTTTCGGTGCGGGTCAGGGCGTGCAGGTCCGCGACGCTGCCGGCGAGGAACTGGTCGTGCAGCGCGGCGCGTTGCACGACGAATCCCTCGTGGAGCGCCGCGATCTGTGTCATCTGCGCATGGATCTCACCGGCGACGATGTCCGCGGCGCTCTGCCCGGCAGGCTCGACGGGTGGCGACGCCGCCATCGGAGCGGCGGCGCCGTTCGACGCAACGGCGCCGTTCGGCGTGACCGGCGGGCGCCACGGTGCGGGGGGCATGGATTGGCGGGCCATGTCGTCACGATCCAGGGGGGTGGGGTCGGCGCCGGTCGGTTCGCAGCGTGGGGGAAGCGTCGCCGGTTCGGGATGCGCGGCGAACGACCGGTGCCGGTTCGTCGCTGGCTCGGGCCGGACGTCCGGGCATGCGAGCCGGGCACTCAACGCGTGGTGGTCGACAGCGACGCCTGCGGCGACGAGTGCTGCGGCCACCTCGAAGAGCTGCTCGACGTTCTTGTCCCGCCGGTCGAGGGGGATGGCCAGGTGGTCACGATCGCCGAGGATCTCGGTGATGAAGTTGGTGCACGCCCCGGCGGGGCCGTGTTCGACGAAGATGCGGACGCCGTCGGCGTAGGCCGCTTCGATGGTGGCGGGGAAGTCGAGCGTCTGCTCGGCCTGGCGGGTGATCACCTCGGCGCACGCTGCGGTGCTCACCTCGTAAGCGCCGTTGCTGCCGTTGGAGTAGTGCCGCACGCCGGGCATCGGGGTGACGGCCCGGGTGTGGATGTCGAGCCACGGCTGGTGGAACGTCTGACGCACCTCGGGCACGTGACAGGCGAGGTTGTACGCCACGGGACGGCACCGGCGCCGCCCGAGCGATTCGACCACCCGCTCACACGCGTCGCTGTCCCCGCCGATGACGGTGTCGTTCGGCGTGTTGATGATGGCGAGGTGCACCCGCTCCTCGCCGGCGATGGCGGCGCGAACGTCGTCGACGGGCGCGAGGACGTTCCACATGGCCCAGCTCGCCGAGGGTTGACCCCAGGCCCGGGCGACGGCGGCGAAGTCGATCCCGAGCTCGCGGTCCATCATCCCGCTCGCCTCGATCTCGGCGCGCATGGCGGCGCGGTCGGACCAGATGCCGAAGGCGAAGAGGCTGTTGCTCTCCCCGGAGGAGTACCCGATGGCAGCAGTCGGCCGGAGCCCGAGGAGGTGGCGGGTGATGTGCGTGTGGGAGGAGCTAACCAGCGACGTGCCCCAGAGGAAGTCGCTCGGCGTCGGCTCGTGCCCGGCATCGCCGAACACCCACGACGCGGTCTCACCGAGCGGGAACGACTCGGCGACCCGGTCGGCGGCCTCGGGGATCGCCCGCAGGAGCTGTGCGCCCATCCCGGCGTAGGCGGCGCCCGCAGCGGTGTACACGAAGGCCAGCTCGCCATCGAGGGGCCGCGGGCGGAAGCGGACCCCCTCCCCTGCCGGATGGCCGTGTTCGATGTGACGGCGCGCTCGTTCGATCCGCTGCTGCAGCTGTTCGTCGCCGTCGGCCACGATGACCAGGCGGGCGGGACCGTCGTCGCTCTCGATGCCGGCGTCGAGGCTCTCCAGCACGGCTGCGGCGTCGGCACCGGAGAAGACGTGCAGACGCGGCGGTGCGATGCGGCCCGGTGCACGGTGACGGCTCGCCTCGGCCAGCAGCACCGACCGCGCGGCTATGCCGTCCATCGCCTCGACGGCGACTGCGACGGTGCGGGGGCCTGCACCATCGGGCAGGCCGCTGCCGGTCGCGGGGTTCGACGCCAGCAGCGGCACGTCCCCGATGCCGACTCGATGGTGCAACAGGATGGCCGCGGCGGCGATGTGGACGAGACCGCTTGCGGCATGGGCGTGGCCGAACAGCTGCGTGATGGCCGTGGCCCGGCCGCCGAGTCCCAGCTCGAGGTCGGGCCGGTCCTCGTCCCTGGCGCCGTGCTCGTCGTGGCGGCCCCCGGGGAGCACGGCGTAGATGGTGTCGCCGTCTCGTTCGGCGTCGTCGAGGCGCTTCAGCACGATTGCCACGGCGGCATCGCCGGGCACCTGACGGGTGCCGTCGACACAGGCTGCTGCCGCCGAGCGGTGGACGGCCTCGCACGACAGGTCGACCGCACCCACGACCGCGGCGTCGAGCTCCCCCGTGGCGAGCGCCCGCGTCGCGATGCGCAGCGCATCGAGGCCGCTGTGCTCCTCGGAACTGACGGTGAAGCTCGGCCCGGCGAAGTCGAACTGGCTGTTCAGGCGGTTGGCGACGATGTTGGGCATCGTGCCCAGGACCGCAGGCGCGTCGAGCACGGGGCTCACGTGGTCGCGGGCCTCCGCGATCCACTCGGCGGACTGGCCCCATGCGACACCCCGGGTCGCGAGGCGCCACCGGACGCCGAACCGGGCCGCCTCGGCATCGGTGCCCATGCCCACGTAGACGCCGGTGGATGCCGGTCGGATGGTCCCGCCGTCGGCGACGGCTTCGTGGGTGACCTGCATCATGGCCAGCTGCTGGGCCAGTGTCTTGTCGAGGTCGTTGGGCGGGAACCGCTGCTCGGCGAGGTCGAGCGAGATCGCCGGCATGGTCCCGAGGCCGTCCTCGTCGAGGCAGGACGCATCAGACAGCAGCGCATCGGCGAAGGCGTGCCGGCCGACCGCCGACGCCGCGACGACGCCGATGCCCACGATCGCGATCGGCACGGGTGATGCCACGGCCGGCTGCGGGGGCGCTGTGCCGAGGTCCGCCGCCGACGGCTCCTCCACGATCAGGTGTGCGTTGTTGCCGCCGAAGCCGAACGCCGACACGCCCGCCCGCAACACGCCGTTGCGCACGGTCGTGCGATCCCACGGTTCGGCTTCGGTGAGCAACCGGAACGGCGAGGCTTCGATCTCGGCGAGCGGCTCGTCGGCGCCGATGGTGGGCGGCCGGGTCTCGTGCGCCATGGCCTCGAGCACCTTGATGAGGCCCGCCACACCGGCAGCGGTGATGAGATGACCCGTGTTGGATTTGAGCGATCCGATCGGAAGGCCGTCGCAGTCGCCGTACACCTCGGCCGAGGAACGGATCTCGGTGGCATCACCGACCGCGGTGCCCGTAGCGTGGCACTCGAGCAACGAGACATCGGTGGCGTCGAGACCGGCGATGTCCAGCGCGGCGATCATCGCCCGGCGCTGCCCCTCCTGCGACGGGACGAGCATCCCGCGCCCGCGCCCGTCGTTCGAGAGCCCGACGCCGCGAATGATGCCGTGGACGGTGTCGCCGTCGCGGACAGCGTCGTCGAGACGACGCAGGGCCACGAACGCGCACCCTTCGGCGGGCACCAGACCGTCGGCCTCTGCATGGAACGGCCGTGATCGCCCGGTGCGGCTCAGCGCGGTCAGCGCCGAGAACCCCAGATGGATGCAGAGGTCGTCGGCGCAGTTGACGGCCCCGGCGAGCATGAGGTCGGCGTCGCCGTCGTGGAGGCGATCGCAGGCGAGCTTGACGGCGTACAGGCTGCTCGCGCATGCGGCGTCGAGGGCGTAGGCGCCGACTCCGAGCCCGAGGGCCCGCTCCAGCAACAGTGCGGGCAGCCCCGACGTGAACCGGTTACGGGGATCGACGGGGGCGATGCCGGCCGATGCGAGCGCGTCGGGGCCACAGCCGGCCAGGCCGGCGATGGTCGTGGCCTCGACGAACGCCGCCATGCCCGCCGACGGGAACGACAGGTTGCCGAATACGGCGCCGAACCGGCGTGGGTCGGCGTCGTCATGGCCGGCGTCGCGCAGCGCTGCTCTGGCGGTGTGCAGCGTCCACTGGAACACCGGGTCGAGGGCGCCGATCTCGTCGGCGGGCACGGCGAACCCGGTCGGGTCGAACAGCGCGTCGAAGCCCCGCACGTAGCCGCCCCGGTCCGACCACGTGCGGTCGGCGCTGTCGGCCGGGCCCTCGCACAGCACGTCGGCGGGAGCGATGCCCCAGCGATCGGCCGGGACGCCGGACACGAGGTCGCGTCCCTCGACCACCGCGGCCCACAGCTCCTCGGGCGACGAGACCCCGGGTAACAGGCAGGCTCGACCGACGACCGCTATCGGCGGGAACGACATCAGCGCTGTCCTGCCGTCTCGGTGCCCTCGGGCAGGACACCCGAGCCGAGGACGAGTTCGACCTCGTCGGTCTGGGGGCTCGAGAGCTCCTCGACCAGCGCCCGAGAGCCGAGGTCGAGGGGGATGAGGGTCGTCCCCATGGCCTCGAAGTGCGCCTTCAGCGACGGGCTCACCATGCCGCCGTCCCATGGTCCCCACCCGAGGGACTTCACGACGCACGACGGGCCGCGGCGGGCCCGTTCGGCGATCGCGACCTTGTTGAGGATCTCGTTGGCCATGGCGTAGTCGACCTGGCCACGGTTGCCGGTGCGTGCCGCGACCGACGAGAACAGACACAGCACCTTCAACGCGTCGTCGCGGGTCTCGTCGAGGAGCGCCCGGAGCCCGAGCACCTTCGTGTCGAACACCGAGGCGAAGGCGGCGTCGGTCTTGTCGGCGATGAGCTTGTCGGCGAGGACGCCGGCGCCGTGGACCACCGCGGTGATCGGCCCCAGCTCGGCTCGTATCGAGCACAACGCCTCCCCCACCGCTTCGCGGTCGGTGATGTCGACGGCGACGTAGCGGGCCCGTCCGCCGGCCCGTTCGATCGCCGCGAGCGTGTGGCGGACCTCGCGGGCGGCGAGGATCTGTGCGGATCGCCGTGCCACCTCCGCCGGGGTGATGGGCAGGCCCGCAGCGGTCGCCTCGGCGAACAGCACACGCTTCAGCTCGGCATCGTCGGTTGCGACAGCGCAGCCGGGTGGTTCGTCTGCGAGCGCCGAACGGCCGAGCAGCGCGAACGTGGCGCCCGAGGTTCGGGCGAGCTCGATCATCGTCGCGGCGGTGACCCCACGCCCGCCGCCGGACACGACCACCACGTCGGACGCACCCAGCGGGGAGGGTCCCGCCAGGACAGGGGCGGGTTCGCTCTGCAGCGTGGTGCGGGTGCCGTCGGCGCGGAGGCCGACCTCGAGCTCGGTTCCTCCGGCGAGGAGTTCGTCGGCGATCGCTGCGGCGATCGCCGCAGGATCTCGGTCGGCGCGCTCGATGTCGATCGCGAGCACACCGGTGTCCGGCCATTCGATCGCAGCGGTTCGGACCAGGCCGCCGAGTCCTGCGCTCCAGGCGTGCAGGGGGTGTGGTGTGCCGAGCCCGAAGTCGCCCCCCAGGTCGGTCACCGTGACCAGCAGGCGAGCCGGCTTCGGCCCGGTCGCCAGCGACCGGGCCGCGGCGAACGCTTCATGGTTGACGGCCAGCGCGTCGTCGACCGTGGCGATGGGCCGCAGACCGCCGAGGAAGATCACGCCGTCGATGGTCTCCGGCAGTGCGACCGGGCCGTCCGGCGTAGCGACCACGGTGGCGGAGACGCCGGCCGCGGCCAGCTGCGCCACGAGCGCGGGAGCGACGCCGGTGCCGTCGTCGATCACGGCGACCGTCGAACCGTGGAGGCCCCGGATCGGTGTGCCGGTGGCGCCGGCCGCGACAGAACGCAGCCGGAACCGGCCGATCGGTGCCGGTGCCGATGTCGATGTCGATGTCGCGGCAGCGGGGGCATCCGCCCCACCGTCAAAAGGGGGCGTGCCACCTCCGTTGATCTGGCCGAACATGTAGTCGACGATCTGGCCGAGCGTGACCAACTCGGCCATCACCGCGGTGTCGACCTCGGGCAGCGAGGGGACCTGGTCCTGCATGGCGCTGAGGATCTCGACGCGCTTGATGGAGTCGATGCCGAGATCGCCCTCGAGCTCCATCTCCATCGTCAACATCTCCGACGGGTACCCGGTCTTGTCGGCCACGACCGACAACAACACGTCGGTCAGCGCATCGGCGCTCAGCGCCGGCGCAGCGACCGGGGCCGCAACAGGTGCCGGCGCAGGTGCCGGCGCAGGTGCCGGTGCCGGCGCAGCGACGGGCGCGGGAGCAGGTGCCGGTGCCGGTGCCGGTGCCGCAACAGGTGCGGGTGCGGGTGCGGGTACGGGAGCAGCGACTGGTGCGGGCGCCATCGCGGGCACGGGAGCGGGCACCGGTGCTGCGACGGGCGGGGCAACCGGCGCAGGGATCGGCGCGAGGGCCAGGGGCACCGGCGCAGCGACCACTGACGGTGCACCGACGGAACCACCTGCCAGCTGGCCCAGGACCACGAGGCTCTGCTGGGCCGCTGCCATGAAGGCGGCATGCGCCTGAGCGGTCGTGCGGAGGTACTCCGCGTGCGCCTCGGCGGTCTGTTGCTGGACCGCCTGGTAGACCGCGAGCACGCCCGGGTTCGGCGTGGAGCCATGCGGTGCTGCGCCGTTCGGTGTCGCACCGTTCGGTGTGGTGCCGTTCGTGTGGACGGCTGCGGGGACGGTGGGTGGGGTCATGACCATGGGTTGGGGCCGATCGGGTTGTGGGGCCGCAGCAGCGACCGGGGCGGGAACGGGGTTCGGGCCGACGAGTTCGGCCGGGTCCTGCGGCGGATAGGGCTTGGCGTGGTTGGCGCCGTTGATGGCCACGGTGAGCTTCGGTGCGACGACGTCGCTGGGGTTGGCGACGTCGTCGTACTCCTTCCACAAGGCGCCGAGGTCCATCGCGATACCACGGGCGACGAGCTGAGCCAGACCGCCGAGGAACGGGCCGAGGCCGGTCGTGTTCTTCTTGTCGAGCGCGATGGCCGCGTGGTCGTCGCCGTCGAGGATGCGTTCGACAAGGCCGGTGAGGGTCGATCCGGGTCCGACCTCGACGAAGGTCCGGGCACCGTTGTCGTACATCGCCCGGATCATCTCCACGAAACGCACCGGCCCGGCGAGCTGGCGCCCGAGCTGATGGCGGATCGCGGCGTCGCCGGTCGGGTACAGCGCCGCCGTCTCGTTGGCGTACACCGGGATCGTCGCCGGTCCGAAGCGGACCGATTCCAGCCACTGCGTGAACGAGGCACTGGCTCCGCTGACCACCGACGAATGGAACGCCGTCGCGACCGGTAGGCGCTTGAACGTCAGGGCCGCCGATTCGAGCACGGCCTCCATCGCTTCGATCGCGGTCGTGGGCCCCGACAGGACCACCTGGCGGTGATGATTGTGGTTGGCGACGACGACGTCGATACCCGACTGCGCTACGAGGAAGCTCACGGCGTCGATGCCCGCTGCGACGGCGGTCATGGCGCCCGGGGTCCGGGCGGCCTCGGCCATCAGCTCGCCGCGGCGGCGCGCCACCGACAAGGTGTCGGCCTCGGAGAACACCCCGGCGGCGTGCAGCGCGGTGATCTCGCCGAAGCTGTGACCGCCGACATGGTTGGGGTGCAGGCCGATCTGTCGCAGCAGACGCAGGTAGCCGAGGCTCGCCGAACCGATCGCAGGCTGCGCCCACTGGGTGGCCGTCAGCTTCGCCTCCTGGCGCTCGCGTGCGTCGTCGTCGAACCCGGCGATCGGGAACACGACGCCGTGCAGGCCCTCGGGTCCCCAGTCGAGGCCCGCAGCGACATCCCACGGACCGATGGCCTCGTCGAAGCGTGTCGCCAGGGCGGATCCCATGCCCAGGTACTGACTCCCCTGCCCCGGGAAGACGAAGGCGACCTCGCCGGCGTGCGGGCCGGTTCCGTAGTGCACCTTGGTGGGGGTCGAGAAGGCGGCATCGGGATCGGCGCCGATGCGATCGATGGCGACGCGGAGCTTGCCCTCGAGGTCGTCGCCGTCGGTGGCGACGATGGCGAGCCGGGCGTGGGCGGTCGGCTCGTACGCGGCCTGGGTCGAGTGTGCGAGCCAGGCGAGGTACCCGGCGGTCGAGCAGGCGTCGAGGTGCCCGCGTGCCTGGGCCACGACGTCGGCACCGTCGGCGCCCTGCAGCACGACGAGTTCGGCGTCGTTGGTGCGCAGGCGCGGCGCCCGGGTACCGGAGCCGGTGTACTCCGACAGGGCGACGTGGAAGTTGGAGCCGCCGAACCCGAACGAGCTGACCGAGCCGCGGCGCTCGTGGTCGGGCCCGCGCACCCACGGCCGGGTCGCCGTGTTCAGGTAGAAGGGCGAGGCCTCGAGATCGAGCTTCGGGTTGGGACGGTCGATCTTGGCCGTCAGCGGCAGCGTCTTGTGGTGCAGGGCCATGACCACCTTGAACAGACCGGCGGCACCCGCAGCGGCCTTGGTGTGGCCGATCTGGCTCTTCACCGATCCCAGCGCACACCACTGACGGTCGACGCGGCCGGAGGCGTCGAAGGCCAGCTCGAGCCCACCGAACTCGGCGGCGTCGCCGGCGACGGTGCCGGTGCCGTGGGCCTCGACCAGCTCGACGGTGTCGGGTCCGAAGCCGGCCTTGGCATACGCGTTCGTGAGCGCCCGGGCCTGCCCCTCCGAGACCGGCGCATAGACGCTCTTCGAGCGCCCATCGGAGCTGGAGCCGACGGCGTCGACGATGCAGTAGATGTGGTTGCCGTCGCGCTCGGCGTCGTCGAGACGCTTGAGCGCGACCATGCCGATGCCCTCACCGAGCATCGTGCCGTCGGCCAGGTCGGAGAAGGGTCGGACGTCTTCGGACTGCGACAGTGCCGGCGTCTTCGAGAAGCACATGTACATGAAGATGTCGTTCATCGTGTCGACGCCGCCGGCGATGACGAGATCGCTGTCGCCCAGGTAGAGCTCGTTGATGCCCATCGACAGCGCAGAGAACGACGAGGCGCACGCGGCGTCGGTCACGCAGTTGGTGCCACCGAGGTCGAGGCGGTTGGCGATGCGCCCGGCCACGACGTTGCCGAGCAGCCCGGGGAACGTGCTCTCCTGCCACGCCGGGTGCAGGTCGGCGATGGCATCACATGCCGCGAGCGCGACGTCTTCGGGTACTCCGGCGCGTCGCATGCCCTGCAGCCACATCGGCCGGTTCATCCTGCTGGCCATCGAGCCGAGCAGCTCCTGGCCCGATGTGACGCCCAGGATGACCGACGCACGCGTCCGGTCGAGCTCGGTGAACTGCCCGGTCAGTGCGTCCTCGAGCACCCGGTCGGCGACGATGAGTGCGAGCAGCTGCGCTGTGTCGGTGGAGGGAACCGCGACGGGCGGGATGCCGAACTTCAACAGGTCGAGGTCGATCGGATCGAGGAAGCCGCCGCGACGCCCGTAGGTCTTGTCGGGGGCCGACATGTCGGGGTCGTAGTGGTCCTCGATCAGCCAGTGGCTCGGCGGCACGTCGGTCATGCGGTCGGCGCCGCAGAGGATGTCGTCCCAGAAGCCCGTCGCGTCGACGGATCCGGGGAAGAGCGCGGCGACGCCGACGACGGCGATCGGTGGGCGCTCGAAGTGGAGGTCGTGGGCAGGAGTCGTGCTGGTGGCGGGTGGGCGGGGTCGCCGGGCGGGTGGGCGGTGCCGTGGCGGATCAGTCGAGGGCCGGGGTCTGTAGTCGAAGGCCGCAGCGGGGACGGCGACGCCGTAGCTGCGGAGTTGCTGGGCCCGGGTCACCACAGCGGCGCCCTCGAGCAGGTTCTTGGCGACCTGGGAGACGAGACGGTTCGCCGGCGCGGCCAGGAACGATCCCGTCGTCCACGCGTTGAAGGCGCCCATCGCCGGCCCGCACCAGATCTGGTAGTCGAGCCGGCGGTCGCCGTCGCCGTCGATGGCCCATCGGCTCGACAGCCCGAGGTAGCTGCGGAAGGCGAGCGCCATCTTGTGGCGGGGATCGGCTTCGGCACGGGCGACCTGCTCGGGATCGCGGTCCATCCAGAACGCCCTGGTGGCGGTCCAGCACTCGTCGATGGTCATGCCGAGCGTCGACTCGAGCTCGCGCACCTCGTCGGCCGGGATGGCGTCGAGGGAGGGATACGTGCGGTAGAGCCGGTAGAGGTGCTTGGCTCGTGGTGCGAACATCGTGCCGCGTTGCAGCACCTGGAGGTCCACGCCGAGCTCGAACATGTCGGCTGCCGGGGCCATCGTGACGTCGGCGAGGCCGGCGCCGGCCAGCATCTCCTTGCCGGTGGCCGACAACCCGGACTCGACGCATGCCTGATTGATGGTCCCGGTCAGCACGTAGGACGCGCCGAGAGCGAACGCCGACGCCACCGCCTGGGGGGTGCCGAGGCCGCCGGCGGCGCCCACCCGAATCGGCCGCGCATAGCCCCGCGCCGCGCAGATGTCGTCACGCAACCGCTGGATGGCCGAGAACAACGGACCCAGCGGACGGTTGTCGGTGTGGCCGCCGCTGTCGCTCTCGACGGTGATGTCCTCGGCGACGGGCAGCGTCGCGGCCAGGCGGGCCTCGTCGGCCGTGAGCTCGCCGGCCTCGACCAGGCGCGCCAGCAAAGCCTCGGGCGCGGGGTTCATGAAGTGCGCTGCGACCTCGGGCCGGGAGATCTTCGCGAACACCGCATTGGGTCGCTGCACGACACCGCTGCTGTCGACGTGCAGCCCGCTGGAGGCGTAGCGGACGATGGCCGGCGTCAACGACATGTACGCCGCAGCGGACACCCGGCGGACACCACGTTCGAGGTAGAGGTTCGCGACCGCGGCCTCGAGCGCCGGCTCGTTCGGGGAATGGATGAGGTTGGCGCCCCACGGTGCGGTGTCGCCGAGGACGCGGACGAGCCCGTCGACCGCCGTGCCGACCCGGTCGAAGGCCAGACCGCCCGCGCCGAAGAACCCGATGCACCCGGCTCGTGCGGCTTCGATGACCAGGCGGGTGGTGGCGATGCCGTTGGCCATCGCGCCGGTGACGTACGGAAAGCGCGTGCCATGGGTCTCGTTGAAGCTGCGATCGCCGAGCCACTCGGGGTACAGCGGGGGCAGGACGGCGGACACCGGCCATGCGCCCGGCTCGTGTGCAGCGGTGAGGTGGCCGTCGACGGCGATCCCGACGCGGCCAGTGGCGGGGTCGGTGACGACGACGGTGGTCTCGCGGACACGCTCGATCAGTGCGAGGAGCTCGCCGGGCGCGAACGCCGGCGCCGAGAAGGCGGTCCACCCCGCGAGGGCCGGGTCGGACTCCACAGCGGCGTGCACCAGGGCACCATACCCCGAGGTATGGCGTCGGTGCCCACCTGCGGTGCAGAGCTACCGACGAGGTGGCGACGAGCCGTCGCGGAGGTGACCACTGAAGGGCAGTAGCGTGACGCTCTGTCGGCGCCGACGCGGGAGGTTCCCATTTGGAAGCCAAGACGAAGGACGAGTACTACCGCGTCGCCCTCCAGCTGCTCGCCGACCACGGCGCAGCCGGCGTGACGATCGCGAACCTCTGCGCGGCGCTGGACGTCACGAAGGGATCCTTCTACCACCACTTCGACAGCGGCACGGATTTCATGCAGGCGTTCCTGATCGACTGGGAACGCAAGTACGCCAAGCCCGACGTCGAGCACGCCCGCCACATCGCCGACCCGGTCGAACGCCTGAACCTGCTCAAGCCGCTCGTCGTCGGACTGCACCACGAGGCCGAGAGCGCCATCCGAGCACTGGCCCGGACCGATGACGCCGCCGCCGAGGTCCAGGGTCGGGTCGACGCCGAACGGCTCCAGGTGGTCGCCGAGTCGATCGCGGCGCTCGGCATCGATGCCGACCAGGCACGAGATCTCGCCCGCATCGCCGTGGCGATGCTCATCGGGGCACAGCACATGAGCCGACCCGTCGACCGCGAGCAGCTGACCCGTCAGCTCGACGTCTTCGAGCGCTGGCTCATCGCGACCCGCTACGCGACCACCTGAGCTGCGCCGCCCCGCACCTGCACGAGGCCAGCGATGACCTGACGCCAGCCGGCCCGAAGCGCCTGGCTGTCGATAGCGGTGCTGCCGGGACCGACGCCGGGAAGCAGCGTCGACGTCGCGCTCTGGGCCAACGCCATCGCGACGACGTCGCCGGCCTCGTCCGCGGTGGTCCGGGCGCGATCGAGGCGGTCCGTCGCCGCCGCCGACTGGCCGGAGCGGAACTCGGCGGCAGCGGCTGCGATGTCTGCCAGCACGCGGTCGAGGTAGGTGGCGCCATCTCGGGACCACACGGCATCGGCGTCTGCGATCGCCTGTCGATCGTCGCCGCACATCGCCGCCGCGACCGCCCGGGTCGCATGGGCATACGGGAAGTCGACGACCATGCCGTCGAGCACTGCGAGGGCCTGCTCGGCGGCGCCGGTCTGGCAGAGCCCGAGGGCGTGGGTAACGGTCGTCTCGCTCGCATCGGCACCCATGGCGGCGAGGCGCTCCAACGCGGCCTCGCTCACCACGACTGCCCGGGATCCGAGTCCGAGGTGCACGGCGCTGCCTGCCGCAGCCATCAACGGGAACGAGAGATCGCCGAATCGATCGCCGAGCGCCAGGATCTCCTCGATGCCCTGCTCGGCCTCGTGGTCGCGCCCGAGGGCAACGAGCGCCCGATTGCGCGGACCGAGCGCCTGCACCAGACCGAAGCGATCGTCGAGGTCGCGGAACTCGTGCGCCGCCCGCCGTGCCAAGGTCTCGGCTTCGTCGAAGTCGCCCGTCCACAACCGGATCGAGGCCACCAGCGTGTCCATCATCGCCGGCCCCCAGCGCTCACCGAGCTCGTTCGCCTCGGCGCGCACCGAGACCGCAAGGCGCTCCGCCTCGTCGAACCGGAACCCGAAGAACCGCAGGAACGCGAGCAGGCCGGTCGCCCAGACGGCGCCCGATCGATCGCCGATCTCCTCGAAACCCCGTGACGCGAGCGCCAGCCGTTGCTCGGCGAGCTCGCCATCGCCGGAGAGGAACGCCGCCCAGGCCTGATGCTGTCGCACCCACGCCTGCCCCCGGGCATCTCCGAGCCGCTCGCTCAACGCTTCGGCCTCACCGAGCAGCCACTCGGCGTCGGCGAGCGACCCACCGAACACCTCGACGAAGCCTCGTTCGCGCAGCGAAGCCGCCAGTTCGACGTCGTCGCCCAGCCGGCGGAAGACCTCGACGCTCGCACCCAGTTGGTCGCGTGCGGCGTCGAGGTCGCCGTACATCTGGTGGATCTGGCCGAGGTAGCGCCGCGCCCTGCCCTCGTGGCGATCATCACCGGCTGCGAGTGCGGCCTCCAGGACCTGCTCGGCTTCGCTTCGCGCACCGACCACCTCGCGACGGGTGACCGCCGCCTGCACGTGCAGCAGCGTCAGCTCGCGTGCGGCCGTCGGGTCGTCAGGACCCAGCGCGAGGGCGCGGCCGGCATGCATGGAGGCCTGGTTCAGGGCCCCGACGTCGAGGGCCCGCCGTGTGGCCTCGGTGAGGAGCTCCACCGCCCGGGACTTCATGTCGGGTGGGACCCCTGCGACGGGACCCATCTCGTCGACGAGCTCGGCGGCCGTTGCGGTGTGATGGGCGGCAACGGTTGTCGGCACGGTCGGCAGCGCACCGAGCGCCGCGGCCACTCCGGCGTGGCGCTGCGCGCGCACCGCCTTGGTGAGCCGCTGATAGCTGACCTCGCGCACGACATCGCTGCGGAACCGCCACCAGTTGCCGTCGAGATCGAGCAGACCCTCGTCGACGAGGGCCACCACGTCGGAATGGTCGAAGGGTTGCGCCAGGTGAAGAGCGAACTGTTCCAGCGACACGACGTTTCCGGCGCTGCCGAGCACGGCGGCGTTGTCCACCACGTCGCGCAGCCGCGGATCGAGGCGATCGAGACGGGCGCCGATGAGCGCGCGCAGCGAACCCGGCAGGCCGGTGCTGTCGGGGCTCGAGCGGGCCAGCTGTGCGAGCTCGGTCAGGAAGAGCGGGTTTCCCCCGCTTCGCTCGAACAGCTGCTGGCTGCGCCGGGACTCGGGGTCCTCGCCGAGCAGCGCAGCCAACAGTTCGCCTGCCTCGCTGCGGTTCAGCGGATCGAGCGGCATGCGGACCGTGATGGGGTTGTCGGTCGACGGCGGCCAGCCGACATCGAGGTCGTCGCGCTGCGCCGTCAGCAACAGCACGGGACGATCGACGAGCGAACGAGCCAGGCGGTGCAGGAGGTCGATGAGCAGCGGATCGGCCCATTGGAGGTCGTCGAGCCACACGACGACGGGGCCCGCATGGGATCGGAGTCGCACGCTCTCGACGATGAGGCGGAACATCGTCTCGCGGGCTTCGGCCGGCGAGACATTGTCGATCTCCGAGGGTCGCCCGAGCAGGTGCAGCAGCGCTTCGACCAGGCGTCCGAGCGAGGGGTCGTCGCTCGAGAACCCGAATCGGGACGCGCTGGCTTCGCGGAGGTGGTGGCGCAGTTCCTCGGAGGGAACGGTTTCGAGTTCGAGGCGTCCGAACAGTGCGGCCGCGACCGGCGCCCAGACGTTGTCCTCGCCGTAGGGCGCGCACACCGCGGCGAAGATGGTGACCCGAGGGTCGGGGAACTCGCGCAGCATCCGATCGACGAGGAGGCTCTTGCCTGCTCCCGCCTCGCCCGACACCGACACGATGGCGCTTCGTCCGTTGGCCACCATCGTCATCACCGACGCCAACAACTGGCGTTGGGCGAGGCGCCCGACGAAGGGCCTGGCGTCGGCGGCTCCGCCAGCCATCGGGGTGCGGCGCCGACGTCCGACGACGTTCCACACCCGTTCGGTCTGGCTCCGCCCCCGCACAGCGACGTCCTCGATGGGTTCGCGCAGGATCTCGTCGCTCGCCAGCTGCGCCGTCGCATCGCCGATGTAGATCGCCCCGGCCGGCGCCAGCGACTGCAGCCGCGAGGCCAGGTTCACGACGTCGCCCATCGCCGTGTAGCCATCGGTGCCTGCGATCGATCCGACGAGGGCCTCGCCGGTGTTGACGCCGATGCGGAGCTGGAGGGGCGCGTCGAGGTCGGGTTGGCCCTCGGAGAAGGCAGCGATCGACGAGTGCATCTGCATGGCAGCACGAATGGCACGGTCGGGGTCGTCCTCGTGGCCGACCGGCGCCCCGAAGATGGCGAGCACTCCGTCGCCGAGGACCTTGTCGACTCGCCCGCCGAAGTCGTGGATGTCGTTCTGGAGCCGTTGGAAGGCGCCGTCGATGAGACGCTTCGCCCGCTCGGGATCGAGGTGTTCGCTCAGCGACGTGTAGCCGACGATGTCGGCGAACACGACCGTGACCACCCGCCGCTCCTCGGTGAGCGCGCCGACGACCTCGTGCCCGCAGAACGGACAGAACCGTGCACCGTCGGGAAGCACCCGGGAGCAGGAGACACAGGCCATCAGACCCGCGATGGTACGGCAGATCCCGAGCCCCGACCCCAAAGGGATCCGAGCCGGCTCGCGTGGCCAGCCTCCGGGCAAATGCGGCTTGCCTCCGGCGTCGGACGCGTCCGCGGACGCGTCGTCGACCAGAGATCGTCCGGTTCGAGGTTCGGCGCTGGGCCACGCCATCGCCGGACGCGTCCGCGGACGCGTCGCTGACCAGGGCTTTCGCGGTTTCGAGGCTCAGCGCTGCGCCAGGTCGGGCCGCTGGCGGGCCGTCGGCGAGGCTGTCACAGGTCGTCGCTACGATCGAGGGCTTCTCCCCTCTGACCGATCCTGATCGCGGGACGCACCCAGAAGCAGCCCGAGACGAGCACCCTCGAGCGCACCCCATCCGTCGGGGCGGGCCCGTTGGGGGCGGAGTTGGTGGCGCTGTCCACCCAGCTCGACCGCTGTCAGTACCGCATCATCGTGGCTGCAGCCGCGTTCGCCGAATCACCCGAATGGATCCTCGACGGCTCCCCCACGCCGGCGCACTGGCTCGCGACCGTGGCCGGCATCGAGGAGTGCACCGCCCGCGAGTGGATCCGCATCGGCAGAGCCCTCACCTCCCTGCCGGTCACCGCCGGGGCATACGCCGAGCGGCGCCTGGTGTACTCGACGGTCCGCACCCTGACGCGCACGGCGACGCCGGAGACCGAGGCCGATCTCGTCGAGTTGGTCACGGGTGTGCCGGCGGCCGAGGCCGGCAAGGTCATCGCCGCATGGATGCACCGCAACCTCCCACCCGACGACATCGCAGCCCGCCAACGCGCCGCACGCAGCGTCAAATGGCGCACCGAGCCCGACGGCATGGTCGTGTTCACCCTGCGTCTTCAACCTCACATCGCGGCGATCCTGATCTCGTTGCTCTCTGTGCTCGTGATGCGCTCGAAGGCCCGCCGCGAGGCCGACGGCACCTACCCCTCGAGCGCAGCCCAGTACGCCGATGCCATCGCCGAGATCCTCGACGAGGGCACCGGACGCGTCGACACCGAGGTGATCTTCCACGTCCGCGGCGACGGAGCGACGACCGACGACGGCACCCCGATCTGCGACACGATCATCGCTCAGCTCGTCCCGGACGCGTTCCTGCGGGTGCTGATCCACGACGCCGAACGCCGCCCCATCGACGCGTCCGGCAAACAACGCCACCCCACCGCCCGTCAACGACGCGTCGTCAAAGAACGCGACCGCAACTGCGTCGACTGCGGCCGCCACGACCTCACCGAGTACGACCACGTCCCCGAATACGAAACCACCCGCCGCACCATCGTCGACGAACTCCAACTCCGCTGCGCCCCCTGCCACCACCGACGCCACCACCCACCCACGACCTGAACCCGACAAGCCTTCGGAGCGGACGACCCGGATCGACGGAGAGCCTCATCGGCGCCCCGATCGATGCGCCTGCCATGCTTGGCCGGTGGATTGCGTCTTCTGCGAGATCGTTGCCGGCTCAGCCTCAGCCCACGTCGTCTGGGAGGACCCGACGACGATGGCATTTCTCGACATCGATCTGACCGGCTAGAGATATCTCTCGTTCCGTGTGGTGCAGGATCAGCGCGCGGGACTCATCGGGATCATGAGACGCCGGCAACGACAGCGAGATACGGACCTGGAGTCGTTCGCCGCGTTCGTCGACGAGCACGAGCCAGTCGTGCGACGACTGCTCGTCGCCGGCTTCGGCCCCGAGGCCGGGCGCGACGCAGCGGCCGAGGCGTTCTGCTGGGCCTGGGCATCGTGGCCCCGAGCCACCGAACTCGATCGACCCGGGGCCTACCTCTACCAGATCGGCGTCAACTGGGCTCGACGACAGCATCGCCGCCAGCCCCGCCGACTCGACATCGAGATGCCGGCAAAGGCAGCGGAGCCTGCCGATTACGAGCCAGGCATCGGCGATGCGCTGGCGTCGCTCACCGAGCGCCAACGCGAGGTCGTGATCCTCGTCGCTGGCCACCAGTACACCCATGCCGAGGCCGGCGAGTTCCTCGGCATCGCCCGGACGTCGGTCCAGAACCACCTCGAGCGCGGTCTGGCGAAGCTGCGTACTGCGATGGGAGTCGCCCACGATGCTGAGTGAACAGATCACCGACCACCTCGACGGCTTGGCGGAGCCGCTTTCGATCGACGACATCGTCCCGCCCGCCGAAACGGCACCGGAAGGGCGCATGCACTGGTTCGTCTTCGCGGCAGCTGCGCTCGCCGCGTTGGTCGCTGTGACCGGCGCGATGTGGTGGACCCGAGACGACTCGACCGGGTCCGTCACGACGGCCGACAGCCCGCGGCCCGACGTTGCCGGCTTCGGGCTGGAAGATGCCCACCTACTCGACCGCTCGGACTACGGGCCGTCGAGTGTCACATTCGCCGCAGCGGGATCGTTCGGCACGGGCGTCGTGCACGAGGATCGAGCCCGCGTGTGGGTGCTCGATACCAGCGGGGGCGACCCGGTCATGGTGATCGATTCGCTGCCGCCGGGCAGCGCCGACGCGCAATGGCTCTTCGTCGAGAACAGTCCGGGTGAAGCCATCGAAGCAGGCCCACTGGGCGACGTCGGGGCGTTCATCCACCGCTCCGTCAGCTCGGCCGACCTGACGCCTCAAGAGCGCGACGCCAGAGAGGCCGCCGACCGGGCATCCGGCCAACGCCGCCGCGACGTCATCGCATGGATCGACGATGCAGGCAAGCTGCAGGCCGTCACCGGATTCGCCGGTTCCGACGAGCTCGTCGACGCCGCCGAGCAGTGGGCGCAGAGCGCAGACATCGAACGAGTCGCCGCAGCAGTCGACGCGTCCACCACCTATGGCCCGTCGACGACGATCGTGCCGGCGGCCATGGCGATCGCCTATCGCCAACTACCGGAGGGCAGCGACGAGAGCACCGTGCAGATCGCGACCTTCGACGCACCGCTGGCACGCACCGTGCTCGTGCTCGGCCTCGAAGGCTCATCGCGTTCCTTCGACGACCGAAGCAGCTACGTGGTCGGCGACCCCCCCTACCTGGAGATCTTCGAGGCAGGGGCCCGGACCGTCGCCGTCAGCGACGCTGCGGCATTCGGCAACCCATCGATCGAGCCGGATCTCGACTCGCTCGTCGATGCCGTGCGGCCCATCGTGACCGGGGACCTCGATTCGCTGCCCGCGCCGCAGCCCGCCCCCGGGCTGACACCCGGAGACGACAACAGCGCGGCATCCGCATGCGGCGGTATCGAGATCGTCGCCGACCACCCAGGCACTCCGGCCTGGGTCGTCGCGGTCTCCCATGCGGCACGCATGATCCCGGACGCAGCCCCAGCGTTGAACCGACTGATCGACTCGAGCGAGCCGGCAGGATCAGGTGGCCCGAGCGTAGAGGAACTCGAAGAAGCGCTCGGCATACCGTGTCGCCAGATCCAGGGCTCGGTGAGTTTCGAGGTCGCAGCCGACCCCGAAGCCGACCCACCATGGCGACTGACTGCCACCTACGGCGGCCTCGAAGATTTCTGTCTCGGCCTCAGCATCGGAACCGAGTTCCAACGGATGACCCGTAGCCGCTGTCTCGAAGACTGGGACGATCCCGCCGGAGGCCTCGTCGTCGCCACTGTCGACGGCGTCACCACCGTCGCCGGCTGGACCCGCGATCCGACCAGTACGGCACAGCTCGCGAGTCCCCCCACCGGACCGCCCTCCCCCATCCTCACCGTCGACGACGCTCGGTACGTGCGAGACCTCGCCTACGAACCCTCGACCCGGCCCTTCGGCTACTTCGTGATCCAGATCCCGGCACTCGGTCCCGACCAACGCGTCGAGGTCGAACTGGCCGACACGAACGGCAACAGGACCACGACCCTCTCCTCCGGGCTCGACGCCACCGGCCCGGCCTCCGCTGAACCCGACGAGTGGTTCTGCGAGCTGACCGAACAGATCGACGCCATCTACGCCAACGCCGACGGCCGGTCGCTGACAACGGACGACAGGAGCCGTATCCGGGAGCGAGTCGAAGCGCTCGCCCCCTTGATTCCCGCCGAGTACGAAGAGGACTACCGGCTGCGCTACTGGCCGACCACGAGCGTCGCCGGCCTCGATACCAGCGGAGTTTCCACGCAACGCGCCTACGACCGCATGCAGCGCCTCTTCGAACAGACCTGCGGCCCCCGTTAGACCTCCTCGCTGATACCGAGCGGGCCAGGCTCGGCGCCGGAACCGTGCCGGCCGGGGCCTCCGATCCGAGGATCGCCCACGATGCCGATCACCGATCTCCAGTCAGGCCGTGTCGGCGGCGTCGGGGGGCGGCACCGAACGAACGGTCACCCTCACCCCCGACAAGGGTGTCGCCCCCGTTGCCGCCTTCCAAGCGATCCGCACCGCCTCGACCGAACAGCACGTCATTGCCGTCGTGGGCCATGAGCGTGTCGTCGCCAGCACCGCCCAGCACGACATCGTCATCGCTCTGGTTCACCGATCCCGTGCCCTCGCCGGGCCGGACTGCGACAATCGCACGCATGGAACGCGCCCAGCTGCACGTTCACACCGGCCGGAGCCGAGCATGCGCCGTGCTCGTCGGTGGCACCCGGATCCTGCCGTGACCAGCCACGACGCCGCGACCGACGCCGCTGTGCAGGCACGACGCCGCCAACCACACGGCCCTCTCAGCCCGCAGCGGCCGCACACGACGCGCAAGGCCGCATCGCAGCCGGACGTCATCTCCCTGTCCAGCCAGTCCCCGACCGTCTCGGAGCCCTCAGGCCCGTCGACGCAGGTAGCAGCCTCTGCCACCGACCAGTGCGTGAGCCAGCGGTAATCTGACGGGATGCATCTCGACCGCATCACCATCGAGCCAGGCAAGATGGGTGGGTTGCCATGCATCCGCGGACTACGCGTCACCGTGGCGATGGTGCTCGGTCAACTCGCCGCAGGACAGACCCGCGCTGAGATCCTCAGCGACTATCCCTACCTCGAAGACGAAGACATCACCGCAGCACTCGAGTACGGCGCGGCTCGGGTGAGCGAGCGTGACGTGCCGATCTCCAGCGTCGGGTGAGATACCTCCTCGACGCAAACCTCTCCCCCGCCATCGCCGATGACCTCGGGCACAACGGCTTCGACGCATTGCGCCTGCTGTGCGCCGAGCACGAGCGACCGATCCACCGCCAGCCTTCGACGATGTCGTAGGGCTCGGGACACGGAAGTGCTGCGTCGGCGGCGGAGAACGGCGAGACTGCTGAGAGCTCGATGGTGCGACGAGCAGGAGCGTGCATGATCACTCAAGCCTTCTTCTGGTGGCCGGAGTCGTCCGAGGAGCTGTTGGCGCTGGTCGCAGGCTGGATCGAGCGCTCCGCGAGGCCGCCGCTAGCGCCCACCGGTAGGTGCGAGAGAGTCCGCATCGACGCCGAGCGGGCGAACGGCCGAACAGTGGTCGAGAGCGACGCATGTGACCTCGACCGTTTCTGGCAGAAGACCCGAAAGGCCATCGGCGACGACGTCCTGCGCTACGTCTTCGTCCAATCCAAACCCGAGGACCGATGGACATCGATGGCGTCGCTAGCCCGGCCTGTTCAGTAGGTCCGTTGGTCGTGTAGGTGCCGATCCGCGAAGTGGCCCTTCTGGCAAGGGAATCTGTAGGTGCTCAAGCCAACAGA
>JBKAGO010000051.1:0-72836 GCA_046290435.1 Acidimicrobiales bacterium
ACGCGCACCACCACCCACGAGCCGACCGTCGCCACCCACCACGACCGCCAACGCCCCGACCCTCGCCACCCAGGCCGGCTAATGAACGGTCCGGGCTAGCGTTCGAGCGCCTGGTACCGCCGAACCCGGGGAGGACGCCATGACCGACGCCATGCCCGACGCCACGACCGACACCCCATCCCTGCCCGTGTGGCACGACCGGCCCCTCGCCGGGCGCGTCGTCGTGGTCACCGGTGTCGGACCGGGCCTCGGGCGCGACACCGCCCTGGCATGTGCGCGCGCCGGGGCCGACGTCGTCCTCGCGGCCCGCACCGTCGAGCGCCTCGACGCCATCGCCGGAGAGATCACCGACCTCGGACAGGTGGCACTGCCCGTGGCCACCGACGTCACCGACCTCGACCAGATCGACGCCCTGGTCGCCGCCGCCGTCGAGCGGTTCGGCCGCATCGACGGGCTCGTCAACAGTGCGTTCCGTCAACCCCCGTTCGAGCGCCTGGCCGACACCCCGCTCGAGGAGTGGTACACGAGCCTCGAGATGAACTGCACCACGGCGCTGAAGATGAGCCGGGCAGTACTGCCGACGATGGTCGCCCAGGGCAGCGGCGCGATCGTCAACGTCGCCACCATGTCCATCCGCCACAACAAGCCCAACCTCGGCGCCTACTCGGCGGCCAAGTCGGCGCTGACGTCCATCACCCGCACGATGGCCAAGGAGCACGGCCCCGAGGGCATCCGCGTCAACGCCGTGTGTCCGGGGTTCATCTTCGGCGACTCGGTCCGCTGGTTCCTCGACACCCAGGCCCAGCAGAAGGGCACCACCTACGACGACGAGTACGACGCCGTCGCGAGCGAGATCGCGCTGCGGTTCATCCCCGACTCCGAACAGATCGCCCGCCCCATCGTGTTCCTGCTCTCCGACGGCGCCGCCGCCATCACCGGCGCCAGCCTCGACGTCAACGGCGGCCACGTCACCACCTGGTGAGCTCGTTTAGGATCCATGGATGACGCCGGCGGCGCAGCGGCTCCGGCACAGATCTTGGGGGAACGCGATGGCTCACGACCTGCTCATCACCGGCGGCACCGTCGTCGACGGCACCGGGGCGCCGGGCCGCCTCGCCGATGTGGCTGTCGACGGCGACCGCATCACCGCCGTCGGCGACCTGTCCGACGCGGTGGCCGACCGCGTCATCGACGCCACGGGCAAGATCGTCAGCCCCGGCTTCGTCGATCTCCACACCCACCTCGACGCCCAGATCGGCTGGGACCCGATGCTCACCTCCTCGAGCTGGCACGGCGTCACCACGGTGTTGATGGGCAACTGCGGCGTGACGTTCGCTCCCGCAGCTCCCGAGAACCGTCGCTATCTGGCCGAGCTCATGGAGTCGGTCGAGGACATCCCCCGCGACGCCATCCTGAACGGACTGTCGTGGGCGTGGGAGAGCTACGGCGAGTACCTCGACGCGGTCGACGAGCTCCGACCTGCGCTCAACGTCGTCGGCCTCCTGGGCCATTGCGCCACCCGGTACCACGTGATGGGCGACGCCTCGATGAGCGACGAGATGCCCACCGACGCCGAACTCGCCGCCATGGGCGACATCGCAGGCCAGGCAATCGCCGACGGTGCCGTCGGGTTCTCCACCTCGCGCATCTTGTTGCACAAGGTTCCCGACGGTCGCCACGTCCCTGGGACCCACGCCCCCATTGCCGAGTACGTCGCCATCGCCGAGGCCATGCAGGCCGCCGGCGGCGGCCTCTTCCAGGGCGTGTTCGACTTCCAGACCAAGGTCCGCCACGAGTTCGAGCTCATGGAGGCTGTGGCCGACACCGGGAGTCCCGTGCTCTTCAGCGGCGGCGTCGGCGACGGTGGCGCCGATGCGGTGGCCCGCCAGGCGCGTTGGTTCGCCGCCCAGGCCGACGCCGGGCGCGACGTGTCGGCCATCGTCCAGTCCCGCCCCGGCGGGGTGCTCGCCGGGCTCGCACAGGTCATGCCCGTGGCCTCGCCTGCTTGGAAGGCCCTGGCCGAGCTGCCCGACCCGGCGGCGCGGTACGCGGCATTGCGCGACGACGCCACCCGGGCGACGCTGCTCGCCGAGGGCATCGCCGCAGGCACCTGGTACGACCCGGCCCACATCCACCCCCTGGGCCCGGGCGAGCGCCCCGACTACGCCGTCGACGCCGACGCGAAGTCGCTCGCCGAACTCGCGGCCGACGCAGGCGTGCACCCGGTCGAGCTCATCGTCGACCGGCTCCTCGAGAGCGAGGGGCGCGAGCTGTTCAACGTGTGGTTCTTCAACCGCAACCGCGAGAGCCTCGCCGCGTACCTGGCGCTCGACGCCGTGGTGCCCGGTCTCGGCGACGCGGGCGCGCACGTCGGCCAGATCTGCGATGCCGACGCCACGACGTTCGTCCTGAGCTACTGGACCCGCGACCGGGGCCATGTCGGCCTGGCCGAGGCGGTCCGCAAGCTCACCTCGCAGTCCGCACGGATCCTGGGGCTGCGGGAGCGGGGCGAGGTGCGCCCCGGGTGGTACGCAGACCTCAACGTCTTCGACCTCGAACGTCTCGCGGCGCGCTATCCGAGCTACGTCAACGACTTCCCCGACGGCAAGGGCCGCTTCATCGTGCGCTCCGACGGCTATGCCGCGACCATCGTCAACGGCGAGGTCGTCGTCGAGGAGGGCGAGCACACCGGCGCCCGCCCGGGTGCGGTGCTGCGCGAGTTCGCCCGCTGAGTCGCAGCCGGCGCAGCCGGCGCAGCCGGCGCAGCCGGCCCGGCCGGCGCAGCTGGCCCGGCCGGCACTGCTGACTCATCGCATCGTGTGCACGGCCGAACTGCTCGCGCCCTCTCGGGCTGCTCAGTAGCAATTTTCCGGCCATACCGCCACAAATCACTCAACAAATAGTCCCATCGGTCCGAAAGACAGTCATCAAGTGTGGATGGCCGATGGTTCTTTCGGCCCCCACGCCCCGACGGTGAACGGTGGGAGGCCCCGTGGACGACATGGAAGAGATCGTGCAGGATTTCCTCGTCGAGTGCTACGAGATGCTCGATCAGCTCGACGAGTCCTTCGTCATGCTGGAGGAGAATCCCGCCGACTCGATCGTCCTCGGCAGCATCTTCCGAGTGCTCCACACCATCAAGGGCACCTGCAGCTTCCTCGGCTTCTCCAACCTCGAGCACGTCTCCCACAAGGGAGAGAACCTGCTCAGCCTGCTGCGTGACGCCAAGCTGGCCCTCGACACCGAGATCACCGACGCGCTCCTCGCGACCGTCGACGCCATTCGCGAGTACCTCGCCGTCATCGAGAGCACCGGCACCGACGAAGGGCCGAGCAACGACGCGCTCATCGCCACCCTCGTCGCCCTGGCGGAGCCGTCGGCGACACCCGCCGCTGCGGTCGAGACCGACGCCGCTTCCGACGCGATGGCCGTTTCCGAGACCGACGCCGACGACACCGCCGACGCCGACGCCGACGCCGACGATGCCGCAGTGCTCGACGCCGCAGTCGCCACCGCGACCGCCACCACCGGCGGCGACGCCGACGCCGACGAGGCCTCGGCCACCGAGACCGAGAGCAAGACCGAAGACGACACGGCCGATGGCGCCGATGCCGCGTCGTCCACCCCCCGCATCGGTGACCTCCTCGTCGAGGCATCCGCCGCCGACCGCACCACCGTCGAGATCGCGGCCGTCGAGCAGGAGTTCGGCGATCGGCGTCGCATCGGCGAGATCCTCGTCGGCGCCGGCGAGGTCGCCGAGAGCGACGTGGCCGGCGCCGTCACCCAACAGCAGGCCAGCCGCTCCGGTGCCGCAGACAGCACCGTCCGCGTCGACGTCGCCGTCCTCGACGACCTGATGAACCTCGTCGGCGAGCTCGTGCTCACCCGGAACGAGATCGTCCAGCAGGTCACCTTGAATCCCGACGGCGCCATGAACGCATCGGCCCAACGGCTCAACATGATCACCTCCGAGCTCCAGGAAGGGGTGATGAAGACCCGGATGCAGCCCATCGGCAACGTCTGGAGCAAACTGCCCCGCGTCGTGCGCGATCTCGCGAACCAGTGCCACAAGAAGGTTCGCATCGAGATGAGCGGCAAGGAGACCGAACTCGACAAGACGATCATCGAGGCGATCAAGGATCCCCTCACCCACATCGTGCGCAACACCGTCGACCACGGCATCGAAGCACCCCCCGAACGCGCCGCCGCCGGCAAGGAGGTCGAGGGCGTGTTGCGCCTCGAGGCGGGCCACGAGGGCGGCCAGGTGATCATCGAGATCACCGACGACGGGGCGGGTATCGATCTCGACAAGATCAAGGCGAAGGCCGTCGAACGTGGTCTCGTTCGCCCCGAGAGCGCCGCCAAGATGAGCGACGTCGAGGCCACCCATCTGATCTTCCACCCGGGGCTCTCCACCGCGAAGGCCGTCACCAATGTCTCGGGCCGCGGCGTCGGCATGGACGTCGTCAAGACGAACATCGAAAAGATCGGCGGATCGGTCGAGGTGCGCACCGCCCCCGGGCAGGGCACCACGTTCAAGATCAAGATCCCGTTGACCCTGGCGATCGTCCCCGCGCTGATCATCGGCTGCGACGGTCGCCGCTATGCCATCCCCCAGATCAGTCTGGTGGAGCTCGTCCGGGTGGATGCCGACGAGACGGGCAAGGGCATCGAATCGGTGCACGGGGCCCCGGTGTTCCGCCTGCGTGGACGGCTGCTGCCGGTGGTCGACCTCCGCCGGGAGCTCGGGCTCGAAGCCGGGGAGCAACCTGCCGGCGACATGGTCGTCGTGCACGCCGAGGACCGCCAGTTCGGGCTCCTCGTCGACGACATCTTCGAGACCCAGGAGATCGTCGTCAAGCCCCTCAGCGCCGTGGTGCAGGAGCTCGACATCTTCTCCGGCGCCACCATTCTCGGCGACGGCCGTGTCGCCCTCATCGTCGACGTGCTGGGCCTCGGCCACCAGGCCAGCATCTTCGCCGCACGCGGCGAGGGCACGACCAAGCACGATCGAGACCACGTGACCGAGACGACCGACGAGCACCAGACGCTGCTGTTGTTGGCCGCAGGCGGCGACCGCCGGGTGGCGATGCCGCTGGCGGACGTGGCCCGTCTCGAGGAGTTCGCCGGCTCGGCGATCGAGTCCACCGGCTACCGCGACGTCGTGCAGTATCGCGACAGCATCATGCCGCTGATCGACCTCGCCTCCGAGCTCGGCTACGGCGGCGCCGGGCTCTCCAACCGGACCGGGACGCTGTCGGTCGTCGTCGTCGACCATCTCGGCACCGACATCGGCCTGGTCATCGACGAGGTCCTCGACATCGTCGACCAACGAATCGTGCCCATGGGCGGCACCGGGCTGGTGGTCCATGGCCGGGTCACCGAACTGCTCGACGTCGCCACCCTTCCGAGCCTCGCTGCAATCGCACGTGAGCGCCAGCTGATCGGAGTGTCATGACCGCCACCACCGCAGACTCCCCGAACGCTGCCGCAGCGCTGCGCGGCAACGGACGCCAGCTCTGCACCTGCCGCGTCGGGGAGCTCCTCCTCGGTATCGACGTGCTGATCATCCAGGAGGTCCTCCACCACAGCGAGGTCACCGAGATCCCGCGAACGTCACCGGCGATCGCCGGCCTCATCAACCTGCGCGGCCAGATCGCCACGGCGATCGACCTGCGCGTCCGTCTCGGCGTGGAGCGAACCGAAGGCAGCGACGTCGTGCAGATCGTCGTGCGACACCACGGTGAGCCCGTGAGCCTCCTCGTCGACGAGATCGGTGACGTCATGACCGTCGACATCGACATCTTCGAACCGCCGCCGGAAACCATCACCGGCGTCGCCCGCGACATCGTCACCGGCGCCTACAAGCTCGAAGACGAACTCCTGTTGACCTTCGACGTCGACAGGGCCATTTCCGCCAGCAACAGCCAGACCGAAGGATCAGCGCGATGAGCACCACCAACTGGGACCTCGCCATGGCCGAGTTCGAGGCCAACGAAACCGATTTCGCGGACGACCCCTTCACGGGTGCCGTCTCGGCGCCGGCCTCCACCGACGACACCGCACCCGCCAAGGGCGCCCTCGACCGAGCGCCCGCCCCGGCCCACGACGCTGCACCCACCAACGTCCGCGACACGAGCACCCCGCCGGCGCCGGCGCCGGCCGCAGAACCGCGCGAACGGGCCGTCGAGACGAAGCCCCGACCGAGCACCAATCCGACGAAGACCAGTTCGTCCGGCTTTGCGGCGGTCACCGCCGCACCGACGGGCGGGCGGCGCTCCATGACGATCCGGACGCGGCTGATCGCACTCGTGGTCGTGCTCCTCACCGCGCTCCTCGCCGTGTCGATCATCGGCCTGCGAGCGGCCTCGAACGTCACCTCGGACGTTGCGCTGCTGCGGGAGAACACGGTCCCGGCCACGTTGCTCCTCCTCAACGTCGATCGCGACGCGTATCAGGCACAGCTGGCTGCCGAGCGCGCGGCGTTGATGCCGGCAGGCGAGAGTCGGGACGAACAGATCGCATCATTCACGGAGAACTCCGGCCAGACCGGTGAGCGATTCGCGCTCTTCCAGGAGGCCGCCATCGGCCTCGAAGGCGAAGACGTTCTGATCGAGGAGTTCCTCGCGCTGCGAAGCCAGTGGATGACCGAAGTCGAGCTACTGCTGTCCACCTCACTGGCTGCGAACGAGGCCCAGGCTGCTGCGGCGAACCCCGGAGAGGACGCGACCGCAGCGACCCGCCGCGACGCCGCTGCTGCGGCCGACGCCGCCCAGGCGACAGCAGCAGCACAGCTCACCAGCACCCAGGCCGCGTTCGAGACGATGCGGGAACGGGTGGACGTGCTCCAGGAGCCGCTCTACGAGGCCAAGACGGCCGAGGTGCTCGAGGAGATCCAGGGGGGCGCCGAAGGCGTCACCCGCACGATCACCATGACCCTCATCGGCGGCGTGATCATGAGCATCCTGGCAGCGTGGTTCATCTCCCGTTCGATCACCCGCTCGATGGTCGACCGCTCGACGTCGCTCGAGGCAGCATCGAGCGCCCTGGGCGCAGCGGGAGCCGGGCTCGGACGAGCCATGGAGACCACGGTGCATCGAGTCGGCGACGTCGCAGCGACGTCGGAGTCGGTCAAGGGCAACATCACGTCCGTCGGCACCGCCATCGACGGGCTGTCGCAGTCGATCGAGGAGATCTCCCGGCAGGCCACGCGGGCCTCGGTCGTCGCGTCCGATGCCGCCCGCGACACCGAGGCGACCAATGCCACGGTGGCCAAGCTCGGCGACTCCAGCGCCGAGATCGGCGAGGTCATCGAGGTCATCACCTCCATCGCCAAGCAGACCAACCTGTTGGCTCTCAACGCGACGATCGAGGCCGCTCGCGCCGGCGAGGCCGGCAAGGGATTCGCCGTCGTCGCCAACGAGGTCAAGGAACTCGCGAAGCAGACCTCGGCAGCAACCGACCAGATCTCCGAACGCATCGCGGCGATCCAGTCCGACACGGTCGAGTCCGTCTCGGCCATCGGGGCCATCACCGCCGTCATCGACGAGATCGCCGCCATCCAGACGTCCATAGCGAGCGCGGTGGAGCAGCAGACCGCTGCCGCCGGCGAGATCGTGCGCAGCGTGGGGTTGGCGATCGACGGAACCGGTCAGATCTCGACCGCCGTGCAGTCGGTCGCCGCCGCCAACCGTGAGGCCCTGGCGGAGATCGACACGACACGAGCGGCCGCCAACGAACTGCAGTTCGTGGCCGCCGACCTCCGCTCCCTCACCAGCGGAACCGGCCCGACCCTTCCGTGAGCCTCCTGCTCTCCCCCAACCGATCCCATCCCTCGATGCCCAGCACGCCTGTTGCCCAAGGAGCACTGCCATGGCCCTCCCATCCATCTCACGGCTGAGCCTGCGCTCGGCACTGTTCGCCCTCGCGGCGATCGTCGGCCTGGCTGTTGCTGCATCGGTCCTGGTGGTCAACCACCAGATGAACGCGGTGGAGGATGCGCACAAGGATCTGGAGGCCGCCCAGACCAGGTCGGCGACCGCGCGTGACGTGTCCGCTGCCCTCACGGTCCAGCAGGCGCTCCAGGCCGAGTACGCCATCACCAAGGATCCGGCGCTGTTGGTGACCTTCGAGGAAACGGCGTCCACCTCGTTCGCCAGCCTCGACGACCTGGTCGCCAACCACGAGGGCAGCGCCGAGATCGAGCGGATCGCAACCGAGGTCGCTGCGCTCGACGTCACGCACGACGCTGTGATCTTCGACCAGATGGTCCCTGCGTTCGAAGCCGGCGACGAAGCCGCCGGCCTGGCGTTCCTGGCCGAGGGCCAGGTCGTCCTCGACGGTCTGCTGGCACTGGTCGACGAGATGATCGGTGTCCTCGACGGCGAGGCCGCCGCGTTCGACGACGCCATGACCGACTCGGTGAACGCCGCAGCAACGGTCTCGATCATCATCGGGCTCGCAACGCTGGCGACTGCCGCTGCGGCGACGTTCGCCACCTACCGGTTCACCCTCCGACGCTTCGGTACGAGCATGCGGACGATGGACGAGGCCCGTAGCAGCCTCCGCCAGATCAACGACTCACTGCTCGCCAAGGCGCAGACGACCGAACGCGACGTGAGCGCGATCGCCGTTGTCTCCGCCGATGCGACCAGCCACATGAGCGAGTTCGCGCATGCCGTCGAGGACATGTCCTCGGCCATCGCCGAGATCTCGAACAGCTCGTCGATGGCCAGTTCGGTGGCCGTCACAGCGGTGCGCCGTGCCGAGGACACCAACGCCACGGTCGCCAAGCTGGGCGACTCCAGCGCCGAGATCGGCGAGGTCATCGAGGTCATCACCTCCATCGCCAAACAGACCAACATGTTGGCCCTGAACGCGACGATCGAGGCGGCCCGCGCCGGCGAGGCCGGCAAGGGATTCGCCGTCGTGGCCAACGAGGTCAAAGAGCTCGCCAAGCAGACCTCGGCAGCCACCGACCAGATCTCCGAACGCATCGCGTCCATCCAGTCCGACACCAGGGAATCGGTGCAGGCAATCGAGGAGATCGGCAACATCATCGGCCAGATCGCCGAGATCCAGACCTCGGTGGCGGCCGCAGTCACCGAACAGGAAGCCGTGACCAGCCAGATGGGCGCCACCGTCCGTGCGGTGGACTCCGGTATCTCGGGACTCTCGGAGCGCACCGCAGCGCTGGCCCGCGCCGCGACCGAGACCGCCGAGTTGGGCGCCGATGCGGCCGCTCGCACCGGCTCGCTCGAACAGGTCCGCGAGGATCTCGGTCAGGCCATCGGCGAGCGGGAGACGAGCAACAACCGCACGTTCCGCCGTCCCCGGATCCCCGTGCCCGCCCGAGCCTGAGTGGCCGGCCGACAGACCATGGGTGTCGGGCCCGCGTGCTTCTTCGATCTCGTCGGTGGTGGGCGAGATCGGAGAAGCCGCAGGGCCCTCAGCGGTACTCGGGGGGCCGCTTCTCCAGGAAGGCCCGCATGCCCTCGGCGGGGTCGCCGGTGAGGCTGCAGTAGCTCTGGTTGCGGTCCTCCATGGCCACGACCTCTTCGAGGCTCATACCTGATTCGCTGGCGTTGAGCAGGTCCTTGGTGAGGCGTAGGCCTGTCGGGGCGGTGTAGAGGAGATCGGCCACGAGGGCCTCGCCGGCCGCAGTGAGCTCGTCGTCGGCCACGACCTCGCTGACCAGACCCACCCGCAACGCCCGTTCGGCGTCGCAGAACCGGCCGGTCATCAGCAACTCCCGGGCCACCGACGACCCGACCAGGCGGGGCAGCAGATACGAGCTGCCGCAGTCGCCGCCACCGAACCCGATGCGGATGAACGCGGCGTTGAAGCGGGCCGACTCCCCGGCGATGCGGATGTCGGCGGCGAGCGCCAGCGACATCCCCAACCCCGCAGCCGAGCCGTGCACGAGGGCGACGACCGGCTGGGGGATCCGTCGGAGCTTCACGACCAGCTGGCTCCAACGTCGCTGGTCGCTGAGCATCTTGTAGCCGGCGCCCTGCACCGGTGCCTCCGACGCAGCCGGTCGATCCTTGAGATCGAGCCCGGCGCAGAAGCCGCGTCCGGCGCCGCGCAGCACGATGACCCGGACGTCGTCGCGCCGTTCGACGGCGTCGAGGTAGTCGTGGAGCGCCTCACGCATCGCTCTGCTGACGGCGTTGAGCCGATCGGGACTGTTGAGCGTCAGCCAGTCGACGCCGTCGCGGTGCTCGACGAGCAGCGGCGGCGGCCGATCGTGGTCAGCGGTGTCGTGCGCGCCGGGGTCGTGGTCGTTGTCGGGCATCGTCGCTCCCGTGGGTTCGAGGTGAACTGCAGGAGGCGACGTTAGCGGTCGCCTGCTCAGCTCTCCCGAGGTGTCTCGCTCGGCAGGCCGGCCAGGTGTGCGTGGTCGTTGTAGCGCATCAGCCGCCAGCGGCCCCGCCGGGGGCCGTGGTCGTCGACCCGCAGTTCGGTGATGGAGGTGTTGAGGGTGAACAGGTCGAAGTGGCCTCGAGCCGGCAGGTCGAGGAAGGTCCGGAAGGCGACGTCGATGACCCCGCCGTGGCAGGCGACCAGGATGGTCTTGCCCTTGTGCGCGGCGAGCACGTCTTCGAAGGCACGCGATACCCGGAAGAAGAACTCCGACGCCGACTCGGCGCCGTCGGCGACTCGGTCGTGGCGGCGGCCGATGTAGTCGAAGGCCTCCCACTGCTGACTGATGTCGGAGAAGCGCATCCCGTCGATGCTGCCGGGGCGGTGCTCCTCGAGGTCCTTGTGTTCCTCGATGACCAGACCGAGGTGTTCGTTGACGACCTCGGCCGTTTCGCGCGCCCGTGGCAGCGTGCTCGAGATGAGGACGTCGACGGCGGGCTCGCCGCCCGACTTCCAGCGGTCGCGCAGCGCCTCGGCCTGGCGCCGCCCGAGGCCGGAGAGGCCTTCGCAGGACTTCTCGCCGCCCATCACCCCCCGGACGGTGACGACGGACTCGCCGTGGCGGACGAGCAGAAGGGTGGTCTCACGTTCGGTCATGACGGGTCATCGTCGCCGCAGCGACCCCGACCCGCAACCTCGAGCAGTCGGCTTTCTCGGCTCGGGGGCAGCGCTGACCGCTGGATCCAGCGGATCCCTGGCCTGGCGACCCCGCTCCGGTCTCTGCGCACGCTCCAGGGAGGCTCGGACCGCCGGGGCACGGGGGCCGGGGGAAGGGTCTGCACGGGAGCCGGGGCGCCGGGACCGGCAGTACCCTCGGCACCCGTGCAGACCCTTCCCGCGATGATCGCGACCGACCTCGACGGCACGCTGCTCGGCCCCGACGGCGAGGTCAGCGAGCGAACCTGTGCCGCCGTCGCTGCGGCGCACGAGGCCGGCATCGTCGTCGTCGCCGCCACCGGCCGCAGCCGCCTCACGGCGATCGCCAAACTGGCCGGCTGCCCCGACATCCGCTGGGTGGTGTGCTCGAACGGAGCGATGGTCTGGGATCGAGCGGACGACCGGATGCATCTCCACCGAGCCATCGACGGGCCCGACGCCGTGGCTCTCATGGAGGGGTTGCGCGACCATCCCGACGCGTTGGGCTTCGGATGGGAGACGGTCGACGGCTTCGGCTACGACGAGGTGTTCCGGTCGCATCGGCGGCTCGACTCGGCGCCGCTCGTGGTGGGTGACGTCGCGATGCCCGGCCTCGGCGACCAGGTGACGAAGCTGTTGGTCTCGCACTGCGAACTGCTCGGCAACGATCTGCACCGGCACCTGTCGGGCCATCTCCATGCCGGCGTGACGGTGTCGAGCTCGGGCGGGCCGTTCATCGAGGCCACGGCGCTCGGCGTCGACAAGTCGTCGACCCTGGCGGGCCTGGCCGAGGCCATGGGTATCGCCGCCGAGTCCGTGATGGCCTTCGGCGATCAACACAACGACCTCGAGATGCTGCAATGGGCCGGCACCGGCGTCGCCATGGGCAACGCCCACCCTGAAGTAGCCGCCGCCGCATCGCTGGTGGCCAAGACCCACACCGAAGACGGAGTAGCCCAGGTGATCGAGTCCCTCCTCGAACGCTGTGACGTTGCACACGCTCGAGCGTGTGCAAACCCGTCACAAACGTGGAGCCCGGGCCGCGACGGCCGGGCGGCAACCGTCGGCGCTCCGCGCCGCACCCGAGACGGCCGACGCACCCCCGCTGGCCTCTTGGGCACCCCCACGGCCGTCTCGGCCCGACGCCGCTGCTGCGCAGCCCGCCGACACACGGCCGACGACGTGGAAGCTTCGGGCTCACTCACTCGCTTCGCTCGCTCCGTTCACCCGAGTTCGACTCGAGCGGCTGACGCCGCGCTGTTCTTTGTCTGCCGACCGAGCAAGTAGCTCGGCAGACGCCGGGGGACCGCCGGAGGCCGTCCCCCGGACCCCCTCGCAGGCGGCCTCCCTGACCGCCGCGTGCAGAGCCAAACACCCCAGCAGGGCCGCGAGACGCAGACACGCGTCGGCGCTCTCGCCGCACCCGAGACGGCCGACGCACCCCGGCGGGTCCCTTGGGCACCCCCCCAGCCGTCTCGGCGAGACGCCGCTGCTGCGCAGCCCGCCGACACCAGCCGGCGACGTGCATCCCGGACCGGGCGTGAGACGAGGAAGAGCCCGAGGATCCCGGCGCGAGCCCGCCGGAGACGAGCCGGCCCAGAAACACCGAGCCGGCCCAGAAACTACGCGTACTGCTCGGCGAATACCTCGTTGGGGATCGTGCCCGAGGCGGTCTTGGTCATGATCTCGACGCCGTCGGGGGTGACCACCATCGTGTGTTCGAACTGGGCGGAGCGGCAGCCATCGGCGGTCAGCGCCGTCCAGTCGTCGTCCCACAGGTACAGGTCGGGTCCGCCGAGATTGAGCATGGGTTCGATGGTGAAGCTCATGCCGAGCTCGATCTCGGTGGTGGCGCGCTTGTCGAAGTAGTGCGGGATGGCCAGTGCGCTGTGGAACTCGGGGCCGACGCCGTGGCCGATGAACTCGCGCACGACGGACAGGTCGTGGGCGTGGGCGTGGGTCTCGATGGCTCGGCCGATGTCGTTGACCTTGGACCCGGGGCGGACGGTGGCGATGCCGGCGTTCATGGCGTTGCGGGTCTCGCGCACGAGGCGGCGGGAGTCGTCGTCGACCTCACCGACGCAGAAGGTCACGGAGGTGTCGCCGTGGACGCCTTCGTAGAAGACGGTGACGTCGATGTTGACGATGTCGCCGTCGGCGAGGCGGCGGTTGTCGGGGATCCCGTGGCAGATGACCTCGTTGACCGAGGTGCACACCGACTTGGGGAAGCCCCGGTAGTTGAGGGGGCTCGGGTAGGCGTTGCGCCGGATGATCTCGTCGTGGGCGATCTCGTCGAGCTTGTCGGTGGTGATGCCGGGTTCGACGTGGCTGCCGACGTGCAACAGGACCTCGGCGGCGACGGCGCCGGCGCGGCGCATGCGGTCGATCTCGTCTGCGGTCCGCACGATCGGCAGGACTGATCGGCCCGGGTCTCCGTGCAGGGCGTAGGGCGGTCGGGCGATCTCCTTGGGGACCGTCCGGCGCGGGCTCTGCAGGCCCGGTGTCACGGGCGGGTGCGACGGGCGCGCCGCTGCGGCGTTTCGATTGCGGTTGCGCTTCCGTTTGACCATCCGACCAGGGTATCGGCCTCGACCGGCCCAGGTTGGGCCGCCCCGGCTTGTGGCCGGTTCCCCTACATGAACCGCGAGATGCTCTCGACGACGCAGGCGGGTTTGGGGGCGCCGTCGATCTCGACGGTGATGGTGACCGTCACCTGGACGCCGCCGGCGATCTCGGTGGCACCGGAGATGGTGGCGGCGCCGCGGATGCGTGACCCGACGGGCACCGGCGCCGGGAACCGGACCTTGTCGACGCCGTAGTTGACGCCCATCGTGACGTTCTGCACGTCGAGCAGTTCGGGGAGGAACTGGTTGGTGAGCGACAGCGTGAGGTAGCCGTGGGCGATGGTGGTGCCGAAGGGCCCTTCGGCGGCGCGTTCGGGATCGACATGGATCCACTGGTGATCGCCGGTGGCGTCGGCGAAGGTGTCGATGCGGTCCTGGGTGATCTCGATCCAGTCGGTGACACCGAGGTCGGTTCCGACGGCGTCGAGCAGGGCGGCGGGGTTGGCGAAGGTGGTCATGGCCGAGACGATAGACCCGGCGATGTGCACGGCCATCCCCGCCGCCTTAGCCTGCGCTGGGATGAGCACCAGCGGCGGAACCCGGGCGATCGTCGCCGCACTGGTCGCCGGCGTGTTCGTGGCCGCCGCGACGTTCGTCGGATTCGTGGTGACGGGTTCGTCGTCGTTGCTCGCCGGGGCGGTGCTCTCGGTGGCCGGCTCCGGCAGCCAGGCGCTGCTGTTGCTGGGGGGTCGCCGGGCCCGCAGGCTCGCCACGCTCGATCATCCCTTCGGGTACGGGCGAGCGCAGTACTTCTGGGCCTTCGTTGTGGCGCTGGTGTTGTTCTCGCTGGGCTCGCTGTTCGCGACCCGCCGGGGCGTCGGAGAGGTAGGCGGCCCCGACGAGCTCGACTCGCTGGGGTGGGCCGTCGGGATCCTGCTGGTCGCGATCGTGGTCGAGGGCCTGTCGCTCCGGACAGCGGTGAAGGAGTCCCGGCCGCTGAAGGGCGAGTACCGCTGGCGGGCATTCATCCGCCGGGCGAAGGTGCCCGAGCTCCCGGTCGTGGTGGTCGAGGGCCTCGCTTCCGTCGTCGGGCTGGTGATCGCCCTTGCCGCTGTCACGCTGGCCCAGCTCACGGGCGACCCGGAGTGGGACGGCATCGGTGCGGTGGCGATCGGGGTGCTGCTGGGGATCCTCGCACTCATGACGGCCATCGGGATGAAGAGCCTTCTCATCGGCGAGGGGGCGCTGCCCGAACAGCGCGACCGGATGCTCGCGGCCGTGGGGGAAGCGCCCGACGTCGAGCGGCTCGTCCACATGCGCACCGAGTACCTCGGCCCCGACGAGATGCTGATCGCGGCCAAGGTGCAGTTCGACGCAGGGCTGTCGGTGAGCGAGCTCGCCGATGCCATCGAGGCCACCGAGGCCGCCATCCGCGACGCCGAACCGATCGCCCGGGTGATCTACCTCGAGCCCGACTTCTCCGAGCTCGACGGCGACTGAACCGCTGGGGTCAAGCGTACTTTCAACCAACTCCGGTCGACGAGCCGGGAGCCGCTGCCACAGTGGTTGGAGTAAAACTGCCCCTGCCCTCCTCCCGCCGGGCGAGCCCGCATGTCGATGCCACTCGAGCCGGCCGGAAGCAGGACTCGTCCCCTGCCCTACCCGGCTTGGGCGCTGCCGCGCGATTGGATGGCTTCGCGGTTGGCGGCGAGCGCTTCGCGGTCGAAGCCGGCGATCCACTCCCCCGAGAAGCGATTCTCGGCGGCGAGCGCCGGATCGTCGAATGGGGCGGCGGCCACCCGGTAGGCGGCCTTGATCGCCTGCAGGTTCTGCAGGGGAACGCTCGCCATGTCGGTCGCCAGCGCGCGGGCGGCGTCGAGGAGCTCGTCGTGGGGTACGACCTGGTTGACGAGCCCCCAGTCGAGCGCCGTGGCGGCATCGACATAATTGCCGGTGAAGCTCATCTGGCGGGCCCGGCGAATGCCGATGGCCTGGGGCAACAACACGGTGAGGCCCCAGCCGGGCATGACCCCCACCCGGGCGTGGGTGTCGGCAAAGCGGGCCCGCTCGCTGGCGATCAGGAAGTCGCAGCCGAGCGCCAGCTCGAAGCCGCCGGTGACGGCTGGACCGTTCACCGCACCGACGAGGGGCTTGGTCAGGGCCCCGAACGGCAGCGGCGAGTTGGTCACCGACGCCTCGGCATCGCCGTCGCTGCCGAGTTCGGTGGGAGCCGCCGACATCGAACCGCCGCTGAGCTCCTTGAGGTCGAGGCCGGCGCAGAACGCCGGGTCGGCGCCGGTGAGGATCATGGCGTGGACGTCGGGGTCGGCGTCGAGTTCGGTCAGCGCCGCGGGCACTGCCGCACGCAGTTCGCGGTTGAGGGCGTTGCGGGCGTCGGGGCGGTTCATGGTGACGACGGCGACGCCGTCGCGCACCTCGGTGAGGATCACGGATTCGGCCATCGGGCGATTGTGGCATCATCGCCGCCGCAGCGCGGTCGCACCGGGTCGTCGACCCCGCGATGGCCAGGCCCGGGCCGGCGTCGACGCCCGAGGATCTGACGGCATGTCAGAATGCTGCACGCAAGCCGATGCTCTCCAGTTCCGAGGAAGACCCATGCGCGCACCACTCGAAGGCATCCGCGTCGTCGACAGCACCGACGGCCGCGGCGAGCTCTGTGGCCGGCTGCTGGCCGACCTCGGCGCAGACGTCGTGTTGGTCGAGCCGCCGCAGGGTTCGGCGCTGCGCCGAACCGGCCCCTTCGATCCCTCGGGTGCGCACTCGCTGGCCCATGCCTGGCGCAATGCCAACAAGCGCGGCACCGTCGCCGACCTGACCACCGAGGCCGGTCTCGATCGCCTCCGCTCGCTGCTGGCCGAGGCCGACGTGTGGATCGAGTCGTCGAACCCGGGCGGGGCGGTCGACCCCGCTGGGATCGCCGCCACCCACCCCCACCTGGTCGTCACCTCGATCTCCGCGTTCGGCCACACCGGTCCCAACCGGGACATGATCGCCGACGACGACGTCCTCGAGGCCTGGGCCGGCTTCATGTTCAAGGCCGGCCTCGCCCCGAAACCGCCGCTGCTGCCGCCCACCCCGATGGCCACCGACGTCGCCTCGGTCACCGCAGCGGTGGCCACGCTGCTCGCCCTCCACCAGCGCGGCGTCACGGGCTCGGGCCAGCACATCGATCTCGCCGTCCAGACCGCGGCAGCGGCGGCGACCGACTGGTCCTACAGCAATGCCTCGGTCATGCGCGAGGCCGGCCGGCCCTACAACGAGGTCCGCGCCGGCGGCGGGTTCATGTACCCGATCTTCGCCTGCCGCGACGGCTACGTCCGGATGGTCATCCTCAGCCCCCGGCAGTGGAAGAGCCTGTGGCAGTGGATGGGCGAACCACCCGAGTTCGCCGATGAGTTCTGGGCCCAGGTCGGCAACCGCATCATGAACGCCGACGTGTTGAATCCGGCCTACAGCGAGTTCTTCGCCGACAAGGCGATGATCGACATCTGCGTCGAGGGCCAGAATCGCGGCATCGTGGTCACTCCCCTGCTCCAGCCCGGCGAGGTCCTCGCCGACGCGCACTTCGACGCCCGGGGAACGTTCACGACCACCGAGGTCGCGCCCGACATCGAGGCGCCGATGGTGTCGGGGTTCATGGAGATCGACGGCGTCCGCCACGGCTTCGCCCACCGGGCCCCCGCCCTCGGTGAGCACGACGACGCATCGTTCACCGGCGACCGTGCCGGGTTCGAGTCGGCGTCCGCCCAGCCGTCCCAGCCGGCCGAACCCGACACCCCCGTCGCACCGCTGGCAGGCATCCGGGTGCTCGACTTCGGTATCGGCGGCGTGGGGGTCGAGTGCTCGCGCCTGCTCGCCGAGTACGGCGCCGACGTCATCAAGGTCGAATCGCGCACCTACCCCGACTTCATCCGCCTCGTCGCTCTCACCGAGATGTCGCCGTCGTTCGCCTCGTCGTCGCGCTCCAAGCGCAGCCTCGGCGTCAACGTCAAGACCGAGCGCGGCCTGGCCCTGATCCACGACCTCGTCCGCTCGAGCGACATCGTCGTCGAGAACAGCGCCACCGGCACCATGGCCTCGCTCGGGCTGGGCTACGACGACCTCGCAGCGATCAATCCCGGGATCGTCCTGGTCGGCAGCCAGCTCGTCGGCTCACGCGGCCCCAACGCGCACTGGACCGGGTACGGCCCCACCACCCAGACCTACGGGGGACTGCTCGCCCTGTGGGACTACGACGACGACGACGCCCCCGCCACCAACCAGACCATCTATCCCGACCATCTCGCCGGCCGGCTCTGCGCCCTGGGCGCGCTGGCCGGGCTGCTGGCCCGTGCCCGCGATGGCCGCGGCTGCCATGTCGAGGTCGCCCAGGTCGAGGCCGTGGTCAACATGCTCGGCGAGAAGCTTCTCGAAGAGGCGCTGGCGCCCGGCACGGTGAAGGCCACCGGCAACCGCCACCCCCGACGTTCGCCCCGGGGCCCGTACCGGTGCGCCGGCGAGGAACAGTGGGTCGTCATCTCGGTCCGTGACGACGACGACTGGGCGCGCCTGCGCACCGCGCTGGGCGACCCGGCGTGGGCCGCAGACCCCGAGTGGGGCACCACCGCCGGCAGGCTCGCCGGCGCTGTCGCCATCGACGGGCACCTTTCGGCGTGGACGTCGACCCTCGAACGCGACGACGTGGTCTCGGTCCTGCAGGGCGCGGGCGTGCCGTGCGGCCCGATGCTGACCGGCACCGACATGCTCGACGACCCGCATCTGATCGCGCGGGGCTGGACGCTCGACATCGACCAGCCCGGCGTCGGACCGATGAAGCTCGAGGGCCCCGCCTGGGTGGCGCCGGCCATGGCCGGACCCATCACGTTCCCTGCCCCCGGCCTCGGCGAGCACACTCGGGCCATCGCTGCCGAGCTGCTCGGCCTCGACGACGGCGAGATCGATCAGCTCATCGCCGACGCGATCCTCGAGGAGTGAGACCGAAGGACCGGCGCCCTACTCCAGGCCCAGCTCGGCGGCCCGTTCGAGCTCTTCCGCGATCATGTCGTCGGCGTCCTCTCGGATGAGCCAACCGGCCTCGACGGCTGCGTCGGCACTCGCGCGGAGTTCGGTCTCGTAGCCGGCGAGGTCGCCATAGCGCTCGACCAGCAGCTCCGGTTCGAGCGGCAGGGTCTGACCGAACAGGAAGCAGAAGCCCTCGTCCTCGCCGCTCGGATCGCCCGACAGCACCCGGATGGGCGCATCGACCGGCGGCGTGCGCACGCCCCCGATGGCGATGCCGAGGTCGTCCCGCACGATGGTGAGCTCGCCATCGCCGTCGAGGCCGTCGACCTCGAGGCGCGGCGACGTCGGCGGCGCCGTTGCGTCGACAACCCAGGCCGCCAGGTGACGGACCGCGGCCTGGAGCGTCTCGTGGTGCGGCCCGTCGTTGATCGGGGTCTGGCAGCCGATGAACGAGCCGAGCGATGCATCCGGCTCGATCCCGCCGGCGACCCCCAGCGCCCAGGCATCGGAGTGCGCCGCCCCGGCGACCTCCCAGGTGACGACCGTGTCGGTGTCGTCCTGGCGGGCACGCGCGTAGCCCAGCAGGTTGAGGTCGGTCTCGGCCTGGAAGATGAAGATGGGCGCGTCGAGATCGGTGCGGACGCGCACGGCCAGCCCCTCGGTTGCCTCCCGGTCTGCCGCCGGGCTCGGCGCGCCGGATCCCCGGCTGTGGATCAGGAACCCGTCGTAGAGGTCGGCGAGGGGATGCACGGCGTTGACGTAGGTGGTGAGGAACCCGGCCGACTGCGATTCGCCGGCGGCGATGACATGGGTCGGTGTGAGGCCGCCGAGGACGTCGACGCCGTCGGATCCCGATGCCGCCACGGCGGCGCCGGCCTGGGTGAAGATGTCGAACGCGTAGGCATCGCCGGGGTGTTCGAGGGTGCCGTAGCGATCGGGATCGCGCAGCGCCAGGCCCCGGGTGTCGACGAGACCCTCCTGCAGGCGCCCGCCCTCCGCGCCGTTGACGCCGACGGCCTGGACCGAGACACCCACATAGGCATGGCCCGACCGTGTGAGCTCTTCGGACACATAGCCCCAATCCGGGCTCGAGTCGGTGCCGGCGGTGACGTTGAACCACTCGACGAATACGACACCGCTGAAGTCCGCCGCCGGCGGGGTCCGCACGATCATCCGGGTGCGATACGCAGCGTTGCCGACGGGCTGGGAATCCCAGAAACCGTCGTCGGCGAGCTCCTCCTCGATGGCGGCGTAGCCCACGGCCTCGCCACCGAAGAGGTACTCGGTCTCGGTCCAGCCCTCGGGGAGCGGCGCGTTGAACAGGGGCTGGGCGATTCCGTTGCCACCGGTCGCCTCGATGACATCGGCCGGCAGCTGCGCCGCCGGTGCCGGCTCGGGCGTGGCCGTGGGCTCCGCAGTGGCCGTCGGCTCAGCGCTCTCGGCCTCGGCATCGGTGTCGCCGTCGGTGTCGGCATCGGCATCGGCATCGGCATCGGTGGCATCGCCGTCGGTGGCGTCGCCGTCCTGGTCGGTCGTCTCCGCGGGCGCTGCACCGTCGTCGTCACCACACGACGCCAGCACCCCGGCGCCGACCAACAGAACCAACACCGAGATCCACGAAAAGAGCCGAACGCGCACTGCCATCCCCCTCAGACAACCGGAGCCCGAACCGTAGCGCCCAGCCTCCTCGCCGGCGACCGGATCGGGTCGGTCGGATCGGATCGGGTTCTAGGAGGCGCCGGACTCGGCGGCTGCGAGCACCTCGACGATGCGTGCCGCGAGGACGCGCACATTGGGCTCGAGCACCATCGAATCGTGGGTGCCGGGAACCTCGTGGACGACGAGGTCGCCGGCATAGCCACCCCAGCCGTTGTCGCTGAGCTGGAACTCGTAGGTCTCGTTGATGTAGCGGTCGCCGCTGACCTTGTAGGTCTGGTTGAGTGGGGGCCGGAACAGTTCGACCCGTCCGGACCAGGGCCGAGCCTCGTAGCTCGCCACCGCGTCGTAGAAGGCGGCTTCGATCCGTTCGGTGGGGTCGGCGTTGCCCGGCATGTGCTTCTGGGTCTCGAGCCTGCGCTTGTAGCGCTCCCACTCCAGACGGTTGCGCAGGTAGTGCATCGGATAGCGATGCTTCGCGACACGTAGGTCGTGCACGTGCCGGAGTACCCGGTCGGCGAAGGTGACCTCGCCGCCGAGGCCCGGCCGCGGGGAGTCCAACATGATCACCGCATCGACCTTCTCGCCGGCGGCTTCGATCTGATGGGCCATCTCGAATGCGGTCACGCCACCACCAGAGAACCCGCCCAGCAGGTACGGGCCGTGGGGCTGGACCCGACGGATCTCGGCGATGTACGCCTCGGCCATGTCCTCGAACCGGCGATGGGGCTCTTCGCCCTCTCGCAGGCCGAGCGCCTGGATGCCATACACCGCACGGCCGTCACCGATGAGCATCGCGAGATGGCGCAGGTTCAAGATGTTGCCGAACATTCCGGCGACCAGGAAGAACGGTGTCGACCCATCGCCCGGATCTGGCGACATCTCGACGACGTGACGCAACCCGAGCGCTCCCACGCCCGACACTCCCCCGTCGCCGGGCGCGGCACCGGCCTCGTCACCGAGCCCGGCCCGGATCACCGCTGCGAGACGGGCGACGGTGGGAGCGTCGAAGAGCACCGACATCGGATGGTCGACGCCGAAACGGGACTTCACCGAGGCGAACAGCCGAAGCGCCACCAGCGAATGGCCACCGAGTTCGAAGAAGTCGTCATCGACGCCGATCTGGTCGATACCGAGCAGCGATTCCCAGATGTCGACGAGTGCAGCCTCGACCTCGTCGGAGGGCTCGGCGTATTCCGACGACAGCGCCGGTCGGGCGAAGCGGGCGCCGCCTTCGGTGCCGGCCAGCGTGCGGGTGATGAGATCGGTCTGGGGTCCGATCGGGAGCGGGCTCACGACCACATGGCCGTTTTCGCCCGCCGCGAGGACCCGCTGGAATGCCTCCCAGCCGTCGTCGGGCTCGATACCCGCCGCCAGGAACCGCTCGAACAGGACATCGGGAGCCAGACCCTCGCCGATCGCTGTGCTCGCACCCGAGGCGGTCGTGTCCCCGAAGGAGGAGCTCTCGGTGCGCACCATCGAGAAGTCCTCGATCTCGGCGAGGACGCGTCCCGACGGGTCGCAGATGGTGATGTCGAAACGCACCATCGCATCGTTGGCTGTCGTGTCCCGCAGCCGCAGGTGCGACCGGATGTCCTGGGCCAGGGGGGCGAACAGGGTGACCGAGCCGTAGCCGAAGGGCACGTACAGCGGTGGCGACTCGAGCGCTGCGTAGCCGGGGATCAGATCCAGACCGAAGCCGGTGGCAATGTCGGCGAGCGCTGCGTGGAACAGGTGCCGGTCGAGATCACCGACGAATGCGTCAGCGAGACGCAGCGAACCCAGGGCCTCGCGCTCGCCCATCCGGAGCTCGTGTAGGCAGCGCCACCGGGGCCCGAACCGGATGTGGTCCTCCTGGCGGGTCGCGATGCCGTTGTCGTCTCGGACGATGTCCACGCAGCGTGCCGCGACCGCCGGGAGATCGACGCTGACGGCATCGGAGGTGGCCCGCACCAGCGTCGCCTCGCTGTGGACGTGCCAGCCGTTGCTGGAGCCCAGCGCCCCGGATTCGAGCGTGGCCTTCCAGACGTCGTCGCCGCCGACGGCGTCGGCGATGATGCGCCGCACGACGACCCGGGCGTCGCGTACGGCCTCGTCGGGCACCACCAACGGCGACACGAACGTCAGGTCCTTGACGGCCGCCGGTTCGGCGAACAGGTGGGTCGCCATCTCGGCGTAGAGCTCGAGGTGCGCGGTACCCGGCAGCACGGCGCGTCCGACCTCTGCCCGGTGCTCGTCGAGGACCCATGCGCCGTCGGCCGACAGCTGGGCCGTGCCGATGGCGAGGTCGTCGTCGACCGCCACGTAGTCGAGCAACGCGTGGGGGCTGGGCATGAACGTGCCGGCGTCGAGCACCTCGGACGAGGCGCTCGCAGCCATTCCCAGCTCGAGCCACGGACCCCACGCGAGCGAGATCCGGCGCGGCTCGCCGATGCGGCGTTGGCGTCGGGCATGCGCATCGAGGAAGGCGTTCGCGGCGGCGTAATCGACCTGACCGGGCAGGCCGAGCGCGGCGCTGGTGGACGAGAACGACACGACGAAGTCGGGTCGGTGCGCCTCGGTGACCTGTTCGAGGACGAGGGCACCCTGGATCTTGGGGGTGAGGACCCGGTCGAGGTCGGCCTCGGAGCGGGTGGCGATGAGGCCGTCGTCGACCACACCTGCGGCGTGGATGACGCCGTCGAGTCGGCCGAAGCGGGCCACGGCGTCGTCGACGACACGGGTCATGGCCGTCACATCGGCGACGTCGGCCGCTGCGGTCATGACCTCGACACCCGCGTCGCGAAGCGCGATGAGTTTGCGCAGGCGCTGGGAGGTCACGTTGTCGGGGCCGTGATCGTCGAGCCATTGCGGCCATTCGGCCTCGGGAGGCAACTCGCTGCGCCCGACGAGCACCAGGTTGGCCTTCCAGTGGCGGCCGAGGCGATCGGCGATGAACATGCCGATGCCACCGAGGCCACCGGTGACGAGATAGGTCCCGCCGCTGCGCAGCAGCGATGTCGCCCCGGTGTCGAGGGTGGCCCGGTCGTGGAATCGGCGGTACCGCCGTCCGGAGCGGTAGGCGACGATGGCGCCGGATTCGGCTGCGGCCAACTCGGCGAGCAACACGTCGACCGGATCGGTCTCGTCCTCGTCCGCGGCGTCTGCACCGAGGCGCTGCCGCAACCGATCGAGCAGCATGACCGCCCGGCCCGTATCCCCGGAGCGGCGACCGGGATCGAGATCGAGGAGCGAGACGTCGACACCGGCGAGCTCGCGCGGGATGACCGTGACAGGCCCGAACAGCGTGGCCTTCTCCGGGTGCTCGATCGGCCCGCGTGCAGCGGTGGCGCCGTTGGTGACCACCGTCCATGTCTGTCCCGTCTCGGGAAGCGCACCTGCCATGACCTGCGCCAGGTGCACGAGGCTGGCGAAGCCCCGGTCCTGGAGGTGGTGGAACCAGCTCGAACCGGGCCGGACCTTACGATCGTACGACAGCGTCCAGAAGTGCACGACGCGGTCGGGCACGCGCCCGTCGTCGACGAGCTGCGAGACGAGGCGCTCGTAGCCTTCGCGTCCCATCTCCGGGGCGATGGCGTAGTGGGTGGCGTCGATGCGGGCGAAGGCGTCGCCCTGAACGACGGTGACGACGTCGTGCCCATCGCCGAAGAGGCGCCTCGCCAGACGTTCGGCAGGTCCGCTTCCATCGTCGAAGATCAGCCAGCGGGCCATCTCGAGCTCGGGCAGATCGACGCCCAGCGGCTGTTCTCGCCACACCTCGCGCTGGAACCAGTCGTCGAGGTCGTCGTTGCGGGCCAGGACGCCGCGTTCGCTCGATCGGCCCGAACGACGGGTGCTCGGTTCGATGAAGTAGTCGCGGTGGGTGAAGGCGTACTTCGGCAGGCGTACCCGCCGCCGCGGTCCCCCGTGGAAGATCTCGGGGTCGATCTCGAGACCGGCCGACCAGAGGCGGCCGACGATCTCGAGGAGATGCAGGTCGTCGTCGCTGCCGGCCTGGTCGGGGCGGCGCAGCGACGCGAAGACCGGTTGGCCCGGACGCAACGCCTCGCTCTGGCGGGCGAACGACGACAGCGATGCGCCGGGTCCGACCTCGACCAGCAGCGTGCCCTCCTGCTGGAGCAACAGGTCGACGTCGTCGGCGAAGCGGACGGTGTGGCGGACCTGTCGGACCCAGTAGCCGGGGTCGGTGGCCTCCTCGACCGTCAGCCAGGTGCCGGTGAGGTTCGACGCGATCGGGATCGACGGTGGTTTGAGGTCCATCGAGCGCAGCTGCGCCTCGAAGGGCCCCAGGTGCGGGTCGAACAGAGGCGAATGCACGGGGTACTCGAACGGGATCCGCCGGACTTCGACGCCGTCGGCGCCGAGGCGGTCGGCCAGCTCGGCGATCTCGGGGACGGTTCCCGACACCGACGTCAGGGTCGGTCCGTTGATGCCGGCGACCACGAGGTTGCCCGACAGGTACGGCTCGACGTCGTCTGCGGCGAGGTTGACCGACAGCACGCCGCCGGAGCCGGAGCTCTCCATCATGGCCCCGCGGATGACGACCAGGTCGAGACAGTCCTCGAAGGTCATGACCCCGGCGAGGCAGGCCGCGGTGTTCTCGCCGAGGCTGTGGCCGGCCATGGCACGCGGGACGATGCCCCAGGACTCGTAGAGCTTCCCCAGTGCATACTCGACCAGGAAGATCGCCGGCAGCTGCACGCTCGGAGGTTCGAGCAGGGCCTCGGCCTCGGCCTCGCCACCCGGCTCGCAGAACAGCGCAGGGGTGAGATCGATGCCGTGCCGCTCGCGCAGCCGGCTCATGCCGGCGTCGATGTGGCGCCGGTACTCGGGCTCGTTGTCGTAGAGACCACGCCCCATGCCGGCATGGTGCGCTCCCCCGCCCGGGAACAGGAACGCAACGCTCGCACGCTCGGAGTACACCTCGCGGGTGGGCAGCTGGGCGGCGTCGCCGCTGCGCAACGCCTCGATGGCACCGTCGATGTCGGTCGCGACCGCGATGCGGCGGGTACCGAACGCACGGCGCGTGGCGTGCAGGCTGTACGCGACGTCGGCGAGATCGTCCTCGCAACCCGCGAGGTGGTCGGCGAGACGCGTCGTGTTGGCGTCGACCGCTTCGGGGTTGCGGCCCGAGATCATGACGAGCCGGCCCCGACCGGCCGGTGGGGCGGGCTCGACCGGCTCGACCTCGGGGGCTTCTTCGACGATGACGTGGGCATTGGTCCCGCCCACACCGAGCGAGCTGACGCCACCGCGCGCCGGTCCGGTGTCGGGCCAGGGACGCAGGCGATCGTTGACGAAGAAGGGGCCACTGCGGAAGTCGACGACGGGGTTGGGCGCCTCGTAGTTGATGCTCGGCGGGAGCTCACGGTGACGAATGGCCTGGACGAGCTTGATGAAGCTGGCGACACCGGCGGCGGTGTCGAGGTGACCGATGTTGGGTTTGATCGAACCGATGCCGATGGTCTCGGGGCCGCCTGCGGCACCGAAGGCCTGGTTGAGCGCGGCGACCTCGATCGGGTCGCCCACTGCAGTGCCGGTGCCGTGGGTCTCGACGTAGTGCACCGATGCCGGGTCGACGTCGGCGACGGCGAGGGCCTCCGCGATGGCGGCTGCCTGGCCGTCGACGCTGGGCGCCATGTAGGAGATCTTGCGGGCGCCGTCGTTGTTGACCGCCGAGCCCTTGATGACCGCGAGGATGCGGTCGCCGTCCTCGACGGCGTCGACCAGTCGACGGAGCACGACCATGCCGGCACCGCTGCCGAACACGGTGCCGCGCCCGCGGTGGTCGAAGGCGCGGCAGTGACCGTCGGGCGAGAGCACCTCGCCCTCTTTGTAGACGTAGCCGTGACCGTGGGGGATCTCGATGGTCACGCCACCGGCGAGTGCCATGTCGCACTCGTAGGCCAGCAGGCTCTGACAGGACTGGTGGATGGCGACCAGCGACGTGCTGCAGGCCGTCTGCACGCTGATGCTCGGCCCACTGAGGTCGAGCGCGTAGCTGATGCGCGTCGACAGGAAGTCCTTGTCGTTGCCGGTGTGTCGCAACAGGAAGAGGCCTTCGGCGTCGACGAGCTCGTCGTTGGCCATGACGTTGTGGAGGAAGTAGGCGCCCATGCCGCAGCCGGCGAAGACCCCGATGTCTCCGTCGAAACGCTCCGGCGGATAGCCGGCGTCCTCCAGGGCCTCCCACGCGACCTCCAGGAGCTGGCGGTGCTGGGGATCCATGATCGCGGCTTCCTTGGGCCCCAGGCCGAAGAACTCTGCGTCGAACGCGGCGAAACCGTCGAGGGGGCCGTTGGCTCCGACGAACCCCGGATCGGCCAGCAACGATTCGGGCACCCCATTGGCGCGCAGCTCGTCCTGGGTCCAGTGACGGACGCTCTCGACCCCGGCGCGCACGTTGCGCCACAGCTCGTCGGGATCGGCGGCACCGGGGAATCGGCCGGCCATGCCCACGACCGCGATGTCGTGGGCGCGCCCGGGCTCGATCATGTCGTCGTCGGCGTAGGCGTCGCCGCCCTCGCCGTCGAACTCGCTGTCGAATGCGTCGCTCATGGGCGACCTCGCCGCCCCGCACGGCGAGCGGCAGCGCGCCTCCCTGCGCGATCGGATGCGACGACGGGACGACCGGCGCCCGTGGCGCCGCCGGCAGCGACGGGCTCCTCGGCCGGTGCGGCTTCGGCGGCGAATGCGTCGGCGAGCTCGTTGACCGTGGGATAGCGGAACAGATCGACGAGCGAGATGGTTCGTGCGAGCTTGTTCTCGAGGGCCTCGCGCAGCGTGACCACCTGCAGCGAGTTGCCGCCGTGATCGAAGAACGTGCGGTTGCGATCGATCGTGTCGGTCTTGAGCGTGTCGCGCCACGCAGTCTCGATGAGACCCGCGAGCTCGGCCGAATCCATGGGCCGAGCCGTTGCCGGGGCACTGGGACGCTGCCGCTGTGGCGCGGCCTCGACGGGCGCCTCGGCGGCCCCGCCGCCGAGGTCCATCGCGGCCAGCGCGAGGCGGTCGACCTTGCCGTTGGGGGTGGTCGGCAACGTGGCGTGCCAGCGGTACTTCTCCGGGACCATGTGCGAAGGCAGCACCGTACGCAACCCACCGACGAGCGCAGCGGTCTCGGCGTGGCGCTCCGCGTCGACGGGCACGAGATGGCCTACCAGGCGGGCATCGTCGCCCTCGCCGTGGACGACGACGACGGCTTCGGCGACATCGTCGCGTCCTTCGAGTGCCGCTTCGATCTCGCCGAGCTCGATGCGATGACCGCGCAGCTTCACCTGGCTGTCGGCACGACCCAGGAACTCGAGGATGCCGTCGCTGCGCCAGCGAACCAGGTCGCCGGTGCGGTAGAGCCGCTCGCCGTCGATGGTGACGAAGCGCTCGGCGGTGAGCTCGGGGCGGCGGTGGTACCCGCGGGTGACGCCGAGGCCACCGATGAGCAACTCGCCGATGGCACCCCCAGGACGCAGCGCCCCGCCAGGGCCGGCGACCCGCACGAACGTGTTGGCCAATGCCTGCCCGATCGGCAGGCCGCTGCCGTCGAGATCGTCCGCCGTGACGACGTGTGCGGTCGACCAGATGGTGGTCTCGGTCGGGCCGTAGACGTTGACGACCGTGCCGCCGACGTTGGCCACGAGGTCGCGTGCGACCGACATCGGGCAGGCCTCGCCGCCGACGAGCATCGTGTGGAGGCGACCGAGGGCCTCGTGGCTGGCGGGATCGGCGAGGATGATCCGGGCTTCCGATGGTGTGCACTGCAGGTGCGTGACGCCGTGGGCCTCGATGAGCGAGGCATAGGTCTCGATGGTGTCGGGCACCGCGCTGTCGACGAGGAAGTGGCGGCGCACGTCGTCGAGCTGGTGGAGCTGGGCCAGCACGGTCTCGGCGTCGATGCCGAAATCGACCAGCGCAGCGATCTCGTCGACGTCGGCGCCGGCGATCTCCTCGGCCATGGCCACGCAGGTCTCGACATCGCCGAACAGGCCGCTGGTCTCGAAGTACCGAGCGAAGGCGACCTCGAGGAGGGCGTCGAGATCCTCGGGAGTGAGGCCCATCAGCAGCCCGTCGGACTCGGTGGCGGTGGGGTCGAAGGTCGGGAACGCGCTGGCGTGGTCCTTGACGAGCATGACCGAGTCGCGCAGGTAGCCCTTCATGGGCTCGCGGACGGTCTCGCGGACGTTGTCGTCGGCGACGAAGGTGTGCAGCATCAGCGACACCGTGCCCCGCCCCGGGTGGCCGGCTTCGTCCCATGCTGCGCGATAGGCGGCGACCTTCTCGCGGACCTCGTCGACGCTCTGGCCGAGGAGGTGCGTGAGCAGGTTGTATCCCTCGCGCCCGGCGAGCCGGAAGGACTCGATGTTGCCGGCGGTGGTGTACCAGAGCGGCAGGTCGGCCTGGATCGGCCGGGGCAGGGTCGTGACCTCGACGTCGCCGGTGGGGCCGGGATAGGTGACCGTCTCGCCGCGCCACAGGGCCCGGAGCTCGCCGATCTGCTCGATGAGTGCCGACTTGGGCTGTCCGTGGTTCTGGGGCCGGAAGACGAAGTCGTGGGGGTGCCAGCCCGCGGCGATGGCCATACCGGTTCGCCCGCCCGAGATGCGGTCGACGACGGCCCATTCCTCGGCGACCCGGGCCGGGTGGTGCAGGGGCAGCACGCAGCTGCCGGCGCGCAGCGACACGTTCTCGGTGATGGCGGCGAGCGCAGCGCTGGTGACCGAGGGATTGGGGAACGGTCCGCCGAAGGCGTTGAAGTGCCGTTCGGGTGTCCACACCGCGACGAAGCCGCGTTCGTCGGCGAAGCGGGCGGCATCGAAGAGCACCTCGTACTCGCCACCGCCCTCGGCGCCCTCGCTACCGAAGAAGAACAGGCTCATGTCGAGGCGGGTGGAGCCACGACCGGGCGCCTTGGGGCGCATCGCGGCGAGGCCCTCGTACAGCACGACCTTCCAGCCGTGCACCAGGGGATGGAAGAGCTCGAGCACCGAGATGTCGAACGACAGCGTGGTGACCGACAGCCACACGCCGTCGTCGGTGCCGAGGTGGGGTTCCATGGCCCGCAGGAAGCTGTCGACGTTGCCGTGTTCGACCATGACGCCCTTCGGGCGGCCCGTCGAGCCGGAGGTGTACATGACGTAAGCCAGCGCGTCGGGGCCAACAGCGACGAGTTCAACGAGTTCGGCACCGGTGGGGTCGGCTGCGACCGCAGCGATGTCGACGGCCACCGGGCCACGGACCGGGAGATGGGCGGCATCGTCGGTGACGATGACGGCCATGGCCGCGTCCTCGGCCATGAAGGCCAGCCGTTCGCGCGGGAACCGGGGGTCGAGGGGCACATAGGCCGCCCCTGCCATCAACACGCCCAGCACACCGGTGACCATGTCGATGCCGGGTGCGGTGGCCACACCCACGAGGTCGCCCGGGGCGACACCCGCCTCCACCAGGCGGGCGCCGATGCGCCGTGCCCGGCGGTCGAGTTCGCCGTAGGTGAGCTCACGCCCACGGTGCACCACCGCGACGGTGTCGGGCTGGGTGGCGGCAACGGCGGCGAAACGCTCGTGGAGACCGCCGGCGAAGGCCGACGCGTCGGCCCGGCCGCCGAGGTCGACGAGGTCGGCGGCCGCGGCGGCACCGACCACGGGGAGGGATCCGGTGACCGTGTCGACGCCGGCGGCGTCGATGGCGGCGACGAAGGCGGCGAGGCCCTCGCGCAGCGCCGCAGCCGTTGCCGGTTCGGCGCGCACCTGCAACGTGATGTCGCCGCCGTCGACGACGAACTGCACCGGCGCGTCGCAGCGATCGCCGGGACCGACGATCGCGATCGAGGGCCGCGGCGCGTCGGGCGGCCCGTCGACCTGCACCGGCATGCGCTGGGCGAGATCGGCGAGGATCGGGCCCCGCCGGCGGGCCTCCGCGATGGTGGCGGCCACCTCGGCGATCGATCGGCCGACCGGGGCATCGGGCGCGGCCGAGACCGTGGCGGGCACCAGCGTGCGGAACCACGGCGAGAGCTCGGTTCCGTGACCGGTGTCGGTGCGCACGTCGACGGTGCCCGTCGCTGCATCGCTGCGGGCGAGGGCGAACAGCGCTGCGATGGCCTCGGCCCGGGACGCGTCGGCGACACACACCGTCTCGGTGGACACCAGCGCCAGCGTCGGATCGACCGGGGCGAACGCGACATCCACGACATCGAGACGCCGGGACCACCAGCGCTCGTTGCGGACGGTGGCCTCTTGGACCGCGGCCAGGGTGTCGAGCAGCGCCGAGGGGTCGGGAAGGACCGAGCCGACCGTGACCGATGCAGGGGCATCGTCGCGCACCCAGCCGCTCAGCCGGACCGGCACCGTGGTGGTTGCAACAGTGACGGTCATACGCCGCCCGGCCCGATCGATGTCGATCACGGTGCCGGGCAGCGCCGGCGAACCGGCGACCGGGGTGTGTGCCTCGCTCCGATGGGCGTCCGCCATCTCGCAGCTGCCGACGAGAAGGAGCGTGGTGTCGTCGAGCTGGAGCAGGGGTCGGCCCACCCGGTTGATGGTGGGCCCGAAATCGAGCGCCCGGACGAGGCGATCGATCTCTGCTGCCGCCATCGAATGGGGCACCAGGGCCCCGGCGGGGACGGGACGCTCGTAGCGGCCGCAGTAACGCCCGGAACCGACCTGTGGCGTGCGATCGAGCGACCCGTCGACGAGTTGTTCGACGAGGCGCTCGAAGGAGTCGCCGGCCGCTGCGAAACACTTGAGGTTGATGGAACGGGTGGTCTCGTCGGCGCTGACGGCGAAGCTCGACGCTGCGAGCACGTCGCCTTCGTCGACGCCGGACTCGACGACATGCCAACTGACCGCGTACTCGGTCTCGCCGGCGAGGATCGCCCACATGGGGGTGTGCAGCCCGGCGTAGGCCGGGAGCGGGCCGTCGTGGAAGTTCACGGCGAGACCGACCGATGCGATCATGTCGTCGCCGATGATGCGAAGGTTCCCGACGCTCAACAACAGGTCGGGGCGGGTGCGTTCGAGGTAGGCCCCGAAATCGTCCCATGCGACGCGGTCGATCCCGGCGTCGTCGGCCCAGGCGCCGATGGCGTCGTCGTCGGAGCTGATGGCCACGACGCGCAGTCCCGCGTCGATCAGGCGGCCGGCGCACGAGGCCACCAGCGGGTGGTCTCCCACGAACGCGACCGTCCCGTAGGGGGTCTGTGCCTCGTCTGGTGAGCTGTTCATGTGCTCCATCCCGCCGGATCGCGTGTGACCGTCGGATCAACTGTCGTACGAACCGACACGAGCCCATCGGCATCGTCGTCCCTCAGCTGAGGGCACCACGCTATTCGGGATGGACCCCCTCGCGCGCCCCAGGCCGGGAGTTCGCGGTGCAAGCCCGTCGAGCGGGTCCGCCGGGGCCCACCCGGAGTCGTCGCGATGATCACCGCCGTCGACCGTTGTCTCCACTCTCGACGAAACACGAGGTGATCCGTCGTGTCAGGAGGCATCCTCGTCGCCACGCCCGACGAGGCCCTTGAGCGCGCGGACGATCACCGACTGGGCGGTGAGGATGAGAATGACCAGGTCGAGGCTGATCGACCAGTTCTTGACATAGAACAGGTCGAGTCGGCGGTACGACGCGAACGAGGGGTTGTCCCTGGCCTCGACCTGCCACAGGCCGGTGATGCCCGGGCGCACGTTGTGGCGCTCGCGGAGCTCTTCGTCGAAGGACTCGACCTCGGTGGGCAGCGCGGGCCGGGGACCGACGAGGCTCATCTCGCCGCGCAGGACGTTGAGGAGCTGGGGCAGTTCGTCGATCGAGGTGAACCGCAGGAGATGTCCGATGCGGGTCACCCGGGGGTCGCGGTTGACCTTGAGCAGGGGTCCGGTGCGGGCGTTCTGCGACTGCACCTCGTGGAGGCGGGCCTCGGCGTCGGTGGCCATGGTCCGCAGCTTCCACAACCGGAAGTGCTGGCCACCGAACCCGACGCGTTCCTGGCGGAAGAACACCGGGCCGCGGTCCTCGAGCTTGATGATCGCCGCGGCGAGCACCAGGAAGGGGGCGATGACGACGATGCCGACGCCTGCGAGCACGATGTCGACGACCCGCTTCAGCACCAGCTGCCACTGCTTGAGGTTCGGCCGGTCGACATAGAGGAGCGGCTCGTGGACGACCGGGGCCAGCTGGACCCGCTGGGACGAGATCCCGGCGATGCCCATCGTGAGGTGGACGTGGTGGCCGGCGGCGGTGAGCTGTTCGACGGCCACGGCGCGGTCGACCGGGTTGAGCTCGTCGACGACCACGAAGGCGCCGTTCGCGCCGGCGCTCTCCATGACCTCGAGCACGTCGCGGGGCTCGCCGAGCCAGTCGGGCGACGCGGCGCCGAGCATGCGGTCGGCCACGACGCCCTTGACCCGGTAGCCGGCCTCGACGTGGTCGGACAACAGATCCATCAGGTCACGGGTGCCGGGGCCGCCCCCGACGATGACGACGCTGCGGCAGTACCGACCCTGGGAGCGGGCGGTGCGGATCCAGCCGTCGAAGATGCTGCGCCCGATGATCAGGAACACGAACAGCAAGATGCCTGCGGTCAGGTCGGCGCCGAGATGCAGTTCGGTCGTGGCCAGCAGGTCGAGGAACAAGATGCCGGGTATGACCAGGGCCGCGACGCGGCTGATCGCGGCCAGTTCGGCCGAGCGCACGCTGCTGACCCGCGACTTGTAGAGGTCGAACAGGACGAGCAGCCACAGGGTCGCGGCGCTCGATATCGCGATGACGAGCCAGTACCGACGGAGCGACTCGTGGTTGGACCAGTCGGTCCAGGGGGCCAGGAACGAAAACGTCCAGGCGAGGGCGACGGCGAGGACGTCGAGGCCGATGAGGAAGACCCGTGGGACGTTGATCCGGGACGTGCGAGCCGGAGGGGACGCGACGACTTCGAGTGCTGGTCGATCGTCGACGTCGAGATCGAGATCGTCGTCGGTGTGCGCAACCGTCAAGACTTCGCCCTTCATGTCGGTTTCCGCCTGGCCCGACTTACCAGTGCCGCCTAAGAACGTAGCGCCTGCATAGGCCACATCTCCAGCACTGGAGCGGCGACTTGTGGTCATTTCTCGACCTCCTGTACCGCCAGTGTTTCGAGTCCGTGTCGGACCCGTGTCGAACCCGTGACCTGGGCCGACGCGGCGCAGCGGCGCCTCCGGACGAGTATCGCTCGCGGGCGCGGGGAGCCGCATGGGCCGAACTCCCCGGTTCGGGAGAGCCCGTCGCACGAGATGGTGACGGACGTCATGTTCAGCGCACCGATTCCTGCATACGCGCGGCATCGACGACGGGCAGCCGGCGTGCCAGCATCTCGACGACGCCGTCGGCGCCGTCGGCGAGATCGATCGTCTGACGCCGGGGGCCGTTGGCGCTGCGACCTTCGATGTGAACGACCGTGCCCTCGCGGACCACCCGGTCGACCGCGGCCACCGGGATCCGGACGAACGCCTGGGCGAGCGCCTCGTCGGGGCCGACCTCGACCAGGCGGTCGAGCATCGGCTGAAATGCCTCGACCGAGACTTCGTGGAGGTGGAACGTCGTCTCGGTCATGCAGGCAACACGACGCCGGGGACCGGCAGAAGTCGCGGCTTCCCAGAACCAGTAGTCGGCACCATCGTCGATACCTCCGTCGTCGTGGTCTGCATCGGCGGCGGCCGCCTGGGCCGGAACAGGGGCGAGCGGGGCAGCCATGGCAGGGGCCGGGGTGGCGGCGGCCGGCGCGGCGGCCACACCCGCAGAGGCAGCACCCGGAGCAACGAAGGCCGGAGCGCCGCCATGACCGGCACCGGGGTCGGGCACCGGCGCCCCGACCGCAACAGGCATCGCCATGGGCTGGGCGTCCGAAGAGGCGGGAGCGGCTTCGACGGTGTCGCCATCGGCCACTCCGGCATCGTCGCCGGCGCTGTCGTCGGCGCCATCGCCGGCGTTGCGGCGGCGCCGCAACATGGCGACCAGGCCGATGATGGCGATGACCGCCAGACCGACGAGTACCGGACCGACCAACGATCCGAGCGAGAAGCCGGCGCCGACCACCTCGATGTCATAGGCCAACACCGCGCTGTCGAGTCCGCAGTCGGCCAGGATCGCGGCCGCACCCGGAGTCGCCTCGGCAGGGACGATCACCGAGGCAACGAATGAACCCGCGGCATCGGAGACCGCCGAACCGACACGGACCTCGGCGACACCGGCGCCCTCGAAGAACAGGGCCACATCGGTGTTGGGCCGGCACTCGCCGTTGTTGGTCACCGTCACCTCGGCCCCTGCTCGGGCCTGCGCGACCCCCTGTGCCAGGGCGCTCGCTGTGGTGACCGAGAGGAGTGTCGCGATCACGGTCGCGACGACGATCGGGAAACGTACTGTCCTACGCATGGGTCATCCATCGACCGAACTGGCGGCGTCGTGAGCATTGCGGCGTGCACCCCATCGAACGTCCTACCCACATCGCCGGTTCCGAACCTGCTAGACACGACGACCGTGAACGATCATCCCGTCAGAGTCGGCAGCATGCTCTACACCCTCGTCGATCCCGAGGTGGGTCACGAGGTGGCCTACAACCGGTGGTACGAGCGAGATCACTTCTACGCCGGGTGCATGATCGGGCCGTGGCTGTTCGCCGGGAAACGGTGGGTGTCCACCCGGGCGCTGAAGGACCTGCGGTTCCCCGCCGACAGCACCGTCACCGACCCGGTCGATCGCGGTTCCTATCTCGCCACCTACTGGGTGCACGAGGGCCATCACGACGACCACTTCAGCTGGGCCAGCACCCAGGTGTGGGAGCTCTACGGCGCCGGTCGCGGGTTCAGCGAACGTCGCCACGCCCACACGGTCATGTTCGAATCGCCGTGGTCGCAGTACCGCGACGCCGATCCCGTGCCCATCGAGTTGGCGCTCGACCACGGCTACGGCGGCCTCGTCAGCGTGTTCGTCGATCGGGCCGAGGGCCACGACGACGCGGAGCTGCGTGCGGTTCTCGAGGCCCAGGCTGCCGAGCACCTCTTCGGCGAGGGCTCTCCCGTCGCGTCGGCAGTGTCGTGGAAACCGATCCCCCGCAACGACGAGATCGACGGCAACGCCCCGATGGACCTGGGCTCCCCCACCGGCGGCGACGAGCGCACCCTGCAGCTCTTCTTCGTCGAGGCCGATCCCTCGATGTGCTGGCAGCAGTTCCGCGACTACGCGGCGGCCATCGATGCCAGCGGCGTCGCCTCCGTCGCCCTGGCTGCGCCGTTCATCCCCACGATCGTCGGGACCGACACCTACACCGACCAGCTCTGGTAGCGGGGTCGGCCGGCGCTTCGCCCGCCAAGGCGGCGAATGCGGCGGGCGGCTTCAGCGGGAGCGCCACCACGCGTCGAGGCGCTCGACGGTGGCGTCGCGGTCGAGGTCGGGCTCGGAGCGCTTGAGGTCCAGCAGGAAGCGCATCGCTGCGCCCACCTCGGGGCCAGGGGAGAGACCGAGATGCTCCATGACGGCCTGGCCGTCGAGCAGCGGACGCTCGGCGGCCAGCCGGTCGGCCTCGGCGAGCTCGGCGATGCGGCGCTCGAGCTCGTCGACGTGGTGCTGGAGCTCCTGGCGCTTGCGGGGGTTGCGCGTCGTACAGTCCGAACGGACGAGTTCGTTGAGGTGACCGAGCAACGGACCGGCGTCGCGTGCGTAGCGCCGGACGGCGCTGTCGCTCCACCCCGCGGCGAAGCCCTTGAACCGGCCCGACAGCCGCACCAGCTCGGTGACGTCGCGGACGATGTCCTCGGGATAGCCGAGCGCCCGGAGACGTTTGCGGGTCATCTTGGCGCCGACGGCCTCGTGATGACGGAAGGTGACGCCACCTTCGTCGATGCGCCGTGTTGCCGGCTTGCCGATGTCGTGGAAGAGCGCGGCGAGTCGGGTGCGCAGATCGTGTGGGGTCTTGGCCGTCACTGCGATGGTGTGCGCGAGGACGTCCTTGTGCCGATGGATCGGATCCTGTTCGAGCCGCAGCGCAGGCAGTTCGGGCACCGCCCGTTCGGCGAGCCCGGAGTCGACCATCGACCACAATGCCGCGGCGACGTCGTCCGCGAGCAACGCTGCGGTGAGCGCCTCGCGGTAGCGGTCGGCGGAATCGGCCTGGGGTGGCCCGTCGCCGGGCGCGACATCCGTACCAGGCGGCGGAACGGGAGCCACCGGGCGCGGTGTCGCGGCGCTCGTCGCTACTTCTCTTCCTTGAAGATCACGTGGCGACGCACGACGGGGTCGTACTTCTTGAGCTCGATGCGCTCGCGGTTGTTGACCTTGTTCTTGTTGGTCACGTACGTGTAGCCGGTGCCCGCGGTGGACTTCAGCTTGATGACGGGACGCTTGTCGCTTCCTGCGGGCATCAGACCTTCACCCCCCGGCGCTTCATGTCGGCCATCACGCGCTCGATGCCGTGCTTGTTGATGGTCTTGATGCCTTTGGCACTGACGGTCAGGGTCACCCAGCGCTTCTCGCTGGGCACCCAGAAGCGGTGCCGCTGGATGTTTGGGTCCCAACGGCGACGCGTCTTGCGGTGCGAGTGCGAGACGTTGTTGCCGAAGGCGGGCTTGCGCCCGGTCACCTGACAGATCTTGGACATAGGGAGTCGAGGTTATCGCCGTCGGAACGCAACGGCCACCTCACCTGCATCCTCGGGTCGACGATGTCCGCGACGGGACCGCCGGGAGCGGTCACGGACACTCGATTCGCGGCAGCACCCCGGCACGGCAGACGGGAGACCGACGGGCACGATCGTGTCGGCTGGTTGGACGATGAGCGCCATGCTCGCTAGCGTGCTCGGATTGTTGCGGTTTGATTGCGAAGAGGCGACGACCGTCCGTCGACCCAGGAAGGACAGACCGTGAAGCTCGGCATCGTCTGGGGTTACTGGGGAGCTGCTCCCCCACCCGATCTGCTGTCTCTCACCATCGAGGCCGAGCGCCTCGGATACGACTCGGCCTGGACGGCCGAATCCTGGGGATCCGACGCCTTCTCGCCGCTGGCCTACCTGGCCGGGCACACCTCGACCATCCGCCTCGGCACCGCCGTCGCGCAGATCGCGGCGCGCACCCCCACCGCCACGGCCATGCACGCCATCACCCTCGACCACCTCTCCGGAGGGCGTTTCGTCCTGGGCCTCGGCGTGTCGGGCCCCCAGGTCGTCGAGGGCTGGTACGGCCAGCCGTCGCGCCGGCCCCTCGCCCGCACCCGCGAATACGTCGAGATCATCCGGCGCGTGCTGGCCCGCGAAGAACCGCTGCAATTCGACGGCGAGTTCTGGCAGCACCCGTTCACCGGCGAGGGCGCCGAGGGTCTCGGCAAGCCCTTGAAGACCATCACCCATCCGCTGCGGTCGGATCTGCCCATCTTCATCGGCGCCGAGGGCCCGAAGAACGTTGCGCAGACCGCGCAGATCGCCGACGGTTGGTTCCCGCTCTACTACTCGCCGATGCGCCCGGAGGTCTATGCCGATCAGCTCATCGACGCGCCCACCGACTTCGAGGTCGTGGTCGGCACCACCGTGCGCATCGCCGACGACATCGAGGCCGCACTGGCCTCGACGCGGGCCACGCTGGCCTTCTACATCGGGGGCATGGGAGCCAAGGGGCAGAACTACCACACCAAGCTGATGGCCCGCATGGGCTTCGAGGCAGAGGCGCTGAAGATCCAGGAGTTGTTCTTCGAGGGCCGGCGTGACGAGGCAATCGCAACAGTTCCGCTCGAATTCGCCGATGAGATAAGTCTGGTGGGGCCACCGGAACGCATCCGCGACCGGCTGGCCGCCTGGGAGGAGAGCCCGGTCACGACCATCAACGTGACCACCCGCTCGGTCGACGAGCTCCGCCAGATCGCAGAACTCGTTCTCGGATGACCGATGCCATGACCGAACCCGACGCCACCGAGCCCTCGCCGCCCCGGCATGCAGCCACTGCCCCGCCGGCGCCATGGCTACGGGCGCTCCGGCTGGCTCTGGTGGGCGTCACCGTGGCGGTCGGCATCGCCACCCTCGCCCTCGTCCCGGGCCCGGCCGACACCGCCGGGGCACAGCAGAACCTGCATTCGGACTGGGCGCCGTTCGTGGGCGAATACCAGATGTGGTGCACCGCCAGCACCGGCGAGCCCGGCCCCTGCGCCCGGCATCACAACGGCTGGGCAATCGACATCGACGTCACCTTCGGCGACCCCCTCTATGCAACGGGGCCCGGCACGATCGTCCAACTCTTCGAAGGCTGTCGCGCCCGCGGCGGCGACCATTGCAACGACCGCATCGGCAACGGCCTGTCGATCGATCACGGCGACCACTGGAGCCGGTACATCCACCTCGCGAGGCTGGCTCCCGGCCTCGAGGAGGGCGACCGGATCGAGGGCGGCCAGCTCGTCGGCTACTCCGGAGCCTCGGGCACGATGGACGGCGGCGTCCACCTCCACTACGACGAGACCCTCCCCCAACCCCTGCCGGTCCGACGCATCTTCTTCGGTCCGATGCTGGCCTGTCACGGCGACCAGGTCGTGCAGTACCCCGACGTCATCGTCGGGCGCGGCGGCAACTGGCAGGACGTCCCCTGGGGCACGGTGTTGCGCAACGACGGCTACGAGTGCCTCGGCGGCGTCACCCCCGAACCGCTCGCTCCTCCCACCCCGCCGCCACCACCGCCGGTCGAGCCCATCACCGCTGTGGCCGCCGGCTCGGTCGGCCTCGCCTTCGGCGACTTCGGAGCCATCGGTCGCGAGAGCCTCGTCATCGGCGTACCCGGCGACAGCCTCGGCCGTCGGACCGAAGCGGGCTCGGTCACCGTTGTCACCGACCGGGCCCGGGGAACACGCAACGAACTGCTGCGGCAAGGTCGCAAGCTCACCGGCAGGCCCGGCGCGGGCGACTACGTCGGGGCGTCGGTGGCCACGGGCGATCTCGACTGCGACGGACGCGACGACCTCGCCGTCGGCGCGCCCGGCGAGAAACTCGGTCGCCACGAGGACGCCGGGCTGGTCGTCGTCACCCACGGGACACGCCGCAGCGCCGCCAACCGCCCGATCAGGCTGGCCCAGGGTGGTCTGCTCGGCGGCAGCCGCGACGGCAACGAACTCACCGGCGCCTCGCTGGCAATCGGCGACTTCGATGGCGACGGCTGCGACGACCTCGCCGTCGGCGCCCCCGGTGAGGACATCGACGGCAACACCGACGCAGGGGCCGTCGCCGTGGCGTTCGGGCATCGGTCCGGCGTCGGTGCCGGCCGGACTCCCGTGGTGCTGAGCCGGGCCGCCGGGCTCCCCGGCGACCTCGCAGCCGGCGATCTCGTCGGCGCAACGCTCGCCGCGGGCGATTTCGACTGCGACGGCATCGACGACCTCGCCATCGGCATCCCCGGCGCGAACGTCGGCTCTGCAATCGACGCCGGAGCCGTGGCCGTCGTCCACGGCAGCACCGCAGGGTTCGTCCGTCCCACGATTCTGTGGCAGGAGAACGGCCTCGCAGGGATCCTCGAGGGCGGCGACCACGTCGGCGCCGCCCTGGCCGTCGGCGACTTCGACGCCGATGGCTGCGACGACCTCGCCGTCGGCGCCCCCGGCGAGGGCCTCACCCAAGGTGCCGCCGCCGGCGCGGTCAGCATCGCCTACGGCTCACCCGCCGGGCTCGCCGATTCCATCGTCATCTACCGGGGCGAAGGCGGCCTCAGAGGCAAGGCGGCCGCCGGCGACTTCCTCGGGGCTGCACTCGCTGCGGGCGACTTCGACTGCGACGGCGACGACGACCTCGCCGTCGGCGCCCCCGGCGTGACCGTACGACGCCAGAACGACGCCGGCTGGGTGGGCGTCGTCCGTGGTTCGTCTGCAGGCCTGCGCGGCGCGATGGCATCGCTGGTCCAAGGGCGAGGCCTTCCGGGATCGGCCGAAGCCGGCGACCTCGTCGGTTCGTCGCTGGCCGCGGGCGACTTCGACGGCGACGGCTGCGCCGACCTCGCGATCGGCGCCCCCGGCGAGGACATCGGCCGGCACATCGACGCCGGCGAGGTCACGCTCGTGTCCGGCAGTCGGGCCGGGCTCGCCGGCGCCCGGACCTTCAGCCAGGCGTCGAACCTGCCCGGCCGCAGCCGCGACGGCGACGTCCTGAGCGGCCCGTCCGCCGCGAGGCTGCTGGCGCTGTACTGATCGCCGCACCACAGCGTGCCCCCGACAGGAATCGAACCTGTGGCCTACCGCTTAGGAGGCGGTCGCTCTATCCGACTGAGCTACGAGGGCGGGATCGCCGTCGAGCATAGAGCCGCACTCGAGCCGAGCCCGACCGGTTCGCCGGCTCCATGCGTCGGACACCGACCCAGGCCGGGTCGGACGGCGCCGGCGGCGAAACCCGGTCGGCGGCCGGAGGGCCCGGCCGTATCCTGTCGGCCATGCGTCTCACCGACACCTTGACCGGTCGCCTGCGCGACCTCGAACCCCGCGAGCCCGGCAAGGTGTCGATCTATGCGTGTGGTCCCACGGTGTACGACGTCCCCCACCTCGGCCACGCCCGCACGGCGCTGACCTACGACGTGCTGGTCCGGTACCTGCGCTGGCGCGGCCACGAGGTGACGTTGGTGTCGAACATCACCGACATCGACGACAACATCATCAACCGGGCTGCCGAGACCGGGACCACCGAACCCGAGCTCGCCGCCCGCTTCGCCGACGTCTACATCGACCAACTGCGGATCTTCGGCATCGCCGATCCCGATCACCGTCCCCGGGCCACCCAGTACGTCGAGCAGATGATCGCCGTCATCGGCGAACTCGTCGATGACGGCAAGGCCTACGTCGTCGAGGGTCGCGGCGTGTACTTCGACGTGTCGGCGTTCGATGGCTACGGCGCGCTGTGCCACCGGGTGGCCGACGACCTGCGCGAGCAGGCCCGGGCCCGGGTGGCCGTCGACGACCTCAAAGAGGACCCGCTCGACTTCGCGCTCTGGAAGGCGGCCAAGCCCGGCGAGCCCACCTGGGACTCGCCGTGGGGACCGGGGCGGCCCGGTTGGCACATCGAGTGCGTCGCCATGTCGCTCGACATCCTGGGCGACGACTTCGACATCCACGGCGGCGGCTCCGATCTGGCGTTCCCCCACCACGAGAACGAACGAGCGGAGGCAGAGGCAGCCGGCCACCGCTTCGCCCGGCACTGGGTGCACTCGGCGATGCTCAACGTCGACGGCGAGAAGATGTCGAAGTCGCTCGGCAACTTCCGCAACCTCGGCGACGCCCTCGACGCCTACGGCCCCCGGCCGCTTCGCCTCGCCATGTTGCAGGCCCACTACCTGACGGTGATGGAGCTGAGCGACGCCGCCATGGCCGGCGCCACAGGCGGCATCGACCGCCTCGACGCGTTCGCCCGGCGGATGGCGGCGGCGGGTGTCGAGCCGGCCGACCACTCCGACGCCGCTGCCGTCGACGCGTTCGTCGCCGCGATGGACACCGACCTCGGCACCCCGGACGCGCTGGCGGTGATCTTCGATCAGGTCTCGGCGGGCAACGCCGCGCTCGACGCCGGCGACCACGACGCCGCGGCTGTCGCCTCGGCCACCGTCGCGGAACTCTGCGGCGTGCTCGGCATCGTCGGCGCAGCGGAGCGCGAGGCCGGCGAGGACGACGCCGAGATCGACGAGCTGCTGGCGCAACGCCAGCAGGCCCGCGCCGACAGGGACTTCGCCACGGCCGACGCCATCCGCGACACCCTGGCCGAGCGCGGCATCGAGATCGAGGACACGCCGACCGGCCCCATCTGGCGCCGCCGGTAGGAGCCCTGACGGATCCACCAACCGGCACGACGTCAATGACGCGCTTGCACACACTCGCGAACGTGCGAACGCGTCACGGAAGAGGCCGCGCCGGTGGCGCGATTCGGCGGATCCATGCCCGCCGTCCCCCGCTCCGGCTCGGCCGGGGCCTCACCCGAGCGTTTCCGGGAGGCGCTGCGCCAGACTGAGCCGGTGGATCGGTTGCTCGACGGGCTGACGGAGGACCAACGGCGCGCCGTGACCGTCAACGTCGCGACCCTGCGGATCCTCGCCGGCGCCGGGAGCGGCAAGACCCGGGTGCTCACCCACCGCATCGCGCATCAGGCCCACGGCAATGTGCTCGACCCGGCCCGAACCGTGGCGCTCACCTTCACCCGCAAGGCCGCCGGCGAGCTGCGTCGACGTCTGCGATCGCTGGGCCTGTCCGACGAGGTCGCCGCCGGGACGTTCCACGCGCAGGCCTACGCCCAGCTCCGCACCCGATGGCGCGACGAGGGCGTGCGACCTCCCGAGCTGCTCGACCGTCGCGGCCGCGTGCTGGGGCGGCTGATCCCCACCGGTCTCCCCCGGCCCGACCGGGTCGCCATCGCCGCCGAGATCGACTGGGCCACGGCGCAGCGGATCAGCCCGCAGCGCTACATCGAGGTCGCCGACCGGGCCGGCCGGCGCCCACCGGTGCGCGTCGCGCAAGTCGCCGAGATCTACGACGCCTTCGTCGCCGCCAAGCAGCGCCGTCGACTGGTGGACTTCGACGACCTCTTGGAGCTGTGCATCCGCGACTCGGCCGATCCCGACCGGGCGGCGGCGCAGCACTGGCGGGTGCGGCACCTGTTCGTCGACGAGTTCCAGGACGTCAACCGCCTCCAGTTCGACCTGTTGCGGGCGTGGCGTGGTCCGGGCTCGTCGCTGTGCATCGTCGGCGACCCCAACCAGGCCATCTACGGATGGAACGGCGCCGACGCCCGCTACCTCACTCAGATCGAGCAGTTCTTCCCCGACGTCGAGACGGTGCAGCTCCGCGACAACTTCCGTTCGACCCCCCAGATCCTGGCGGCGGCCGCGGCGGTGGGCGGCGAGCGTGCCCGGCTGGTGGCACACCGTCGTGACGGTCCCCCGCCGACGGTCACGCGCTGCACCGACGAACAACACGAGGCCGAGACCGTCGCCCGGCGCATCCGGGATCGCCGCAACCCCGGGTCGAGCTGGTCGAGCCAGGCGGTGCTGGTGCGCACGAACGCCCAGACGGCGGTCATCGCCAGCGCGCTCGCGCGGGCCCAGATCCCGTTCCGGGTCCGCGACGGGGCTGGGCTGCTCGAGGACCCGCTGGTGGTGCGCCGACTGGTCGAGATCGAGCGGAGCCGGGCATCGCTGCGGGTGGTGTTCGAGGACCTTCGTCTCGACGCGGCCGTCCTGGCCGGCTCCCCCGCCGACGACGACGCCGACCCCGCCGACGAGATCGACGACCTCGTCTCGGAGACCCCGGACGGCCCCGAGCGGAACAGAACCCGTGGCGGCGACGGCGGGCGCAACGGCGACGCCGGGCGCCGCGGCGACGCCAGGCGCAGCGGCGACGGCGGAGCGACAGCGTTCGGCGGGACCGCCGACCGCGCCGGGCAGGGCGCAGCCGACCCCGCCGCTGCGCTCGCCGCGCTCGCAGCGCTGGCTGAAGAGCAGCTGGTGGTCGATCCGGAGGCGACGGGCGCCGGCTTCGTCGCCTGGGTGCGGGCGACACTGGGCGGCGAAGCAGCGGGCGTCGGGCGTGAGGGCGTCGAGATCGCCACGTTCCATGCGGCCAAGGGCCTCGAGTGGCGGGTCGTGCACCTCGCCGGCATCGAGGACGGACTGGTACCGATCGGGCGGGCGACGACCGACGCTGCACGCGAGGAGGAGCGTCGGTTGTTCTACGTGGCGCTCACCCGGGCCCACGACGAGGTGCACTGCACCTGGGCGGCGTCGCGGCGGTTCGGCAACCGGACCGTCGAACGCCAGGCATCACCGATGCTGGCTCAGATGTCGATGGCGTCGATCGAGATGGGCCCCGATGTGTCCGGCCCGAGCAATCTCGAGCGGGTCCGGGCCCTGCGAGCCACCCTGGCCGAGGAAGCGCCACCCGGCTGATCGCGGCGCACCCGGGGCCATCGGTTCCGGCGCCGAAAAACGTCGCCAGAACAACACGTTTCGGCGCCAGAGCGAATGGCCATCGGTTCCGGCGCCGAAAAACGTCGCCAGAGCAACACGTTTCGACGCCAGAGCGATGACGTCGGGCTCGACGAGGCGCAACCGGGGCGACCGGCTCACCCTCGCCGCCTCGGGCTGCCACCGGGCCCGACCCCACCGGGCCCGATCGGTCGTTCAGCGGGCGAACTGGGCCATCAACGGTGCGTGATCCGACGGCTTCTCGCCCTTGCGGGCGTTGCGGTCGACCAGCGCCCACTCGGTCGCCTCCGCCAGCGGCGTCGACGCCAGCACGAAATCGATCCGCATGCCCTCACGCTTGTGGAACCGACCGGCGGTGTAGTCCCAATAGGTGAAGAGCCCGTCGTCGTCGGGGTACTGCTCCCGGAACACATCGTGGAGTCCCCAGTCGAGCAGCTCGCCGAACGCAGCCCGCTCCGGCGGCGTCACATGGGTCGCCCCCTCGAACTTGGCGATGTCCCACACGTCGCGATCCTCCGGGGCGATGTTGAAGTCGCCGAGCAACGCCACGGGGTCGGCGGGCGAACACGACTGGTCGAGGTGGGCTCGCAACCTCGCCAGCCACGCGAGCTTGTACTGATAGTGATCGTCGTCGACCGCCCGACCGTTGGGGATGTAGCAGCTGGCCACACGCACGCCACCGCAGGTGGCCCACACGATGCGGGCGTCGCTGTCGGGGCCGCCACCGTCGGCGAAGTCGACCGCCACGTCGTCGAGGCCGACGCGGCTCAGGATCGCCACACCGTTCCAGCGCCCCTCACCGTGATGAACGCTCTCGTAGCCCATCGCCTCGAACGTCAGGGCCGGGAACGCGTCGTTGGCGAGCTTGGTCTCCTGCATGCAGAGCACGTCGGGCTCCATCAGCGTGAGCCACTCCTCGACGCGAGGCAGGCGGGCGTTGAGCGAATTGACGTTCCACGAGGCGATGCGCACCCGGCGAGGCTATCCGGCGCCGCTCACCCGACGCAGGGCCGACGCCCGTGCCGCACCGGCATGGTCGCCGACACCCCCACCAGCCCCGCCCGCTCCATCGCCCGCAACCCCCAACAGACGCCACGGCCAGGCCCGCGGCCCTCCGACCGGCCGCTGCGGCGCTCCGAGACACCCCCGGCCATGGCTCGTGACCCAGGTCGCTGTCACGAACTGCGCCCGAAGAACCACTCTGCGGCTCCTACGCCCCTCCCACTGCCCTTAGACTCGGCCCCGATGGACGACCATTCGACAACGCAGCGGACCGCCACCTCGACCGGGCAGAACGAATGGCTCGTCGAGGAGATGTACGCCCAGTACCAGCAGGACCCCCACTCGGTGAGCGAGAGCTGGCGGGACTTCTTCGCCGACTACCGCCCGATGAGCGGAATGTCCGGCGGCACCGGCGAGCTCAAACCCGGCGCCCATGGCGCGACGGGCAACGGCAGCAGCGGCGCCGCCACGGCCACGCCGGCGACCGCAGGCCCCGATTCCACCAACGGCACCGGCACCGGCACCGTGGCCCCCGCGCAACCTGCCCCACGGACCGGCGCCCCGACACCAGCACCTGCCGGCGAAGCCCCCGGCGAGCCCATCCGCGGCGTCGCGGCCCGCATCGTCGCCAACATGGAGGCGAGCCTCGAGGTCCCCACGGCGACCAGCTTCCGCGAGGTCCCGGCGCGCCTGCTCGAGGTCAACCGCAAGGTGATCAACGGCTATCTGGCGCGCTCGCGTGGCGGGAAGGTCAGCTACACCCACCTCATCGGCTACGCCGTCGTGCGCGCCATCGCCGACGCGATGCCGTCGATGAACGCCAGCTACACCACCGACGCCGACGGCAAGCCGCGCATCGTCCGAAACCAGGCCGTCAACCTCGGCATCGCCGTCGACCTCGAGAAGTCCGACGGCTCGCGCACGCTCATGGTGCCCGCCATCAAGGGCGCCGACGCCATGGACTTCCGGACCTTCGTCGAGAGCTACGAAGAGCTCATCCGCCGGGTCCGGGCCGGCAAGGTCACCGCCGACGACCTCGCCGGCGTGACCGTCAGCCTCACCAACCCGGGCGGTTTCGGCACCCTGCAGTCGGTGCCGCGCCTGATGCCCGGCCAGGGCCTCATCGTCGGGGTCGGCACCATCGACTACCCCACCGAGTTCCAGGCGTCGGACCCGCGCCGGCTCGCCGACCTCGGCGTCTCGAAGGTCATCACCCTCACCTCGACCTACGACCACCGCATCATCCAAGGCGCCGAGTCCGGGCTGTTCCTGCGCAAGGTCCACGAACTGCTCATCGGCGAGGATCACTTCTACGACGACGCCTTCCGCTCGATGGGCGTGCCCTATGAGGCCGTGCAGTGGCGCCGCGACGTCATGCCGGTCGACCAGACGGCGGGCATGCTCGAAAAGCAGGTGCAGGTCAACACCCTGATCAACATGCACCGGGTGCGGGGCCACCTGATCGCCGATCTCGATCCGTTGCGGCTCAAGGAGCCGCACATGCACTCCGAGCTCGACCCGGCCACCTACGGCCTCACCATCTGGGATCTCGACCGCGAGTTCTATGCACGCGGCATCGGCGGCGTCGACCCCACCACCGAATCCCCCCGGATGCCGTTGGGCGACATCCTCGGGGCCCTGCGAGATGCGTACTGCCGCACGATCGGTGTCGAGTACATGCACATCCAGGATCCGGCCGAGAAGGTGTGGATCCAGGCCAAGGTCGAACTCCCCCACCAGCTGCAGAACCTCGACGTCGACGAGAAGCGCCACATCCTCGACCGCCTCAACGCGGCCGAGGCACTCGAGAAGTTCCTGGCCACCAAGTACGTGGGCCAGAAGCGGTTCGGGCTCGAGGGCGCCGAGAGCGCCATTCCGATCCTCGACACGTTGTGCTCCGAGGCCGCCAATGCGTCGTTCGACTCGATCGTGTTGGGTATGGCCCACCGGGGCCGGCTCAACGTGTTGGTCAACATCGTCGGCAAGGCCTACGAGGCGCTGTTCAGCGAGTTCGAGGGCGGCCTCGACGAGCACTCCATCCAGGGCAGCGGCGACGTCAAATACCACCTCGGCCAGACCGGTGTGTTCCAGGCCCGGTCCGGCAAGACGGTGCCGCTCGAGCTGGCGGCCAACCCGTCGCATCTCGAGGCCGTCGACCCCGTGGTGCTCGGTATGGCTCGGGCCCGCATGGACCTCATCGAACCGCACCAGCAGTACCCGGTCCTGCCGCTCCTGATCCACGGCGACGCGGCGTTCGCCGGTCAGGGTGTGGTCGCCGAGTCCCTCAACCTGTCCCAGATCCATGGGTACAAGGTCGGCGGCACGATCCACCTGGTGATCAACAACCAGGTGGGTTTCACGACGGCGCCGGAGTTCTCCCGCAGCTCCACCTACGCGACCGACGTGGCGAAGATGGTGCAGTCACCGATCTTCCACGTCAACGGCGACGACCCCGAGGCCTGCGTCCGTGTTGCACATCTGGCCTTCGAGTACCGCCAGGCGTTCAACAAAGACGTCGTGATCGACATGTGGTGCTATCGCCGCCACGGTCACAACGAGGGCGACGACCCCAGCTACACCCAGCCGTTGATGTACCGCCGCATCGAGGAGCACCGCTCGGTGCGCAAGCTGTATGTCGAGTCGCTCGTCAAGCGGGGCGACATCACCCTCGAAGAGGCCGAGCAGGCCATGGACGACTTCCACGGCAAGCTCCAGGCGGCTCTCGACGCCACGCGTGATGCCGGCGGCCGCGCTCCGCACGAGCCCGGCGCCCGTCAGGTCGCCGGGGCCCAGCCTCCGCCCGACACCAGCGTCGATCGGGCCCGCCTCGACGAGATCACCGCGGCGCTGGCAGTGGTGCCGGATGACTTCACCCGCCACCCCAAGCTGGACAAGCAGTTCGAGGCCCGCAACACCATGTACGCCTCGGGCGAGGTCGACTGGGCCCTCGCCGAGGGTCTCGCCTTCGGCAGCCTCCTGGCGGAGGGACAATCCATCCGCCTCGCCGGGCAGGACTCCCGACGCGGCACGTTCTCGCATCGCCACTCCACGATCGTCGACTACGAGACCGGCGGCGAGTTCCGCCCGCTCGACCCGATCGCCCAGGCCAGCGGCGCCAACCTGTGGATCTACGACTCGCTGCTGTCGGAGTACGCAGCGCTGGGCTTCGAATACGGCTACTCGCTGAGCAACCCGGCGGCGCTGACCATCTGGGAAGCCCAGTTCGGCGACTTCATGAACGGCGCGCAGATCATCATCGATCAGTTCATCGTGGCCGCGGAGGACAAGTGGAACCAGCACTCCGGGCTGGTGATGCTGCTGCCCCACGGATTCGAGGGTCAGGGTCCCGAACACAGCTCAGGGCGCATCGAGCGCTTCATGCTGCTCGCTGCCGAGGACAACCTGACCGTGGTACAGGCGTCGACCTCAGCCCAGTACTTCCATGCGCTGCGTCGCCAGGCCCATTCGACGGTCAAGCGGCCGCTGATCCTGTTCACCCCCAAGAGCCTGATCCGGGCCCGGACGGCGCGGAGTTCGATCAGCGAGCTCACCGACGGGCGGTTCCAGATGATCCTCCCCGATGCCGGCGTGAAGGATCCGTCGGCGGTGCAGCGCATCGTGTTCGCCAGCGGCAAGGTCAGCCACGAGGCCATCGCCATGCGCGACGAACTCGGCGCACCGGTAGCGATCGAGCGCGCCGAGCAGCTGTACCCGTGGCCGTACGAAGCCGTGGCTGCGTCGGTCGCCCGCTACCCCAACGCCCGGGAGATCATCTGGCTCCAGGAGGAGCCGGAGAACATGGGCGGCTGGAACTCGCTGAAGGGCCGCTTCTACGAGGCTCACGGCGACACCCATCAGATCCGGCGCATCAGCCGCCTGGAGTCGGGCAGCCCCGCCACGGGTTCGGCTGCGGTCCACGCCTGGGAGCAGGCCGACCTGCTGAAGCGCACCTTCGCGGGTTTGTAGGGGTCGCGCCCGCGCTCCGACCTTTGCTGCGGGCGGCCGACCTGGTCGGCGGCCTCGGCGAGAAGGACGGAGAACGGGTCTGACCCCGAGCGTCACCCGACCTGGTGGCCCAGCACGGCTTCGAGGTCGGCGATGGCCTGGGCGCCGCTGGTGACCTTGATGGTGGTCATGCCCATGGCCCTGGCCGGCTTGCAGTTGATGCCGAGGTCGTCGAGGAACACGCATGCCGCGGGCTCGACGCCGAGGAGCTCGCATGCGATCTCGTAGAACCGGACCTCGGGTTTGCGGCAGCCGACGACCGACGACTCCACCAGCGCGTCGACGTCGGCGGTGACGGCGCCCATGTCGCCGGTGGGCGTGAGGCCGTCGTCGGGGTCGCTGTCGTGTGCCGAGAGGTTGTTGGTCAGGATCGCCGTCTTGTAGCGGGGACGCAGCCCCCGCACGACGGCGACCATCTCGGGCCGCAGCTGGGTCTTGAGGCAGTCGAGCACCCGGCGGGCGTCGACGGCGTGACCGAGGGCGGCCGCCTCGGCCTCGAAGAGGTCGACGAAGCCGTCGCGGTCGACCTCGTTGCGCTCGAGCCGGGCCCAGGCGTTGGTGTCGGGGTCGGTGGCGTTGATGCGCCGGATCAGCCCCTCGGGCAGGTCGGCCTCGCGCTCGTATGCAGCGAAATTGTCGAAGGGACTGGTGGTGACGACACCACCGAAGTCGAACAGAACGGCCTCGATCATGGGCGCCAGGTTAGGGAGAACCACTGGGGTCAAGTCGTACTTTCAACCAACTCCGAGTCCTCGAGCCGGGGTGGGCCACCAGCACCGAGTTGGTTGAAAGTACGACTTGACCCCAGCCCCCCAGTCCTCAGTCCCGTCCGACGGCGATGAACTCGCCGATGGCGGTGTTCTCGGTGGCCAGGCGGTGCGCGTAGAGGGCCTCGACCTCGGCGATCGCGGCGTCGTCGCCGGCGGCGTAGGCGGCCTCGGCCAGACACGACAGGACCTCGCCGGCCAGGTCGTAGTCGGCCTGTACCTCCGACAGCACCAGGCTGTCGGTCCGCCGCGTGCGGTAGGCCCCGAGCGCGGCGTCAGCGGGGGCACTGTCGCCCAGGGTCGGCAGCAGCCGTTCGGCGGCAGCCTCGATGGCGTCGGCCTCGGTGCGCATCCAGTCGATCTCGTGCTCGGTGCGCACCACCAGGGCGTTGAGGACCGCCATCATCATGTCGACGTTGACCCGCAGCGTCGGGTCGGCCAGCGCGGGCTTGATCTTGTCGGCGAGCTCGTCGCGGATCGACTCCAGCAGGCGGGGAATGGACGGCTGGCTGATCATGACGCCACCTCCGCGCTCCACCCGCCGGCTCGTCGCATCGAGTCGATCCACACGCCGTGCATGAACGGCATGGCGTTGGTCATGTAGGCGATGCTCATCGCGGTGGTCTCCCCCCGGGTCATCGATGCGGTCTGGTTGATGAGGTTGAAGAACACCGTCGCCGACGACAGCACCGTGAAGTAGGCGACCGTCGCCGGGTTGACGACGTCCTCACCGAAGCCGGTGAGCTCGCGATAGCGGGCGAAGAACGCATCGCTGTCGGCGTCGATGAGGTCGGGCGGCTGGGACTTCGCAGCGAGGGTCCACCAACCGAGGTCCTCGCGGGGATCGCCGATGCGGGTCATCTCCCAGTCGCACATGATGAACCGTCCCCCGTCGGACTCGACGAGGATGTTCGGTGCCTGGAAGTCGCCGTGGACGACGGCGAGGGGCATCTCGGGCGGCCGGTTGGCGTCGAGCCACGCGGCGACGAGGCGCATGAACGGCTCGTGTTCGGCATGGGCGGCCTCGGCGTCGATCCAGGTCTGGATCTCGGCGTCGATGTAGTCGCTCCACGACGCGGGCCGTGGGATCGAGTCGGGCAGGGAGCCGACGTCGAGGGTGTGGATGTCGGCGGCGAGGGTGGCCAGGCGGTCCGTGTAGGCGCTGTGGTCGCCGTCGGGGTCCTGCTGCAACAGCGCGAACAACGACTCGCCGTCGACGCAGTCCATGATGATCGACGGGGGCCCGAGCACCTCGGTGTCGAAGGTGACCAGCGGTGGGATGGCGACGGCGTCGGCGATGGCGGTCAGCACGGACCATTCGACGATCCGGTCGGTCACCAGGATCGACTGCCCGGGCGGGGGATCGGCCCGCAGCACGTACCGGCGGTGGCTCTCGCCGTCGTGGATGGTGAACTTGGCCATGTACCGGCTGTAGCCGCCGGTGATGGGACTGAACTCCACCACCGTGGCCTCTCGATCGAGATGACCCGTCATGAACGCGCCGAGCCGCGCGGGCCAGCCGTCGTGTTCCTCCATGTGCGACTCCCCCTGGTGATGATCTGCGCCGATCCAGGCGCTGGCCGCACACTAGTGCCGTGTCAGGCAACGTTTGCGAGGCTCAGGGCGAGGCGGCGAACGTCCGTGCAGACGGGTGCTTGCTGCCGGGAACGGGCAGGTCGTGGGTGCGGGGGTCGAAGCGCCCGCCCGAACGCTCCGACCCCCGCACCAGGTGCATCACCACCATCGACCGGTTGCACATCACCGTAGGAAAGGGCCTGTGCCGCGGCCATGGGCGAATTCCCCTCCCGGAGCCCGCATGCGCCCTGGGGTGTGCCCGCGCCCGCGCCCGAGGCCGCGGCGACGGCGCCGACCCGCCCTAGCCTCAGAGGGCATGGCCGCCGAATACATCTTCACCATGCACAAGGTGACGCGCTTCTACCCGCCCGACCGCGAAGTCCTGAAGGACATCTCGCTGTCGTTCTATCCGGGGGCGAAGATCGGCGTGTTGGGCGCGAACGGCGCCGGCAAGTCGTCGCTGCTCGCGATCATGGCGGGACGAGACGACGGCTACAGCGGCGAGGCCCGCCTGACCCCGGGCTACAGCGTCGGCCTGCTCGAGCAGGAACCGCACCTCGACCCCGACAAGACCGTCCACGAGAACGTCATGGACGGCGTGGGCGAGGTCGCGGCACTGTTGACGCGCTACGACGCGGTCCTGGCCGCCTGGTCCGACCCCGAGGCCGACTACGAGAAGCTCGGCGACGAACAGGCCGAGCTGGAGCGCAAGATCGAAGCGGCCAACGCCTGGGATCTCCAGCGCAACGTCGAGATCGCCATGGATGCCTTGCGCCTGCCGCCCGGCGACGCCGACGTCACCAACCTGTCCGGCGGCGAACGGCGCCGCGTCGCGTTGTGCCGGCTGCTGTTGTCACGGCCCGACCTGTTGCTGCTCGACGAGCCCACCAACCATCTCGACGCCGAGTCGGTGGCGTGGCTGGAGCGCTTCCTGAAGGACTACGCGGGCACCGTCGTCGCCATCACCCACGATCGCTACTTCCTCGACAACGTCGCCGGCTGGATCCTCGAACTCGACCGTGGCCGAGGTATCCCCTATCAGGGCAACTACTCGGGCTGGCTCGAGCAGAAGCAGGAACGCCTGAAGCTCGAGGAGAACCGCGACACGGCCCGCCAACGGACCCTGGCCCGCGAGCTCGAATGGGTGCGCATGGCCCCCAAGGCCCGCCAGGCCAAGGGCAAGGCCCGCCTCGCCGCCTACGACAAGCTGTTGGCCGAGGCCAAGAGCGCCGAGGGCCGCGACAACGAACTCCAGATCACGATCCCGGTCGACCAGCGCCTGGGCGACGTCGTCATCGAGGCCGATCACCTCCGCAAGGCCTTCGGCGACAAGCTGCTCATCGAGGACCTGACCTTCTCACTGCCGCCGGCGGGCATCGTCGGCATCATCGGCCCGAACGGCGCAGGCAAGACGACGCTGTTCCGCATGATCACCGGCGCCGAGGAACCCGACGACGGCACCATCCGGGTCGGATCGACAGTCACCCTGGGCTACGTCGATCAGTCACGCGACAGCCTCGACCCGGCCGCAACGGTGTACGAGGAGATCACCGGCGGGGTCGACAACCTCGTCGTCGGTGGCCGCGAGATCCACGGCCGTGCCTATGTGGCGTCGTTCAACTTCAAGGGCTCGGACCAGCAGAAGGAGGTCGGGGTGCTCTCGGGTGGCGAACGCAACCGGGTGCACCTGGCGAAGGTGCTGCGCAGCGGCGCCAACGTGTTGCTGCTGGACGAACCCACCAATGACCTCGACGTCGACACCCTGCGGGCGCTCGAGGCCGGCCTCGAGGACTACGCGGGCTGCGCGGTGGTGATCAGCCACGATCGCTGGTTCCTCGACCGGGTGGCCACCCACATCCTGGCGTTCGAAGGCGACAGCCAGGTCCGGTGGTTCGAGGGCAACTTCAGCGACTACGAGTCGTACCGCCGCAAGGAGCTCGGCCTGAGCGATCAGCCGACGAGGATCAAGTACAAGCCTCTCACCCGCTGAGGTCCGGGGCTGTTCCCCGGGACTATTCCTCGGGTACGCCGAAGGGCTGTTCGGCCGCGGCGTAGCAGTCCTCGTGGAAGTGCTCGACACGGTCCCAACGGTTGTCGACGTACACGTTGCAGATGACCTGCGACCGGCGTTCACGGGCGCGGAACTTGATGACCTCGGTGCACAACGAGCACTCGGCCCAGTTGCCGGGTTCGACCAGGCGCACCACGGCGCGGCTGTTCCAGACCTTGGTCGCTTCTGTGGTCGATGACGCCATGCGAATCCATCGGCAGCGGTGCACGCGAGTTGAGCATGGGGTCCGGAGCCCTGCGCGTAGTTCCGAAAAACGGGTCTGGCTCCACTGGCCATAGCCTGGCCCGATGCGTCGGGTCGCCCAGCTGATCGCCACCGGGGCCGGCTGGATGTCCCGTCGTGCCGGGCGCGGCGGGGGCACGAGCCTGCCGGGCATGGTGCTGTTGCGGATGCGGCCACGCGCCGCCGAGGAGCTCTCGGGCGGCCTGACCCGGGGTTCGGTTGCCATCTCGGCCACCAACGGCAAGACCACCACGGCACGCCTGGTTCGCTCGGTGCTCGATGCCGAGGGGATGGCCGTCGTCGCCAACTCGGCCGGGGCCAATCTGTTGACCGGCGTCACCGCCGCGCTGCTCGATGCGTCGCGCCGCCGGTCGGGGCCGCCGGCCGAGATCGGTCTCTTCGAGGTCGACGAGGCTGCGTTGCCCGCCGTCGTCGACCAGGTGCACCCGAGCGTCGTCGTGCTGATGAACCTGTTCCGCGATCAGCTCGATCGTTACGGCGAGCTCGAGACGCTGCTGGTGCGGTGGCGCACGATGATCGCCTCGCTCGACGATCACACCACCCTGGTCCTCAACGCCGACGATCCGGCCACGGCGGTGCTCGGCCTGGAGCGGGAGCGGGTGCTGACCTTCGGTGTCGACGACCCCGCCGTCGACCGCCACACCCTCGCCCACGCTGCCGACTCAACCCATTGCCCGCGCTGTGACGAGCCGCTCGTCTACGACCTGATCACCATCGGCCACCAGGGCCACTGGCGCTGCACCAGCTGTGGGCTCCACCGCCAGGCTCCCGACATCGCGGCCACCGTCGTGACCCTCGACGGCGTCGACGGGGTGGCCCTGACGGCCCGCACCCCCGACGGTCCCGTCGACGTGCGGGTCGCCCTCCCCGGGCTCCACAACGCCTACAACGTCCTGGCGGCGCTGGGCACCGCCATCGCCCTGGGGTTCGACGCCGCCGACGCGGCGAAGGCGCTCGGCACCACCAAGGCGGCCTTCGGCCGGGCCGAACACGTCGAGATCGACGGCCGGCGGCTCATGTTGCTGCTGGCCAAGAACCCGGCGGGCGCCAACGAGAACATCCGCACCGTGCTGGGCGACCCCGAGCCCGTCCAGGTGATGGTGATGCTGAACGACCGCACCGCCGACGGGCGTGACGTGTCGTGGATCTGGGATGTCGATCACGAGCCGCTGTTCGACCGGCTCGCCCACCTCGTCGTGGCCGGCGACCGGGCCGAGGACCTCGCGCTGCGCTTCCGCTATGGCGGGCTGCCCACCGATGGCGTCGTGGTCGAACGCGACACCGCCCGGGCGCTCGATGCCCTGGTTGCGGCCACCCCGGTCGGCGGCACCGCCTACGTCCTGCCGACCTACACCGCCATGCTCGACCTGCGGGCCGAGCTTGTCCGCCGCGGCGTCGCCCAGGCCTTCTGGGAGGATTCGTGATGTCGACATCGACGCCGACGGTGCGGCTGTGCCACCTGTACCCCCACGAGATGAACATCTACGCCGACCGAGGCAACATCGCCGTGTTCCGGCGACGCCTCGAATGGCGGGGCCTGGCGTTCGAGATCACCGAGGCCGGTCCCGGCGACGCCATCGATCCCGGGGCCCACGACCTCTACTACCTCGGCGGCGGCCAGGACCGCGACCAGCGGATCGTCGCCCAGGACCTGGCGGCCACCAAGGCCGATGCGCTGCGGTCGGCCGCCGACGACGGCGCCGCGTTCTTGTGGGTGTGCGGCGGCATCCAGCTCGCCGGTGCGGGCTACACCGACGCCGACGGGCACCGCCTGCCCGGCGTCGGCATCTTGGACCTCGACACCGAGGCGGGCGACACCCGCCTGATCGGCGACCTGGTCATCGAGGCCACCCTCGACGACGAGACCCGCACCGTCGTGGGCTACGAGAACCATGGCGGGCGCACCCGTCTCGGGCCCGACGCTCGACCCCTCGGCCGGGTCGTGAAGGGTCACGGCAACGACGGCATGAGCGGCTTCGAGGGCGCGGTCCAACAGCGCGTGATCGGGACCTATCTGCACGGGCCGCTGCTGCCGAAGAACCCATGGCTGGCCGACACGTTGCTGGGTTGGGCGCTCGATCACGCCGGAGAGAGTCCCGATCTCGAGCTCCTCGACGACACCCTCGAGGAGCGGGCCCATTCCGTCGCTGTGGCCCGCGCGGGCGTCGAGCGCTGACGAGCACCGACCCCCACCACCCGCGGCCGATGCGCCTCGGTACCCCCTGCCCGACCTCCCGACGGTCATGGGTAAAAGCGCCACAAACGTACGGCCGGGCCCAGGGCTCGTTCCCTGCTGCGCCTGCTGGCTGTACCTTGGGGGCCGTCATGTCGGATGAGGACCCCCATGCCTGATCGCTATTCGTATTCGAGCCCCTGGGCGGGCGGCAACCAACCATGGTTCCGTATCGGCCAGCTCGACGTCACCACCACCGTCGCCGTCATCGGCCTCGGTGTGATCTCGATGGTCATCTGGGCGATCGAAGGAGCGCAACGCACCTTCTCGCGCCAGCTGTACCTGATTCCCGAGGAGTTCGGGGGTTTCGGCAGCGTGCTCGAGGGCCAGATCTGGCGCCTGATCACCTGGCCCATCCCCAACGAGCCCGACATCTGGACGATCCTGCTCTTCGCGATCTTCTACATACTGGGCAACCAACTCGAGAACCTGATCGGCCGCACCCAGTTCCTGTGGTTCCTGGTCGCTCTCACGGTGTTCCCCGCCCTGATGGTGACGCTCTTCGATGCCATCTCCACCAACGGACCCGCCGACATCATCTTCGGTCTGCGGTTCGTGCAGTTGGGTGTGCTGCTGGCCTTCGTGGCCCAGTACCCCACCGCTCGCTTCTGGCCCGGCATCCCCGCATGGATCCTCGGCGCCGTCGTCGTGGGCCTCGACTTCCTCCAGTACCTCGGCAACCGCAGCGACCTCGGCCTGGTCGCACTGTTCACGACGGTCGCCGTGTCTCTCATCGGTATCCGTTCCTTCGGCCACGCCGACGAGCTCCCGTGGGTACCGCGCATCGCGCTGCCCTCCTTCGTCACCGGGGAGAATCGGCCCAGCCGACCGGCATCGGGGTCGGGCGGTGGGGGCGGACGCTCGAAGAGCCGCCGCCGCAAGGGCCGGTCCAACCTGTCCGCGGTGCCGTCGGCGGCGCCGCGTGACGACATGGCCGAGATGGAGATCGACGCGTTACTCGACCAAGTCGCCGACCAGGGTCTCGACTCCCTCACCAAAGAGCAGCGCAAGCGCCTCGAGGAGCACAGCAAGCGCCTCCGCAAGAAGCGCGACGGCTGATCGGCTGCGGCCTGCAGCCCTTTCGCCGGCGCTCGCCGGGTCGCCATGACGGCGTCCCCGCACGGCATGCCGGCTGCGGCGCCACCGCCCGCCGCCGCCGACACCGACACCGACGCACCGACCGCTCTGGCATCATCGCCCCCCCCCGCACAGTCCCCCGACGCCGATCCGACAGGACACCGATGGCCGACCACGACGATCACTGGCTCGCCGCCGAGCTCGCCACCTCGGCAGGAGAGCTGCTGCTCGCGCTGCGCGCCGACCTGAGCGACGAGGGGGTGTCGTCCGCCGAGATGAAGGACGCCGGCGACAAGGCCAGCCACGACCACATCATGGCCTCGCTGGCCGAGCGCCGTCCCCACGATGCCGTTCTGTCCGAAGAGGGCAAGGACGACGCTGCCCGCCTTGGTGCCGACCGGGTGTGGATCGTGGATCCCCTCGACGGCACTCGCGAGTTCGGCGAGGTCCCGCGTACCGACTGGGCGGTGCACATCGCCCTCGTCGAAGACGGCGTGCCCACCGCAGGAGCGGTCGCGCTGCCCGGGCGGCGGCTCACGCTCTCGACAGCCGAACCCGCAGTGCTGCCCGCAGCCCACGGTGGTCCCCCACGGGTGATCTGCAGCCGGACGCGCCCCGGTCCCGCCGCCGAGACCGTCGTCGCCGCCCTCGGTGGCGAGCTGGTCACCATGGGCTCGGCCGGCGCCAAGACCATGGCCGTGCTCCTCGGCGAGGCCGACATCTACCCCCACACCGGCGGGCAGTACGAATGGGACTCCTGCGCCCCGGTGGCCGTCGCCCGTGCAGCCGGCCTCCACGCCAGCCGTCTCGACGGATCGGCGCTGCGGTACAACCAGGCCGACGTCTACCTGCCGGATCTGCTGGTCTGTCGACCGGAACTGCTCGAGGCCACCCTCGCCGCCCTCGCCGCCGCCGACGGGTAGGCCCCACGAACACAAACGTCGACCGGGGCTGCGCGACATCCCCTACGAGCTGGGACAATCGACGACTGTGACTGCTTCGACGCCCACCACCGACGACGTCCCCGCTAGCGGTTCGACCGGAGACGACGCCGCCGCCCTCGCCGACACGGCTGCCACCGGCGCCCTCTCCGACGAGGCCGCCCCGCGGCTCGAGCGGGTCGGCTCGTTCAGCGAGGTGCCGCCGTGGCGGCTCCCCACCTCCGAGCTCGCCTGGCAGCGCAACATCGACGTCCGCCGGATGGTCGCGCGCCGTCGGGTACCCGAGCTCACTGCGGCCCGCAAGATACCGCCGGGGCCTCGGGTGGTGCGCGTCGTGCGCGAGGTCGGCGGGGCCGTCGTCGCCTGGCGCCTGAAGGAACGCAAGCAGGGCGGGTCGGCGTCGCGTGCGGGCATCGCCCGGCGCCTGCGCATCGCCGCCGAACGTCTCGGGCCCACCTACATCAAGCTCGGTCAGATCATCTCGAGCGGCGACGGCATCTTCCCGGCCGAGCTGGTCGCCGAGTTCAAGCTGTGCCGCGACCAGGTCCCGGCCGAGTCCTTCGACGTGGTCCGCTCGGTCGTCGAGGCCGAACTGGACCGACCGCTCACCGAGGTGTTCGCCGAGTTCGATCGCACGCCCCTCGCAGCTGCGTCCATCGCGCAGGTGCACCGGGCGATCCTGCGCGAGGGCCCCGACGGGCACCCCGTCGAGGTCGTGGTCAAGGTGCAGCGGCCCACGGTCGCCCCGCTGGTGTCGCTCGATCTGCGGGTCATGGCCTGGTTGGCCCCGTTCCTCGTCGGCCGCATCCCGATCACGGCGTTGGCCAACCCGCCGGCGCTCGTCGAGGTGTTCGCCCAGACCATCGTCGAGGAGCTCGACTTCCGTCTCGAGGCCCAGAACATGCTCGACGTCGCCGAGTCGTTCGAGGCGCTCGGCCAGACCGGTTTCGTCATCCCGCGTCCCCATCCCGAGCTCGTCACCCGCCGGATGCTCGTGATGGAGCGTCTGCACGGTTTCGACTTCGACGAGGTTCCCGAGATCCGGGCTGCGGGCATCGACACCCATGCGCTGGTGCGCAACTGGATGATCGGCTTCTTCGAGGGCTGCATGATCCACGGCGTCTTCCACGGCGACCTGCACGGCGGCAACCTCTTCGTCATGGACAACGGCAAGACGGCGCTGTTGGACTTCGGCATCACCGGTCGTCTCAGCCAGCCCCGCCGGGTGGCGTTCCTGCGGCTGCTGGTGGCCTCGACCATGAACGACGTACGGGGCCAGCTCGCCGCGGTGCGCGATCTCGGGGCGCTGCCGGCCGACACCGACCTCGAGGCGGTCATCGACGACCTCGGCCTCGACGGCCCGCCGATCGATCCGACCAAGCTCACACGCGACGAGCTGGTCGTCGAGATGAACCGGGTGGTCAAAGCGCTGCTGGGCTACGGGGCCCGCATGCCCAAGGAACTGATGTTGTTCGCGAAGAACATGGTGTTCCTCGATGCCGCCATCGCCAACCTGGCCCCCGATGTCGACCTGTTCGCCGAGATCACCCATCTGGCCACGTACTTCGCCACCACCCACGGGCAGCGCATCGCCGCCGAGGTGGGCATGAACCCAGAGGAGTACGACCTCGACCTCACGGCCGTGAAGGGTTCGTTCGGTGTCGATCCGTCGACCGAGTCGCTGACCTACCGCGACCTGCAGGAGCGGCGGGACCTGATCCGCAAGCGCCTCGGCAACCGGGCCTGAGCCCGATCGCCGCGCATCCCGGCGAGCCCCGGGCGGCGAGCCTGGGCTGGCGGTCAGGGACCGATCGCCGTGAGGATCGGCTCAACCAGGGCGTCGACGGCAGCGTCTCGCACCTCGGGCGGGTGCTGCAACACGACGAACAGGGTCGTCCCATCGGATTCGGCGACGTAGACGTCGATGATCGAACCGGGGACCGCGATCTCGTAGCGTGACCAGATCCTGCTGTCCAGCGTGAAGGTGTCGATCAGCTCCGGTTCGTCGCCGAGCATGCCCAGCTGATCGACCAGCAGATCGGCGACCTCGCCGTCGATGACCTGCTGGAGCACCGCCGACGACGTCAGCAGGTTGTCCTGGCGGGTGAAGCTGCCGTCGGGCCCGGCTTCCCAACCGACGGGCGCCACGCCGCTGGCGGAGAAGATCCCGGACTCGTACGAGAAGGGCTCGAAGGCGACGTCGGCGAAGACATCGGGCGCCCATGCCGGTTCGGCGACGTCGTCGACGCAACCCGTGTCGACCGGCGCGGTCGGATCCGACAGGAACGCTGCGGCGATCTGCTGGGCGCACTCGTCGACCATGGCGCCATGGCCGGTGTGGGGCAGTTCGACGAAGGTGGCGGCGGACAGCCCGGCGAGCAACGCCTCGCCGTCGGCGGGCGGGGTGACGGGGTCATAGGAGCCGGCCAGGACCAGCGCCGGGATGTCGCTCTGCACCAGCTCGTCCTCGACAGGAGCGGCTTCGCCGGTGTCGAAGGCGGTGCAGATGTCGTCGACGAACGTTGCGAAGTCCGGCTGGGGCGCCAGCTGGTCGTAGCGCTCGTTGCCGGTGACGCCGGCCTCACGATCCTCGGAGGTCTCGAACGGCGTCTCCTCGTGGCAGACGACGCTCCAGTAGGTGCCGATCGAGACGAAGGCGGCGTTGGCGATCTGGATGCCGACGAGCGAGGACAACCCGGCGACGTCGCCGTTCTCGAGCTGGGCGATCATCTCGGGGAGTGCGGCGAAGGTGCTCTTGGAGTACAAGGCCTGGAAGCCGAGGCCCATGAGGTCTTCGCCGTCGACGAGCACGTCGTAGCGCTCGGCGGTGAGCGGATCGATCGTCTCGAACGTCAGCGGCTCGGCATCGAGCTGGTCGACCATGGCGAACCAGCGCTCCTCGAAGTCCGGATATGCGGCGTTGCATGCCGTGCTGGCGGCGCAGCCGTCGAAGAGCACCTCGTAGGCTCGCTGGGCGGTCTGGGGGGTATCGGACTGGGGGGCGCGGTCGATGGCGAGAACCGAGTCCAAGATGACCGACCGTATGCCCTCGGGGTGGACGCGCATGAGCGTCTGAGCCAGGCGGGTGCCGTAGGAGAGTCCGAACACGTCCCAGGTGTCGTGGTCGAGGGCACGTCGCAGCGCCTCGATGTCGTTGGCGCTCGCGACGCTGTTGTAGCCCTCGGTGTCGATGTCGGCGCGGTCGAGGCGTTCGGCACACTCGGTGTAGGGGCCGATGGCGGCGTCGAACTCCTCGTCGGTGGACAGATCCTGGTCGAGCAGTTCGAGGTCGAGCTCGAGCACCTCGTTGCACTGCAGCGACGGATCCGAGGGGCCCGTGCCGCGCTGCGCGACGACGATGATGTCGCGATCCGGTGCCAGACCGCCGAAGAGCTGGTCGAAGCTCACTGCGATGTTGGTGAGGGGGTCGCCGCCGGGTCCGCCCTCGAGATACACCACCGGTGGTTCGTCGTTGGGCCCAGCCGAGAAGATCCCCACGTGGAGCTCGACGGTGTCGGCCTCGGTGTCGTCGGTCAGGTCCCAGCGTTCGGGGACCTCGAGCCAGCCGCAGCTGGTGTTGACCGTGACGGGCGGCGCGAACTCGCAGTCGGCGTCACGCCAGGCGAACCGGCCGGCGAGAGCATCGTCACCGCCGGCGGCGGTGCCATCGCCGTCGGTGGAACCCGGATCGCCGTCACCGCTATCGGCTCCGTCGGTCTGGCCGTCGATGGCCTCGCCCGACGCGGGGTCGGCGTCGTCGGAACAGGCTCCGAGGACGACGAGCACGCCGAGGCCGAGCGCAACGGCAAAGCGGCGAGACCGCCACAGCGGAGGGGGCGCGTGAGATTCGACGGTCGAGGTGGGGGGCATCGCCAAAATGTGCCACAACGGCGAGCCCACCGGGGGTCAGAACGGGCCACAACCCCTACGATGTCGGGCCATGCGCCTCGTCATCGCCCGCTGCTCGGTGGACTACGACGGGCGGCTCAGTGCCCACCTGCCCATGGCCGACCGGCTGATCATGGTCAAGGCCGACGGCTGCGTGGCCATCCACGCCGACGGCGGTGCCTACAAGCCGCTCAACTGGATGAATGCACCCAACCGCCTCATCGAGGGCGAGGGCCACTGGACTGTCACCAACCCCAAGGGCGAGAAGCTCACCATCACGATGGAGATGGTGTACTCCGACACCGCCCACGATCTCGGGGTCGATCCGGGACTGCAGAAGGACGGCGTCGAGGCACATCTGCAGAAGCTGCTGGCCGCGGCACCCCAGAGCATCGAGGCCGGCTTCCGGCTGGTACGTCGGGAGTTCCCGACCGACATCGGCCCTGTCGATCTGTTGTGCCGCGATGTCGACGGCAATGCCGTGGCCATCGAGGTGAAGCGCCGGGGCGAGATCGACGGCGTCGAACAGCTCACCCGCTACCTCGACTACCTCAACCGCGACCCGTCGCTGCGGCCCGTGCGGGGCGTGTTCGTGGCCCAGGAGATCAAGCCGCAGGCCAAGACCCTGGCCGGCGACCGCGACATCGCCTGCGTCGAGATCGACTACGACGAACTGCGCGGCATCGAGTCGAACGAACTCCGCCTGTTCTGACGCTCGGGCGGAGTGCACACCTCGCTGCTGCGCCGAGTGCCACCACCCAGGGTGGCGGCGAACCTAGCATAGGGTGATCGACGGTTCGGACGACATGACGGGCGCGCCCGGCGCGCGTCGGGCGAGGCCCGGCGCGGCCCGGGATTCCTCCACGGCTCCGCCCCGTCGCGCCCGCACCGCGGTCGACGAGCCAGAGCCGGCAGCGGTCCCCGAGCCGTCGGACACCGCGGAGCCGGACACCGCTGCAGCCACCGTCGCGCCACCCGAGCAGTCGCCGCCTGCCGAGGCACCGAGCCCCGTTCCTCCCCCCCCGCCCGCACCGCCCACCGCAACGGTGGCGCCCCCGACGCCTGCACCCCCGGTTGCCACGGGGCCGGCACCGACGGCCGTGTTGCCCGTCGTGGGGGCCGACACCGCCGCACCATCCGCCCCCACTCACCCCGAGACCGTCCGCATCGCAACGCCCGCAGCTGCCGGCGGGCCAGGCGTTCCCGCGACCGCTGACGGGCAGGAGCCCGATACCGTCGCCGAGGCCCACGCCCGATCCGGAGGCCTCGTGACCCGATTGCGCGATCCACGCATCGCGATTCCGCTCGCGATCCCATTCGTCGCCGTGTTCCTCCTCGTGCTCGCATGGGGAATCGACACCGCGCTGAACAGCGGGTCCGTGGCGCGCAACGTGACCGTCGCCGGTATCGACGTCGGTGGCCTCGACCGCGCCGGGCTCGACGACCGCCTGGCCGAGCTCGCAGCGGGCTACGGCGACACCGAGGTACGCCTGGTGACCACCGGCGAGACCTTGACCACCACCGCCGGGATCGTCGGCCTCGCGGTCGACACCGACGCCACCGCCGAGGCCGTCATGGCCATCGGTCGCGGCAATCTGCTCACCCGGCCGTTCCGCTGGGTCGGTTCGTTCCTGGGCGAGGACAGAGCACCCGTGGCCGTCCAGGCCACCGACGGCGACCCTGCGGCCCTGGTCGAGCTCGTCAACGGCGGACAGCCCGAGCCCGTCGAACCCACCCTCACCGTGAGCGACGGGCTCGTGGTCGTCGAGCCCGGTCGCCCCGCACTCAGCTTCGACGTCGACGAGATCCGTTCGGAAGCCCGGGCCGCGGCGGCCAGCGGCGAGGCGCCCATCGAGATCGAGGTGGGGACCACCGAGACTCCCCCCCTCGTCGATGACGCCACCGCGGCCGGTTGGGCCGAAGAGGTCAATGCAGCCACCGAAGGGCCGCTCACCGTGCGTGCAGGGCGCGACGAGACCGAGCTCGATGCCGCCGCCATCCGCAGCCTCATCGTCTTCGATCACAGCGAAGGCGAACCGACCTGGAGTCTCGACCCCGACGTCACCATCGCAACCCTCGCCGACCTGTTCCCGGGCGCGGACGCATCCGCTGCCGTCGACGAATCCTCCATCGTGGTCGTGCGCGGGCAGCTACGCGTCGAGGGCCTGGCTGCGCGGGTGTGCTGCGGCCCGGCATCGGCAGGCAACATCGAGGCGGCGCTGCGGGCCGGCGAACCAGCAGCCCGGGTACCGCTGATCCGCTCGACCGAGATCGAACGCGAGATCCTCGAATCGGTCGGCATCGTCGAACTGGTGAGCGAGGCGACCACCCCGCACAACTGCTGCGAGGCCCGCGTCACCAACATCCAGCTGTTCGCCGATCTGATGACCGGGGTGGTCGTCGAACCCGGCGACTCGCTCTCGTTGAACACCCACGTCGGCCGGCGCACCATCGAGAAGGGCTTCGTCGAGTCCGGTGTCATCGACCGTGGCGAACTCACCACGGCGGTCGGCGGCGGGATCTCACAGTTCGCGACCACGTTCTTCCAGGCAGCCTTCTACGGCGGCTATCAGATCGACTCGTACTTCCCCCACACCCTGTGGTTCTCCCGTTATGTGGATCGCGAGGGGCGCCGCGGTATCGAGTCGACCATCTCGTTCCCCCAGCCCGACCTCCAGATAACGAACAACACCGAGTATCCGCTACTCATCTGGCCCACCTACACCGACACGTCGTTGACCGTCAGCTTCTACTCGACCAAGACGATCGAGGCCGACGTCGCGGTCCAACGAGAGTTCCTGTCGGGGCAGTGCACGGTGATCGAGACCGACCGCGAGCGCATCTTCGCCGACGGCCGTCGCGAGATCGACACGTTCATCGCCCGCTATCAGCCCGCCGATGGCATCGGCTGCGACGGACAGCCGACCAATCCCGACTCGGTCACCCCCACCCCCGAACCCGAACCCGAGCGCCCGAACCGCCCGAACCGGCCCGATCCCGACGCCGAACCCGACCCGGAGCCCACCGCCGAGCCGGAGCCAACGCCCGAACCCGAACCCGAACCCGAACCCGAGCCCGAGCCGGAGCCCACGCCGGAGCCCGAACCCGAGCCGGAACCCGCTGCCGGAGCAGGGAGCACCGACGGCGGCACCGAAGCAGGCGGCGAGGACGCAGGGCTCTGAAACCGACAAGGTCCCAGTAGGTTCTGGCCGCCGGCGCCGGGACCGGTACGGTTCTGTCCGTGCAGTTCTGTGATGTGCTCGTCGTCGGCGCAGGGCCGGCCGGAGCCGCAGCGGCCATCACCGCTGTCGAGGCCGGTCGCCGGGTCGTCGTCATCGACAAGGCCCACTTCCCGCGCGACAAGTGCTGCGGCGATGGCCTCACCACCGACGCCCTTCGTATCCTCGAACGCCTGGGCGTCCGACCTGCGGAGGTGGATGGCTGGAACGCCGTCACCGACGTCGTGGTCCGCGCCCCCGACGGCCGCCGGATCGAGCTACCGCTGCCCGGCGACGGGCAGTTCGCCGCGGTGGCACCGCGGGCCGATCTCGACCATGCCCTGGTTCGCCGTGCCGTCGAGGTCGGCGCCGAGGTGCACGAGGGCGTCGGCTTCGTCGGCCTCACCGAGCACGGCGACCGCGTCGTGGTCGACACCACCACCGGCGAACGCTACGCGGCCCGCTACCTGGTGGCCGCCGACGGCATGTGGTCGCCGGTCCGCAAGGCGCTCGGCATCGGCGCCGACGGCTACCGCGGCGAGTGGCATGCGTTCCGGCAGTACTTCTCCTCGGTGGGGCCGCGCGCCCAACACCTGGTCGTCTGGTTCGAGCCGGACCTCCTGCCGGGCTACGCCTGGTCGTTCCCGCTCCCGGGCCGGCGCGCCAACGTCGGCTTCGGCATCCAGCGTGGCGGCGCGCACGAGGTCGGCGACATGGGCGATCTCTGGAGCGATCTGCTGACACGCCCCCATGTCCAGGAGGTCCTGGGCCCCGACGCCGTCGCCGAGGACCGTCACAAGGCGTGGCCCATCCCCGCACGTATCGATGACATGGTCGCGGCCCGCGGCCGGGTGCTGCTGACCGGCGACGCCATCGCCGCGACCGACCCGATGACCGGCGAGGGCATCGCACAGGCCCTGCTGTCGGGCCGGCTCGCCGCCGACGCCATCACCGCAGCCGGGCCCCATCGTCCGGAGCTGGCCCGAACCGGCTACGAGCACGCGCTGGGCCACCATCTGGTGACCGACCATCGCTTCGCCCGGTCGCTGTCGCAGTTGCTGCGTTCGCCACGGACCACCGACGCCGCGCTGCGTGCCGCTGCCCTCACACCCTGGACCCGACGCAACTTCGCCCGCTGGATGTTCGAGGACTATCCCCGGGCGCTCGTGCTGACGCCCCGGCGGTGGCGTCGTGGCGCAATGACCGGACCCGGCGCCTACCGCAACGGGGCCGGTCGGTCGGACGAGACCGAGATGGCGCCGGCCGTACCGGCAGACACGGCATCGTCGACGCTCGACTGAGCCTCGATCGACACGGCGCGACTCCGCCGCCATGGTTCAGCCGATGACCTCGCGGGTGATCGGTGCACCGACGTGGCCGACCATGAGCCACCGGTCGTCGTCGCGGACGAACCAGTTGATCGCCGTACCCACGCCGCTGCCGTTGGGAACCACCATGTTCTCGACGAGGGTGACGAAGGCCGCATCGCCGACGACGTCGACCTCGACGTCGGTGAGGATGAACGTGGGGCGCAGCGGGGCACCCAGCAGCAGCTGCCACGAACGCTCGACGGCGGTCCAGCCCCGCAGCATCGGCGAGCCGGGGTGCGTGCACACGGCTCGATCGGTGTGTGTCCAGACGGAGCGCATCGCGTCCATGTCGCCGGCCTCGAAGGCCCCATAGAAGGCCTCGTTGGCCGCGACGACTGCTCGGTGATCGTCGGATCCTGCGACGTCGGACATGCCGTCAGGATAGGCGCAGGGATGGGCGGCATCGGGCGCTACGGTGCCCGGTCGTGACCGTGCGGCGCACCATCAGACTCCCCGACTGGCTCGAACGCGTCGACGCGTCGGTCGACCGGGCCTGGGAACCACTGCGATCGGATCGCACCGCCAATGCGGTGTTCTACGCTGCGTCGGCGGCCGGGGACTTCAGCGTGATCTGGCACGGCATCAACCTGGCCCGTGTCGCTGCCGGCACGGCGGACCGGCGCGAGGCAGCCCGCCTGGCCATCGCCCTGGGCGTCGAGTCGGTGCTGGTCAACCAGGTACTCAAGCGTCTCTTCGAGCGTGAGCGCCCGATCGCCACCGCACCGCGGCCGCATCATCTGCGGGCACCGTCGACCTCGAGTTTCCCGAGCGGCCACGCGTCGTCGGGTGCGCTGGCGGCGAGCCTGCTCGCCCAGGGGTCGCGGCTCGCACCCGTGTACGGAACGATCGCGGCGGTGGTGGCGACGAGCCGGATCCATGTGCGGATCCATCACGCATCCGACATCGCGGCGGGCGCCGCTGTCGGGCTGGTCATGGGAGCAGTTGTGCGCAGGCTCGTCCCGCGACGCTGATTCGACGCCGGAGGCACGTGCATCCGGCCGCTGAGCGTCCGTCGTCGCGCGCTGTCCGTTCGCAAATCGTGACATGATCGCAACATTCCTCGTCGCTGTCGGCTACCCTCATCGATCGCGGGCGATCGAAGACGAAGGGCGACGATGATTCTCAGCGAATCCCGGGAGCGGACCAGGATTCTCGACCGTGGCACCTTTCGGTGCCCACGCGAGAGCACTCCTCGCCGTTACCTACTCGTCGCGGTACGCCCCTGGTACACCGTTGCATCGGTCGCCGTCTTCCCCGGTGCCGAGCGCTGCCGTTTCGTCGAGTGCCAGGGCTGCAACTCGACCTTCGACGTGGTCGTGCTGGCCCACCCCCACACCCACCTCGAGGACACCTTGACCATGGCCCTGCGACGGGCGACGACGACGATTCTCGCCGTCGGCGACACCATCGACAGGTCGCTGCAGCGCGCGGCCGTCATCGCGGTGCAACGGCATGCCGCCATCCCCTACTCGGCGAGCGATCTGGCCCGCGACCTGGCCTCGTCGATACAGGACCCCGACGCCGACCTCGATGCGCTGGCCGACCTGGCGCCGCGTCTGAGCACCCAGAACCGCACGACCTTCGTCGATGCGCTGGTGCAGTTGATCGCCCACGAGCGCCCCGCGAGCAGGCAGCGACTACTGCGACTGGCCGACGTGGTCGACGTGGTCGGGATCGCCCGTGAAGACGTCACCGAATCCATGCGCCGTCGACGGGTGCAGGCACGCCTCGCTGTCTGAAGACCAACGATGCCCGGTGAGCGAACGGCCCCCGCCTGATCAGACGGGGGCCGAAGCACGGCTTTCGATTCTGGCGATCCGCTCTTCGCCCATCACCACCGCAAGCGGACGAGATGAGCGACGGATCAGGACGTCAGTGCGGGCTCGACGTCGGCTTCGAGCTGCATCAGCAACAAGCGCAGGTCCAACAACATGTCGGCTACCTGGCTTGCCGACACGATCTCGCGGCTCTGGAGCTCGGCAAGGCCGGTGTCGACGAGGCCGAGCGCCTCGGCCAGCGTGGATTCAGGAGTTTCGGTCATCTCGTCTGCTCTCCTCGGCCTCTACGGTCTGGTCATTCCCCGCAGCCGGGGCCATCGGCCCCGACGTCGAAGTATTCACTGGCGCCACCTTAGCCATGCCCCACCGACAGGAGCAGGCACCAGCGGCCCGTTCATCGAGTTGTCACACGATCGCCGTGACGCAGCGGTGCGTCCGGAGCCGACGAGCACCCTCGCGTCAGGGCGCCGCACGACCCCGATCTCGTCGCGTTCTTCCACCGCGACGGTGGCTCAGCACAACGAGATCGGGGTGCGCCCAACAGGCTCAGGAGCCAGGGGCGAGTGCCCGCACGGCGTCGAGGACGTCGATGCCGCCGAAGGGCATGACGCTCAGCGCCGCCGTGGTGACGCCGTTGGCCAGGTAGCGATCGAGATGCGCCCGGCACTCCTCGGCTGTTCCGTGCACGATCAGCTGATCGACGACCTCGTCGGGCATGGCATCGATCGATCCGGCGCGATCGCCGGCGTCCCAGCGCTCCCAGTGCTCGCCGAGCAGGTCACTGCGGCCGAGCCACTCGTGGAAGGCCCGGTAGACCGGCACGTTGACATAGGCCGCGACGGCCCGCTTGCCCTGGGCCAGCACCGTCTCGCGGTCGGGGTTCGGGCACACGAAGATGCGGGCGACGATCTCCCGGTCGTCGCCTTGGTCGTTGACGATGCCCGCGACGCGGGTGACGTCGTCGGCCGAGAGCCAGTTGATGATGGCGCCGTCGCCCTCGCGTCCGGCGAGGCGCAGCATGCCCTCGCGCAGGGCGGCGACGAGGATGGGTACCGGGGTCTCGGGCACCTCCACGCCGAGGCGGAAGCCCCTGACCGAGAAGGTGTCGTAGGTCTCGGTGACCTTGTCGCCGGTGAGCGCGGCCCGCAGGAAGCGCAGGAGGTCGCGCGTCCGCTTGTAGGGCTCCTCGAACGGGATCCCGTTCCAGCCCTCGACGATGACGTTGGACGACGAGCCGATGCCCAACACGAAACGCCCGGGCGCGGCCGACGCCATCGACGCCACGGACTGCGCGACAAGGGCCGGGCCGCGGGTGAACGCCGGCACGATGGCGGTGCCCAGACGCAGCTCGGGCGCGTGCACCGACGCCAACGCCAGCGGCGTGAAGGCGTCGTGGCCGTTGGCCTCCGACGACCAGGCGTCGGTGTAGCCGAGCTCGACGAGCTCACGCAGCAGCGGCCCCTGATCGACCAGACGCCCCGGTAGCGGAACGGTCATTCCATGTTTGCCCATGATGATCCCCCTCGTTGCCGGCGCTGCTCAGCGCTGGCTGTAGTCGTGGAAACCGCGGCCACTCTTGCGTCCGAGGTGACCTGCGGTGACCATGCGCCGCAGGATCGGCGGGGGCGCGTACAGGGGCTCCTTGAACTCCTCGTAGAGGACCTCGGCGACCAGGAGCAGGGTGTCGAGCCCGATGAGGTCCGACAGCTCGAGTGGACCCTGGGGATGCGCACAGCCGAGGCGCATGCCGGCGTCGATGTCCTCGGCGCTGGCCTGGCCCCGGTCGAGCATCTGCATCGCGGACAGCAGATACGGCACGAGCAGCCGGTTGACGACGAAGCCGGCGCGGTCGATGGTGCGGATGGGGTGCTTGGCGAGGGTTTCGCGGGTGAAGGTCTCGACGGCGTCGAGGGTGGCGTCGGAGGTGACCTCGGAGCTGATGAGCTCGACGAGGGGCTGCACCGTGGCCGGGTTGAAGAAGTGCATGCCCAGCACCTGTTCGGGTCGGCTGGTGGCGGTGGCGATCTCGCCGATCGAGATCGATGACGTGTTGGAGGCGAGGATGCCCGAGGGCTGCACGATGCGGTCGAGGGTGGCGAAGACCTGTGCCTTGACCTCGGGCGATTCGATGACGGCCTCGATGACGAGGTCGCGGTCGGCGAGTTCGTCGAACGACGTGGAGAAGCGGAGGCGCCCGAGCATGGCGCTACGGTCCTCGTCGCTGAGCTTGCCGCGGCTGACGGCCTTGGCGGTGCTGGACTCGAGGCGCTCCTGGGCGATCTCGGCGAAGGCGGCATCGACCTCGACGACGATGGTGTCGCATCCGCTGCGTGCTGCCACCTCGGCGATGCCGGACCCCATGGTCCCCCCGCCGATCACTGCGACCTTTTCGATTGCCATCTCGCACGTCCTCTCTGACGTCGACCCGGTACTACGACGCAGCGACTGTAGTGGGACGGGTGCGGCGGCGACGCATGGGAGGTGTGCGCCGCTGCTGCGCAGCCCGCCGACACACGGCCGGCGACGTGCATCCCGGACCGACCATGAGACGACCACAGAACGAAGGATCCCAGCGCATGGAGGCCGGAGACGAGCCGGCCGAAAGTGCAACAACCCACAAGGCAGACCAGCCCGGTCGCCACCCGTCGGCGCTCCCGCCTCCCCCGAGACGGCCGGGCACCCCGGCGGGCCACCTGGGCACCCCCGAGCCGTCTCGGCGCCCCGCCGCTGCTGCATAGCCCGCCGACACACGGCCGGCGACGTGCATCCCGGACCGACCATGAGACGACCACAGAACGAAGGATCCCGGCGCATGGAGGCCGGAGACGAGCCGGCCCAGAAGCACCGCGACGAGCCGGCCGAGAAAGACTGTCACACCCCCTTCGCATACTCGTGCCATGAGCGATCAACTGTTCCGCATCGACACCGACACCGACATCGCCGGAGCCGGTCAGCAAGGTCAGCCGACCTGGCGCCTCGACGAACACACCAAGAAGATCGGCCGCGACGGCATCGCCGCAGCCCGTGCTGCTCTCGCCGACAGCCGCTCCCGCTACGATCACGACGATCCCATCGCAGCCTGATGGCTGACTGGCGGACAAGCTCGGACGTGCCTCGACATGCTGAGGGCCGTCCCGTGACTCGGTGCCGACGGCCCGGTCCCTCTTCCCCTCGATCCGTGTCATCGCGCCCCGAGGAGACCAGTGCCCTCCTGCCCGCCCCCGCTCGTCGTTCGTGCCCATCCGTCGCATCGCGGTGTCCTACGTTCGGCCGGTATCGCTGCAGCGCTGATCGCCTCCGCCGCACTCGCCGCCTGCGCTTCTGCGCCCGAGGGACCTGCACCGCCGCTCGCACAGGTGATCGAGGTGACCGACGGCGACACCATCGTCGTCCGCTCGGGTCCTCACACCGAGCCCGTCAGATTGTTGGGCATCGACACTCCCGAGGTCGCCCACCATGGACGTCGTGCCGAGTGTTTCGGGCCCGAGGCCAGCGAACGGACAGCCGAACTCTTGCCGGTCGGGGCGACGGTCCGCCTCGATCTCGATGTCGAGGCACGCGACGCCTACGACCGGGTGCTCGCCTATGTCACCACCGCAGAGGGTGTGATCGTCAACCTGGCGCTCGCAGCCGAGGGGTTCGCCACTCCCCTGGCGATCAGCCCGAACTACGCGTTGGCCGACGCCATCGCCGGGCTCTCAAGAGATGCGGCAGCACAGGGCCTGGGCCTCTGGGGCGCGTGCCCTCCTGAGGAGCGCTGAGCCCAACCGGGCCATGGCAGTCCGCTGAAGAACTGCGGTGCCGTGATGTCGCTCGCCCGCCATCCATGGTGTCGCCGGCCCGGCGGTTTCGGCATGCCATCGATCGACCCGCTGGGGAACCGCTGGGGTCAAGTCGTACTTTCAACCAACTCGGCACGCGGCGGCCTCCAGGCTCGACGACCCGGAGTTGGTTGAAAGTACGACTTGACCCCTGTCGTGCCCGAGCCCCGCAGCACGGCCGGGTTCAGGGGCCGTGGCGGGTGATGGGGGTGGGCGGGTCGATCACCCGGTCGAGCGTGCCGTCGGGCCGGAACAGGCGCAGGGTGCGGTCGGCATCCATCGTGAGGGTCCAGCCGCCGTCGTGGATGCGGTGGTGCCACTCGCTCGAGATCGGCACCAGGTTGTGGAGCTCGGTCTCGCCGCCGAGTTCGTAGTCGAGGTTGACGTGATGGACCTCACAGCGGTGGAACGGTGTGACCCCATCGATCGGACAGGTCCGGTACAGGCCGCGGAGCTGCAGGCGCTGCTCACGCGTCGCGTACCGGCGGCTTCGCCCCACCCGGGTGGGGCGACCCAGGGCGTCGTAGACCATCACGTACCAGTCCGCGTCACAACACCGCCGCAACGCCGCGGCCGGGTCGACCGGACGCCCATCCCAGGTCTCGGCCACCGACCCG
>JBKAGO010000052.1:0-69816 GCA_046290435.1 Acidimicrobiales bacterium
GGGCGGTTCCCTCGATCGTAGCGACGGGGTGTGACAGGCTCGCCGAGGCCGGACGCGCCCGCGGACGCGTCTTGCGATCACCCCCGGACCGCAGAAGCCCTGGTCGGCAACGCTCCCCCGGACGCGTCCGGCGATCGGGGTCGAAACCGCGAAACCCCTGGCCAGCGACGCGTCTGCAGCGCGACTCCGCCGTCTGCGGGCGTGTCAGTCGAGCGTCGGCGGCGCCACGGCGAGACCCGCAGCGACGACACCGGCGTGGAGGCGTCTGTCCCACACCGCCACCGTGACATCGTCCACACCGATCGCCAGAGCGCTCGCCAGGTGGACCGCATCCGCGCCACGCAACCGGTGACGCACCGACAGCGCGCCTGCCGAGCGTTCGACGTCGGCCGAGAGTTCGACGGGGCGGATCGACGCCCAGAAGATCTCCCATTCCTCGGCGGCCTCGGCGACTTCGTCCCGACCGAGATCTCCGTTTCGGTGCGCTGCCGCGAGCGCGGCGCAGACCTCCGGATACGCGAGCCTGCTCGACAGTGCGGCGTCGCACGCGTTCCACAACGTCGCCGCGACGTCCGACCCGACCTCGTCGACGACCAGCTTGACGAGCGCGCTCGAATCGAAATAGACGATCGCCATCGTCAGCGACGCTGTTCGCCGACGATGTCGGCCACCGGTCGTTTCGGTGTGGGGCGGGGGCGTCCGCCGGCGACCGGCCGCGCCGCGCTGCCGGGACGGCTGATGATGCCCTGGGCGGTCAGCCGATCCAGGACCGGGCTGGCGTCGAGCGCGACGATCCGGGCGACCGGCATTCCCCGGTCGGTGATGACGACATCGGCGCCCTCACGGGCGGCGTCGATCCACCGTGCGAGGTGCGCTCTGAGTTCGGTGACTGCGACATCCATGCACGAAAGTGTACATATCGGCTGCAACTGAGACGTACAGATTGGTTCTACTGACCAAATATCCGTACAATTGCGGGATGCGCCGTTTCGTCATCGCCCTCGCCGTTCCCGCCCTGGCCCTCACTGCGGCCGCCTGTGGCGAGGAATCCATCGATCCGCCCGCCGCTGCGGCGGGTCCCGCCATCGCAGGCGGTGGCCTCGTCGACGTCTCCACGGCGGCCGCCATCCTGGCCGACGCACCCGACGACCTCGTCGTGCTCGACGTCCGCACCCCCGAGGAGTTCGCCGAGGGCCACGTGGCCGGCGCCACCCTGATCGACATCTACGAGGCCGACTTTGCCGACCGCATCGCCGAGCTCGACCCCGATGTCCCCTACGTCGTCATCTGCCGGTCCGGCAACCGCAGCAGCCAGGCCGTGGCGCTGATGCGCGACCTCGGCTTCAGCGACGTCACCGACGTCGACGGTGGCATCCTCGCCTGGAACGCAGCCGGGCTGCCGCTCGCCGGCTGAGCCGGCCGGATCAGCGCCGCCGGGCTCAGGCGCGGGCCCACCGCATCGACACCAGCGCCAGGCTCACGTACCCGGCATAGGCGACGGCCATCGGGGTGACGCTGCCGTCGATCGACGCATCGATCGCCGCCGCCAGCAACGATCCACCGGCCGTGCTCACGAAGCCCATCACACCCGACGCGGTGCCGGCCAGGGCCCCCATCGGTTCGAGCCCCAGCGAATAGCACGTCGGCGTCAACAGCGTCGTCAACGCATTGATCACCGCGATGAACCCCAGCCAGACGGCGAAGCTCGGCACCCCATCACCGGCGATGCTCAGCGCCGTCAACACCAGGCTGAGCGCGACCGCCGCGCTCGCGGTCACCACCGCCGTCCGGTGCGCGCCCCGGCGCACGATGAAGCGGTTGACCGAGAAGAACGACACGGCCATCGCCACCGACGCCAATCCGAACCACAGGGCGAACTGATCGCCTCGGCCGTAGATGTCGTCGATGATCGGATGCGAGCTGCCGAGGAACACGAAGAACGCACCGAACCCGAACGTCAACGCCAGCGTGTAGCCCAGGGTCTGCCGGTTGGCGAGGACCGCCCGGAAGCCGGCGACGATGCCGGCCGCGTCGATCGCGCGCCGATCCGCCGGCTCGAGGGTCTCGCCGAAGCGCATGGTCCAGACGCCGAGCACGGCTGCGAGGATCAGCGAGGCCCCGAAGACCCACTGCCACGAGCTGATCGCCAGGATCCCCTGCCCGACGATGGGAGCGATGACCGGCCCCATCATGAAGAACCCCGACGCGATCGACACCACGCGCGCCATCTGCGCCCCGCTGTAGAGATCGCGGGCCACCGTCGTGCGCAGCGCGCCCGGCGCCGCTGCGCCCACGCCCCAGACAGCGCGGCTGATCAGCAGCCACGTCAGGTCGGGTGACACGATGGAGCCGAGCGCACCGAGGCTGTACAGGCCGATGCCGAGGCGAAGCGTCAGGACCCGACCGTACCGATCCGCCAGCGGACCGACAGCCAGTTGCCCGATCGCCAGACCGATCAGGTACAGCGTGACCGTGAGGCTGATGCTGTTCGAGTCCGCCGCCAGGTCGAACGCCGAACGCAGGTCGTCGAATGCCGGCAACGCGGCGTCGACGCCGAACGCCATGAGGATGCCCATGAAGGCCAGGTAGGCGATGACCTCGCGTTCGCTGCGCTCGCGTGGGCGCGCATCGGGAACGGTCGGGGCGGTCACCGCCACACTATGGCAGCCGCTCCCCCGCGATCCTCCCGCACCGGTCGCCACTGGAGTGCGCCTGCACGCGGTGCAGCGCACATCCTTGGAAGTCATGGTCCCCACACCCGACATCGGCCGCGACGCGGCGGTCGACTTCGTCGCCGCCCACCTCGGGCACCTCGTCGACGGCCCCGTCGTCGGCTCCGCCCGCTTCACCGGCGGCCAATCCCGAGCCGACGCCGCGCTCGCCGCGTACGACGTGACCGGCTACGCCGCCACCCGCAACGAGGTCTGGCCGCCCGAGCGCCGCGGCGCGTCGGCGCTCTCGCCGTTCATCCGCCACGGACTCCTGCAGCTCCCCCGGGTCTGGCGTGCGGTGGCCGACGGGCCGCGGCGCGACGTCGCCAAGTTCCGCGACGAACTCCTGTGGCAGGAGTACGCCCGGCACTGGTACGCCGACCACGGCGCCGCCACGGCGCATGGCATCCGGCGCAGCCTCGCCGGCCGGCGCGGCATCGACGGCTGGGACCGCACCATGGCCTGCGTCGACGCCACCGTCGGCGAACTCGAGCGCGACGGGTGGCTGGTCAACCAGACCCGTATGTGGCTGGCCAGCCACTGGGCGGTGCGCGAAGGTGCTCGATGGCAGGACGGCGAGGACCGGTTCTTCGCCCACCTGCTCGACGGCTCCCGGGCCGCCAACCGCCTTGGATGGCAGTGGACCACCGGTGTCGGCTCCTCCAAGCCCTACGGTTTCAGCCGCTCCCAGGTCGAGAAGCGGGCGCCGGGCCTCTGCGCCGGTTGCGAACGACGCAACGCCTGCCCCATCGCCGACTGGCCCGACGACCCGCCCTATGCGCCTCGATCGGGCGCGACCGACGCGATCACCACCGACCTGCACGGGCCGCTCGAACCACTCGTCGGCGGCGAGCCCGTGGCCGTGTGGCTCACCGCCGAGTCGCTCGGCGACGACGACCCGGCGCTGGCCGCGCACCCCGATCTCCCGGCCGTGTTCGTGTTCGACGAGCCCCTCCTGGCCCGGCTGCGGCTCAGCGCCAAGCGGCTCGTGTTCCTGACCGAGACCCTCGCCGAGCTCGGCGCCGCCCGCCCCGTCGAGCTCCACGTCGGCTCGCCCACCGATGTCCTGGCCGGCCGACGCCTGGCGGTCACCCACGCCCCGGTGCCCGGCTTCGCCAGCCGCGCCCGGTTCCTCGACATCGCCGCCCGTCACCCGTGGCCGTGGCTGGCGCGCCCGACCGCAGGGTCGGTGTCGAGTTTCAGCGCCTGGCGTCGGCGATCGGCCACACTGGCGCCATGAGCGATGCCGCCCCGACCGTCATCGTCTCCCGTAGGGTCGTCCCCGGCCGTGAGGACGAGTTCCGGTCCTGGAACGGTCGTCTCCAGGCAGCCGCGGCGTCCTTCCCGGGCCATGTCAGCTCCGAGGCCCAACCGCCCAGCGAGGTGCATCCCGGCGAGTGGATCATCGTCTACCGCTTCGCCACCCAACCCGAACTCGATGCCTGGCTGAGCTCGGACGAACGCCGAGCACTGATGGACGAGGGCGCCGACTTGCTCGAGGGCCCCACCCGCGAACAGCGCGTCGCCGGGGCCGACCCAGCCTCCCATGCCGTCACCGCAGTGGTGTCTCAACGCATCGACCCCACCCAGCTCGCGGCGTTCGACCGCGCGCAGGCCGAGATCGTCCGCCGCATGCAGGCCTTCCCCGGGTTCCTGCGCGCCGACGTCGCCGAGCCCGTGCCCGGCGTGCAGGACGACCACGTCATCGTGTTCTCGTTCTCGACCCGCGCCGATCTCGACCGGTGGCTGCGCTCCGACACCCGCCGCGAGGCACTCCGAACCCTCGATCCACTGGTCGAGGGCCAACGCACCATCAACGTCGTCGAAGGGTTCGCCGGTTGGTTCACCGGGTCCGACGGGCAGCCGCTGCGCTGGAAACAGGCCGTCGCCGTCCTGATCGCGCTCTACCCCACCACCCTGACGCTCGGCTGGCTGCAGCGCACCCTCGTGCCCGACGTCCCCTGGGTGCCGGCGCTGTTCGTGTCCAACGTGATCGGTATCGCGCTGCTCACCTGGGTTCTCATGCCACGCCTGACCACGTGGCTCGGCCCGTGGCTGCGGCGGCGGCCCGGCTGAGAATCCCACGGCCGTGTGCCCGTCGCCCGAACGAGACAGACTCGACGATGTCGACGCCATGCCAGGAGATGTCCTCATGACCACCGATGTGCCCATCGCCCGCCCCGAGCTCTGGAGCACCGACGTCGTCGTCGCCGACGGCGGCGTCCTCCACCTGCGGGCCCTCACCCCCGACGACGGCGCCGCCCTCCTCGCCTTCATCGACGCGCTGTCCGAGGAGAGCCGATACTTCCGCTACATGTCCAGGTGGCGTCCCCGCACCGAGGCCGACCTGGCCCGGTTCCTGGACCTCGACTACCGCCACCGGGTCGCCATCGTCGCCGAGCTCGGCGACCGCATCGTCGCCGTCGGCCGCTACATGTACGTCGAGGACCGCGACAGCGCCGAGGTGGCGTTCACGGTGGCCGACGACCACCAGCTGCGTGGCATCGGCACCCTGTTGCTCGAACACCTGGCCGTCATCGCCCGCACCAACGGCATCACCCGCTTCCATGCCGAGGCGCTCGGCGCGAACCACAAGATGCTGCGGGTGTTCTCCAATGCCGGCTACCGGGTGCACCGGTCGCTCGACCAGGGCGTCTGGGAGGTCGACTTCTCCATCGACGAGACCCCCACCGATGTCGTCGCCGCACGCGAGCACGCCGCCGAGGCCGCGTCGGTGCGCCGGGTGCTGGCGCCGTCGACCATCGCCGTCGTGGGCGCCTCCAACCGTGAGGGCAGCGTCGGTCGGGCCCTGTTCCAGAACCTGCTGCGCGCCGGGTTCTCGGGCGTGCTGTACCCGGTCAATCGCAACGCCGAATCGGTGTCGGGCGTGCTGGCCTATCCGTCGCTGCAGGACGTGCCGGGCGACATCGACCTGGCGGTCATCGCGGTCCCGGCCGATGCGGTCGAGGCGGTCATCGCCGAGGCCGGTGAGGTGGGCGTCGGAGCAGCAGTGATCGTCACGGCCGGCTTCGCCGAGGTCGGCGCCGACGGCGCCGCCACCCAGGATCGTGTCGTCGCCCTCGCGCACCGTCACGGCCTCCGGGTGGTCGGGCCCAACTGCATCGGCGTGGTCAACACCGACCCCGCGGTCGGCCTCAACGCAACGTTCGCTCCGGTGGCGCCGCGCCAGGGGACCATCGGGTTCGCCTCCCAGTCGGGGGCACTCGGCATCGCCATCCTGGCGACCGCCGAGCGGTTCGGTCTGGGCGTGTCGTCGTTCGTGTCGCTCGGAAACAAGGCCGACGTGTCGGGCAACGACCTGTTGCAGTACTGGCTCGACGACGACGCCACCACCGTCGGCATGCTCTATCTCGAGTCGCTCGGCAACCCCCGCAAGTTCAGCCGCCTCGCCCGCCGGTTCTCGCGCACGAAGCCACTGGTGGTCGTCAAGGGTGGGCGCTCGGGCGCGGCGAAGCGGGCGGCGGCCAGCCACACCGCGGCCCTGGCGTCCGACGACGCCCTCGCCGACACCTTGTTCTCCCAGGCCGGCATCATCCGCGTCGCCACCCTCGAGGAGCTCTTCGACGTGGGTCGGGTGCTGGTGCACCAGCCGTTGCCGACGGGGCGGCGCGTGGCGATCGTCGGCAACAGCGGCGGTCCGGGCATCCTCGCCGCCGATGCATGTGTGGGCGCAGGCCTCGACGTACCCGAGCTGTCGGCCGCCACCCAGGAGGAGTTGCGGGCCGTGCTACCGGCGACGGCGGGCGTGTCGAACCCCGTCGACGTCATCGCCGACGCCTCGCCGGCGCAGTTCGAGCAGGCGCTGGCCACTGTCCTGGCCGATCCCGACATCGACGCCGTCCTCACGATCTTCACCGATCCGATGGTGACCGACCCCAGCGACGTGGCCGCTGCGATCGCCCGGGCCGTGGCGGCCGGACCTCCGAAGCCGGTCGCCGCCACCTTCCTCGGCGGCGACGAGTCCCGCCTGTTGCACGTCGACACGCCCGACGGCCCACGCCACGTCCCGGTGTTCAGCTTCCCCGAGGCCGCGGCCGTGGCGCTCGGGCGGATCGCCGACTACGTCGCCTGGCGCAACGCCCCGGTGGGCGAGGTTCCCGAGCTCGACGACCTCGACCTCGGCGACGCCCGTCTCTGCGTGGCCGAGGTCCTGGCCCATGCCCCCGAGGGTCGCTGGCTCACCAACCCCGAGCTCGACCGCCTCCTGGGCGCAGTGGGGATAGAGACGGTGACATCGCACGTCGTCGACTCGCCCGAGGCTGCCGAGGCCGCAGCCGCGTCCATCGGCGGGCCGGTCGTCTGCAAGCTGCAGTCGGGTCGCATCCGACACAAGTCCGACGTCGGCGGTGTCGTTCTCGACGTCGAACCCGACGAGGCCGCCGACGTGTACCGGACCATGGCCGACCGCTTCGGCGACGACATGGCCGGCGCGCTGGTACAGCCCATGATCGGGCCGGGCACCGAGGTCATCGTGGGCGTCCTCAACGAGCCCTCGTTCGGCCCCGCCGTGGTGTTCGGCCTCGGGGGCATCGCCACCGAGTTGCTGGCCGACCGAGGCCTGCGTCTGGTGCCGCTGACCGACGTCGACGCCGAGTCGCTGCTCGACGAGCCCCGCAGCGCTCCGCTGCTGCAGGGCTATCGCGGCGCCGAGCCGGTCGACCGCGACGCCCTGCGCGATCTGCTGTTGCGGGTGAGCCGCCTGGCCGACGCCATCGGCGAGTTGGCCGAGCTCGACCTCAACCCGGTGATCGCCCGCGCCGACGGACTCTTCATCGTGGACGGCCGGGCCCGGGTGGGGCCGGTACCCGACCCCGCGCTCGCGTCGCGACGACGCCTCGACAAGAGTCCCGCCGCGACCTGACGACCGGTACTCTTCGCGGGCATCGGCCGGGACCCACCCGGCACCGACGAACGCCGAGGAGCCCCCATGTCCGATGATCTGATCGACTTCGAGCAGGAGCGCACGCTGTCTCGCGAGGATGCTGCGGCCTGGCTGCATCAGCTCGCCGACTCCCTCGCCCGTCACAACTCCTTCGAGTTCCTCCGCGAGGGCCTGAAGTACACGGTGAAGGTGCCCGACGAGGTCGAGCTCGAGGTCGAGATCGAGATCGGTGCCGACGGCACCAGCCTCGAGGTCGAGATCAGCTGGTAGCGGCCGGCGACCGGCGGCGTCAGTCCTCCACCGCAGCCAGCAGGTCGTCGACGGTGTGCGACTCCTCCAGCGGGTGGCGCAGCGCCGTACCCGGGACGACCTCGTAGTGGTTGCGGCGTCCGATGCGCTCGCGGCGGATGTAGCCGTCCGCCTCGAGGTCATCGAGGATGCGCTGCACCGCGCCCGGGGTGATGCCGACGAGCTGACTGATGTCGCGCTGGCGCAGATCGCCGTTGCGCTTGATCGCGATCAGCACGTGCGCATGGTTGGTCAGGAACGTCCAACGCGGCCGGTGCGGTTCGGTGTCGATCAGTCCGAGCTCTGTCGTCGCCATTCTCGCGAGCCTACGAGGATCGATAGCCATTGGGGACGATCCGAAAGGCATGAAACAGGTGCGGCGTCATGGCGCCGCCGGACGCAGCGACTGACTCAGCGACTGAAGTAGTCGGGCCGGCTCACCTGGGTGTCGGTCACGAACATCACACCCGGACGGTTCTCGAGCAGGGCTCGCAGGCGATCGACGAGGTCTCCGACGGCCTCGTCGGGCACCACCGTGATGAGCATCGTCAGGCCGTCGCGGTCGTTGAACGCCAGGCGCCCCTCGTGGAAGCCGCCGTGACCCAGACCCGAGACGTTGCCGAGCATCGTGAAGCCGCTGACGCCGGCGTCCTCGAGGATCGACTGGACGCGGGCCACGTCGACGCCGTTCACCACGACCTCGATCTTGGTCATGTGGTGCAGCGGGGCGTGGCCGTCGCTGTGCTCGCTCATCGGTCCTCCAGGGATCGTTCGTCGTTGTCCAGATCGTCGCAGGCCGAGGTGCCGGGTTGCCAGGGGGTCCACGAGCCGTCGCGGCCGCGTTCGACGAACGGCGCCGTGGCGGTGTCGGCGGGCCGGGCGACGAAACGGACCCACCCGTTGCCACCGAGGCGGCGGAGCACCGGGTTGCGGCCGATGACGTGATCGACCCGTTCGCCGGGTGCGTCGATGACGACCAGGAGGCGGAGCGGCTCGTGGAAGGCCTCGCCCCCGAAGGCCACCGACTCGAACGGTAGGCCGTTGCGCAGGTCGCACGATGTCGCCTCGGCCACCCCCAGGCGCCCGATCACGTTGTGGAACGGCTTCGACCCTGCACCGAAGCGCAACGGGTCGACGGTCGAGAAGTAGTACTGCGAGCTGATCCAGTGGGCGACGACCACCGGGCCGGTCATGATCGCCTCGAGCACCGTGCCGTCGGGATCGTCGTCGGGGCGGTACGAATGCAGGAAGACGCGGCGGTCGAGATCGATGTGGGCGCTGAGGTGCCGCGGTCCGACGACGATGGCTGCGTTGCGGGCGAGACCCCAGTCGGGGACGACCTGGGCGGGATCGGCGCTGCGCCGAGGCCGGCGGGCCGGCACCGGCGAGCCGGGTTGGCGGACCAGGCGTTCGCGGCGGCTGTGCTCTCCCGCCGCCTCGAGCGCTGCGATCAGCCGGCCGAGCTGGGGCGTCACGTGCTCGGGGGCGCCGTCGACCTCCAGCAACGTGACGACGTCGTCGGTGGTCTCGTGGGTGGCGGCGACGAACCACGTGTCGTCACCGATGACGAGACCCGCTTCGGCGAGGCCGGCCCGCACCTCGGGCCGGTTGCAGATGGCGGCCAGCACCCGGGCGTTGGTGCCCCCGGGGTTGCCGCCGCACGCACCGCAGTGCAGCGCTGACCGGAACGGGTTGTTGCGGTGGTCGGAGTGGTGCCCGCAGAACACCACCACGGGAGCGAAGTCCCGGGTGAGGCCCATCGCGGTCAGCGCGGACAACGCCACCTGGATCTGGTCGTGGGCGGTCAGGCCGATGTCGCTCGGCAGATCCGGCGAGGGGTCGATGACGAGATCGGCCTCGTCGGCAGCGGGCGCTCGCCTGAGCGCGCGGGCGGCGCGGTCCCACCAGCGCGGCGCCAGGCTGGTGCCGAGCGTCTTGATCCCGAGCAGCCACCCGGCGGCGTCGGCCAGCACGTAGCCCGACGTGGCAGAGGTCTTCGCCGTGACGAAGCGGTCGTGGACGTCGTCGTCGTGGTGGCGACCGGGATCGATCACCGAGGCGCGGGGATCGAGGATGACCGGACAATGGGGCACGGGGTCGGCATGGGCGTCTTCGCGCACCGCGATGGGCAGACCGAAGAACCCGGCGAAGCCGAGCGTCTCGTAGGGCCCGAGGGCCTCGAGGGGCCGGCGGATCCCCTCGGAACGCACGTCGATGCAGAACACCAGCTGCACCTCCGGTGCCCTGGTGTCGCCGTCGGCCACCGCTGCGCCGGCCAGCCCCGCGAGCAGTCGGTCGCGATACGCGGCCTCTGCGGCGGCGAGCCCTTCGGCGGCGTCGGGATCGACGGAAGAATCGCGCGCTGGTGTGGCGCCGTGTCCGCCGTCGCCGGCGACCAGGAGGTGCTCGACCGCCAGGCGGGTGGCTGCGAACTCGACGAGCGCATGACGGTCGCCGGTGTCGACCTCACGTGCGAACGCCGCGGCCCAACCAGGAAGGCGGGCCAGCTGGGCCTCGAGATAGGCCACCGCATCCGAGGGCTCGATCCCACGAGCGTCGAGGGTGGCGACAACCGCATCCGCGGCGCGCTCGGGAAGGGCGAGGGCCCGTTCGCGATGGCCCGGCCCGCCCCGCCGGGCGAGGTCGGGGTCGTGGGGAGCGAGGCGCCGCCATGTGGCGTAGAGATCGGGGCGGTCGCCGTGGACGGCATGTTCGACCAGCGCCCGATGGGTGGCACACCAGTGGGCCACGAACGCATCGACGACATCGGCGACCCCGGCGGTGCCGACGACGACCAGCCGCTCCGATGGGCGACGCTGCCCCCGCTCGGTCACCAGCTGCGCCCGGCCCGAACCGTCACGGTGGCCGGGATAGGCGCGGGCATCGAACAGGTCGGCGACCTCGAGGGCAGCGTCTTCGAAGGCGAGATCCTCGAACCCGTGCAAGGGGTTGGCGGCCACGAAGGTGTCGAGCCCCCAGGTCATCGGCACGACGCGCCGCGCCACGTCGACCAGGGTGTGGACGTCGCGGGGATCGACACTGCGCTGGCTCATGCCGCTCCCGTCGTGGCGCCGGCGCGGCCGGCGCCGGCCTCGGGTGGACGCGACAACGCCACCAGGCGGGCCTCGGTGGCCGCCGCCGCAGGACGGGGATCGGTCGACAGACGGCCCGACACCCAAGCGGCCGCCACGACGAGGGCAGCGACGACCAGCACCATCGCCAACGCACCCGACGGGGTGGCCTCCGGGAGCTGCAGCCACTTCTCGAAGCGCCACAACAGGCCCAGGTAGGCGAAGCTGAGCAGCCCCATCGCCACGACCAGCACGGCGCTGCGGGCAGGATCGGTGGCGTCGATACCGCGAGGACCCGCTAGGACGACCACCACCGTCACCGCCGCGAACAGCGGGATCAACACCGCCGCACCATCCTGGGCCGTGACGTCGTACCCGCTGAGCGGTGCGGCCAACGCGACCACCCCGGCCCCGGCGACGAGGGCGAGCAAGCGATCCGAGACGGCGGTCGACGGCCGCCGCTGCACCGGTGGGTGTTCGATGGTGGAGCCGCTGGCCAGGAACAGGTGCGACTTGTAGGCGCCGTGGGCGATGAGGTGCGCAGCCGCTGCGGCGCCGAGGCCGACCAGGGCCTGGGTGAGCATGAAGCCCATCTGGGCCACCGTCGACCACACGAGCGCGCTCTTGACCTCCGAACGCAGGCGCATGACCGCCACCGCCACCGCCATCGACGCCACCGTCACGGCGAGTCCGACGACGATCGCCACCGTGGACCGGCTCACCAGTGGGGCAGTGCGGATCAAGATGACGCCCCCGGCGTTGACCAGCCCGGCGTGCAAGAGCGCCGACGCCGGCGTGGGTGCGGCCAGCGTCGCCACCAGCCACCGGTGTGCGGGTACCTGCGCACACGCCACCAGCGCAGCGATCACGATCGCAGTGGCGCCGAGATGGAGCACAGGGCCGTCCACCAGGACCATGGCGGATGCATCGATGGTGCCGGCGTCGGCCATCACCGACACCAGGCCGGCCAGCAGCGCGATGTCGCCGACGGCCAACACGGTCAGCACGCGTCGCCTGACGGGGCCGCCGTGCAGGTGGGCACCGACCACACCTGCCACCGCGAGGCCGGCGAGCACGGCTGCGATGGCCAGCGCCGCCAGGTTGCCCGCGACGAACAGGGCGACGCCCGACGTGGCCGTCACCGCACTCCACATCGCGAACCGATGACGCAGCGGATCGGCGGCCAGCTGACGATGGGCGAACGAACGGATGGACCAGACCACCGCGAGAGCGAAGACGGTCCAGGCGACGCCGACGCGATCGAACACGACCCATCCGTCGAACGCAGCGACCGGGCCATCGGTGGCCACCGTGATCAACGTCACCGACGCGCCGACCAGGCCGAGGCCGGAAAAGGCATCGTCCATGCCGGAACGGCCGGTCACTCGGGCAGCGCCCGCCGCGAGCAGCGGCGAGACGGCAGCGAGGAGTCCCAGGAGAGCCCAGGCGCTCACACGGCTCCGAGCTGCGGGGAGCGGAGCCTGCTCACAGGTCGAGCACCTCTTCGAGCGCGTCGCCGAGCTTGTCCATCAGGCGGCGCTTCTTGTTCTTCTTGCGGTTCTTGTCCGAACCCCTCGGCGCAGAGCCACCGATGTCGTCGTAGTCGTCGAAGCCGGCGTCGCGGGGGGCCGGACGGGTGGGAGCAGCCGAACGAGCGGCCGGTTCGGCCGGGCCCATCAGCCGATCGAGCTCGCCCCGATCGAGCCAGATGCCGCGGCAGCGGGGACAGACGTCGATCTCGATCCCGCCGTGGTGGGTGACGTCGAGGACCTCGTCGACGCACAAGGGACAGTTCAAGGTCGTTCTCCGGGATCGAGGGGCGCGTGCTCGTCGAGTTCGCGGTGCGCAGCCTCGAGCGCCGTCAGATCCGTGTGGAGCCGTTCGAGTTCGGCACCGAGAGCACCGCGGCCGTCGATGCTATGGCTCAGCTCGATCGAACGCGCCGCCAGCGCCTCGATGTCGGCGACGGTCCGCTCGATACGGGCGTCGAGCGCACTGCGGCGATCCTCGAGAGTGTGGATGGTCTCGTACCGGCGCCGCATGGTGTCGATGAGGGCGTCGTCGACCGAGGCCGGATCACGCGTGCGGCGCCGCAGCGCATCCTTCAGCTCCCGTGTGGCGCGCTCGGGGTCGAGTTCGGCGATGAGCTCGCCGAGCTGCGCGACATCGACGGTGGCCGCCTCCATCGCCGCCTCGATCGTGGCCAGCTGCGCATGCAGGGTGGCATCGTCGCCACGCTGACGTTCGATGATCCGACGGGCCGCGGCGACTCGCGACTTCCACGGGGGCTCCGGGGCGCTGGGTTGGCCTCGGCGCAGGATCACAGGTCCTGTCCGGAGTCGGGGCGCCGTTCGGCCGGTGCGAGCGCGTCCTCGCAGAGGTGGTCGTTGGAGGTCACCCGGTGGGTGGCACGGAACAGTAGATGCACGCCGACGGGCAATGTCAGGACGAGGGCCGTGGCCGCGACGGCGAGCGACGCAGCCCCGCTCCACCCCACCTCGGAGGCCGCCCCGATGGCCACTGCGAGGAAGGCGACCGGCGTTGCCTTGCCTGCAGCGTGGTAGCGGGCGTAGGGGGTCGAGAAGCTGAGCATCCCGATGCCGGCCAGCAACGCCAGGGCGGCACCGATCAACAACAGGACAGCTGCGAAGGGGCTCATCGGGCGTTGCGTCCTTCGCGTTCGATGAAGCGGGTGGCGGCGACCGTGGCGGTGAAGGCAACGATGGCGACCACGACCAGCAGCTCGAGATAGACGGGATCGCCCGAATCGGCGGCGGCGGCGGCGATGCCCGACATCAACGCGATGAGCATGACGTCGAGGGCGGCGACGCGGTCGGCGAGCGACGGGCCGATGAGGAGCCGGATGCCGGCACAGACCCCGGCGAGGACGAAGGCCCCGATGACGATGGTGGTGATCACGATTTCGCCCCCCGATCGGCGATGGCGTGGTCCTTCACCTCGGCCGACATCGGAAGCGCCCGGCACGCGAGGTCGGACAGCTCCAGGACGTGGGCGCGGATCTCGTCGGCCTTGTTGGCATGCAGGAGGTGGACGTAGAGGGTGCCGGTGTCGGGGTCGGTGTCGATGACCGCGGTTCCCGGGGTCACGGTGACCGCAACGACCAGCAACAGCAGGTGGTGGCGGGTGTCGACGGGCGCCTCGACCGCGATGATCGCCTCTTCGGTGTAGTCGGTTGGCGTCAGGATCTCCCAGGCCACCGTGAACGAGGACTTCACCAGATCGATCAGGACGAGCAGGCCGAACCGCAGGAGTGGGCCGATCCGGATGCCGCCTCGTCCGGAGGTGCCGACGCCCGAGCCCAACACCAGGACCGAGACGAGGATGCCGGACAAGATGTTGGCGACGCTGATGGTTCCCCACAGCGCAAGCCACGCGAACACGAGCCCGGCGACGGTGACGAGGCGGCGAACCGTGAACATCGAAGCGATCATCGCACCAGCACCTCCTCGATGTAGGGGGTCTTGTCGACGAGGTCGGTGGCGGCCCGCTCGCTCATGTTCCACAACGGTCCGGCCAGGAAAGCGATTGCGATCGTGCCGGCAACTGCGACTCCGGTCACGGCCTGCATCATCACCCAGCGGCTCCCGTCGCGTCCTTCGATGGGCGGCTCGGTGTCGGAACCCCAGAACACGCCGATCCAGATCTTCGTCATCGACAGCAACGTGAGGACACTACCGGCGAGCGAGACGATCACAATCGCAGTGGAGGCCTCTGCGACACCGGCGTCGACGAGCGCCAGCTTCGCCGCGAAACCAGAGAACGGCGGGATGCCCGCCAGGCTCAGCGCGGGCAGCGCGAACAGCAGCGCCACCACCGGTGCGCTGGACGCAAGGGCACCGACGCGCCGCAGCGCGGAGGTGCCGTGACGGTGCTCGATGAGGCCACCGACGAGGAACATCACGGTCTTGACCGGGATCTGGTGCACGAGGAACAAGATGGCGCCCGCGATGCCTGCGACGGTGAAGAGGCCGAGCCCCATGAGCATGTAGCCGATCTGGCTGATGACGTGGAACGACAGGATGCGCTTGACGTCGTCCTGAGCGAGGGCGCCGGCGACGCCGACGACCATCGTGAACCCGGCGATCACCAGGATGAGCGGGCCGAGGTCGTCCATGCCGGTCAACACGTGGAACCGGATGAGGACGTAGACGCCGATCTTGGTCAACAGCCCGGCGAAGACCGCCGTGATCGTGGTGGGTGCGGTGGGGTAGCTGTCGGGTAGCCACGAGAACAGCGGGAACATGGCGGCCTTGGTGCCGAACACCACCAGGAACCAGGCCCCGATACCGATGCGGGTGCCGTCGGCGAGTTCGGGGATCCGCTCGGCGAGCAGCGCCATGTTGACCGTGCCCGTCGCGGCGTACACGAAGGCGACACCCAACAGGAACAGCGTCGACGCGAAGAGATTGATGACCACATAGGTCATCCCTGCCCGGATCTGCCCTCGCTGGCCCTCGTGGGTCAACAACACGTAGCTCGACACCAAGATGAGTTCGAAGGCAACGAACAAGGTGAAGAGATCGCCGGTGAGGATGGCCAGGGCCACGCCGCAGGTGAGCACCAACAGGACCGGCCCGACGACCGACGGATCGGCGCCCGCAGGCGTGCCCCGCTGCGCCACCGAGAACAACTCGACGACGAGAATGGTCGCGAGCGACACCAACAGGACCATCACGGCGAACAGATCCGCCACCAACACGATGCCGAGCTCGGGATCCCAACCGCCGACGTGGACCACGACGGTGCCGTTGCGCTCGACCTCGATGAGTAGCCAGGTGGCGAGCGCCGTGACCGCTGCGAGGGTGGCCACGGTGACCGCGTCGCGCAGCATCGGCAGCCGGTTCGACAGAAAGCCCGCGGCCGCGCCGAGGATGGGGCCCACCACGATGAGCGCGATGACGGCGTTCACGACGTGGCCTCCGATTCGTCGACCACGAAGTCGCCGTCGGTGATGGCCTGCGCGATGCGGATGTCCTCGAGATCGTCCTCGACCAGGTCGTCACCGGTGAGCTGGTGCTGGCGCCGGGCGAGTGCGAGCAGGAACAGCGTCAGACCGAACGAGATGACGATGGCCGTCAGCGCCAGTGCCTGCGGCAGCGGGTTGGCGGAGTCGGCGATGTCGGGGCGATCCGCCAGTGGCGGCGAGCCCGAGAGCCCGCCCGCGGCGACCAGCGCGATGACGGCGCCGTGGCCGAGCAACGAGAAGCCGAGCAGGATCCGGCTCAACGACCGCGCGGTCACCAGGTACACGCCGGTCGCGCAGAGACCGGCCGCACACAGGACGAGCACACCGCTCATGACGACGCCTTCCGGGCTTCGGGCTTGCGATCTTCGGGGCTGCCGGCGCGGTCCATGCGCGTCGCGCCCAGCCCGTCGAGCACGGCGAAGACCAGGCCCACCACGATGAAGGTCACCCCGAGATCGAACACGGCAGCGGTGCCGGTCTTCACCTTGCCGAGCACGGGCACCTCGCCCTCGACGATGACCTGGTCGAGCAGTACCTCTCCGGCGACCAGGGGCCCGAGGGCGACCCCGCCGGCGATGAAGGCGCCGATCCCGAGCAGGAGCATCGGTGGGACCGGCTTCTGGAGGCCGGCGACCGTCCGCAGCGCGAAGACGGCGCCGAGCATCAGACCGGCTGCGAACCCGCCACCGGGGCGGTTGTGGCCGGCGAAGAACAGGAACACCGCGATCAGGATCGCCAGTGGGCTCGCGGCGCGGATGCCGAGGACCACGATGGGTGAGCGGGCGTCGATCATGAGGTCCGTTCCTCCACGGTCTCGTGGCGACCCGCTTGGACCAGGGCGATCATCCCGATGGCCACCACGGCCAGGACCAGGATCTCGCCAAGAGTGTCGAGCGCACGGATGTCGGTGAGGATGACGTTGACGATGTTGTTGCCGCCACCTTCGTCGGCGCCCTGCGCGACGAGTTCGCCGATGGGGGGCTCCCCGGTGGGCGCATAGGCCGCCGAGGTGAGCCCGACGGTGACGGCGCCGCCCACGAGCAGTCCGGCGACCATACGCACGCCTCTCCACACCCGACCGGCGGGCGGGAAGCTGCGGTTGAGGTGACCGAGACCGACCACGAATCCGACGACCACCACCATCTCGACGAGTAGCTGGGTGAGCGCGAGGTCGGGTGCGCCGTGGGCGACGAAGATACCGGTGACGGCGAGACCCACCGCGCCGAGCGCCAGGGCGGCACCCAGACGGGAGCCCAGGAAGATCGTGACGAACGAGGCGGCGACGACCGCGGCCGCCACGGCGAGCTGCGCCGGGCTGTCGGTCCAGACGAGGTCACCGAAGTCGATGGACCACAGGAACGGCGTCGCAGCGATGGCGGCGATGGTGGCCATCGTGGCCACGTACACGGGCAGCGAACCGTGTTGGACGGTGGCGGCGACGCGGCGGGACACCTTGACGATGCCGTCGATGCCGCCGTCGGCGACCCGGGCGCCGAGGGGACGTGGAACCGACTCGGGCGTCAACCGGCGTGCCAGCAGGAGGCCGAGCGCGACGCCGAGGGCGACGATGATGACCGAGGCGATGAAGGCATCGGTGAAGCCCGGCCAGCGCTTGAGCTCGTAGACATCGGACTTGGCGTTGAGCTCGGTGGCTGCGGGGATGACGATCTCGTTGATGGCCCCGAGGAGGGCGAAGCCACCCAGGCTGATCGCTGCCAGCAGCACCGGTGGGGCGGTCATGAGCGGACGGCGGGGAGCGACCTCGGTCGCCTCACCGCTGTCGCCGAAGACCCCGATCAGGAAACGCAGCGTGTACGCGACCGTGAGCACGGAGCCGCCCATGACCCCGGCCGACAACACGACGCGTTCGAACCCGCTGAAGCCGAGGACGGCCTCGACCGCTGCCTCTTTCGCAGGGAAGCCCAGCAGCGGCGGGATGCCCGCCATCGACGCACCGGAGATGACGGCGACCCAGAACGCGACCGGCATCGATCGGCGCAGGCCCGAGAGCTTGGTGACGTCGCGTGTGCCGGTGCGGACGTCGATCTCTCCGACCACCATGAACAACGCAGCCTTGAAGACGGCGTGGGCGACGAGGATGGACGTCGCGGCGAAGGTCGCCTTCCCGCTGCCCATCGAGAACAGGGCGATGAGCAGGCCGAGTTGGGAGACGGTGCCCCAGGCGAGGATCAGCTTGGCGTCGACGTGGCGCAGCGCCCCGATGGCTCCCCAGAGCATCGACACGAGGCCGAGGGTGACCCCGATGGGCTTCCACAGGCTGGCGTCGGAGAGGGCGGGGGCGAGGATGCCGACGAGCAGCACACCGGCCTTCACCATCGTCGCCGAGTGCAGGTAGGCGCTGACCGGTGTGGGTGCAGCCATGGCGCCGGGCAGCCAGACGTGGAACGGGAACTGGGCCGACTTGGTGGCGGCGCCGGCCATGACGCAGATGGCGACGACCGACGCCGCGGTGCCCGAGATCGGCTCCATCTGGCTGATGTACGCGGTGCCGGTCTCGTCGACCAGCAGCACCAGCCCGCCCATGAGGGCGAGGCCGCCTGCCACGGTCAGCACGAGCGCACGCCGGGCAGCGGTCGTGGCGGCGGGGTCGTAGCTCTTGAAACCGACCAGCAGGAACGACGTGATGGAGGTGAGCTCCCAGAACAGGAACAGCGACCACACCGTCTCGGCCCAGACCAGGCCCAACATGGCGGTGGAGAAGGCGAGCAGGGTGGCGGCGAAGCGTCCGAGACCCTTGGCATCGGGACCGAAGTAGCCGGCTGCGTAGATGAAGACGAGAGCGCCGATGCCCGACACCAGCAGGGTCATGACCGCGGCGACCTGGTCGACCTGGAAGCCGATGGCGAGGTCGAGGCCGCTCACCCAGTCGTATTCGGCGGTGGCGACGTCGTCGGCGCCGAGGCGGGTCGCGCCCCATACCGCCGTCGCCGAGGTTGGGACCGCGGCGACGAGGAATGACAAACGGCCCAGGCGCGCGCCGGCCAACGCGATGACGATGCAGCCGAGGAGATGCGCGCCGAGCAGAGCCCAGATCATGGGGCGGAGCCTAGGAGGGGGGAGGGGTGTTGGTCGCGCATACTCAGGCTGTATCGGCGTCTCGACATCGCAATTGAGATGCAGACATCGCAATTGCGATCAATACTGCCGAATAAGCCTATTGAAACTTGCGTATTGAGACACACACGTTAGGTTGTGTTCATGGTGACCCGAACCGTTCACGCCCTTCCCCCCGAGCCCATCGCGACGATGGCCGACTTCGTCGCCGCCGGGGGCACGCGCGGGCTCGACGCCGCCAGACGGTTGGGTCCCGACGGTGTCATCGACGAGATCACCGCAGCCGGCGTCCGCGGCCGGGGCGGGGCCGGCTTCCCCACCGGCATCAAGTGGCGGAGCCTTCGAGACGGTACCGACCACACCGACGACACGTTCGTGGTGATCAATGCCGCCGAGGGCGAGCCCGGCACCTTCAAGGACCGGGCCCTGCTGCGCCGCAACCCCTACCTCGTCCTCGAGGGCGCGTTGATCGCGGCCAACACGCTCGGGGCGACGCACGTGGTGGTCGCGACCAAGGCCCGGTACACCGCCGAGATCGCCGCCGTCGAGCGAGCCACCCGTGAATTCGCCGACGCCGGCCTCAGCGACGGCATCGACGTGGCCATCGTCGGCGGCCCGGATCACTACCTGTTCGGTGAGGAGACTGCGCTGCTCGAGGTCGTCGAGGGCGAAGAACCGCTCCCCCGCCACCTCCCGCCCTACCACTACGGGCTGTTCACCACGTCGCCCCAGCTCGGGTGGTCGGCCGGCACCGACGCCTCGACCACCGGGCCCACGATGCTCAGCTCCAACCCTGCGCTGGTCAACAACGTCGAGACCTATGCCCACGTCGCGCTCGTCTGTCGCCACGGTGCGGACTGGTACCGGTCGATGGGTTCGACGGAGTCACCGGGCCCGACCATCGTGACGATCACCGGTGACGTCGAACGGGCTGTGGTGACCGAGGTCTCGCTCGGTGCGCCGCTGGCCGAGGCGATCGACGAGCTCGCCGGCGGCGTACGCAGTGGCCGTGCGGTCAAGGCCGTGTTCTCCGGCGTCGCCAACCCGGCCCTGCCCGCCGACCGTATCGACGCGCCGATCAGCTACGAGGGCATGGCCGCGGCCGGCGCCGGCATGGGCAGCGCCGGGTTCATCGTCTACGACGACACCCGCAACATCGTCGACGTCGCCTATCGCCTGTCGATGTTCCTCCACGTCGAGTCCTGCGGGCAGTGCAACCCGTGCAAGACCGGCACCCAGGCGATCACGGCCGCACTCGAACGCATCGTCGACGGCCGCGGCGACGTTGCCGCCATCGATGCCATCCGCAGCCGCCTCCGCACCGTCACCGACGCGAGCCGGTGTTATCTGCCCACCCAGGAACAGCGCCTGGTCGCCAGCGTGTTCGAGCACTTCCCCGACGACGTCGAGGAGCGCCTCCGCGGTTTCCGGGGCGACCTCGACATCCCCATCCCGAAGATCGCCGACATCACCGACGGCGTCGCAGTGCTCGACGAGCAGGCCGCCCACAAGCGCCCCGACTGGACCTACGCCGAGACCGTGGTCCGCCTCGGCTGAGCGCACGAGCCGCGCGGCCGGTCGGCTCAGTGCCGGCCGGACCAGCCGACCGGGGTCACGACCACCACGACGGTGGCCGGGCACACGTCGAGGAGGTGGCTGACGACCGGGCCGAGGTAGGTGCCCTCGGGGGTCTGGCGCAAGGTGGCGCCGACGACCACGAGGTCGACCTCTTCCTCCACGGCGATGCGGGCCAGCTCGCCGGGGATCGACTCCGCCCGGCGGGCGCGGGTGGAGACACGACCGGCACCCGCCAGCACCGCCGTGTCCGATGCGGTCCGCAGCAGCGGATCGGCCATGGCGAGCTCGACCGCCGTGTCGTCGCCACCGAAATCGAACGAGATCGCCGGCGCCGGGTCGAGGTGGGTGAGCACCAGCTCGGTACCGATGCGGGCGGACAGCGCCGAGGCCACTTCCTGCGCGGCTCGGCTGTTCATCGACCCGGTGACCGGCACCAGCGCCTTCGTGAAGACCCCGGGCAGCGAGCGTCCCGACATTCGCTCGCCCCGGACCAGGACCACCGGCATCGTGGCAGCCGCGAGGACGGCATCGACCTCGGCAGGAATGGCGGGCTCGCCGGGCCGGTCGGCGAGGCCGATGAACACCACGCCATGGCCCCGGTTGGCTTCGGTCAACACCGCTGCCGCCTCGGCGCTGCCGTCGTGGCGCACCATGCGCATGTTGCGCTCGCCGAGCACGTTCTGCACGGCACCCAACTCGGGCGTGTCCTCGGGCCCGGCGACGACGGTCACGGGCGCCTCGGCGGGCCAGCACAGGTCCAACAGCTGGGAGGCCACGATCGACGGGGTCTCGCCGCGGCTGGCGAGCATCGGCGGGCGATCGGAGATGATGACCCGGTTCCGGGCGGCTTTCTCCGCCTCGAGGCGGAACTGTTCGTCGGGTGTGCCCTGCCAGTCGGCCAACACGATCCGCAGCAGCGGCGGCGCCGCCAGCGACGTCACGATCGCCATGACCACGATGACGCCATAGGAGGCGTCGTTGAGGACGCCGATGCTCAGACCGACGGAGGCGATCACGATCTCGAGCGCCCCACGGGCGTTGAGTGCGACACCGAGCGCCAGACCCTCACGGGGAGGCAGGCCTCCCGCGCGGGCACCCACGATGCTGCCGACGAACTTCGTGATGCTGGCGACGACGACGATGATCACGCTCCACACCGCGACGGTGGGATCGGTGAAGACACCGAGGTCGACCTTGAGACCGGCCGTGGCGAAGAACAACGGGGCCAGGATCCCGTGGGCGACGGTTTCGATCAGACGCAGCACCCGCTCGTCACGCCAGGTCGACCGACCGATGACCAGCCCGGCCACGAATGCACCGAGAACGGCTTCGACGCCCATCCACTGGGTGAGCGCCCCGGCGCCCATGATGATGCCGATCACCAGGGTCGTCGGCGACGTGTTGGTCGTCGAGGCCGACGCCACCGACCGCAGCGCCGCATCGACGAGACGCTGGCCGACGGTGAGGGCGAGGACGAGGAACGCAGCGACGCCGCCGATCTGCAACACGAGATCGATCGCATCGACCCCACCGGCCGCAGCGAGTCCGGCCACCAGACCGAGCAGGATCCAGCCGACCACGTCGTTCGCCATGGCTGCGGCCAGGATCAGCTGACCGACGTTTCGGCGGATGAGATCGAGCTCGCCCAACACCCGAGCCACGACCGGCAACGACGAGATGCTCAACGCGACCGCCAGGAAGGCAGCGAAGACGAACGTGGTGGCCTCGGGCCCGAAGAGCTCGTCGGGAATCGCGAACCCGGTGGCGAACCCGACCACCAACGGCACCAGGAGGCTGCCCGCGGTGACGAACAACGCCGGACGCCCGAGCCGGCGCAACACACCCAGGTCGGACTCGAACCCCGTAGCTGCCAACAGGAGCAGCAACCCGATCCAGGCGACCCCGTAGAGCATCGCGCCCTGGACCTCGGTGCTCGGGAACAGCCAGTCGCTCACGTCGGGGGCGATCCGCCCCAGGATCGACGGTCCGGCCACGACGCCGGCGAGCAGTTCTCCCACCACCGCCGGCTGCCCGATACGGCCGAGGAGCCAGCCGAGCGCCCGCGCCACGATCAGCAGCGCCAGGATCTGGCACATGAACACGAGGACCTCGTGTTCGCCCGGGGCGATCAACGCGACGGAAGCGATAGGCCAGATGGTAGATGCTGAACGCTCCGATCCAACGTCTGCACTCCCGGGGGCCGGGGCCCGTGGGCCTCGGTCAGCGGGTCAGCCAACCCCCGTCCACCGGCAACTGGACTCCGGTGATCCAGGAGGCGTCCGGCGACAACAGGAACGAGATCGCCGCGGCGATGTCGGCCGGTTGGCCCACACGAGGGACGACGAGGCGCGTCTTCATGAACTCCATCGCCTCGTCGGAGGTGATGCCCTCGAGCGACACGAAGTCGGTCGCGACCGGACCCGGCGCCACCGCGTTGACCCGGATGCCGGACCGCCCCAGCTCCACGGCGAGCGCCTTGGTCAGCATGCGCACGCCCCCCTTCGACGCGTTGTAGTGCACCTGACAGGTGCCCTGGCTCGACACCACCACCTCGGATTCGACCGTCGAGACGTTCACGACCGCACCGCGGCCGGTCTGTCTCATCGAACGCGCGATCTCCTGGGTGACCAGCCAGACACCCTTGAGGTTGACGTCGAGCACCCGGTCCCAGGACTCCTCGGTGAGTTCGTCGAGGCTCTCCATCGTGACGATGCCGGCGTTGTTGACCAGCAACGTGACGGGGCCGAACGCTGCGACCACTGTGTCGCGAGCGGCGGTGATCGACGAGCGGTCGGTCACATCGCAGCGCACGGCCAGTGCTCGGCCTCCGGCGGCTCCGATCGCCGCCACGGACCCCGCTGCAGCGGCCTCGTCGATGTCGGCGACGGCGACGGCAGCGCCTTCAGCGGCGAGGCGCATCGCCGTCGCCCGCCCGATGCCCGAGCCGGCCCCCGTCACGAAGGCCACCTCCCCGCCGTGCCGGTCGGGCGTGTGGCTGATCTCGGTGTTCTGCATGGTGCGCACTGTTGCAGGCCGGACGCCCTGGCTGCAGACGCTGGGGCCCCGAACGGGGTCTCTCCCACGGCTTCGGGGCCGCGATGCCCCACCGGGTGGCGTGTCTGGCAGGCTGGGACGTTCCGTCGACTGATCCGGAGCCGGACCTGTGTCCCCGACGATCATCTCCGAAGAACGCAGCACGGCCGAGCCGGCCCGATCTCGCAGCGATGCTCGCCGGCTGCGCCGGTTCGTCGTCGCGTGCATCGTCGCTGTCACCGTGGCCGGCTCTCTGACCCTGACCCCATCGCCGGCGGGATCGATCGTCGGCGGCAGCTTCGCCCGCATCACCGGCCACCCCCACCAGGTGGCCCTCGTGTCGCCGAGCGGCAACCAGTTCTGCGGCGGCAGCATCATCGGATCGTCCACTGTCGTGACGGCGGCCCACTGTGTCGAGCGCACCGGACCAAGCGGTGTGCTCGTGCAGGCCGGCAACGCGCATCTCTTCCGGGGCCGGGTCCAGATCCGCAACGTCCAGCGCATCGTGCGCCACCCCCGCTACGCCCGCCAGGAGGTCGCCGACATCGCCGTTCTGCAGCTGGCGCGACCGCTCCGTTTCAACCGCAAGGTTCGCCCCATCGAGCTGGCGACCGCCGCCGAGCTCGCTGCCGCAACCCACGCCATCGCCACCGGCTGGGGGGCGCGATTCGAGGAGAACGGTCGGGGCAGCGTCCGCCTCCGGAGAGTCCGGGTGCCCATCGTCGGCGACCGCGCCTGCAACCGGGCCCTGCGGGATCGAGGCGCAACGATTCTGCCTCGACTCGAGCTGTGCGCCGGCGCTCCCGGGCGCGACAGCTGCTACGGCGACAGCGGCGGCCCCCTCGTCATCAGGACGCCCGATGGGCCTCGCCTGGCCGGCATCACCAGCTGGGGTCTCGAGCCCTGCGGCGGCAGGACCCCGGGGATCTACACCGAGGTGCCGTCGCTGCGGCGCTGGATCGCCCGACACGACATCGGCTGAGCCCGGCGCAGCGCGATCACAGGTGCAGCCCAGCCGGTCGGATCAGCCGCTCACGGGAACGGCCTGCTGGAGCACGTCACCGACCGCCCGGGCGACGACCTCGGGAGCGAATCGCTGCTCGATGGCGCGTCGCCCCGCAGCGGACAGCCGGTGCCATTGCCCGTCGTCGACGAGCAACCCGGCCACCGCTTCGGCGATCGCATCGGCATCGTCGGCGACCAGCAGGTGCTCCCCGTCGACGAGACCCATCCCCTCGGCACCGATCGCGGTGGTGACGACCGGTAGGCCCGCTGCGAGTGCCTCACCCACCTTGCCCTTCATCCCGGCCCCGTAGCGCAACGGCGCCAGCGAAACCCGGGCGGTATCCAGCTCGGATGCGAGATCGGCCACCCAGCCGAGTGCCGTGACGTTGGGAGTCATCGCCATCAGCCGGACGAGCGATTCGGGAGCTCCCCCACCGACGACCCGGCACCGGGCGCCGGGCACCCGGCGCCGGACCGCCGGCATCACGTCGGTGCAGAGCCATTCGACGGCATCGACGTTGGGCGGATGCGCGAAGTTGCCCACGAAGAGGATGTCGTTCCGCTCGTCGAGTGGAGCGGCAGCCGGCGTCAGTGGATGGATGTTGGGGACGATGGCCACGGGCACGCCCGGCGCGAGAACCGACAGCTCGCGGGCGTCGTCGTCGGTGACTGCGATCAGGCCATCGGCGAGGCCGTAGACCCACTCCTCCAGGGCCCGCGTCAGGTCGGCTCCGGCAGCGAGCTGCGGAGCCTCCGGGTTGCCCACCTGCTCGGCGAGCTCGGCCTGGCGTCGTTTACGGACATGATGCACGTCGACCGAATCCACCCACACCGGCGTGCGCGGCGACCACCGTCGCACGAGGGGCAGATAGGACAGCGCCACGTCGTGGAACCCGAGCCAGGCGAGGTCCGGGTCGAAACGTTCGAGCTCGGCATCGAGTTCGGCGAACGGCGCCGTCGGGTCGTCTGCGCCGAGCTCACGCAGCCGGTGCCGGTCCGAGCGGAGGCAGCGGACGCCCAACGCCTCGAGATCGGCCTCGTACCGCTCCTGGCCCGCGCCATTGCGGGCGAGGAAGAGCACCTCGCAGCCGCCTCGGCGCATCGACTCCAGGATCCGGAACAGCCGCAGGCTGCCCGATGCCCGATCGTGCATCGGCATGAACGGATCGACCACGAACACCCGCGGCGGGCCGGGGCGGCGCTCGCCGGGAACGGGTGCGGTGGCCACCCCGCACGGTCGGCGCAGCCGATCCTGGGTGGTGAGCACCAGGCCCGAACGCTGCGGCGACGGCCCCTGGCGCCCGAGCACGTCGCTCCATTTCTCGGCGAACTTCTCCCGGTTGACGACCTGGTAGCGCTTGTAGCCCGACGCGACGTCGGTGCCGGCGGTGATGCCCTCGTGGTGCACGACGACCGAAGCAGGCTCGTAGCGCACGGTCCAGCCCTCGGCGCGGGCCGCGAAGCACAGATCGGTGTCCTCGTAGTAGGCGGGGGCGTACCTCGGGTCGTACCCGCCGCCGACCTGGTCGAGGAAGCTGCGACGGACGGCCAGCGCGGCGCCCGAGCAGTAGTCCACCTCGCATCCTGTCGTGAAGCGGGGGTGGTCCGGATGACCGAATCGACCGAAGTTCCAGCCGGTGGCATCGTCGAACACCAGCCCACCGGCCTCCTGGAGACGCCCGTCGGGATAGACGAGCTTCGAACCGACGATGGCGGCCTCGGGGTGGCGGTCGAAGCACTCGAGCAACGCCTCGAGCCAACCCGGCTGCGGCTCGGTGTCGTTGTTCAGGAAGATCACCACCTCGTGATCGGTGGCTGCGGCTCCCTGATTGGAGGCAAGGGTGTAGCCGACGTTGGTGTCGTTGGTGATGACGGTGACGTCGCCTTCGAGCGAAGCCAGCAACTGTGGCGTGGCGTCGGTCGAGGCATTGTCGACGACCACGAGATGGAAGAGCCCCTCGGGCGTCGATGCGATCAACGCTTCCAGGCACCGCAGCGTCACGGCGACCTCGTTCCACACCGGAACGACGATCGACGCCCTCGCGGTCACGAGCCGATCCGGAAGCCGCCGGCGAGGCCGTCGCCGAAGGTCACCGAGCCATCCGGGACCGACGATGTGTCAGACGATACGGCAGCCGCTTCGACCAGTCCGGCTTCGCGTTCGAGGCGGCGGGCCGCATCGTCGGCCCCCTTCTCCCGGAGCTTCGCTGCCAACTGTCCTGCGGTCTCGCCATCGACCAGCGCGCCGTGATCGGCGACCAGCACCGCCAGGTCGCCACGGCCGGCGATTGCCGCCGCCAGTAGGCCGGTGATCACCGCGTCGGGGCAAGTGCCGCCCGATGCGAGGTAGACGAGGCAGAGCTCGGCGGTGCGTGCGGCGCGCTCGGTGTGCGTCACCGCAGCGATGAAGTCACTGCCGTCGCTCAGCAGCGCCAGACCGATGACGAGCGTGAGCATCTGGTCGTCGCCTCGGGCGGCGGCGAGGAGATCTTCCCAACAGCCCAGACGGCCCTCGTCTTCGATGACGTCGAGCGCCTCGCCGGCCGCGGCGGCGATGTCGCCCTTTGCCAGCAACGCCCTGACGGCTGCGTCCGCAAGCTCGTGGCGTGCCGTTGCCTCGACCGGCGTGATGTGTGCCTGGTCGTCCGCGACAGCCCTGCGGGCGGCGTCGATCAGCTCGAGAGAGACGTCGACCATGTCGGCGGCGGAGGCCGCATCGGCGGCCAGGGCGGCAGCCCGCAGCACACCGGGCCAGAGCGCCACTGCATCCACTGCGTCGGCGAGGGCGGCGTCGCTGCGTTCGGCGTCGCGGTGCGCGAGGGCCGCCACTTCGAGCGCTGCGGCGATGGCCCGGGCGACGAGCGCGTCGTCGGCGCCGGACTCGGGTCGCAGCGCCGACGCATCGTCGTCGAGGTGCGCCAACACCGCTGATCCGGAGACGACGCGGGCGTATCGCAGGGCCGTCGCGAGCGTGCCGGTCGCGACGAACCGGTTCCTCGCCAGTTCCCATGAGTGGTCGGCCGCGAGTTCGATGGCGACCTCGTCGGCGGCATCGAGAGCGCCGCCGCTTCGGGCGAAGGCTGCTCGCATCGCCGTGACGGTCTCGTCGTCGAGCTCCTGCAGCAGCATCGCCGCGATGAAGCGGGCGTCATCGTGCGCACCGGCGGATGTCGCCGCGACGACGAGATCGTCGCCTGCGAATGCCGCCAGGACGAGGGGCCACGGGTCGGCCTGCGGACTCGTGGCCGGGATCAGCTCCAGCGCCACTGCGAGCTCGCCGGCAGCCGCCGCCGCGCCCACGAGGGTCTCGGCGCGTGTCTGCGCCGCCACGACATCGTCCGTGACCGGACGCGGCGAGGGCCGCTCGGCCAAAGAACGCCACGAATCGAGCGCCTCGCGGTGGCGGCCCAACCGGACCAGCGATTCGGCCAGGACCGCACCCGCAACCGCGTCGGCGGGACAGAGTTCGGTCGCCTCGCGGCCCGCCACCAGGGCGCCGACCGCGTCGCCCGCCAGGAGGTGGGCACGGCCGCGGAGCCCGTAGAGCGATGCCCGCATCGAGGGATCGGCGACCACGGAGAGATCGGGGAGCACCCGGTCGAGCTCGGCCAGGGTCCGTTCCGGATGGTCGACATGGCCGGCGAGTTCGCGGTAGTACCGGACTGCGTGCTCGATCGTGGGGTCGGCCTGCCACGCCGACAGCGCGATGGCCAGGTTGCGGTTCGTCTTGTCGCGCTCGGCCACGCGAGCCGCTGCGTAACCGACGTGATCGAGGTGGCACAGGTCGATGTCGAGCGGCGTGAGGGCCCGGCCGTCGCGACGGGCCGCCTGCTCGTGCACCGCGCCCTCGAACTGCACGACCTCGGGTGCGACCAGGCGGTTGGCACGGTGGCTGTGGGTGATGGCGTCGCCGGCGCGGTTGTCGATGCGGAGGCCATAGCCGGCATGGGTGCCGCGATGGGTGTTCAGGAACTGCCGCAGCTGTCGGGGATCCTCGCAGACCAACCGTTCGTCGGCGTCGATCATGAGCACGAGGTGCGCGTCTCGGCACCGCTCGAGCACCTGGTTGCGCGCCCACGCGAAGTCGTCACGCCAACCGATCCGCTCGACGACGGCGCCGGCGGCTTCGGCGATCGCGACCGTGTCGTCGGTCGATCCGGTGTCGGCGATCTCGATACGGTCGACGACACCGGCGAGCGAGGCCAGGCAGTCGCCGAGGAGCAGCGACTCGTCCCGGACGATCATCGCAGCCACGAGGAGCGGGCGGCCGTCATCGGCGTCGGGACCGGCGAGCTGATGCGCGCAGCTGCCGGCGTGGCGATGCGTCACGTCGCCCGCGGGCACGATGTCGTCGGCGTCGAGGGTCAATCCGGGGGTGAACCCCAGTTGCTCCGCGAGCGACCCCAGACGGTCGGTCGACCCCAGCGCACAGGCCAGAGAGGCCTTCGACCCCGATCCCTTCTGTCGGGGTCGGGCACTCGCCGGCACGACGACACCGTCACGGATCATCGCCGCCGTGAGCATCTTCCCCACGTTCTCGGCATCGATCTCGACGTCGTCGTGGAGAACGAGGACCCGTCGGGCGTCCATGGAACGGATGGCGGCGGCGATCGCCTCGGGCCCGTGTCCGTCGACGACCGTGTGGGGACCGCCGGCGAGACGGCGGACCACCTCGACCCCGGGCCTCGTCCCGGCGACCACGACGATCCGGCCGTCGCGGGCACAGAGCGCCCCCGCGCGGGCAACAGCGTCACGTGCGACCCGCAGTGGGCCGTGCACGATCACGACGACACCAGAGGGGACCAGACCGGTGAGGACAGCGTTCATACACGAACAATCGGCCATCGAAGCGGAGACATGAGCCATGCGGCCCGGGCCGAACGACTCATGGAGCGTCGGGACGAGCCGATGGAAGCGCCATGGTCGCGATCACCCACACCGCCGCCAGCGCGCCGACTGCGACGCAGGTACTGGGCTCACGGCCGGCGGACGAGTGCTGTGTCTGGGTGGTCTCGCCGGCCGGCTACCCCCACGCACGTGCCTTCGACGATTGCGCTGTCGCCCTGGCGGAGGGCCTGGGCGTTGCGCTCGGCGCCGCACCGGACACAGTGCAGGTGGTGCATGACCCGGCGCAGATCGGCGATCGCGTCGCCGTGGTCCTCGGCGCCAACCTGCTCTCTCGCGACACGGCCCACCATCTGCCGGCCTCGTCGATCATCGTGAACCTCGAACAGCTCGACGCGGCAAGCCGCTGGTTCGGCGACGACTACCGCACGTTGCTGTCGCGTCATGCCGTCTTGGACTACAGCGCCCGCAACACCGCCGCGCTCGGCCGCCTCGGGTTGGATCACGTGCGCCACCTCCGGCTCGGCGCCAGCCCGGGTCTGCAGACCCTCCCGTCGCAGCGCAGCGATCACGTCGACGTCTGCTTCTACGGGTCGCTCAACGCCCGGCGCGCCGCCCTGCTCGACGAGCTCGAGCGGAGGGGCCTGATCGTGGAGCGGTTGTTCGGTGTGTACGGCCGGGCCCGTGATGCCGCTGTCGCTCGCGCCAAGCTGGTGTTGAACGTCCACTACTACGACGCTGCGGTCTTCGAGGCGGTGCGTGTCACCCACCTGTTGGCCAATGGCGTCTGCGTCGTCACCGAGGGCGACGCAGACGACCCCGACATCGGGCCGCTCGCCACCGGCCTCGCCGTCGGTCCCTACGCCGAGCTCGCCGACCACTGCGAACGACTGGTGGCCGACGCGGAGGCCCGACAGCGCCTCGCCGAGGCCGGCGTCGCCGCCATCGGGGCACAGCCCCAGGCGGACGAGTGGCGACGCACCCTGGAGATCGACATCGCAGCCCCGGCCCTCCAGCCCTCCCGTCCGTCGCCCGCTCGGTGCGGCCCGGCCTCCGTGCGACGCGTCACCATCCTCGCCCCGGCCGGCGACATCGCCCGCTGCCGGTCCCTCGCCGTCGCGGCGACCGAGCTCCGCACCCTCGGGGTCGACGTCTCGGCCGCGGTTGTCGACCATCCCCACCAGGTCACGCGGACGGGTTGGGAGTGCACGGTCGATGCAGGGCAGCCTCTCGCCGACGTCGATCGGCTCGACGACTTCGCCCATGCCGACGACCACCTCGTCCTCACCGCCGACCGTCTGGGCGCCACCCTGCTGCAGCTCGCACCGCTGCGGCGGGCGCTGTGGTGGTTCTCGGTGGACGACCTGGTCGGAGCGGGCGGCCCCCTCGCCGACGCCGCGCTGCTCGCCGCGCTGGGAGACGACGAGGGAATCGACCACTACCACCACGGCGCGTACGTGCGGGAGTTCCTCCGGTCGCGCGGCATCGCAGGCCGTCGTCTCGACGATCACCTCGGAGCGGTCCCGGCGACCGACGGGATCTCCACCGGGGCCAGGGTCGTCGTCGGCCCCGCCGGACCCGCCGCCCGGCACCTGGCCGCCTCGTTCGCCGCCCTCTCCCCCGATGTCCTCCCCGACGATCCGGACACGATCGCCGCCCGACTCGAGGACTGTGCCGTCTACCTGCACGCAGGTCCGCTCGCCGGGCGTCACCCTGCGCTCCGCCTCGCCGTCGCCGCGGGCGCCATCGTGTTCGTGCCCGACGCCGGGGCCGGACGCTACGTGGAGGACGTGCCGGTGCCCGACACCCATCGCTACGACGCCGATGCCGTCGAGAGCGGAGCACTCACCGAACGCGTCCGGCTGGCGATCGCGGTCCCCGACGCATCCCGTCGTGCCCAGCAGCCCTACCGATGGGCCGTTCAGGACGAACGCGACGCCATGGTGCGTCAGCTCTCGCGCCTCGTCGGTTCCTCCGGCTGACGAGCTCCGACCGGCACGCGCCGGCCTCGGCATCGCCTACTGGCGGACCCGCCGATCGCGTCGATCGCGCACCAAGCGGTCGCGGCCGGGCCCGCCGATCAGGTCGTCGCGGCCCTTGTTCCCGACGATGACGTCGTTGCCGGCCTGGCCGTAGAGCCGATCGTTGCCTCTCCCGCCTCGAACGACATCGTCGCCGGGGCCGGCACAGATCAGATCGTTGCCGCCACGGCCGACGATGCGGTCGTTGCCCGCTCCGGCGACGATGACATCGTTGCCGGGGGTGCCACGCAGGACGTCGGGTCCCTCGGTGCCGACGATGGTGGCGCGACGGCCCCGGCAGAACACCGGATCGTCGAAGATCCGCAACCGTTCGTAGGACGCACCGAGAATGGGGGTCGCGTCGACGCCGAGGTAGTCCTCGAGCAGCGTCGCGTACACGCTGCGGTGGTCGACGTGATGACGGAGATCGCCGCGCTCGTCGAGACGCCGCAGGCTGGGCTGTTGTCCGTAGAGACCCCCGGTGACGGGTCGGCCCAACACGAACGACAGGCCCGCTGCACCGTGGTCGGTCGCTCCGGAGCCGTTGCGTTCGGCGCGGCGGCCGAACTCGCTGTAGACGAAGGTGACCACCCGGTCGGCGAGGGCGGGGCGCAATCGCCGCGCGAAGGCTGCCAGGCCGGCGTCGAGCACGCCGAGCATGTCGTCGTGGAGGGGACGCTGGTCCGAATGGGTGTCGAAGCCGGGGTAGGTGACGTGGACGACGCGGGCACCGACGTCGAGGTTGACCAGCCGCACCGCGAGTTCCATGTCGTTGAGGAACTGCGCCTGATTCGCAGGCAGTTCCGGGCTGAACACGGGGTTGACGTCGACCGAGGCATCGATGGCCTCGGACTGCGCGGCGAGCACCGCATCGGCGGCGGTGGACAGCCCCGAGCTGCGGAACCGCCGTAGGGTCCGGTGGGCATGCACGATCGGTTTCGTCCTGCCGTCGGGGAACCGGCGGTCGGCGCCGAAGAGGTCGCCGATGACCGGGAGCCCGACCGCCGAGCCGTTGCGACGCTGCAACACCAACGGAACGCCCTGATTGCCGACCGCCACCCCGGCGATGGAATCAGCGCCGATCTCGTCGAGATATCGGCCCAGCCACCCATCGGTGAAGGGCGGCCCTGCGGCAGTGCCACCCATCCACTTGGCCATGCACGAGAAGTGGCTGCGATCGCGGGTCGGTTCGCCCACGCCCAGCACGGTGGCCAGACGCCCGGCGCGATGTTCGCCGTGGAGCCAGGACAGGTTGGGGTGCAGACCCAGACCGTCGCCGACGGGTCGCACACCTCGGGTGATGGCCAGCGGCCCCCGCAGATCGCGGTAGCGGCCATCCCTCATGGGCACGACGGTGTTGAGCGCGTCATTGCCGCCGTCGAGGGTGACGACGATCAGGATGCGTTCGTCGCGGCTCAGGCGGGGCCCTGCAGCAGCAGCGTCACGAAGCGCCGGCAGCCCGCCGGCCACGCCGACACCACCGACCGCCAACAGTCCCTGCAACAGGCGCCGCCGGCTGACGACCTCGGGGTCTTCGCTCATGCCACCTGCACCTCCGGGAGCAAGCCCCCGATGTAGAACGCGTCACGCGGCGCTGCCCATGGCTGGTCGGCGGTGATGCGATCGAACCACTCGCCCACCGTGGCACGCGTCGCCGCGGTGGCGTCCTCGACACCGAACCGGTCGAGGATGCGTTCGACCGCGGCGTCTCGGGAGCCTCGATGCAGGTCGGCGAACACGGCATCGGAACCGTCGTGGTTGCGGATCCACTTCAAGAAGCGGGCCTTTCCCCACACCGCCGTCGTCGAGACCCAGTAGGCGTTGGTTCCCCAGCCGTTGACGTTCGGCGGGTTGAACAGCTCCTGACCCATGTACCGCGACAGCCACGTGACGTTGCTGTCGGCAGCCGAGATGTCGAACCGGGCCATCAGGTCGGACGCCCACTCGAGGGGTTGGCGGACCATGCCCCAACGCGTGGCCGGCGCCCAGAAGGTCGGGTGGGACACGATGGCACGCAACAGCGCGTCGATGCGCATCCCGGAGGCGATGAAGACATCGGCGAGCGCTTCGATGTCGGCGGGGTTCGGGGCGTCGTCGACGTAGTAGCGCCAGAGCTTGGTGGCCATGAAACGGGCCGCATCCCGTTGTTTCACACCGTGGACGAGCTCGTCGATGGTGTCGGGGCCGCGCCAGCGGCGCGGCGCCAGCCCGAAGAGTTGCTTGGGCCCGGCGTCGTGATCGCCACGCCGGAACCGCGGCGTCAGGACCGAATCGGCGCCGAACGGCACGACGACGCCGAATCCGGTCCAGGCCCGCGCCATCTCGGTGACATCGCGTTCGGAGAAGTTGCCGACACCGATGGTGTGGAGCTCCATCAACTCGCGAGCGAGGTTCTCCTGGGGGCGACCGTCGACGTTGGTGACGTTGTCGAAGTAGCGGAGCATCCCGCCGTCGGTCATGATCGCCGAGGTCAGAACGGCGAAGTCGCCGAGGCCGTGGCGGTGGTAGGCCTCGACCTGGCGCCACAGGGCCCGGAACTCGCGCACCTTGTCGGTGCCGCATGCGAAGTGGCTGTGCCAGAACAGTGCCAGCTTCTCGATGAGCGGCGATGGCGTGCCGGGCGGTCCGAGCCAACGCGCCGCAGCGAGGCGGTCCATCCACCAGTCGCTCGTGCCGATCTTTGCGTCGTACCAACGCGCTCGGTTCACTGCCGCGGGCGGAGACGGAACACCCGGGGTCAGGGCGAACATCTCGTCGAGGACGTCGGGGAGCTCCCGACCGGCGAAGTGTGCGATCTCGCCCGGCCGCGCGCCGAGACCGAGTCTGCGGAGCAGGTGGTGTGCATCGGATCGCGAAAGCGGCATGAGGCTCGTGAGAGGGTCGGCGGGCTCGGAGCTTCCATCGGCGGCCGAGAGGTACCTCTTGACCGTTGGAGATGACGGTGATTCGTCGGTACCACCGCCGTCGCGGTGGCGGTCCCGGCGCTCACCGACGCCGACCATGCTGACAGCGCCGCCGTCGGTTGTCACGGCAGGTAGGTTGACTGCCGTGACTGGTCGAGCGTCGCTGCCGTCGACCGAACCCAACGTCGTGCTGGTGGGCTTCATGGCCACCGGCAAGTCGAGCGTCGGCCGTGTGCTCGCCGCGCGGCTGGGGCGACCGTTCGTCGACACCGACGCCGAGATCGAAGCCCGTCACGGGCCGATCCCCGCCATCTTCGACGCGCACGGCGAATCCGGGTTCCGGGCCTGTGAACGCGAGGTCGCCGCCGATGTCGCCGCCCGACGGGGCCTGGTCGTGTCCACCGGCGGTGGCATGGTCCTCGATCCCGTCAACGTCGCGACGCTCGCCGCAACGGGCCGCATCTTCTGCCTGACGGCCGAACCCGACGAGATCCTGCGTCGGGTCCTGGCCGATCCTGGCGCCGTCGAGCGGCCGCTGCTGCGCTCGGACGATCCCGCAGCCCGGGTCCGCGACCTGCTGGAGGAGCGGGCCTCGGCGTACGGCGCCTTCGTGCAGATCCCCACCGACGGGCGCCGCCCCGACGAGATCGCCGACGTCATCGTCGGTCATCTCGCGGCCTCGACCGCGGCCACTGGCGCACCGGAGCCGACCGAGCGACCGTCGGGGCACTGACCCCGACGCTTCCGGGCCCGTGCCGACGAGGCGTCGGCAGGGGTCCCGGATACAGCGGTCGAGGCGGGCGGTCCGGTTCAGTCCCTGGGCACGCTGCCGAGGATCGACTTGGTCTCGAGGAACTCGGCGATGCCGTGGGCGCCGAACTCGCGGCCGTTGCCGGACTGCTTGTAGCCGCCGAAGGGCGCTGCGTTGTCGAGACGGGCGCCGTTGAGGTGCACCATGCCGGTGCGCAGCCGGCGGGCGACCGCACGCGCGGTGTCGAGGTCGGCCGACGACACGTAGCCCGACAGGCCGTAGGGGGTGTCGTTCGCGATCTCGACGGCCTCGTCGACGGTGTCGTAGCCGAGGATGCAGATGACGGGGCCGAAGATCTCCTCGCGGGCGATCGTCATGTCGTTGGTGACGTTGGCGAACACCGTGGGCCGCACGTAGTAGCCACGATCGAGACCCTCGGGGCGCCCGAGACCGCCGGCGACGAGGGTTGCGCCCTCGTCGATGCCCTTCTGGATGAGGGCCTGGATCTTCAGGTACTGGGCCTCGGACACGACCGGGCCGATGACGGTGCCCTCGGCGGTGGGGTCGCCCACCACGATGCTGTCGGCGGTGGCGGCCGCGATGGCGATGACCTCGTCCATCTTGTCGTTGGGCACCAGCATGCGACTGCCGGCGTTGCAGGACTGCCCGGAGTTCATGCACATCCCGAACAGGTCACGCGGCACCACGGCGGCGAAGTCGACGTCGGGGCACAGCACGTTGGCGGACTTGCCGCCGAGCTCCTGGGCCACCCGCTTCACCGTCGGGGCGGCGTTCTTGGCGACCTCGATGCCGGCACGGGTGGAGCCGGTGAACGACATCATGTCGATGTCGGGATGGCTCGACAGGGCCACACCCACGCCGGGGCCGTCGCCGTTGACCAGGTTGAACACACCGGCAGGAACACCGGCTTCGTGCATGATCTCGGCGAAGATCAGCGCGTTGAGCGGCGCCACCTCCGACGGCTTGAGCACCATCGTGCAGCCGGTGGCGATGGCGGGCGCGACCTTCGCGGCGATCTGGTTGAGCGGCCAGTTCCACGGGGTGATGAAGCCGCAGACCCCGATGGGTTCGCGGGCGATGAGGGTCGTGCCCTTGACCTCTTCGAGCTCGAAGGACTCGTACGCGGCGCGTGTGGCCATCAAGTGGCCGAGACCCGATGGTGCCTGTGCCGCACCGGCGAGACCGGCGGGAGCGCCCATCTCGCTGGTGACCGCGGCGGCGAGATCCGGGATGCGTGTCTTGTAGACCTCGATGATGCGGTCGAGCAGGGTCAGCCGCTCCTCGCGGCTGGTGGCCGAGAAGGCCGGGAAGGCGGCCTTGGCAGCGGCGACGGCGGCGTCGACATCGGCCTGGTCGCCGGCTGCGATGGTGGCGATCACCTCTTCGGTGGCCGGGTTCACGACGTCGATGGTGTCGGTCGAGGTGGGTTCGACCCAGGCGCCGTCGATGTAGAAGTGCTGGAGATGGTCCATGGGTGGTCGCTCTCTTGTCGGTCGTCGTTGACAGCCTCCGATTGTCGCAGACGATCCGACCGATCCCCAGCCGCGGACGGGCCCTTGGTCACTGGGCCCATCGGCCGCGGACCACGTACGCTCGCCCGATGACCGATGGGGGGATCGACGACGCGGCCGTCCTCGCCGACGAAGCGGTGCCGGCCGGGAGCCGTGTCCCGATGGGCGAGCGGTTGGACCTCGGCCGGCGGGGAACGACCTTCGTCCGTCATGCGCCGGGCCCGGCGGACGCGCCGACGGTCATGCTGCTGCACGGATGGCTCGCGACCGGTGCCCTGAACTGGTACCGCTGCTTCGAACCCCTCGGCAAGCACTTCGAGGTCCTGTCGATCGATCATCGGGGCCACGGCCGGGGCATCCGTTCGAGCCGTCGGTTCCGGCTGGCCGACTGCGCCGATGACGTCGCCGCCGTTCTGGAAAAGCGTGGATCCTCGCCGGTCATCGCGGTCGGCTACTCGATGGGCGGCCCCATCGCCCAGCTGCTGTGGAAGCGGCACCGCTCGCTGGTCGACGGCATGGTATTGATCGCCACCGGCGCCGAGTTCGTGCCGGGTAACCGCCATCGCTACGCGGCGTCGGCGCTGCTGGTGGCCGCCGCGGGAACACGCGTCGGGACAGCGGCGACGTGGCTGCCGAGCCGAGTGGTCCGCCAGGTCCGGCCGGCACGCCGGCCGACGGAACGGCCCGAGGTCCTGGCCGACTGGGGCCGCCAGGAGATGAGCAAGCACCAGAGCCGGGTCATGCTCGAGGCCGCCCACGCCATCGCCAACTACAGCGCCAGGCACTGGATCGACCAGATCGACGTCCCGACCTCGGTCATCGTCACCGAGCGAGACACCGCCGTGTCACCGAACGCCCAGCTGAAGATGGCCATGGCCATCCCTGGCGCGCACATCAACCGCATCCCCGGTGGTCACGTGAGCTGCATCGAACCCGACTTCGGCCGCAAGGTCACCAACGCCTGCCTCGACGTCGCCCGACGCGTCGAGCTGGGCTACGACCCCCACCCACCCGGCGATCCCGGCGAGCTGCCGGACCGATGAGCGCCATCGTGCTCGAGGTGCTCGGCATCTCGTCGGTGCTGGGCACCGCACTCGCCATCGTGCGGGTCCGCCGCCCGGGATTCGCCTCGTTCCCGATCATGATGATCGGCTGGCTCGTCGGGGAGTTCCCGCTGTTCCACATCGCCGCGCAGGCGGTGGCCGCAGCCATCCTCGTCGCCGCCGGGGGATTCGGCGACACCGCCGGCCACATCGGGCTCGGCCTGTTGGCGGTGTCCTGGGCCGGGCTGTGGCACGTGCGCAGCGTGTCCATGCTCGCCGGCCGTTCCGCCGAACAGGCCCTGCGTGCGGGTCTCGGCGCCGACTACCGCGAGCAGCTCGATACAGCACGGGTCGAGCGGTTCCGCCGAGGCACCGACACCCGTCCGACGCGCCGTCCGCTGCACAACGATCCCGCCGGCATCCGCATCGTGCGCGACGTCGCCTACGGCGAGGACCCCGAACGCAACGTCTGCGATCTCTACCTCCCCGGACCCGAACGCGGCCTCGCCGGGCCCGACCGCCTGGCACCGGTCGTCCTGCAGATCCACGGCGGCGCCTGGATCACCGGCCACAAGGAACAGCAGGGACAACCGCTGCTGCATCGCCTCGCACAGGTCGGGATCATCGGCGTGTCGATCAACTACCGGCTCGGACCGACCCACCGGTTCCCCGAACCCATCATCGACGTCAAGCGGGCCATCGCCTGGACGAAAGCGCACATCGCCGACCACGGCGGCGACCCCGAGCGCATCGTCCTCACCGGCGGGTCCGCCGGTGGCCACCTCGCCGCCCTCGCCGCGCTCACTCCGAACCTGGCCGCGTTCCAGCCCGGGTTCACCGACAGCGACACCACCGTCGCCGCGTGCGTGCCCTTCTACGGCCCGACCGACCTGGCGGACCGCGGCGGGTTGCGGGGTCGGTCCACATCGCTGGAGTCGTTCCTGACGGCCCGGGTGATGCCCAGCCCCCTCGCCGACGATCCAGCGCTGTGGGACCTGCTGTCGCCCATCAGCCACGTCCGGCCCGACGCCCCGCCGTTCTTCGTCATCCAGGGGGCCAACGACGTGCTCGTCTGGCGCGAGGAACAGCGCCTGTTCGTCGACGCGCTCCGGGCGGTATCCGGTGCCCCGGTCGTCTATTGGGAGGTGCCCGGCGCGCAGCACGCGTTCGACACCTTCAACAGTCGGCGCAGCGCAGCTGCCGTGGACGCGGTCGAACGCTTCGTCGCCTGGGTCGACGCCTCCGCTGCCGAGCGTTCCGTCCACGGAGAGGAGTCGCAGCGATGACCGTCCGCCAGGTCAGCGGTCCCGACGCGGCGTTTCTCTACGGCGAACGCCCGGAATGGCACTTCCACGTATCGTCGTTGATGGTCCTCGACCCCTCCACGGCGTCGACGCCGTTCTCGCGCGAGCGCTGCATCGAGCACCTCAGCGCCCGCCTGCACCGGGCGCCGCAGTTCCGGTGGAAGCTGGTCGAGGGTCCCTTCCGGCTGCGCATCGACCGGCCGATCTGGGTCGACGACCCCGATTTCGACATCAGGCGCCACGTGCACAGCGTCGCCGTGCCGGCGCCCGGCGACGACCGTGCGCTCGGCGAACTGGTCGGACGCCTCGTCAGCTTCAAGCTGGACCGCAGCCGCCCCCTGTGGGAGATGTGGATCATCGAGGGCCTCGCCGACGGACGTGTCGCGATGCTCGTCAAGGTCCACCACGCGATCATCGACGGCGCATCGGGCAGCGAGCTGGCCACGTTGCTGTTCGATCTGGAGCCCGACGCCGACCCCGAGACGGCGCCCGGGTGGGAGCCCGAGCCCGCGCCGCACATCGTGGAGCGGCTCGCCGTGGCCACCGCCAATTCGCTGCTGTGGCCGTACCGGACCCAGCGCTTCGCTCGACAGCTCGCACGTCAGGGCGTGACGATGGCCCGCTCGGCGGTGAGCGCGTCGCCGCCCGCACAGCCGCTACAGGCCCCACGCACGCCGCTCAACGGTGCCCTCACCTCGGATCGCATCTTCGCCTGCGCCCAGCTGGATCTCGCCGCCGCCAAGGCGGTGAAGGACGCCTTCGGTGTCAAGCTCAACGACGTCATCCTCGCCGTGAGCAGCGGCGCGTTGCGGCGCTATCTCCAGGATCTCGGCGAATTGCCCGACCGGCCCCTCGTGGCGCAGGTCCCGGTGTCGATCCGCGACGACGCCACCGAAGGCCACGTGGGCACGAAGGTGGCGGCGATGTTCTGCTCGCTCGCCACCGACGTCGACGACCCCGCGGCCCGGTTGCGGGCCATCCACGCCAGCTCCACCAGCGGCAAGGCCCAGCGCACGAAGCTGACGAGCCAGACCGAGATCAACCTGACCGACACCACCCCGCCGGCGGTGATCGCCATCGCGTCACGGGTGTGGAGCCTGGCGCGGCTCGACGGGCGGGTGCCGCCCATCTTCAACCTGATCATCTCCAACGTGCCGGGCCCGCCCTTCGACCTCTACGTGGCGGGTGCCCGGATCGAGGCGCTCTATCCGATGGGTCCGCTGTTGTACGGCTCGGGCGTGAACTTCACCGTCGTCTCGGCCCGGGACCACCTCGACTTCGGTCTGATGGCCTGTCCGGCGATCGTGCCCGATCCGTGGGCCATCGCCGACAGGATCGGGCCTGCGCTCGACGAGCTCACCGCCGCGGTCGGCTGAACCGGACGACCGCTTCGGGATCGGCGGGTCCCGGTGGTGCCACGACGAGGGCCGGGCTGGCATCATCATCGGCGACGAAAGAGGCATCCGATGACCCACGCGTTCCTGCATTCCTTCGCCGACCCCGCCAAGGACGAGTCGGCCTTCATCAACATCGTGCGCGCCGAGGGTGCCGAGATCTTCGACGACACCGGCAAGGCCTACATCGACGCCATGGCGTCGCTCTGGTACTGCCAGGTCGGCCACGGGCGCCGCGAGATCATCGATGCCATCTCCGCCCAGCTGTCGACCCTCGACGTCTACAACACCTTCGATCCCTTCACGAACGACCGTGCGGCGACGGCGGCAGCGATGATCGCCGAGCGTTCGCCGATGCCCGACGGACGGGTGTTCCTCAGCTGCTCGGGCTCCGAGGCCGTCGACACGGCCCTGAAGCTCGCCCGTCTGGTGCAGCAGCGGCGCGGTCCCGCCGAGCGCCAGATCATCGTGCGGCGCACGCGTGGCTACCACGGCACCAACTTCGGGGGCACCTCCGCGCAGGGCATCGCCCCCAACCGTGACGGGTGGGGCGACCTCGTCCCCCACTTCGTCGAGGTCGACCCCGACGACATCGAGGCGATGGCCACGCTGTTCGCCGATCACGGCGAGCGCATCGCGGCGGTCATCACCGAACCCGTCCAGGGCGCAGGCGGCGTGTTCCCTCCACCCGAGGGCTACCTGGCAGGGCTGCGACGGCTCTGCGACGACAACGGGTCGCTGCTGATCTTCGACGAGGTCATCTGCGGTTTCGGCCGCACGGGCAGTTGGTTCGGGGCCCAGACCTTCGGCGTCACCCCGGACCTCATCACCTTCGCGAAAGGCGTGACCTCGGGCTACCAACCGGTGTCCGGCGTGATCGTCGGCCGCGGCGTCGCCGACGAGCTCGAGTCGATGGGCACCATGTTGCGCACCGGCTACACCTACTCGGGGCATCCGGCGGGTGCAGCGGCGGTCATCGCCAACCTCGAGCTCATGGAGGCCGAGGGACTGGTCGAGCGCGCCAATCATCTGGGCCGGCTGTTCGATGCCGGCCTCGGCGCGCTCGCCGCAGACGGCACCGTCGAACACCATGCCGGCATCGGCGGCGTGTGGGCCGTCGAACTGGGTCGGGACTCGATCCCGGTACGCAACGAGATCATCGCCAACGGGGTGATCCTGCGCGCCATCGGCACCCGCCTGGCGATCTGCCCGCCGCTCACCACCACCGATGCCCAGGTCGCCACCATCATCGACACGCTGCGGGCCGCGCTCGTCTGAGCGTCGTCGGTACCGATCCGGCCGTCCCGCCAGACGCAGGCCACCTGGGCAGGGCGACCGCCGCTGCGGGTTGCTACCAATGGAGGCTGCCATGGCTGCCACCTCTCTCACCGTCGTCGCCGTGCACGGCAACGGCGGCGGTGCCTTCCGCTTCTCGCTGTTGCCGCGCCCGCTCGCCGACGGTGTCGCCCTCCATCCGATCACCCTGCCCGGTTTCGAGGGTGTCCCGCTGCCTCCGGGCCCGGTCACGGTCGCGACGTTCGCCGATGCGCTCGCGGAGGAGCTGCGGGCCATCGACGGCCGCCGGATCGTGCTCGGCCATGGCATCGGCGGGTCCATCGCGCTCGACGCGCTCGGGCGCCACCCCGGGATCGCCGAAGGGCTCATCCTCCACGCGCCGGTCGGCGCCCGCCTCGACGAGCGACTGTTCCCGAGGGTCATGTCGACGCCTGCGGTGCGCAGCACGGTCAAGTGGGCCATCAGTGCCCAGCTCACCCGGATGATCGCCGGCCGCCTGCTGTTCCGTGGCACCCCCGCGGGCTTCACCGACCGCTTCCTCGCCGAGTACCGGCGCTGCGAGGCCTTCGGCACGATGTTCGAGATCCTCACCGCCGAGTGGTTCGATGCCCTCGAGCCGCTCGACCTGCCGGCGACGGTGCTGTGGGGCGAACACGACCGCGTGCTCGGCTCGGATCAGGCCACCGAGATCGAGGCGCTCGTGCCTCGCGCGAGCCGGGTCGTCGTGCCCGGTTGGGGGCACTTCCCGATGATCGACGATCCCGGCGACTATGCAGACAGGATCGCCGAGCTGGCACGCGGCCTCGTCGCCGGGTCGTGACGGCGATGGCAACGAACGCAGTACGGATGCGGCCGGTGGCCACAGGCCTGGTCGGCGAAAGCTTTGCGCACGCGAACCAGGCGCTCGTGCTCGGTTCGGGCCTCGCTGGGGCACGGGGGGTAGCGGCCAAGGCGGCGCTGCTCGACCGGGCTCGGGCGGCGGGCCTCGCCGTCCCGGAAGGCATCATCGTCACCCCCGCGGCGGACCCGACTCGCCTGGTGCTGCCCGATGAGCTCGGCGGCAACGTGGCCGTCCGTTCGGCGTTCGGCGCCGAGGATCGACCCGACGCCAGCCTCGCCGGGCACTTCCTGACCGAGCTCGATGTGCCCCGCGACGACGTGGCTGCGTCGATCGACCGGGTGCGGGCCTCGGCGGGCACCCACGCGGCCATGCGTACCGACGTCCTGGTGATGCGCTGTGTGGACCCGGTCGTCGCCGGCGTCGCCTTCAGCGAGGACGGCTACGAGGACGATCTGGTCAACGCAACCGCCGGTCGGGGCGACCGCCTGCTGGCGGGCGCCGAGCCGGGGCAGGCATTCCGCCTGGCGCGCCTGCGTCGCTTCGAGCGTCCGGCGCTGGCCCTGGCTCCGTGGCAGCGGCGGCTGTCGGAGCTGTTGCGTGCGGTGCGCCACGAGTTCGGGCCCGGCGGTTGGGACGTCGAATGGGCCGACGACGGGCGCTGCTGCTGGTTGGTGCAGGTCCGGCCGGTCACGGCCGCACCGGCGCGCAACGAGGCATTCACGATCGCCAACCACAAGGAGATCCTGCCGGAGCTGCCGTCGACCTTCATGACGTCGTTGATCGAGTCGGCGGCCCACGACCTGCTCGACTTCTATGCCTCGCTCGATGCCGACCTCCCTGTGCACCGGCCCTTCGTCGAGACCTTCGCGGGCCGCCCGTACCTGAACCTGTCGATGCTCACCGACCTGATGCGGGCGCTCGGTCTGCCCACCCGGCTGGTGACCGACTCCTACGGCGGCACCCCCGACGTCGACGTCGGGCTCCGGCCCCGGCGCATGCTCGCGGCGGCCCCCACCCTGGCCCGCATCGGCCTCGCACAGTCGTCGGCGGTGACGCGGGCCAACCGGGTGGCCGACGAACTCGCCCGCACCGCCATCTCGCCCGATGCCTCCTTCGAGGACACCATCGCCGTCCTCCGCAGGAGCTACCTCGCGCTGGTCAACGAGATGGGGGCACTGGCGTCGTCGCTCGCCCCACCGGTGGCGCTGTTGCGGGCCACGGGGACCCTCGACGAGCACCTGGCGCGGCACCGGACCGCGGCCACGCGGATGCTCGACGATCTCGAGCCCCTCGCCGCGGCGCTCGACGATCGTCCCGAGCTGCGCGAAGACCTGGGCGACACGCTCAGTCCGGCTTCGACGCCGACCACCGACGCCGACACGTCCGGCAACACCGACGGCTCGGGCCGCACCGACGCCCGAGGCGAACTCGTCCGCCGATGGCACGGGTGGCTCGAGGCGCACGGCCATCGGGGGGTCTTCGAGAGCGACATCGCCCGGCCCCGCTTCGCCGACGACCCCACCCCGATCGTCGAGGTCCTGCGGCACGGGCGGCACCACACGAGCCCGCCAGGTCGTCGCTCGCTCCGTGCCGGCGCCACCGTGCCGCTGTGGGCACTGGTCCGGGCGCCGATGGCAGCTCGCGAGCAGGTCCGCAGCGCCGGGATGCGCGCGTTCGCTGCCATCCGCACGCACCTCGTCGCCCTCGCTGCGGCAGCCGCCGCCGAGGGTCGCCTTCCCGCAGCAGACGACCTGTGGCTGCTCACCATCGACGAGGCCGTGTCGCTCGACGCAGGAGCCGACTTCACCGCAGCCGACATCGAGGCCCGTCGCCGCGAGCGGGCCCGACTCGGCGAGATCCGCCTGCCCGACACGGTGCACCGCTTCGACGACCTGTCCGGTCGCACCGATGGCGGGTCGACGGCCCGTTCGTTCGCCGGGATGCCGCTGGTACGCGGCAGGGTCGAAGGACGGGCGCTGCGGGCCTCCGAACCGCCCGGCCGCCTGCCCGAGGGTTTCGATCCGGCGACGACCGTGCTGGTGGCACGCAGCGTCGATGCCGGTTGGATCGGCACGTTCACCCAGGTAGCCGGCGTCGCCGTCGAGATCGGCGGCGACCTGTCGCACGGGTCGATCATCCTGCGGGAGCTCGGTGTCGTGTCGGTAACGAATCTCGGCGATCTGGGCAACACCATCGCGACCGGCGATCCCGTCCGCCTCGACGCCGACACCGGTCGGCTCGTGCTCCTCGCACCCACGCCGGCCGACCAGACGAACCCGAACCGAAGGAACCCCTCATGACCGACGCCACGCCATCGACCGCCTCTCCCCTCGCGGGCGCGTCCGCGCTCGTCGCAGGCGCCACCGGGGGCCTCGGCAGCGCCATCGCATCAGAGCTCGCCGCACGTGGCGCCGTCCTGACCCTGGTGTCCCGCCGGCCGGAGCGGCTGAACGCCCTGGCCCTCGCCGGCCACCGCGTCGCGCTGGATCTACGCAGCCCGGACAACTGTGCCGATGCCGTCGCCGAGGCGGTGCGCCACTCCGGCCCACTGGACGTGGTCGTGAACGCCGTCGGTGTCGTGGCGTTCGGGCCGGTCGGCGAGCTCAGCGTCGACACCATGGAAGAACTGTTCCTCACCAACACGTTCGTGCCGATCATGTTGGCCAAGGCCGCGCTCGCACAGGCGAACAAGGGCGCGACGCTGGTGAACATCTCCGGGGTCATCGCCGAGGCCAACCTCCCCGGCATGGCCGCCTACGGCGCGTCGAAAGCGGCGGTCCGGTCCTTCGACGAGGCCCTCGCACGCGAGGCCAGGCGCCAGAAGGTCAAGGTCCTCGACGCCCGTCCCCCGCACACCGAGACGGGGCTGGCCGATCGCCCCATCGAGGGCACCGCACCGAAGATGCCCACGGGGCTCGATCCAGCGCACGTCGCCCGGGTCATCGTCGATGCCATCGAGGCCGGCGCCGACGACCTGCCCTCGCAGGCGTTCGGCGCCTGAGACACGGGACCGTCGGCGATGGATGCGGTGTTGGTGGCGTCGGCGGCGGCGACCTGGGGAATGGTCGGGGTGATCTGGATGGTGCAGCTGCTGCAGTACCCGACGCTCGCCCGGGCCTCGGCGCTGGAGCCGCAGGTCGCGGCACGCGACCACGCCCGTCGGATCACCTGGATCGTCGGCCCGCTGATGGCGGTCGAGGGCGTGACCGCGTTGATCCTGCTGGTGGAGCGCCCCGAGGCGATGAGCGTCGCCGCGGCGTGGATCGCCGCGGCGCTGTTGGGGGTGGCGCTCACCTCTACCGCACTGATCCAGGTGCCGCTGCACGCCGCACTCGCGGAAGGCCACGACGACGACGTGTGCCGCCGCCTCATCACGACCAACTGGATCCGGACGGTCGCCTGGACGGCACGGGGACTGGTGTTGGCCGTCGTCCTCGTGTGAGCGGCCGCCTTGGCGGGTGCCGTCGGGTGCGTCCGCCGCCTCAGGACCGGCCGGTGCCGGCGACCCGACGGCCGGCCACCCACACGTCGGAGATGTCGGCAGCGGTGGCGAGGCGGACCACCTTCTCGAAGATCGTGGCGTCGTCGTCGAGGTCCGGCCACACGCGCAACGGCGAGGTCGGACGGCCCGAGGCCGCGGCCACGTCGACGGCGAAGGCATCGAATGCCCGGCCGACCTCGAGCAGCCCGGTGGGGTGCCCCAGGAGTTCGGCACCGCCACGCGTCGCCATCCAGAACGCGGTCACCGTGCCGATCCGGGATCCGGGTACCCCGCGGTTGGCGCGTGCGACCGTCGGATCGACGCCGTCCTCGAGCATGCGCGAGGACGTCACCGCAGCATGGCACTGGGCGAGGAGCCCGGCGACGGCGCCGCCGGCGACATCGGATCCGAGGCCCACACGCACACCGGCGTCCAGCGCCCGGCGGGCACCGAAGACGGCATTGCCGAAATAGGCGTTCGAAACCGGGCAGTGCGCGATGCCGGCCCCGCGGCCACGTATCCGCACGAGGTCCTCGTCGTCCACCAGGCCACAGTGCGCCAGCACGGTGTGGTCGCCCAACAGCCCGAACTCGTCCAGAGCGACCGTGTCGCGACGCCCGGTTCGATCGAGGACGTGCTCGTGCTGCCAATCGCTCTCCGAGCAGTGCGTCTGGACGGCGACGCCGGTCTCGGCGGCCAGGACCCCCAGGCCGGCGAGCAGTTCGTCGGTGCAGGCAGGGATGAAGCGGGGCGTGATGATCGGGCCGACGAGATCCGACCCGAGGGCGCGGATCTCGTCGATCGATGTTCGGCTCGCGGAGATCCCCGCCGCGGCGTCGGGATCGCGGTACCACTCGGGCGTCGTGTCGGGGTGATCCATGGCGACGCGTCCGACCAGGGCCCGCTGCCCGATGTCGGCACAGAACCCGGCCAGCATCGTCGTCGCATCGACGTCGACCACGGCGTGGTACACCGCCGTCGTCGTCCCGTGCGCCAGCAGCCCATGCACGAGGTCCGGCCACACCATCGCGGCCCAGTCCGGGTCGGCGAACCGGGCTTCGAGCGGGAACGTGTACTCGAGGAGCCATTCCTCGAGCGGGAGGTCCAGTCCGGTCCCGAGCTGAGGCCACTGGGGAGCGTGCACGTGGGTGTCGATGAGTCCCGGCAACAGCACCGATCCCGCCGGGAGCTCGACGTCGGCGTCCGGCGACGTCCGGTCGTGCTCGTCGATGGCCACGATGGTCCCGTCGCCGTCGACGGAGACCACGACGTCGGCCATGACCTCCAGCCGATCCGGCTCGGGCGTCTGCATGATGGTGCCGCGCACCCGGAACGGTTCTGCCATGGCGGCGACGCTACCCGCGCCGTTGCGAGGGCAGGCCGATCGAGGACTCCGCCCGACCGGACCGCTAGCGTTCGGAGCCGATGACGAGGCGGACGGTTCTTCGAGCGGTGATCGCCGAGCGGCGCCTGCGTTCCCTCATCGGCGCGTTCGGTCTGTTCTCGCTGACCGAGTACGCCACCTGGTTGGCCATCACGGTGTGGGCGTTCCAGCGTGGCGGCATCACCGAGGCCGGTATCGCCGGATTCGTGCAACTCGTGCCTGCTGCGCTCGTCGCGCCCCTGGCCGCATATGCCGGTGACCGCTTCCGCCGCGACCACGTGCTGGCGTGCGGGCTGGCGCTCGTCGGCCTGTTCGCCGTGCTGACCGGCGTGGCCATGGCCACCGGAGCCCCGGCATGGGTGGTGTACCTCGCCGGGGCGGCCGCCGCCTCGGCCATGACCATCGCCCGGCCGGCGATGGGGTCGATCCTGCCGGGCGTGACCGACACACCCGAGGCGATGACGGCCGCCAACGTCGCCGTCGAGGTGGTCGACGCCACGGCCGTCTTCGCCGGCCCGGCCGGAGCCGGCCTGCTGCTGGCCTGGACCTCGCCGTCGGTGGTCTTCGTGGCGTTCGGCGTCGCGTCGGCGATCGGCGCCGGCCTGATCTTGTCGACGCCGTTCGATCCCAACCGGGTCCGGCCGACCGGAACGGTCGGGACAGGGCAGGTCCACGCCGAGATGCGGGCCGGCTTCGCCACGTTGCGCAACGATCCGCCCACCGCCGCGGCGCTGACGCTCGTGATGACGGGATTCGCCGTTGCCGGCGCTGTCGACGTGCTGTTCGTGGTCGTGGCCTTCGACCTACTCGACGCCGGCGAGGGCATGGCCGGCACGCTGGCCGCTGTCGCGGGTATCGGCGGCCTCGTCGGGGCCACGGCGTCGATGACCCTCGTCGGCAGACGACACCTCCGTGCGTCGATGGTGCTCGCGGCGCTGGCGGGCGGCCTCCCGATCCTCGGGCTGATCGACGTGTCGTCGGCGGTCCTCGCCTCGGTGTGCCTGCTCGTGGCCGGTGGCGGCTGGAGCATGCTCAACGTCGCCGGCAGGACGCTGATCCAACGCTCGACCGCCGACGACGTGTTGGCCCGGGTCCTCGGCGTGCTGGAGGGCGCGACGACGATCGGCACCGCGATCGGAGCACTCGCCGTCGGCCTCGTCGCCGAGTGGCTGGGGCTCGCGTGGGCCATCGCCGGTACCGGCGCCCTGATGCCACTCGCGGCGTTGGCGGCGTGGCGCCTCCTGGGTGACGCCGACCGCAGGGCAGTGGCCGTCGATCCTGCCCTGATCGACCTCGTGCGCAACTGCGACTTCCTGGCGCCGCTGGGGCCCCCTGTCATCTCCCAACTCGCCCTCAATCTGCGGCCGGTGCGGGTGCAACCGGGCGAGGCGCTGATCCGGCAGGGGGAGCGCGGCGACCGGTTCTACCTGATCGCCGACGGCGGCCTGGAGGTCACCCGCGACGGCGAGGTGCTGGCGCGGCGCGGGCCCGGCGAGTACGTCGGCGAGATCGCCCTGGTGTTCGAGGTTCCGAGGACCGCCGATGTCACCGCCGTCGAGCCGACCCTGGTGTACCGCCTGGGCCGGGAGGTCTTCACCGCAGCGCTGACCGGACACCCGACGGCGAGAACACGCGCGGTCGCGGTGGCGAACGAACGGTCGACCGACCCCGAATGATCAGGCGGTGAGGTCCTCGTCGAGGGCGAAGGCGTCGTCGTCGTCGTCCTCGGCATCGGGATCGGCGGCACCGGGGCTTAGGTAGCCGAGCGCGAATCCGATGATGGTCGGCAGCAGCGTCAGGGGGATCCAGCCGCTCGTCGGAAGCGGGAAGATCCGCAGGACCGAGAACGCCACCGACAAGAGCAGGCCGATGCCGAGGCCCGTGACGGCGAACCGGGCGCCGCGGGCGAATCGGTTGGGTGGGAGTTGGTTGCGGCGCAGCGACCACAGGTTGTGGCCCCCGCTGGCTGCGGTGACCAGCAGCAACAGCAGCGCGAACACGGTCATGGTCGAGATGCCGTTGCCGCGGATGTCGAGGACGAATTCCTCGTTGGCGACGCGGGTGCGGTCCGAGTCGTCGTAGAGCCGCAGCCAGGTGCGCAGGTAGCCGTGCGCCTGCTCCTCGAGGTCGAAGAAGTCGAGCGGCACGGCCAGGGTGCGCGTCTCGCCCGGTCCGAGCTCGAGCAGCAGCCGGGTGTCGTAGGTGAGGAAGGTCAGACCGAGCATCTCGCCCTCGAGGCGGGCATGGCCGACGGTCACCAGCGCGTCGCCGGGGTTGGTGACGGTCAACTCGAGCTCGCTCTCGACACGCGGGTCGAGTGCGAGGGGATCGGTGGAGGTCGCATCGTCGATGGAGACACCGTCGATGGTTGCCTCGACCTCGAGCTGCACCGAGGCCTCGTCCTCGCCACAGGCCGCGAGCGCGAACACGAGGGCGACGACGACGAGGCCTGCTCTCACTGGGTTTCTCACGTGCGGTCCCTGATGTCGATTCCGGGATTGTCCAGGTCGAGACGACGTCGACGCAAACCGGTTACATGCGGCGCCGGCCGGCATCGATGCGCCGGGCCTCGAGCCGCCGCTTGATCCTGCGCCTGCGACCGCTGCGCGCAGCGGCGAGCCCGGCGACGACGGCGGCGCCGGCACAGAACAGCGCCGGCACGGCCACGCCGGCAACGGTGCGTTCGGTGGCCAGCACGGCCGTTGCGAGCAATGCGATGGCGGCGCCCACCACGGCTCCGGACAGGGCGAGCCCGACGAGCGAACCGACCCGCCGTCGGCCGCGTCGCATGGGGCGGAGGTTGGACTCGACCGCAGCCAGCGAGAAGAGCACCAGCAGCACCGCCCCGACGCCGAATGCGCTGGTGAACCACGGGTTGGTGGCGGAGACCGAGATCTGGTGCTCTGCGCTGACCGTGCCGTCGGCGCCGAGCAGCGCCAGGGTCCCCACGACACCACCGGTGACGAGTCGGGGGGCGATGCCGGTGTCGATCTCCGCGGAGCCGGCGACGACGTCGGCCGTCTCGGTCGCGCCGAGGGGAACACCGACGACATCGAACGAAAGCTCGACGGCTGCGGTGCCCGGCGGCAGGCCGGAGACGGCGATCGCGTCGTCGAGGTCGATGTCGATCTGATCGCTGGTGGCGACATCGGCGCCGGCGATGGTGGTGCCTGCAGGCAGCAGCTGGTCGAGTGGTGGTGACCCGACGCCGATCACGGCGATCACGATGCCGATGAGCGCCAGGGCCAGCGCGCCCAGGGCTGCGGCGAGCGGCGGGCCCGGGGGATGGATGGCGTCGGCGATGTCGACGAACTCGGCGTCGAGGTCGGACTCGTCGAAGCCGACCTCGTGCGCCCGGCGGGTGGGACGCACCACGGTGGCGGGCGCAGGCTGCGGCGGCGAGGCACGCACGTGCGGTGGGTTCTCGGCAGTTACCTCGACCTCTGGTTCAGGTAGAGCTTGCGGGTCGATGCGACCGACGACCTCGGTACCCGAGGGCTGGGCCGGTACCGCGTCGCGCCCGACGACCTCGGTGCCGCCCGCGAGCGTGCCGTCGGAGCGGGTCCTCGCATCCAGGTCGGCGGCCGGGCCGGCGGTGGCGCGTCCGGTCGTGGCTGCACCCTCGACGACCGGCGTGAGCGTCGTGCGTGCCGCCCGCGAGATCGATTCGGACCCCTGGACCGGCACACCTGCGGTGGTCAGCCACTCGGCTCCCCACACCGTGGCCGCCGCCATCCCCAGTGCGCAGCCGAACTCCTCTGCAGTGGCGTACCGGTCGGACGGTCGCCGGGCGATGGCCTGCATCACCACTGCGGCGAGCTCGGCGGGCACGTCGGGGGCCACCGTGCGTAGATCCGGGGGGTCGCCGTTGACCCGGGCCACCAGCATCGCCGTCATCTGGGATTCGTCGAAGGGCAGACGGCCGCTCAACATCTCGTACAGCATGGTGCCTGCGGCGTAGACGTCGACCTGGGGCGTGAGCTCTGCACCCTCGGCCTGCTCGGGTGCCATGTATGCCGGCGTGCCCAGCACACTGCCGTCGGCGGTTGCCATGGTGCGCGACCCGTTCAGCACCTTCGCGATACCGAAATCGGTGACCTTCACTGCATCGGCGGCACCGAACATGAGGTTCTCGGGCTTGATGTCTCGATGTAGCACACCCTGGCCGTGGGCGTGCTCGAGCGCCGAACAGGTGGCCAGGATGACAGCGCAGGCCCGGGGCATCGTGAGGCCGTCGGACAAGAAACGGTCCCACACGGTGCCACCGGGCAACGCTTCCATCACGAGCAGGCAGACCCCACCCGATTCGACGTAGTCGAAGACGGGAACCACGTGCGGATGATTCATCGAGGCCAGTACCCGGGCCTCGACACCGAAGCGGTGCCGCATGGCGGGATCGGCGCCGAAGGCAGCCGGCAACTCCTTGATGGCGACATCGCGGTCGAGGTGCTTGTGACGTCCGAGGTAGACGACGCCCATGGCGCCGCGACCGAGCTCGCGCAGCACCTCGTACTCGGGGAGAGCGGCAGCGACGACTTCGACGGACCGGGCCATGCGCGGCGACCCTAGCGTCGGCGGCAACCGGTGGCGAGTGTTCCGGAGCAGTTCTCGACAGGGTGTAACCAGCGGCGCTACGCGTCGTCGGGAAACGCCGATGAGCTGCGTGCACACGCCCGAGATCGAACGAGGGCCTCGCCCTCGTGTGGGGACCCGACGGCGGGAGGATCTGCCTGTGGACCGCTTCCGGCAGTGTGTCCTAGCGTCAACGTGGCGCACCCCCGGAGACATCGGACGACACCGGCGGGACACCCCTCGATGAGTATCTCTCCACGTCAGTTCGTCGCATCACTGGCTGCGACAGCCATGGTCGCAGTCGTGCTGCCCATCACGCTCGCCTCGCCCGCGGCCGCCGCACCCACGGCGGCCGACGACAGCGTCGACGTTTTCACGACGCCTGCCTTCGATCCCTTCGCCAACGACGACGACCCCGACGGGCCCTTCACGTTCGCACCCACTCAGGGGTTCTCGACCGCAGCGGGTGCCACGGTGAGCTGCGGCACCGTCACCGCCGGTCCACCCTCGTCGGTCACCTGTTCGGTCGACCCCGGGCCGGCACCCGGAGACACCGACACCTGGGCGTACACGATCCTCGGCATCGGCGGTGCCACCTCATCGGCCACGGTGACCTTCACGTCCTCGGCACCGCCGCCCGACCCGGCGCCCACCGCTGTGGACGACACCCTGACCGTCCAGGCGGGATCGACGGCGACGTTCACGCCGACCGCCAACGACCTCGACGACGGCCCGACCTCCGAGCTCGTCGTCACCGCCATCTCCTCGGCCGCGGGTCACACGGTCACGTGCGCGCCCCCGGCGGCTGGGCTGGCTGCCTGCTCCTATGTCGCCCCCCCGGGCACCGGCGGCACCAGCGACACCGTCACCTACACGATCACCGATGCCGGCGGCGGCACCGACACGGGCGAGGTGGCGGTCACCATCACCGCACCCCCGGCTCCCACCGAGACCATCATCACCGTCACCAAGGTCGCCGACCCCGGCATCGGGCGGACCTTCACGGTCAACCTGCGCGGGCCCGGCTTCTTCGGGTGCTCGGGAGCGACCTTCACGAGCTTCGTCCTCGCGCCGGGCCAGACCTCGGCGGGCTACGCGGTGCCCGCCACGGGGCAGAACCTCTGCCTCGACGAGATCTCCGTCGCCGGCTACACGACGAGCTGGTCCTGCCAGGGAACGGTGACCGGCCCCATCGCCGGAACGAGCCTCGCATCCGGTTCGTCCCAGCGCTTCCAGTTCACCGCCCCGGCGGGCGAGACGGCCATCGCCTGCACGGTGACCAACACCATCGCCCAACAGACCCGCCTCACGGTGGCCAAGACCGACGCGAGCGGCACCGGCGAGGTGTTCCCGTTCGAGTACTCGGGACTCGTCTCCGGTTCGTTCACCCTGGCAGGCGGTCAGAGCCAGGTGATCGACCTGCCCTTCGACGGCACGATCGAGTTGACCGAACTCTACGATCGCAATCGGTTCCTCTTCCCGCAGATCACCTGCGTCGACGACAACAACCCCGGTGCGTTCGTCGCAGTGTCGAGGAACAACGTCGTCCCACGGATCACCCTTGTACTGGCGGCCGGACGACAGGTCACCTGCACATTCGTCAACACGGTGCGGCCCACTGTCACCGTGGTCCACGAGGTCGACCCGGCCTCCACGGATCCCTTCACCTACCGCGGCGACCCGAGCTCTGCGTTCTTCGCCGGTCAGCGGACCTCCACCCTGAGTGACGGCGAGTCGGCCCTGTTCCCACTGTTCCCCGGACGGGCGTTCTCGATCGGTGTCTCGAGCGGGAGGCCCGCGGAGTTCGACCTCGAAGCAGTCGACTGCACCGTCGCCGGCGCCGGCGGCCCTGTTCCCTACTCGCCCACCGTCGACCTCGACGCCGCCCAGGTCGCGTTCCCCGAGCTCACCGACGAACAGATCACCTGCACCTTCCGGTGGGCCCGCCAGTCCGCCACCCTCGTGCCGTTGACCATCACGGGTCTCGTCAACGCCGTCGACCCTGCTGCGCAGCCCCCGGCAGTGATCGAGGTTCGTGACGCTGCCGGCGACCTGATCGACACCGTCACCCTCTCGAACGGGCAGAGCGACACCATCCTCGCTCCCACCCAACAGACCATCAGCATCCGCCAGGTCGGCCCGCCGGCCGGCACCGTCGTCGTGTGGGACTGCGGCGGCGCCACCGAGGGACTCCTCGTCGAGCGGGTGCTCGTCAACGCATCTTCACCGACGTGCACCGTCCTCAACAGCTCCACCGCCGGCCTCAGCGGCAGCGCGAGCCTCGAGCTCGTCAAGGACGAGAGCCCGGCCCTCGGCGAGCGCTACGAGTGGGGCATCCGACGGGGCGGCTACGACTTCTGCGCCGTACAGACGGGCGAGGGCGGTGAACTCGGCATCGGCGCCGACCCGTTCTGTTTCGACCGTGACGGCAGCGGATCGTTCTTCGCCGAGTCGGGCCTCGGCGCGGGTACCTACACCGTCACCGAGCTGAGCCGATCGGGGCTCGTCGTCACCGGTGTCGTCTGCACCGGCGGCGCCACGCTCACCTCGACCATCACCTACGGCACCGTCGACCGCGACGGCATCACGTTCGACACGTCGACCTTCGACATCACCCTCTCCGGTGGAGCCGCCGTCTGCACGGTGGCCAACCGGGCGCTCACGCCCGGCGATCCGACCGTCACCATCACCAAGGCTGTCGTCGGCGACATCGCCGGTCCGTTCGACTTCGAGGTGTCGCCCTTCGGCGCGGTGACCGGCGGAATCGCCGGCCCTGACTTCTCCCTCGACGACGGCGACACCGAGTCGTTCACCATCGCAGCGGACACGCCGGTCACCCTCACCGAGACGGCCATCGCCGGGGTGAGCACCACGATCTCCTGCGACGGTGGCCCGGCGGTCCCTGGCACCACCCGCACCTTCGACCTGGCCACCGGCGTGAACACCTCGTGCATCGTGACGAACAGCCTCGATGGTCGCCTGGTCGTAGCGAAGGACGCCACCCCCGAGGGCCCGACGGCGTTCGGCGTGTCGATCGAGCGCGAGACCGCGCCAGGTGTGTTCGTCGCCGTCGGTGGCGGTTCCATCACCGATCCGGTCGGACCCGATCCCGACGGCACCGTCGTGGCCACCGCCACTGATGCCGGCACCTACCGGATCACCGAGGCACTGGTGGGCGACTACGTGCCCACCGCTGTCGCCTGCACCGACACCACCGGCGCTGCGGTGCCCACCACCGCCATTGCCGTTGCCGCGACCTCGGCATCGTTCGATGTCACCATCGATGCCAACACCGTCGTCACCTGCGTGATCACCAACACCGAGGCCACGGCCGTCACCCACACGGTCACCGTCACCAAGGCCGTCGACATCGGCGGCGTGCCGGTGCCCGCCGGCATCGGCCCCTTCACCGTCACCACCTCGGGTTCGGCCATCGTGGCCGGCGCAGGACCCGTCGACCTCGCCGACGGCGACACCACCTCGGTGATCGTCGAGGACGCCTCGTCGCTCACCATCGCCGAGACGGCCGGCGCCGACGGGTTCGTCGTCGCCATCGACTGCGACGGCGGCATCGCTGCCGCCGGCGCCAGCCTCACCATTGCGACGGTCACCGGCGACCTCGACTGCACGGTCACCAACACCGCCTCGTCGGTCACGGTGACCAAAGACGTCGTCGGCATCGGCGGCGGCCTCTCCTGGGACTTCGAGGTCGCGGGCGCTCTCGGAGGCACCGGGGTGTTCTCGCTCGCCGACGGCGCATCCGCAACCGCGGTGGTGCCCGCCGGGGTGGCCACCACGGTCACCGAACTCGACGCCCTCGGTGCCACCGCCACCGTGGCGTGCGACGACGGCGGTGTCGGCACCGTCACCGGTGCCGCCACCGCGACGCTCACCCCTGCCGGCGGAGCGGCCTGGACCTGTGTCTTCACCAACACCTTCGACGTCCCGAGCGTCACGGTCGTGAAGGTCGCCGACGGTGTCAGCACGCCCGAGTTCGGTTTCACCGTCACCCCCGACGGGGTGCCGGGCACCACCGTCGCACTCGACACCGACCCGGCCACCCCGACGCCCGACCGGGTGACCGTCACCGGCATCGCCGGCGCCGGGTTCACCATCACCGAGGCCACCGAGCCCGGCTGGCGCCTCACCGGCATCACCTGCGACGACGGCACCACCTCTGCCGGTCCGAGCGTCACGATCCCGGCCGGCGCCGGCGACGTCACCTGCACCTTCACCAACGTCGAGGACGCCACCATCACCGTGGTCATCGATGCCGATCCTGCGAGCCTCCAGAGCTTCGCGTTCACCGCCGGCGCGGGTGGTGCGGCACTGCCCGGATCACCGCTCGTCGACGACGGCTCCGGTTCGGACGACGACCGCACCACCTTCGCGGTGCCCGGCGGCGACACCGTGACCATCACCGAGGTCGTGCCGGCGGGCTGGGTGCTCGCCGACGCCGGCTGCACCAACGGCGCCACCGCCGTCGGCGACACCGTCTCCTTCACCGCCGACCCCGGGACCGCCATCACCTGTACCTTCACCAACACCCGCGAAGCCGCCACCGTGGTGGTCACCAAGACGACGCTCCCGGCGGCCCCGGACCTCTTCGCATTCTCGGCCCCCGGCGCGACGCCCGCGACATTCTCGCTCGCCGACGGTGACAGCGAGACCCTCACCGTCCCGGCCGGCGCCCCCCTCGCGATCACCGAGACGGTGCCCGCCGGTTGGATCTCGACGATCTCCTGCGACGACGGCAGCACCGGAACCGGATCGGTCCTCGTGACCCCGGCGGCGGGCGCCACCGTGACCTGCGAGGTCACCAACACCGCCGATGCGGGCGGCCTCACGGTCATCAAGGCCGCGGCCCCGCAGGGGCCCGACGTCTACGGTTTCGCGCTGGAGCCGGTCGGCGGCGGCCCCGTCGTGGCCTTCGACCTCGTCGACGACGGCGGCACCGGCAACGTGGCCTCCTTTCCGGCGCTGGCCCCGGGCGACTACGTCCTCACCGAGACCGACAACGGCGGCCGTGAGACGTCGATCACCTGTTCCGATGGCACTACCGCCGACGGGGTGACCGTCTCGGTGACGGTCGCAGCCGGGGCGACACTGGTGTGCACGGTCGCGAACGTCGCGTCGGCCTCGGTCACCATCGACAAGACGGTCGAGGGATCGGTCGTCGGGCCGTTCGAGATCTCGGGCTTCCCGGGCCTGGGTACCGAGTCGCTCACCACCGCCGCCTCCACGGTGGTCACAGGGCTGGCCCCGGGCACCTACGTGTTCACCGAGACCGATGCCGGCGGGGCGGCGGCGACCTCGTCGTCGTGCAGCAACGGCGCCACGGGCGCTGCGAGCATCACCGTCACGGTGGGCCCCGGCGAGGACCTCACGTGCACCTTCGTCAACACCGAAGGCGCGACCCTGACGATCGCAAAGACGGTGGCGGCCGGGCCGATCATCGGGTCGTTCGATTTCGTGGGCGACCTGGGGGACTTCTCGCTCTTCGACGGCGGGACCGAGGTGGCCACCGGCCTCGCCCCGGGCACCTACACCGTCGTCGAGGACACTCCTGCCGGCTGGATCGCCACGGTGAGCTGCGACGACGGCACCACGAGCCCGACCGGTTCGATCACGGTCACCGTCGCCGCCGGCGACGCCGTCGTGTGCACGGTGTCGAACACCGGGCCCACCGTTGCACCACCGCCGCCACCGCCGCCGCCACCACCGCCGCCACCGCCACCGCCACCGCCGCCGCCGCCTCCGCCGGGCGACCCGGGCGACCCGGGTGATCCCGGCGATCCCGCAGACCCGGGCGACCCGGGCGACCCAGGCGACCCCGCCGACCCGGGCGACCCGGGTGATCCCGGCGATCCCGCAGACCCCGCAGACCCCGGCGACCCCGGCGACCCGGTTGATCCCGGCGATCCCGCAGACCCCGGCGACCCGGTTGATCCCGGCGATCCCGCAGACCCCGGCGATCCTCCGACACTCCCCGAGCCCACGCCTACACCTGATCCGACGGCGGCGCCGCAGCCCACAACCACTCCAACCGACCCCACACCGCAGCCGACCGCCACCCCCGATCCCACCGAGCCGACTCCCACGGCCACGCCCACTCCCGCACCTGCAGATCCGGACCCGACGCCGACGCCGAGCACCGAGGTCGCACCGCCGGCAACCGACCCCACCCCGTCACCGAGCCCGGAACCCTCGACACCCACACCCACACCCACACCCGAAGTGCTCGGCGAGACGACCGAGCGAGCGCTCGAGACGGAGCCGCCCGAGCCGACCGAACCGCTCACCGAGGACACCGATCTCATCGTCCTCGAGCGGGGCGCCCCGATCCCCATCGACATCGACTGCGACGGGACGGTGACCGTGTCGGTCAACGGCGGCGAAGCGACCACGGGACCGATCGACACCAGCGGACTCGACCCCGGCGACCACGACATCGAGGTGCGCTGCGACGACGAACCCGTCATTCAGATCACCGCGACGGTGTTCGATCAGAACGCCGGCGGCGCCGGTACCGCATCATCGGCGAGCGTGGTGATCATGTTCGTCATGTTGGCCAGCGGGGTGGTGGCGCTGACCCCGGCGTCGGGCGCAGGCGCGCTGGCCTTCGCCCGCCGCCGCTGAACGCTGGGATCGGTCGGCCCGGGCCCGCAGCCCGAGCCCACCGTCAGATGTGGCCGCCCGAGCCGCCGTCGACGGGGATCGACGCGCCGTTGACGTACGACGCCGCGTCGCTGCACAGGAACACGATCATCGCCGCGACCTCCTCGGCGGTGCCGTAGCGCCCCACCGGCACACCCTTGCCGTTGCGTTCGAGGACGGCCTCGCGGGTGGTGTCGGCCGCAGCCGCAACCTCGTCGGCGGCCCGCTCCCACATGGGCGTGTGGATCAGGCCCGGCAGCACCGAGTTGACCAGCACGCCGTCGCGACCGTACTTACCGGCCAGGGCCTTGCCCGTGGCCACCATCGCCGCCTTGGTCGCGGCGTAGTCGATGAGCGTCGCACCGGGATAGAAGGCCGCGCCGCTCGAGATCATCACGACCCGCCCCCACCCCTGCGCCCGCATGTCGGGCAGCCAATGGCGCGTGCAGCGCACCGCGGACATCAGGTTGAGCTGATGCAACGAGGCCCAGTCGTCGTCGGTCATGTACAAGAAGTTGCGTGACGGCGACGCTCCCACGTTGTTGACCACGATGTCCGCGCCGCCGAGCGCCTCGTCGACGGCCTCGCAGAATCCGGCTGTCGATGCGGCATCGGCCATGTCGGCGACGAAGCCGTGCACGGTGCCGTCCCCAGACGGCGGCGCGTACGCGGCGAGCTCGTCGACGGATTCGGTGCCTCGGGCGCAGAACGCCACGCTCGCGCCGTGGTCGGCGAGCAGCCGTACAGCGGCCGCCCCGATACCCAGGCTCGCGCCCGTCACGACGGCCCGGCGGCCGGTCAGGTCCAGATCGATCATCGTTCCCCCTGTATCGATGGCCGACCGATGACGGCCGTCACCACCGTAGTGACCGCAGCGGGAGCGATGCGGCGGGGCGACCGCGCTGGCACCCGAGCCCGCCTGGGAAGTGTGGACGGGACCGACGTGCCACAGTGGGTCGATGACCACTGGAGATGCAGACCGCCGGCTCCGCCGTGAACCACCGCGCTTCCGGCGGTTGCAGGTGCGATCGAAGCAGCAGCTCAGCCCCCACATGCTCCGCATCGTCCTGGGCGGCGACGAGCTCGACGGGTTCGCCATCGAATCACCGGCATCGAGCGTCCGGCTCCTGATCCCTCCACGTGGCGAACGCACGCTCGTCATGCCCACGTGGAACGGCAACCAGTTCGAGCTGCCCGACGGCACCCGGGCCCCGATCAGGACGTTCACGCCCCGCTATCACGACGACGCCCGCCGCGAGCTCACCCTCGACGTCGTGCTGCACGATCACGGCGCCGCCACCGACTGGGCGCGAGCTGCCGAGGTCGGCGACGACGCCGCCATCTCGGGCCCGGGTCGCAGCGAGACCATCGACGACGACGCCCGCTCTCATCTTCTCGTGGGCGACGAGAGCGCCATCCCGGCCATCGGCCAGCTGCTCGAGGCGATCGACCCCGACCACCCCGTCGACGTGCACATCGAGATCGCCTCGCCCGATGCGGTGCTCGAGCTCCCCGCGCATCCAAATGCCACCGTGACCTGGCATGCGTGCACCCCCGACGCAGCACCGGGCACCGCCATGACCGCCGTCGTCGAAGCCGTCGCCGAGCTCCCGGACTCGGTGTGGGTGGCGGGCGAGGCCGCGGCGGTGCAGCGGATCCGCACCCACCTCTTCGACGAACGCGACCGAACGCGGGCGAACGTCACCGCACGCGGGTACTGGAAACACGGCCGATCCGCGACGTGACCGGCGGTCGACCCTGCCGCCACGCCGTTGCTGTCGGGCCGCCCGGAGACAAGCCGCGCTCCCTCCTACACTGACGCGGGCGAACGAGACGTTCCGTTCGCGCCCCCGACCCGCCACCTCGAGGCCGATCATGACCCTGTCGCTTTCGCCCCTCACCGGCTTCGCCGGTCGTCCCGGCCCACTGCTGCTGGTCATCGCAGACGGCGTCGGCATCGCCCCACCCGGTCCGTCCAACGCGGTGACCGAGGCCGACACCCCCTGCCTCGACGCCCTGTTGGCATCACCGATGTCGACGCAGCTGGCCGCCCACGGCGTCGCGGTCGGACTCCCGAGCGACGACGACATGGGCAACAGCGAGGTCGGCCACAACGCCCTCGGTGCCGGTCGGATCTTCGCGCAGGGCGCCAAGCTCGTGAACAAGGCAATCGCCGACGAGTCGCTGTTCGCCAGCGAGGCCTGGACCACCGCAGTCGCCCGGGCTCGTGAGGCGACGCTGCATCTCATCGGTCTGCACTCCGACGGCAACGTGCACTCCAATCTGGCGCACACCCATGCCCTGATGCGGCGCGCCGTCGCCGAGGGCGTCACCAGCATCGCCCTGCACATCCTGCTCGACGGCCGCGACGTCCCCGCCCGCTCGGCGCTCACCTACATCGAGTCGACCGAGAAGGTCATCGCCGAACTCAACGGCGAGAACGACGCCAACGACATCCGGATCGCGTCGGGTGGCGGCCGCATGAAGATCACCATGGACCGCTACGAGGCCGACTGGGAGATGGTCGAGCGCGGCTACCGGTGCCACACCCACGGCGAGGGTCGCCCGTTCGCCTCGGCCGGCGAGGCCGTCGAGACCATGTACGGCGAGACCGATGCCGGCGACCAGAACCTGGCGCCGTTCGTGATCGTCGACGAGGCCGGCGAGCCCGTCGGGCAGATGCACGACGGCGATGCGGTGATCTTCACCAACTTCCGCGGCGACCGCGCCATCGAGATCTCCAAGGCCTACGAACGCGACGAGTTCGAGCACTTCGATCGCAACCCCCGACCCGATGTGTTCTTCGCCGGCATGTTGCAGTACGACGGCGACGAGCACGTGCCGAAGCACTATCTCGTCGCGCCACCGGTCATCGAGCGCACGGTCAGCTCCTACCTGTGCGCCGAGGGCATCACCAGCTTCGCCATCAGCGAGACCCAGAAGTACGGCCACGTCACCTACTTCTGGAACGGCAACCGGTCGGGCTCCATCGACCCCGACCTCGAGACCTACATCGAGATCCCGTCGGACCGCATCGAGTTCGACAAGGCACCAGCGATGAAGGCACGCGAGGTCACCGATCGCACCATCGAGATGCTCCGATCGGGCGACTATCGCTTCGGCCGCCTCAACTTCGCCAATGGCGACATGGTCGGCCACACCGGCAACCTCACCGCCGCCATCGAGGCGATGGAGGTCGTCGACGAGTGCGTGGCCCGCCTGGTCGAGGTCATCGACGAACTCGGCGGGGTGCTGCTCTACACCGCCGATCACGGCAACGCCGACATCATGTTCACCGAGGTCGACGGGCAACGTTCGCCGAAGACCTCGCACACCCTGAACCCGGTGCCGTTCGTCATCCACGACCCCGCCGGCGACGGCGCCTACCGCCTCGATCCCCCCGACGACGCCGGCCTCACCAACGTCGCCGCGACCATCTGCAACCTGCTGGGCTACGAGGCCCCCGACGACTACCGCGAGAGCCTGATCGCCGTCGACTGACTGCGCTGGGCCCCGCCTCCGCGTCAGCCGGCGTCGATGACGACCTCGAGCCGGCCTCCCTGGCGACCGACCACGCGCACGGTCGCTCCGTCGACCCGCACGGACTGGCCGACGCGCAGCGTCGCATCCGACCGGGGCCCGGTGCCGCACCCCCGGTCGTCGGATCTGCCGCCGGCCACCCGGATGGGTCCGAGGCCGGTCTCGACACGAGAGTCGAGCGTGGCCACGAGCACACCGGACCGGCAGACGCCCGGGTCCAGGTCCGAGGGCCGCCGGTGCTCGATGGTCACGCCGGTGAAGCGCCCGGTCCGGACGAACACCGACTTGGTGCCCCGGGGGCCTGCGCTGGGCGCCAGCACCGCCGAGGTCGAGCCCCTGCGGGCGCCGCAGAGCGTCTGATTGGGACGGAGCCACCCGAGGCGTGTCTTGTTCCACACGAACAGGTCGGTGCGGGGTTCGAAGATCGACCCCATCCAGTCCCAGAGGCCGACGAACTCGTGCTGTTGGGGCTCGAAGAAGGCATAGAGGTCCGCCAACCCGAGCGTGTGGAGCAGCTCGTGTTCGAAGATGACACCCGAGACCTCCTCGGCATCGCTGCCGAAGGTGACGGCCGGGCCGAGCACACCTTCGTCGGCCACGAGCGCCCCGGGCAGCCCCCGGAACGCCGCCGATCCGAACAGGTTCGCGGCGTCGGGGACCACGACCAGCGGCAGGTCGACATCGGAGAAGTCCACGTCGGCGTCAGCGGCATCGATGGCGTCCTGCAGGTAGACGAGGTGCTCGTCGTAGGTGATGCCGTCGTCGAAGCCGTACGAACGCGCCGAGGCCGGCATGCGCGTCCATCCGGGCGTGGTGGCGACGATGTCGACCGAGAAGCGGCCGTTGGAGGTGCGCTCGAGCACGTCGATGCCTGCGTCCATCCATGCCTGGTTGGCCGGGCGGGGATCGCCCTGGCCCGCCGCTCCGGGGAAGTCGACGAACAGGACCGCGATCCGCAGGGTGCCGATCGAGGAGAGGTTGACCGCCCCATCGAGGTCGTTCGGCGGGCCCACCGAGAGGTAGGCGTCGGTGGCGCCGAGGCGTGCGCACCGGGAGCGGGCCCGGTTGACGGGCATGGCGCGGCGCTCGACCCGGGCGCGAGCCGTCACGTCGCCGACCGTCACCCGCACCGGGCGCGCCAGCGCACGGCGCGGTACCTGGACGACTCGGGTGGACGAGCCGGGAGCGAGACGCAGCCGCCGGGTGACCGGGCCGACACGAACCTGCGCCGTCTGTGCCGTGGCGCCCTCGACATCGAGGCGCACGAAACAGCGGGCTCCATGGCACTGCGCCACCGGGCCGATCGCGACTCGGGCGCGCTGCGCTCCCGCCGGGGCCGCGGCGAACAAGGCAGCGAGACCCAACCACACCGTGATCAGGCCGAGGACGCGACGCCATGGAACCGCGATGTGAGACACGGCCGCACCGTAGCGCCGGGCGGCCCGACCGGCGGGCACCCGAGCCGGTGCGGTTGCAGTGGCGCCGCTGTCGGGACCGGGCCACACGGGCACGCCGCAACCATTGCCGGGCGTGGCACCCTGGGCCGATGCCGATGAGCGAGCCCTCCCCGACCTACGAGCAGCTGCTCGAGAACAACCGGCGATGGGTGAGCGACAAGCTGGCCCTGGACCCCGAGCACTTCGAGCGCCTGGCCCGGGGGCAGTCGCCGGCGCATCTGTTCATCGGGTGCTCCGACAGCCGGGTCAACGCCAACGAGCTCGTCGGCACCCATGCGGGCCAGCTGTTCATCCACCGCAACATCGCGAACCTCGTGGTGCACACCGACATGAACCTCATGTCGGTGCTGCAGTTCGCCGTGGAGGTCCTCGAGGTCGAGCACGTGATCGTGTGCGGGCACTACGGCTGTGGCGGTGTCGCCGCGGCGGTCGACGGCACCTATCACGGGCTGATCGACAAGTGGCTGCGGACCATCAAGGACGTGTACCGCATCTACCACGACGAGCTCGACGCCATCGAGGATCCGACCCGCCGCCACGAGCGGCTCGTCGAGCTCAACGTGCGCGAGCAGGTGTACCGCCTGGCGTCGACGAGCTTCGTCCAACGCCGATGGGGCGACGACATCGCCGCGCACGTCCACGGCTGGGTCTACGACATCCGCCAGGGCGTCCTCACCGACCTCGAGATCGACCCCGCCGACGAGCCTGCACGGGGCATCTACACCCTCGAAGGGCTCTGACCGACCACGCCGCCGACCAGACGGTGCCGACGCAGCACGAACTCGCCACTGGCCGAGGGTTCCGGGGCCGCAGCGCCCTACCGTCGGGCGATGGCCGACTCCGCTTCATCGCTGCTTCCCCGGGTCTTCCGAGCCGTCAACGCGGTGATGGTCCCCGCCGTGAAGGCCGGCATCGGTTCGCCCCCGCCGCTGGGCGTCGGTCGGGCCTGCCCCGGGAGGTACCGCTGGTGGCGCTGCGGTGGGGCGACCGCATCCGTGTGGGCACGGCCCGCAGCGACTCGCAATGGACCCGTAACGCCGCAGCCGAGCCGTCGGTGTCGGTGTGGGTATGCGGGCAGAAACGACCGGCGACCGCAGAGCTGATCGGCCCCGACGCCGTCTCGGCCGAACGGGTCCGTCTGACGATGTGATCGTCGCGGCCCGCCGGGGCCGCGACTGCGACCACCGCCGGGTCGGGACCTACCAGTACTCCTCGTAGTGGATGTTGCCGGGGTCGTTGCGACGGTCGAGCTTGAAGCCCCGCTCGACCAGCAGCTGCACGGCCCCGACGGTCTCGGGGAAGTGCTCCTCGCCGTCGACGGTCTCGGGTAGGCCGATCATCGCCGGATTGCCACACAGGAACACGTGCGTGCGCTCCGGGTCGAGGTCGACACCGATCTCGCTCTCGAACGCGCCCGAGCTGATGAGGTCCTGGATGTAGCGCTTGGGCACGTCGGCCTCGCGCGTCGGCAGCGGCACGTAGTGGTAGTTGGGGTAGCGGGCCTCGAGGGTCCGGTGGTGGTCGATGTAGCCGAGATCGGCCCAGTTGCGCACCGAGACCGCCGACACGATGGGCCCGACATGGCCCTTGCGCAGCAACTCGATGGACATGCCGTTGTGGGGCGCCTCGCCGGTGCCGGTGGCCAGGAACACGATGGTGTCGGTGGGGTCCTTGACCGCCGACAGCGTGTAGCGGCCGGCGACCTTGGCGCCGAGGTAGATGCGGTCGCCGGGGCGCTTGAGCGCCAGGCGTGGCGTCAATCCGGGGATGTTGTCCTCGGTGGGCTCCACCAACACGATGTAGAACTCGAGTTCGTCCTGGGCGTTCTCGTCGATGAGGTAGCCGTGGTCGTCGAACATCCGGCACGAGATCGAGTACGACCGGCGGATGAGCTTGTCCCACTTGGCGTCGATGTCGGGATCGATGGCGTCGTCGACACGGTCCTCCCAGTAGCCCAGCCCGAGCGTGGCGTACTGGCCCGGGAGGTAGGAGGTGTCGCCGTCATCGGGCTTGACGCGCAGCACCCACAGGTCCGAGTGCGTCGGCTCGAAGTGGGTGATGGTGGCGTTGTAGTGCTCGCCGCGGAGCTCTTCGATGGCGCCGGTGTGGCGGCGCCGGAGCTCCGCGGAGGGGCGAACGTTGATCTCGACATCGGGGAACACGGCCGTCGCCATGTCGAGCGCCACGCGCCAGCCCGGAGCCGTGGGTGCGACCTCGTCGCCGGTGGGCTCGCCGAGGAACCACACCCGCCCGGTTGCGAGCGCATCGTCGGCGAGGCCGACGTCGGCCGGTCCCAGGTTGGCGCGCGGCGACGCGAAGACGATGTGGTCGAACTGCAGGTCGGGCGTGCGCCGGTCGTCGAAGAAGGCCATGGGGAAGCCGTCGACCTCGGTGACCGCGTCGGGCATCGAGCGGTACAGCACGGTGGCGCGGCGGTCGCGTTCGAGGCGACGGAGCGCGTTGTCGCCGGCGGGTGAGAGCCGGGTCGGGTCGAGGCCGCCGGCGGCGAGAACCACCCGGGCGCCGATCGATGCTGCGGCGACCGTGAGCTCCACGGCATGGTCGGTGTTGCCGACCACCAGGACGTCGTCGCTGTCGCCGACGGAGCCGAGGTCGTCGACATGGATGCGGCTGGTGGCCTCGACCTTGATGGGCGGGTCCCAGTCGGGCAGCTGGGCCCGGTTGGCGACCAGGCAGGCGTGGGTGCGGTACTGCTGCTTGGTGGTGGTCACCACCAAGACGTCGTCGTCGAGGGTGATCGACTGGACCGCCTCGCCGTAGCCCACGTCGAGTTCGTTCTCGCCGACGAGCGACGCCAGGGTGACGGACTGCCCCTCTTCGACCACGCGGATCAGACCGACACCTGCTCGTCTTCCCGAGATCGCCACGGACAGCCCACCTGCGGTGCCGCCGATGATGACCAGGTCGTAGGAGGTATTCGCCATTGAAGCTCCTCTGCTCGTTGCGCCGTCGAACCGTAGCGGGCGGGGCTGCCGCGCGCCCATGGGCAATGGGCCCGGGTCAGAGCACCCGGCCGCTGGCGCTGCGACGGAGTCGGTCGTCGATGGCGGCGCCGAGGCCGTCGCGGCCGGTGAGCTGGAGAACCAACGTGGCGAACGCGCCGTCGTCGAGCTCGCGCAGGGCGGTGTAGAGCCCCGCAGCGACGGCGTCGAGGTCCTCGATCGGACCGAGGTCGCGGAACGCCCAGTGCGACGGCAGCGGTGGCAGGGCGTCGTGGTAGCCGACGTAGCACACGGGTCTGTCGAGGTCGTCCGGTGGCGTCGTGCCGGCGGGGCAGGCGACGGCCGCCGTCGCCGGGGCGTAGTGGCGGACCAGCCGTCCGGGTGACTGGTCGGTGGCGGTGTCGGGGGCCGGGACGACGACGTCGACGCCACGGTCGATGGCGGCCGTGAGGGCGTCGATGCCGAGGGCTCCGTGGCGCAGGACGATGAGCACGTCGCCGTCGATGCGCACGACGGTGGACTCGATGCCGGCGGTGGCGGGCCCGCCGTCGAGGACGAGGTCGACGGCATCGCCGAGGTCGGCCACGACGTGGGCGGCGGTGGTGGCGCTGATGTAGCTGAAGCGGTTGGCGCTGGGAGCGGCGATGGGTTCGCCCACTGCGGCGAGCAGGGCCTGGGCGACCGGGTGGGCCGGCGCCCGCACCGCCACCGTCGAGCCCCCGGCGGTGACGATGTCGGGGATCGAGTGGTGCTTGTCGCGCACGATGGTCAGGGGTCCGGGCCAGTGCGCGGCGATGAGCTCGTCGGTGAGCTCGTCGTCGGCGCCGTTGCCGAGCCCGGGGACGGGGTCGGCGAGATCGAAGATCTCGTCGAGGGGCCAGTCGGCCAGGACGTGGACGATCAGCGGATCGGTCGACGGGCGGCCCTTCGCGGCGAAGATCCCGGCGACCGCCTCGGGCGACCGGGCCAGCGCCCCGAGCCCGTAGACGGTCTCGGTCGGGAAGGCCACCAGGCCTCCGCCGCGTAGGACATCGGCGGCGTGCTCGATGGCGGATCGGTCGTGTGCCGTCTCGCCGGTGAGAGTCAGAACCACGGGGGTCAAGTGACTTGACCCCAGCAATCACCGGCGCTCACGCCAACAATCGGCGGGCGATGAGCTTGAGGCAGAGGGTCTCGTCGGCGCCTTCGAAGATCGACAGGACGCGGGCGTCGACGAACAGCCGGGACACCTCGTACTCCTCGGCGTAGCCGTAGCCGCCGTGGATCTGCAGCGCCTCGCGGGTGACCCATTCGGCGGCCTTGCACACGAACGCCTTGGCCATCGCGGCCTCGGCGGTGCCCTCGCCCTTGGCCATGAGGCGGGCCACCTCGTAGCTGTACTGGCGGCTGATCTGGATGGTGGCCGCCATGCGGCCCAGCTTGACCCGGGTGAGCTGGTAGGCCGACAGGGGCTCACCGAACACCCGGCGCTCCGCGGCGTAGGTGTGAGCGAGCTCGTAGGCCCGGTGCATGAGCCCCACCGCACGGGCGGCGGTCTGGATGCGGCCGTTCTCGAAGCCGGCCATCTGGAGGTAGAAGCCCCGGCCGAGACCGGCCTCGCCGCCGATGAGGTTGCCCTCGGGCACGAACCAGTCCGAGAAGCTGACCTCGTAGCTGTGCATGCCCCGGTAGCCGAGGGTGGGGATGGCGCGGCCCTCGAGCACGCCGCCGTCTGCCTCGTGGCGGAACTCATGGCCGCTGTCGGCGGGCTTCTCGACGATGAGGATGGACAGGCCCCGGTGCCCCGCAGCGGGGTCGGGGTCGGTGCGGGCCAGCACCATCAGGGCGGTGGCCTGGCCGGCGAAGGTGCACCAGGTCTTGGTGCCGTTGACCATGAAGCCGCCCTCGACGGGCGTGGCGGTGACCTTCAATCCGGCGACGTCGGAGCCGAAGTCGGGTTCGGTCACCGCGACGGCGCACAGCGTCTCGCCGGAGGCCAGCTTGGGCAGCCAGTGCTGCTTCTGTTCCTCGGTGCCGCCGCCCTCGACGGCCCGGGCCAGGATCTCGGGCCGGGTGATCAGCGAGCCGCCGGCCCCGAGCGATGCCCGGGAGAGCTCCTCGGTGGCGATGACCATGGCCAGGTAGTCGTCCTCGGTGCCCTGGGCGAACCCGCCGTAGGCCTCGGGGATGGACAGGCCGAAGCAGCCGAGCTCGGCGACGCCGTCGATGATGTCGCGGGGGATGTCGAGATCCTGGCGGTGGATGTGCTCGGCCTGGGGAGCGATGCGGTCGGTGGCGAAGCGGCGGAAGGTGTCGGCCACGAGCTCCATGTCGTCGCGCAGGTGCGCGTCGCCCGGCGTGTCGGCAGCCGACGCGACGTAGTCCCCTGCGGTGGCGGCCGATGCGAACGCACGGGCCGATGCCAGCGCGTCGGGATCGACGCCCCAACGCTCGTGGGCACTCCACAGGGTGGCGCCGAGGTCGGCGACGACCTGACCGACGAACACCATGGCGAGGCGTTCCTCGTCGGGCCCGTGTTCGGCGTAGTCGAGCGCCGTCGTGCCCATCGACACCGCGGCGGCGGCGTGCGAGAGGGCATAGAGGAAGGTCTGGTCGTCGTGGGCCGCGGGCCCGAGTCCCTTGGCCGTGGCGATGGCCTGGTCGATCACACCCTGGGCGGTGGCCAGGGCATCGCGAGCAGCATCGAGGGTGGGGGCATCGGACACGGTGGCTCCGGGAGGGCAAGAGCGGACACGAACCCCGACATCGTAGGGGCGGCCGCCACCCGACGGCCGTGTCGACCGCCCGACGTCGCCGGCGCTGCTGCCGACGGGCCCGGGACGCGGCGGTGAGAGTAGCGAGCGGCGTTGGCCGACTCAGCGGCGGTCGATTCGCTCGGCCAGCACGCGAACGGCGGCTTCGAGCGGCGAGAGCTCGTTCTCGACGATGTCCACCACGACGGCATGGTCGGTGTCGAAGTACCGGTGGGCGAGGTGGTCACGCATGCGGGCGATCGCTCGCCAGGGAACCGTCGGCTCGGTGTCGAGCAGCGCGGGGTCGATGCCCTTCACGGCCTCGCCGATCTCGATCAGCCGGACCCGAACGGCGTCGTACACGATGCCCTGGTGGAATTCGCCGTGGGTCAGGTGTGCTCTGATCGCCTCGATGGCGGCGAGGATGTCGGCCAGGCGAGAGGCGTCGT
>JBKAGO010000053.1:0-64691 GCA_046290435.1 Acidimicrobiales bacterium
GAGGACCCGGAGTTGGTTGAAAGTACGACTTGACCCCTGTCATCCGACACGCACCGGCCTCCCGGCTCGACGGCCCGCGGCGCTCGACCACCAGCGGACACCACCCCGAGCCCGGGCCGCGCAGGCGTTCCCGCGGGAACGTCCCGCACCCGACCCACCGACTGCACCCGAGGCGCCGAAACAGGCCCTCGAGGCGCCTCCGGGCCACCCGCGTAGCCCCCGCCGACATACCCGCCAACCCACCGAACGCCAAACCTTGGACCCCCCACGCCCCCGGGCCGACAACCGCCGGGGTAGTTCCCCGCCGCCCTGGCCTCACTCCCCCTGTGGCCCCACGCCCGGCCAGTCCCTCGCCGGGCGCACAACCGCCGTAGTGCCCACCCGCCGTTGGCCCCAGCGACTCGACGCCCGTTGTCCGCCACGTTGGTCGGGTGAGCGTCCACACTCCGACCGAGGGCATCGATCCCTGTCACACACCTTGCGTAGCGTTCGGTCCGGCGACTCGATCCGGTGCTTCGGTGGTCCGGATCCCATGAGAGAGATGACAGCCGGCCCGGGAGCAGGCACCATGAAGATCACCGAAGCGCAGCGCCTCGCGTTGCGTACCCACCTCGTCGACGTCATCGGCGAGCCCGACACCGACGTACTGATGGCCTCGATACCGCCAATCGACTACGAGCTGCTCGCCACGAAGGACGACGTCGCGGCCCTCGAGCGGATCACAACCGCCGAGTTCCGTTCCATGCGCAGCGAGATCCAGGCCCTCCGCAGCGAAACCACCGGCCAATTCGCCGTCGTCGAGGGCGAGTTCGCAGCCGTGCGCAGCGAGATCCAGGCCCTCCGCAGCGAAACCACCGGCCAGTTCGCCGTCGTCGAGGGCGAGTTCGCAGCCGTGCGAGGCGAGATGGTGGCCCTCCGCAGCGAAACCACCGGCCAATTCGCCACGATCCATGGCGAGTTCGCCGCCGTTCGAGGCGAGATGGTGGCCATGGAAGGCCGGTTCCAGCTGGCGCTCGCGAAGCAACTGCGGGTCATGCTCGCGGCGCAGTTCGCCTCGGTCGTCGCCACGGTCGGGCTGGTCGTCGGGCTGGGCTGAGGGCCGTCTCGGTCAGTCGGCGGCGCGCGCCAGGACCGCTCGGGCCTGGCGGGCCACTGGCTCGTCCACCATCTGACCCTCGAAGGCGATCGACGCCCGGCCCTCGGCGACCGCTGCGTCGTAGGCGGCCAGCATCGCAGCGGCCCGGGCGACCTCGGCCTCCGACGGCGAGAACGCCGCGTTGGCCAGCGCGACCTGAGCCGGGTGGATGCACAACTTGCCGGCGAAGCCCATGGCGCGGGCGTCGGCGGCCTCGGCGCGAAAGCGGTCGTCGTCGCGGAAGTCCGCCACCACCTGATCGACAACGGCCACGCGGGCGAGCCTGCCGGCGAGCACCAGACGCGACCGGGCGTAGAGGACCTCGACGTTCGACGTGGTGCGCACGCCGCCCACGTCGACCACGAAGTCCTCGGCCCCGAAGTAGGCCGCCACGACGCCCGGCGCAGCGAGCGTCGCCGGGGCGAACTCGACCCCGGCCGCCGTCTCGATACCGGCGACAACGCCGACGTCGCGGCCTGCGGCGACGAGGGCGTCATGGACCTGCGCGGCCTGGTCGGCCGACTCGAGCATGGGCACCAACACCGCCGCCAGACCCTCTGGCAGCGCCGCGACGTCGGCGGCAAAGTGCTCGGTGTCTGGTGCGTTCATCCGCACCGCCAACCCCATCGACGGCGCTGCTGCAGCCAGCTCGGCAACGGCCGCTGCGGTGGCCATCCGGGCCTCGTCCTTGGCTGTGGCGGGCACGGCGTCCTCCCAGTCGATGACGGCGAGGTCGGGGGCGCTGCGCGGGAGCTTGGCGAGTATCTCGGGGCGGTTACCGGGTGCGAACAGGACGCTGCGCAGACGAGGGGGAGTCGACATGGCGCCCATCGTCGCGCGGACCGGGCGCCGTTGCGCTTTGCGGCTCGAGCACTTCGGCCAGCACGGAGCGGGCGATGTCGGCCGTGGTCATCGTGAAGTACTGCGCCCACGCGCAGATCCCCAGGAACTTCGCACCGTCCTCGACCATGGTCCGGCCGGTATCGCCGGCCGTCGGTACCCACCACATGTCCACTGCAACCGACACGGCGAAGCCGAGGATGGCTGCGACGAAGACCAGCCAGCGCGTCCGCAGGATCTCGCGGTGCTGGGTCAGTGCCCACACCGGCGCCGGCGCGACGATCAGCAGCTGCGACAGGGGCTTGTCGATGCCGATGCCGGGCAGCAGGACCGCGTGGACCTGGAGGAGATCGTCGGCCAGGAGCAACACGGTGAGCAGCGCTCCCGACCCGAGAAACACCGCAGCCGCATGCCGCCCGAGCCGGCCCGCCAGCCATGCACCACCGCCGGCGGCAGCCGCAGCGATGGTCCAGCCGAGCAGGCCGAGCTGTGACAACAACCCGGTCCACCAGGGCACACCGGCCACCGACGCGGGATCGAGGAACAACTCCGACACCGGCACCGAGCGCTGGAGCCCGGCAACGGTCACCACCGCGATCGCAACGGCCCACACGATGGCCAGCGGCAACAGGTCGGCGAGCTGCCACCCCACCGACGGGCGTTGTCTGCGATCGGCCATCCTCCCTCCATCGGCAGCAGCCCTCCCGCAGTGAGCGAACGTCACGGGGAGGGCCGTTCGGCCGGCATCGCTTGTCGATGTGACCACCGTCACCTACCCTCGCACTGCCCATGATCGTCGAGGGCGAATGAGGGGGCTCCATGCAAGCGGGACTCGAACAGTTCCTGCGTCGTGTCTACGACGACGCACACGAGGTCGTCATCGAGGGGTTCGCGCCCCTCCCGGGCGGCTATTCGCGCGAGACGTTCATCTGTGACGCGACCGTCCACACCGCCGACGGCACGCACCACCTGCCGTTGATCCTGCGCAAGGATCCTCCGGCCGTCCAGGCCATCCTCGAGACCAGCCGCACGGTCGAGCACCACCTGATCGAGGCGATCCGCGCCAACACCACCATCCCGGTCTCGCGCAGCCTCGGATGCGAGACCGACCCTGCGGTCTTCGGCGAGGCCGCGATGGTCCTCGAACGCGCCGGGGGGAGCTCGACGACCTCGGCGCTGTTCAACGGCGGCATCGACGAGCACCAGGTCGACGAGGTCGTCGGGCACCTCTGCGAGATCCTCGCCGAGCTGCACACCACGGCGATCGACACCATCGACCCCGACGGGGCGTTGTGCGACCCCCGGGGTGTGGGTATCGACACCACGTCGTGGGTGTCCTACATCGACTCGACGTGTGAGTACTACGTCGGGTCCTACGACAACATCGACTTCGACCCGTCATCGATGATCGTGCTCGACATGTTCCTGACGCTGCGGCGCACCAAGCCCCGCCCCCTGCACCTGGCCGTCATCCACGGCGACTTCAACCCCGCCAACTTCCTCTACGCCGACGGCAAGGTCACCGCGCTGATCGATTGGGAGAACGCCCGCATCGGCGACCCCCGCGAAGACCTCGGCTGGATGACCACGATGGACGTGCTGTCCAACACCAGCGTCATGGACCACCCTCGCGACAAGGGCGGATTCCTGGCGTACTACAACTCGCTGACGGGTTGGGACGTGACCCAGGACGAGGTCGACTGGTTCACCCTGTTCGGCACCGCCAACATCGCGGTGCCCGTCAACGCCGCCATCAAGCGTCGGGTCATGGGCGAACACCACGTCTTCAGTCAGCTGTACATGGTGCAAGCCAGCGCGGCGACGCTGCCCAACCTGGTGCGGCTGATGAACTATCCGGGGGTGAACCTGTGAACACGTCACCGAGCATCGACGACCTGCTGGCCGGGGTGATCATCGCGATCGAGACCGACATCGTGCCCGAGCTCCAGACCATGAAGGCCCACGCCACCGCGCAGATGATGCAGTCGCTGCTGCAGGGTGTCCGGCAGTTGCTGCCCGTCTACGACGCCTACGTCACCGACGAGCACAACGGCATGACGGCTGTGCTGCGCGAGGCAGCTGCGGCCATCGACGGCGCCGACGGCGAGGCCGCCGACCGCATCCGCGACCGCGCCGCCACGCTCGGGCAGTGGCCCGACCGCCCCACCCCGCCCGATCGGGCCGAACTCGTCGAGGCCCACCGAGCGCTCGGCCAGGCTCTCACCGACACCATGCGCGATCTCGACGAGCTCCAGCGAGCCGAGGTCGCAGGCGCCGATGCCGCGCTCGACGTGCTCCGGGGCCACCTCGGCCCGCGCTACGTCCGCGACACGCTGACGTTCTGCCTCGACGGAGGGATGCTCGGCCGGGGCTGAGCAGCCTGCGGCGTCGGCCCGGAGCTGCAGAACACGGCGGGCGCGTCACGGCCCGACCTCTGTCGCAGAGGCCGGACCGTGTCGCCGACGGGTCTGGTGGGGAGATCCCGAGGAATCAGGGCAGGTCGAGGGGACGCAGCACCTGGTTCACGGTGTGGATGATGCCGTTCGAGGTCTCGATGTTGGCGGGCCGGCGGATGCGGGCGTCGCGGTTGTCGGGATCGGCGTCGATGACCTTGCGGCGCTCGACGGTGATGGTTGCACCTGCGAGGAGCGTGGTGCGCTCACCCTGGATCTGCCGCACGGTGCCTGCGCCCGGCGAGACGTGGTAGAGCAGCACGTCGTCGAGCAGGCCGGGGTTGTCGGCGGACACGAAGCCGGTGGCTTCGGCCAGGAACACGAAGGCCCTGGCCTCGCCCTTGCCCTTGAAGCCGAGGCTGCGTGCGAGCTTCATGAACGCCCGGTCGTTGGGGGCGAACACGGTCATGTCGCTCGATGCCGCAACGGCGTCGATCAGGCGGGTGGCCACGAGGGCCTCTCGCAAGATGTCGTAGTCCTTGCGGTTCTTGTCGAAGCCCTCACCCCCGGATGCGCCCACCACGACATCGACGATGCTGGGCAGTGGCTCGGGTTCCGGCTGCGGTTCCGGCTTGTGATCCGGCTTCTGCTCGGGCTTGTGATCCGGCTTCTGCTCGGGCTTGTGATCCGGCTTCTGCTCGGGCTTGTGATCCGGCTTCTGCTCGGGCTCGTGATCCGGCTTCTGCTCGGGCTTGTGATCCGGCTTCGCCACCGGCTCGTCAGCGGTGGGCGGCAGGTCGATCGGGCGCAGGACGCGGTCGATCGTGTGGATGATGCCGTTCTTGGCGACGAGGTCGAACGGCTGCTGGATCGTGGCATCGTCGGCGTTGGGATCGTTGTCCGTGATCCGGAGGCCGTCGACATCGATGGTGGCACCGGCGAGCAGCGTCTGCAGCGGGGGCCCCTGTACAGCGGCGCTGTCACGGGCGCCGGGGACGACGTGATAGAGCAGGACGTCGGCCAGGATGCCCGGTTCGTCGGCACTGACGAAGCCGGTGGCCTCGGCGAGGAATGCAAAGGCTCCCGCTTCGTCGGAGCCCTCGTAGCCCAGATCATTGGCGAGCTTCAGGAACGCCCAGTCCTTCGGAGCGAACACCGTGATGTCGGTAGCTGCGCTGAGCGCGTCCACCAGGCCGGTGGCGATCAGCGCTTCACGCAAGAGGTCGTAGTCGTAGGGATTGTGATCGAAGCCCTCGGCTCCCGAGGCGGCGATGACCGTCTCGACGATTCCTGGAGCGTGGGGCGGCGGATGGGGCGGGGCATGGTCGCCGGTCGCTGCGGCGGGGAGCGCCGCACCGCCGACGAGCATCGATCCTGCGACAGCTGCAGCAAGGGTCTTGCGAAGGCCTGGCATGATGGTTCTCCTGTTTCGGGTAGCCCGACTCTGTCTTCTTCGCACAGGAGCGGCAGATGGATGCGCGAGCAACGATCGCCCCCGTCGCAGCTGCCCGTTCGCTCTGCGTCGCAGGTGTGTGCCCCACTCGGCCGGTTCCGAACCCTCGTGGCACCCATAGGCTTGGAGCGAACTGCGATCCGAGGTCCTCGCCCTGTCTGTTCCGCCCGTGCCCGACTGGCTCGAAGCATCCGACGTGCTGATCGTCGCCGGCAAGGGCGGCGTCGGTTCCACGACGGTCGCAGCTGCTGCAGCGCTGCTCGCCGCCCGCGACGGCGGCGACGTCCTCATCGTCTCGGTCGACGGCAAGCCCCGCATCGGGAGGCTTCTCGGGGGCGCTGCGCTGACCGAACGTGAGGCCGAACTGACCCGCGTGCCCGGCGGTGGACGCATCCGCGGTCGCACGATCCCGCCGCAACAGGCGTTCCGGGACTATCTCGACCTCCGGGGCATCGGCGGGCTGCTGCGCCGAGCCGCGCAGGCGGCATCGCTCGACGTCATCGCCGCATCGACGCCCGGCCTCGAGCACCTCCTGGTGCTCGGCAAGATCAAGGAACTCGTGCGCACCCGCGCAGCCGACCTCATCGTCGTCGATGCGCCCCCGTCGGGTCACGCAGCCCCGTTCCTCCGATCGGCATTCGCCACCCAGCAGGTCGTCGCACGCGGCCCGCTGCGCGATCAGGCCGATCAGGTCGCTGCGCTGTTGGCCGACCCCGCACGCACCCGGGCCATGGTCGTCACCATCCCCGAGGAGACACCGGTCAACGAAGCGGTCGAGCTCAGCGCCGACCTGTCCGACCACCTGGGCATGGCCCTGACCCCGCTGGTGGTCAACTGCTGCTGGCCCGAGCGGCCCGGGTTGGCGATGGCCACCACCACCGTGGCCCGCGACGACGGTGTGAAGATCACCGCCCGGCAGCGGTCGGCGCTGGTGGCGTCGAGCCGCTTCGGCGCCGCCCGCCTCGACGTACAACGCGCCCAGCTCGAACGGCTCGACGAACGGTGGGGCCCCGAGCGCATCGAGCTGCCCCGGCTGGCGAACCCACGCCTGGACCGAGACGACATCGAGATCCTGGCCGACGCGCTCGCAGGCGGCGCACGCCACGAGAGCAGCCCATGACCGCCCCCGACTCGATCGGCCCGCTCGTCGACGAGGCGTCGCTGGTGGTGACCTGCGGCCCCGGCGGAGTCGGCAAGACCACGACCGCTGCGGCGATCGGTGTGATCGGCGCCCGCTCGGGCCGCCGGACGGTGGTGGTCACCATCGACCCGGCTCGGCGCCTCGCCGACGCCCTAGGGCTCGCTCCCGGCGACGCCGACGACCCCCACCGCGTGCGGGGCCTGGGCCGTATGCCGGGAACGCTCGACGTGTTGATGCTCGACGCCGAACGCACCTTCGACCGCCTCATCGTCGAACGCGCACCCGATCGGGCCGAGGCCATCCTGGCCAACCGGGTGTACCGCACCATCGCGGGATCCTTCGCCGGAGCCCAGGAGTACCTGGCCATCGAGCGCCTGCACCAGTTGGCAGACACCGGCGACTACGACCTCATCGTCGTGGACACCCCGCCGTCTCGACACGCCGTCGACATCCTCGCCGCCCCCGAACGCCTCGACGCATTCCTCGGTCATCCCGTGTACCGGACCCTGACCATCCCGGGGCGCTCCATGGCCCGGGTGACCAACACCGCGGCGACCGCGTTCTCCTGGACGGTGCGACGCCTGGCCGGGCCCCAGATCGTCGAGGACACCATCGAGTTCTTCCGCCTGCTGTCGGGGCTCGAAGACGGGCTGCGCGCCCGGGCAAAGGCGGTTTCGGCCATGCTGCGAGAGCCGACGACGGCGTTCGTGCTGGTGTCGAGCCCGCGTGCCGAGGCGATCGACGAGGCGGTCCATCTGCGCGATGCGCTGCGGGACGAGCGGTACCCGCTCGGGGCGACGATCGCGAACATGGTGCATCCGATGCCGCCGGACTGCGACCTCGACGATGCCACGGTCCCGCCGGGTTCCGCGCTGGGCGATCAGCTCGACTACCACCGCGAGCTGACGGCGCTGGCCACCGCCGAGCGCCTCGAGCTCGACGCGTTGTGGTCGACCACCGGATCGGCGAACGGCGAGGGTCCCACCCGCATCGAGATACCCCTGCTCGACCGCGACGTCCACGGCCTCGACACCCTCACCGAGCTCGCCGACCTGCTGGCCGGCTGACCGAGGCGGCGCTGACGCCGCCGGTCGCCGTGCCAGACTCTCGAGATGGATTCGCACGATTTCCAGCGGGACGGCGCAGTGGTCGTGCGCAACGCGGTCTCGCGGCATTGGATCGACGAACTGGCCGACGGGGTGGAGCACAATCGACGCAGCCCCAGCCGGTGGGCGCACTGGTACACCGACCCCGGCGACGCCGTCGGATTCTGGAGCGACTACGTCACCTGGCCCGACGTCGCTCCCTACCGTCGCGTCGTGTTCGAGTCCGGGCTCGGCGAACTCGCCCGGGAGCTGATGGGCTCCGAACAGGTCCGGTTCTTCCACGAGCACGTGCTGGTGAAGGAGCCCGGCGCCGCCGAGCGCACACCCTGGCACCACGACCAGCCGTACTACTGCGTCGACGGCGACCAGAACGTCAGCATGTGGATCGCCCTCGATCGCGTGCCCGAGGGTTCGGGACCCCGCTTCATCGCCGGCTCGCATCGGTGGGGACGACAATTCGTGCCCCGGCGCTTCATCGACCACACGCCCTATGCCGTCGACACCACCGACTACGAGCTGGTTCCCGACCTCGATGCCGAGCTCGACCGGCATCGGGTCCTGTCCTGGGCTGTCGAGCCGGGCGACATCATCGCCTTCCACTTCCGCACGCTGCACGACGCCCCCGCCAACACCACGACCACCCGGCGCAGAGCGGTCAGCCTGCGCTGGCTCGGCGACGACGCCACCTTCGCGCTGCGACCCTGGGAGCACTCCCCGCCGTTCGAACCCGACGGCCTGGTCGAAGGTGGCCCCCTCGACGACGACCGCTTTCCGCTCGTTCCGCCCGAGCCCCAATCACGAAGCGCGGCGCAACCTCACTCAGCGTGACATGAAGGCTGGGTGGTTCGCTCCTGTTGCCCGACGGGCCCTGGCCTGGCGTCACGGCCTCCTCGTACCGTGAGAACACAACCACGGTGAAGGCGGATCTCATGGCACGTACGGATGATGGGAAGCGGCGGCGCCCACCGATCGTCGCCGTCGCAGTGGTGGCGGCGTTCGCTTTCCTGTCGGGCGCGGCACCGGCCACCGGTGCCGAAGCGACATCCCCCGCCGCAGCCGGGCAGCACGCAGTCCGCGCGCTCGCGGACATGGTGCGCGATACACCGCCCCCGCGGGCGACCTCGCCCGCGACCCGGATTCGGCTCGAACAGCACATCGAAGCGCTCCGGGACCCCGCCGCCCGGGCATTCGACGACTGCCTCGGCGATACTCACCTGGACTCGCTGTTCGAGGTGCCGACGCTCGACATCGACGCGTACGGCATCTCCTCGGACTGCTCGGTGGTGGCCGTCATCGCCCTGACGGACCAGATCTGGTCGACGAGCTCGCTCGAATCGTTCATCGCCTTCGTGGACACCGATGCCTCCATGGCCACGGGATGCAACGGCGACGACTACGCGCTGATCGCGCAGCCCGCCACCGGCGGCGGCCTGACCGGAGGGCTCGTCTCGACGCCATCGTGCGCGCAGGCATCGTGGGCGGTCGAACCCGCGCCCGTGTCGGCCCTGCGCACCGGAAACGACGACATCGGCATGGCCGTCGGCCTCGCCGACCTGCCCCTCGCCGGGCCCCTGCGCTGGTCGGTGGTGCTGTCGTCGACATCGGGCTCCGAGGACTGGGGTCCCGACCTCGGCACCCACGCGGCAACGTACGCCGATGCGACCCCCTCGGTGCCACGCGACGTGGCCGTCACGGCAGGCTCTCGAGACCTGGCGGTTTCGTGGGCTCCCCCGGCCTCGGGATCGCCGGTGTCGTACCTCGTCGAGCACCGACGCGCCGCAACGCCGCGTGCCGTGGCCCGAATCATCGGCGGCACGAACGCCGCTGCGGGTGACGCTCCGTGGCAGGCGGCACTGTTGCTCGCCGGGGCGGCGCCCACCTCGGGCCAGTTCTGCGGAGGCGCCCTGGTCGGCCCCCGCCATGTGCTCACCGCAGCCCACTGCCTGGTGGGCCTGACCTCGGCCGATATCGACGTCGCCGTCGGGATCACGTCGCTGTCGGCGATCCGCCCGGCCGACCGGATCCCGGTCGTGTCCATCGACACGCACCCGACCTACGACGGGTCGGTGTCCTCGCCAGGCGACGTGGCGGTCCTCACCCTGGCCCGCAACGCCCCCGGCTCGACCCTCGGGCTCCTCGACAGCCCGTCGGAGCCCGCAGCCGGTCAGGCGGCCCGTGTCAGCGGCTGGGGAACCCGGTTCACCGACGGTGCCGGGAACCCGACGCCGGACCGGCCCGACACCCTGCAGGTCGCCGACATCTCCGTCGCGGCGGGCCCCGGCCAGGCCTGCGGTTCGTACGGGTCCTCGTTCGACACGGCGACGATGCTCTGTGCCGGGGTCCCCGGCGGCGGGATCGACGCATGCAGCGGCGACAGCGGCGGTGCCCTGACGATCCAGCGAGGCGGCGCCACCGTGGTCGCCGGCGTCGTCAGCTGGGGCAACGGCTGCGCCCGAGCGCAGTTCCCGGGGGTCTACGCCCGGGTCTCGACCTATGCGAGCTGGATACGCGACCAGATCAACCAGGCGCCCTGGACCTCGACGACCGTGCAGTGTTCGACTGCGAGGTGCCGCCACACGATCGGCTCACTGGCCGCCGGGACCGACTACGAGGTCCGCGTCGCCGCGGTGTCCACCGGCGGCCGCGGCCCGTGGAGTGCCGTCATCGCCGCCCGGACCCGTCCGGCAGCGCAGTCGCCCCAGCGCACGCCACGCTGCCGGGGACGTGCCGCCACCATCGTGGCCGTGCCGGGCGGACCGACCATCGGTACGCCACGCGCCGATGTCATCGTCGGCACCTCGGGCCGCGACGTGATCCGCGGCCGGGGCGGCAACGACATCATCTGCGGCGGCGGCGGGCCGGATCGGCTCATCGGCGGCCCGGGCGACGATGTGCTCTTCGGCGGCGGCGGTCGAGACCGACTCGTCGGCGGTCCGGGCCGAGACCGGCTGCTGGGCGGCCCCGGCAATGACCTCCTCATCGGCGGCCCGGGACGGGACCGCTGCGTCGGTGGCCCGGGGGCAGACCGCAATCGCCGCTGCTGACGAGCAGTCCGATGCCAAGGGCCTGCGTGGCCCGAAAGGCCGCCCACCGCCCGGATGCCAAGGGCCTGCGTGGCCCGAACGCCCCAGCGGAGCGGAGACATCGCGACAAAACCGGATGAGCACGCCTGCGAATCCAGGCGTGCCCACACGTGGAGCTGAGGGGAGTCGAACCCCTGGCCTCCTCGATGCGACCGAGGCGCTCTAGCCAGCTGAGCTACAGCCCCGAGAACTACGGGATTGAATGCGCCAGGTTAGCGCGAGAGCACATCGATGCCGACTGCATCGTCGGTACCGGTTGCGGCCAGCGACGTCGGGCGCTGCGCTGCGGCGTAGACCGGACGCTGCAGGGTGCGCTGATACTCGACCTCGCGCTGGTACTGCACCAGCGCCAGCACGAAGCCCAGCAGCAGGGCGTCGATGACCAGATGGGTCAGGATCAGCGTGGTGCCACCGAAGGCGAACACGGCAAGCAGGCTGAGCACACTGGCCGAGGCCAGGGCCACCAGGACGTTGCGACGTCGAATCCGGGCCTGGGCGCTCGTGATACCCCGACCGGTGCGGACCTGAGCGGAGCGGGGTGCCCCCATGGGGCCGACGGGGGCGCCCCGCAGCTGCACGACGTCTGCACCGCCGATGCCGGCGAGGCCGCTGCTGCGGTCGGAGCCGCCGAGCACCGAGAGGCGCTTGGAGTAGTTGCCGATGGACATCGACGGCGTGGCGGGCGTACGGGTACGGAACCAGTACACCCCGACACCTGCCCACACGATTGCGAGGAGAACCAAGAACACGGGAGTTCCCACTGGGTCGAGCCTGCCTTCGGACGTGAAAAGCGTCGCACGGTCGCGCGCGCCGGGGGTGGATAGTGCGAACAGAAGATGACGTTCGACTGTCGAAGGTTACGGTTCTACTACGCAACCGCAACCCGGGCCAGTCGCCGGGCGCCACGCTAGCCAGGGTCGGCACGACCGTTCCAGTCCGCGCACCGACCCCCGATCGATGTCGGTCAACGGTCGTGGGGCAGGTCGCCGTCGTCGATCTCGGGGGTACGGCGGTACACGCCGGAGCGCCCGCCGGTCTTCTCCCAGAGGGTGATGTCACCGATGACCATCGCCCGGTCCTTGGACTTGCACATGTCGTAGATGGTCAGCGCCGCGACCGTGCATGCGGTGAGGGCCTCCATCTCGACACCGGTGCGGTCGTAGGTCTCGACCTCGGCCTCGACCTCGACGTGGTCGTCCTCGAGCCGGAAGTTGACCAGCACTGCGCCGACGAGCAACGGATGACACAGCGGGATGAGCTCGGGCGTGCGTTTGGCCGCCTGGATGCCTGCCACCCGGGCCACGGCCAGCACGTCGCCCTTGCCGATGGCGCCACGGGCGATGGCGTCGGCGGTGTCGGAGGACATGTGCACTCGGGCCCGTGCGATCGCGCGGCGATGGCTGGGCTCTTTGGGGGTGACGTCGACCATCCGGGCGCGGCCCAGGGGGTCCAGGTGGGTGAAACCGTGATCCGACATGGCGGCGAGTGTAGGTCGCGCGCCGCTACCCGCCGCTGTGCCTACTCACCGCTGTGCCTACCCACCGCTGTGTCAACCACCGATTTGCGACATCGACTTCTTCGGGCGGATGAAGTGCACCTGGCCGATCTGGTGGCCGGCCCACTTGTCCATGACGGCGCCCTCGAGCGCCGCGGCGATGTCGTCGTCGGTGGCACCGCTGCGAAGCATGGAGCGCATGTCGTACTCCTTCACGGCGAACAGGCAGTTGCGGAACTTGCCCTCGGCCGTCAGGCGGATGCGGTCGCAGCTGTCACAGAACGCCTCGGTGACCGTCGCGATGACGCCGACCTCTCCCCCACCGTCGGTGTAGCGCCACCGCGCCGCGGGGGCGCTTCCACGCTCGAGGGGCTCGATGTCGTAGTGGGAGCCGATCAGGTCGACGATGTCGGCCTGCGAAAGGACCTTGTCGTGGCTCCACGCCTCGTCGGCGTCGAGGGGCATGAACTCGATGAAGCGGACGACCACGCCCTTGTCGCGACCCCACCGGACGAAGTCGAGGACCTCGTCGTCGTTGACGCCTTTCATGACCACGCAGTTGACCTTGACGGGCTCGAAACCGGCCTCGAGGGCGGCGTCGATGCCGTCGAGCACCTTGTCGAGCTCGTCACGACGGGTCAGCCGGATGAAACGGTCCCGGTCGAAGGTGTCGAGGCTGACGTTGATGCGCTTCAGCCCTGCGGCCTTCAGATCGTGGGCCAGCAGGCGCAGCGTCGCACCGTTGGTGGTGATGGACAGATCGACACCGAGCTTCGCGAGCTTGCCGATGAGCACCGGGAGGTGCGCCCGCACCGTGGGCTCGCCGCCGGTGATGCGGATGCCGTCGATGCCGTATCGCTCGACCAGCAGCCGGGCGAGGCGTTCGATCTCCTCGAAGGTCAACAACTCGTCGCGTGGCGTCCACTGCATGCCCTCCTCGGGCATGCAGTACGTGCAGCGGAAGTTGCAGCGGTCCGTGATGGAGATGCGCAGGTCGCGATGCACACGCCCGAACGTGTCGATGAGTTCTTGGGCCATCGCACCAACGTACCGACCATTCGGCCGGTCTGCCCGTGTCAGCCGCGTGTCGGGGGCCGGTAGTCGGTGTTGCGGTCGATGTTCATGTACATGTCGTTTGCGACGGGGTCTTCCATCTCCTCGGCGAGGTGACCGAGCAGACCGGCGCAGCGGGCCAGCAGCGCGAACCCGCGCAGCACCCCCATCGGGAGGTCGATGTCGGCCAGCACCGCACCGCACACCCCCGCGCCGTTGAGCGGCAAGGTGCGCCCGAGCACCTCGGGATGAACCCGGCCGATGGCCTCGAACAGGGCCAGGTGCGGGCCGTACTGGTCGTTCTCTCGCGCCAGCGAGAACAGCTTGGGCGTGCGGGGATCGCCCTGCTTGTGCACCGGATGACCGAGGCCCGGCACGAATCGGCCGGCGGCCTTCGTTTCGGCGACCAGGGTCCGGGCGACTGCGTCCCAGCCGTCGGCGTCGACCGGGTGCTCGTCGATGGCCCCGAGCGCGGCGTGAAGGAAGTGCGCCGCATCCTCGGTGACGCCCAGGAAACGCGAGCCACCGCCGAGCAGGCCCGCGGCCAGTGCGCCCTGGATCGAGTCCGGTGCACTCAGGTACGTGACGCGGGCCGCGATCGCCGTCGGGGTGAAGCCGTGGTCGGCGAGCGCCACCAGCACGGCCTCGAGCATGTTGCGCTGCCCCGGCGTCGGGCGCCGCTTGGCCACCAGCCAGTAGGCCAGTTCGCCGAAGGTGATCTGGCCCAACAGCTCGTCGGCCAGGTCGTGGCCGAGAAGGGTGATGGAGTCGAGGTCCGACGCCCCGATGCCGGTCCGGTAGGTCTGCGGTTGGTCGCTCACGGGCGCTCCTCGTCCTCGGGGGTCCGGGTGGTGTCGGCGGCAGTGTCGGTGTCGGGCGTCTCGAGCCAGGCCCTGATCTCGTCGGAGTGCGCACCGAGCCCCGGCGGCCGTCGCTCGTAGCGGATCTCGGCGTCGCTGAAGGTGATCGGATTGGCGATCGAGCCGACGGCAGCGTCGCCGTCGCCGACGCTGACCACCGGGTGCAGGCCCAGCCGCTCGGCCAAGGCCACACCGTCGCCGATCGAGTTGATCGGCCCGCACGGCACCCCGGCCTCGTTGAGGGTGACGAACAGGTCGTCGGCGGACCAGGCATGCAGCCGTTCGACCAGGATGGGGTGCAGCTCGTCGCGGTTGGCGGTGCGGTCGGCGTTGAGCGCGAAACGCGGGTCCTCGGCGATCTCGGGGATCTCGAGCACGCGGCACAACGCCTTGAACTGGCGGTCGTTGCCGCAGGCGATGATGACGTCGCGGTCGCCGGTGGGCATCGTCTGGTAGGGGTACACGCTGGGGTGCTCGTTGCCCATGCGGTGCGGGACCACCCCGGCCGAGGCGAATCCGCCGCTGTGGTTGACCAGCCCCGACAACGCGGAGGACAACAGGTTGACCTCGACGTGCTGGCCCACGCCGGTGGCGTCGCGCTGGTGCAACGCCGCCAGCACGCCGATCAGGCCGTGCATGCCGGTCATGACGTCGAACACCGAGATGCCGGCGCGGTAGGCGGGTCCGTCGGGGTCGCCGGTGAGGCTCATCAGCCCCGACACGGCCTGCACCACGAGGTCGTAACCGGGGATGCCGGCGCCCTCGGCGGTGCCGAAGCCGCTGATCGACAGGTAGATCAGCGCCGGGTTGATCTCGCGGGCGCTGTCGTAGTCGAGCCCGAACTTCGTGAGCGCGCCGACCTTGAAGTTCTCCACGACGATGTCGGCCCGGCGGAACAGCTCGTGCACCACGGCCACGTCGGCGGGGTCGCGGAAGTCCAGCACGATGGAGCGCTTGTTGCGGTTGATCGACAGGTAGTAGGTGGCGACGCCGTCGTGTTCGGGCGGGGTCCAGGCGCGGGTGTCGTCGCCGCCGGCGCTCTCGACCTTGATGACGGTGGCGCCCATGTCGGCCAGCAGCATCGTGCAGTAGGGACCGGCCAGCACGCGCGACAGGTCGGCGACGATCAGGCCGTCGAGGGGTCCTCTGCGTGCGGTCGACGGGCTCGGTGGGTTGGGGGTGGTCATCGGGGTACCTCGGTGGTGGGGAGTCGGGCGAGGTGTCCCCATTCCTCGCTGATGGCAGCCGCACGTTCCAACAACGCGGGCAGGAACTCGTCGGTCAACTTCTCGATGGGTGTCTCGCCGGCGTGTGCGGTGACGTTGAGCGCAGCGACGACACGACGCGACGAGTCACGCACCGGCGCGGCGATGGAACGCACCCCCAGCGACAGGACCTCGTCGGCGAGCGCCCAGCCCTGGCGGCGGACCTCTGCGAGCTGGGCGTCGAGCTCCGATCGCGTCGGGACGACACGGGGGATGACGTGCGAACGCGACGGTGTGGCCAGCGCCTTGTCGAGCTCGTCGGGGGTGAGATCGGCCAACAGCACCTTGCCCATCGACGCCGCCACGGCCGGAAAGCGCGTCCCGATGGTGACCGACAGGGCGATGATCTTCGGCACCGGCACACGGGCGGTGTAGAGGATGTCGCTGCCGTCGAGCTGGGACATCGACGACGACTCGCCCGTGAACTGCACCAGCCCGACCATGTGCGGGCGGGCGATGTCCCACAGGCCCTGCGCGGCAACGGCCGCTGTGCCGATGTCGAGCACCTTGGTGGTGAGCGAATACCGGCCCTCGGCCGCCCGCACGTACCCCAACTGTTCGAGCGTCAGCAACAGACGGCGCGCCGTCGGACGGGCCAGGCCGGTCCGATCGGCGATCTCGCTGACCGTCATCGCCATCTGGGCCGGCGAGAACGCCGTCAGCACGTCGATGCCGCGTGCGAGGGACTCGACGAAGTCGCGTCCCGCCGGTCGTGTGGGCTCCACCGCGTCAGCGGTAGGTGTTGTTGGAGGTGTGGTCGCCGGCGAGCCAGCGTTCGAGGGTGGCGTGGGCGTCGACGGCGCGCGCAGCGTTGATCTCGTCGGCGTGGTCGACGTCGACGGTGAACTCGAGCACCATGCCGTTGGGATCGCTGGTGTAGAGCGACCGGCAGTAGCCGTGCTCGAGCACGAACGTCTGCTCGGGCATCCACCCGGCCTCCTCCAGGCGCCGGGCCAGGTCGGCCTGGGCCTCGGGGGTGACCTTGAGGGCGATGTGACGGAACGGCGATGGCAACAGCTCCGGGTCGAAGAGCGCCTGGTCCTCCTCGGTGGCGAACTGGAAGAAGGCGAGGGCGCTGCCGTCCTCGAGCCCGAAGAAGGTGTGGCAGTAGACGCGTTCGGCGCCGAAGAGCTCGTCGGTCTCGGACCAGCAGGCGATGAGCGGGAAGCCCAACAGGTCTTCGTAGAAGGCCCGGGTCGCCTCCTGGTCCTTCGTGACGTACGCCGTGTGGTGGAGGCGTTGTGCGGGTGGCGTCATGGTCATCGGTCCCCTCCTGCGGGTGACGTGATGCTGGTTCCGGTGATGATGGTCGACGCGGGCAGAACGTGCTGCACCGCCGTGCGCCTGGCGAGCTCTCCTGGCCGCCGAGCGGGCAGAGTACCACTCTGCGGACACCTGACCGCAAGGCTGGTTGCCCTCGGCCATCACACGGAGCGGCGACCCCGCCGCCTCACCCGGTCGAGGAATACCGCCAACTCCTGGAGCTCTGCAGGACGGATGGCGTGCTCGTCGTCGTCGAAGACCGACATCGTGACCGCCGCTCCAGCGGCATCGAACGCAGCGGCGGTCTCGTGCACCCGCACCAGCGGCACCCACCGGTCACGGGTACCGCAGCTGACGAGGGCCGGCATCGCATCGAGATCGCCGGCGACCACCAGTTCCGTTCCCGGCGGCCCCACCAGCCCGCCCGACAGAACGACGAGGCCACCCCATGGCCGACCGCTTCGGGCCACGACCTCGGCGACCAGGCATGCCCCTTGAGAGAAGCCCAACCAGACCACCGGCGCCGACACGTGGGCCAGGTGTTCGGCGATGACCTGGAGTCGGGCCACGGCGGCACCCAGGTGAGGCTCGTTGGCCGATCGTTCGTCCATGAACGACGCCGGCCACCAACGAGGGCCGGGCGCAGCCGGGAGCACCCAGGCGATGGAGGGGTCGCCGATGGGGTCGACGACATGGTCGATCAGGTATGCCGGTGTCTGGTCGCGACCGTGCACGCCGACCACCACCAGGTCGGCGTCGTCGAGGGCCAGACCCGACACGACGATGTCGACGCGGCGTGATGACTGGTCGGACACGGGCAACTCCTCCAGGCCTGCGGCGTACGGAGTGCGGTGTACGCAGTGCGGTGTACGCAGTGCGGTCAGCATACCGTCCTGCGGTCGCCCGGTCGGGCCCTGCCGAGCTATGTTCGTCGCCATGACGCTCGACCACGGCCGCATCCTCACCAGCCATACCGGCAGCCTGCCCCGGCCCGACGATCTGATCACGATGATGTGGGCCCGCGAGGACGGCGTCCCCGTCGACACACAGGCACTCGACGACCGGGTGCGCAGCGCCGTGCACGAATGCGTCCGCCGCCAGGTCGACGCAGGCATCGACGTCGTCAACGACGGCGAGATGTCCAAGCCGAGCTACGCCACCTACGTCAAGGACCGCCTCCACGGCTTCGCCGGCGAATCCGTGCAGGACTACCACTTCGAGGATCTCGTCGACTTCCCCCGCAGCGCGCAACGCGTCGCGGGCGACCCCGGCCGGCGCAAGCGCTCCGCACCGGCTTGCACCGGCCCCGTCTCGGTGTCGGATCCCGACGCCGCGCGGGCCGACATGGACAACCTGGTGGCGGCGGCTGCGGCCACCGACTCCCCCACCATCTTCTCGAGCGCCGCGTCGCCCGGCGTCGTCTCGCTGTTCTTCGCCAACCGTCACTATGCCGACGACGAGAGCTACGTCATGGCCATCGCCGAGGCCATGCGCCACGAGTACGAGGCCATCGCCGCCGCGGGCGCGATCGTGCAGGTCGACTGCCCCGACCTGGCCATGGGGCGCCACACCGCCTACGCGGCGCTCGACGACGCCGCATTCCGCGACCGCATCGCCCTCAACGTCGCCGCCATCAACCACGCCGTCCGCGACATCGACGCCGCGCAGCTGCGCATGCACCTGTGCTGGGGCAACTACCCCGGCCCCCACCACCACGACGTCCCCATCGCCGACATCCTCGACGTCGTCTGGGACGCCAAACCCTCCACCGTGCTGTTCGAGGCCGCCAATCCGCGCCACGCCCACGAATGGGCCGTCTTCGAGACCATCCGCGTGCCCGACGGCAAGGTCCTGTGCCCGGGCGTGATCGAGCCGCAGTCCAACTACATCGAGCATCCCGAGGTCGTCGCACAGCGCATCGAGCGGTACGGCCGCATCCTCGGACCCGACCGCATCATGGCCGGCGTCGACTGCGGGTTCAGCGTGCACGTCGGGATGCAGAGCATCGACCCCGACGTCGCGTGGGCCAAGCTGGCCGCACTCGCCGAAGGCGCCGCGATCGCATCGGATCGACTGTTCGGCTGACGCCGGCTGCCGTCTGCGAGAACATCGACCGGCCGACCCCGTCAATCGACGAAGAAGAACTCCATGGGCTCGACGGTCTCGAGACCGTCGCCGTCGCCCAGCACGGCCAGCGCGTCGGCGCCCGCCATGGCCGTCAGCTGGTGCGATCCCTGCCCTCCGGCCGAGGAGACCTCCCAGACGCCGTCGACGAGATCGACCAGGGCCCGCACGAAGTGGGTCTTGCCGTCGGGACGCCGCGGCCACGGACGGCCTGCGCGCCCGGTGAGACGGCGGCGGTGCAGGACGGTGTGGCCCATCATCTTGCGCAGCGACGGTCGGGCGAACAGCTCGTAGGACACCATCGACGACACCGGGTTGCCGGGCAGGCCGAACACCGGCACGGATCCGATCAGCCCGAAGGCCAACGGCTTGGCGGGCTTGATGGCCACCTGCATCCAGCGCATGTCGCCGATGCGATCCAACACGGCCTTGACGTAGTCGTAGTCGCCCATACTGACCCCGCCGCTGGTGAGCACGGCGTCGCAGTCGGCGACGCCGGCCTGCAGGGCCGCTTCGATGGCCGCTTCGTCGTCGCGGATCAGGCCCAGGTCGACCGCTTCGAAGCCATCACGCTCGACCAGCGCCAACAGGCTGTACCGGTTGGCGTCGCGGATCTGGCCGGGGGCGAGCTCGCCGGGGCCGTCGACGAGCTCGTCGCCGGTGGAGAACACCCCCACCCGGGGGCGGCGCACGACGGCGACCTCGTAGTGCCCGATGCTGGCCAGGACCCCGAGGTGACCGGGGCTGAGCTCGACGCCGGCCTCGAAGACGAGATCGCCCGGCCGGAGGTCCTCGCCGGCGCCGCGCACGGCGTCGCCGACCGCCACCTCGCGGTCGATCAGGACGTCGTCGCCGTCGATGCTGGACCATTCGACCATGGCGATGGCGTCCGCGCCGTCGGGCAACGGCGCACCGGTCATGATGCGCACGGCCTCGCCCGGCAGGACCGGCGTGTGGGGCGCGTCACCGGCGGCGATCGTGCCCGCGACCCGCAGCCGCGCCGGGGCCGCTTCGGTGGCGCCGGCCAGATCCGCCGCCCGCACCGCGAAACCGTCGACCGCGGTGTTGGCGAACGGCGGGATCAGCCCCGGCGACGCGACCGCCTCGGCGGTGACGAGGCCCCGCGCCCCCCGCACGGGAACCGTCACCGGATCGAGCGCCGAACAGCGTGCGAGAACGTGGGCCTGAGCTTCGTCCAACGGGATCATGGCCGCCAGCGTAGGTTCCATCGCGGGCCGTCGGCGTCGTCTCGCTGCCCCGTGCCCTACGATGCCGCCCCGTGGACGTGTCGTGGCTCCTCGTGCCCCTCAGCTATGCCCTCGGCGCGTTCCCGACCGCGAACCTCGTCGGGCGTCTGGTCGGGCGGGACCCCACCCGCGAGGGCTCGGGCAACCCCGGGGCCTCCAACGTCTACCGCCTCGCCGGCAAACGCGCCGGCATCGCCGTGTTGGTCATCGACGTCTGCAAGGGCGCGGTGCCCGCAGCGGTCGGCCTGGCCATCGGTGGGCGCAGCCTCGGCGTCGCCTGCGGGCTCGCGGCCATGGCAGGTCACGTCCTTCCCGTCGACCGGCGATTCCGTGGCGGCAAGGGAGTGGCCACCCTCGGCGGCGCCTGCCTGGTGCTGTATCCCCTGGTCTCGCTGTGCCTGCTCACGGTCTGGGCCGCCGTGATGCGTGTCAGCCGGGTGGCGGCGCTGGGGTCACTGGCGATGGCGGCGCTGTTGCCGGTCGGCGTCGCGATCCGGGGCCGCCCTGGCTGGGAGATCGCCGCAGTTGCAGCCGCTGCCATCGTGGTCATCGTCCGGCACCGCTCCAACGTCGACCGCCTGCTGCGTGGCCACGAACGCACCATGTCGTGATGGCCGGTGTCGTGATGGCCGGGATCGTGACCGACGCCCGCGGCGGGGGCGTGGGGTTGCGTCGGCTCGACATCGGCGGCGATATCCTCCGCAGCTGACCTGATCAGCCGACGACCCGGAATCCCCGCCAATGCCCACCTACGACTACCAGTGCAGCACCTGTGGTGTGGCCTTCGAGCTCTTCCAGTCCTTCAGCGAGGACACGCTCACGAAGTGCCCGACCAAGAAGAGCGGCAACAGCCCCGAAGGGTGCACCGCACCCGGTCGAGGCAAGGTGACCAAGGTCTTCTCGGCCCCGGGCATCACGTTCAAGGGTTCGGGCTTCTACAAGACCGACAGCCGCTCCGGTTCGTCGAAGTCGGGCGGGTCGTCCGGTAGCGGCAAGGAGTCCTCGGACTCCTCGAGCTCGTCCGAGACGAAGTCCGACAGCGCGAAGAGCGACACGAAGAAGTCCGACACGAAGAAGTCCGACAGCGCCACGAAGGCCGCCAAGGACTGAGTCCCGGCGGCGTCGCCGCCAGCGCACTTCCCCCGAAGCCGGCACTTCCCCCGAAGCCAGCACTGCTCTTCGAAGGGTTGCCCATGCGCGTCCGCCGCTCCACCTCCGGGTCCCCACCGGACCCTGCGTCTGTGTCCCGTTCCGGCTCCGGCCCGACACGACCCGGACCTGCCCTACCCGGGATCTGGGAGCCGTCTGCGCTGCGACGGCTGCTGCGACGACCGATCGTCGCCTGGGGCATCGCCGGTGCGCTCGCGCTGGTGGCCGGCACGATCGTCGCCGACACCACCGCGGATGCCGCCCGGCTACGTGACGGCTACGGCACGGCCCGGGAGGTGCTCGTGACCGACGTCGCGGTCGCATCCGGAGATCTTCTCGCCCCGGCGGTCGTGCGCCGGTCGTTGCCGCTGACGGTCATCCCCGACGACGCCCTCGACGCCGTCGACGCCTCGGCCACTGCGGCGGCGCCCATCAGCGCGGGGGCGGTGCTGACCCGCCAGGACGTCGCCGGTGCCGGTGGCCTGGGTCCCGACGAGGCCGCCGTTGCCGTACCCGCCGGCCCGGCGGTGCCCTCGACCGAACCCGGGACCCCGGTGTGGGTGGTCATCGCCGCCGACCCGTTCGCAGCGGTCGACGCCGGTCTCGTCGCCGGCCGGGTGCTGGCGACCACCGACGAGACCGTGACCGTCGTGGTCGCCGTCGCCGACCTGGCCACCGTCAGCGCAGCCACCGGCGCAGGGGTGGTCGGTCTCGCCCTCCGGGGCGAACAGACGTGAACAGCCGCCCCCGGCGAGGCGACCAGTGAGGATCTACGCTCGGGGGCCATGGGGGTCATCGACTGTCACGCGCACGCCGTGATCGAAGCTGCGTTCGGCGCGGCGGGCGTCCACGGCCCCGAACTGCGCAGCGACGACGGTGTCGACACCTTTCGGGTGGGCACCTACGAGATGACGCCCATGCCCTACAGGGGCAGCCTGTTCATGGACGTCGACAAGCGCCTCGCCGCGATGGACGCCGCGGGCATCGACCGCCAGCTGCTGTCGCCCAACCCCCTCACGTTCATGCACGGCATCGGTGTCGACGACGCCGTCCGCTACTGCCGGGCGCACAACGACGCCATGGCCGGCATCGTCGCCGCGCACCCTCACCGACTGCTGGGTGCGGCGGCGCTGCCCATGCAGGACACCGCCGCCGCCATCGCCGAACTCGAGCGCAGCATCGGCGAGCTCGGCCTGGTCGCCGCCTATGTCGGCACCGACCCCGGCGCCATGCTCGACGACCGCCGCTTCGACGACCTCTACCGTGCGCTCGTCGCACTCGACGTGCCGCTGTTCGTGCATCCGGGATCGAGCGACGGCGTCGGCCCACCTGCCGATGCACGCCTGGCCCGCCACGGCCTGGGCCTGGTGGTCGGCTACGCCTACGAGGAGACCATCGCCGTCGCCAGCCTCGTCCTGGGCGGCGTCTTCGACCGACACCCCGATCTCGACGTGTGCATCTCCCACGGCGGCGGCGTGGCTGTCACGCTGGCGCACCGGTTCGAGGCGATGGCGTCGTTCCGGCGCCGCCCGCCGCGCGAGTTCACCGACGGCCTGCGCAGGCTCTGGTTCGACGCCCATGTCGGCGCCCACGATGCCGCCGGCGACGCAGCGCTCGACACCCTCGAGGCGATGGTCGGCCACAACCGCCTCGTCTACGGCACCAACTTCGGGGGCTGGGATGCTCCCGCCCACACCACCGAGCGCGACGCCGGCTTCACCCCGAACGCCGAGCGGCTGCTGCGACTCCCGCCCTCCGGAGGTACCCCATGAGCCCCACCACTGCCACCCGCACCCTCATCACCGGCGCCCGGCTGTTCACCGGCGTCGACGGCGAGGTCATCGACGACGGCACCGTCGTGGTCGACGGCGGCACCATCGCCTATGCGGGCCCCACCGTCGATGCGCCGCCGGTCGACGACGCGACCGTGGTCGATGTCGCCGGCCGCTTCGTCATGCCCGGCATGACCGAGTCCCACGTGCACCTCGCCTACGCCAACGCGGCGCCGACACGCCTCAACAGCTCGCCGGTGCAGATCGCCATGCTCGATGCCGTCGACAACGCCCGGGTACTGCTCGGATCGGGCTTCACCTCGGCCATCAGCTTCGGCGCCGCGCAGGGCACCGACGTGCCGTTGCGCGACGCCATCGAGGCCGGCCGCGTCCCGGGGCCCCGGCTGCTGGCCAACGACCGCGACGTCGGTTCCACCGGCTCCAACGCCGACTCCTCCTCTCCCGGCAGCGAAGGGCTCAAGCTCATCGCCGACGGCCCCTGGGCAGTGCGCGCCGCGGTGCGCGAGCTCGCCAAGAAGCGCTGCGACGTGGTCAAGCTGTTCCTCGACGGCGAGTCCCTGAACGCCTACGCCCCGCCGGGGATGCTCACCTACACCGACGAAGAGGTCGCGGCCTGCATCGACGAAGCCCACATGCGTGGACTGCGTGTGGTCACCCACTCCCGGTCGGCCGCCGCGGTCAAGCAGGCCGTCCGCCACGGCGCCGACATCATCGGCCACGGCAACTACCTCGACGACGAGGCCGTCGACATGCTCCGTGCGGTGCGCGACCGCGTGTTCGTGGGGCCCGGGATCGCGTGGGAGATCACGCTGCTCGAACGGGGCAACGAGATCGGGCTCCCCCGAGCCACGATGGAGGCCCAGGGCTATCAACGCGAGGTCGACGAGACCATCAGCGCCGTCAAGCGCCTCCGTGAGGCCGGGGTGCGGGTCCTCGTCGGCGGCGACTACGGCCTCAACATCTGCCCCCACGGCACCAACGCCAAGGACCTGCAGTACTTCGTCGAACTGTTCGGGATGACCCCGACCGAGGCGCTGCTGTGCGCCACCCGCGACGGCGGCACTGCGTTCGATCCCGGTGGCATGGTCGGCACCCTCGTCGAGGGCACCCACGCCGACCTCGTGGTGGTCGACGGCGACCCGACGGTCGACGTCACCGTCCTCCAGGACCACGCCCGCCTCCCGGCCGTCATGAAGGCCGGCGTGTGGTACCAGGACCTCGTGGGGTCAGACCCCGCTTTCCCGCTTTCTCTTCCGACGCGCTGGCCTGCCGCTCATCCCGGGAGAAAGCGGGAAAGCGGGGTCTGACCCCAGTGCTACCGAACGCCCGTTGCCACCAGCGTGAGGACGAACATGCCGAGGGCCACGCGGTAGATCACGAACGGGGTGAAGTCGTTCTTGCGGACGTACTGGAGCAGGCCCCACACTGCGACCCAGCCGGTGGCCGCCGAGCTGAGCATGCCCAGCGCGAACGCCATGCGGAAGTCCGCCGGCACGCCCGACATTCCCCCGATGTCGATGAACGAGTACGCACCGGCGCCGGCGATGACCGGGATGCTCATCAGGAACACCAGGCGAGCTGCGTCGGACCGATCGAACTTCAGCGCCCGGGCAGCGGTGACGGTGACACCCGAGCGCGACACCCCCGGCTGCAGCGCGCACGCCTGGGCGATGCCCAGGATCGCGGCATCGCGCCAGCCGAAGGTGTCCTCGGTGCGGGTGCCGCCGAGGCGGTCGGCGAGCAGCAACAGCAGGCCGAACCCGATGAGGGTCAGGCCCGTCAGCCAGATGTGTTCGGCCAGCGCGTCGAGCACGTCGCCACCGAGCACGCCGACGATCGACGCAGGGATCATCGTGGCCAGCAGCAACCATGCGGTCTGGCCGTCACGGGTGGCTTCACGTCGGGCCACCATCGTGAGGCCGGCAGTGGCGTAGCGGATGATGTCGCGCCAGAAATACGCCACCACCCCGATGAGCGTTCCGAGGTGCACGGCCACGTCGAACGCCGTGCCCAGGCTCTCGTCGCCTTCGAAGAGATCCCAGCCGAACAGCCACGGCACCACCTGCAGATGCCCGCTGGAGGACACCGGCAGGAACTCGGTGAGTCCCTGGACGACGCCGAGGATGATGGCCTGGATGTTCGACATCGATCGGCTTTCGTTCCAGCTCGGGCGGAGGGATCAGCGGCCGCTGAGGGCCACGTCGCCGATCACGAGCGTCGGACAGGTCACCCCGCCAGGGAGGGCCTCGATGTCGGCGCCGACCGCGCTGATGTCGGCCAGCAGCCGCAACAGGGTGGACGCCACCGTGGCCTCGCGCACACCCTCGGCCAGCTCGCCGTTGCGGATCATGCGGCCCTCGACACCGACGGAGAAGTCACCGCTCACTGCGTTGACGCCCGAGTGCAGTCCGCTCATCGAGCGCACCACGATGCCATCGGCGACGCCGGACACGAGCTCGTCGTGGGTGCCCGACCCCGGCCGCACCGACAGGGCGTGCCAACCCACCGACGGGGTGGACCGGACGCCGCGCACCGCCGAGGCGGTCGACGCGACGCCGGCGCGGGCCGCCGATTGGCTGTGGTGCAGGAACCCGCAGAGCTCGCCATCGATGATGAGGTCGTTGCGGCGCGCAGCGAGGCCCTCGCCGTCGAAGCGGCGGGCACCGTAGGAGTCGGGGTCGGTCGGGTCACAGATCATGGTCAGCAGCGGCGCAGCGATGCGCTCGCCCACCCGATCGGCAAATGGGGTGCGTCCCTTGAGGGCTCGCTCGCCCGAGACCATCCCGCCGATGATGCCGAGCAGCGTCGCGGCCAGCCGGGGCTCGAGCACGAGGGTGACCCGACCCGAGTCGGGCTGGCCGGCGCCGAGCAGCTCGGTGGCTCTCGAGACCGCGTCGGCGGCGGCCTCGTCGAGGTCCAGACCGGACACGCCACGGTCGATGGTGCTGCCCCCGCCGCTGCGGACCTCGTCGCCCTCGGCGGCCAGCGCCAGCGCCGACGCGGACGCGCTGGTGGAGGAGGTGACGGTACGGATGCCGGTGGTGGTGGCGATGGCCGACGTGCCGGCGCGATCGCCGTACCCGCAGGTCCGCACGCCGGTGATGCGGGGATCGCCGGCGCGTACCCGCCGTTCGAGCTCGATCGCGAGCTCGACCTTGGCAGCGGTGGGGGTGGAGACGACGTCGTCGCGCCACAGATCGAGCTCGACGGGCACGACACCGTCGGGGCGGGCGACGAGGACGTGGTCGTCGGGCTCGGCGAAGGTGAGGTTGTCGCGGGCATCCGCGAGGACGTCGTCGACCACGTCGGCATCGAGCGAGCCGGCCGAGGCGAAGCCCTGGCGGCCACCGGCGACGACACGCACCCCGATGCCCGCGACATCGGCGATGGTGAGCGATTCGACCTCGCCCTCATAGGCACGGATCGACGTCGATGCCGAGCGGCCCACCACGACCTCGAGATCCTCGCCCGGTTTCGCAGCGGCGACGACACGGTCGGCGATGGCCAACAGGGCGGCGGCTTCGTCGGCTCGGTCCGGCATCACCCCACGGCGGCCGACATCACCGTCACTCACCGGACATGGTGACGTCGGCGACCACCAACGACACCCCGCTTGCGCTCATCGGCAACCGCTCGAGGTCGCCACCGATCTCGACGACGTCGAGCAGCATCCGCTGCAGCGTCGACGCAATGGTGATCTCGCGGATGGGTTCGGCGATGGCGCCGCCCCGGATCCGCAGGCCCTCGGCCCCGGTCGAGAAATCGCCACTGACGGGATTGACCCCGGAGTGCAGCCCGGCGACACCCTGGATGAGGACACCATCGCCGATCGAGGCGATGAGCTCGGCCTGGCTGCGGGTGCCCGGCATCAGCATGAGCGCATGCGCGCCGACGCCGGGGGTGGAGTTGAAGCCACGGACGGCCGAACCGGTCGAGGACGTCCCGGTGCGCCGTGCCGTGTACGCGTTGTGCATGAACATCTCGAGGCGACCGTCGGCGATGAGGACGTTGCGGCGGGCCGCGAGGCCTTCGCCGTCGGTGTCGGTCGCCGTGAAGGCCTCGGGGTCGAGGGGGTCGTCGACCAGGGTGAAGCCCGGGGTCGCCACCGAGTCACCCAGCCGGTCGGCGAACAGCGACCGGCGCTTCAGCACCGCCTCGGCGTCGAGGATGCCGCCGATGATCGACAGGAACTGGGCGGTGACGAATGGATCGAACACCACCGTGACACGCTCGGACGGCGCCTGGGTGGCGCCGAGCAGACGGGTGGCTCGGTCGACGGCCTCGGCGGCCGCCACGGCCACGTCGAGGTCCTGGGGCGCACGTGCCACCGAGTACCCGAAACCGGTCTGGGTGTCGTCGCCCTCGGCGGCCAACGAATAGGCCGCCAGGTAGCAGCCGCTGTCGCGGCCGCCCTGGCGGATGCCGGTGCTCGACACCACTGCGCCGTGCGCGACGGCGTCGACGTAGTCGGCGGACTCGACCCCGATGATGCGGGCGTCGCCGGCGGTGATCGCCCGTTCGAGCTCGATGGCCATGGCGATCTTGGCGTCGGTGTCGAAGTCCTCGACCCGATCGTCGTACAGGTTCAGCTCGGTGATGGGTACCCCGTCGGGTTCGGCGAGACCCACCCACTCGTCCGCGCTGGCAAAGGTCGCGTTGTCGCGGGCCTCGGCCAGGGTCTCGGCCAGGACGTCGTCGTCGAGGGTCCCGGCATAGGCCATGCCCTGGCGCGGGCCCTGCACCACCCGGATGCCGATACCGGCCGATTCGGCCGCCGTGAAGGATTCGATCTCGCCTTCGTAGACACGGATCTCGGTCTCGCGTTCGTCGACGAGAACGGCCTCGATCTGCTCGCCGTCACGCGCCCATCCGACGACGCGGTCGCCGATGGCCAGGAGTTCTTCGTAATGTCGCATGAGGTGGGAGTCGCTCAGGCCGCGGTGCCACCGACGGTGAGGCTCGTGACCCGCAACGTCGGGGTCCCGTCGCCCACCGGCACGCCCTGGCCGTCCTTGCCGCACGTGCCCGGCGAGCCCATGGCGAAGTCGTTGCCCAACGCATCGATACGGGTGAGGACCTCGGGCCCGTTGCCGATGAGATTGCCCTCGCGGATGGGTTCGGTGACCTCACCGTTCTCGATGAGGTAGGCCTCGGTCATGCCGAACACGAAGTCGCCGGTGGCGGTGTTGACCTGGCCGCCGCCGAGCTCGGCCACGAACACGCCACGTTCGGTGTCGGCGATGATGTCGGCCGGGTCGGTGTCGCCGTTGCCCAGGTACGTGTTGGTCATGCGGACCATCGGCAGGCAGCTGTAGTTCTGACGGCGGCCGTTGCCCGAGCTGGGACGGCCCTCCTTGCGGGCCCGGAGGCCGTCCCACATGTAGTCCACCAGCACGCCGTCCTGGATGAGCACGTTGCGCTGGGCGGGGCGGCCCTCGTCGTCGATGGCGAACGCGCCCCACTCGCCGCCCATGGTGCCGTCGTCGACGAGGGTGACCAGCGGGCTCGCGACCTGTTCGCCGACGCGGCCGGCGAACACCGATGCCTGCTTTGCGACCAGGTCGGCCTCGAGGCCGTGGCCGCAGGCCTCGTGGAACAACACGCCCCCGCCGCCCTTGCCGATGACCACCGGCATCGCACCCGACGGCGCCGGGCGCGCCAACAGCTTGACGATGGCGCGATCGGCGGCGCGCCGGGCGAGTTCCTCGACGTCGACCTCGTCGAAGAGCTCGAAGCCGATGGGCCGTCCGATGCTCTCGCGGCCGGTCTGCATGCCGGTGTCGCCCTGCGCGACACACGACACCGAGAAGATGGTGCGGACCTGATCGTCGCCGGCGAGCACCCCTTCGGTGTTGGCCACCAGGATGCGGCGACGGCTGTCTGCGTAGCGGGCCGACACCTGGGTGATGGCGTCGGCGACGCTGCGGGCGACGCCGTCGGCGCGGCCGAGCAGTTCGACCTTGGTGGCCTTGGCGACGGTCTCGGGGAGTATCTCGACCACGTTGGGGCTGGCGGCACGGACCCGCTCGAGCGGCACGATGCGGGTGCCGCCTCCGCCGCTGCGGGCCGCGGCTGCAGCCGCTTCGGCGGCGCTGCGGAGCCCTTCGGGGCTGAGGTCGGCGGTATGGGCGAACCCGGTGGTGTCACCGACGACGACGCGAATGCCGGCACCGCGGTCGCGTCCCGACGACAGTTCCTCGACCTTGCCGTCGTCGAACATGGCCGATGACGATCGCTTGTCCTCGGCGAAGATCTCGGCGAACTCGCCGCCGGTGGCCATCGCCACCGCCAGGGTCGCGTCGATGACGTCGGTGTCGATCATCTCGGTGGGAGCCACAGGCAGGCCGTCCTCGCTGGGTCGCGGACGCACGGCCGAGGGGCCGTGCGCCCCTGGGGTTTGGGGGCGCTCGGCCGACATCGCCCTGCAGGAGATCCCGCGCGAGCGACAGCGGAATGCGTATCGTACCCGCCGTGGAGCTCGAAGCCGGACGCAGCGCAACCATCGACCATGTCGTCGAGGTCCGCCACTGCGCGCCCGCCGTCGGGTCCGGCGATGTCGAGGTCCTGTCGACCCCGGTCGTGCTCGCCTGGTGCGAATCGGCGTGCATGGCCGCGATCGCGGAGGAGATGGATCCCGCCAACACCACCGTCGGCATGCGCGTCCGCCTCGATCACCTGCGCGCCAGCCCCGTCGGGGCCACCGTCACCGTGACCGCAGAGCTCAGCCGCGTCGAGGGCCGTCGCTTCACCTTCGAGGTCAGCGCCCACCAGGGCGAAGACGAGGTAGCCCACGGCCAGGTCGTCCGGGTCCTGGTAGACCGCGACCGCTTCCTCGACAAGGCCCGCCAGGCCTGATTTCGCCCTCACTCGCGTCGCTTCGCTCGCTCCGTTCGGGCGAGTCGGGCGGGGCTGACACCCGGTGCGAACACACCAGAGACAGACCTGCCGCACCACCAACGCTTGTGACGAGTTTGCACAGCCCCACAACAAGGGCCCCCCTGGCATCAACGCAAAGGCTGTGCAAACTCGTCACAAACGTCCTCCCGCCTCCACGAGCACTCGAACACAGCCCTGCGGGACACCTTCTCGCCCGGCAGCGGCGACGGCCCCGGACCCGTCGGCGCTCCGCGCCGCACCCGAGACGGCCGACGCACCCCGGCGGGTCACTTGGGCACCCCCTCAGCCGTCTCGGCCCGACGCCGCTGCTGCGCAGCCCGCCGACACCAGCCGGCGACGTGCATCCCGGACCGACCGTGCGACGACCGAACGAGGGGGATCCCGGCGCCAGCACGCCCGAGACGAGCCGGCCCAGAAAAGAGCGGCAACCCACAAGGCCGACCAATCCCGGATCAGCAGTGCAGGGCCGCGCGCCCCGTAGACACGTCAACACCAGCAGTGCCGCCCGACCCGGATCAGCAGTGCAAGGCCGCGGCGGCCGGGCGGCAACACGTCGGCGCTCTCGCCTCCCCCGAGACGGCCGACGCACCCCGGCGGGTCACTTGGGCACCCCCTCAGCCGTCTCGGCCCGACGCCGCTGCTGCGCAGCCCGCCGACACCAGCCGGCGACGTGCATCCCGGACCGACCGTGCGACGACCGAACGAGGGGGATCCCGGCGCGAGCCCGCCCGAGACGAGCCGGCCCAGAAACACAGAGCCGACCCAGAAATTCAGCTATACCGCGGCTCTCTTTTCTCGAAGTAGGCCTGGATCGCTTCGACCTGGTTGGGTGAGCCGATGAGGGCGCCGATCTCGCGGCGTTCGGTGGCGAAGGCGGTGGCCTCGTCGATGGTGCCCACGGCACGGAGCATGCGCTTGGCGGCACGCACTGCATCGGGGGACTTCTGGGCGATCTCGGTCGCCATCTCCATGGCGGCGGCATGGGGATCGTCGGCCACCTTCGTCGCCAGGCCGATGGCCTGGGCCTCGACGCCTTCGACCATCCGTCCGGTGAACGTCAGCTCCTTCGCGACGTCGAGGCCGACGAGTTCGACCAGGCGCTTGGTGCCGGTCATGTCGGGGACCAGGCCCCAGCGGATCTCGAGCACCGACATGCGGGCGTCGGGGGCCACGATGCGGATGTCGGCTCCGAGCGCCAGCTGGATGCCGCCTCCGAGGGCGACGCCGTGGACGGCGGCGATGACCGGCACCGGGAGGTCGGTCCAGCCGTAGACGGCCTGCTGACCGTGATGGGTGATGGCGCCCTCGTCGACGTGGGAAATGGCGGTCGAACCCCCGACGGCGCCGTCGTCGTCGCCCGCGGGCGCCCCGTCCGACGCGCCGCCTCCCGATGCCATCGCCGCGAATCCGCCGAAGTCGAGACCGGCGCAGAACGCCCGGCCGTTGCCCGACAGCACGACGGCCCGGACCGACCGGTCCTCGGCGAGCGCCGCACTCGTCGCCACGAGCGCGTCGAACATGGGCCCGTCGAGCGCGTTCATCTTGTCGGCCCGATCGAGGCGCACGTCGGCGACCCCGTTGTCGATGGTCACCGTGATCCGCTCGCTGTGGTCGTTCGTCATGGCGTCACTGTCCGTCACCGGTGGCGCCGGGTCAAGTGCCCGCCTCGTGACCGCAGACCTGCTCCAGCCCGAGGGCCCATGCGCCGATGTTGCGAGCAGGCGCCACTACCCTTTCCCGGGCCCGTCTGCCGACCCTGGCCGTCGGGCCCGGCATCCGCCGCCCATCATGTCTGCGCGCACGACCCGACCCCCCGCCTCGACCCCACCCTGGTGGCGTCGCCCGATCGTGACCGTTGCCGCGCGCATCGCCATCAGCGGCGTCATCCTCTGGGTCCTGGTCGCCCAGATGGAGGACATCGACACCGACGAGCTGCCGGCGTGGAACCGGGCGACGGCCGCGTGGGCGATCGCAGCGGTATCGCTGACGATCTCGGCGTTCGTGCTGGCCGCCTACCGGTGGCAGCGGGTGCTGTTCGCGCTCGGCGCACCGCAGCGACTGCGCCGCCTGTTCAGCCACTACATGGCAGGGCAGTTCATCTCGAACTTCGTGCCCACCACGGTCGGCGGCGACGTGTTGCGCGTCAGCCGCCTGTCCAAGGACACCGGCGACGGTCCGGTCAGCTTCGCATCGGTCGTCTTCGAGCGCCTGAGCGGCTGGATCGTCCTGCCCGCCATCACCTTCGTCGGCTTCGCGGTCAACCCGGGCCTCACCGATCTCGGCGTTGCGACGAGCGTGCCGCTCTATGTGGCCGGGGCGACCCTCGTCGCACTGGTCGTCGTGCTCGTGGTGCTCGGCAACGACCGCATCGGCGCGTCACTCGCCACACGCGAGGGCGTCGCCCGCTTCGGCAACGCCGTGCACCTGGGCATCGACCGCATGCGGGCGCGCCCCCGTGAGGCCGCCGAGGTCCTGGCGGCCGCCGTCGCGTACCAGTTCGTGCTCATCCTCGCCGCGGGGTGCGCCGCGGAGGCCATCGGCATCGACGAGGTCGGGCTCACCTCGCTGATGGCGTTCATGCCGGCCGTCCTGATCCTGCAGGTCCTGCCGCTCGGCATCGGCGGCCTCGGCATCCGGGAGGGCTCGCTCGTGCTCTTCCTCGGTGGGCTCGGCGTGCCCGACCAACAGGCTTTGGCCCTCGGCCTGTCCATCTATGCGATGACGCTGGTGGGTAGTCTGATCGGCTTCCCCCTGCTCATCCTGGGGGGACGAGCCCGCCGGTCGGCACCTTCGCTCGCCGACGCGGCAACAGGCCCCACACCATGACGCCCGACACCCACATCGTCTCCGGTCCGACCGACGAGCGGACCCTTCGCTGGTGGCTCGAGCTGGGCCTGATCGGCACGTTCTACTTCGTGTATTCCTGGGTGCGAAACCAGTTCGGTTCGGCCGTGGTCGATCCGGCGGAGGCGCTCGCGAACGCCAACCGCATCATCGACATCGAAGAGGCAGTTGGCCTCTACTTCGAGCCGACCGTCCAGGGCTGGTTCCTCGGATGGGAGTGGTTCCTGCGGTTCTGGAACATCTTCTACGGCACGTTGCACTTCGTCGTCACCCCCGTCGCGCTGGGGTATCTGTACTGGCGCTACCCACGCGACTATCCGCGCTACCGCACCGTCGGGCTGTTCACGACGGGCCTGGCCATCATCGGATTCGCGCTCTTCCCGCTCATGCCCCCACGCCTGATGGGCAACTGCGGCACCTTCGGCGGCTGTGTCGAGGACAGTCCCTATGTCGACACGATGGCCGAGATCGGCGGCATCTGGTCGTTCGACAGCGAGGCCATCGCCAGCATCTCCAACCAGTACGCAGCGATGCCGAGCCTGCACTTCGCCTGGTCGTTCTGGTGCTTTTTGGTCCTGTATCCCCGGATGCGTCGCCGGAGCCTGCGTGTGGCGATCGCGCTCTACCCGTGGTTGACGGTGTTCGCCATCGTGGTCACCGCCAATCACTTCTGGATCGACGCCGTCGGCGGCGCCGCCGTGCTGGCCTCGGGGTTTCTGCTCGGCAACACCCTCACCGGTTTCCTGCAGCGCCGTGGCCTCGATCGGGGCGTCGCCGCCGCAGCCGAGGCATCACAGCCTCCACCGGAGGAACCCGCCTCCGGCCCGCTCCACGCGGCTGTCAGCACCGACGATGCCGACGCCGGAGCCCACACGGCGGGTGGTGTGCCCCCCGACTGAGACGCTGCGCGGATCCCGAGGGTGCTGGACCACGAAGCAACTCCGCTCAGGCGGTACCGTGAGGGGTCCCTCGACCATCGGAGGAGAGCGTTGCTCCTCGAACAGATCACCTGCCCGGCCGATCTGCGGCGCCTCGACGCCGACGATCTCGCCCTCGTGTGCGAAGAGATCCGCGAGTTCATCGTCGATGCCGTGACCACCAACGGCGGGCACCTCGGCTCGAACCTGGGCGTCGTCGAACTGACCGTCGCGATGCACCGTGTCTTCGACTCCCCCCGCGACATCATGTTGTGGGACACCGGCCATCAGGCGTATGTCCACAAGATCCTGACCGGCCGCGCCGGCCAGTTCGGCACGTTGCGCAAGGGCGGCGGCCTGTCCGGTTACCCGAGCCGGGCCGAGTCCGAGCACGACTGGATCGAGAACAGCCACGCCTCCACCGTGTTGAGCTACGCGTACGGCCTGGCCACCGCGCAGGAATCCGACGGCGGTGAGGGGCGACGGGTCATCGCCGTCATCGGCGACGGTGCGCTCACCGGCGGCATGGCCTTCGAGGGGCTCAACAACCTCGGCCACTCCGGGCGACGGGTCATCATCATCCTCAACGACAACGGCCGCTCCTATGCCCCGACGGTGTCGCGCCTGGGCGAGAGCCTCAAGCTCCTCCGGAACAACCCGCGCTACCTCCGCACCCAGCAACGCGTCGAGCGCCGGATGAAGGACACCCTGCCGTTCAGCGAGGCCGTCGAGCGTGCCATCGAGGCCACCAAGGCCGCCGTGCGCGAGATGTGGGACACCACCTCGTTCTTCGAGGATCTGGGCATCCGCTACAACGGCCCCTTCGACGGCCATGACATCGACCAGCTCGAACGGGCATTCCGCAACGCCGCCCAGTTCGACGGCCCGACCGTCATCCACGTCCTCACCGAGAAGGGCCGCGGCTACGCGCCGGCCGAGAACGACGTCATCAAACGGCTCCACGACATGGGCGCGCCCAAGCCCAACAGCTACACCGCCGCGTTCACCGAGGCACTCATCAAAGAGGCCGACGCGCGGCCCGAGCTCGTCGCCCTCACCGCCGCGATGCCCGACAGCACCGGTCTGCTGCCGTTCTCGGAGCGCTACCCCGACCGTTGCATCGACGTCGGCATCGCCGAACAACACGCCGTCACCGCCGCCGCGGGCATGACCATGGGCGGCCTGCGCCCCGTGTTCGCCGTCTACTCGACGTTCCTGAGCCGGGCGTTCGATCAGGTCAACCTCGACGTCGGCCTGCACGGCTGCCCGGTGGTGTTCTGCCTCGACCGCGCCGGCATCACCGGCGACGACGGAGCCTCACATCACGGCGTGCTCGACATGGTGCTGTTGTCGAAGGTGCCGAACATGACCATCCTGGCGCCGTCGTCGTACCAGGAGCTCCAGCAGATGCTCCACGATGCGCTCGAGATCACCACCGGCCCGGTCGCCATCCGCTACCCGAAGACCCCGGCCCCCGACGTGGGCGAGGGCGAGATCGGCGTCGGCCTCACGGCACGCAAGGTGCGCACCGGCAGCGACGTGGCCGTGCTCGCCGTCGGCAAGATGCTCGCCGCCGCCACCGAGGCCGCCGAGAAGCTGGCCGCCGATGGCATCGAGGCGACGGTGTACGACGTCCGCTGCGTCAAGCCGCTCGATCCGGCGATGATCGCCGATGCGGCCACGCATCCGTTGGTCGTCACCATCGAGGACGGCCTGGCCGACGGGGGCATCGGGACGTCGATCCGCGGTCTCCTCGAGGACGAGATCGGCCCCACGCCGAAGGTCCGGGTGCTGGGCGTGCCCACCGAGTACCTCGATCACGGATCGGTCGAGGAGATCCTCGCCCGTCTGGGCCTCGACGCCGACGGCATCGTCGCCACGGTCACCGGCCACCGCTGAGCCGGCGCGGCATCGAAGCGCCGCGGCGGCCCGATCACTCGAAGAAGGGGTTCTCGCCTGCTTCGTGGTCGGTGACGTCGACGATCTCGGTGATCTCGGGGATCGACTCGGCGATCATCACCTCGATGCCCTGACGCAGCGTCGCCGCGCTCATGGCGCAGCCCTGGCAGCCGCCGCCCATCAGGATGTGGGCAACGGTGTCCTCCATCTTCACCAGCTCGGCGTAGCCGCCGTGTGCGGCGAGCGAGGGGTTGATGTGACGCTCGAGGAGCTGCTGGAGCTTCTCCTCGGGGGTGCCCGTGAGCTCGATGTCGGTGCCGTCGAGGGGGTTCGGACGGTTGGGGTTGCGGATGACGAGCCCACCCTGCATGGGGTTGGAGGGCAGGTCGAGGGTGGCGCCGGTGAGGTTCTCGACGCTGTCGGCCGGGACCATCACGGTGAGGTCACCGACCTGGTAGACGAGCTCGCCCTCTTCGGCGTCGGTGATCGTCTCGAATGACAGGTCGTAGGAGAACTCGACCCCGTTGACGCCGGTGATACGGACGCGCAGGCCCAGCGTCTCGGGCTCGTCTTCGGCACCGCGGACCTCGAGAACCTTCTCGAGCGCCTCCTCGGTGACCTCGAGGGCCACGGCGTCAGCGGTCTCGGCATCGTCGAGCGTCTGCGTCGTCATGAAAGCGAATACTACCGGCCCAGACCGTGGTAATGAACGCCAACCGCCGGGTCGGAGCCGAGAACACCGGAAAACCCCGCGAACGGGGCCGGTCCGACGGCGCTCAGCGGTTCTCGAGTTCCTCGCCCAGTTCGAGCCAGCGGTCCTCGGCCTCGGCGAGCTCGGCTTCGACAGCGGCGAGTTCCGCTCCGAGTTCGCGGAGCCGCTCGTGGTCGGCGGCGGCGTCGACCAACTCGTCGTTCAGCACGCCGCGCCGCTTGTCGAGGCGGGCGATGCGCTTCTCGGTGTCCTTGATCTCGTGGCGGATCGTGCTGACCGACCGCCCCGACGACGGGCCGGCGCCCTTCGCCTCGTGCCGTGCCCTGCTCCCGGAAGCCTTGGCGCCGGAAGCCTTGGCGCCGGAAGCCTTGGCGCCGGAACCGGAACTGCTGCCGCTCGGTTGCGCGGTTGCTGCGATCGAGCCCCGGCGGACCGCAGACCGCACCCGCTGTTGTTCCTCCCATGCGGCGTAGCCGCCCGGGAAGCGGCCGGCCCGTCCTCCGCTGCCGTCGAGCGCGATGACGTCTTCGACGGTGCGCTCGAGGAACGCCCGGTCGTGGCTGACCACGATGAGGGTCCCCGGCCAGTCGTCGAGGAAGCCCTCCAGGGCCCGCAGGGTGTCGAGATCGAGGTCGTTGGTGGGCTCGTCGAGGAGCAACACGTTCGGCCGCTTCGACAACGTGACCACCAGCTGGAGACGGCGCCGCTCGCCGCCCGACAGCAGGCGCACCGGCGACCACTGGACGTCGTCGTCGAACCAGAACGATCGCATCAACGCGCTGTCGCGCCAGTCGGGCTCCTTCTTGCCGCCGGTGATGACCTCGCGGACCCGTTGTTCGGGATCGAGCTCGACGCCGAGCTGATCGTGATAGCCGAGCTGCACGGTCGGCCCGATGATGACCTGGCCCTCGCGGGGGGTCGTCCGGCCGGCGATGACGTCGAGAAGCGTCGACTTGCCGGTGCCGTTGAGCCCGACGATCCCGAGGCGGTCGCCGGGGCCCAACAAGAGGTCGGTGTTGCGGAACAGCCACCGGTCCCCGTGGCCGTGACCGACCTTGCGGAGCTCGATGACCTGGTCGCCCAGACGGGGCATCTCGGCGTGGAGGGCCAGCTCGCCCTGACGGGCCGGCGCGTCGACCTCGTGGTTGATGACCGCCAGCGCCCGTTCGGTGTGGGCCTTCGACTTGCGGGTACGGGCCGGCGCACCTCGGCGCAGCCACGCCAGTTCCTGGCGGGCGAGGATCCGGCGGGAGTCCTCGGCCTTGGCCTCGAGCTCCTCGCGGCGCTCCTTGCCGTCGAGGTACCCGTCGTAGCCGCCGGTGTGGAGGTGGCCCTTGCCGCGGTCGAGCTCGAGGACCCGGGTGGTGACACGGTCGAGCAGGTGGCGGTCGTGGGAAACCAACACGATGGCACCGCGATGGCCGGCGAGGCGTTCCTCGAGCCAGTGGATCGCACCGATGTCGAGATGGTTGGTGGGCTCGTCGAGCACGAGCAGGTCGGCGTCGGACACGAGTGTCCGGGCCAGCGCGACCCGCTTCGCCTCGCCACCCGACAGCGCCTCGGTGCGGGCCTCGAGCAGTGGCGTCATGCCCAACCGGTCGAGGATCGCCTCGATCTCCCACGTGGACGCGCCCTCGCCGAGACCCGCAACGGCGGCCTGGCGGACCGTGCCCGGCGGCAGCACCGGATCCTGGTCGAGCACGGCGATGGTGGCATCGCGACCGCGGCGGACGGTGCCGGCATCGGGCGTCTCGTCGCCGGCGAGCACCCGCAGCAGCGTCGACTTGCCGGTCCCGTTGATGCCCACGACCCCGATGCGCTCGCCCGTCGAGATCGTCAGCGAGACATCACGCAGCAGGTCCCGCTCGGGGCGCGTGATCGTGACGGCATCGACATCGACCAGGATCATCGTGTGCAAGGTAGTGGGGCGGAGGCCTGCTTCGATCCCGCTTCGGGCCTTCTCCGGAAAACCGGAAGTCGGGTCTGACCCCGGGTAACGTCGCCGCCATGGCAGATCAGCTCAGCTCCGCAGTCTCGTTCGAGGTCACCGACGGTGTCGGCGTCATCCGTGTCGACGACGGCAAGGCCAACGCCCTCGGCCACGAGGCCATCGACGCGATCGGCGTCGGTCTCGACCGGGCCGAGACCGAGGCCGGAGCGGTCCTGCTCATCGGGCGGGAAGGCAAGTTCTGCGCGGGGTTCGACCTCGCCACCATGACCGGCGGCGACATCGATGCCACCCGGGCCCTGCTCGGCGCCGGCGCCGAGCTGTCGCTGCGCCTCTACCTGCATCCCCAGCCCGTCGTCATGGCGGCCACCGGCCACGCGCTGGCGCTCGGCGCGATCCTGTTGATGGCCGGCGACGTCCGCATCGGCGCCGACGGCCCCTACAAGATCGGCACCAACGAGGTGGCCATCGGCCTGCCCGTCCCCCGCTTCGCCGTGGCCCTCGCCCAGGACCGCCTCAGCCGCCGCCACCTCCAGCAGGCCACCCAGTTCGCGCAGGTGTACGACCCCGCCGGCGCGGTCGACGCCGGCTACCTCGACCGCACCGTCGGCCCCGAGGACCTCGAGGCCGACGCGTTGGCGACGGCGTCCGCCGCGGCATCCGGCCTCAAGCGGGGCGCCTTCGCCGCGACGCGTGGCTACATGCGCAACACCACGGCCGAGGCCTTCCGTGCCGGGTTGGTGCTCGATCTGCAGGACTTCACCGTCGAGGCCTGACCCCCGAGGGAATGCCCCGGCGTCTCGGGCGGTTCTGTGCCCGGGCCACCGAACCCGACCGACCCCCAGACTGCGAAGGCACGGCAATGAGCGACTCCCCCACCCCCAGCGGCGGCAACGACACCATCGACGCCATCGAGTTCTACTGGCGACCCGGCTGCGGCTTCTGCATGGCGCTCGACCGCAAGCTGTCCAAGGCCGGCATCGCCATGAACAAGCACAACATCTGGGAGAACCCCGCCGACGCCGAGACGGTGCGCTCCATCGCCAACGGCAACGAGACGGTGCCGACGGTCGTGGTCGGCCGCAAGGCCATGGTCAACCCCAGCCTCGGTCAGGTCATCTCGGCCCTGTCTGTCGAGGCCCCCCACCTCGTCCCCGAAGGCGGCGACGAGCCCGGCCCCCTCGGCAAGATCACCTCCAAACTCTTCGACCGCTGAACCTCTGGGGCGCAACCGCTGGGGTCCAACCACTGGGGTCAAGTCGTACTTTCAACCAACTCCGGGTTGACAGCCCACCAGGCCGCTGCGTGATGAGTTGGTTGAAAGTACGACTTGACCCCTGTCCTACCCCGGTCCGAAAGTACGACTTGACCCCTGCACGAACACGTCGCGTCTGCCGATCCAATTACGGTGGACGCCGTGCGGTTGCTCCGAGCTCATCCGACGGCGGCGCGCCGCATGCTGCTCGGGTCGATCCTGCTCGTCGCGTTCATGCTGCGCGCCTGGAACCTCGACTGGGACGAAGGCACCCATCAGCACCCCGACGAGCGCTACTGGAGCATCGTCACCGATGACATCTCCTGGCCCGGCTTCACCGGCTACTTCGACAGCATCGGATCCGAGCTCAATCCCTACACCGACCGCAGCACCTGGGTCTACGGCACCGCTCCGCTGTTCGCCACCAAGGCGACGGCGGCGTTCCTGGCCGACGGGCCGTTCCCGGCAGGAGCCATCGTCACCACCGCCGACACGTTGGGGATCGAGCTGCGTACCGACGGCACCGACGCCGCGGGCGAGCCCGTACGGGTCGACGCCTTCGACGCGGGCTACAACGCGAACCTCATCGGACGGCTGCTCTCGGCGCTGATCGACACCGCCACCGTCGCCCTCGTCTACCTCCTCGGGCGACGTCTCTGGGACCGCCGGGTGGGGCTGGTCGGCGCTGCGCTGGCGACGTTCTGCGTCCTGTCGATCCAGTACTCGCACTTCCACGGCGCCGAGGCCTGGGTCACGTTCTTCGTGACGGCCGCCGTGCTGGTGTCGCTCCGCCTCGCCGACGGGCAGCTTGCGCCCCGCGTCGCCGCAGGGGCCGGGGTCCTCCTCGGCCTGGCCGCGGCGTCGAAGCTCATCGCCGTCGCCGCGCTCGTCGTGCCGGCGACCGCGCTCGCCGTCGCCGCCGGCCCTGCCGCCTGGCGCGAGCTGCGCCACCGCGTCCGCCGGGTCGTGCCCGGCGCACCCCCACCGCGTCGCACGGATCTGGCCCGCACCACCCAGGCAGTCATCGCCGGCATCGTGGTGTTGGCGACGACGGCGTTCACGTTCCGGGTGTTCCAGCCCTATGCCTTCGAGGGCATCATCTCCCTCGACGAGCGCTTCACCGCCGACCTCACCTATCTCAGCGACGTCAACGCCGGCGGGAACGTCCCCTGGGTGGTCCAGTGGATCGATCGCACGCCGCTGTGGTTCCCGCTGCAGTCTGCGTTCTGGTGGGGCATGGGACCGGCGCTCGCGCTGGCCGTGGCCGCCGGGGTGGCTCTGGCGGTGCGCGATGTCGTGCGCTACCGCCGGTACGAGTTGCTCGTGCCGCTCGTGCTGATCGCAGTGATGCTCGGGCTGGTCTCCCAGCAGTTCAATCCACTCATCCGCTACCTGCTGCCGGCGTACCCGACCGCCATCGCCCTGGCCGCGGCCGCGGTGGTCCGGGCCTTCGACGTCGGCCGCCGGACCGTCGCCACACGCCCCCTTCGCGCCCGGGCGCTCCAGGTCGGCGCCATCGCCGTCGTCGCAGTCACCGCGTTCTGGGGCCTCGCGTTCGTCAACGGCGTCTACGACACCGAACACCCCCGCATCGAGGCAAGCCGGTGGATGGCCGAGAACCTCCCCCCCGACGCGGCCATCTCCGCCCAGATCTGGGACGACGCCCTGCCGTTGGCGGTTCCGGGAACCGAGGGCTTCGCCCCGACGCTCGTGTCGTTCGATCCCTTCGCTCCCGACTCCTCGGTCGATCCCGAGACCGGCCGCACCAAGGTCGACGAACTCCTCGCCGACCTCGACTCGGTCGACTACGTCGTCGAGGCCAGCAACCGCATCTACGACTCCGTCCGTCGCGTTCCCGCCAAGTACCCGGCCACCACCGCGTACTACGACGCCCTGTTCGACGGCAGCCTGGGCTTCGAACGCATCGCCCGGTTCCGCAACCAGCCGTCGCTGTTCGGCATCGACCTGCCCAGCCACGACGCCGAGGAGACCTTCACGGTCTACGACCACCCCACCGTCACCATCTGGCGCAAGACCGACGCCTTCTCCGTGGAGCGGGCACGGGCCATCCTCAACCCGAGCCGGGCCGCCCTCGCCCCCGACCTGGTGCCGGCGGAGGCGTCGACCAACGCCATCGCGCTCCGACCCGACGCGCTGGCCCAGGCCCGCACCGGCGAGACGTTCTCCGAGGCATTCACCGACGACGGGGCCATCGCCGCCACCCCGTGGCTGTGGTGGCTCGTGTGGATCCAGCTGGCCGCATTCGCCGTGCTGCCCTGGACCACCCGGCTGTTCGCTCCCCTCGCCGACCACGGCTACGGCCTCTCGAAGGTCATCGGCTTCACCGCGGTGAGCGGCCTCGCCTGGGCGACGACGGCATGGGGTGTCGCCGACAGCGGGCGTGCCCTGTCCTGGTTCTGGATGGCCGTCCTGGTCGGGGCAGGGGCCACCGCCTGGTGGCACCAGCGTCACCGCATCGTGGCCATCGCCTCGCAGGCCCGAGTGTCCTGGGCGGCATCGGAGCTGGTCTTCCTCTCGGTGTTCGGGCTGGCGCTGTGGCTGCGCGCGGCCAATCCCGACCTGTGGGAGGCCTTTCTGGGCGGCGAGAAGCCGATGGAGCTGGCCTACATAACCGCCATCGGCCGGTCGGGCGAGCTGCCCGCGCCCGACCCGTGGTTCGGCGGCGGGGCCATGAACTACTACTACCTGGGCTGGTATCTGCTGACGGTGCCGATGCGGGCGCTGCGGTTGCTGCCAGAGGTCGCGTTCAATCTCGGGGTCGCCACCTACGCGGCGATGACCGCGACGGTGGCCTTCTCGACGGTCCACAACCTGGTCGCGCTCGGCACCCGACGTGCACGCAACCCGGCGAGCGCTCCGATCGGCGCCGGGCTGCTGGGCGTCGTGCTGCTGTGCGGCATCGGCAACTACGACGCCATCCGCCAGCACATCGACCGGTTGCAGAGCGTCAACACCTGGACCGGACCGGCCGACTGGCCGGTCGTCGGACCCGTCGTCGCGGTGATCGGCGGCAGCTGGGCATGGATCTCGGGCACGCCTCTCCCCCGCTTCGACTGGTGGGGCCCGAGCCGGGTCAACAGCGGCAACATCGACATAACCGAGTTCCCATACTTCACGTTCCTGTTCGGCGACCTGCACCCGCATATGATGGGGATGGTGTTCGTCGGCCTGGCCGCATCGGTCGCCCTCGCGTATCTCGTCGCCGCCCACGCCGGCGACCGTCGCCGCACCATGGTGCTGGCCGTCGGCCTCGGCGTCGTCACCGCGGTGTCGCGCATGGTGAACACCTGGGACCTGCCCACCGTCGCGATCCTCGCCGTGGGGGCGATCGTCATCGGCCAGGTGATCGCGCCGCGACGTGACCGCATCGACGCGCCGACGGGGAGGGCCGCGGTCCTGGCCGTTGCCGGGTTGGCCGTCGGCCTGTCGAGCGTCGGCGGAGCGGGCGGCGCGGCCCCGTTGGTCATCGGCGCTGCAGGCGCCTGCGGTGCGCTGGCCCTGGTCCTGCGCCCCGGTGCAGCCGACCGGTTGCTGCGCGCGGTGGGGCACCTCGGGGCGGTCGCTGCGGTCCATGTCGTCGCCACCTGGCCGTACGTCCGCACCACCGAGACCTACGACACGGGCATCGGCGGCGCCGTCGCCACGACGCCCCTCGACGATCATCTGACGCACTGGGGCCTGTTCCTCACGATCGCCGTGGCCCTGGCCGCCGGGCTGATCGTCGACGAACGCCGGCGCCGCCGCTGGGACGACGACCCGGTGGCGCTGGTGCCCGGCACCGACGCGGGCGATCGCATCGCCGTCGCCGTGGCCACCGGGGCGCTGGCGCTGGCTGCGCTGCTCGCCCTGTTCACCACCAGCGCCGTGTTCGCGCTCGGGGTGATCGGCTCCGTCGTGATGCTCGCGCTGGGCGTGCGCGAGATCCGCCGCAGCGATCCCGACATCGGCCGGATCGTCGTGCTCGGCATGTTCGCCCTCGGCTTCGCCATCAGCAGCGGCGTCGACCTCATCACCCTCGAGAACGACATCGAGCGGATGAACACCGTCTTCAAGTTCTGGTTGCAGGCCTGGCAGCTGTTCGCGTTGGCGGCGGCGGCGGCGGTATGGCAGGTGGTCCGGATACTGCGGGACCGGCCCTCGGGCGGCCAACGGTCGTCGCAGGTGTGGGTCGGCGTCGTCGCCGTACTGGTGTTGGCCGGACTCGCCTACCCGCTGCTCGGCACCCAGACCCGCGTCGAGACCCGATTCGCGGCGCTGCCGGCGACGCTCGACGGCCTCGAGTACCTCGATGCCGACCCCGTCATCTGGCGCCTCGACGACCCCGACGGCGACGGCCAGACCACCGAGGTCCAGGTCCGCATCGCCGACGACCTGCCCCTCATCGAATGGCTGCGCGACAACGTCGCCGGCACCCCGACGGTGGCCGAGTGGGCCGGCCCCGCGTACGACTGGAACGCGCGCATCGCCACGCACACCGGCATGCAGGCCGTCGTCGGATGGGAGTGGCACCAACGCCAACAGCGCTGGACGTTCCAGGAGACCGTCGGCCAACGGGTCGCCGCCACCCAGCGGTTCTTCCGCAACGCGGATCAGGCAGAGGCCACCCGGTACCTGCAGGCCCACGACGTGGCGTACGTGGTCGTCGGCACCCAGGAGCGCAGATTCGGCACCCCCGAGGCGCTGGCCGCCATCGCCGATCATCCGGCACTGGTCGAGGTCTTCGCTGCCGCCGAGGGCGACGGCCGCATCTACGCGGTCGACCGCGAGGCGTTGTGGGCGCAACCGGTCGTCGCCGACGCGCTGCGTACCGACGAGAACGCCTGAGGCACCATCGCCCCACGCACCGACATTGCTTGCGCGCGGGTGCGGCACCGGTCACACTTCGCCATGGATTCTGACGAGCTGGCGGTTGCCACCGCGTCGGCGGCAGCGGCCGCCGAGAGCGGTCACGGTGCAGACACCGAGCCGGGACCGAAGTCGAGCCTGCGCCGCTACGGGCTCAGCACGATCGTGTTGTTGTTCGCGCTGAACATGATCGACGAGTTCGACCGGGCCGTTCTGGCCGTGGGCCTCGACGACATCCGCGACGACTTCGGCCTCAGCGACGCCACCGTCGGCCTGTTGCCCGCAGCCGTGATCTTCATCACCGGCCTCATCGCCCTGCCCGCGGGCACCTGGGCCGACCGCTCCGACCGCAAGCGCATCCTCGGTGGCGGCGCGTTCGTGTGGGGTACCGCGGGCCTGCTGGCCGCCGGGGCGCAGAGCTTCCTGCAGCTGTTCCTCACCCGGGCGCTGCTGGGCTTCGGGCAGGGCACCATCGGCCCGACCCACATGTCGATCCTCTCCGACACCTACCCGCCGAGCGCTCGGGGCCGGGTGTTCGGCTACCACCGCGCGGCCAATCCGGCGGGTCAGGTCCTCGGCGCCCTGATCGGCGGGTTCATCATCGGTGCGGCCGGTTGGCGCTGGGGCTTCGCCGCGGCCGCCGTCCCGGGCCTGCTCCTGGCCGGCATCGCCATGGTCGTGTTGCGAGAACCACGCCGCGGCGAAGCCGATCTCGCCGAGGCCATCGAGCAGGACCCGCTGCTGTCGGCGTTCATGAGCGAACCCGACAACAAGGTCACCCTGCGGGCCAGCATCGGGCGCATCTGGAGCATCCGCACGCTGCGCTACTGCATCCTCGCAAACGCCACGTTCGGTTTCGCCCTGTTCGGCATGGTGTTCTTCCTGCCGGCATTCTTCGAGCGCAGCTTCGGCTTCAGCACCGAACAGGCCGGCGCCGCGCAGGCGACGATCGCACTCGCCACCTTCGTCGGCACCTGGTTCGGCGGGCCGCTCGCCGACCGCAACCTGCACCGCGGCTTCGGGTTCCTGTGCCAGGTGGGCGTGCTGAGCGCGCTGATCCTCGCCGTCGCCTGGCCGCTGGCGTTCGCCATCGCCGACCCCACCATCACCCTGACGCTGTTGACGCTCAGCAGCCTCGCATCGTCACTCGCGGTCCCCGGGGTCATCGCCATCGTGGCCGCTGCGGCACCTCCCGAGATCCGGGCCCAGACGTTCTCGTGCTTCGGTCTGGCGCTGTCGGTGTGCGGTGCGGCCACGGCACCGGTGCTGATCGGCCTGCTGTCGGAGTGGTTCCAGTCCTCGGGCATGAGCGAGGGCGACGCGCTGCGGTGGGCGATGTGCCTGCTGGTCGCGATCGTCATGGCCATCGGCAGCGCCATCATCATCGCGGCGTCGCGTCACGCGCAGCGCGACGTCGACAAGACGATCAGCGAGTTCCTGGCCGCCTACACCACGAGGGAACCTGCCTGACCTCCGGCGGCGCGCCCCGCCGTGGTGACCGGGGGGCGGGGTTTGCCGCACGGTGGAGTCTGGCAGGATCAAGCGGTGAGCGATCCCGGCAAGCGCCCTGCGACGACGACCGCACGCCCGGTCGTCGTCACCCTTGCGCTGGGCGCATTCGCCGTGTCGTCGCTGCTCCTGGTCTTCGCATTCGCCGTGATCATCGGGCTGATCGGGCCCGATGGTTCCGGCGACGCCGTGGTCGCGTCCGGCGATGCGAGCGGGCTCGGCGAGCTCAGCGGGCTGGGCGATTCGTCGGTCGACGACGACACGCCGGCGGATCCCGACGCCCAGGCCGACGAGGTGGTCGCGGCTGCGGCCGAGGCGATGGGGATGGTCACCAGCGCTGCGTTCGAGCTCGACCTCGACGGATCGCCGGTGTTCATCGATCAGTTCGGCTCCATCGCCGTGCGTTCGCTGATCGGCCAGTTCACGGTGCCGAACCGCGCCGTCGCCCGCCTCGACGTGGTGGTCGACGCCAGCCTCGCGACCCGCATCGGCGCCGTTGCGATCGACGAGGAGGTCTGGATCTCGAACCCGGTGACGGGAACCTTCGAGACGCTCCCGCCGGGCTACGACATCGACCCGTCCCGGTTCTTCGATCCCACCGACGGCTGGCAGCCGCTGCTCGAGGGCCTCACCGACGTCGAGTTGGCGGGCATCGACGATCGTGGTGGCGATCGGTACCGCATCGTCGCCACAGCGCCGGCGGCGCTCGTGGCCGACATCACCGCGGGCCTCGTCGACGACCAGAACGTGCCCATCGAGCTGTGGATCCACCCGGGCTCGTCGCTCGTCACCGCCGCCCGTCTCACCACCACGATCGACGACGGTGAGACCACCTGGGACCTCGAGCTCGGCCGCTACGGCGAGACCTTCACCATCGATCCCCCCGAGGGGGTCTCGTGACCGGCACGCACACCGAGGAGCAGCCGACCCGGGCCGCCTCACCGGGACTGGTGCTGGCCGTCGTCGGGTTCAGCGTGTTCGTCGCCGCCGACGACCTCACCGTGGTGTCGACCATGCTGCGGCCCATCATCGGCGACCTCGGCCTGGTCCTGCCCGACGGTCTCGACGACGCCGCGTGGGTGGTCAACGCGTACCTCATCGCGTTCGTCGCGGCGATGCCCCTGGCCGGACGCATCAGCGACGTCATCGGCCGCCGGCGGACCTTCGTCGGCGCGTACCTGTGCTTCCTGGCGGGCACCGTCGTCATCCCGTTGTCGGTCACCCTCGACGAGCCCTTCAGCTGGTTCGTCGTGGGTCGGGTGCTCTCCGGGATCGGGGGTGGCGCCATGGTGCCGGTCGCCCTGGCCGTCGTCGGCGACGCGTACGCCGAGGGTCGCCGGGCCCGGGCGCTGGGCACCCTGGGCGCGATCGAGACGATGGGCTGGGTGTGGGGTCCGCTCTACGGCGCGCTGCTGGTGCGGTTCCTGTCGTGGGAGTGGCAGTTCTGGCTCAACGTTCCCCTCGGCATCGTCGGCCTGGCAGCCGCTTGGTTCGTGCTCGGCGACCACGATCGCCCGCCACAACGGGTGCCGGTCGACTGGCTCGGCGCGTCGCTGCTGACCGTGGCGCTGGTGTCGGTCAATGTCGCGCTGCTCGGTTCGGCGGAGATCCAGAGCGTGACGGGTCTCGACGAGCTGACCGGCGGGTCGGGGCCCGACCTGCGTTGGCTGGGGGTGGTGGCGGTCGTCGCCGGTGCGGCGTTCGTGGTCCAACAAGCCCGCAGCGCCAACCCCCTCCTCGACCGGGGCCTGGTCCGGGGCCGCAACCTGGCGATGGCGCTGGTCGTCAACTTCGTCGTCGGCGCGGGCCTGGCCATCGCGATGGTCGACGTGCCGTTGTTCGTCAACTCCGTCGAGATCGACCTCGAGCGTTCGGCGGTGATCGCCGGGTGGGTGCTCTCGGCGCTGACGGCGGCCATGGCGATCACCTCGTACCTCGGCGGACGCCTCACCGAGCGGACGTGGTACCGGCCGCCGGTGCTCGCGGGCGTCGCGCTGTCGACCGCAGCGTTCGCGTGGATGGGTGCGACCTGGGACGCCGATGCGCCCTACGGCCTGTTCGCCGTGCAGCTGGCGATGCTCGGCGCCGGGTTCGGCCTCACGGTGGCCCCGACGACCGGTGCGGTGGTCGACGCCGCGCCGGCGCACCAGCGTGGCGCTGCGGCGTCGTTGGTGATGGTGGTCCGGCTGCTGGGCCTCAGCGTCGGGTTGTCGGCGCTGACGGCGTGGGGCCTCGCCCGCTTCGAGGACCTCCGCTCGACCATCGTCCTGCCGGCCTTGACCGACCCCGGCTTCGACGAGGCCCTGCGCACCGCACAGGCCGACCTGACCGCGCAGGCCATCGCCGAGACCTTCACCGCGGCCGCCGTCGTGGTCGCCGTCGGCGTGATCGCCGCGCTGGCGATGCGGCGCCGACAACCCGCCCCGACCGACCACGGACCGATCACCACCGGAGCCCCCATGGACCCGACCCGTCCCGATCCCGACACCGCACCTGCGGCGCTCGGCCCCGACGACCCGACCATCCCGATACCGGTCGGCGGCGCCGGGCCCGACCTCCGAGCGCCAGCGGGCCCGGACCGCCAGACCACGTTGCTGCTCGGGGCGATGGCGGTGGTCGTCGTCGTGGCCGCGGCTCTGGTGGCGGTGTTGGCGTGGCAGGTCGGCGCCACACGCGACGAACTCGATGCCACCCGTGCCGACCTGGCCCGGGTCGAGGCCGGCGCGGCGCTGTACGCCTCGCAGGTCGAGGGGTTCGCGAGCATCCTCACCGACCTGTCCCCCGAGGTCGAGTCGGGCCTCGACGCCGCCATCGAGGGCCTCGAGTCGTTCGGCACCTCGACCATCACGGTCGACATCAGCGTCGACGAGGAAGTACCGGTGTCCACCGAGATCGTCATCGACCGCGAGATCACGGTGCCCATCGAGACCACGATCCCCATCACCGAGACCTTCGACACCACCATCGAGGTCGACACACCCCTCGGGTTCTCGGTGCCCGTCGACGTGAGCGTCCCGGTGGACATCGAGGTCCCCGTCGATCTGGACGTGGTGATCCCCGTCAACGAGACGGTGCCCATCGACCAGACCTTCCCCCTCCAGCTCGACGTCCCGGTGACGATCGACGTCTCGGGTACCGAGCTGGCCGATCTCGCGGCGTCGCTGGCCGACGGCCTGCGCTCGTTCCGCGACGCGCTGGGCGACCTCGAACAGCCCGGCTGATCGCCGCGGGGTCGGCGGCGCGCCCGGGGCCATGGGCATCGCGGCCCAACAGAGGCGTCATACACGCTAGCCTCGTGGTATGACGATGCTGAGCTTTCGAGTCGACGACGGCGATGCCGATCTGGTCCGGCAATGGGCCGACACCTTGGGGATCGACAAGTCACAGCTGCTGCGAGACGCGCTGCACCGCCACCTGGTTCGCCTGGCCTCCGAGAACGACGCCGCCACCTGGGCCGACCAGCCATTGCGCGACGAGGAAAGAGCGCTCGCTGCCATCGCCGACTGGGGCCCGGCCGAGGACTGGAGCGACTGGGCCGATGCGGCGCGGTGAGATCTGGTTCGCCGATACTCCCGGCGGCGACCGTCCTGTACTGGTGCTGACGAGAGACCCGGTCGCTGATCGGATCGGCTCCGTCGTCGTCGCTGCACTCACGCGCACGGTTCGTGGACTCGTCTCCGAGCTCGAGCTCACCGCTGCCGACGACGGCGTCCCGACCGACTGCGTCGTCAACTTCGACAATCTGCACACGCTCCCCCGCGCCGCCTTCCGCCGACCGGTCACGATGCTCGGCGCGCCACGCCTCGCCCAGGCGTGTCAACGACTCCGCGACGCCACCGGCTGCTGAACGCGAACAACCCGCTGGAACGGTCGCTCCCGCTCGGCGACACTGCGCCATGGCCCGCAGCGACACCCCGGTCGACCCGGAGCAGCCTGGCGGGGCACGCGACTAGCGTCCGCGTCGTGGCAGACGATGCGATGACGACCAGCGCCGCGAGCGCGAGCGTTCCGTTCGATCGGATCGCCGAACGGTACGAGGCCACCCGCGGCGGGCTCGAGCGGGGGCGGCGCTTCGCCTCTGCCATGGCGCCCTACCTCACACCCTCGTCGACGGTGCTCGAGATCTGCGTCGGCACCGGCGCCATCGCGCAGCCCCTCGCCGATGCGGGCCACGCGGTGGTCGGGCTCGACCTGAGCCGGCCCATGCTCGACATCGCCGCCACACGCCTCCCGGGGATGTTGCTCCACGGCGACGCCACCGTATTGCCGATCACCGACCGGTCGGTCGACGCCGTGGTGGCGGTGTGGGCCGTGCACGTCGTGGGCGATTTCGATGCCCTGGTCGACGAGGTCCACCGTGTCCTGCGGCCCGGCGGGGTGTGGCTGGTGGTCTCGCCCACACCCGACGTCGACTCGAACGACCTCACCGACATCGCCCATCGCTACGCGCAGGTGCTCGAGCGCGGCTGGGACCGCGCCCATCTGCTGGCCCCACGGTTGTCCGGAGCAGGCTTCGATCTCATCGACGACGTCGTCACCGGCGAACACCACTTCACCGAGAGCCCCACCGCACGCGCCGCTTCGATCGAGCGGCGCGAATGGTCGACCCTGTGGGACCTCGACGACGCCACGTGGGCCCGACTCGTCCAACCGGTCCTCGACGACCTCCGGGCCCTCCCCGAGCCAGACCGGCCCCGCGCCTGCGTCCACCGTCACCGCCTGTCGGTGTACCGCTCGACCCGGTCCACCGCCGATCAGAGCTGACCCCGCACCAGGTCAGGGAGCGGCCTGCTCCGCGGGCAGGTAGCGGCGTTCGAGCTCGAGGATCTCGTCGCGGACGTACACCGATCCCACCAGGGTGCCGGGCAGTTCCGACGGCCGGGCCTCGGTGCCGTCCCACGGGGTGCGGTCCCACACCCAACGGAGCCACTCGCCGGGGCTGACGGCGAAGCGCGGCACCCACCACCACCGGTGCTCGTACGGGATCTCGGTGTAGCCGACCAGCTGTGAGCCGATGCCCTCGAGCTTCCAGTGCGGCAGGAACACCACGTCCTGGGTGGGCACGGGCCCGCCCGGCTCGAGCACGGCGTAGGTGCCGGTCGGGAAATCCCGTAGGTACCAGCCGTAGGGCCAGTAGACATCGGCGTCGATTGCGACCTCGAGGTGGCGGCCCTGCTCGGCGAAGACCAGCCGGTCGAGCAGCTCGAGGCGCTCGACCCACGCCGGCACCTCCTCGGTGGCCTGGCCGGCCTGAACGAACAGCTCGCGGGGTTCTCCACCACGGACGTAGGCGGCCTGGTACGACGTCCACACCGTGAACCCGAGCGCCACCACCAGCAACGTCGCCACCGGCACCGCCGCCACCGACCGGCGCCGCTCCCACAGCACCTGGACACCGAGACCGGCGAGCAGCACGAACGGCAGCAGCGGATGGATGACCAGCCACGGCATCCGCTCGCCTGCCCACGAATGGACGGCCAGACTGCCGACTCCCCAGAACACCAGGGTCTGGCCCACCAGGCCGGGCCGACGCAGGACCCACACGATGCCCACCACCGCGAGACCGACCACCAGCCACTCGTACGCCGGGATGAGCGCCAGGTAGTACTGCCAGCGGGCATCGCCGCGCAGGGTGTCCTGTTCGCCGCGCCAGTACTCGAAGCCGGCCACCAGGCCGTTGCGGATCGCTCCGTAGGGCGCGGCCTCGGTGCCGGGGCCGTCGAACTCGGTGAAGAACTGTGTGAACAGCGCGACGAACAGCAGCGACGATCCCGCCACCGCGCCGGCCCACCACGCCGCGGGCACCGCAACGAGCGAGCGAAGCACCGGGACCGCTGCGAGATCGACGTCGCGCCGGCGGGCGCGCAGCAGCGCTGCGACGAGCATCGCCGTGAGGAACGCCCCGTACACGCCGAGGCTGATGAAGATCGGCTCGCCGAAGAAGAAGGCGATGATCATGGCCACCAGCGCCACGACCAGCAGGAGCCGTCGCTGCCCCGCGCCGTCCATGCGGTCGAACCGATCCGCTCGCACCGCCGGCGCTGCGGGGTCGTCGGCGGGCTCGTCGGCGGCGAGCGCGGACGAACCTGCGACCAGCAGCTCCTGGGCGATCAGCGTCAGCGCATAGGCGCCGAAGACGAAGATCACCAGGAAGATCGACTCCTTCACCGCAGCCCCGGCCACCACCAGGCACAGCAGCGCCAGGGGATGCCACACCGCGGGCCGGCGCACGTAGCGGATCAACAAGATGACGATCACCAAGGTGATGGCCAGGAACAGCGAGTCCTCGCGGCCGAACCGGCTGAAGTACAGCATCGACGGGCTCACCGCCAACAGGATCACCGAGGCGACCGTCCCGACGTCGCCCAGATCACGTCGCCAGGCCCACACCAGGGCGACCACGGCGACACCCGACAGGGCGGCCCACATGCGCGCCGTCGTCTCGGACTCGCCGAACAGCCAGTAGAACCAGGCGGTCATGTAGAAGCGGAGGGGCCCGTGGTACACGGGGTCGTAGCCCTCGTAGGTCCCGATGAGATACCGCCACGAGAACCAGGCATCGAGGCTCTCGTCGTGGTGCAGCGGCCGATCGCCCAGCCCGGCGACCCGAGCGGCCAACGCCACCACGACGACGCCGATGACGATCACCCCGACGCGGCCCCACCCGGCAGTGGCGAACGGCGACGACCATCCGCCGGTCGGGCGGCCCTCGACGAGCAGGTGCTCGTCGGCAGCGTCACCATCGACATCGTCGAAGCCCGCATCGAGGTCGAAGCCGGCGTCGCGCGGGCTCTCGTCGAAACCGTCGAGGCGAAGCTGACCCGGCACCTCAGGGTTCTCGGGAACGTCGGATGGTTCGGTCACGGTGCCACACCCTGGTACTGGCTGACGTCGTACACGGTGTAGCCACCGACGTCGTAGACGATCGGCGCCGCTGCGTTCCAGAAGTCCGCAGGGTCCCAATCCTCGGGCGCATCGGCAGGGCGGAACAGCAGGCGTTCCTCGGGGCCGAGCACCACGTAGTCGATGTCGTAGCGGTCGATCACCTCGTCGAACCCTTCGTTCACGCCGTACACCGTACGCAGGTCCTGGTCCCGGGAGACCCAGTCGACGCCGAGATCGTTGAGCCGGCCGGTGGAGCCGCTGACCACGCGGCGGCCGGCGATCGCCCGGACCGGGTGGGTGTTGCCGTTGGCCGTTGCGAAGACCGCCCGCGCCGGGGTGTTGTCACGGATCCACTCACCCACCAGGACATCATCGCCGCTCAGGTATGGCGCCGGGTACGCGCCCGCCGTGCCGTCGGCCGCCTGCCACACGTCGAGCGCCCCCGACAGGGTCAAGGACACGAAGACGAGCACTGCGCCGAGGCGCATCGCTCCCCGGCGGTCCCACCAGTCGGCCAAGACCAGCCCGATGAGCGGTGCGCCCAGCAGCACGAAGAAGATCACGTACTTGACGTTGTTGCCGGGCCAGAAGTGCCAGATGGCGACGTTGGGGATGAGCAGGAGCCCGAAGATCGGCAGCCACCGCAGCGTGAGCTCGCGCCACCGCATGAGCGCCAGGACCACGAGCGGTATGGCGAGGCCGGTGTTGAGCAGCCAGAACCAGAAGAAGTCGCCGACGGTGCGCTCCCAGCTGGACAGCCCGAGCATCCACAACGTGTGGAACTGCCTGCCGGCGCTGCCGTTCTCGGGCAGCTGCCAAAGCACCAGTGGTACAGCCATCACCAGCGCCGGCACCGCGAACCACAACCACCGTCGCGTGCGCTCGAGGGTGGCCCACCACAGGCCCATGACCAGAAGGACCCCGAAGCCGAACACGTGGAAGACCGGCATCAGCCCCGTCACCACCCCGGCGAACAGGTGCGTCCGGACACCTTCGCGTTCGCGTTCCTGCCACAACCACGCGAGCAGGATCATGACGATGCCGAAACCGATCATGGTCGGTCGCTGCGGATAGAGGAACCCGGTGATGGCGTTGTCGACCCAGTTGCGGTCGAAGCCGTCGAAGGCGTAGCTGCGGGGTAGGCGTCCGAGCACGGAGACGCCGCCGTCGAGGAGATCTTCGAACACGAAGCGGTACAGCGCCGCTGTGCCACCCGACGCCAGGAACACGGCGACCCCCACCAGGGCGGCGAGCCGGCGCCCGACGAGGCGCCATGCGGCGCAGAACATGCTGGCGGGGAACGCTGTCGCCAGCAGCCAGGTCGACACCTCGAGTCCGCCGGGCAGCGACGTGCCCAGGGGGACGAACATCGCCGAGAACCAGTCGACACCGAAGTGGTAGGCGAACGTCTCGCCGGCCGCAGTCGGCAGCTCCGGCGGGAAGTTGTCGCCGTAGGCGAAGGACCCGGCGTAGGCCAGGTGCGCGGTCCAGTCGCCGAAGGTGCTGAGGTGGCCTGCAGCGATGCCGCCGTCGGCAGTGGTGTGGTAGGCGTTGCCCATGATCCGGGCGCTCACCGCGCCGGCGAAGACGACCAGCCCCACCACCAGCCACGGGCTGTCGCGATGGCCCGGCCGCAACCGGAACCGGACGGCCACATCGGCGAACTCGGCGCGCACCCTGGCCGGATCGCGCCCCCATCCGAGGCCGGCGAGACCGAGCGATCCCAGCGTGGCGACGATGACCGAACCCCGGCTGACACCGGCGATCCACGCGACCGCGAACCCGACGGTCGACACCACGATGGTCCCGATGACGACGCCGTGGACGAGCCGCTCCTCGATGCGCATGGGCGTGTCGACGAAATGGGTGAAGCCCGCCCCGACCATGACGATCGCGCAACAGAAGAGAACGACGAGCAGGTCCACGGCGCCGACGATCGTACCCCCGCCGAGACCCCCACCCGGGCCAGGGCGGCCGCCCACCCCTACAACAGTGCCCTGCTGTCAGCCGCCGGGAAGGAAGCGGCCACACAGCGGCCACGGCTGGGCACCGCGCATCCCGTAGAGCAGGCGGGCGCGGGCGTCCTGTTCCTCGGGCAGCGCGTGGTTGGGCAGCCCTGCGCCCCCGACGCCGATCCAGGTCCGCAGCTCGAACTGGTACGCACCGAAGAAGCCGTTGCCGGTGTTGATGGCGTAGTCGTCGAGCGACTCGCACTCGCGCACTTGCGCCCACTGCTCCGGACTCGGCTCGACCCGACCGTAGCGGGCCATCAGCTCGTCGGCCTCGGCGTGGACACGGGCCACCTTCACGACCTGGCGGACCTGCACCAGGCGGGCCTCGGCCGCCTCGATCGCCTCGACGGTCCGGGCCCGCTCGCCATCGAGGGCATCGAGCTCGACGGCCAGGGCGATGGCCTCCTCCGAGGCCTGGGCCCGGAGTTCGAGATAGTCCTCGGTGCTTTCGGCGACCGTGTCGGCCCCCTCGTTGAGCAGCGTCGAGCGGAACGCGAAGTCGTTGGCCGTGGGCGCATCGAGCAGGAACAGCGCCTCGGGGAGGCCTCCGCCGGTCATGTAGGACTCGACCGCGAGGGTGCGGGCCCGGGCCCGCACCGCACGCAGGTCGTCGGCCACCTCGACGGTGGTGTCGCCGAGGACCGCAGTGCGCTCGCGTGCGGCGGCGATGGCGTCGTCGATGTCGGCAAGCTGCTCGGTCAGCTCGGCGATGCGCGCCTCGGTCCGGGCCTCGAGGGCCTCGGCACGCTCGGCGTTTCGCCACGGAAGGGTCTCGGCGCCGGAGCCGGCGCCGGCCGAGATCGCGGCCGCGAGGGCGACCAGTGCCACCAGGACCGCCACCGACGACCGGAGCCTGCGGGCGCGGCGCGGCGCGAACAAAGGCCCGATCGGTGGGTCGATCGGCGACGGGATGCGGTCGTGCGCATCCGACGGGCGCGTCGGCATGGTGCGCCTTGCCTAGTCGACGCCGACGAGTGCCCGCAAACGCGGCGGCTCGATCCCGCGCCCTGCGCAGGGCTCGACCCTGCCCACACTCGACCATGCCCCCCGTCACCGCCATCGCCTACCGTGACCCGATGCCCGAAGGCCACACCATCCACCGATTGGCCCGCGACCTCAGCGCCGACCTCGGCGGAGCTCCCGTGCGAGCGACCTCGCCCCAGGGCAGGTTCGCCGACGGCGCCGAGCTGATCGACGGCACGAAGCTGGAGAAGACCGAGGCCTACGGAAAGCACCTGTTCTGCATCTGGTCGAGCGGCGACATCCTCCACGTGCACCTCGGCCTCATCGGCAAGTTCCGTCGCGTGTCACCGGAATGGGAGCCCCGCGACACCATCCGCCTCCGCCTCGAGGGCGCCGACGCCATCTGGCAGCTCAGCGGGCCCCAGACCTGCGCCATCGTCACCCCGGACCACCTCGACGACGTCGCCGCCTCGCTGGGTCCCGACCCGCTGCGGCGCGGCAACAACCGCAGGGCCGACTTCGTCGCCCGCCTGGGTGCCACCCGCCGCCCCATCGGCGCGGTCCTGCTCGACCAGAGCGTCGTGGCCGGTATCGGCAACGTCTACCGGGCGGAGCTGCTGTGGATCTGCGGCATCCATCCCCAGACGCCCGCAGCCTCGGTCGATCCCGAACTCGCAGGCGAGCTGTGGGACCACACCGTGGCCCAGCTGAAACGGGGCCTCGACTGGAACCGCATCGTCACCGTGTCGTCAGAACACGCCGAAGGGCGCATCACCCGACGGACGCGACGAGACGACGCGCTCTATGTGTACAAACGCGAGGAGATGCCCTGCCGGCGTTGCGACGACCGCATCGCATCCATGCAACTCGGCGGCCGCACCATCGCGTACTGCCCGACCTGCCAGCCGTCCTGACCTGCGGCACAGCCCGACCTGCCCGACCTGCCCGACCTGCCCGATCGTCCCCTGGAGGACACCGACGTGTTCGACGCCATCCTGTTGCATTCCTTCGGCGGCCCCGAGGGCCCCGACGACGTGGTCCCGTTCCTCGAGAACGTGACGCGGGGCCGGGGCATCCCTCGTGAGCGCCTGGCCCAGGTGGGCGAGCACTATTTCCTCTTCGGGGGCAAGAGCCCGATCAACGATCAGAACCGGGCCCTCATCGCGGCGTTGCGAACCGAGCTCGACGCCGCCGGCATCGACCTGCCCATCTACTGGGGCAACCGCAACTGGGAGCCCTACCTGCGCGACACCGTCGCCGAGATGATCGAGGCAGGCCACCAGCGGGTGCTGGTGGTGGCGACGAGCGCATTCGGGTCCCAGTCGGGCTGCCGGCAATACCGCGAAGATCTCGCCGAGGCGGTAGCCACCCTCGACGGGACCATCGAACTCCAGAAGGTCCCGCCCTACTGGAACCACCCCGGATTCCTCGACGCGATGGCCGACCGGCTCGACCAGGCACTGGCCTCGCTCGGAGACCGACGCTCCGACGCCCGGATCGTGTTCACGGCCCACTCGATCCCGACCGCGTGGACCGAGACCGCCCCCTATGTCGGCCAGCTCCGGGCCGCTGCAACGCACCTCGTCGACCGCGTGGCTCCCGACGCCGACTGGGACCTGGTGTACCAGAGCCGCAGCGGACCGCCCCAGGTCCCATGGCTCGAGCCCGACATCGTCGATCACCTCGAGTCGCTCCACGACGCCGGCGTCGACGTCGTCGCGGTCACCCCGCTCGGGTTCGTGTCGGATCACATGGAGGTCGTCTACGACCTCGACACCGAAGCGGCCGCCCGCGCCGCCGAGCTCTCGATGACGATGGTGCGCACCCCGACCGTCGGCACCCATCGGGCGTTCGTTTCCGGCCTCGCCGACCTCATCGGTGCCGCGATCGCCGGCAGGGACCGCCTCGTGGTCGTCGCCGAGCCGGCAGGGCCCACCTGCGGCCCCGGCTGCTGCGTGATCGCCCGACGACCCGGCTGAGACCCGCCGACCCGGCAGTACCCCTCGCCGACCACGGGCAGGGTTGCCCAGACGCGCCCCGACGGCGGTGTCCCCGTCGGCCCAGTGGACTCAATTCGCAGCCGCCCCTGCCGAAAGGAGCACCAGCGATGACAGAACTGGGCCCCGGTCGCGGTCTCCCGCCGCCCGTGGTCCTCCCAACGGAGGGTCGACATGAAGAGCATGAATCGCAGCACGATCGGGGTGATCGCAGCTGTCGCGCTGGCACTCGTCGGCGGCCTGCTGCTGTGGCAGTCGTCGGGCACCGACGAGACCGAGGCCACGCAGGCCCCAGCCGAACAGGTCCAGGTCCTGGTGGCCGCACGCGACATCGATCGCGGTACGTCCGCCGCAGAGATGGCCGAGAACGCCTTCGCCTTCGTGCGGGTGGCCGAGGTCCCCGCCGACCAGGTGCTCCCCAACGCCCTGCGCAGCGTCGATGAACTCGCCGATCTCGGGCTCGGGCGGAACGTGGCCGTCGGCATCATCCCCACCGAGGCCCAGATAACCAGCGACAGCTTCATCGTCCCGGGTACCCAGCAGCGCACCGCCATCGAGGTGGCCGCCAACCTGTTCCAGGTCACCGTGCAGCTCGAGCCCCAGCGGGCCCTCGGCGGCGGCGCCAACATCGTGCCCGGCCAGACCGTGGCCGTCATCGGCTCGTTCGACCCCCAGGGCGAGGAGCCCGGTCAGACCGTGGTCATCCTCGACGAGGTCGAGGTCACCAACGTCGAGCAGAACGCATTGCTGACCCCCGAACAGCAGGCGCGTGATCCGCTGGCCCCGACGCTCGCGTCGACCTCGCCGGTCATCGTCACCCTCGGGGTCGAGATCGAGGACCTCGAGCGCCTGACCTACGCCATCGAGTTCGGACGGATCTGGCTGGCGGACCAGGGCAGCGAGGCGATCGTCGAGGGCAGCGAGATCCGCGACCGCGACAACGTCGTCGTCGCCATTCCCGACCAGGGCCTCGCCAGCGGCGCCGATTCCGGCGAGTGAGTCCGAGCGACGCCGAGGGAGCCCTCCAGATGGACGAACAACCACATGATCCGTGGGACCGCCCCGTCGCCTGGCCCGGCGACGGGGCGGCTCCTCCGGCGGCGTCACTGCCTGTCGACAGCCCCTGGGGATACGCGTCCACGAGCAATCTGCCGCCCAAGCGCACGGTGCCGGCCGAGACCCCCTGGTCCGAGCCCGCTGTGAGCGAACCCGCCGGCGATCCCTGGACCGTGCATGCCCCTCCTGCCTGGACCCCGACCGCCGAGGCGGCCCCGCCGGGGGCCGCCGCGTCGTCGACCTGGACGCCTGCGCCGGCGAGTGCAGCGCCGACGTCGCCCGCCGAAGCGGGCGTATGGACTCCCGGAGCTCCCGCAGCCTCCCCGGCCCCGACCCCGCCTCCGGCCGACGATCCCTGGTCCGCCTCCTCGGGCGCCCCTTCCCAGGATCCCTGGGGTGCTCCGACGGTGGCCGAGCCTGCCGCCCATCCCTCGGCTGTGGCGACCCCTGCCGACACCTGGTCCCCCGCTCCGACGGCTTCACCGTCGCCTTCCCCGATGCCCGACGCCTGGGCATCGACGCCCAGCGACACGTGGGATCCGACGCCCCCGGCCGCTGCCCCGCCGGTGCCCACCCCCACAATCGCGCCGACGCCCTCGACCGATGCCTGGACACCCGCCAGCGGTGACCCCTGGGCCCCGGCTCCCGCACCACCCGAGCCCAGCGCCGCTCCGACGGATTCGACCCCGCCGCCACCACCGCCTCCTCCCCCGCCGCACCTGGCGGCCCCGACGGCGGAGGTCGGCAACGATCTCGTGGCCGTCGACAACTCCGACCCGGCCACGGGCTGGGATCGAAACGACCTCCTGCCCACCGCCCTCACCGTTCCGATCCTGCCCGCGCACCTCCAGGACCTGAAGGCCAAGGCCCAGGAGGCGCTCATCGAGCGCATGGGCAGCCGCCTGTACGACCGCAGCCTCACCGAGGAGCAGATCGAGAACTACGTCGTCACCGAACTCGGTGGCTTCCTGTTCGAAGAAGACGTCCGTCTCGCCGACCACGAGCGCGAGCAGCTCACGGCCGAACTCCTCAACGACGTGCTGCGCCACGGCCCCATCGAGCCGTTCCTCGACGACGAGTCGGTCTCGGAGATCATGGTCAACGGTCTGAACAGCATCTACGTCGAACGCAGCGGCAAGCTCGAACGGACCCAGTCCAACTTCCTGACCGAGGCCCACCTCCGTCAGATCATCGAGCGCATCGTCTCGAAGGTCGGCCGGCGCATCGACGAATCGTCACCGATGGTCGACGCCCGCCTCCCCGACGGCTCACGCGTCAACGCGGTCATCCCTCCCCTGGCCGTCGACGGTCCCAGCCTGACCATCCGCAAGTTCAGCCGGGACGCGCTGACCGTCGACGACCTCGTCGACTTCGGCACGCTGAGCCCCATCTCGGTCGAGTTCCTGACGTGCGCGGTGCGCGGCCGGCTCAACGTGCTGGTCTCCGGCGGCACCGGCACGGGCAAGACGACCATGCTCAACGTGTTGTCGAGCTTCATTCCCGAAGATGAACGCATCGTCACCCTCGAAGACGCCGTCGAGCTGCAGCTGAAGCAGCAGCACCTCGTCCGTCTCGAGAGCCGGCCCGCGAACGTCGAGGGCAAGGGGCAGGTGTCGATCCGCGATCTCGTGCGCAACTCGTTGCGTATGCGCCCCGATCGGGTGATCATCGGCGAGTGCCGCGGCGGCGAGGCGATGGACATGCTCCAGGCCATGAACACCGGCCACGACGGGTCGTTGTCGACGCTGCACGCCAACGGCCCCCGCGACGCGGTCGCCCGCCTCGAGACTCTCTGCCTGATGTCCGGTATGGATCTTCCGGTCAAGGCGATCCGCGAACAGATCGCGTCGGCCGTCGACCTCATCGTGCACGTCGCACGCCTGCGTGACGGCACCCGACGGGTCACCCACATCAGCGAACTCGTCGGCCTCGACGGGGAGGCGCTGATGATGACCGACATCTTCACCTTCGACTTCGACGCCGGCATCGGACCCGACGGTCGCTACGCCGGGCTGCTCTGCCCGACCGGCCAGGTGCCGGCGGTCTTGTCGAAGCTGCGCGAACACGGCGAAGACGTCTCGGCCGAGCTCTTCCTGCCCGAGGACGAATTCGCAGAGAGCGACCACTGATGGGCCATCGTCATCTCCGCGGCACACGGACCCTGGCCGCATTCGTCGTTTCCGCCGCCACGATCGCGGCGGCCGGCATCGGCTTGACGGCCGGAGCAGCCGGCGCCCAGGACGAGCTCCCGAGCGGACCGCCGGCAGACGAGGCCCCGAACACGGGGTCGGTGCCGGGCGGCATCGACTTCGGCGATGCGGTCACCGTCGACGAGAACGGTGTCCGCTGGAACGTCGACGCCGAGACGGGCACCGCCGCCGATCCCGCCACCCCGGCGCAACCAGGCAGCGGCGAGGATGCGCCCCAGGGAACGGCCGGAACCGGCGAGCTCGAACGTATCCCGGCATCGGGTTCGATCAGCGAGACCACGCCGGCCGAAGGACCCGACGAGACACCGGTCGGGGCCCGCGAACCCATCGAGACCATCGACGTCGATGCGGGATCGGGATCGTCCACCTTCGTCCTCGTCGGCATCGTCGCGGTCGTCGCCGCGCTGGCCCTGGCAGTCGTCGCCGTGCTCCGACGTCGCAAGGGCTCCGACGACCTCATCCGGGTCGAGGAGCCGATCGTCGCCAACGCCACCGCAGATCCCGAGTTCTCCGCAGCCACCTTCGACGGCGGCTACGACGGCGCCTCCGACGCCGGAGCCTACGAAGAGGGCGGGGCCGCCTACGCCCAGTATGCGGCTGCAGCGACCGGCGAGACCCCCGACCTGACCGCCGAGACCATTTCGACGCGCGACCGCATCACGACCATGCGCGCCGCCGTCGTCGACCGCGCCGACAAGGGCCTGGCCGACAGCGGCCGGGCGAAGGGGATCGCCACCAAACTCGAAGCCGCCGGGTCGAACACCCGACCGGGCGAGTGGCTCGTCATGACCGTGGGCCTCGTGGTCGGTGCGTTCTGTTTCGTGGCGTTCGTGGCCGGCATCATCTTCGGGGTCATCGCCGGGGCGGCCGCCGCCTACGCCAGCTGGTTCCGCCTCGCCCACCTCGAGGGCAAACGCCAGAAGGCCTTCTCCGACGACCTGCCCGAGACCCTCCAGTTGCTCGCCGGCAGCCTCCGCGGCGGCCAGAGCATGCTGCAGGCGATCCAGACCGTCGCCGACGAAGCCGACGAGCCGACTGCGTCGGAGTTCCAGCGCCTCATCACCGAGGCCCGACTGGGCCGGGACCTGGCCGTTTCGTTCCGCGACCTCTCCCGGCGCATGGACAGCAAGGACTTCGACTGGGTGGTGACCGCCATCGAGATCCACCGTGAGGTCGGCGGCGACCTCTCGAGCATCCTCGACCGTGTCGGCAACACCATCCGAGCCCGCAACCAGGTGCTCGGCCAGGTGAAGGCCCTCAGCGCCGAGGGCCGCATGTCCGGGCTGCTGTTGTTCATGCTGCCCCCCGGCATGCTCGCCGCCATCTCCGCCCTGAACCCGGAGTACCTCCAGGAGATGATCGGCGAGACCGCGGGTCAGATCATGCTGGCCGTGGCGATGGTGTTGCTCGGCGCAGGTGGCCTGTGGCTCAAGAAGCTCTCCAAGTTCGTGTACTGAGAGGGATGTCCGCACGATGATCTCGATCCCTGCGCTGCTGTTGTTCGCCGGCGCCATCGGTGTCCTGGTCTGGGCCCTGGGCGGCTCACGCCAACCAGCAGGCCCCGTCGCCCCCGACGGCGAGACCAATGTCCGGGCCATCGAGCTGGCCCCCAGCTTCTTCGACCGCGTCCTGCTGCCGACGATGACCCGCTTCGGGCGCATGCTCGCGAAGCCGATGCCGCCCGAACGGCTTGCCGTCGTCCGCAAGAAGATCGTGCTGTCGGGCAAGCAGCAGACCTGGAACACCGAGAAGGCGCTGGCCGTCAAGGCGTTCGGTCTCATGGTCGGCATCGCCGGGGCACTCGGGCTCATCGCGCTGCAACGGTCGACGCTGATGTTCGTCGCCGCCGGCCTCGTGCTCGCCTGCGGCTATTTCTCCATGGACTACTACCTGGACAAGGCCGCCGGAGCCCGCCAGCTCGAGATCCAGCAGGCGCTCCCCGACGTCTTGGACCAGATCAGCGTCTGCGTCGAGGCCGGCATCGGGTTCGACGCCGCGCTGCACCGCTGCTCGTTGTCGAACGACAACGCGCTGGGCGCCGAGCTCGGTCGAACCATGCAGGACATCCGCCTCGGCATGCCGCGACGCCAAGCCCTGTACTCGCTGCTCGACCGCACCGACGTGCAGGAACTCCGCCTCTTCGTGCGGGCGCTCGCCCAGGCCGAGAAGTCGGGCATCCCGATCGCAAAGGTGCTGTCCGTCCAGTCCGACGAAGTCCGCGAAAAGCGCCGCCAAGCCGCCGAGGAACGGGCGATGAAGCTCCCGGTGAAGCTCATCATGCCGCTGGTGCTGTGCATCCTGCCGTCGCTGTTCCTCGTGATCATGGGCCCGGCCGCGATCCGGATGATGCGCAACGGAGCGGTCTGAGCGATGTTCCGCCGACCCGGTCGTGAACGAGCGCCGGATCGGCGCCGAGACACCGGACGCGGCGCGGCCGCCGTCGAGGCCGGGCTGGTCTCGCTGATCGTGTTCGTGCTGTTCTTCGGGATCCTGGAGTTCGGCCTGCTGTGGCGGAACATCAACATCATCTCCAATGCCGCCCGTGAAGGATCGGAGCGGGCGTCACAGCTGACCCGCGAGGCCGACTACCACACCCAGGCGCTCGCCGAGATCGACGCGAACCTCGCCGCCATACCCCTCGGCGACGCCGAGGTGATCACGATCTTCGAGGCCAACCCCTTCACCGCCCAGCCCATCTCGGGCGCCGATCCCGAGACCTGCACCGTCGACTGCTACCGGTGGTTCCGCAACAGCGACGGCACCTGGACGATCGACGCCACCGCAGCATGGCCCGCAGCCGAGCACCAGACGTGCGACTACGTGGGCGTCTACATCCGGGGCCGCTACGAGTGGGCCACGACGTTCTTCGGTGCCGACCGGACGCTGCGCGAGGTCTCGGTCAAGCGCATGGAACCCGCCCCCGGCGACATCACCTGCCCCACGGCGCCGATGCCGACGGTCGAGCCGACGCCCACACCACTCCCGACACCGACGCCCACGCCGACCCCGATACCGACGGCCACCCCCATCCCGACGGCGACACCCATACCGCCGCCGACGGCGACGCCTGGCCCCACGGCGACACCTCGTCCCACCGCCACGCCGACGCCGACCCCGGACCCGAGATGGACACCGACACCGACCCCGCGGCCCGCCGCCACGGCGACGCCCCGGCCGACTGCGACCCCGGCACCACCGACACCCACGACGGCGCCCCGGCCGCCCACGCCAACCCCGCGACCGACCGCCACACCCACCCCGACCCGCCCGCCCCGACCCCCCGTGGACACGTGATGAACACCACCCACGACGCCACGGCCC
>JBKAGO010000054.1:0-62747 GCA_046290435.1 Acidimicrobiales bacterium
CGCCTCGAGCGCGTCGAGGGGATCGTCGAAGGCCTCGGGCGGCAACGCCGCCAACCGCAACCCCGCTGCCGCAGCTCGCTCCTCGCCACGCCGGCGGGTACCGATCGTGTTGCGCGCCGTCGCGTACAGCCACGGCAGCGCATCGTCGGGCACCACGTCGCGACGACGCCACGCCACGGCGAACACCTCCGACACCACGTCGTCCACCGCCGACGCCGCCACCCGCCGGGTTGCGTAGGCCCGGACGTACGGCTGGAAGTGTGCGAAGAAGCTCTCGAACGCCCGGTCCGTCACCATCACCCCCTCTGTTGCCGCCGGATCGAAATCCTTACAGGGCCGAGCGGAGACGAGCGACTCGGTGGACACGTGGGCATCGGTCGGTCGTCATCGACGTGTACGTTCGGCCCATGGAACCGAGTCGGCGTGACGACGCGGAGATCGTCATCCTCGACGGCGGGCTGTCCAACGCGCTGCGAGACCGCGGCCTCGTGCTGGGCGACGATCTCTGGACGGCGCGGCTGCTGCGCGACGACCCCGAGGCGATCATCGACGTCCACTGCTCGTACTTCCTCGCCGGGGCCGACGTGGCCACGACGGCCAGCTACCAGGCGTCGGTCGACGGGTTCGTGCGCCACGGCATGGACGCAGCGGCCGCCGGCGCGCTGATCGCCCGCAGCGTCGAGCTCGCGTGCGAGGCACGGGACCGGGTGGCCGACGAGGTGGCTGCCGAGCCGCTCGGGGCGGGCGGAGCCCGGCGGCTCCTGGTGGCTGCGTCGGTCGGGCCCTACGGCGCCGTGCTGCACGACGGATCCGAGTACCGGGGCCGCTACGGGCTGAGCAGCGCCGAGCTGCGAGATTTCCACGGGCCCCGGCTCGACCTGCTGGCCGCCGCCGGCCCGGACCTGTTCGCCGTCGAGACCATCCCCGATGCCGACGAGGCCGAGGCGCTGGTGCCGCTGCTGGACGACATCGGGATCCCGGCGCTGTTCTCCTACAGCGTCCGAGACGGCCACACCTGTGCCGGGCAGCGGCTGGCGGACGCGTACGGGGTGCTCGCCGGGTCGACCTCGATCGTCGCCGCCGGGGCCAACTGCTCGGCGCCCGCCGAGATCGAGGCGGCCCTCGTCGCCGCGGCGGCCGCAACGGGGCGACCCGGCGTCGCTTATCCCAACCGGGGCGGAACCTGGGACGCCACGACCGGCGACTGGCACGAACACGGCGCATCGATGGAGGAGCTGGTACCGGCATGGCTCGCGGCCGGTGCCCGCTGGATCGGCGGCTGCTGCGAAGTCGGCCCCGACGAGATCCGCACGCTCGCGAGGTTGCTGCGGGCCTGATCCCGCGGGGGCTCGGCCCTTCGCCGTGCAGGCGCCCTGGACAGATCAGCGGTCGAGGTGGGCCGCCCGACCCAGTCCACTCAACGACGCGCCGGAGCAGGCGATGGCTCGGGGCACGCGTCGCCCAGGCTTCGAGGTCCCATGTCCCACCATCTGCTTCCCGCTGCGCCGCTTCGCCGCGCACGATCGTTCGGAGCACTGCTCGCCGGAACGATCCTGGTCGCGCTCTTCCTCGCGGCGCCGGGAGCGCCCGCAGGCGCCACTCCCTTCGGCCCGGACAGCATCACCAGCCCCGCCTCCGCCGCTGCCGGCGACAAGGGCTACCAGCCCTCGGTGGCCATCGGCGCCGACGACAACCCCGTCCTGCTGTTCGTCACCGCCGGCCCCGGCATCGACCCCTTCGTGCTGCAGCTGGTCCGCTGCACCAACCCCGACTGCAGCGGCACCCAGTCGGTGGTCACCCTCGCGAACCTCAACACGAGTTCCGGCTCCACCGCCTTGGCTCTGGACTCCGACGACGATCCCGTGCTGGCCTGGACCGACAGCGCCGGCGACCTGCGGGTCATCGCCTGCACCACCCGCGATTGCTCGGGCGCACAGACGGCAAACGTCATCAACGCCGACTTCAACAGTTACGTCGACATGGTGCTCGACGATGCCGATCGACCGGTCCTGGCCTACTACCGGCAGTGGGGCTACGACCTCGCCGTCGTCCGCTGCACCACCACCGACTGCTCCGGCGGTCAGGTGGTGCAGGCGCCCGACACCGCCGGCAACGTCGGAGAGGACCCGTCGATCGCGCTCGATGCATCCGGCAATCCCGTGATCGCCTACTACGACGTGGACAACCAGAATCTGAAGGTTCTGCGCTGCACCAACGCCGACTGCTCCGGCGCGCAGAGCCCCACATCGCCGGTCACCGCCGGCCTCGTCGGCTACAGCCCATCGCTCACCCTCGACGCCGACGGGCACCCCGTTGTCTCGTACTGGAACAACACCGACGATCGGTTGGAAGTGGTGCACTGCACCGACCTCACGTGCTCCGGGGCGCAGACCCCCGAGGCCGTCGACGATGTCGGCAACCCCGGATACGCCAGCGCTATCGCCCTCGACGGACTCGGCCACCCCGTCGTGGCCTACCTGACCATCGACGACCGCGACGTACGGGTGGCCCACTGCACGACGCCGGACTGCTCCGCGGCGCCGCTGGTGACCACCCCTGATGGCCCCGATTTCATCGGCTACGAAATCGACATGGCACTCGATGCCGTCGGCAATCCCGTGGTGGCGTACCGCAATGCGACAACGGGTCAGCTGCGGCTCCTGCGCTGCGGGGACGTCGACGGCTGCGGCGGGCGCGATCAGGACGGCGACCTGGTGGCCCACTCGGCGGACAACTGCCCCACGATCTCCAACGCCGACCAGACCGACACCGACAACGACGGCATCGGCGACGCCTGCGACCCCCTCACCGACACCGACGGCGACACCATCGCCGACGACATCGACAACTGCCCCACGATTCCCAACACCGACCAGACCGACACCGACGGCGACGACATCGGCGACGCCTGCGACCCCGAGGATGGGCGTATCCCGGCGGTGTGTGCCCATGTCGTCGATCCGAACGTCATCGTGGGCACCAACGGTGACGACCTGCTCAGGGGCACTGCGGGCAACGACGTGATCCTCGGCCTGGGCGGCGACGACAGGATCTTCGGCGGTGGCGGCGACGACTGCATCGTCGCAGGACCTGGCGACGACCGCGTGCGCGCTGGTCGCGGCAACGACCTCGTCCTGGCCGGAGCCGGCAACGACTTCGTCCACGGTGGTCCCGGCCGCGACGACCTGCGAGGTGGTCGCGGCCGCGACATGCTCGTGGGCGGTCCTGGTCGGGACACCCTGCGAGGGGGACCCGGCGCCGATACCTGCAAGCAGGCCCGCATCGAACGCCGCTGCTGACGGCATCGACGTCCAGCCCCGGAACGCACGAACCGCAGGAACCCGCCTCGGGGCCTCGCGGAAGGTGTGACCCGGCGGATCCAGGCCTGTCACTTCCGCTTCCTGTTCGCTGCGCTCGCGGCCGCTCGGCGACGGTCCTCCTCACTCGGGCGGGCCCGACCCACTCCGGTAGACCGCGTCGAGCGACTCGGCTGCCTCGGTCATCACGCCGCGCAGCTCGGGCGGGGCGAGGACCTCGATGTCGCCGGCCAGCTGGAGCAGGAGGCGGGCGGCCGATTCGGGGCGCTCGAACGTGAGCGTCAGCCGGGTCCAGCCGTCGTCGTCGATCGGGAGGTCGTCGGGCAGGGGCAGGTCGGGCGTGCCCTCGGCGAGCATGCCCAGCAGGCCGCGCCCGGCAGGCGACACGCGGACCTCGACCGGGTAGCGCGGGATGGCGGCCACGAACTCCGCCTTTCGCTCGGCCCAATCGGCGGCGAGGTCGAAGTCGACGGGACGGTCGAAGCGCTGCGCCAACACGTCGACCGACCGGACGCGAGACACCCGGTACATGCGGCGGGCGCCTCGCCGGGGATCGGCGATGAGGTACCAGACGTCGCCCTTGAGAACGAGGCCCAGGGGACGCACCAGCGGTGACGACGAACCCCGCGCCCCCTCGTAGGCGAGGCGGACCTCGCGGGAGTCCCACACGGCCCGAGCCAGCTCGGCCAGATGCGGCTCGTCGGGGGTGCGCCCCCACCACGGTTCGGTCTCGACCAGGAGCCGGTTGTGCACGTCACGCACGGCCCGACCGGCAGGCCCGGCGAGGGCGTCGATCAGGCGGGCCTCGGCGGCTTCGGCGTCGAGGCCGAGCGATGCCGCCACAGCCGGGACCCCGGCGAGGACCAGGGCGCGGGCCTCCTCGCTGCCCACCGTGCCCGTCCAGGCGCCGTCGAAGGTGTCGAGCAGCCGGACGCCGCCGTTGCGGCCGGGTTCGGTGTAGACGGGTACCCCGGCCGCGGCAAGGGCGGCGATGTCGCGATACACCGTGCGCACCGACACCTCGAGCGCCGCTGCGAGCTCGGGTGCGGTCATCGCCCGCCGTCGCTGGAGCAGCAGGAGCATCTCGAGCAGGCGGGCGGCTCGCATCGTCGCAGATTACGGGCAAATGCTGCCACCTTCTTGTCAGGGTTCGGCCACGACGATGCAGCCATGGACAACGACGCCATGCACAACGACCTCATGACCAACGACCCGATGGCGAACGTCGCCATGCAGCGAGCCGTCGACTTCATCCGCCGGGAGGGTCGGATCCTCGAACGGCGCATCCTCGACACCGTCGTCGACGGACGCCCCGCCCACCACGTGACCGACGCGCTGCTCGCCTACCGCAACGACGACGGCGGCTTCGGCCACGGGCTCGAGCCGGACAAGCGGGCGCCGACGAGCCAGCCCCTCGACACCGAGGTGGCGTGGCAGTCGCTCGACTGGGCAGGCCTCTCGCCCGCCGATCTGGAGGTGCCTGCCGAATCGCGTGCGGCCGAGTTCGTGTGGGCGGCCTGCGACCACCTCGCCTCCATCGGCGACGGCGTCGGTTGCCTCACCCCGGGCGCGCTCGACCATCCCCACGCCGGACACTGGGCGTACGCCTCCCCCGAGCCCGACCTCAACCCCACCGCCGGCCTCGTCGGCTTCCTGTGGCAGTGGTCGATCGACCATCCGTGGCGCGCCGCGGCCACCAGCTTCTGCTGGTCCGCGCTCGCCGACGGCCCACCCGACGACGCCCACGCCGTGATCGGCGTCCTCCGGTTCCTCGAACACGTGCCCGAACGCGAGCGGGCCGACGCCGTCGCCGACGAGATCCGCGAGCGGCTGCCCAGGCTGGCGTGGTTGCACTTCGACGCCGGCGCCGACGACTACGGCGTCACGCCCCTTCAGCTCGTGCCCGACCCGGCCGGGCGCTACGGCGACCTCGTCCCGGCCGACGTGCGCGCCGCGCACCTCGACCGGCTCGAACGCACCCAGGCCGACGACGGCGGCTGGGAGATCGACTGGCCGACCATCGGTCCCGCAGCGGTCGCCGAGTGGCGGGGCCGCCGGACGCTCGAGAACCTGCTGCTCCTGCGAGCCGGCGGCCGCTGGGGCTGAGCGCGTTTCGTTGTCCCGCTCGACCACCCCGGCCCGGCGCCTCGCCGGCGACGAGCGAGCCGATCGACCCGGTCCGGCAGACCGATCCTCGGCTCTCTCAGGATGCCTTCAGGTTCGAGGCGTCATGTTCTCTCCCATGACGACCGCGCTCCTCGACCCGAATCCCCACACCGCTGCGGTGACGCCGAGCGAGCCCGAAGCTCGCCGACCCGCTGCCGGCGGACGGGTGGCCGCCATCGACATCGCCCGAGGGGTCGCGCTGCTGGGCATGTTCACCGTGCACGTCCCCTCCATGGCCGAGCGACCGAACGGTGCATGGGACTGGATCCTCGAAGCGCCGTCGGGGCGGGCCGCGGTCCTGTTCTTCATGCTGTCGGGCGTCTCGCTCTCGCTGATCTCCCGGAAGGGCTCGCGGTCGGCGGAGCCGTCGGTGCTCGTCGCACGCGGCGCGGTGCTCCTGCTGTTCGGGCTGGTGATGACCCAGTTCTGGTTCGGCTCGTCGATCCTCGTCCAGTACGGGCTCGTCTTCCTCGTCGCCCCGTGGCTGTTCCGGCGCAGCGCCCGCACCCTGCTGGCGCTCGCAGCGGGAACGCTGCTGGTCGGACCGGTCGTCGTGGAGGTGCTCGGCATCAACGCGTCGTCGTGGATCTCGACGCATGCCGAGATCACGACGGGCTGGCTCGGTCAGACCATCGCCTCTGCGTTCCTCTCCACCCACGCGCTGGTGGTGTGGCTCGGCTTCTTCTGCATCGGCCTGCTCGTCGGACGGGCCGATCTCACCCGACGCCGCAACGCCGCACGGACGCTCGGGATCGGGCTGGCCCTCGGCGCGGCGGCGACCGTCGGGATCCTGTCGACGGACCACCTCGTCGAGACCTACGACGACGAGAGCTTCTACGACAAGGGCTTCTACGACAAGGGCTTCTCCGACGCCGACGGGCTCGGCGCCGGGTCCGACGTCTCTGGCCTCGCCGCCGACGGTTCGCTCGGCCTCGACGGCGAGGGCTCCGCATTCGCGTCGTCGTTCCCGACGAGCGGGTCGTTCGTGTCGGGCTCCGACTTCGACTCCGGGTCCTTCTTCATGGACGGAGGCTCGATGCCGTTCGAATGGACGGATCCGGTGTGGTCGAACCTTCTGTCGGGCGAATCGCACTCGAACATGACGCCCTGGGCGCTGCAGTCCGCCGGCATCGCGTTGGCGGTGATCGGGTTGCCGGCGCTCCTGCCCGGCGCCGTCACCCGCCTGTTGTCGCCCCTCGGGGCCCTGGGGTCGATCTCGCTCACCGCGTACGTCTTCCACCCGGTCCTCGTCCAGGACGTCTGGACGTGGACGGATCCGATCAGTGCGAGCTTCACCTGGGAGATCGTGCGCCTGGCTATCGCGATGGCGCTGCTCGTGGCGCTCGGTTGGGTGGTGAAGCGCCGCTGGAAGCAGGGCCCTCTCGAGTGGGCCCTGCACCGCCTGAGCGCGCCGAGCGCACGTCCCTGACGTCGAGCCGTCGTCGAGTCGCCAGACCACCCGAATCGGCGCGCCGACGTCGCGGCCGCAGGCAGAATCTGCAAACAGGCCGCGACCGACGTGGACAGTCGGCTGGTCGGGTCGAGTGCCGATCGCCGAGGTCGTGGATCATCCTGCGCCGCACACATGGGCCGAACCCGTGTGGCCCGATGACGTCGAGGTCAGCGCTTCGGCGCTGCCGATACGGGCGGTATCGGCGCTGTCGACCGTGCGCGTTATTGCCGGTTATGCGTGGGATCGGTGTTCGTCGAGGAATGAATCGATTGCTCGTTCGACGGAGCCGGCTGGGATGGGTTCGTCGTGGACGAGGGCTCGGTAGAAGATCGGGCCCTCGAGTTCGCTGGCCGCTTGCTCGACGTCGAGGTCGGGTGGAAGCCGCCCACTGTCGGCGGCGGTGCGCAGGATGGTTCGGATCGGGGCGCATCCCTCTTCGATGAGGCGTCGACGCACCGGCCTCAGTGTCGGGTCGATGGTGGAGCGTTCGGCGAGGGCGTGGATGACAAAGGCGAGAGGCCCCTCGGTCAGTGCTTCGCGTAGCGCGAGAAGGTGCGCCGTGAGGTCTCGACGGAGTTCGCCGGTGTGGGGCGGGCGAGGGAAGTTGAGCGAGTCGAGTGTTGCGTGGACCAGGTCTTCGACGGTGGGCCAGTGGCGATACAGGGTCTTGCGTCCGATACCCGAACGTCGAGCGAGTTCGAGGTGCGTGAGTGCATCGAATCCCTCGGCGAGAAACGCATCCCGTGCGGCCCCGAGCGCCCTTTCCCGGGTCTTCAACGCTCTCGGGTCCACGCGCTCCGACATCGCGTCAGCCTACCGAATGTGCGACACAGATTGTGTCAGACAATCTTCTGACACATACTGTGTCGTAGGCCCGTCTTGGACGAAGGAGAACCAATGGAGTCCGTTCTGCTACTCGGTGCAACCGGCAACGTCGGGAGGAATGTGGCGCATCGCCTCACTGAAGCCGGCGAGAGGGTCCGGCGCGCAACTCGCATTCCGAGGGCGGCGATCGACTGTCGGTTCGATTGGCATGACGACCGCTCTTGGGCCGAGGCACTCGCAGGCGTCGATCGAGTGTTCGTGATGACGCCCGAGACCGCCGGCAACCTCAGCGGCGAGGCCACACAGCTGATCGCGCTGGCCGACGACGTGGGCGTCGAACGCATCGTGTTGCTGTCTGCGATCGGCGTTGACGACATGGTTGGGGACCCGACTGGAATGGCGCAGATCGAGGCGGCCGTGATCGACGCATGCGCATCGCACTCGATCGTCCGTGCGAACACCTTCATGGAGAACTTCACGACCGGCCCGTTCGCCCGATCGATCATCACGCGTGACGCCGTGATTGCACCGGTTGGCAATGCTCGGGTCTCGTTCGTGTGCGCAGCCGACATCGCTCGGGTGGTCGCTCACGAGCTGAGCAGCTCAGCTCGAGGCGGCCTGCTGCAGGTCACCGGGGACGAAGCGTTGACGTTCTTCGACTGCGCTCGAACGATCGGCGAGACGACGGGTCGCACGATCGATTTCATCGACCCGGGCGTCGACGGTATGCGCTCGATACTCGAGGACGCAGCAACTCCGCCACCGGTGGTCGATCTGATTCTCGGGTTCTACGCGACCCTCGCCTCTGGCGCTCACGCCCTCATGACGAGCACCGTGGCCGACCTCACCGGTCATGCCCCCACCTCGTTCGCCGAGTTCTGCTCGACCAATGACCATGTGTGGAGCCAGCGGTGAGCTCCGGTGTTCCCGTTGCGGCCGTCGAGTTCTTCGCAGAGCTGGCCGACAACAACACCCGTGATTGGTGGAAGGCGAACGTCGACCGCTACCACTCCGAAGTCCGAGAGCCGTTCCAGGCCCTGCTCGGGCAGGTCGCCCCCGAACGCGAGTGGCGAACGTATCGACCTCGGCGAGATACGCGCTTCGCCAAGGACAAGACCCCGTACAAGGACTTCATCGGCGCCGTCTCCCAACTGGACTCGGGCACCGGCCAGTTCATCCGGATCGATCGGCACGGCCTCCTGGTCGGCACCGGGTATCCCACGATGGCAAGAGATCAACTCACTCGATTCCGAGCAGCGCTCGACGAACCCGACACCGGAGACGCCTTCGTGACCGGGGTAGTGAACGCGGAGGCGAGTGGAGTGCGCGTGACCGGTGGCCGCTATCCGGCACTCACCACCGCACCACGCGGCTACCCAAAGAACCACCCCCGCATCGAGTGGCTCAGAGTCAAGGGCGTCGAGATCCCTCAACGCATCGGAACCCCCGAATGGCTCAGCTCCGAGTCCGCAGCCGACAACATCCGAGACCTACTCCGACGCGGCACCGACGTGCTCACCTGGCTCGACCAACACGTCGGACCATCCGAACTCACACCCGAAGAGATCTGGGCGCGCCGAGAAAGCGAAAACGAGCCGCATGACCACGCCAGCAGCCACTCGGTATCGACACTTGCGATCGCCGCTACGACGTCGCGCGACCTCTCGTAAACGCGGCGGGAGAAGCTCCGGTCGTCCACACACACCCGGCGATATGGGCCGGCGCAGCACGGATCCGCTCGCAGGCCACTACGCCGAGGACGAAGTGGCCGTCAGGGGGCGGGCGAGTTGGCCGTCGCTGGGCAGGTTCTCTCGGCAGCCGACATCGACGAAGCCGCTCCTGTGGCGCGCTGCGGCGGTCCACGCCGTCGAGCCGAACCAGACCCACAGGTTCGACGATCGGGCTTCCTCGAGATTTCTTCCCTGCCGGGTTGCGTATCGAACGTATGTTCGCAAGAGTAGCCATACGTCGCTCTTCCCCGGCGATGCTCGCAACCCTCGGGTTGCCTCTGAAACCGATCGACACCTGCGCCTGGCTCTCGGGCTCGTCGTGCGTGTCGCTGTCACCGATGCCTCCGCTGCATCGCAGAGAAGGAGCTGTCCGTGGAGACCCCGGACGTCGTACTCGAGGAGTTGCGCAGCGTCCTTTCGGACGCGGGCGACATCCCGTTGTCGTGCTGGAGTCGCGACGAGCTTGCCCACTGGCTGTGCGGGTTGCAGGACATCCGTGCCCAGATCGACGGGCTGTTGTGTGCTGCTGCGGCCGAAGGCCAATCAGCTGCGCTCTATCAGCTCGACCGGGCCCGCTCGCTGCGCCAGTTCGTCGCGCTGCGCACTCGGACGAATCCTGCCGATGTCGGTGCCGACCTCGCCCTGGGAACCTGGCTCGTCGGGTTCCCCGTCGTCGCCCGGGCTCTCGCTGCGGGACGGATCACCCGCCGTCACGCGCAACATTTGCGCGAACTCGACAACCCCCGCTCCCACCGACACCTCCTCGACGGCATCGACTACCTCACCGACGCCGCCCACGGCTGCTCCTGGGAAGGCTTAATCGAGGCCTGCAACCGCTGGCTCGCACACGCCGACCCCGACGGCAGACTCCCCGACGAAAACGAACGCGGCCGCCGCTGCTCAGTGAAGAAGCGTGCCGACGGCACCGTCAGCGGGCAGTTCAACCTCGACACCATCGGCGGCGACGCCGTCCGCACCGCCATCGAACGCGAAGCTCACCGCCTCTTCTGCATCGACGCCGATCCCAGCAATCCCGAATGGAAACAGCGCAACCACACCCAACGCATGGCCGACGCGTTGGTGAACCTCATCACCCGCGGCGCGCTCCGCACCGACCGCACCGTCGGCGCACCACTGGTTCACGTCGTGGTGGGCCTCGAGATCCTCGAAGAAGCCATGTGCCGCAAAGCAGCAGCCGAAGCCGGCGTCCTGCCCGTCGGCCCCGACGGCAAGCCACTCGGCGACGACCTCGGCATCGACCCCCACAATCCGCTGCGGCGCTGCGAGCTCGTCGACGGCACACCGCTTCATCCGAACCAGGTACTGGCGTTGCTCGGTGTCGCCACCATCCGCCGCATCGTCCTCGATGCAGACGGCGAAATCCTCGACATCGGACGCGCCTCACGCGACTTCCCCCGCTACATGAAAGACGCCGCCACCGCCGCGCAGCGCGGCCGATGCTGCGAACACGGCTGCGACGCCAAACCAACCTGGCTCCACGCCGACCACATCGTGCCCTGGACACCCAACGACCCCAGCCAACCCGCCGGACGCACCGCCACCCGAAACCTCCAGATGCTCTGCGGCGCCGGCAACCACGCCAAGAGCAACCGACCCAACCCACCACCACCCACACCACCGGCCCGGACGAAGAGCTCCCCGCCGGCGAGACCAGCGGCGGCGAGACCCCGCCACGGAACCCGACGCGCCGAACCGGCCGACGACGCATCCAAACCCGGATCACCAGCCGGCGATTCGCCCCAGCCATGAAGTACCCGACGCCGACGGTCGACGGATCACTCAGCGACCGACTCCCGACGCCATGACGACCGACGCCTTTACTGCAAGCGCGTCTGCGGTGCCGGAGCCTCGCATGTGCCCGAAGCGTCGCCGGCCGTCATGTATGGACACGACGTGGCAGTCGGGCGTCAGAGCAACTCGAGGATCGACCAGACGGCCAGCGACGCGAAGACGGCCGACGCCACGTAGTTGATGCGATGGATCGGCACGCGGGCCACGATCTGGCGACCGAAGGTCGCGGCCAGGGCGGCCACCGACGCCAGCGCGGTCAGTGCCCCGATCCAGATCGCGACGGGCGAATCGCTGCGCGCCGCCAGGCCGGCCGTGGCCAGCTGGGTGAGGTCGCCCCACTCGGCCAGGGCCACCAGGGCGAAACTGCCGACCAGCGCAGCCCGTGCCGTCGTCGAGACCACCGGCTCGTCGCCCTCGATCGCCTCGCCGCCCGAGCGCGCCGAGCGGAACAACACGATGGCGCCGATGGCGAACATGGCCGCAACGACGCTGCCGACCACGGCGTCGGGCAACAGGCCGATGGCGCTGCCGGCGGCGACGGCGACGGTGACATGGATCGTGAACGCCGCCACCGCGCCCAGCCACACCAGCAGCGGCCGGCGGAACCGGGCCACGAGCACGACCGTCGCGATCATCGTCTTGTCGGGCAGCTCGGCCGGGAAGACGGTGGCGAACGCTCTGAGGGCTTCGGTGAAGAACATGGGTCTGGCTCCTGGGCGGATCGGCTGGTGGTGTCGCCGGCATCCGTCGTGACCGGAGCCCATGCCACTGTCGGGAAGACCTCGGCCGCGGCGAAACGCCTGGCCGAAGGTCTCGTCCACCCGCATCGCTGCGAGCCACCGACCGGACCCGGTATGTGGGTCAGCGTGTCGACCGGTGGAGACTCGGACTACTCCCCTTCGATGCGCAGGAGCGTAGTGGATCGTCGCCGTGACTGCGCGAATCGGAGTGCCCGGCAGATGGCACCTAACCGCTGTCGCGGCGCTGCGTCCTGGCCCGCCGTGCATCGACTCACCGGCTTGGTCATCTCCGGTTCGGCGGCTCCGGGGGGTGATGGCCCGGTGCCGCTCAACGGCGCCATCGCGTACTGGTTCTCCACGCCGTTCGCCGTCGACATCGACGCCGGTAGGGCGACACCGCTGGGTCCGCCCGGAGGGCAGTCCGATCCGACGAAGCTCGCCCGGGGCAACGACGCGGCCAACATCGTGGTGCGCGTCAGCGATCCCGAGGATTCGAACCTGGCCACCGAATCGAGCGCGCGTCGACATCGACCTCGACCTCGGCAACGCCGTGTTCGCCGACGGCGGTGTCTGGTGGATCAACTCGCGCTCGGGTATCTCGTTCCAGGACGGCACCACCGCCCTGCACGAGGCGCTGGCCTTCTACGACTTCGGAGGGCCTGTGGGTCGTCGTGCAGCGGTTCACCATCTCCGAGGAGAACCCCGACGGCAGCCGCACGAGCACCTTCACAACCCAGGTGGCGCAGCTCGACCCCGCCACCGGCGCAGAACTCGGCTCGGTGCCCCTCGACTGACAGAGCACAGCCGGTCGGCGCGTCAGTCGTCCCGGTGGGCGGTGTCGGGCGTGAAGGCGGGGGTGCACACCGACAGGTACTCGGCTCCATCGGCATCGGGGGTGCTGTAGCGGACCCACTCGCCGGCGCGGACCACGAGGGCCTGCCCCGCACTCACCTCGATCGTGTCGCCCTCGGTGTCGACGCGCACCGTGCCCCGAAGCACCACGGTGACCTCGTCGAAATCGGGACGCTGGCCGGGTTCGTCCCAGCCGCCGGGCGCCACCATGCGGGCCACGCTCAGCGACGGCGTCGACGTGTTGACCGCACCGACGTACTCCTCGATGAGCTTGGGCTCGACTCCGGGAACGACGAAGGGCGTGGCGATGAGCTCGGGCATGACGTTGATGATCCCACGAACCGATGATCGCGAGGACACGGTTGCGCCCGGGGCCGCTCCCGGCCGGACCGACCGGCCTGCGGCCATTGTCATTTACAAGGCTGTCCCCTCCTTGTTAGGGTTGCCGAATGCACCACGACGAGGCCCCGACTGCCGAACCCCCCACGCTCTCGATGCGCCTGCACGACGAGACGGCCGACGTCCACGACGCCGCCGAGCGGGCACCGTTCATCACGAACCTGCTCGAAGGCGGGCTCACCATCGACGCCTACGTTCTGCTGCTGGCGCAGTACCTGCCGGTGTACCGGGCCCTGGAGACCACCGCCGCCCGGTACCGCTACGACCCGGTCATCGGCGATCTCGTCCCTGCCGCGCTCGATCGAGCTGCGGCCATCGAGCACGACCTGCGCGTCCTCGGCGGCGACGCAGCCGACGCGATCGAACCCACCGCAGCGACCGCCGACTACGTGGCCCGCATCACCGAGACGTCCGCCGACTGGCCCGGCGGGTTCGTGGCCCACCACTACGTTCGCTATCTCGGCGACCTGTCGGGCGGCCAGATCATCCGCAGGATCCTGAGCCGTCACTACGGGCTCACCGACGACCGGGGCCTGTCGTTCTACGTGTTCGACGACATCGACAACGGCGTGCAGTTCAAGAAGCGCTACCGGGCCGCCCTCGACCGCGCCCCGTGGGGCCCGGCCGAACAGGACCGCATCGTCGAAGAAGCCCGCCGCGCGTTCGAGCACAATCTCGCAGTGTTCGCATCGCTCGACGGCAGCGCCGCTGCGCTGGCCGGTGCCGGCGGCCCGGCCGACATCTGAGCCGGCCACCAACGCTGGGTCAGAGCTCGCCGGTGGCCCGCCAGCGGTCTCGCTCGGCGTCGAAGGCCGCCCGCTGGCGGACTCGGAACGCGGCGATGTCGTCGGCGTCGGCGGCCAGGTCGGCCTCGTAGGCGGCGAGCGAGAAGTCCGTGGCCTCGATCGCGATGTCGAGCGTGCCCTCCACCGCTCGGGCCCGCAGCTCGGCCAGCTCCTCGGTGCTGACCGGGTGGAACCGGATCTGGTCGAAGGTCCGCAACAGCCACGGCACCTCCGGCTCGGGCCCCGGCGTCGGCGTGTCGAGATACCAGACCGGCACCGTGCGCCCGACGAACTGGTAGCCGCCGGGACCCTCCATGCCGTAGATGCACAGGTACGCGCCCCCGATGCCCACGGCGTTCTGGGGCGTCCAGGTGCGCGCCGGGTTGTACTTCGTGGTCACCAGCCGGTGGCGGGGGTCGAGCGGCGTCGCCACCGGCGCGCCGAGGTACACGTCGCCGAGGCCGAGCACGAGGTACCGGGCGTCGTGCACGGTGCGGCGCACGTCCTCGACGTCGTCGAGCCCGTTGACCCGGCGGATGAACTCGATGTTCGACGGGCACCAGGGGGCGTCGTCGCGCACCACCTGCATGTAGCGGGCAATGGCCTCGAGCGTCGAGGGGTCCTCCCACGACAAGGGCAGGTGCACGGTGCGTCCGGGGATGACGAGCTCGGTGGGATCGGGCAACGCGTCGAGCGCTTCACCCAACAGGCCCAGCAGCGCACCGGTCGGCAGGCGGTCGGGGTCGACGTGCACCAGCAGCGAACGGATGCCGGCGGTGAGATCCACGAAGGCATCGGCGGCGTGCTCGGCGAGCCACTGCTCGAGCAGGTGCACCTGGGCCCGCAACCGGAGATCGAGGGTCATGTCGCCGAACTCGACGAGGACGAACTCGTCGCCGGCGCGCCGGATGACCGCCTCGGGCCGGCGATCGGTGGCCGCCAGGACTGCGAGGACACCACCGTCGAGCGCAGGCGTCGACACGCCCGGCGGCCGGTTGGACTCCGTCCGCAGACGGGCGACGGTACTGCGCCGGTCGGCACGGCCCGCTGCCACGCCGTCGAGCGACACCAGCCGGAACGCGACGGTGTCGCCGGGCGCCAGCTGGCCGAGCTTCCACCGGTCGGTCGACACCACCGTGAACGGGCATGTGAACCCGCCGAGGCTCGGGCCGTCGGGGCCGAGCACCACCGGGGTGTCGCCGGTGAAGTCGACCGCGCCGAACGCATAGCCGTTGTCGTGGATGTTGGAGGGGTGGAGCCCGGCCTCGCCGCCATCGGAGCGTGCCCATGCGGGGGCCGGGCCCGACAGGCGCACGCCGGTGCGGGCGGCGTGGGACTGCACCTGCCAGCGGGCCGCGAGCAGTTCACCGATGCCGTGCTCGGTGAAGAACTCCGGCGCGGCGTGGGGCCCTTCGGTGACGTCGAGGGTCCAGCTCCGGCCGATGACCGGGATGGCCTGGGTGCGCAGCGGGAACGGGACCCGCTCGCCCACGGCGTCGCCGACGCTCAGCTCGTCGCCGGCGCGCAGCTCGCGGCCGTCGTGACCGCCGAAGCCGCCGAGGGTGAAGGTGGCCCGGCTGCCGAGGACGACCGGGACGTCGAAGCCGCCGCGCACCGCCACATAGGCGCGCATGCCCGCGCCCTGGAGTGACCCGATGTCGACAACGGAGCCGGCGCCCACCTCGATCGGGTGCCAGAACGGCACCGGGTAGCCGTCGACGGTGACGTCCATCGCCGCGCCGCCAAACGCGATGACGGCCGGGCCGTCGAAGGTCAGCGCGGGGCCCTGCACCGTGCACTCGAGCCCGGCAGCGTCGGGAAGATTGCCGACGATCCGGTTGGCGAGCTCCATCGACAGCGAGTCCATCGCGCCGCTCGGCGGGACGCCCACCATCCAGTAGCCCAGGCGCCCGTGGGCGTCCTGGACGGTGGTCTGGATGCCGGGGCGGGTGACCCGCACGGCCACCCCGGCGGCCACCGGATCGATGAACAGCGGCTCGGAGGCGAAGACGTCGGGCAGCGGAGCCGAGGTCGGGCTCACCCCGCGCCCGCTTCGATCACGACCCGGACGGGCGTGGGGTCGAATCCGTTGCAGGGGTTGTTGATCTGCGGGCAGTTGCTGATGATCACCAGCGTGTCGAGCTCGGCCCGCAGCGTGACCGACAGCCCCGGTGCGGAGATGCCGTCGACGATGCCGAGGCTGCCGTCGGGATCGACGGGGACGTTCATGAACCAGTTGATGTTCGACTGGATGTCGCGCTTGCCGAGATCCCACCGCAGGTGCTCGTGGACGAAGTTCTCGACGCACGCGTGCTGATGGCGAGCGTGGTGGCCGTAGCGCAGCGTGTTCGACTCCTTCGAGCACGCGCCGCCCAGGGTGTCGTGGCGGGCGCAGGTGGTGTCGACGATGGTCATCAGCGCCCGGCCCTCGTTGGTGCGCAACACGGTGCCGGCGGTGAGGAACACGTTGCGCTGCGCGGCCATGGTGTCGGGGGCGCTGTAGCGCTCGGTGGTGTCGTCGGCGACGTACATCACGCAGTCGACCGCCTGGTTGCCGTGGAGGTCGACGATGGTGAGGGTCTGACCGGCGGCAACGACGGCCGACCACGGCGCCCGAGCCGGGACCACGGTGTCGAGGACGACGCTCATGCCACTCCCGCCCCGACCGCGACGGCGGGTCGCAGCGGGCCTGCGGCCAGACCCACGGCGATCTCGGTGTTCTGGTGGGCGCGCAGGCCTTCGGGTGTGGCGGTGCGCAGCGGATCGTCGCCTGCAGCGGGCAGCCCGCTCCAGGCGGTGACCCGCAGCGGCGTGACCGTGTAGTCCGGCCGGTCGTCGAGGGGATGGGGCACGTTCACGATGGTCACGAGCACGTCCATCTCACAGCGCAGCACCACCTCGGCGCCGGCACCGGCGGAGCTCAACAGCTCGATCGTGCCGTCGGGAGCGACCCGGGTTCCCTTGAAGAAGTTGACGTTGGGCGCGATGTCTCGCCGGCTGCGCCCGTCCTTTGCCAACGACAGCGCGAACAGGTCGCGGCCGTTGGGTGTCGGACCCGAGATCGAGCCGTCGCCGTAGCGGTCCTCGACGACCAACCGGCTGGTGGTGCCACAGATGGTGTCGTGGCGGCCCGAGGTGTCGACGACGATCCCGGCGAGCACCCGCCCCATGTCCGACAGGAGCAGCTGGCCTTCGTGCAGGTACGCCTGCCACTGCACCTTGACGGTGTCCGCGACGTTGAGGCGTTCGGTGGGATGGTCCAGGCGGTGGACGAGCACGCCGGCGCACGCATCGCCGTCGCGGTCGACGAGGCGGATGTGGGTGCCACGCCGTGCGGCGATCGATGTGTAGCCGCCGCCGGCGACGAGCTCGTCCCACAGCACGTCGTCGGCGGCGACATCGGGTGGCAGGCCGGTCGCCGCGCTGGGCGGGACCGTTGGCATCGCGTCGACGACGGTGCCTGCCATCGAACGGGCGTGGGCTCGAGCCCCCGCCGTGGTCGCGGTCCCCGCTCCCACGGCGGCATCGTCACCGGAACCATCGGGGCCGGCGGTCTCTGTCTCAGGCGACATCGGCCTGCTCCTCGGGTTCGGCGGTGTCGGTCTGCGGGGTGTGCAGCAGGTCCTCGATCTCGTCGACGAGGTCGAGGAAACGGGGGTCGCGCTTGACGCTCGGACCGCGGGCGGTCCCGAACGGCACGTCGACGACCTCGGCCACCCGGCCCGGACGCGGGGTCATGACGTAGATGCGGTCCGCCAGGTACACGGCCTCCTGCACGTCGTGGGTGACCATGAGGATCGTGGCCCGGGTGCGCTGCCACAGGGTCCGCAGGAACTCCTGCATGCTGCGTTTGGTCTGGGCGTCGAGGGCCCCGAAGGGTTCGTCGAGCAGCAGCACGTCGGGCTCGGGGGCCAGCGCCCGGGCGATGGCGACGCGCTGGCGCATGCCGCCGGACAGCTCCTTGGGCAGGTGGTCGGCGAAGGCCTTGAGCCCGACGATGTTCAACAGTTCGGTCACCCGCTCGTCGCGGTCGACTCGGGACATCCCGGCCACCTCGAGGCCGAAGGCGACGTTCTCTGCGACCGTCTTCCACGGATAGAGCGAGTACGCCTGGAACACCATGCCCCGGTCCGGACCGGGCCCGACGACGGTGTCGCCGTCGACCTCCACCGCGCCGCTGGTGGCTGTGTCGAGCCCGGCGACGATGTTCAACAGCGTCGACTTACCGCAGCCGGAGGCGCCGACGATGCAGACGAACTCGCCGGTGCCGACGTGGAGGTCGACGTCGTCGATAGCGCGGACCGTCTGACGCCGTCCGGCCGGGAAGTCCTTGACGAGGTTGCGGACGCTGACCTTTGCCATCAGTCGACCGCCCATCGGGCAGTTCGGCGGCGCAGCCATCGCAGCGCGAGGTCGCTGGCGAGGCCGATCAGGCCGAAGATCAGCAGCAGGGCGAACATGCGGTCGATGGCCCGGAAGCGCTGCGCCCGCACGATGCGGAACGCCAGGCCGTCCTGGGCGGCCAGCAGTTCGGCGACCACCAGCATCAGCCATGCGGCGGCGAGGTTGATGCGGGCGACGTCGACGATGCCCGGCCACGAGTGCGGCAGGATCACCCGCCGCAACACCGTGAGGCGCCGAGCGCCGAGCGTGTACGAGGCCTTGACGAGCTCGATCGGCACCGAGCGGGCGACGTCGGCCACCATCAGCGTGTTGAAGAACACCGTGCCCACGATGATGAGCGCCACCTTCGGCGCCTCGTCGATGCCCAGCCAGATCAGGAACAGCGGCGTGAGCGCGGTGGCGGGGATGTAGCGCAGGAACCCGATCTGGGGTTCGAAGTACGCCTCGAACGTGGCGAAGCTGCCGATCAGCACGCCCAGCAGCACCCCGATGACGATGCTGACCGAGTAGCCGATGCCGACACGCTGGGTGCTGGCGGCGAGGTCGGGCAGCAGCTCGTCGGCCCGGTACATCTCGACGAGCGCCCGCCACGTCTCGGCGATCGTCGGCACCGCGAAGCCGTCGGATGCGAACACCGTCGATGCCAGCACCCACAACAACAGGGTCGACGCGACACCGGCGCCGATGGCAGCGCGGCGCAGCCCGACGGGGATGTCGCCGCGCAGGCGCAGCAGCGCACCCTGGCGGTGACCCCGCGTCCCGGCGCCGCCGGCCTCGACCGCGATGTCCGGGTCGGCGGGATCCGCCGACCCAGTCGCCGCGTCCGCGGCATCGGCGTCGGAGGCGGCGCCGGCAGCACCCGCGGCGGCGGCCGGCACGCCGGTGGGCGAGGCCCCCGAGGTGCCGGTCGCCGCCGGCGAGCTCATCCGCCGCTCCGGTCGACCCAGTCCTGGGTGAAGGAGCTGTCGAACAGGCCGTCGAGCGGGGCCTCGGTCTCGGTGAAACCGGAGTCGACGAGGAAGGGGTTGATCAGCTCGGCGGTGTGGATCAGCGAGGTCGTGTCGTCGCCGGGAGCGAAGGCGGCCAGGGCGTCCTCGGCGCTGAAGATGGTGGTGCCGTCGGCGAACTCCAGGTACTCCTCGACGCTCGTGCCGGCCACCTCGGCCATGATCTCGAGCGCCTCGTCGGGGTTCTCGTCCATCCACTCGAGGGTGAGGTACCAGGCGTCGACCAGCTTCTGGACCGCCTGCGGGTTGCCGTCGACGATCTCGCGGGTGGCCACGATGTGGTCAGGGATGAGGCCGGGGAAGTCGGCCGAGCTGAACAGTTCGATCGAGCCCTCGCGCTCGAGTGCGGTGAGCCAGAACGGGGCGAACACGCCGACGCAGTCGAACTCACCGGCGGCGAAGCTGGCGGCTGCGGCGTCGGTCGGGACGCCCCGGAAGTCGATGTCGTCCTCGGTGAGGCCCACCGAGTTGAGGCCCTGCACCAACAAGAAGTGGTCGACGACGCCGGCCTCGGCGGCGATGGTCTTGCCCGCCAGGTCCTCGATGGAGGTGATGGACCCGTCGCAGATGATCTTGTCATTGCCGGTGGAGTTGTCGTTGACGACCACGATGACCTGCTCGTCGCCGAAGGCGACGCTGGCCATGGTGTCGTTGAGGGTCTGGGTGACGAAGTCGAGCTCGCCGACGGCCATGGCGTCGATGCTGGCCAGGTAGTCGGCGAAGAAGATCAGCTCGACGTCGAGGCCGACCTCTTCGAAGATGCCGGCCTGCTCGGTGACGGCCAGTGGGAACCAACCGGGCCAGGCGGAGTAGCCGATGGTGATCGAGTCGACCTCGGCGGGGTCGGCGGCAGCCTCGCCCTCCTCCGATGCCTCGTCGGACTCGGCGGCGCCATCGGTGGCTTCGGGTGCGGGCTCGGCCGCATCGGTGTCGTCGTCTCCGCCGCATCCTGCGGCGAGCGCGAGCACGACGGCGAGAGCGAGGAACAGCCGGAGCAGGGTCCGGGGCAGGATTCGGGGCATTGACGGGAGCATCGAGTGCCTCCTGGTCGAGGTGCGCCCAACCTAGAGAGGTCTCCGTTTCCGTCGAATGTCATTCGAAATAAGCCCGCGTGTCCGCTCGCTGTTGTGTTTCTTTCTCACAAGCCCCGTACGGGCCGAGCCGGGCGAGGTCAGGTGAAGGCAGACGGTGCCGGCCGACGTCACGCGGTATCGGCGCCGATGGCGCCGAGCCGAGCGGGATCGGCCAGCAGGCCCCGCACCACCAGGTCGGCCAGGAACGACCCGATCGCCGCCGGATCCGACGGGGCCACCGACCTGCCCGGACCGCCCGCACCGCTGCGCCCGGTCGGGTGCCTGAACCAGTGCTGCACGGCCTCGTCGTTGGCGAGGACCGTCACCGCGGTGAGGTCGGCGTCGACCGGCACGAACTCGCCGTCGTCGACGCCCTGGCGCACGATCTCGGCGACCTCGTCGAGCAGCCGCTGCCGGTCGGCCCAATAGCGGTCGAAGCCGTCGGGATCGTCGCCGGCGAGGCGATGGATCTCGTTGAAGTCGAAGGGCAACTCACACAGGGCGGCGGCGTCGGCCCGGACGAACGCGTGGAGTCGGCGACCGGCATCGGGGAAGCGCTCGCGCACCTCGGCCACGATCGTCAGCGGCTCGCGGTTCACCTCGATGACGATGCGCTCGAAGATGTCGTGCTTGCTCTGGAAGTAGTAGTAGAGCGACGACACCCCGAGCCCGACCGCCTCGGCGATGTCGGCCATCGTCGTCGCGGCGACGCCCTGGCGGGCGAACAGCCGCACCGCGGCACGCACGATCTCGTCGGGCACCGGCCCCTCCGACGTGCGTTCGCGCTTGCGGGGACGGCCCGCCCCCGGCGCCCGGGTGCGGGGCCGATCCGAGAAGCGACGAGCAGCCACGCCCCGAACCTACCGGGACGCGCCCGCCGAGATCGTCGGCCCGCCGCGACCACGGGCGCCCGATCCCCCGGGAATACGCTCGCGCTGCGCTTCGTCGCCGGCGCGCACCCTCGCCCGATGCCTCCGCTCCGGGGCGACCGCCGCAGCCGAGACCGCCAACACCGAGGCGAGGGCGAGCGCAGCAGCAGGCGCAGCGGTGGCCCACGGGGCCCGTTCCACGTAGTCGATCCCCTCGGAGAGCACCAGACCCCAATCCGGCTGCGGGGGACGGGCACCGAGACCGAGGAAACCGAGAGACGCAAGGGCAAGGGCCACGCCCGGGAGGCGGATCAGAGCGTGGCGACCGAGCGCCGGGATGATCGCAGGCAGGATGTGGACCACAGAGAGCTCCATGCGGCCGACACCGGAGACAGGCAGCCACCTGATGTGCGGCGCGGCCCGGGCCTCCTCGATGAGCGCCGCAGCGTGCGACACCATCGGCGGCCAGCTGACCCAGAGCACCGCCAGCGCCGCACCGAACGTACTGGGACCGGACAGAGCGGCCACGACGACGCCGGCGATGATCGGCGGTGTGGCGTTGGCGATCTCAACGGGACCCCGGATGCCCCGGGTCGCGAAGCCGACGACGAGCGAGATCGCCATGGCTGCGGCAACGACGGCGACGGCGGGCAGGAGCGTGTCGATGGCCCCGTGTGCGACACGGGCCAAGACGTCCCGGCCGCTGGCATCAGCACCCAGAGGCAGGCGCCATGAGGGCCGTGCGAGCCGCTCGTTGTCCAGACCGAACGGATCCCGCGGCAGCCCGGCGATCAGCAGGGCAGCCATGAGGACGACCCCCAGGCCGAAAACCCTCCGCGCTGCTCGCACGTCGCGGACCGGCTCGGGTGGCGGCCGCAGCGCACCCGCGGGCAACGGTCCCCCGTGCAGGAAGCGTCGCAGCGCCCCAGCCAGGATGCCGACACCGACCGCCGTCGACGCGACCAGCAGCAGGCCGGCCTGCAGCGCCGGCAGATCCTGGGCGTTGGCGGCGCCGAGTAGCAGCCGACCGATGCCGGGAATCGCGAAGACCTGCTCCACCGCCACAGCACCACCGAGCAGACCGACGAAGACCAGCCCCATCTGGTCGACAACGGCGGCCCCGGCGCGCCGCAGGACCCCCAGCGCGACGACCCGCGAAGGAGCCCCCGCAAGGCGCCAGGCATCGACCCAGGTCTCGCCGGCGGACCCGACGACGGCGTCGGCGAGGAGGCGGCCCGACAGACCGCCGGCGGGCAGACCGAGCGCCAGACTCGGGAGCACGAGGTGCTGCGGCGATGACCACCCGAACGGCGGCAGCACGTTCAGGAGTACCCCGAAGACGACGAGCAGCACCGTGGCAAGGAGGAACTCCGGCATCGCCGTCAACACCACGCCCATCGGCCCCGGAGGCTTCACGGGCCGGTCCTCGACGACGGCCCGCACCGACGGCGTCACCAGTGCCGCCATCACGATCACGGCCACGATCGACGCGTAGAACGCCAACATGGCGGACACGCCGAGCGCCTCGATCACACCGGGGCCGACCGGAGAGCCGCTGACCCACGATGTTCCCAGGTCGCCGCGCAGCACGCCGCTCCACCAACGGGCGCTGAGCGTCAGTGGACCGCCCTCGAGGCCGACCTGCGCGCGGATGGCCTCGAGGGCCTCGGGCGTGGCCTCGAGCTCTGCGTACCGCGCGCGCAGGATCGTTGCCGCCGGATCTCGCCGCGAGAGCCAGGGCAGCGCTCCGACGAAGGCGAGGAGCGCTGCCCCGGCGACGAGGCGAGAGATCAGCGGGACGGGATCAGGACGGTGCACTGTGTGTCGTCGACGCAGTGACCAGCAGCCGCTCACGAGGATCGCGCGCAGCATCGACGACCGAGGCCGACTCGCCTTGGATCACACGCTCGTGGACGAGCGGAATGGCGGCGTCGGTCGCGAGGATCGCGGCCTCGGCGGCCATGATGGCGACTCGGCGTTCGTCACCGGTCTCGGTCTGCGCCGCCTCGGCGATGAGAGCGTCGACATCGGGATCGCACAACTGGGCGATCGAGAATCCGCCGTCGCACACGAAGTCCGCCTCGAAGTAGGCCACGGGGTCGCCGGAGTCGAGCACAGTGCTGCGCGAGAGGATGAAGGCGTCGAACACACCGCCGAGCGCGTCGGCCTCGATGAACTGGTACTCGCGTACGTCCTGGGTCACCACGAAACCTGCGGCTTCGAGCTGCTGTTCGATGATGACCGCCACCTCGGGCAGTTCGGACCGGTCGGTGTAGGTACCCAGCACGATCTCGATCCCGTCGACCGTCGCCGGCTCGGCCCGGCCGGCGAGGATCGACCGGTAGTCGTCGGTGTCACGGAGCTCGGTGGTCCAGGCCAGGGCGGGGCCGAGCAGCCCGGAGGCTTCGTCGGCACGGCCCTCGTAGGCCGAGTTCACGATCGCAGCGCGCTCGACCGCCTCTCGTGCCGCCGCTCGTACGGCCGGGTCGGCGAAGGGTCCGGACTCGACGTTGAGATACAGCGTGTTGGTGCGCGGCATGGGGACCTCGTGGATCAGGCCGTCGTCGATGTTGACCGCCTGACCCGGGGGAATCGCCTCGACGATGACGGCGCCTTCGCCGGTGCGCAGCGCCGCCGCCCGAGCGGTGCCGTCGGGCACGAATGCGACGTCGATGCCCGCTGCGACGGCGGGCTCTCCCCAGTAGTCGTCGGCGCGGTCGAGTGTTGCGCCGACCACACCGTCGACGGCGACGAGCTCGAAGGGACCGGTGCCGGTCCCGACGGGATCGACCACGTCACCTTCGTAGGCAGCCGGCGCCAGGATCGACAGCTGCGGGCTCGACAGGCGTTGCGGCAGGAGCGGGTCGGACGCAGCTGTCGTGAGGACGATCTCGTCCCCGTCGACTCCGACCCCGAGTTCGACGCCGCGCAGGATGCGCGGGGTCGGATCCGCGCTGGCGGCGGCCTGCAGTGCGACGGCGACGGCTTCGGCATCGAGTGCCGAGCCGTCGTGGAACTCGACGCCTTCGCGGATGCTGAAGCGCCAGGTCAGTTCGTCCTCACGGTCCCAGCTCGTTGCGAGCATGGGCTGCGGATCTCCCGCATCGTCGAGGACCACCAAGGTCTCGGCCGTGCTCCAGCGCGAGAGCTTGAACGCATCATCGCTGAAAGGGCTCAGCGCAGAGCGCGGGGGCAGGAGCATGACGACCGAGATCCGGTCGTCGCTCTGGGCAGCTGCGTCGCCGCCCGATGGTGAGCACGCCGCTGCCAGCAGGGCGAGGGCCGCCAAGGTGATGACCGCCACGCGGCGGCCCCGCTGGTGGTGCCTGTTGCGGCGAGCTGTCGATATCTGCACGGGAATCCTCTCGTTCCGATTCAGCGCGGGCCCGGAGCGGCCCGAAGCAATCGGTTGGTTGGTTGGGTGGGTGCGTGGGTGTGGCGGCAATCAGTCGGGTCGGCAGGTCGTCGGGCAGTCAGCGCACCGTCTCCGTGACTTGTCCGTCGAGGACCTCGAGGAGCCGGGCGCAGCGACCGGCGATGGCTTCGTCGTGGGTGACGACCAGCACGGCGACGCCGGCGTTGCGGGCGAGATCGAGCATCGTGTCGATCACGCCCTCGGCGGTGGCGTCGTCGAGGGCGCTGGTGGGCTCGTCCGCGACGAGTACCGATGGAGCGGCGACCAGGGCGCGGGCGATGGCGATGCGCTGCGCCTGCCCTCCCGACAGCTGGTGCGGGCGCCGGTGGAGAAGGCCGGGCTCCACGTGCGCCGACGCGAGAGCGTCGGCCACTGCGGCGTCGACGTCGCGCGAGCGAAGGAGGCGGCGGGCCGCGGTCCGCAGCGTACGCTCGACGGTCCAGCGCGGTGGAAGCGTGGCGAGCGCATCCTGGGGCACGCCCTGCACGCTCCGACGCCGCAGGCGTGACGGTGACCGTCCGGGTTCCGACCATGCCTGTCCGTCGACGGTTATCCGTCCGTGGCTGGGCCGCCGAAGACCGAGCGCCAGTTCGGCGAGTGATGTCTTGCCGGAACCGGATCTGCCGATGATCCCGACGGACTCGCCCGGGGCGACCGCCAGGTCGGTCGGGAGCAGGGCCACCGTGGCATTGCGACCCGAACCGTGGACCAGGCCTGCCCCGTGGAAGGCGAGGGCGCTCACCACGACCGGACCGCTCCGGGCAGGACGCCGGCAGGGTCGCCGTCGCCTGGCGCGGGTGCGGCGGCTCCGACCCGGCCATCGACCACCGGCACCACGTCTGCGCCGAGCAGAGCCGGAACCTCGGTGTCGTGGGTTGCCACCACCAACGCAGCCGAAGGCTGGTCGACGAGTATTTCGTCGATGAGCGCGAGCGTTTCGTCACGCGTTTCGTCGTCGAGGGCGCTGGTGGGTTCGTCGGCCAGGATGAGGTCCGGCGAGGTGAGCGCCGCCAGGGCGATGACGACGCGTTGGGCCTGGCCACCCGAGAGTTCTGCAGGACGTCGACCCCATACCACCGCGCCGTCGAGCCCTGTTCGGCCCAGTGCTCGTAGCACCTCGGGCCGCGATCGACGGCTGACTGCGGCGAGCTGGCGGCCGATCGGGTAGAGCGGGTGCAGCGCATCGTGACCACGCTGGGGGATCAGCCCGATCCTCAGATCCGCCCGCGCCGTGCGCGCAGAAGCAGGCCGCAACGAGAGGGGTCGGGGCAGCCGCCCGGAGAGCGCTGCGAGCGTCAGGCTCTTACCGGACCCCGACCGGCCCATGAGTGCGATGCGGACACCTGGCGAGACCGCGAAGTCGCCGCTGTGCACGAGGACGCGATCGCCGACGACGATCTCGGCGTGATCGAGATGAACGAGCCAGGACACCGGCGGGAGGCTAGCGGAAGATAGGAACAAGTCCCATTATCGTCGTGGAGCTTGCTCATGACGGAGCCGCTCGAGCGCGAACCTATGCGCGCGGCCCCTCGTCCTCGTCGAGGGCGGTGTCGTCCTCGACGAGCTCCCAGACGTCGCGGGCACCGTGGCGATCGGTCATCTCGACGACGGCGCCGGGGTGCAGTTCCGACACCTGCTCGGCATAGGCCTCGGCCTCGTCGAGCGTTGCGAAGTCGTCCGCTCCCACGACGTCGCCGCCGTCGACGGCACGGACCCCGTAGCGAGGCATGTCCTCGGGATCGATATCGGGATGCGTCGTCATCATGGCCTCCGTCGTTCGCCTGTCGGGTCTCCCCGGTCCCGATGGTGTCCGGGGCCCGCCGAATCCGACAGTGCCCAAGGTCATCACCGAGGCCGACCGGCTCGAGTTCAGGCGCCGCCCTCGCCCGGTCGACGGTCGGGAGGGGGGTCGGCCTCGCCGATGGGCACCTGCGCCATGTCGAGGTGCAGTCCATCGCCGGTGAATGCATGTGCCCGGGCGACGTCCTCGTCGAGTTCGACGCCCAGGCCCGGCGCCTCGGGGATCTCGACGAACCCGTCACGCCACACCAGCGGCCGGTGGAGCAGGTCGGCGTGGAAGCCACCGAAGTCGCGGATCGCCTCGAGGACCGAGAAGTTGGGCGAGCACGCCGCCAGGGCCACGTTGGCGGCGGCCCCGATCGGGCCGTTGTAACAGTGCGGGGCGATCTGCGCGCCGAACGCCTCGGCGAGCGCAGCGATCTTCTTGCCCTCGAGCAGGCCCCCGCAGCGTGCGAGGTTGAGCTGCACGATCGACACCGCCCGCGCCTCGAGCAGCCGGGCGAACTCGGCCTTGGTCGTGAGGCGCTCGCCGGCGGCGATCGGGATCGACGTGCCCCGGGCGACGAGGGCCATTGCGTCGACGTCGTCGGGCGGCACCGGTTCCTCGAACCACAGCGGGTCCCATGCCTCGAGTCGCGTCGCCAGCCGAAGCGCGCCCGACGCCGTGAACTGGCCGTGGGTGCCGAAGCACAGGTCAGCCCCGGTCCCGACGGCCTCACGAATGGCAGCGGCGAAGGCGACCGACCGCTCGATGCGATGCAACGACGGCTGGTGCCCACCCATCGCGGTGTAGGGCCCCGCCGGGTCGAACTTCACCGCGGTGAAACCTCGGGCGACCTCCTCGGCGGCACGTGCGGCGGCGAGGTCCGGGTCGAGGTACACGTCGGCGGTGTCGCCGGGCTCGGGGTACAGGTAGGTGTAGGAGCGCAACGCCTCGTGGACCCGACCGCCGAGCAGGCGGTGGACGGGTTGGCCGACCGCCTTGCCCACGATGTCCCAGCACGCCATCTCGAGACAGCTCGTGGCCGCCATCAGCGTGACGTCCGGGCGTTGGGTGAAGCCGCTGCTGTAGGCCCGCCGCCAGAACCGCTCGATCTCGAACGGGTCGTGCCCGACGAGCAGCCGGTCGGCGAGATCGGTGATTCCGGCGGCGATCACGTGCGGGCCGAACGTCGCGGCGTATGCCTCGCCCCAGCCGACGACGCCGTCGTCGGTGACGACCTTCGCGAACACGAAGTACCGGCCCCCGAACGACGGCGGCGGGTTGGCGACCACGAAGGTCTCGACCTCGGCGACCTTCATGCCGGCGCTCCGGCGGCTCGGGGTCGGTGCTGCAGGCCTCACGTCACGGCGGCCGCGGCGGACGCCGAACCCCGGACCGGGTCGGTGCCGTCCCAGGTGCGACCGGCTTCGGCGACCAGCGCGAAGGCGTTGCGCACGCTGGGGACGTCTTCGAGCAGCTCGACCATGATCCCCAGCATCGGCGACGTGTCGACGTAGGCGAAGCGCATCCCGCGGCTCACGCCGCTGAACGCGACCGGCGCGCCGAGCGCCTCGTAGCGGGCGATCTCGGTATCGAGATCCTCGGCGAACACCGCGATGTGGTGGAAGCCCTCGCGCCCCGCCGGGTACAGGTCGCGGTAGCACGAGGGCGAGTCGTCGAGCTGCTGGATCAGCTCGATCTGGACGGCGCCGGCCTGGGCGATGGCGCCCGCAAAGCGCAGCTCGGTCGGCGCGCCCCGGTATCGGGGTTCGTCGACCCGGATGTCACGGTTCGCGAAGAACGGCCCGACACCGAACACCGACGTCCACCGGGCCATGGCCGCATCGAGATCCTCGACGACGTACGCGTTCTGCACCACGGTGCGCCCGATCCACGGCACGACCTGCATCATCGGACCCCCTCGTCGACGACTCCTCGGGGACCGTACCAGCCCTTCGGAACGAGCCGCCGACGACGCTGCTCAGCAGCCGATGGCAGCGAGGACCGCTGAAACGGCGGTCGCGCTGTAGCCACCGACGCGTTCGTCGATCCGCCCATCGCGGGTGGCAGCGATGTCGGCCTCGAGGTTGTCGAGGCCTTCCCGCAGGCTGCCCAGACCGCCCTCGGCCTCGACGTCCTGGTGTGGCCGGAGCAACACGACGTACTCCTCCATCGCAGCGAGTCCGCCTTCACCCAGCGCCTCGTCGATCACGTCGGGGTCGTCGAGCACCGTGAACAGGTTGACCGACGAGACGACATACGTCGATCGACGTAGGGTACGGTCGCTCTCGTGCCTCTGGGAGCGCCCGACCTGCGTGCGCTCCTGGCGACGACCGATCGGCTGGCAACCGACCCGCCACCCGACTTCGCCACCGTGTGCGCGCTGCTGGGCGAACGCGTTCGAGGAGACCGAGCTCTCCAAGGAGTTCTACGAGCCATTCGGGCTCCCTTACCAGCTGGTCATCCAGCTCCCTGCCCCGCCCAGCGTGATCGTGGGGTACGCGCTGAACCGCAGCCCCGAAGACGGAGAGTTCTCCGACCGCGACGTCGCCGTGCTCGATGCGCTCGCCGGTCATCTGGCGATGCACCATCGGATACGCCATCTTCCGGGTGCTCGGCGTCGACAGCCGCACCGCTGCGGCCGTTGCCGTCGGCGAGCTCGTCGCAGGGCCACAGCACCGCGCCCCGGACCAACCAGCCGGCGATCACTGAGCCTGCATCAGATGGCCGACGACGAGAGCCTGGCGACGAAGCGCTATCTCCTCGTCGCGCCGCTGTTCGAGCGGGTCCTGGCCGCCCTCGTCGACCTCGGCCTGTTCGTCGCCCTCGCGTGGGCGCTGCGCGCGACGGCGCGGCGTTCGGGGCATCGATCGGCCGGGTCCGATTCCCGGCCGAATCGGCGGCGACGGTCGGTGTGCGCTTCCTCGGTGGCTCGAGCACGGCGTCTCCCGACGCGCCACGGCGCTGGCGCGTGTCGCTCGTTCCGGTGGACGGACGATGGCTCGTCGACGCCATCACCGTCGACGGCACACCGCTCACGACCACCTGCTGAGCCACAAGAGTTCGACCTCGGACGATCCCCCTGCGATCAGAGACGCAGAGCGGTGCGCAAGACTTCGTCGATGGCAGTCCGGCTGACTGGATCGAGACGGCCGAGGCGCTCCACGAACCGGGCGACCGACACAGCTCGGACCTGTTCGACCTGGAACGCGGTCCGATGCGGGAGGCCGACGTCGGAACCGGCGTCGACGACGATGTGCAGCGGAACCTGACGGATGGTCGACGTTCCCGGCACGACGATCACCATCTCGAGGTTCGGGTGATGCAGCCGATCGTCGGAGACGATCACCGCGGGACGGCGGAAGGCCTGCTCGGGATCCTCTGGAGCGGAACCGAAGTCGACCATCCAGATGTCGCCACGGACGAAGGGCGATTCATCCCGCATGAAGGCCGTCCGCCGCAGTGGCGTCGAGCCGGCTCCGCTCCTCTCCGGACTCGGCGACCTCGGCCGGCGACCACTCGTCCAGTGCGTCGTGGACCGACGCCCACCACTCGTCCCGGCCGAGCCGGTGGACGGCATCGGTCACGACGTCGAGCATGGTCGTGCCGCGCAGCTCCGCGATCCGGGCGATCTCGTCTCGCAACTCGGCGGGAACCCGCAGCGTAGCTGTCGACTTGGAAGGCGCCATCGGAGGAGCCTAGCCGAGCGCCTGATTCGTCGTGGGTCGGCGCTCGGGTCTGCCTTGTGATCGGGGGGCCATCTGACGCAACCAGACGCGACGCAGGGACCGCACGGCCGGGCCCGACGGCCCATGTCGTGAACCGATGCGGCCTGTCGCCACGACAGGGGGACATGAAACTCGCCGTACCATCCGCCGCTCGATCGATGGCATTCATCTATCTCGTCGCCGTCATCACCGCCGTCGGCTCCGAGCGCATGTTCTGGTTCTGGGCGCCCGGCCTGCGAGCCCATCTGGAGGTCGCGGCGTTCTATGCGATCGCCACCGCGGCAGGCATCATGCTGATGCGTCGCCACCGGATCGATTCGTGGTGGTCGCTGATGCTCGCGGTGCCGGTTGTCGCGTACGTCGTCGAGGGCGTGATCACACCGGTGCTCTACAGCGGCGGGCCGTTCGTGCCGTTCTTCCCTGCGTGGTTCACGATGTGGCACGGGATCATGTCGTTCGCCGTGTTGGTGTTCGTCATCCGACACCTGCTGCTCGCCGAGGCGATCGCGAAGCTGTCGCTGCTGGCGCTGGGGATCGGCGTGTTCTGGGGCGTGTGGTCGACGACGCAGTGGCTCCCCGAGAGCTACGAGGACCCGGAACTGCTGGCCGAGTACGGGGCGCTGGAGATCCTGGGTCCCGGTGCGTTCGCCGGCTACGCCGCCCTGTTCACCGCCGTGTTGATCGTCGCCCACGGTGTCATCGGCCTCTTCTGGCCGACCGTTGCGACGGCGCCCTCGGGCAGGCTCACGTGGGGCGAGCGCATCGTCGGCGCCCTGGTGCTGGCCGGTGCTGCGCTCTGGACGGTGGCGCTGCCGTGGGCGCTGCCGATGTTCGGCGCCTACGCGGGCCTGCAGGTCGTCGCCCTGCGTCGCCATCGCTCCCGGGTGCCAGCGGATCGGCCCGACCTGTTCGCGCAGCTCGCCGGCCACGTGCGGCTGCGGGCGTTGGTGCCCCTCGTGCTCGTCGCCCCGGCCGCAGCGCTCACCTACGCCGGGCTCTGGCAGCTCGAGCCGTCGGAGGTGGTGCTGCGCGTCCTGATGTACTCGATCATCGCCCTCCAGGCCATCGCCGGAGCCGTCATCGCGGTCCGGGCACTCCTCCGGGTCCGCAACCCGCGCAAGACTCGCGGCGAGACCGAGGCGGGACCACCGCCGGTCCTGCAAGACCTTCAGGCTCGCAATGGGCTCGCTCCGGCCAAGCCCAGGAGTTCGGGGCTGACGTAGAGCCGGCTCGGACGACCTCGGCCGACAGTGGAGACCGTGCCGTGCTCGACGAGGACATCGGCGGCGACGAGCGCGTGCAGCGCAGCGTTGGCGGACTTCAGCGGTATGCCCAGTTCCCGTGCGACGATCGGCCCCGTCAGCACGAGAAGCCGCGGCAGAAGCTCGAGGAGTCGCCACGCCGCTGCGTCGGCTCGCAACCGTGACGATCCCGGCCGCGGCGCTGCGAGCCGCTGACGCCATTCGATCGCCAGCCGCTCGACAGCGGCGACGAGGTCGCGTTGTGCGCGACCCGCGCCCGACACGGCGTCGGCGAACCATCGGATCCACGAGTCGTGGTCGCCGAGGCGGAACAGCACCAGACCGGACGCGTAGCCGCCGACATCGGCGGCGATGCGGGTACTCACCGGCGGCGGGGTGACGAGGGCGAGTTCGCGGACGAGGATCCAGGCCACCAGGACCCGACCGACGCGCCCGTTGCCGTCGGCGAACGGATGGATGATCTCGAACTGTGCATGGGCCACTGCCGCCTTGGTCACGGCATCGGCACGGGAGTCGTTCACGTATCCGACGAGGTCGTCGACGAGGGCGGGGACCTCGTCCGGAGGTGGCGTCACGAGATGGGCATCGAACGGCGAGGTACCGCCGATCCACCCCTGCTCGTCCCGGAGCACGCCGACGTGACGGTCCGGCGTCGGACCGCCCGCCATCAGTGTGCGGTGCCAGCGACACAGGTGGCCGACGGTGAGCGGCTCGGCGTGGGCGTCGGCGATGGCCTCCTCGGCCGCGGCGAGGTTGGCGGCAACCCAGCTCGCAGTGGGCGTGCCGCTCTGCGGGTCGAATTCGGCGAGCACCACGTCGACCACGGGTGCGCTGATGCCCTCGATGAACGACGAGGCGACACCCTCGGCCCGCAACAGGAGGCGGGCGAGGGGCAGGTAGTCCGCCGGCAGCGTCTCGGCGCCGAACTCGACGGCGGCGACGGCCCGAGCAGTGCGGTGCGTGGTGTCGGCGGCGAGGGACAGGTCACGATCGGCGAGGCGGTGGGGCACGAAGGCGCGTGCACGGCGTCCGCGCCACACGATCGGCACCTCGTCACCCGCCACTCCGTTCATCGACGCTCCCCCTTCCACTTTAAAACACTTATAGCGGTAAGTGTACGAAATCTACGCGACAGGGGCGGACCACCGCCGGGGTCAAGTCGTACTTTCAACCAACTCCAGGTCGTCGAGCCCCGGAGGCCGCGTGCCGAGTTGGTGAGGTCGACTTGACCCCAGTAGTCCGCGTGCGGAACTACCGTGACGCCATGGCCGACGTCTTCCATCTGGGGCTCACCCGCGACGATCTCGCCGGGGCGACCGTGGCGATCCTGCCCGGCGACCCCGGCCGGGTGCCCCGCATCGCCGCGCTCCTGGACGACGACACCTTCCTGGCTTCGAACCGCGAGTACACGAGCCATCGGGGCACAGCCGGCGGCGCGCCGATCGTCGTCTGCTCGACCGGTATCGGCGGGCCGTCGACCTCCATCGCCGTCGAGGAACTCGCGCAGCTGGGCGTGCGCACGTTCCTGCGGGTCGGCACCACCGGCGCCATCCAGCCCGACATCGACGTCGGCACCATCGTGGTGACCACCGGAGCCGTCCGCCTCGACGGGGCCAGCCGGCACTTCGCCCCGCTGGAGTACCCCGCCGTCGCCGACTTCGCCTGCACGACGGCACTTGTCGAGGCAGCCCGAGCCGACGGGGTCGAGCCCCGTATCGGCATCACCGCCTCGGCCGACACCTTCTACCCCGGCCAGGAACGCTACGACACGGTGTCGGGCTACGTCCCCCGCCACCTGCAGGGCAGCCTCGCCGAGTGGCAGGCCCTGGGCGTCTGCAACTACGAGATGGAGAGCGCCACGCTGTTCACCATGTGTTCGGCCAACGGGTTCCGGGCCGGATGCGTCGCCGGGGTCATCGTCAACCGCCACACCCAGGAGATCCCCGACGAGGCGGTCATCGCCGAGGTCGAGCAGCGCTCGGTCCGCATCGTCGTCGACGCCGCAGCCCACCTGGCCGCCGGCGCACGCAACGAATAAGGCCAGCCGCTCAGGAGCGGGTTGCCACCACCATCCATTCGGCGGCGATCTGCGCAGCGGCCAGTGCGGTGACGCCGGCGCTGTCGTACACCGGGGCCACCTCGACCACATCGGCGCCCACCCAGTCGATGCCGTCGAGCGCGCCGACGATGTCGATCGCCTCGCCCGTGCCGAGCCCGCCCGCGACAGGTGTACCCGTGCCGGGAGCCGACGACGGGTCGAGCGCGTCGATGTCGAAGGTCAGGTAGGCCGGGCCCGAACCGACGTGGGTGCGCACCGCGGCGATGGTGGCCGCCGTGCCATTGGCCCGCACCCATGGGGCATCGAGGATCCGGACGCCGCGGGTGTCGGGGTTGAACGTGCGGATACCCACCTGGATGCTGCGGTCGCGGTCGATCAATCCCTCACGCAGGGCGTGCACGAACATGCTGCCGTGGTTGAGGTCGTGCTCGTCGGTCGGCTCCCACGTGTCGGTGTGCGCGTCGAAATGGACGAGTGCCACCGGACCGTGCTTCTCGGCGATGGCCCGCAACACCGGATACGTCACGTAGTGGTCGCCGCCCAGGGTCAGCGGGCGGCACCCTGCCTCGACGATGCGCCGCAGATGCGCGGTGATGGCGTCGCGCACGGTCAGCGGGTTGTGCAGGTCGAGGATGACGTCACCGGTGTCGACGGCCGACAGCGCGTCGAGCCACACCCCGGTGGGATAGTGCTCGCCCTGGGCGACCATGAGCGACATCTCCCGCACCGCAGCGGGCCCGAAACGGGCGCCGGGCCGGTTGGTGGTGGCGACGTCGAACGGGATGCCCACCACCGCGATGTCGGCGTCGGCCCACCCGGCCGGATCCACCACGGCCGGGAGCCGGAACATCGTGCGGAACCCCGCGTAGGTGGGCGTGAGCAGCTCGGCGTCGGATTCCATCGGCGCAGGCTAATGCCCCGACCGGCTCCCCTCAGCCGGCCGTATCAGCAGCCATCTGCCGCTCGAGGCGGTCGAGCACCTCGTAGCAGGGCAGCACCTGGGCGACGCTGCTGTTGGGCTCGCGGCCGTCGCGGATGGCCGAGAAGAACTCCCGGTCCTGCAGCTCGATGCCGTTGGTCGACACCGCGACCTGCGAGACGTCGATGGGCTCATCGCGACCGTCGACGAGATCGTCGTAGCGGGCGAGGTACGTTCCGGTGTCGCCGATGTAGCGGAAGAACGTCCCGAAGGGACCGTCGTTGTTGAACGACAGCGCCAGCGTGCAGATCGCTCCCGACTCGGTGCGCAGCTGGATGGACATGTCCATCGCGATCCCGAGCTCGGGATGGACCGGACCGGCCATGGCGTGTGCGTCGACGATGGGGCTGCCGGTCTGGTAGGCGAACAGGTCGACGGTGTGGGCCGCGTGGTGCCACAGCAGATGATCGGTCCAGGTCCTGGGCTCACCGAGCGCGTTGGTGTTGGTCCGCCGGAAGAACAGGGTCTCGACGTCCATGTGTTGGATGGCGAACTCGCCCGATGCGATGCGCTGGTTGACCCACTGGTGACTGGGGTTGAACCGGCGGGTGTGACCGCACATGGCCACGAGCCCCGTACGTTGCTGCGCCTCGACCACACGCCGGCCGGCCGCGAGGTCGTCACACAGTGGGATCTCGACCTCGACGTGCTTGCCGGCCTCGAGACACGCAAGCGCCTGCGCGGCGTGCAGCGGCGTGGGGGTCGCCAGCACCACGGCGTCGATGCTGTCGAGCGCGAGCACCTCGTCGAGATCGGCGGCCACGTGGCCGATGCCGTACCTCTCGGCGACCTCACGGGTGGTCGCCTCCTCGGCGCCGACGATCGAGACGACCTCGACGCCGTCGATGCGGCGCATCGAGTCGAGGTGCTTGATGCCGAACGCGCCAGGACCTGCGAGCGCGACGTTGATGGTCATGATGGGATCTCCGCTGGGGTTCAGGCTTCTTCGAGGATCAGATGACCCACGGCGGTGTTGCTGGCGGGCACGTGATAGAAGCGGTGACGGACGGTGGGGGCCGGGTGCGGCTCGCCGTCGGCCAGGTCGCCCATGGCGCCGCGGGCCACCAGCCACATGACCAGCTCGATGCCCTCCGAGCCCGCCTCACGCAGGTACTCGACGTGGGGTTTGGTGGCCAGGGCCTCCGGGTCGGCGATCAGCTCGTCGAGGAACGCGTTGTCGAACTCGGCGTTGATCAGCCCGGCCCGTGGACCCTGCAGCTGGTGGCTCATGCCGCCGGTGCCCCAGATCTGCACGTTCAGCGGCTCGTCGTAGGAATCGACCGCCCGCCGGATGGCCCGACCGAGCTCCAGGCAGCGCCGACCCGACGGCACCGGATACTGCACGACGTTGACGGCGAACGGGATGACCGGGCACGGCCAGGCGTCGGGCTGACCGAACATCAGCGACAACGGCACGGTGAGGCCGTGGTCGACGTCCATCTTGTTGACGATGGTGAGGTCGAAGTCCTGCTGGATGACCGAGTGGGCGATGTGCGCGGCGAGGTCGGCGTGGCCGACGACGTCGGGGACCGGCCGTGGCCCCCAGCCCTCGTCGGCGACCGCGTAGCCCGCGGCGGTGCCGATGGCGAAGGTGGGGATCAGCTCGAGGCTGAAGGCCGTGGCGTGGTCGTTGTACACGAGGAAGATCACATCGGGCGGGTTCTCCGCGATCCAGGCCTTGGAGGCCTCGTAGCCGGCGAAGACCGGCTGCCAGTAGGGCTCGTCGTGCTTGCCGGCATCGAGCGCGGCGCCGATGGCCGGGACGTGGGAGGTGTAGACCGAGGCGGTGATGGTGGCCATCAGCGGTACCGGTTGCCTTCGATGGACCGGCCACCGTTGACCATCATGTCGCGGTACTCGTCCTCGCTCATGCCGGTCATCGACCCGGCGATCTGTTGGAAGCTCTTGCCGTCGGTGGCGCCGAGCTTGGCGAGGAAGTAGATGTTGCCGCCCAAAGAGATCATGGCGTTCATGTCGCGGTCGAGCACGGCCTGCTTCTGGTCCTCGGTCATCTCCCACTCGTCGAGGTAGGCCCGCTCGTCGGCGAGGAAGCGCTGCCGGTTCGCCGGCGACATCAGCGACATGGCGAACTGGTTGAGCCAGTAGCCCTTCCGGGATTGGGCCGCGTCGAACACGGTCGTGCCGGGGATGTCCAGGTAGGGCTTGTCGATCGCCACATCGCCTCCACGGTTCCCCGGGTCGGTGCGCCGGGCCTGCGGGAACGAAGTGTAGTGCTCGACCCGGATTGTTGACAATCTCGGATGGCGCGTCAGAATGGCGGGATGATCGGTGTCAGGTGCATGCTCATGCGAGGCGGGACCTCCAAGGGAGCGGTGTTCCTCGCCGACGACCTTCCCGACGATCCCATCGTCCGCGATGGCCTGTTGCTGGCCGTGATGGGCTCGCCCGACGCCCGCCAGATCGACGGGATCGGCGGCGCCAACCCACTCACCAGCAAGGTCGCCGTTGTCGGCCCCAGCACACGCGCCGACGCCGACATCGACTACCTGTTCCTCCAGGTCAGCGTGGACGAGGCCCTCGTCAGCGACCGGCAGAACTGCGGCAACATGCTGGCCGCGGTGGCGCCCTTCGCCGTCGAACGCGGCCTCGTCGCGGTCGCCGGGGACACGGCGAGCGTGCGGGTCTACATGGTCAACACCGACTCCATCGCCACCGCCCGCTTCGCCCTGCGCGACGGCATGCCCCGCTACGACGGCCACACCGCCATCGACGGCGTGCCCGGTACCGCTGCGGCGGTGCACCTCGACTTCGAGGACATCGCCGGCGGTTCCTGTGGTGCCCTGCTGCCCACCGGCAATGCCGTCGACACCATCGACGGCATCGACGTCACCCTCGTCGACAACGGCATGCCGGTCGTGGTGTTGCGCGCCGCCGACATGGGCATCAGCGGGACCGAGACACCGACCGAACTCGACGGCGACGACGCCCTGCGCGCCCGGCTCGAGTCCATTCGTCTGCAGGCCGGGCGCCTGATGAACCTCGGCGATGTCACCGACACCACGGTGCCGAAGCTCACCATGGTGTCGCCGCCCACCGCCGGCGGCGACATCTGCACCCGCACGTTCATCCCCCACCGCTGCCACGACGCCATCGGCGTGCTGGGCGCGGTGTCGGTGGCCACCGCCGCGCTGCTGCCCGGTTCGCCGGCATCGACGGTGCTGCGTCCCGGCGCCGGCGCCGGCGGCACGCTCACCTGCGAACATCCCACCGGCTCGTTCACCGCCGCCATCGACATCGACACCGGCGTCGAGCCCCCGACGGTGCGCCGCGCCGGCATCGTCCGCACGGCACGCAAGCTCATGGACGGTGTCGTGTTCCCCATGCCGCGCTGACCCCCGCCGCCGACCCCCAGGCCCGCCCGCCGCCTCCGCCGACTTCTGCGAAAGAGACAGGACCCACGATGCCCGACTCCGAACCCAAGGCCATCCCCGGGCCGCATCCCGATCCGCACCCGCCCCGCCGCTGGACGCCGCCTCCCCGCGCCACCGACGCCCACTGCCACGTGTTCGGGCCGGCCGCCCGGTTCCCGTTCTCGGCGGATCGGTCCTACACCCCGCCGGATTCGGGCATCGAGGACTTCGAGAAGCTCCAGGAACGGCTCGGCCTGTCCCGGGCGGTGTTCGTGCAGGCGTCGTGTCACGGCACCGACAACGCGGCGATGGTCGACGCGCTCGAGCGCGGCAAGGGCCGCTACGCCGGCGTCGCGATGATCGACGAGTCCTTCACCGACGACGACATCGCCGCACTGCACGACGCCGGGGTACGCGGCACCCGCTTCAACTTCGTGAAGCACCTCGGTGGCGCTCCCGAGCTCGACGTCTTCTGGCGCATCGTCGACCGGGTCCAGCCCCATGGCTGGCACATCGTGTTGCACTTCGACGCCAAGGACCTGCCCGAGTACGCGACGCTGCTCGACCGGATGCCGTGCCCGTACGTCATCGATCACATGGCCCGGGTGCCCACCGCCGACGGCGTCGACCAGGCGCCGTTCCAGACGCTGCTCGAGCTGCTGCGCGACGAGCGCGCCTGGGTCAAGATTTCCGGCGCCGAACGCCTCACCGCCGACGGGCCCCCGCCCTACGACGATGTGGTCCCCTACGCGCAGGCCCTGGTCGCCGCGGCTCCCGATCGGGTGCTGTGGGGCACCGACTGGCCCCACCCCAACGTGCGCCACATGCCCGACGACGGCGATCTCGTCGATCTGCTGGTGGATCTCGTCCCCGACGAGGCCGCCCGCCACCGGGTCCTGGTCACCAACCCCGAGACGCTCTACGACTTCGGCTGACCGGTGCGGTACCTTCGCCGCCCATGGTCGAGGTCACCGCACGGCTCCGAGCCGACATCCTGAGCGGCGAGTTCCTGCCGGGCGCGCGCCTGGTCGAGATGAACCTGACCGAGCGCTATGGCGTCGGTCGCGCCGCCATCCGGTCGGCGATCGTCGAGCTGAGCGCCGAGGGACTGGTGGTCCACGAGACCAACCGGGGCGCCACCGTGCGTCGCGTGCCCGTCGATGTCGCCATCGAGATCGCCGAGGCCCGAGCCGTCCTCGAAGGGCTGCTCGCCCGCCGCGCCGCCGAGCGCGCGAGCATCGACGAGCGGGCCGAGCTCGCCGGGGTCGTCGCCGACATGACCGCGGCGGTCGCAGCCGACGACCAGGGCCGCTACACCGAGCTGAACGGGCTGCTGCATCGCCGTATCCGCGAGATCAGCGGCCACTCCATCGCGAGCGAACTGGTTGCAAACCTGCGCAACCGGGGCACCCACCAGGAGTTCCGGCTGGCGTCGATGCCGGGCCGATCGAGCGTGTCGCTCCCCCAGCACGCCGCCATCGTCGAGGCCATCGTGGCCGGCGACGGCGACGCGGCCGAGGCGGCCATGGCCGCCCACCTGGGCTCGGTGCAGGACGCACTGCGGGCCTGGGCCGACGAGGCCGACGCAGCCGATTGACGCAGTCGATCGACGCAGCGGCGATCGCACGCGGGCGGGTGGGCCCGGGAGCGAGGCCGGTTCAGTCGATGTACTCGACACCCATCTCGGCGAGCTTCTCGCGCAGTCCGTAGATTTCGACGCCGAGCTCGCCGGCGGCGAGGCGGGTGCGGGTGGCTTCCTCCTTGGCCAGCCGGGCGAGCGACTGTTCGAGCGCCCAGGGCGCCGAGGTGCGTTCGACCACGACGACGCCGTCGTCGTCGGCGCAGATGACGTCGCCGGGCGCCACGACGAGGCCGCCGAGCACCACGTCGACGTTGACCGAGCCGGGCGTGTTCTTCACCGTCCCCTGGCACGACACGTGCTGGGCCCACACGGGGAACCCCATCGAGCGGAGGTCGGCCGTGTCGCGCACACCTGCGTCGATCACCAGGCCGCGCACGCCGCGCTGTTGCAGCGATGTGGCGAGCAGGTCACCGAACATGCCATGGGTGGACGGCGCCGTGTTGGTGACGACCAGGATGTCGCCGGGCCCGCACATCTCGACGGCGGCGTGCACCATGATGTTGTCGCCGGGGTGGCTCGACACCGTCACGGCCGAGCCTGCGATCCTCGCTCCCTGCTGGATGGGGCGCAGCCCGACGCCCACGTAGCCCACGCGGCCGATGGCCTCGTGGACGGTGGCGGTGCCGATCGCGGCGAGCTCGTCGACGACGGCCGGGTCGGCGCGTTCGATGGTGCGGCGGATGACGTGGCGGTTCATGGCAGCCTCTCTGCGAGCCGGGGGAAGACCCGTCGGGCGTTGCCCTCGAGGATCTGCGCCCGCTGGGCGTCGGTCAGGTGGGCCCGTTCGATGTAGCGCAGCGTGTCGTCGTAGTACTCGCCGGTGTCGGCGTTGAGGGTCTTCACGGCGCCGAGCATCTCGGACCCGAACAAGATGTTGTCGGTGGGGACGACGTCGACCAGCAGGTCGATGCCGGGCTGGTGGTAGACGCAGGTGTCGAAGAAGACGTTGTCCATCACCTCGTCGAGGGGCGCCCAGCCATCGTTCGCCTCGGCCATGCCCTTGAACCGGCCCCAGTGGTACGGGACTGCGCCACCGCCGTGGGGGATGATCCAGCGCATCGTCGGGAAGTCGCGGAAGAGCCCCGACGTCATCGCCTGGGTGAACGCGGTCGTGTCGGCCCCGAGGTAGTGCGAGCTCGTGAAGTGGAAGTTCGGGTTGCACGTCGCGCTGACGTGGATCATGGCCGGGACGTCGAGCTCGCACAGCGCCTCGAACAGCGGATGCCAGTAGGGATCGGACAGTGGTGGGCCCGTCCAGTTGCCGCCGGAGGGGTCCGGGTTGAGGTTGGCGCCGATGAACCCCATCTCCTCGACGCAGCGGCGCAGCTCGCGCACCGAGGACTCGACCCCGACGCCGGGCGACTGGGGGAGCTGGCACACGGGCGCGAAGTTGGCCGGGTAGAGATCGGCGATGCGACCCACCAGGTCGTTGCAGTGCTCGGTCCAGAAGCGGCTGGTGTGCTCGTTGCCCTCGTGGTGGCCCATCCACGACGCCCGTGGCGAGAAGATCGTCAGGTCGATACCGCGCTCGCGCTGGAGCCGGAGCTGGTTGCCCTCGATGGTCTCGGCGAGGTCGTCGTCGGAGATGTCGAGCACGCCCTTGTCGCCGACGAAGGTCGGGTCGGCGGCGACGGCGGCCCGCTGCCGCTCTCGGTAGGCGCCCAGTTGCGGAGGCGCCGTGGTGTAGTGCCCGTGGCAGTCGATGATCATGGTGGATGCATCTTGGCGCCGGCCTTGCCGGATTGTCAACAATCCTGCAAGCATGTGTCCATGCTTCGAACCCAGGTGGCCATCATCGGCGCCGGACCAGCCGGGACGCTGCTCGCACACATCCTCGACCGGGCCGGCATCGAGTCGATCGTGGTCGAGCGCTCCAGCCGCTCCCACGTGCTCGGGCGCATCCGCGCCGGGGTCCTCGAATGGGGCTCGGTGGGCGTGCTGCGCGACGCCGGGCTCGGGGCCCGCATGGATGCCGAGGGCCACGTCCACGACGGCGCCGCGCTGGTGTGGGGCGGGCGCGAACCGTTCTTCGTCGACATCCACGCCAACGTCGGGTCGCACTTCATGTCCTACGGGCAGACCCGGATCCAGGAGGACCTCTACGAGGCCAACGACGCCCGTGGCGGCCACATCGTCTTCGATGCCGACGACGTCGAGATCCACGACGTCCTGGCCCGGCCCTGGGTGAGCTTCTCCGTCGGCGGCGCGGCCGAACGGATCGACGCCGACTTCGTGATCGGCTGCGACGGCTTCCACGGCGCCGCCCGCCGGGCGATCCCGGCCGAGGTGCTGCGCACCTTCGGAAAGGAGTACCCGTTCGGCTGGTTGGGCGTCATGTCGGAGACCCCGCCGCTGCGCGACCTCGTGTACGCCAACCACGAGCGAGGCTTCGCCCTGGCCTCGCAGCGCAACGCGATGCTCAGCCGGTACTACGTCCAGTGCCCGCTCGAGGACTCCGTCGACGACTGGTCCGACGACCGGTTCTGGTCCGAGCTCGTCACCCGCCTCGGACCGACCTGCGGCGACCAGGTGGTCACCGGCCCCACGATCGAGAAGTCCATCGCACCGCTGCGCAGCTTCGTCGCCGAGCCCATGCGCTGGGGCAACCTGTTCCTCGCCGGCGACGCCGCCCACATCGTGCCCCCCACCGGCGCCAAGGGCCTCAACCTCGCCATATCCGACGTGCACTACCTGTCGCGGGGCCTCATCGCCCACTACGCAACGGGCGACGACACGGCCCTCGACGCCTACTCCGACACCGCGCTGCGACGGATATGGAGCGCAGTGCGGTTCTCGTGGTGGCTGACCTCGCTGCTGCACCGCTTCCCCGGCCAGAGCGTCTTCGACCAGCGGGCCCAGGAGACCGAACTCGACTACATCGCCTCGTCACGCCACGCGCAGGCATCGGTGGCCGAGCAGTACGCGGGCCTCCCGCTCGAGGCCTGAGCCTCGTCAGCCCGCAGCGAGTTGCATGCCGATCAGGCGGCGTGCTGCGAGCGCGCCCGTGTCGATCTTGAGGCTCACCTCGTCGGGCATGCCCTCCTCGGCCAGCCGCTGCTCGATCACGCCGAGCGCCGCGACGTCTTCGAGGACCACGCCGGTCTGCATGGCCGCCATACCGGCGTCGACCTCGGCATCGTCGAGCGCGAAATCCCGGCACAGGGCCCAGAAGTCGAGCGTCGAGCCGGCGGTCGAAGGGGTGATGCCGTACAGGACCATCAGGTGGGCGGCGTCGGGGTCGGTGCCGTCGTCGTTGGGCACCGTTCCGGCCGGAGCGACGCGGACGCGCAGCAGGTACAGACAGACGGGGTGGTACTCGATGTCCTGCCACCGGTCGATCGGGCTCTCGAGGCCTGCGTTGTCGGCGTAGAACGGCGGGCACTCGACCGATGCCATGTGCCGGCTGACGTACACGACTCCCGTGTCCTCGTCCACGCGGGTGTCGATCGGCGTCTCGGCCACTTCGGGCGTGCCGATGGAACCGGCGTGGAGGAACGTCTCGTGTGACAGGTCGAGCAGATTGTCGACGAGCAACCCGTAGCGGCCGTCGAGGGGCTCCATGCCCCACAGCACCTTCCACCCCTCGGCATCCATCCACGGCAGATCGGGCACCTCGGCCTCGTCGGCCGCATCGGGGTCGCCGATCCAGACCCAGATCCACGGACCCGTCGCATACAACCGGTACGTCGCGACGTCGGCTCTGGAGGGAATCTGCTTCTGGTTCGGCGCAGAGACGCAGCTGCCACAGCCGTCGAAGACCAGGCCGTGATACCCGCACTGGATGGTGTCGTCAGCGACGGTGCCGAGCGACAGCGGGTAGCCGCGGTGGGGGCACCGGTCGGCCAGGGCGACGACCTCGCCGTCGCTCTTGCGGTAGAGCACGATGTGCTCCCCGCAGACCGTGCGGGCCAGCGGTTGTGCACCGATCTCGTCGGTCGATGCGATCACGTACCACTGGTTCGTCGGGAACTCGACGGGCATGGGAATCATCGGTGACCTCCGGTGGGGCTGATCGCTACGCGTCGAAGATCAGGACGGGCTTGATGACCGAGCCATCGGCCGATGCCGCTTCGGCTGCGTTGATCTCGCCGAAGGGGAACGTGGTGATGAGCTCGTCGTAGGGGAACCTGCCCCACCTTCGGCTGGAATGACGGTGCGCTGCTGCTTTTCCACGAAGCCGTCAAGGACGCCATCGACCCCAGCTCGATCCTCGCGCCGGGCAAGTCGGGCATCTGGGGCCACCGGTTCCGCGGTCGCGGCCTCTGATCCGGAGCCTCAACCGCGGGCAGGTACCGCGGCTCGCCGCACGGCACGAGCATCTCGATGCCGTAGTCAGTTCTCATGGTCGGGGCTGCTCGATCGCCACATGTCCTCGACGCGGTCGCTGTGATGACACGCCGTGCCGTGGTCGTCGACCATGTCGAGCACGGGACGCTCAGCGTGGCAGCGCTCGGTCGCCAACGGACACCGCGCAGCGAAGGGGCAGCCCCCCTGACCGGGGGGCGCCGTGCTCGCCGAACCGACGCCCAGTGCTTCGCGCCGGGCGCGGCGCACCGCCTGTTCGGCGGGCCGCGGCACCGGTGCTGCCGCGGTGAGCGCCAGGGTGTAGGGGTGCCGGGGCGCCGATGACAGGGCATCGGCCGGGCCGATCTCCATGATCTGGCCGCGGTAGAGCACCGCCACCCGATCGGCAAGGAATCGGACCACCCCGAGATCGTGGGCGATGAACAGGAACGCCAGGCCGCGTTGGTCGCGGAGATCCGCCAGCAGGTTGAGCACCTGGGCCTGGGTGGACAGGTCGAGGGCGCTGACCGGCTCGTCGAGCACGAGCACCTCCGGGTCGCACACCAACGCCCGGGCGATGGCGATGCGCTGGCGCTGCCCGCCCGAGAACTGCGCCGGATGCCGGTCGATGACATCGCCGGGAAGACCCACCGACTCGAGTGCCTCGACCGAACGCTGCTCCGCCTCGGCGCCGCGGACCCCGATGAGCGCCAGGGGCTCGGCCAGGGTCTGGCCGATGGTGCGGGCCGGATTGAGCGACGAGTAAGGATCCTGGAACACGATTCGCAGCTCCGGCGCGAGCGTCCGCCGCTGCTTGGGTGTCGCCCGGGTGATGTCACGGCCCTTCAGGTGGACCGATCCCGCGTTCGGCACCTGGAGACCGAGCAGCGCCTTGCCGATGGTGGACTTGCCGGAACCGGACTCGCCGACGAGTCCGAGCGTCTCGCCCGCGGCGATGTCGAAGCTGACGCCATCGACGGCCGGCGGGACGCGTGCTGCGCTGCGCCCGCGGCCGTAGCGGACGACAAGGTCCCGTACCGTCAACACTGCGTCCGGGGTCGCCGGCGCCGTTCCGCCACAGGGATCGGTGCCGGTGGCGGCATCGGTATCGACGTCCGGCTGCCGGCCGTTCACGATGCTCATGCCGACTCCTGTCCGACCAGCACGTCGTGGTCTCGCTGCTCGGACGACCACGTTGCGCCGATGCGGATGAGCTCGTCGGCGCGGACACACAGAGCCGAGCCGCCGTGGTCGTCGCCTCGAGCAGCGAAGGGGCGGGTGCACTCGTCGGCGACGAACTGGCATCGACTGGCGAACCGGCATCCGCTGGGCCACGTGCCCGGCTTCGGGACCGTGCCCGCGATGGCGGCGAGACGCTCGGGGACCGGCTCGTCGTCGGCGACGTGGGGGTTCGCCCGCAGCAGGGCCATCGTGTACGGATGGACGGGCCGGTCGAGCACCTCGGCCACCGGTCCCGACTCGATGACCTGCCCGGCGTACATCACCGCCATGTGGTCGCAGATGTCGGCCACGACCCCGAGGTCGTGGGAGACGATCACGACCGCCAGGCCCGTCTCGCTCACCAGGTGGCGTAGCAGGCTGAGGATCTCCGCCTGGACGGTGACGTCGAGCGCTGTCGTGGGCTCGTCGGCGACCAGCAACTTCGGTTGGCCGGTCAACGCGAGCGCGATCGCGACACGCTGGGCCATGCCACCCGAGAGCTGGTGGGGGTAGCTCTTCAGCACCCGTTCGGCGTCGACGATGCCGACCTGGTCGAGCAGCTCCAGCGCAATCCTGTCGGCCTCGCGGCGTCCGACTCCGCGGAGACGCCGGATCGGACGGGTCAGCTGGTACTTCACCGAGAAGAGCGGATCGAGCGCGACCATCGGCTCCTGGGAGATCATGGCGATCTCGCTGCCGCGGACCCGGCGCATCTCGGCGTCGCTCATGCCGATGAGCTCGCGCCCGTCCCACCGGATCGAGCCGGCACTGCGGGAAACACCGTGCGGGAGCAGCCCCAATAGCGAGCGGGCCGTCATCGTCTTGCCGCACCCGGACTCACCGACGAGGCCGAGCACCTCGCCCTGGCGCAGTTCGAACGACACCTCGCTGACGAGCTCGGGGCCGTCGTCGACGGCGACGGAGAGCCCACGGACCGACAGCACCGACTCGGGGTCGTGCGTCGCGTCCGTGGTGGCTGCGGCAAGCGGGCGTCTCCGGCTCGGTCGGTACTCCGGTATGGCCAGCGGCCGGGCGAGCGCATCGGCGACCTCGTTCGCCGCGATCACCGTGAGCGCCAACGCGACGCCTGGGGGGACCATGAGCCAGGGGCTGTCGAAGATGTTCCGCGAGGCGTCGCGGATCATGAAGCCCCAACTCGGGTCCGGTTCGCTCGCCCCGAATCCGAGGAACGCGAGGCCGGCGACGATGCTGATACCGATGCCGTAGACCAGTGCCGCCTGCACGGCGATGGCACGAGCCATTCCCGGCAGGACGTGGGCCACGTTGACCCGGATCGAACCCAGCCCATTGACACGAGCGGCATCGACGTACAGGCGTTGGCGCATCGACTTCGCCACACCGACGAGTACCCGATACACCGGCGACGAGATCAGCACCCCGAACACGATCATGACGGGGATGATCCGGTTGCCGATGGCGCCGATCGCAGCCAGGAGCACGACCGTGCCCGGCAACGACATGATCGCCTCGGCAACCCTGCCGGTGACCTGCTCGGTGCGGCCGCCACGTTCTGCGGCGAGCAGCGCCATGGGAAGCCCGATGGCGAAGGCCACCAGCAACGTGATCGCCGACGCCGTCAGCGGGAGCGCACCTGCAGTGAAGACACGGCTCAACAGGTCGCGTCCCACCGGATCGGTGCCCAGCCAGTAGTCGGCCGACGGGCCCTCGAGCCGGCGCGGCAGATCCTGGCGGGCCGGATCGTAGGGGCGCCACCACGGGGCGGTCAGCGATGAGATGACGATGAAGAGCAACCATGCGACACCGAACGCACCGCCCGGGCTGCGGAGGAAGGCGGGCACCCGGCAACGCCGGGTTGCGTCGTCGGGTGCGCCTGCGAGCTCGGACCTCGCGGAGTCGGCGCTCATCGGGTACGCAACTTCGGATCGAGGCCGGCGAGGACGATGTCGAGCACGAGATTGACGACCACGACGACGGTCGTGGACACCACCACGACACCGACGAGCGTCGGGAAGTCCTGGCCGACCGCTGCGGTGAGTGCGGCCTGGCCGAGCCCGGGGAGTGCGAACAGGGCCTCGATGATCACCGAGCCACCGAACAGCACGATGAACTGGATGCCGAGCACTGCGACGACGGGGAGGCTCGCGAAGCGCAGAGCGTGGATGTAGCGGACACGCCACTCGGGGGTACCGACCGCCCGCAGGGTGGTGATGTGTTCGTTGGCGAGTGCCTCTCGCATCCCGACGGCTGCGGTGCGGGCGGTGATCCCGATACCGCTGAGCGCCAGAGTCATGACCGGCAGCGTCACCGTCCGCAACCAGTCGACGGGACTCTGGGAGAACGGCGTGTAGCCGGTTGCGGGCAGCCAGCTGAAGCGGATGGCGAAGAAGTAGATCAACACCACACCCACCCAGAAACTCGGCAGCGCGAGGGCCACGCCGGCTCCGGTGTTGACGAAGCGGGCCGCCCACCGGCCACGAACCGCAGCCGCCACCCCGAGGAACGTGCCCAGGACAGCCGATACGAGCGTTGCGAGCCCTGCCAGCGATGCCGTGACCGGAAGCCGATCGGCCAGGTTCGCCCCGACATCGCCGCCGTTGGTGAGCGAGGTTCCGAAGTCGAGCCGGACGAGGTTGCCGACACCCTCGACGTATTGGGTGGGCAGTGGGCGATTCCATCCGAGCCGCTCGTTCTCGGCGTCGACCTCTTCGGGGCTCGCGCCCATCGGCAGCCGGATGAGTCCTGGACTTCCGTCGGACACGTGGACCAGACCGAAGATCAGCGTGTAGGCGACGAGAATCGTCCCGAGCCCGATGGCCAGACGCCGTGCGATGTAGCCAGACACAAGTGGAACTCCCTACGGCTCGGCACCAACTGCCGAGTTGGTGGTGGGCTTCCTGCGCCCGGCCGAGCCCGGGCGCACCACCAGATGTCACGCAGCTCAGCCCGCCGGCTGGACCGCTGCGGTGACGAGGAAGCCGGCGAGACCGGCGAAGGGCACCTCCGAGATGGTCTCGGGGTTGTAGCCGGCGTAGTTGAAGTCCTCCCAGAGCGAGAACCACCAGCCACGATCGACCAGGGCGTTGTTGAGATCGGTCAACGCCTGCTCGTCACCACCGAGCGCCGGACCGAGGGCCGCCTCGATCTCGGGATCGGAAGCTTCCTGGTAGTTCATGAAGCCGCCGGTCACCGGACCGGCGATGAAACCGGCCGGGGAGTTGCCGAGGCCCCAGGTGTTGGTGATCATCGGCTGGATGCGCACCGATGCGAAGATCTCCTCGGTCGATGCAGCCGTGATGAAGTTCATCTTGACGTTGAGGTGCTCTTCCCACATCGCAGCGGAGATCAGCTCCACCTCGTTGGGAGCCGGCAGGACCCACTTGTCGAACTCGAATCCGTCGCCGAGACCGACCGACTCGAGCAGCTCCCGAGCCCGCTCCGGGTCGAACGCATAGCGCTCGTCGATCGACGGGTCGTGCCCGGGGGCCCCCACGGGGAACGGCTGCACGGTCGCGCGGGCGCCGGGCGCCAGGGCCTCGACGATGGCTTCGCGATCGAGCGCGAGGGACAGTGCGAGGCGGGTCTCGACGAACTCGAACTCCGGTGCGGTGATGCCGAGCTTGTCCAGCACGTTCCACGAGGTGATCTGACCGCCGATCTGTGCGAGCCCGGCCTCGGACTCGACGAGATCGAGCTGGCCGGCCTGGATGGAGGTCGCGATGTCGGCCTGGCCGGAGATCACCGCGTTCGCCCGTGCCTGGTCGTCGGTGATGATGTCGAAGACGATGGTGTCGTAGGCCCACGCATCGCTGTCGGGGTGGTCACCCTTCTTGCGCACGGTGAAGGTGCTGCCGCGGGTGGTCTCGTCTGCGACGAGCTCGTACACACCCGACCCCTCGGGGGCAGCCTCGAGCGTCGTCGCGTCGGCGACGCCACCCGGGCCCACGATGACGCCCGAGGTGTCGGCGAGCAGAAGGTGCCCTTCGGGCTGCTCTGCAGCGAAGGTGATGGTCACGACGTAGGTGTCGGTGGCCTCGACGTCGGCGATCTCGGCCTCTTCTCCTTCGCGGAACAGTGCGTAGCCCTGGAGTGTCGACTCGCCGCGACGGTCGAGGTTGGCTTTCACGAGCTCGGCGTCGAGCGGCGTGCCGTCCGCGAAGGTGATGTCTTCGCGCAGCGTTAGGGTCAGCTGTGTGCTGTCGTCGTTGTACACGAAGTCCGTCACGAGGCTGGGTACCACCTCGCCTTCGGTGTCGGTGACGAACAGCGCGTCGTACAGCGTGCTGTGGAAGACGAACTGCGCCTGCGCGTAACGCAGGGCATCGAAGCCCGTCGGTGCCATGTCGGCCTCGAGCGCGATGGTCAACGTGGGACCCTCGGCTCCGTCGTCGGCCGCTCCATCGTCGCCGCCGCCATCGTCGGCCGCAGCAGCACCATCGTCGCCGGCGTCGCCGTCGTCGTCGGTCGCTGTCTGGTCCGTCGCGGCGTCGGCGTCGGAATCGTCGTCTCCGCCGCACGCCGAAGCGATGAGTGCGAAGGCGAGTAGCAGCGCTAGCAAGCGCAGTAAGCCCCTGAATCCGGTCATGTCGTGCCCTCCAAGGCGCATTGGCCGCAACGATCGGGGGGTGGAACCAGACCTCGGTGCCAGCCGCGTCGTGCGTGGTGTCGTAGCGGCTGTTGCCGCCACGGCGGATCGTGCGTGACCTGGTTGCCGCAGCATCCCGGCGTCACAGCGCCGGGCGAGTCGGGCTCGGGTCGACGCACCGGGCAGCCCCGGAGCGAGGCAGAACACTCGTGAGTCGGATCGTCGATCGACGCCCCCCTCATCCATGCTCGTTCCCCCCCCAGGTTTTCCCGATCCGTGTGACGAGTCTCACAACCGCGCCACTGTTGGGGAAGCTTGACTTCCACTGAACGGAAGGTTGCCTCGAACCATCGCCACGGCCGACGGCGCCCGCTGGACACGCATGAGCATGGCGCCGACCAGTGACCGGGGTCCGTCAGGCGTCGCGAAGCGATCGGGCGATACTGCGTGCCGCAGTTCGCAACACCGGTTCGAGCGATTGGGTGGGTGTCCCGGCGGGTACCACGAGCGACAGCGCCGCAGCGGCCTCGTCGCCGCGACCCCGGATGGGCGCAGCGACGGCCACCAGCGGCGCCGGCTCGCGGCGCGTCACCACGGAGAAGCCGCTGGTGCGAACACGGTCCAGGACCGCGTCGACCTTCGCCCGGTCGTGCATGAGGGCCAGATCGTCGGGACGCGTGCAGCCGGCCAGCACCTCGTCACGGCGAGCAGGAGACAGGTTGGCGACGAGAACCTGACCGAGCGCGGTGGTCAACAGGGGCAGCTTGCCGCCCACGCGATACTCGACCTTGACCGCCCCCGGACCGGATCGACGCTCGACCATGACCGCCTCGGACCCCTCGAGGACGGCGAGCTGCACGTGGTGGCGCGTGACCACGAAGAGATCCTCGAGGTAGGGCGAGGCGACCTCACGCAGGCCGTGGCCCCTCGGGGCGAGCGAGGCCACCTCGTACAGACGCAGCCCGATGACGTAGCGGCCGTCGTCTTCGCGCTCGATGGCTCCCCAGTCCGCGAGGCGCTCGGCCAGGCGATGCGCGGAGCTCAGCGGAATCGACGAGCGCCGCGCCATCTCGGACAGCGTCAGGCGTCGATGCGTCGAGTCGAAGGCCGCGAGCATCCGCAGCGCCCGGTCGACCACGGGCTCGCCCGACGCCGGACGGCGACCGCGTCCTTGGCGGCCGGCCTCAGCCATGGCGCTGCGCCGGCGCGCGTTGTCGGGGCGAAACCCCGAGCAGAGGTTCGTCTTTCATTGAGCGGAACACTAGCTGTTCTGCCGCGCAGGAGCGGTGCGAAGGTTCTCCAGCAACAGCGACACCTTTCCATGGGGGGAAGGTTCGAGAACCACCTGCCCTCGGACGGGCTCCGTCGTCGACCCACCCGGTCGGTGTCACCGTCGTGGTCGTTCTGGACTCTTTCCTCGAACGAGGAGTTCCGAATGCCACTCGAGCCCACGCCGATGCCCCGCCGATTCGAAGGACGGGGAGTCGTGGTCACCGGCGCCGGCACCGGGTTCGGGGCCGAACTCGCCGTCCGCGCCGCCCAGGAGGGTGCCCGGACCGTCGGCGTGCACTACCGGAACTCCGTCGAAGGAGCGAAGCGGACCGCCGACCGGGTGGCCGAGGCCGGCAGCCACCCCGTTCTGCTCCAGTGCGACATCGCGAACTGGGATGCCGTGCGGGCCATGGCCGACGAGGCCTTCGTCGAGCTGGGGGCCGTCGACGTGTTGGTCAACAACGTCGGCGACGTCGCCCGCGAACAGATGTCGTGGCGCGACATCGACCAGGAGTCCATCGACCACGTGATCGATGTCGATGTGAAGGGCACGATGTTCTGCATCCACGAGTTCGGCTCACGCATGCTCGACCAGGGCCACGGCAGCATCGTCAACATCGGCTCCACGGTGATCGTCCGTGGCAGCGCTCGCGCGCCCCAGTACGCCGCCGCCAAGTACGGGCTGCTCGGCCTGACGAAGTCCTACGCCCACGCCTTCGCCCCCACGGTGCGGGTCAACACGTTCGCGCCCGGATTCATCGAGACCGAGGCGACGCTCGCCCGCGAGGACTGGCAGACCGGCCGGGCCGAGAAGCTCGCCTCGATGACTCCCATGGGCCGAATCCCCGGACCTGCAGAGTTGGCCGGTACGGCACTGTTCCTCGCGACCGACGACGCCGGCCACATGACAGGTGGCTACATGGTCGCCGACGGCGGCTACAACATGGTCGGCGCCTGATGGCTCGATCCCAGGCAGCCGGCCCTGCGCCCCGACTGCGCGCCGTGGTCTTCGAGAGCCGCGGCGAGCGACGCATCGGCCGCCTCGACGGCGACATCATCGTCGACACCGGCCCGGCGGGCGCATCCGGGTTCATCCCGACGGCCCGAGCATGGCAGCAGCTGCGCGACGGCGATGGTCGATGCCACGCCCTGTCGAGCATCCGCCTCCACGCCCCGGTGCGCCCCCCGAAGATCCTGGCGATCGGCATCAACTACCGCGACCACGCTGCGGAGTCCCACAACGACGAGCCCGACGAGCCGGTCGTGTTCGCCAAGTTCCCGTCGTCGGTCATCGGCCCCGACGACACGATCGTCGTCCCCCGAGAAGAGACCCGACCCGACTACGAGGGCGAGATGGCCGTCGTCATCGGCCGGCCCACCTACCGCGCGACCCGTGCCGAGGCCGTCGGCGCGGTCGGGGCGGTCACCGCGCTCAACGACGTTTCCGGCCGGCGAGCCCAGCTCGAGACCCCGCTCCGGCAGTTCACCCTCGGCAAGAGCTTCGACACCTTCACCCCGATGGGTCCGTGCCTGGTCGAGCCGTCGGGTCTCGACCTCGGAGCCCTCGAGCTCACCACCGTGCTCAACGGCGAGAAGGTCCAGCACGCCTCGACCGGCGAGATGATCCACTCGGTCGTCGACCTGATCGAATACCTCAGCCGCGGCTGCAGCCTCGAGCCCGGCGATGTCATCGCCACCGGCACGCCGGGCGGTGTCGGCAACCGGCGCCAACCGCCGCGGTACCTCCGCGAGGGAGATGTCGTCGAGGTCACCGTCAGCGAGGTCGGCACGCTGCGCAACCCGGTCACGATGGAGCGCTAGCGCTCACGGCGCGGACGGTCCGATGAGAGACTCGACCATGACGAGACAACGCCGACTGGCACAGCTCGATCCTGCGTCGCTGACCGACGACCAGCGAGACCTCTACGACGAGATCGTCGGCGGGCGTCGCAGCGGCGGGCCCCAGCACTTCCGCATCGCCGACGACGAGGGTCGGCTCCAGGGTCCGTTCAACGCCTTCTTGTCGGCGCCGACGATCGGCGCGCCGCTGGCCGCCCTCGGCGCTGCAATCCGCTACGAGTCCTCGCTGGACGACCGGGCCCGCGAGATCGCCATCCTCGTGGTCGCCGCAGCATGGGACAGCGACTTCGAGCAGTACGCCCACGAACCGATCGCCCGGGCGGCCGGCATCGACGACCACGAGCTCGCGTCGATCCGCGCCGGAGCGAGCGCCGACACCACCGCCAGGTGGCCCGACGCCGCCGACCTCACGCTGGTGCGGGTCACCCGATCGCTCGTCGACCGCGGCGATCTCGACGACGACCTCTACGCCGAGGCCGTCGATGTGCTGGGCGAGGCCGGGCTCTTCGAGCTGACCGCCCTCGTCGGCTACTACGCGATGCTCGCACTGCAGCTACGCGTCTTCGACGTGGGGGTCCCCGGGCAATGACAACGGAGTCCACAGCGACAGCGAAAGCGAGACGGACATGAAACTGGCAACGTTCGACAACGGGCGGGTCGGCCGCATCGTCGACGACCTGATGATCGAGCTCGACTGCGGCTCCACCCGGGAGTTCTTCGAGCGCGGCGGCGACGTCGCCGAGACCGGCGAGCGTCTGGCATTGGGCGACGTGGTGCTGCGGGCCCCGATCGTGCCGAAGAAGTTCTTCCACACCGCGGGCAACTTCATCGATCACCACAACGAGTTGCAGTCGGTCGACTGGTCCCACCCGGTGCACAAGGGCATCGTGTTCTTCCAGAACGTCGACGCCATCATCGGTCCCGACGAGCCCATCGTCTATCCCGAGGGACTGACCAACGAGCTCGACTACGAGCTCGAACTCGCCATCGTCATCGGCAAGCCCGGGCGTTGGTTCAGCGCCGACGAGGCCGTCGACCACATCGCCGGCTACCTGGTCTTCAACGACATCACCGCTCGCGACATCCAGCGGCGAGAGATGGAGTCGGGCGTGTTCTCGTTCTCGAAGGCCATCGAGACGTTCTGCCCGATCGGTCCCTACATCGTGACTGCGGACGAGATCGACGACCCGCACGATCTGGGCATGGAGCTTCGCGTCAACGGCGATGTACGCCAGAAGGGCCACACGAGCCAGCTGCGCATCGACATCCCCCACCTGGTGGCCTACCACTCGCCACAGGGCTACTCCGCGGGAGACCTCATCACCACCGGCACGATCTCGGGCGTGGCCGCCGTCCAACCGAACCCGTTCGACTTCTACCTCCGTCCCGGCGACCGGATCGAGGCCGAGATCGAAGGGGTCGGTACGTTGCGCAACGAGGTCGTGCCGTGGAGCGCAGCGCACGACACCGAGCCCTACACCATCGATCTGTACGCGCCGACCGGCAGCTGACCACGCCCGTCACGACAAGGGGGAACACATGTCCATCATCATCACCGGGGGCCACGTCTTCGACGGCACCGGCACCGCTCCCTTCCCGGGCGAGGTCGTCATCGACGGCGACCGCATCACCGAGGTACGACAGGGCCATCACCCCGACCGTCACGAGGGCCACGAGATCATCGACGCCACGGGATGCACCGTCATGCCCGGGCTCGTCGAGTCCCACGCCCACATCACCTTCCCGTCGGCGGTGGGCCACATCGACCCGCGGTTCAATCCGCCGCTCGACATGTCGTTCTTCGGGGCCATCGAGGGCTTCCCGTCCGAGCTGGCCCGGGCCGAACGCAACGCCGCGATCCTGCTCGACGCCGGGTTCACCTCGGCCTATTCGGCCGGTTCGCTGCTGCCGATGCCCACCGAGCTCGCGCTGCGCGACAAGCTCGCCGCCGGTGTCATTCCCGGACCCCGTTTTCTGGCGTGCGCCGCGGAGCGCGACGCAGTGCCACGCGGACCGGTCGAGCGACCCGAGGACTGGGGCACACCGGAGGCGGTGGCGGAGTGGGTCCGCAGCCATGCCGAGCAGGGCTACGACTCGGTCAAGTTGCTGTTGAGCAACGACGACGTCTTCGTCGAAGGCGGGAGCCAGATCACCCAATACACCGAGGAGCAGGCCCGGATCGCAGGCGAGACCGCCCGCGAGCACGGTGTCTGGCTGGCGTCGCACTGCCAATCGGCGGAGTCGGTCAAGCTGGCCGTGCGCTCGGGTTTCCGGTCGATCTACCACTGTTCGTACGCAGACGAGGAGGCGCTCGATCTCCTCGAGGCCGCCAAGGACTTCGTGTTCGTGTCGCCGGCGCCGGGGATCATCTGGGCGAACATCAACGCCGGCGAGGAGTTCGGCATCGACGCCGCCATGGCCGAGCAGATGGGGTCGGTCGCGTGCTACGAGCAGATGCGCGAGGTCTACCCGAAGATGCGCGAGCGCGGTATCCGGGTACTGCCCGGCGGTGACTACGGCTTCCCGAACAACCCCATCGGTCGCAACGCCCACGACCTCACGCTGTTCGTCGAGGACCTCGGCTACTCGCCGATCGAGACGTTGGTGGCCGCCACCCGCCTCGGCGGCGAGCTCATGGACATGGGCGACGAACTCGGCGTGCTCGCCGACGGGTATCTCGCCGACGTCCTGGTCGTGACGGGCGATCCCACCGAGGACGTCTCGGTGCTCGAAGACGCCGACAACCTCCGGGTCATCATGCAGGGCGGCTCGTTGCACAAGCAGCCCGCGGCGCATTGAGGGACGACGTCCCATGGTCGTGCAGGTTCAGACCGATCTCGTCTACGCGACCATCGCGGGCTACCGGCCACTGGCGCTCGACCTCTACGTCGACGCCGAGCCACAGGCGTTGTGCATCTGGCTCCACGGCGGCGGATGGCAGCGGGGTTCGAGACGCAATGGCCCCGGGCCGCCGGCGCTCGATTCGCGCCCCCTCTTCCATCGGATGGCCCAGCGGGGTTTGGCGGTCGTATCGGTCGACTACCGGCTGAGTCGCGAAGCAACCCATCCAGCGCAACTCGACGATGTCGTGGCCGCATACCGGTTCGTGCGCGGAGAGGGCGCGCCGTTGGGCGGGTCGTACCTTCCGCTCGCACTGTGGGGGACCTCGGCCGGCGCGCACCTGGCCGGGCTCGCGGCGTTGGCGTCCGAGGTAGGCGACGAGATCGCGGCGGTGGCGTCGTGGTCGGCACCGTCGGACTTCACTGCACTCGCCGGAGACCTCGAAGCGATCGGCGAGATCCCCGACGTCGGGCCGACATCGCGCGAAGCGATGCTGGTGGGCGCGTCGGCCACCGAGGCCCCGGACCTGCACCGCGCCGCGAGCCCGGTCGCCCATGTCCGGCCGACGGCGACGGCCTTCTCGCTGGTGCACGGCGCCGACGACCGCGCGGTGCCGCCGGCCCAGAGCGAACGCTACGCAGCCGCCCTGGCCGCAGCCGGCGTCGCGGTCCGCACCCACTTCGTGGAGGGCGCCGACCACTTCTACAGCACCATCTCGGCCGAGCGTCTCTGCGAACTCGTCGACGAGACCATCGACTTCATCGTCGAGGCCTGTCGCTGAGTCCTGCCGCCGAGGCCTACCGCCGACTGCGCCGGGGCGACAGCGACGCCGACGCCCCGTTCGCTCTCAGCTCCCGGCGATACCCGAGCGGGCTCGCAGCATCGCGATGAGCGCGGCGTCGCGCCGGGCTGCGAGCTCGCCGATGCTACGCCCATCGGCTTGCTCGGTCACGCCCGCGACGAGCGCTGCACGGACCTCGGGCGTCAACGAGGGGCTCCCGAGGTCTGACCACCGGCGCTCCTGCGCCTCTCCGAGATGCTCGAGATAGCCGGCCATGCCGTCGGCGCCACCACCGAGGTGGTACGCCATGTGGGCACCGACGACCGACCATCGCAGGCCCGGCCCGTGCACGAGGGCAGAGTCGACGGCGTCGACATCGGCGATGCCCTCGGCGACGATGTGCACCGCCTCGCGCCACAGAGCGGAGGCCAGCCGGTTGGCGAGGTGACCGGTGGCGTCACGGCGTAGCCGCACCGGCGTGCGTCCCGCAGCCCGGTAGAGCTCCTCGGCCCGGGTGACGACCTCGTCGTCGATGCCGTAGATCTCCACCAGCGGCACCAGGTGCGGGGGGTTGAACGGATGCGCGGTGACGAAGCGACCGGGACGATCGAGCCCTGGCGACAGTTCCGACCAGGTGAACGACGAGGTCGACGACGCGACGATGGCGCCGTGTGGAGCGGCCTTCTCGATCTCGGCGTAGAGCCGATGCTTGAGGGCCAGGTCCTCAGGGGCGTTCTCCTGGACGAGATCGGCGTTGTCGACGGCCGCAGCCAACTCGCCGACCATCCGTATCCTTCCGCTGCGGTGCCGGGAGCCGGCGAGCTCGCGCAGTTGCCCGAGCATCGTGCCGATCCGGCTCTCGGCGGTGTCGATGGCCTCACGGGATGGGTCGTGCAGGGTGACCGTGGCGCCATGGTGATGGAACAGCGCCGCCCAGGCGGCGCCGATCAGACCGGCGCCGACGACCGCCACCGCGATGCCGTCGAGGTCGCTCGTGTCGGCGATGGGGTCGGCGGCGGCGTCCGGGGCGGACGCGGTCTCCGGCTCGGATCCGGACTCGGGTGACTCGATGGTTCCCATGGCTTCTCCTCAACGCCGCTTCGGCGGGGTGTCGGCGCGCCGGTTGCGAACTCGCCCCTATCAGAGCAGATCGACGAGTTCTTCGAGCAACGTTGTTCGAAACTCGTTACGAACGGGTGCGCGCAATGCACCATAGTTGCAAACTCGATCGCACGCGTCAGCTACATTACTGCAATGCCCTTCATCGACGTCCGAGACCTGTCCGTCTACTACGAGTTGCACGGCTCCGGCACGCGCGTTCTGTGGATCAACGGCACAGGAGGCGACCTGCGCCAGAACCCGATGCGAGGAAACGGACCACTCGAGCAGCATCACGAGGTGCTGATGTACGACCAGCGGGGCCTGGGACAGACCTCGAAACCCGATGTCGACTACACCATGGCCGATTACGCCGACGACGCAGCCGCCTTGATGGACGCTCTCGGGTGGGACCGGGCCCACGTCTTCGGCGTGAGCTTCGGGGGCATGGTCGCCCAACACGTCGCGCTCCGTCACCCGAAGCGGGTCGACCGACTCGTTCTGGCCTGCACCTCGTCGGGCGGGCTCGGCGGCTCGTCCTTCGACCTCGCATCGGTCGCCGACCTGCCCACCGAGGAGCGACTGCGGATCGTGCTCCCGGTGTTCGACAGCCGCAACGACCCCGACGCGGACCCACCCGTGCATGCCCCACAGTTCGAGTGGCTCGCCGAGGCCATGGCCGCACCCGCCCTCAATTCCGACGATCCCGACGCCGAGATGGGCGCCCGCCGACAACTCGAAGCCCGATCCCACCACGACCTCTGGGACCGCGTCGGCGACATCGCCGCACCGACGTTCGTCCTCGGCGGGCGCTACGACCGCCAGGCACCACCGGAGAACGTCGAGAACCTCTCGAACGCCATCCCTGGTGCCCGGCTGGCGATGTTCGACGGCGGCCACATGTTCCTTCTCCAGGACCCGACCGCCTGGGCCTCCATCGTGGATTTTCTCGCCGAGTAGAAGCGTGAAGGTCAGAAGGTAAATCGGTCGTTCACAACGGCAAATGACGAGAACTGGCCGGAGAGCCATCACCGAACAATTCGGCTTCTGCGTGATTCACTTTGCCCGCACACGCGACACGATTTCCGCATAGACATGGGCGCTGGGTTTCGGTGTCCGAGCGAATGTATCGCGATCGACCTCGAAGAGGCCGAGCTGCTTCGAATAGCCGAAGATCCATTCGAAGTTGTCCATCAGCGTCCAGTGCATATAGCCGATGACCGGCACGCCGTCGTCCATTGCTCCGACGAGAGCATCCAGCGCCGGCTCGAGCACCGCTGCCCGCAAACGGTCGTCGGCCGTCGCGACGCCGTGCTCGGACACCAGCACCGGGACGCCGGCCATCTCGTAGGTGTAGCGCACCGCGGCGGCAAGGGAGCCGGGCTCGATGGCCGAGCCCATCTCGTTGCGTGGCAGCCCGGCGTCGGGTTCGACCTCGCCGTCTGCGTCGTAGCGGCGGCGTTCGTAGTTCTGCACGCCGATGAAGTCGTCGCCCTTCGCGAGATCGAGCCAGTGCTCGTACACCTCGGCACGCTTGCGGTCGCGCACGCTCGTGTCGTCTCCCACGGCCACATCGTCCACGATCGCGATGCTCAGCCCCACCGGCAGGTCGGACCGGTGTGCCTTGATGGCGGCTTTCGCTGCGAGGTGACCGGCGGTGAACCCCTCCTGGGTGGCCGCGAAGTCCTCGGGTGTCACCACGTTGCCGACCCGATACCAGTCGACGTCCGCCGCCGCCGCTGCCGCTTCGAGGGTCTTGCCCTCCAGTTCTCGCACGAACGGCGGCAGGTTCAGCCAGGAGAGGAGCTGGCAGAGGTTGGGCTCGTTGAGCGTGACGGCATGGCTGAGACGGTCGCCGATGGTCTCGGCGACCACAGCGCAGTAGCGGCCGAACCGTTCGGCGGCGTCGGCCGCGAGGAAACCGCCGGCCGCGGCGAACCAGTGCGGGGCCGTGAAGTGATTGAACGTGACGACGGGCGCCAGGCCACGGGCCAGACAGCCGTCGACCATCGCGTCGTAGTGCGCCAGGGAGCGGGAGTCGAACGTTCCCGGGGTGGGCTCGATGCGTGCCCACTCGACCGAGAAACGGTACGCCTCGAGCCCGAGCCCCTGCACGATGTCGAGGTCGGTCTCCCACAACTCGAGGCTGTTGCATGCCTTGCCGGACGGTTCGCGGAACACGGTCGGTTCGACGTTCTCGAGGAACCAGGTGTCGCTGTTGCTGTTGTCGCCCTCGACCTGATGTCCCGCAGTGGACACGCCGAAGAAGAAGTCGGATGGAACGGTCCCCGTGTGCATGAGGAATACGTAGTCCACCGAGGCGGCGCCGTCACGCGCTGCTTCCATTGATCAGCAGACCTGCCCGGCGACGCGTCACCCGCCGCTCGCGCGGCGGGCTCAGTCGAGGCTGGGCTCCCTGCTTGCGCCGAGGGTCATCGGGGGGTCGGCCTTGGTGAAACGCAGGTTGACCTTCAGCGTGCCGAGCATGATGCCGGGCTGATGCATCCAGTCGTTGTCGTCGGCGTACTCGAGAGACTCGAGCCGATCGAGCAGCACACCCCATGCGATCTGCTGCTCGACCCGCGAGAGGTTGGCGCCCGGGCAGACCCTCGGGCCGGCTGAGAACGCGACGTGGCGGGTGACGCCCTGGCGGTCGAGATCGAGGTCGAAGGGACACTCGAACTCCTCACCGTCGACGTTGGCGGCACCGAAGCGTAGGTGCAGCAACGAGCCCGCCGACACCTCGACACCCTGGAAGACCTCGTCGTTCGCGGTGATGCGCGTCGAGAGACCGTGCGTCGGCGACCGCAGCCGCATGCCCTCCTCGGTGAAGGCCCGCACCTTCGATCGGTCCTCACGCAACCGCCCGAACATGCCAGGGTTCTCGCACAGCAGCTGCGCCTGCTCCTCGAGCGCGTACTGGGTGGTCTCGAGACCGCCGATGATCATCGCGTGAACGATGCCGGCGATCTCGATGTCGGTCAGCTTTCGGTCGAGCGCCTCGTAGTGCACGTCGCACAGGAAGCTGACCATGTCGTCCTGGGGGTCCTGGCGCTTGGCCTTGACGTGTTCGTAGATGTAGTCCTGAAAGCCCTCGAGGCGGGCGATCATCCCGGCGGCCTGCTCGGGACGAAGCGTGTGGTGCAGCCCGTCGCCGTGAACGAACGCCGTGACCACCGCGTCGCCCCACTCGGCGAGCTGGGGGATGTCCTCGAGAGGGAAGCCCAAGATGCCGGCCATCACCCGCTGCGGTAACGGACGGGCGAAGCGGCTGACGAACTCGACCTCGCCGTCGTCGATCCACTCGTCGATCAGGGCGTGGGCGTGGCGGGCGATCATCTCGCGGTTGCGGGCAGCGCCGGTGCCCACCCAGGGGTCGGTGAGCTCCTTGCGGTGGCGGATGTAGAGCTCCTGGGTGGGGCGCAGCGACACCATCGCCGCCTGCATCAGGTTGTGGTAGGTCGCGAACGTGTCCTCGGGGGTGAGGCCCTGCTCCGCGTAGTCACCGATGCGGCGCTGCGTGAGGCTGGGGAACCGCTCGGGATCTCGGACCACCCGGTTGATGTCGGCGTGCTTGGTGAGCACGAACGCATCGGTTCCGGGCGCGAGTCCCCGACCGGGGATTCGCAGCACCGGCGCATCGCGGTGGAGGATCTCGTACATCTCGTACCAGTGCTCCTGCGCGCCCTCGCCGAACAGGTCGACGTCGTCGAGGCCGACTGGGCATGCCATGGGACTGAGTTCGTGGTTGATGTGCTTCGGGTACGGCGCCATCTGTCCCCCCTGTGGAACGCTGCAGACCGGTACTGCGACAGGTGTAGCAGAACCCAGCGCTCGGGGTCGCCGCAGCATCCCGCCCCGCTGACTACCGTTGAAGGGCACGGCCCGAGGAGCTCCCACTCTGATGCCCGCCACGACCGCCCCAACAACCTTCGACCACCGCCTGCTGATCCACGACGGCGACGAGGAGTACCTGGCGGCGGCGCTGCCGTTCGTGCGGCAAGGCCTCGCCGCGGGCGAGGCCGTCGTCGTCGTCGATACCGCCGCGCGACTGCAGACGATCGCCTCGGCCCTGGGCAGCGACGGCGACGCAGTGCGGTTCGAAGAAGGCGACCGCTGGTGGAACGGCCCCTGGCGAACGTTCGCCGCCTACGAACGCTCCGTCCGCGAGCTCCTCGAGACCCACCCCGCGGTGCGGGCGATCGCGCATCCCTCGTGGCTGGCGGACGAAGCCAACCGCGAGTGGCGCCGTTTCGAGTCCTTCGCCAACCTCCACTTCGACGGTTGGCCGTATCGGTCGCTGTGCCCCTACGACCTGGCAGCCCTCGGTGCCGAGATCTGCGCCGAAGCCGCTGCGACGCATCCGCTGCTGCACCTCGACGGCGGGACTGAGCCCAGTCCCGCCTACCTCGATCCTCACCGGTTCGTGGCCGCCTGCGTCCGTGACGCTCCCGCTGCGCATCCCGACCTGCGCATCGACGTCGGCTCCGTCGACGATCTCCTCGACGCCCGTCGGGCCGTCGGCGAATGGACGCACCACCGTGCCATCGCGTCCGGCGTGGTCGACCGCATCGTCCTCGCGATGAACGAGCTGGCCAGCAACGCCCTACGGCACGGTGGCGGCGAGGCCCGTGTCGAGCTCTCGCTCCACGACGACACGGTGCTCATGGAGGTCGTGGACGCCGGGGCCGACGGACTCGATCCGCTCGCGCCCTACCGACCGCCCGTTCCCGATGCAATCGGCGGTCGAGGCCTGTGGATCGCAGCCACGCTGTGCGACGAGATCGACGTCCGTCCCGGTCCCGACGCCAACCGTGTGCGCTGCCTCGTCGACGTCTAGTGCTCTGACCGGAAACGTTCGCTTGGGTGGTCGAGGCCCGGAGCTGTGCTCGCAAGGCGCGCTGACGAGGCGTACTCGGTCCGTACGGTGAGGAAGCGGAACGCCGCGAGCATGGCTGCCGGGTCCGATCACATGAGCAGAGGTTGCCGGTCAGAGCACTAGCTCCGAGACAACGCGCTCTCGGCCAACTCGTACCAGCCTCCAGGAGCGGAACCACTGGGGCGATACCGCTGGGGCGATACCGCTGGGGCGATACCGCTGGGGCGATACCGCTGGGGCGATACCGCTGGGGCGATACCGCTGGGGCGATACCGC
>JBKAGO010000055.1:0-61835 GCA_046290435.1 Acidimicrobiales bacterium
CCACCCCAGGCGGAAACACCCGGGTCAACAACCCAACCGACACAAGATCCGACAGACGACGCTCCGACTCAGGCTTCACCCATCCAGCACGCGGCATCCACCCAAACTACACCCATGCAGTTCTAACTGAACGGTATTGGCCTTAACCCGCTCTATCTGGTTTCGGCCCCTGCCACAGCGTTTGGTTCACGCTGCGCGCCGTTATATGGACGATGACGACTTGACGACCCCGATCTCGACGCCCATACGATCAACAGAATCGCGAGCATCCCGTTCCCGCCTGGCGAAAAGAGCATCGCCTCGCCAAGGTTCGCAGCAATAACAGTCAAGCAAACCGCCAGTTGTGCGGGACCGTTCCTGCCAGCGATAGCAAGTAGTGAGAGCAGCCAGATGAAGATGAAGACAGATAGTGGGACGCCCACCTCCTCAACTATCATCACAGGCAATACTCCCTTTTCCGTCGGAGCGCCCACCGGCAAATTGAAGATAGGGTCCCTCGCGATCTCCACCTCATCAGGACTAGACGGTACGCCGAATCCGATACCCGCGAGCGGGTCCTCACGAATGTTCCGTATCATTCCGTCAATCAGATCCCCACGCGACTGCGCAAAGGCGTCCGAAATACCATCCACCTCCGCCCGGCCAGACTTTTCAATAAAGGAGTCGACGGGTCCGCGGAGCGATCCCGTAAAGGCACCGACGGCAATCAACGACACCAAGAGGCCGAGCAGCAGAATCACTCTGCGCTTTGAACGCTTCGCAGTGCGGCCTCGCAGGCCGGTGGGCGCAAAGGTCGAACTTGAGGCTGCCGCCATAATGCCCACAAGCAGCGCTAGAGCGGAAGTGCGCGCCTCAGACTGGATCATCAAGTAGACGCTAACCACACCGAGGACTACGAGCAGCGAAGTGCGATCTGAGCCGGCGAACACTACGCCCACAATCAAGGAGCACAGGAGCGCCATGGTGACGCCGAACACTTGGGGGTGATTAAGCAATCCTTGAAAGCCAGTACCGTTGACCTGCACCCCAGCGGAGGACCCAAGGAGGGGCACGCTGAGCAGGGCAACCATGGTAAGCATCCCAAAGATGAACTTCTCCACCTTCCGGACTTCAATCTCTGACATTGCAGATAGGGCAGTTGCGATCGACATGAACGCCGCCGCCCACGAGGCGAGTCGCAAGAGGGATAGCTCTGGCACCGTGCTCAGCAGCAGCGAGTGCAGTACGAGGCCGCCCATCATTAGGTTAAAAAGGAGGGCCTGCAGGCCATTCGCCGAGCCACTCGATCTCTGCGCTGTGAAGCGCGAAGCTCCCACGAGAGCTGCGAAGACAACAACGTGGCGCAAAACGCCGTCTGTTTCCGGTACCAGATCCGTATTCAATGAGGTAAACAGCCAAGATAGGGCCAGGGATTGCACACTCCACCTCGGACTCTTCACCGCCAGGACAGCCAATACGAGATAGCTCGCATTTGCCGTGGGTTCTGACACTATCCTTAGTAGTAGTGATATCGCGACGAGCGCAAAGGGAATCGACATCGGTACGCTACCTTTACGCGGTGGGCGTTCGTGGGAGGGCAGCCTAATCGGGACTCGATCCGGAGTAGCTAAGGCACGAGTTGGGGACACGGCGAAACTCGGCACGCGTCCCGACCGGCCCGAGCGAGCCCCGCATGACGCAGACTCCCGCCCCGTATCGGATGGAATTACCCCTCGCGTCCAGCGAGGATTTGTGCCTATTCTTGACTCCTCTCCACCATGCTGCCACTCTGTTCCAAAGACCAGGCCTGCAGTCGCCACCTGACGACTCCCCGCCCTCCCATAGCCTGAGGTAATCGGACGTTGACTCAAGGAGCGTCTGGATCTCGCGAACTCTGGGCCCTGCCGAATGACCACGGCCAACGCCACCGCCAGTTTCGCAGTTGAATAGAGAGCTAGGGCCCACACGACGCCTGTGGAGCCAAATATGAATGCTGCCACAATGGGCGCCAGAAGCCCAATTGCAGCGATCGCGCCCATCGCACGTGCAAGCCGTTTGACAAGACCCTCGTCCCACTTCGCTCGAGCGCGAGGCAAGAGGGCGATAGTGTCAAGCATCAAGACGAGGCAAAGAGCGACGCGTGGACCAGCCGGCAGCAACGCCTTAGCTTCCGGCCCGAGGAGACGCTCGGCTACTGCGAAAATGTCCAGAGCAACCACCATACAGTTAAGTGCAATGAGCAAAGCGGCGGCTGCCCATGTCAGCACTGCGGAACCCAAGCTCTTGCTTGCCAAGAGCAGTGGTGCAACGGCGCCAGCGATTACTGAGCCAGGACCAAGCAGCGGACGAACAGCAACAATGGGTGCCACAAGACTTGGAGTAGCTGCGAGGCCAAGGATCGCCATTGCGGTCAGTGTCGGCGCCCGACTGAGGAACCCCTCTGCTCCTTGGTGCCAAACGAATACTGTCGGCCTTTTTGAGCGTATACTCTCAAACGATCGGGCATCGCCGTACAAGACACTTAGGTGGATAATCATTCCTAAAAGCCAGCTGACTAGAGGCGTCCACCACCCAATGGAAGGAGCAAGCAGGAAGCCTCCCAACGCGCACACGACCCAAATGGCCTCTGCGCTAATCAGACTCGTGTTTCTGCGACGAGCTAGGCTTAGTCCACGCAGGAACTCGTCCGCACCCAAGAGCGGTAGCGCAAGTGCAATGATTAGTGCAACGCTGTCGCTGCGCATCAAAACAGCGAAAACAGCGGCTGGCGGCGCGTAGAGTAGGATCACTTTCCTCACGACCCGGGTTGCGTGGGCGCATTCACCGCCGGCTTGGTTGCGCTCAGAGACAACCGTGGGCTCCGTCGCAAGAGAGTTGACGAACACGAGAGTGAGCTGCGCTACCAGCCATGCACCAGCGAAGCCTGAGAAGCGCCCATCTCCATACCGTGCGAGACCAATAACGAGAATTATGTTCGAAACTGAGCTTAGTGCCTGAGCGGTCGCAGCTCCTCCCAGGCGCGCCAAATGGGGTCCTACGCGATCAAATGACTCCAGGCTAGTCGCAGAGAGTGAGCGTACAGCCTTCGATATCGACCTGTTCATAGAGCCGATGCCTTCGACCGATGGCGACACATCATGCGCTGCGTCGGCAGTCATCTGCTGTTGTTTCGAAAGATTAGTTTACCATAATACCGGAAGAAGCCTCCCCTATCACGAATTACTCGTGTTCCTGGCGCCAAAAAGATCCGAGCATATTGCCGCCGCTGCCTCCAAGTTGCTATCTTTGAAAGTGCGAGTAGATGCTCAACAGCAACCCTTTGATGCGCGCCGAGGAAGGCGAGGTGTTCCAAGACAGGTAGCCTTCCAAATCGAATGAGCGGCGTTGGTCGCCCGCGGAGCTGCGCCTCGACCCGCAGAGCGATTCCCACAAGTGGAGCTACCCCGAAAGCATATGCATCAGCTGCAAGTTGCTCCATGTTCAAGTCCCTCGTATCGAGGATACGACTGATATCGAGCAGTCCTGACGCTCGCCTGCTACCCGGTGGCGACCAGACGAGGTGGCCAGCCGCATGGATCAGACGATGCTCGGGCGAGAGCGCGATCGCGCCGGACGGCAATCGCTCGCCGCTGCCAAATAGTTCCACCGAGGCTGTGCACGGGTGATATCGACTGAGTGCAGCATGAATGTCGACCTCAACTCCAGATGGGCTGAGGAGGGTGAAGCCTGACACCAGCCGCGGATCGATGGCGTTCGACCCGGCAAGCGGCATGTAGCCAGCGCTCTTTAGCGCCAATTCCGACCGGAGTAGATCGTGTGGTTGCACGAGCACGTCCACGTCTCCCGTCTGTCGCATTGACGGATCAGGGTAGTCGAGCAACCCGGTCGCAAGTCCCTTAAGAACACGCGCCTCGATCGCACACTCAGCGAGCGTTTCGATCACCCTAAGCAGCTCTCGCTCAAGCGCCAACTGGATCACGGCGATCGACTGCTTCGCGTCGCTGAGCCATTCACGAACCTCAGCCACCACCCAGCCTTCATGGATAAGTGGAAGGATCCTGTGCGCACGTGCAAGCAAGAGGTCCATTCGGTCGAGACCGCTCAGCTCAAGGCTACTTATGCGCTCAAGCGGTACGCGTAGAACGTTACCGACGCTACTGCGTGTCAGCTCTGGATCGAGAAGGGCTACACCGCTAACGCTCGCCGCTAGCCCTGGCGGCGCAACTCGCCTCACCTGCTGCGCCCCCGCGGAGGTGTGTCCTTCGACGTATACGTTAGGCGCCGCTTGGTCGTCCTCAAGGAGTGGTCCTAACCCCAGACCATCGAGCAGCCTGTCCAGTCAGACCCGAAATAAGACGCGTCACACGCACGGATGCATCTGACACCATGTACTCAGGCGGAACAGTTTCGCTTGGAATGCTTGCGAGCTCAACGGACCGAAGGATTCCTACGGGCTCAATACCCGCCAACTGAATGCTACCTGCGTCAAGTGCTTCTGGCCGTTCAATACTATCCCGTATAGTGACCGCAGGAAATCCCAGTATCGCGGACTCCTCTGCGATCGTGCCCGAATCGGACAGGACGCAGCGCGCATCGAGCTGCAGCCGACAGTAGTCGCTAAATCCGAATGGGGAGTGAAATATCACGCCCGCCATATCAGCGATGCCCAGGTGGTCGATTCGCTTTTTCGTGCGCGGATGGAGCGACACCAAAGCCGGGATATTCAGCTCACCCTGGAGTGCCTGTACACCATTGATTAGGCTCGTAAGACGAACTGAAGAATCGACGTTTTCCTCCCTATGAAAGGAGAAGAGAAGGAAGTCTCCTGCCTGCATCCCGAGGTCAGAGGTTGCAGTCGAAACGCGGATCTTCGGCATCTGGTGATCAAGCACCTCCTTCATGGGAGAGCCCGTGAGATAGATGTGTCGGGCCGGTAGTCCCTCCGCAAGGAGGTTGCGCCGCGCGTGCTCACTGTAGACAAGATTGAAGTCAGCCGTGTGATCTACTATTCGCCGATTGACCTCTTCGGGAACGTTATGGTCGAAGCTGCGGTTCCCTGCTTCCATGTGGAACGTCGGTATGTGCATCCGCTTAGCGATAATCGTGGCGATTGCGGAGTTGGTGTCGCCTAGAATTAGGACCGCGTCGGGTCGCTCGGCGAGCATCACGTCCTCGCACTTTGCGAGGATGTCGCCATATGCCTTTCCAACGCTCTCGCGACTAACATTGAGGAAGTAATCAGGGGCGCGAACGCCCAGATCTTCAAAGAAGATATCGTTTAGCTCGTAGTCGTAGTTCTGACCAGTATGAACCATCACATGTTCGATTCCTCGCGTGGTATCTAGCCTCGCCATAATGCGACTCAACCGGATGATTTCCGGCCTAGTACCAAGGATCGTCATGACCTTCATACGTATGCCCTCTTCTTCGATAGCGAGGCCCGACGATTGAGTGGGCTCGATTCAGCACGCTGAACGGCATCTCGGGTGCTGCTCATGATTTTTCGCTCAAAGCGATGGCCTCACGCACCTCAGGCAGGCACATGAGGAGCTCCTTGGTGGCCTCGAGATCGAGCCGCTCGGTGTTGTGGCTGTGGTAGTCCTCTAGTTCCGAGAGCGGCACCGCCTCCCCCTCGGAGAAGAATTGGTCGTAGTCCAGTCCGCGGTCGTCCATCTGCAGGCGCCAGTACTCGCCGAGATCTTCCGCGTGGCGGAGTTCCTCCTGCGTAGCAAGCGTCTCGTAGAGCTTTTCGCCGTGGCGGACGCCGATCTTTTCGATCGGGTTGTCCGCTCCCATGAGTTGGCATACGGCTTCGGCGAGAACGCCGATCGTCGCCGCCGGTGCCTTGCGGATGAACGTGTCGCCCTGCCGAGCGTGGGTGAAGGCATACTCGACCAGCTCCACCGCTACCTCGAGGGGCAGCAGGAAGCGCGTCATGTCGGGATCGGTGACTGTCAGGGGTTTGCCCTCCCGGATCTGCTGCACGAACAGCGGAATGACCGAGCCACGGGAGTACATGACGTTGCCGTAACGCACCGAGCACACCACGGTGTCAGTGTCGGACCGACGCGACAGTGCCTGGGCCACTTTCTCCATCAGCGCCTTGGTCATCCCCATTGCGTTGACCGGCATCACGGCCTTGTCGGTACTCAGACAGACCACCGTCTCCACGCCGGCACGTTGCGCTGACTCGACGACGTTCGCGCTGCCGAGCACGTTGGTAAGCACGGCCTGCAAGGGGAAGAACTCGCACGATGGCACCTGCTTCAACGCTGCTGCGTGGAACACCAGGTCGATCCCCGCCATGGCGGCATCGACGCTCTGGCGCTCGCGAACGTCGCCGACGTGGAACTCGAGCCGCGAATCGCTGAAGTCCACCCTCATCTGGTGCTGTTTCGCCTCGTCGCGGCTGAAGATGCGGATGTGCTCGTACCCGCTGTCGAGGAGACGTCGCGCCATCTTGTGGCCGAATGAACCGGTGCCGCCGGTGATCAGCACCGACTTCGGAGTTGCCATGGTGTTCCTTCGCTCTGCGTCTTCTCAGATCCCGGCAGCAGCCCGCACAGCGCCGAGCTCATTGAGCGCGCAGCGTCGAGGCTTCGTCAAGCAAGTCATTTGTCCCGCCGATCGGTCAGGACGTCTCGAGGGCGCCCGACACCAAGCTCTGAACGCACGCCAGCGGCGACCCCGCTACAGCGCCATCGCAGATGGCAGGCAGGTCGACCTTACCTGGGGTGTGGGTCACGCGAGCATGGCTCCGGACGACGCCAACCTCGTCAGCGGCGATGAGGATCTCGTCGAGCTTCTCGCCCGGGCGCAGCCCTGTGTAGGTGATCTCGATGTTCTTGCCCGAGAGGCGGATGAGCTGCTCAGCCAGGTCGGCGATCCGCACCGGATCGCCCATGTCGAGGATCATGATCTCGCCGGGCTCGCCGATTGCACCGGCCTGGAGCACCAAGCGGACGGCCTCGGGAATGGTCATGAAGTAGCGGGTGACGTCGGGATGGGTGACGGTGAGCGGCCCACCGTGTGCGATCTGGCTCTTGAACGTCGGCAGAACCGATCCTCGGCTGCCCAACACGTTGCCGAAGCGCACCGAGACGTATGGCAGGCCCGTGCGTTGCGCCATGCGAGACGTCAGCCGCTCGGCGACCAACTTGGTCGCCCCGAGGACGCTGGTCGGGTCGGCTGCCTTGTCGGTACTGACATTGACGAAACGGGCGACGCCGTGGCGGCGCGCAGCCTCGAGCAGGTTGTTCGTGCCGTGGACGTTGGTCTTGACACCCTCGGCCGGGTGGTTCTCGAGCAGCGTCAAGTGCTTCAGCGCTGCCGCATGGAAGACGACCTCGGGCCGGCGGTCGCCGAAGATCTCGTCCATCCGATCGGCATCGCGGATGTCGGCCACGATCAGCTCGGGCGTGTCGAGCAGCGCCCGGCCCTCGATCGACAGCTGGAGGCTGTGCAGCGCCGATTCGTCACGGTCGAGCATCATCAACTCAGACGGCGCCAGGCGATACAGCTGGCGGCACAGCTCGGAGCCGATCGATCCGCCGGCGCCGGTTACCAGGACACGCTTGCCGGTGATGTAGTGCGAGATGGCTTCGAGGTCGACCTCGACCTCGTCGCGACCCAACAGATCGGCCTCGGTCGGCTCGCGGATGTCGTCGACCTGCAGCATGCCGAGCAGCTCGGACGTCGGCGGCAGAACCCGGATCTCGAGACCAGCGGCACGGCCCTCGTCGCTGAGATGGCGAATGAGCGTGGAGTTCGCGGACGGGATCGCAATGAGCAACACCTCGGCGTCGAGCTCTTTCGCCACCCGCTCGAGATCCGAGCGAGTCCCCATGACGCTGACACCGTGGTAGCTGCGACGCCGGCGCTCCGGACGATCGTCCAGCATCCCCACCGGCACGAAACCGCACTGCGGGTCGCGACGCATCGAGCGGATGATCTGCTCGGCACCCTCGCCGGCACCAAACACCAGAACACGGCGCCGATCGGCCTCCTCGGCCCGCATCTGGAACTCCTGCCCCACTGCCCAGAGCAGCCGGACGCCGAGCATCAGCAAGATCACCAGCGGCACCGCAGCGATGAACGCGAGCGTTGTCACGGGGCGCCCGAAGGCGAAGTAGTTGAGTAGACCGACGATCGGCGTGACCGCCGCCCAGGTCATGACGACATTGACGGCATCGCCGGTGGAACCGATCCGGAAACGATGGAGGTCGAAGCGGGGGGACATGACGACCAGCGCCTGCACAAGGCCTGCACTGAGGATCAGCATCAGCAAAGGCAGATAGCGAACCGAACCGTCGGTCATCTGGAGGCGAATCATCGTCGCCGGACCCAGCGCTAGGGCCCAGGCTCCGACGTCGAGTGCGAGCAACCCGACCCTTCGATAGGGAGTCGCCCGCTGCAATGCCTCCGGAGGTCTCAACTTCAATCGCCTCATTTCGCCCCACCACCCTTCTGCCCAAACCGCGAGCAGTCGCCACAAGGTCCGCCGTGGTGCAACGCGAGGGGGGTCGCTTCGCACCGGGCGTAACCGTACACGAGCGGCGACCAGCGTCGCACCACTCTCATTTGCCCAAGCGCACGAGAGAGGGGGGCCATCCGGCCCTGGGGAGCCCGTTCGTCTTGCGTGCCAGCCACCCCGTCGAGGGAGCGCTTCTCCGCCCCGCAGACCGACGAGAAAGCGATCGTTGCCCAGCCCTGCGCTGTGCCGTAGTGTCGGTTCGCAACACATTCAGGGCGACCAGGGCGGGAATCTTGAGCGAGACAGCGGGAGTCATGCGTGCCGTCGTGCCTTCGCGCACGGCGGACGACGAGCTCGACCTCACGGGGCTGGTGGCGACAGTCAGTCTCCGGGAGAACCCCACCTACAACCATCCCCCATACATCCGGGTGGTCGGCAATGGGTGGCAGCCACCGGCGAGGTTCCGGTACCGGGGGCCACGACTACTTCTGAAGCGGGGCATCGACTACGGGCTGGCGCTCGCCGGGCTCATCGCCCTGGCCCCGGTCATGCTGTGCATCGCCCTGGCAGTGCGGCTCACCAGTAGGGGCCCGATCCTGTTCAGGCAGTGGCGCATGGGACGCCACGGGTCGCAGTTCCAGGTCCTGAAGTTTCGCACGATGCGCTTGGACTCCGAGGAGCGGCTCCTCGCCGATCCCGAGCTGTACGCCAGGTACAAGGCCAACGACTTCAAGCTCTCGATCGAAGAAGACCCCCGCATCACACGAATCGGCCGGTTCCTCCGCCGCAGCAGCCTCGACGAACTCCCCCAGCTCGTCAACGTGCTCCACGGCGAGATGAGCCTCGTCGGCCCCCGGCCCGTCCTGCGAGACGAGCTCGATCTCTACGGACCCTGGGTCGAGGCCTACATGGCCGTGTTCCCCGGCGTCACCGGGCGGTGGCAGGTCGAAGGCCGCAACAACATCCGCTTCCCCGAGCGTGCCGAACTCGACGCCCGCTACGCCGACGAATGGACCCTGCGCGGCGATCTCTCGCTGATAGCCCGCACCATCCCGGCTGTGCTGCGCAACGAAGGCGTGACGTAGCCCGACCCGAGCCCACGCTCACGTGAACCTCCCCGGAGTTTCTCGCTGAGATGCCTGACCCTCTGGGCCTGCCTAAAGGGCCTGCTCGAGGGCGAGGTTGTCCAGCAGGGTGCCGTCCTCTCGGAGCGCGATCCGGAAGATGTGATCGCCGGGTTCAAGGGAGTAGGAGACCGGTTCGAAGATGTCGGTCACCGGTCCGGTCCGGTAACTGGAACTGATTCCGGTATGGAACAGTGCCGGTGCTGTTGCGTGGTCGGGCGGCCCACCAACCCAAAACGAGTCCGACGTGAAGCCGCTCCCCAGCGTGGTCGCGTTGAGGCGGTAGCTCCCCGCCTCGATGACAGTGAGACAAACATCCACATAGCTCGCCGAACCCGGCCCAGAATTCCCAGAACCCTCAGGAGCCCCAACAGCCGCACCGCCACTCGCGCCCGGATCAGCCACCACCGCGAACGAACCAGCCAACACACCATCCTCAGCCTCCCCCGACAACCCACCCGAACAGCTAGAAGTGAGCGGGTTCATCAGGCGGTGCATGGCTGCTTCGAAGAGGCCTCTGCCTGCGGGCGTCAGCTGCGAGTACTGATTGCCGTCGCCCCAGTCGTCGACGAACACGAGAAGCCCGATCCACGGCGCCACCGCTGTCCGCTGCTGTTCGCCCGCAGGCGTCGAGGCCGGCTCCGTGATGGTGGAGCCGGGCGGCACGTACACGCCCAGGGCCGACTCAGCGCCGGTGTCGGACATCTGGCGTAGGAAGTACTGCGCGGCCCCATCCGTCGCATGGTCCATGGCAGCGCGCATCGGCGCTTCGCCCGCAAAGCGGGGCGACGTCAGCATCTGCACGGGACCGACTCCCTGGCCCTCCCACGCGATGACACTGTCGTCCTCGTAGAAGATCTGCGTCGAGGTCTCACCAACGCCCGAGAACCTCGGCCCTGCGATCTCGTTGTTCGAGGGAAGGACGTACCGGCGATACCAGGAGTACTTCGTCATGTCGAGCATCGGCAGCGAGTCGGGCTGCGCCGGGTGATAGAGCATCGAGAACGCGAACGACGGCGAGAACAACAACAGGTCGATCGTCGGGTTGTTCACGGCATTCACGATCGGCTCCGCCGTCACCGTGAACGGCGTGACCGTGTGGCCGTTGCCCTCGAGCATGCCGCGCAACGAACGCTCTTGGGGCGTGAGTGAGCCCGCATTGGCCACCATGAGCGCTATCGACCAGGGACCCACTTCCTCGGGGTCGCCGGGGGCGGTGGGGACCAGAGGGCCGCCCATCTCCTCGACGGCCCGGTCCTCCACTTCGCTGCGGCTCTGTTCGCCGGCACTGGGGGCCAACGCCAGCAAGCCTGCGAGCAAGGCGACGACGGTGACGCGCCACGTCCAGCGCTCTGCCGAAAGAGACCCAAACCTGGATGACATCCCGAACCGCTTCCTAGATCGGCGGCTCCCGACGCTCTGTCAACAGCCCCTATGGCGACGAGCGTGAACGAGACGCACCCGCCGCTGCGGCAGTCAGGGTGCACGTAAGGCCTGCTCGAAGCCAGCAGATCAGGACCATCGGCTCAGACCGCCGACCAGTCAATGGGCCATACGGACCAGAGCGTGTTCGACAGCGGTCACGGCACTCGGCCGCGACGCCACATCTTGCGATCGGGCCGTCGTGGCGGGCGGCGCCCCGACGGGGAGATTCGCGACGATCCGGCACACGTTCGAGCGTGCGCCAATCCGTCACATGCGTTGCAGGCGCTCCACGAAGCGGTCGGGGTCGACCAGGTGGGGGTAGTGGCCGTGCTCGGGCCATACCTCTACTACTGCGCCGTCGATGCGTTCCTGTAGCCAGGCCTCGTAGCCGTCGCCGGGGTCGATGCCGAACAGGGCCAGGTACGGCGTCGCGTAGCCCGCCAGGGCTGCGTCGACCGTCGCCGCGACCTCTTCCTCGTTCTGTTCGAGCAGCAGACCCCACACCCCCAACGCCACCGACTGATCGGGGCGGCGCAGGGCATCGATGCGGGACCGCTCGTCGGGATCGAGCATCGTGCCGGCCATCTGATCGAACAGGCCGGCGATGACCAGCGGGAACGTCTCGGGGTCACGCAGCATCGACTCGACCTCCAACAGCGCCGCCTTGAACGCCGCCAGATCGAGCGACTGATCCACAGCCGTCACACTCGTGGCCATGCCAGTGGCACCCACCGCCGACACCACCGCACCACCGAGGGAATGACCCACCAGATGCGGCTGGTCAGCACCGGCCGCCTGCGCCACCGCGATGACGTCGCCGGCCATCGAGGCCAGGTCGTAGGAGGCCGCATGTGCCGACCGGCCGTGGCCCCGCAGATCCATGGCGATCACCCGATGCGTCGCAGCCAGGCGATCGATCACCGGCTGCCAGCTCTCGTGGCTCTCGGTGATGCCGTGCACCAACACCACCGGCGGGCCATCGCCCGCCTCGGTGAAGAAGAGCTCGGTACCGTCAGGGGCCTGGGTGGTGGGCATGGGGGAGATCGTGGCACAACTCTTGCTGCGCTGTCCGGGGCGTTGCCGGACTTGTCGTCTCGCGTTCCTCGGGGGCTTGAAACGCTGGGGTCAAGTCCTACTTCTCCACTTCTCGGCGTCGGCGACAGCCCAGGCAACCGGCTCGGAGAAGTGGAGAAGTAGGACTTGACCCCTTCCCCGCCTCGTCCTTCGGCCTCCCAGCCCCAGCTCCGTCTCTCGCTCTCAGCCGCCAACGAGGTGCTGGAGGGAGGCTTCGATCAGGTTCTCGCCGGCCGGGGTCATCTCGAGGTACTGATTGCCGTCGCCGGGATCGTCGGTGAACAACAACAGGCCGATCCACGGGGCCACCGACGTGAAACGCTGCTCCTCGGCCAGCGTGGGCGCCGGCAGCGTGATCGTCGAACCCGCCGGCACGTACACACCCAACGTCGACTCGCCCTCGTTGTCGGTCACGTGACGCAGGAAATACTGCGCCGCCCCATTGGTCGAATGATCCATGGCCTCCTTCATCGGGGCCTCCCCCGAGAAGCGCTCGCCCGTCAACAACTGGACCGGGCCGACCTCCTGGCCCTCCCAATCGATGACTCCATCGTCCTCGTAGTACGCCATCACCGTCGTCTCGCCCCGACCCGAGAACCGCCGCCCCACGACCTCGTCGCCCCACGGCACCATGTACCGGCGATACCAGGAGTACCGCGCCATGTCGAGCATCGGCAGCGAGTTCGGAGCCGACGGGTAGTACAGCAGCGAGAACTCGAACGACGGCGAGAACAACAACACGTCGATCCTCGGGTTGTTCACCGCGTTGACGATCGGCTCGGCCGTCACCGTGAACGGCCGGACCGTGTGGCCATTGCCCTCGAGCATCCCGGTCAACGACACCTCCTGGGGCGTCAACTCCTCGGCATTCGACACCATCAGCGCGATCGTCAACGGATTCTCCGAGATGGTCGTGTCGACCTCCGGGACCTCGGGCTCGTCGGCCTCGGCGTCGTCCTCGGAGCCCGCCGCGGCATCGTCACCGGCGTCGCCCGGCTCTTGCGCCCCGGCTTCGTCTTCGGGATCGGCGGCGCCGATGGGCTCTTCGGCGGCACCGTCGACGGCCGGATCGTCGGCGATTCCGTCGCCGGCGATGCCGGCGCCGGCCAGCGGGTTCTCGATCCCACCATTGTCGGGACTGCCGACCACCACCACGTCGCCATCGTCGCCACCGAAGAGCGTCATGAACGCCAACGCCCCGACCGCAAGCGTTGCGACGACGGCAGCAGCGGGCCCGACCCACAGAGGCAACGAAAGAGACCCGAACCTGGATGGCATGAAGACCCGCTCCCTCTGATCGCCGGTTGTCACCGGTCGGTCGACGGCCCCGATGACGAAGGCCGGCGCCGACAGGCACCGGCCGCTACAGCACACAGAATGGCCGAAAACCCCCACTGAAGCCACCGCGGCCCGGGGTTCACGTCCGGCCGCACGACCGGACGGCCACGGGGGCAGGTCGCTGGGCCACGGAGGGCGGTTGTGGGTTGTCTGGATCTCGGTGGTCCGTCCTGTGGCCGACCTTGGTCTGCGGTTCCGGACGCTCTCGAACCGCTGGGGTCAAGGCTCGTTTCTCACCATCGCTCGGCTTGCTGCCTCCGGCCTCGGCGGCTCGGAGATGGTGAGAAACGAGGCTTGACCCCTGACCCACCACGTCTCGCTGCCTCCACTTCCACCGACGCCGCCCTCGGCCCCCCTGCCTCGCCGCCCTGCCTCGCCGCTGGCTCCACCTTCCAACTCCGCCTGCTCCTTCTCTCCTCTCCTTGCGGCTTGCCTGGGGCTGCATTGTTGATAGCATCGAACGGGTGTTCTACCAGGGGTCGTTGCTGGCCGGAGATGCGGCGTCGGTGCCTGCCGACGGCGACGCACGTATCTCGCGCATCCAGCTCGACGAGCGGTCCTGGATCGACCACAGCCCCGGATGGCTACGCGGCGCCGACACCGTGTTCGACCAACTCGTCACCACACTCCCCTGGCGCCAACGCACCGACATCGCCATGTACGACCGGCGCGTCGACGAACCGCGCCTCACCTATTGGTGGCACGCCTTCGGCACCGACCCCGTCCCCCTACCCGTCCTCGGCGACATCCGCCGCGTCCTCGGACGCCGCTACGGCAAACCCTTCGACGCCATCGGCTTCAACCTCTACCGCGACGGCAACGACAGCGTCGCCTGGCACGGCGACCGCCACCGCCACCACGTCGTCGACCCCATCGTCGCCATCATCAGCGTCGGCCAACCCCGACCCCTGCGCATCCGCCCCCGAGGCGGCGGACCCGGCCGCAGCTGGAGCCTCGGCCACGGCGACCTGTTCGTCATGGGCGGCCGCTGCCAACACGACTGGGAACACGCCGTCCCCAAGGTCGCCCACGCCGGGCCCCGCATGTCCATCACCTACCGGCACGGGGCCCGCTGACCGGTTGTCTTCTTGCTTCTCTGGCTCTTCTCGCTCGTCTCGTGGCGCGGGTGGTCGGCGGGGCTCTCGGCTCTTCGAAACGCTGGGGTCAAGGCTCGTTTCTCACCTTCGCTCGGCTTGTTGCCTCCAACCTCGGCGGCTCGGAGAAGGTGAGAAACGAGACTTGACCCCTTGGCGCTCGGCCCACACGCCCGCTGCCTCCCGGGCGCTCCGCCCGCGCTCGGGGCCACACGCTCCGTCGCCGGGGGGGTCGGGTGAATTCACCCAGGACCTGGGGCGGGGGTCGTTCGGACCCATGGGCTTCAGCTCCCTCGATCGGCGCCGATGCGAACCCCGACGCAGCCACCCTTCCCCAGACCCTGGAGCCTCCATGCCCTCACGCACCCGTCGCCTCATCGCCGGGACCGGCCTCGCCGCCGGCCTGCTCGTCGGATCCATCGCCCCCGCCGCAGCCCTACCCGGTGAACCCGCCGACGAGCACTGCGAGAGGATCGAACGCATCGAAGAACGCGCCCTCGACCGGATCGACAGGATCTCGACCCGCATCGACCGCGTCGAGACCCGCATCGCACGCTTCGAAGCCCGCTCCGAGGCCCGCCCCGAACGCGCCGAACGCTGGGAACGCCGCATCACCCGCATGACCGCCAAGGTCGACCGCCTCGAGGGCCGCATCGACCGGATCACCGGCCGCTACGACGCCATCGCCGAACACTGCGGCGTCGACCCCCTCGCCCCGCCCACCGACGACGAACCCGCCGTCGACCCCGACACCCCCGTCGACGACACCGTCGACCCCGACGCCCCCTCCGAGCTCTGACCCTCCCGCAGCAGCCGGGCAACCACCCAGCCCGCGACACTCCCGCATCGCTGACGATCGGGAGCGCAGCCGGCTCGGGTCGGCCCCGGCCCTGCACCGCAAGACCCCGCAGCCCCGGCTGCGGCCGCGGCGCCGCCTGACGGCGCCCGCACCGCCGGGGTCAGACCCCGCTTCCCGCTTTCTCCGCACCGCTTCGCCCCAGGCGTGCGTCGAGAGAGCGGGATGCCGGGCCTGACCCCCGATGCGGTCGACACCACCCGACCGCCTCACCCGGGCACCCCACGCTGCCGCCGCCACGAGCGCCCGCACCCGCCGCTCGAGGCCAACAGCACGAAGAACGCTGCGTCGACCCCCGACCCGACGGCACGACCGCCTCGACCGCCCCACAGGCCCCGACCCAGGTCGGGGCCTCTGCGCGTGCGCAGCATCGCTGTCGGGCCGCCGCACCCCCATCCCGACGAGCAGGCCCGACACCCTGGGGGTGATTTCACCCAGGACCCGGGACCGGGGCCGTTCGTCCCCACGCGCTCCAGCGCTGCCGCCCGACGTCCGATCGATCCTGCGACGCACCCGCCACGCCACACCCGTTGGAGACCACCCATGCCCTCACGCACCCGCCGCCTCATCGCCGGAGCCGGCCTCGCCGCCGGCCTCCTCGTCGGCTCCGTCGCCCCCGCCGCCGCGCTCGTCGACAAACCCCACGACAAGCCCGTCGACAAACCCACCCACCAGCCGACCGACGCGCACTGCGAGAAGATCGAACGCATCGAGACGCGGTCCGTCAACCGCCTCGACAAGATCACCACCAAGATCGAACGCGTCGAAAAGCGCATCGACCGCTTCGAAGCCCGCTCCGAGGCACGACCCGAACGCGCCGAACGCTGGGAACGCCGCATCGCTCGCATGACCGCCAAGGTCGACCGCCTCGAACAGCGCGTCGCCAAGGTCCACGACCGCTACGACGCCATCGCCGAACACTGCGGCGTCGACCCCCTGCCCAAGCCCCACAAGCCCGCCGACTGCGACAAGCCCGTCGACGACACCAACAAGCCCACCGACGACGGCAAGAAGCTCGACGCCGACAAGCCGGCCAAGGACACCAAACCGGCCAAGGACACCAAACCGGCCAAGGACACCAAGCCGGCCAAGGACACCAAGCCGGTCGACTGCGACAAGCCCGTCGGCGACAAGCCCGTCGGCGACACCAAGCCCATCAAGCCCAAGCGCTGATCCGGGCTCACCCCCCACAGCTGCCGAGCCACCATTCAGAGCCGACGCGGGCCGACGCCGCCGCCTGTGGCGACCGCATCGACCCGATCCGGTCGCAGCGAACGGGATCCTTGCGACCGTCCGCCGCGCTCGTCGACACGACGGCGGGTGTGGTGTCTCGAAGGTGGATCCGGCCGACCCGCCCCGGGCTACCGTGAACGCTCGGCGGGTCGACGGCATCACGAGATCGCATCGAGCGAGCGACGTCGAGGCACCGGAATTCGCGCCAGGGACCCGCGCGATCGGCACAGGGGACGGTCGAGATCATGGCGTATGTCGAGAGAGCAGCGTTGGCTGCGGTGGCGCTGCTGATGATGGGCGGGTGCGGGTCGGACTCTCCGGCCCGTGACGCGTTGGGGGATGCCCACCTGGGTGCTGACATCGGGATCGGCGGACGGATCGAGCCTGGTCCTCGTCGATTCGAATCCGTTGACACTGTCAGCTTCGGGTGATGCGGCGCTCTGGTCGACGGGCTGCAACAACTACGAGGCCGATGTCTCCGTCGACGGCAACGCAGTGGCGTTCTTCACGGTCGCCGGCACCGAGGAAGACTGCGATGACCTCGTTGCCGAACTCGAGGACGCGTTCCTGGGAGCCCTGGAGCGCATCGATGTGCTCGAGCGAAATCGCGAACAGCTGCTGCTGTCGGGCGAGAGCGTCGAGTTGACGTTCGTGCCCCGACCCGATGCGTGATCGGCCGCCCGGGGCGTCGGCGCCCTGTGGATCGAGCCGATGCTCGAAGCCTCAGCCGAACGCCGAGAAGTAGCCGACGAGGGCGACGACGGTGCCGATCATGGTGGCCATCATCACGTAGGTCTGCCGAGCCATCCTGTTCTCGAGCCGACCCTCCATGGCGACCAACTCGCCACGCAGCTCGCCGAACTCGCCGCGCAGCTCACCGAACTCGCCACGCAGCTCGCCGAAGTCGCCTTTCAAGGTGCCGAACTCGCCCCGCAACGTGCCGAACTCCCCCTGCAAGGTGCCGAACTCGCCCCGCAACGTGCCGAACTCCCCCTGCAAGGTGCCGAACTCGCCCCGCAACGTGCCGAAGTCCGCTCGCAGCGCAGTCATTTCGTCCTTGAGTTCGGTGCGCAGCGCGGCCATGTCGCCCTTCAGCTCTGTGCGCAGCGCCGCCATGTCGCCGCGCAGTTCGCTGCGCAGGTCCGACATCTCGGCCTTGAGTTCGCCCCGCAGCTCCGCCATCTCGCCACGCAGGGTCATCGTCATGGCGGCCATGTCGGTCCTGGTCACCAACTCCGATGCCGGATCTCGGGGAAGCATGTCCATCAAACTCGTCGCCGGGCCGTCGCCCATCGTTGCGGCGAGTGCTTCGTACAGCTCTCGCCTCGAACGCTCGTCGATACTCATCGCCGGTACTTCCTCCACATACGGTGCGTTGATGCGAGGGAGGAAGCACTGCTCGCCGATCCTCCGAGCGGCAAGACCCCGATCGTACCGCCGCACTGGGCCCGACGGAAGTGCCCGGGTCGAGCGCCCACCACCCTCGACGCGGCGACCGCGCCCGGACAGCCCCCGGCCAAACGTCGACCGCCCGCCGGACCAGGACGCAGACGCCCAGCGCCATCGGCCGCCCGCCGTCACCCACTGCACCGGACCGTCGGCCGCGGTGTCACACCGGTGTGGAAGCATGGTCGCCATGGCGCTGACCACGACCGTCATCACCGAAAAGGGCGGAGCCGGCAAGACCACCGTCACCCTGGGCCTGGCCTCGGCCGCCATGGCCACCGGCCGCCACGTCCTCGTCGTCGACATGGACCCCCAGGGCTCGGCCACCCACTGGCTGGGCATCGAAGCCGACCAGGCCGCCGGCGCCATGGTCCGCGCCCTCGACGCCCCCAAACCCGGCGGCGCCCGCGACGAGCTCCTCGTCAGCACCTGGGCCGACCACGTCCACGTCATGCCCGCAGCGCGGGACCTGCGCGCCTGGGAGGCCACCGGCAACGCCAAGGTGCGCCGCCTCAAGTTGGCCCGGGCCCTCAAGGGCGTCGCCGACGCCTACCCCCTGGTGCTCATCGACGCCCCGCCGACACTCAACGACCTCGCCGTCAACGCCCTCGCCGCTGCCGACCGAGCGCTGCTCGTCACCGAACCGTCGGCGCTGGGCATCAGCGCCATCGAACCCACCGCCGACCTCGTCGACGAGCTCTGGCACAGCGTCAACCCCGGCATCGATCTCGCCGGCGTCATCGTCAACCGCATGCCGGTGTGGTCCACCGAAGCCGACAAGCAATACGACGAGCTCAGCCGCATCGTCGGGCGCCGCTCGGTGTGGAAACCCACCATCCCCCAACGGGTCCTGCTCAACCAGGCCGCCGGCGACCGCCGCCCCATCCACAGCTACGGCTTCCGCGGCACCGAACTGGCCGACATCTTCGACAAGCTCCACCGCAAGCTCATGAAGACCGCCTGAACCCATGCGGTCTCGCTGTGGCCCGCGTCGGCCACTGTACTCTACTCTAAACTGTTTAGAGTAGAGTACAGCTGAGTAGCCGGAGACCAGCGCCGTGTCGCCCACCGCAATCGACGATGCACTCGCTCTGCCCATCGACGAACGCAGCGCCGCGCTGCTCGGGCTGCCCGAGAATCAGTGGTTCGACCGCAAGAGCGCTCGCATCTCGCCGAAAGACCTGGCTGACGCCATCATCGGCTTCGCCAACGCAGAAGGCGGCGCCATCGTCGTCGGCATCTGGAACGACACGGTCGAAGGCATCGACGCAGCCACTGCCGATCAGATCTCCGGGTGGCAACAAGCTGCGATCGACTTCACGACGCCGCCCGCTCGGGCATCGGTGCGACTCGCAGACTGCACCGACTCGGCCGGCGCTGCGAACCGAGTCGCCGTCGTCACCGTTGCTCCGAGCGATCTCGTCCATTCGAATCGCAAGGACGAGGTCTACCTCCGAATCGGCGACGAGAACCGAAAGCTCGGCTTCACCCAACGCCAAGAGTTGCTCTTCGACAAAGGCCAGTCCTCCTACGAGACCACGACCGTCCACGATGCGACACCGGCCCACCTCGACAGCGACCTGACCGAGGAGTACTCCCGGATACTCGGCCACCCCGAGCCCGGCCGACTCCTCACGGCACGCGGCCTGGTCACCCCCACCGACGAGGTCACCGTCGCAGCCGCACTGTTGTTCCATCCCGAGCCACAACAGTGGTTCCCCGCAGCTTGCATCCGCGTCCTCCGCTACCGAGGAAGCGAACGCGGAACGGGCTCGCGACAGCAGCTCATCCACGACCGGCGCATCGAGGGACCCATCCCACGACAACTCGAGCAGGCTCGCAACGAGATCACTCTCCACACACCAACCCGTCGGGCACTCGGGCCCGACGGCCGCTTCGACGACGTCGCCATCATCCCCACCGACGCGTGGTTCGAGGGCGTCGTCAACGCAGCGGTCCACCGCTCGTACAGCATCAGCGGCGATCACATCCGGGTGGAGATCTTCGATGACCGGATGGAGATCGAGAGTCCCGGCCGGTTTCCGGGCATCTCCGACATCGCCGAACCCTCCGACGTCGTCCGGTTCGCCCGCAACCCACGCATCGCACGGGTCTGCTCCGAGTTCGCCTTCGGCCAAGAACTGGGCGAGGGCATCCGACGCATCTTCGACGAGATGCGCATCGCCGGACTCGCCGACCCTGCATACCGCCAGACCTCCGGCAGCGTGCGCCTCACCTTGACGGCCGCTCCGGCCCCCGACGCCGCCGACGAGCCGCTCCCACCCGGATCCCGGGACCTGCTCCAGCTCATCCGGGAGCACGGCCGACTCCGAACCGGCGACCTGGTCGAGGCATCGCGCCTGTCGCGCCCGGTCGTCATCCGCCGACTCGATGCGCTCCGAAGAGCCGGCCTCATCGTTCGCGTCGGCAGCGGCCCCAACGACCCGACCGCGTACTGGACCCTCGCCACGACCTGACCGGGGAGGAGGTGGCGCGTCTCCGTCGACCACATCGACGAAGCCCTCGTCTACGGACCGTGGGCCGCCCGCTACACCGGCGACCCGGGACCACCGCCGGACGTGGCACACGTCGTCGCAATCGGTGATGCCTCACCCACCGACGTCCAGTTCGCGTGCATCGAGGCGCGCCGAGACCTTTGGATCAGGATCGAATCGGTCGTCGTCGACTCCGAACGCTGGAACGCACACGAGCCCGATGCCGACGTCGCGGAGATCCGAGCGGACCGCCTCGTCCCGATCGCACTGCACAGGCGCCCCGTCGAGGAGGACAGCATGCCGGGCACCGTCGCGCTGACCATCCACCTGGACCTCGCCCAGGCACGTTCGCTCGAAGAGGTCGCCCGCGTCGACATGGTGTCGTTGTCAGAGGCCACCCGCAATGCCGTCTCCCACTACGTCGCAACCCGCCGACAGGAGCCCGGCTACGCGGCTCGGCTGCACCAGATGGACGCCGGCGTCGGGCACGACCGATTCGGGCGGTGACCGCAGGCCGACACCCGATCGCTTCTCGGCGTCGACCTACCCGGCCGGGGCGACGTCAGACGAAGGCCACGAAGAAGCCGATCGTCGCCAGGAACGTCGCCAATTGCGTGCCGACCACGACGAACAGCAACTGGCCCATGCGATTCTCGAGCCCGCCCTTCACGGCCACGATCTCGCCGCGCACTTCCGCTAGCTCGCCGCGCACTTCCGCGATCTCGCCGCGCACCTCCGCGATGTCGCCGCGCACTTCCGCGATCTCGCCGCGCACTTCCGCGATCTGACCCGCAAAACGGCTGTCCATCGCCCGCATCTCGCCCGAAAGGCGATCGTTCATCGCCGACATCTCGGCGCGGAGCTTCGCTGTCTCGTCGCGCAGGTCGGAACGGGTCGCCAACTCCGTCACAGACACTCGGGGAAGCGCATCCATCATCGTCTCCGCTGGACCTGCGCCCAGCGCCTCGACCAGAGCGTCGAACAGTTCACGCCGGGATCTCTCGTACGTCGTCATCGCAATGCCACTTCCCTCACCATGTCGTCATCGATGGACTCGGGGAGGAAGCACCGCAGCCGATCCTCCGAGCGGCTGCCGCCACGGTAGCGCCCCCGGTTCGCCCCACTCAACAGCGCCGACAGCACACGGGCCGGCCGCAGCGGGGGTCGACCGCTGGGGTCCAACCGCTGGGGGCCAACCGCTGGGGGCCAACCGCTGGGGCCCAACCGCTGGGGGCCAACCGCTGGGGCCCAACCGCTGGGGCCCAACCGCTGGGGCCCAACCGCTGGGGCCCAACCGCTGGGGGCCAACCGCTGGGGGCCAACCGCTGGGGGCCAACCGCTGGGGTCAAGTCGTACTTTCAACCAACTCCGAGAACGACGGCCGGGTGGCGCACAACCCAGAGTTGGTTGAAAGTACGACTTGACCCCTGTTGTCCGACCCCTGTTGCCCGACCCCTGTTGTCCGTGACCCGGCAAGCCGCGCTCTGTGGCACGCCGATCGGTGTCACACCCCCTCAGTAGAGTCGAACACATGTACGACTCACGTGTGTCCACGCTCGACCGACCCACCGACGCCATCACCGGCCAACCGCTCCCCACTCCGGATTCGGCCTCGGGTGCGCCGGGGTCGCTGGCCGAGGTGTCCCTCGACGACCTCATGGACGACCTCCGCACCTGGGCCGCGCACATCACCGCCGCCGAAGCCCACTGGCTCGACCTCGTCGCCGAATTCTGCCGCCGCGACGGCCACCTCGAATGGGGCGTCGCCACCCCCGCCCACTGGCTCGCCTGGCACTGCTCCCTCTCAGCAGGCGCCGCACGCGAACACGTCCGCGTCGCACTCGCCATCCAGGACCTGCCCGTCATCCGCGCCCACTTCGCCGCCGGACGCATCTCCTATTCGAAAGTCCGCGCCATCACCCGCATCGCCGACCCCGACAACGAAACCACCCTCGTCCGCCTCGCCCTCAACGCCACCGCCGCCCAACTCGAACGCACCGTCTCGGCCTGGATCAGCACCATCAACCGCGACGACCCCGACCGCGAGGCTGTGAGGCACCAACGCCGCGGCGTCACCCGGCGCTACAACGAATACGGCAACGCCGTCGTCATCATCGAAACCGCCCCCGAGAACTCCGACCGCATCATCGACACCGTCGACGAACTCCTCGACGACATCGACGTCGACCCCTTCGACGACCCCTCCGCCACCGCCCCGCCGGAGAAAGCCACCCTCACCCAACGCCGCGCGGATGCGTTCATGGCCCTCATCGACGACCGCACCGGCACCCGCCACGGCGCCGACGCCATCCGCGCCAGCCTCGACATCGACCTTCGCGTCCTCACCCACAACGCCGACGGCACCTGCCAAGTCCGCAACGGCCCCTCACTCTCAGCAGAAACCGCCCGCCGCCTCACCTGCGACGCCGAACTCGAACTCTTCCACACGCCTGCGCCCACACCCGCTCACGCCAGCTCGAGCACCACCACCGGCGCTTCCCACTCCACTTGCGCCTGCGCCACCCCGACCGTCGGCGTCACTGTCGGCGCCAGCACGAGCTCCACCGGCACCGCCACCGCCACCGCCACCGCCGACACCGACACGGTCGCCAGCTCGAGCTCCAGCGGCCCCAGCACCGACACACCCGACTGCGCGTGCGGCACCCACGGCATCGCCGTCACTCCCACCGGCGCCCACGCCGGACCGGTGCCGCTGATGACCGCCGACCACATCACCGACACCGTCGCCGCCGCCCTGGCCAAGACCATCCCCGAACCGGTCCCCGTCCCCGAAGAAGCCCGCGTCACCCGCACCATCAACCGCGCCACCCGACGCGCCGTCGCCCGCCGCGACAAGGGCTGCTGCCAATTCCCCGGCTGCACGAACTCGCGCTTCACCGAGATCCACCACATCATCCACTGGGCCTGCGGCGGCGACCACACCCTCACCAACCTCACCACGTTGTGCAAGACCCACCACCGCCTCGTCCACGAAGGCGGCTACCGCATCGCCGGCAACGGCAACGCACCAGTGTTCCTCCGCCCCGACAACACCCCCATGACCGTCGCCCCCGTCGAGGGCGACGCATCGGTCATCGACCGCCACGCCATGGCCCTCGACCTCGGACCCGACACCCTCTCGCGCGGCTGCGGCGACCGCCTCCAACTCGCCTACGCCATCGCCTGCTACGCCGAACTCCACCCCGACACCAAAATCCAGACCACCAAGATGACCAGAGCCACCACCGCCCAACTCATCGAACACAACCGACCCACACCGGCCGGCGACAGCGCCAGCGCCAGCGGCGACAGCGCCAGCGGCGACAGCGCCAGCGGCGACAGCGCCAGCGCCAGCGCCAGCGCCAGCGCTAGCGCCAGCGCCAGCGGCGACGGTGCCCTTGTCCTCGGCGACCGGCGCGAGGGCAGCAGCGGCGGCAGCGGCGGCAGCGGCGGCAGCGGCAGCGGCAGCAGCGGCGGCAGCGGCAGCGGCAGCAGCGGCAGCGGCGGCAGCGGCAGCGGCAGCGGCGGCAGCGGCAGCGGCAGCAGCGGCAACGCAGCGGACGCCGCCCCGAGCCCGACCAGCGCAGGCGTTCCCGCGGGAACGTCCCGCACCCGACCCACCGACTGCACCCGAGGCGGAAACCGCCCTCGAGACGCTCGGGCGCCGTTGCTCCGGGCCAGCTCAGCCAACCCACGAGCCAAGTTGGACCCTCACGCCCCCGGGCCGACAACCGCCGGGTGCGTCGTACTTTCCCACTTCTCATCCGCGTCCCTCCCAGGCAGGCCGACTCGGAGAAGTGGGAAAGTACGACTTGACCCCTGTAGTTCCCCGCCGCCGTTACCTCACTTCCCTGTAGTCCCACGCCCGGCCAGTCCCGCCAGCCGTCGTCCCGCCAGCCGCAGTCCAACCGCCTCTCGCCCCGACGGGCACCCGGCCACCGCAGTCCCGCCTGCCGTTGTCGCCCCCCCGTAGTCCAACCAGCCGCCGTCCCGGCCACCGCAGTCCCACCAGCCGTCGTCCCGGCCGCCGCGGTCCCGAGCGAGTCGAGCCCTGGCCCCCGACAACGGGCGAACAATTTCACCCGAATGGCGATCCGCGGTCATCCGGCAGATCTACAGTCTGCGATTCGGAGCCGACACGGCGTCGGTCCGCATCACCCAACCGAGGTAGCAGTGCGCAAGCGCTTCGCGTGGTCGCTGTCGGCGTTCGTCCTTGTCGTCGGGATGGGATTCCCCACTGCCGCCGGAGCCCAGGATCCGCCTCCCCCGCCGGCAACGCCGGGCCGCGCAGCACCGGGTGACGCCACCGGCCTCGCTCTCCCCGACGGCTGGGCCATCACCGACGGCCGCCGCGGCGCCGAGCTCACCTTCACCCTCGACGCGCCGCTGCCCATCACCTCGGCTCGACCCGAGTTCCGCAGCGGCGACCTCGTCATCGGCCACCCCGACCTGCGGGGCGACACGCTCGTCCTGGCCGTCGACAGCTTCCTCGCCGACCTCCTCGCCGCCGGCAACCCCCAACTGTCGCTGTGGCTGGGCGCCCGCCGCCTCGACGCGCCCGGCACCGCCCGCGACATCCCCGGCGCCACCGACGACTTCGACCCCACCGCATTCGGGCCCCGCACCCCGCTCGACGCCGACGACGACCCCGGCGCGCCCGGCCCGTACCGCACCCGCAGCTTCGAATACGACCTCGCGCCCCTCGACTTCAAGCCCTACGCCGAACCCCTCGAGGTCGTCGCCGAGGTCATCGCCCCTCGCAACGCCCCCGGGCCGCGCCCCGTCGTGCTGTTCATCCACGGCCGCCACGCCACCTGCTACGTCCCCGGCGACCGCTCCTTCCAAGGCCTCGAATGGCCCTGCAGCGGCGAGTCGATCCCCATCCCCAGCCACCGGGGCTACCGCTATGTGGCCGAACTCCTCGCGTCGCAGGGCTATGTCACCGTGTCCATCAGCGCCAATGCCGTCAACGCCCAGGACTTCCGCGGCGACGGCGGCGCCCGGGCCCGCTCCGCACTGATCCGCCACCACCTCGGCCTCCTCGCCGACTGGAACCGTGCCGGCGACGACGCCATCGGCGGCCGCCTCGACGGCGCCCTCGACATGGACCAGGTGGTCCTGGTCGGTCACAGCCGCGGCGGCGAAGGCGTCGAACGTGCCGCCGTCGACACCATTGCACGCAACCCCTGGACCATCGTCGGCATCGCCGACATCGCCCCCACCGCCTTCGGCCGCCAGACCGCACCCGGCATCACCCGCGCCGTGCTCCTCCCCTACTGCGACGGCGACGTCGTCGACCTCCAGGGACAGACCTACGTCGACAACAGCCGAGATCTCGTCGACGGCGACCGCTCGCTGCGATCCGCGGTCATGATCCTCGGAGCCAACCACAACTTCTTCAACACCGAGTGGACACCGCGCCTGTCGGCCGCCCCATCCTTCGACGACGGCGAGTTCCTCGGCCCGATCCGCGCCTGCGACGCCCGGGCCGGCAACCGCCTGACCCCACGCCAACAACAACGCGTCGGCGCCACCTACATCGCCGCGCTGGCCGCCGTCGCCACCGAGCGCGACCCCGACGCCGCCGCCCTGCTCGACGGCTCCGATGCCGGCGCCCCCTCGGCCGGCCCGGCCACCGTCCTCACCCACGCCCTCGGCGCCAACCGCACCCCGTTGTTCGAAGCCGACGTCAGCGCCCTCACCGGCGGGCTCGGCGTCGACAGCCGCATCTGCGACGGCATCGCCGGCCGCCGCGGCACCGCCACCGGATCCAACTGCGCCGCCGGAGCCGACTTCTCCACGCTGCCGCACTGGCTGCCCTTCGCCGGCGACCTCCCCCGCACCCAGGCATGGGACATCCGCTGGCGCCGTGCCGGCGACGGCCGCAACGCCGAGGTCCGGTTCGCGGCCGCGGACCTGCGCTCCAGCGACGCAGTCGAGCTGCGCATCGCAGCCGACCCCGCCGGCGGCCGGGCCCGCTTCGCCGTCCGCGTCGGCGACGCCCGCGGCGTCACCGCCACCCTCGGCGAGACCACGCTCGTGCCGCTCCCCGGCAAACGCTCGCCGCTGGGCAAGGTCTGGGCCCAGACCGTGCGCATGCCACTCACCGGCGCCGGCATCGACCGCACGCGCATCACGTCCATCGAGATCGTCCCGCTGTCCGACACCGGCCGCATCTGGGTACTCGACGCCCACGGGTGGCGTCCCGGCGTCCCCGCCCAGGACCCCATCTTCGTGCCCCAGGTCAGCGTCGGCAGCCGCACCGTCGCTGAGGGCGACGATGGTGTGCGCACCGTCAACGTGCGCCTGAAGGTCCGTGGCGCCATCACCGAGCCCGGCGAGGTGTACGCCGTCATCGCCGACTCGGGCAGGCGCCGAACCGAGATCCGCCGCATCGCCCTGCGCCCCGGCGTCACCCCCAGGATCCCCATCGAAGTCACCGGCGACACCCGGTTCAGCGCCAACCGGCGCGGCGTCCGCGTCACCCTGCTCGCCGGACCCGGCGCAACCACCGGCCGCTACCAGGGAGCGCTCCGCATCCGCGAAGACGACCCCGCCCCGACCATCACCCTCACCGCGCCCGAGACCGTCGCCGAGGGCGACACCGTCGTCATCCGGGCCCGGCTGTCGGCCCCCGTCGACGGGATGCTCTTCTACCAGCTGCGCTTCCGCAACACCCCCGGAGCCGACCCCGTCGACACCGACGACTTCACCGAGGAGTTCCTGCTGGGGTACTTCGGCATGGTGCCCGACCCGGCGATCCCTGTCGGCAGCATCGGCGGCTTCCTCTCCCTGCGCGGCACCACCGCGGCGTTCAGGCTCCCGCTGCGCATCGACGACCTCGCAGAGGGCGACGAAGGCTTCACCGTCGTGGTCCGCCCCCGACCCAACGACCCGCTCCTCGAGGCGCCGGTGCGCTTCGACATCAGCGTCATCGACACCGTCGCCGCCGGCTGACGCTGCCCGGCGGGGCCGTCGAATCGGTAGCCCAGAAGGCGTCGAGTCGGTAGCGCAGAGGGCGCCGAAACGACCGAAACGACCGAAACGACCGAAACGACCGAGACGGCCAGTCGGCGCGCCGTCGACGCCGACTCCGGGGACCCGTGCACCAACTCGCCGACCCGGCGCCGGCTGCGCGATTACTGGGCATCGATGCTGACGGCCTGCTCATGCCTGCGGCGCTGCTGACGCACTGACCCGGTGTCGCCTCACTCGCGCCAGTCGAGGACCTCGCGCATCGCGGCCTCGAAGTCCTCGAAGCTCATCGAGTCCTTCGCAGCGATGACCATCTGCGCGTCGTCGCCGACGGGCCAGCGAAGCCGGGGCACGTCGGTGGTCGCCGCGGCGACGATGGTGTCGGCCACCAGCTGCGGGTCCTGCCCACCGGACCCCTGGCCCTCCGCCGCCTCGGCTGCTTCGGCGGCCTCGGCTCCCTGATCGCCGTCTGCTCCGGCTGCTCCGACCAGGCCCTTCTGGGCTGCCGACCACCGCTGCCAGCGCTCGTACTCGGCGCTGCCGGGTTCCATGCCGGCCGCGACGATGCGGTTGTCGCCGAGCGAGGTCCGGAACTGGCCCGGCTCGACCAGCGCCACCCGAACCCCCAGGTGCGACAGCTCGAAGTGCAGGGCCTCGCTGATCGCCTCGAGCGCGTGCTTGCTGGCCGCGTAGAGCCCGGCGTACGGCGTCCCCACGCGGCCTGCCAACGACCCCACGTTCACGATGACTCCGGACCCGCGGGCCACCATGTGCTGGGCGACGGCCCGCACCACCCGCACCACCCCGGTGACGTTGGTGTCGAGCTGGCGATGCACCTCTGTGTCGGACAGCAGATGGATGGCCCCGACGATCTCGATGCCGGCGTTGTTGACGACGATGTCGGGCGCGCCGGCCGCGGCGATGACCTCGGCGACGGCCGCCTCGACCGAGGCCGCGTCGGCGACATCGAGCGCCACGACCTCGACGCTGGTGCCCGCCTCCGCAGCGGCCGCGTGGAGGGCATCGGCCCGGTCCGGATCGCGCATGGTGGCGAACACCCGGAACCCGAGCCGGGCGAAACTGACCGCCGCCAGCAGCCCGAACCCCGAACTGCACCCGGTGATCAGCACCACCCGGCTCTCGCCGGGTGGCCGACCGGCAGGTTCGGCAGGTTCGGCAGGTTCGGCAGCCTCGCCAGCGTCGCCAGCGTCGGGTCCCGTCGTGTCATCCGTCATCGCCCGATCCTGGCAGAACCACCCCGATCTCGTGAGGTTGATCCACCCCCACGGTGGATGAACGCGACGAGATCCGGCGGGCGCCGCGACGGTTGCAGGGCTAGCGTGACGCACGTCACGACACCAGGAGTACGGCCATGACCACCCTCGACGAGATCAAGACCTTCGCCACCGGGCTCAGCCCCTGGGCGCACCTCGCCACCGTCGGCGCCGACGGCGAACCCGACGTCGTGCCCGTCCATCCCTGCTGGGAGGGCGACGTGCTGTGGACCATGTGCGGGACCGACTCGGTCAAGGCCCGCAACGTCGCCGACAACCCCAAGGTCGCCCTGCACTGGCAGGTCACCGAGATCGGCGACGGCGTCGAGATCTGGGGAACCGCCGAGATCTTCGACGACGTCGACACCAAGCGCCGCCTCTGGGACGGCGTGTTCGACTACGACCTGAACGCCTTCGCCCCCGGCGGCCCCGACAACTCCCCCGACACCGCCTTCATGGCCATCCACCCCACACGGGCCCTGTTGCTGCACCAGTACGGCATGGGCGGCATGGAACGCTGGAAGGCCTGACCACCCCCAGCCGACGTTTTGACGGCACGTTGACGACCAGGTGAACGCCCCGACACCTGGTCGTTCGGCCCACCGGGTAGCTTCGCCCTTTGTGGGCGTGCCGCGACGCAGGGTACTGTCCGCACTGAGCCCTCGAGAGTCCCAGGAGATGGCGGTGGACCAGATCACCGGCGAATCGATTCGCCAATACGTGAACACCGAGCTGAGCAAGCGCAAGATCGACGCGGACGGCGCGCGCAACGTGCTGCTCGACGCTGCGGCGCGCATCGAGTACCTCGAGGGTCTCGCCGCCTCGCTCAACACCAAGGTCGACCAGCTCGCCAACCAGGCTCCGCCCGCGGCGCCCCCTGCCCCGGCTGCTCCGGCACCGGTCCCCGCTGCGGCCGAGCCGCCGTCGCAGGCTGCGCTGCGCCTGCTCGAGAACGCCCAGAACGCCGCCGACCAGACCATCGCCGACGCCGAGCTCACCGCCAAGCGCACCATCGACGAAGCCGCCGGCATCCGGGCCAACGCCGAGGCCGAGGTCCGGCGCATCACCTCCGAAGCCGAAGCCGCCGCCTCGCGCATCACCACCGAAGCCGACGAGGCCGCCCGCAAGGTCCGCGCCGACGCCCAGGTCGAGGCCGACCACCTCACCGCCGAGGCCCGCCGCGAAGCCGACACCGCCCGCGGCAGCACCCAGCGCGAGGTCGCCGCGATGCTGGCCGACGCCAACGCCAAGGCCGACCAGATCCGCGCCGAGGCCCAGACCGAGAGCCACCGCATCCTCGCCGACGCCCGGGATCAGGCCGCCGCCGCGCTCGAGACCAGCAACGAGACCCTCGCCCGCCTCGAGTTGGTCGAGACCCACTACAAGTCGAAGATCGCGAACCTCCGCACCGAGGTGTCCTCGCTGAGCGCCCTCACCGAGCGCCTCAGCCAGGCATCCCTGCTCGACGACGAACTCGTCGCCGACGCCCGCTCCACCATCGACACCGCTGCCGCCTCCGCCGCCGCCGCCTCCTCCGCCGCCGAGAGCCCCGCCGACGAAGCCCAGGCCGAGGCCGCAGTCGACGAAGACCTCGAGGACCCCGCGGTCGCCGAACTCGCGCCCGAAGCCGAAGCCCCCGAAGCCGAAGCCCCCGAAGCCGAAGCCCCGGCCGAGGACGCCGCCCGCCGCCGAGAGCAGCACCCCGCCGCCGCCACCACCTCCGCCGCCTGCCGTGAGCGCCCCGCCGCCGCCTCGGCCACCACCACGTCACGCCCCCGCCGCCGCCCCCGCCCCCGCCGGCCCCCGCCGCCCCCCCGACACCCGCCCGGTGCTCGACGCGCCCCCGGCCGCGGAAGAGACCCAGCAGGTCTCCAGCGTCTTCGATGCCCCGCCGCCCCCCGCGGCCAACGTCAGCCCCGATCACCCCGCCCTCGGCGGCCGTGACGACCGCGACGTGGTCATCGACCTCACCACCGAGCGCGGCGCCCGGGTGTCCAAACGACACCTCGACCAGGGCGCCGACGCCGAGACCGACGGCGACCCCGACCCCGAACCCGAGCGCCCCCGCCGCCGCTTCGAGTTCTTCGGCAACGACTGAGCGAGAACGACCGAGCGAGCCGTTCGACCCGGGGCGCCGGTCCCGGATCCCACCGAAGCCGGTGACACGGCCCAGCGCCGAGCTGTACCGTCGGGCCCCATGGCGAACATCGCAGTCATCGGAGCGGGCTATGTCGGTCTCACCACCGCGGCCTGTCTCGCCCACCTCGGCCACGACGTGGTCTGCGCCGACATCGACCAATCCAAGATCGACCTCCTCAACGCGGGCCGCATCCCCATCCGCGAGGAAGGCCTCGAAGAGATCGTCGTCAACGAGCTCGACTCCGGCCGCCTCCGCTTCGTCCTCGGCGCCGCCAACGCCTGCGCGGATGCCGACTACCACTACCTGTGCGTGCCCACACCCTCGGGACCCGACGGCGCGGCCGACCTGACCTACCTCGAAGCCGCAGCCGCCGAGATCGGCCCCGTCCTGCGCCCCGGCTCGGTCATCGTCAACAAATCCACCGTCCCGGTCGGCACCACCACCGTCGTCGACGACATCATCCGCCGCGACGACATCGCCGTGGTCTCCAACCCCGAGTTCCTGCGCGAAGGCACCGCGGTCCACGACTTCCTCAACCCCGACCGCGTCGTCATCGGCGGCGCCGACCACGACGCCGCCGTGCGCGTCTCGGGCCTCTACTCCAAGCTCGCCGCCCCCATCGTCATCTGCGACGCCGTCTCGGCCGAACTCATCAAATACGCCTCCAACGCATTCCTGGCCACCAAGTTGACCTTCGTCAACGAGATGGCCAACCTCTGCGAAAAAGTCGGCGCCGACATCGACGACGTCATGTTGGGCATGGGCTACGACGCCCGCATCGGCCGCAGCTTCCTCAAACCCGGACCCGGCTGGGGCGGCTCCTGCTTCCCCAAAGACACCGCCGCCATGGTCCGCATCGCCGCCGACGCCGGCGCCGAACTCGACTTCATCGAACGCGTCATCGCCCTCAACGACCGCCACTTCGACCGCATCGTCGACAAGGTCGAAAAGCTCGCCGGCCGCCCCCTCGACCAGATCACCGTCGCCGCCTGGGGCATCACCTTCAAAGCCGGCACCGACGACCGCCGCTCCTCCCCCGCCATCGAGGTCATCGGCCGCCTCGTCCAACGTGGCGCCACCGTCGTCGCGCACGACCCCACCGTCACCGACGCCATCGCCGACCTCCCCGGCGTCACCATCGCCCCCGACCCCTACGCCGCCGCCGACGGCGCCGACATCGTCGTCGTCCTCACCGAATGGTCCGAATACCGCTGGCTCGACTACGCCAAGGTCGCCGACGCCATGGCCACCCCGCTCCTCGTCGACGCCCGCAACCTGTTGGACCGCTCCACCCTCGTCCGCCACGGCTTCACCACCACCGGCGTCGGCAAGTAACTCCCCGCCCGGTCTACATGCGGGTCAGCACCGTGGCGTTGTGGATGCGCTGGGCTCGCAGCAGCGCGATCCAGCCGACGATGACCAGGTAGATCTCCGAGATGATGGTGCCGATGACGGCGCCCTCCCATCCCATCGACGGGATCAGCAGCAGGTACATCACCATCGACAGCGCCGCCGACGACAGCACCAGCACGAGCCGGGTGTTGAAGCGGCCCAGACCCATCAGGGCGTTGAACGGCACCCCGCTGAGCGCCTGGAACGGCAACCACAGCGTGAGCCATCGGATCATCGTCTCGGATTCCTGGAACTCGCTGCCCAACAGGAAATCGAAGTGCGGCGCCATGACCCACATGACCATCGCGACCGGCACCACCACGGCGAGGAAGAGCCCGGAATAGCGGACCGCCCGGGTGGTGTGCTGGGACAGGGCATCGTCGTCGCTGTCGAGGAACCGATGGAACAGCGCCGATTCCATCGACTGGATCGGCACCATCGCGAGCGACGCCACACGGAACGCCGCTCCGTAGTGACCGGCGTCGGTGTTGAGGCCGTTGGCGTTCAACACGATCTTGTCGCCGTTGACCTGGAAGTTGTTCGCGAACAGCGGCGCACCCATCTGCACCACGCTGGTGACCTCGGCCGACCCCGGCCCCTCGAGCCGCAGCCGTCGACCCGCCAGGGGAAGCCAGACCAGCACCAGAACGAACATGTAGGCCGTGAAGGCCACGAGCCATCCGATGGCCAGGTTGCGCACCGTCAAGGAGTCGGTGACGAACAGGCTCGCCAACACGCTGAACCGCACGATGGTGTAGCCGATCTCCACCCGCATCTGACCGCCCACACCCGCCGGGGCCCGCTGCGATGCGGCCAACACCCGGATCGACGAGCCCACGATCAACTCCGACACCGCGATCGCGACGATCTCGACCAGACCCAGCGACAACGTCCACGCCGCGACCGCTATGGCCACGAGCGACGACGCCGAGCCGATCAGCAACACCAGACCCCAGAACCGGGCGCTGGCGTCATCGGCGGAGCGGCCCTCGCGGAAGGTGAACTGCACGACCGAGAGCCCCGCGGCGTACCCGACGGTGCTCAACGGCGTGGTCACTGCGAAGAGGCCGACGTACTCGCCGTAGCTGCTGGGGCCGAGCTCGCGCCCCAACATGAGGAACGACGCGGCGACGGTGATGACGCCCAGGGCCTGGAGCCCGAGGGTCCAAGCGACGTCCTCTGCCAGGCCCGGAACGCCGAATCTCCTCGGCGCGCGTCGGATCCTGTCGAGCATCATCGTCCTCATAATCGGAAGTTCCGCCGCATCGATGAGCATAGGGCCCACGTGCTAGACCGGTGGGCCACACCGGCGCCGAAAGAGGCGCCCGGCCCAAGCCCGAGGTGCACCATGCCCAGTTCCGGTGACGACTACACCGAGATCGCCCAACTCCTGCACACCTACGCCGACGCCGTCGTGCACCGCAACGGGGTCCAGTGGACCTCGACGTGGGCGCCCGACGCCGTGTGGGACCTCGGCGGAGGCCGCTACGTCGAGGGCATCGATGCCATCAGAGAACTCTGGTACGGCGCGATGGGCACCTTCTCGGCCACCGTGCAGACCGTGCTGAACGGCACCGTCGACGTCGCCGACGACGGACAGAGCGCCACCGGACGCTGGTACATCCAGGAACACATCCTGCGCGCCAACGGCGAGACGGGCATCTTGTTGGCGCACTACGACGACGCCTACACCCGCGTCGACGGCCGCTGGAAGTTCGCCCGCCGCTTCCTGCAGCCCCACTACCAAGGGGCACAGGACCTCTCCGCACCGTTCAAGTGCACCGCAGAGGCCCTGAAGGAACGAGGCGTCGACGGCGTCGACGTCTGATCACCCCGCCGACCCGGCGGAACACCCAGAGAACACCCAGAGAACACCACCGACAGCATCAACCGAGAGAACGAGGAAGCAGCAGCCATGAAGGTCGACGGAGGACTCGGGCTCACCCCCGACATCGCCGCAATCACCGCCAACGCCAAGGCCCAGGAGGCCGCCGGTTACGACGGCGTCTGGACCGCCGAGACGGCGCACGACCCCTTCTTCCCCCTGGTGGTAGCCGCCGGGGCGACCGAACGCCTCGAGCTGGGGACCTCCATCGCCGTGGCGTTCGCCCGGAACCCGATGATCCTGGCCAACATCGCCTGGGACCTCCAGGCCCTCAGCAAGGGCCGCTTCATCCTCGGCCTGGGCAGCCAGATCAAGCCCCACATCACCAAGCGGTTCTCGATGGAGTGGTCCAAGCCCGCGGCACGCATGAAGGAGATGGTCTCGGCCATGCGCGCCATCTGGCACACCTGGGAGACCGGCGACAAGCTCGAGTTCCGCGGCGAGTTCTACACCCACACGCTGATGACGCCGTTCTTCACGCCCGACAAGGCCGACCTCGGCGACTTCGGCGTCCCCAAGATCTACCTGGCAGGCGTGGGCGAGCTCATGACCGAGGTCGCCGGCGAGGTGTGCGACGGCTTCATCGCCCACGGGTTCACCACCGAGAAGTACCTGCGCGAGGTCACCCTGCCGGCGCTGACCCGTGGGCGGGAGAAGGCGGGCAAGCCCCTCGAGGGTCTCGAGATCAGCGGCCCGTTCTTCGTCGTCACCGGCACCAACGACGAGGAGATGGCCAAGGCCGACCAGGCCACCCGTCAGCAGATCGCCTTCTACGGATCGACCCCCGCCTATCGCGGCGTGCTCGACATCCACGGCTGGGGCGGCCTCCAAGAGGAGCTCAACACGTTGTCCAAGCAGGGCAAGTGGGTCGAGATGGGCGAGAAGATCGACGACGAGATCCTCAACACCTTCGCCGTCGTCGCCGAGCCCGACAAGGTCGCCGCCGAGCTGTCGCTGCGCTACGGCGACGTCATCGACCGCCTGAGCTTCTACGCCCCGGGCCAGTCCAACCCCGAGTCCTGGCGCCAGGTCATGGCCGACCTCAAGGCCGTCGGCAAGTAACAGGGGCTCCAGCTACGCGAAGCCGATCAGGATCTCCTCGTCGTCGAAGTTGCAGGCTCGGTCGAGGCTGTGCGGAAGGGCGGGGGGATCATCGGTGAACGCGCCATGGCGCGAGAAGGTGATCTCGAGCACCAGCGGGAGGCCGTCGTCGGTCATCGGCGAATGATTGTTCGCGTGGATGTGGGCGATCTCGAGTTCGAACGCGCGAACGAACTCGAGGAGGCGATCGATGTGCAGATCGACGTCGTGGAATTCGGCCACGAACGCAGTGATCATGTGTTGGCAGGCCAAGATGTCGTCGAGGCAACGATATTCGGACCCCTCGATGTCCATCTTGACGAAGACATCGGTGTCGACGGGGAGGTCCTCCATCACTTCTCGCATCGACACGTGCACGCCGCCTGCGTCGAGGCCGACGAACTTCTTGTGCAACACATTGGGTTCGGAGAAGAAGCGGTTGAGTGACCGGTACCGGAACGGTGTCACGAGCGCCTTGCCGATCTCACGCTGGAACAGCGCCGCCACCGAGTGCTTCACGAACAGCTTGAAATTGGTCGATGCGTCGTACGCGATGATGGGAACGGGGTTGCGATCGTGGAAGTCCATCTCGAACGCCCAGTCGGTGTTGATGCCGAATCCCAGCAGCAGCTTCGACCGGCTGACGTCGGCCGCGGAGACCAGATAGCCGCCGTCGCTCTCCACCCCGAGCCGGATGAGGTCATTGCAGGCCCGGAACCGGAGATCGGCGGGTAGCACTGAAGTCTTCACGTGGTCTCTCTCCTGCCCGAGCGATGTGCGGGGCACAGCGCTCGATGGGCGGTTGATCGGTACTCGATGGGTCCTTGATCGGTCGGTGGAGCCACAGGGCTCATGCGGGGCGGGTGACCTGCCGACAGGAAGACCGACGAGTCGCTCGACGTCGGCACCACCGATCCATCGGCCATTGCGCCATGCAAATTACGGTTACCGACAAGTGCAGCTCCCATCAACTGTGGAGGCGAAATGATCGAAGACGCACGCGAGGTGCCCTCCGGGACCACGATCGAGACCGAGGTGTGTGTCATCGGCGGAGGCGCCGCAGGCATCACCTTGGCCCGTGAGTTCATCGACGCCGGCTTCCGCGTGACGCTGTTGGAGAGTGGTGCGGACAAGCCCGACGAAGCCACCCAGGAGCTCTATGCCGGGAGCGACGTCGGGCGCCCCTACGAGATCTTCCCGACATCGCGCTTTCGCTACCTGGGCGGCACCACCAACGGGTGGGGCGGCGCATGGTGCGACCTGCCGAGCCCGCTCGATTTCGAGGCACGCGACGGCGTTCCCCATTCGGGTTGGCCGTTCTCGCTCTCCGATCTCGAGCCGTGGTACCGCAGAGCCCAGCCGATCCTGCGACTCGGCGAGTACGGCTATTCGCTGCCGGAGTGGGGCATCGAGCCGACCGACATCCCCGAACCCTTCAAGGGTCCCCACATCATCACCCGGGTCCTGCAGCAGGCCCCGCAGAACCGGTTCGGCGAGACATACCGGGCGGAGCTGGACCAGGCACGGAACCTGACCGTCTACCTCAATGCGAACGCCCTGGCGCTCCAGACGAACGAGAGCGGCACGCAGGTCGAAGAGGTCGAGGTCGGCGTGCTCCCCAACGGCCGCTTCACCGTCCGCGCCCGCATCTACGTCCTGTCGTGCGGCGGCATCGAGAACGCCCGCCTGCTCCTGCTGTCGGACAACGGCAACGGCGTCGGCCTCGGAAACCAGAACGACCTGGTCGGCCGCTTCTTCATGCTGCACCTCGAATACGAGGGCGGCACGATACACGTGGATGATCCTTCGGTGGACCTCGGCTTCCAGACCGGCGAGCAGGGTGCGACCTACGAGCGATCCGGCACGAAACGGCGCTATCTGACCTACGTCAGCCTCTCCGACGAGACCCGGCGCCGACAGGACCTGCCCGCAGTTCGCTTCCGGTTCCAATACCCCCGGCCACCCGAGATGGACCTCCTGTGGGATCTGCGTCAACGGCGAGTGGCGCGAGAGGATCTTGCGCACACGCTGTCCAAGGTCATCAAGAAGACACCGAGCATGGCGGCCTACACCGCACGTCGCGTGATCCATGGCCGCATCCAGCCGCCGACACCTCCGGTGGACATTCCCCTGCGCTGCACGGCCGAACAGATGCCCAATCCCAACAGCCGGATCACCCTCGGCGACGACCTCGATGCGTTCGGCCTGCGGCGGGTGAAGGTCGACTGGCAGCTGATGGACGAGGACCAGCGCGGCATCGTCGAAGCCGACACGCTGATGAAGCAAGAGCTGACCCGAAGCGGCTTCGGCAAGCTCGAGTCCGAGGTCACCGCAGGCGAGGACGGCTGGCCTCCCGGCATGCGCGGCGACCAGCACCACATCGGCACGACCCGCATGCACCGCGATCCCAAGCAGGGCGTGGTGGACGAGCACTGCCGCGTGCACGGCGTCGACAACGTCTACGTGGCGAGTTGCTCGCTGTTCCCCACGGGCGGGACGTTCAACCCCACGCTCACCATCCTGGCGCTGTCGCTACGCGTGGCGGACCACATCAAGCAACGCCTCGCCTGAGGTTGCCGACCGGCGGTCACGAAGCTGCGGCTGCGCGTCCCGGGACCATCTTCCAGAAGGCGTTCTTCACGCGCTGCTCGCGCTCGTAGTGCTGCCGGGTGAGCTCGACATAGGCAGGGCCCTCGGTCGGGCCACAGACATCGTTGCCGTGCTCGCGCACGCTGCCGTCGGCGAGACCGGCCTGAACCCACCATTTCGACGGTCCGCTGACATGGATGCACTTGAGCTCGGAGAACGGCTCGAGACGCAGCGTCCAGCGCCCCGGCATGCCGGCCGCCACGGCGAGCCGCTTGGCTCGCCCCCGCTCCCAGCACCGCCACGCCGACGGATCCAGATGCCGTCCGCCCATGCGCATCGCCATGGCCGACCAGACGATCGCCTCGATGTGCATGAAGGGATGGAACCGTTCGGCGACCAGGTCCGAGACCACCCGGTTCAGCCAGTCGGGATCCACGGCCCCGGCGCGCAGTTGGGCGACACCGATGTCGACATGGTTGGCGAGGCGGACGCCCTGGTCGAACGCCATGCGGACCGCGTCGGGCGGCAGGAGGCAGTTCGGCCCCTGACGCATCATCATCACGCCGTCGGCTGGGGTGGGTTCGAAATCGAATCGGTTGGGGAAGAACAGATCCGGATCGGCGACGATGATCTCGTCGTCGGGCTCACTCAGCGCCAGCGGATCGATGATCTTGCGCCAGCAGGGATGGCCCGCGTGGAGTCCTCGCAGGCCCTCCAGGCCCGGGAACTGCGACGCGATCCGGTCTGCCACCTCCGCCTCGTCGATGACATCGATCTCGGCTCGGCCCGGCACGATGTACCTGGCGGTCTCCTCTGCGAGGATCCGCTGCTCGGCGGCATCATCGGCGATCAGGCGCAGATGGACGGGCTCGACGGAATTGGCCAGCATCGTCCGGATACACGGATGCGCATAGGGCAGCGCGCTCGAAGGCATCAGGATGAAAACACGTCTCATGAGTTCGGCTTTCCTCCCCGGCACGAGGCCTTCGTGCGGTGACGGTACCGCTGTTCCCTATCGGCGATGGTGATCGACCACCCAGGGTGGTGCCGAAGCCCGGGTCGAACGACCCATCTCCCGGCCCCGGCAATGAGAGGTAGCCTGGCCACCGAGTAGGGGTTCGGCTCATGGGTGGGAGCGGATTGTTGGTGTGGTCGGCGGGAACTGATGTCCGGGCGTACGACAGCGGCAGTGGCGTGATCGAAGCGCCACTGAAGATCCTCATCGTCGCCCAGAACGCCTCGACGGTCTACGGAGGCGAAGCGGTGCTTCCGGTGCATTACTTCCGGGGCCTGCGAGCGCGGGGCCATTCGGTGAAGCTCATCGCCCACGAGCGCAACCGAGCCGATCTCGAAGCCCACTTCGGCGCGGGATGCGAAGCGCTGCACTTCATTCCCGACACCAGGTTGCACCGCCTCATCTGGCGGCTCGGTGTCGGGTTTCCGGCCAAGATCGAAGAAGCGCTGTTCGGCAACCTGATGAACCTCCTCAACGAGGTGCACCAGAAGCGGTTGATCCGCGAGCTGGTCGCGGCCGGGGAGGTGGACGTCATCCATCAGCCCATGCCGGTGTCGCCGAAGGCCCCGTCGTCCATCCACGGATTCGGGGTGCCGGTCATCGTGGGGCCGATGAACGGCGGGATGACCTGGCCCGACGGCTACGACGATTTCCAGCGCCGATCCGAGCGGCTGTTCGCCCACGCCGGTCGGGCGCTGTCGGCCGTCGTCCACCGGCTGATCCCGGGCAAGCGTCGGGCGGCCGCCCTGGTGGTCGCCAACGAACGCACCCGGGCCGCGCTGCCGCCTGGCTCGAGCCCCAATGTGATCGAGTTGGTCGAAAACGGTGTCGACCTGTCGACCTGGCACGGCGATCGGCTCGCGTCGGGGTCGGGATCCGAGGACCTGGTGCTGGTCTTCATGGGTCGCCTCGTGGCCTGGAAAGCGCTCGACGTGACGCTGCACGCGCTGCGCCTCGCCCTCGACGACGGCGTACGGGTCCGGCTGGAGGTCCTGGGCGACGGCAAGGAACGCCGACGCCTGGAAGAACTCGCAGCCGGCCTCGGACTGGCGGACCATGTGCAGTTCCATGGCTTCATGCCCCAGGCCGAATGCGTGGAGATACTGGCTCGCGCCGACGCCCTCATCTTGAACTCGCTCTATGAGTGCGGCGGTGCCGTCGTGCTCGAGGCCATGAGCATGGGGCTTCCGGTGATCGGCCCCGACTGGGGAGGCCCGGCGGACTACCTCGACGAGACCTGCGGCATCCTCGTGCATCCGAGCCCACGCGACACCTATGCCGCCCGGATCGCCGAAGCGATCGGCGTGCTCGCCGCGGATCCCGATCGTCGTGTCCGGATGGGCCGCGCGGGAGCGGCACGGGTCCGCCGCGACTTCGACTGGGACGTGAAGGTCGACCAGATGGTCTCCATCTACCGCGCCGCCCTGGGCCAGCAGGCTCGTCGCGCCGGCTGAGAAGCCTGCCACCGACGAGCCCGCCCGTGGTCGAGAGCAGGTACGGGGCGAGAAACCGGCCCGTCAGGAGGCGGTCAGGAACGAGACCTCCAGTTCGGTATCATCACCGAACGCGCTGACCTCTACGGTGGCGGCAGCGTTGAGCGGGAGCAACACGGCGGCGGCTTCATCCCCAGCATCCGAGGAACTTCTTCCCCCATGTCTCCTGCGTACGCGCTGCCCCGTCACGTCGTGGTGATCGCGAAGCACTTCGGCACCAACTTCGCCGGCGAGGCGATCAAGGCCTACCAGTTCGCCGAGATCCTCGCCGACCGCGACGTCGAGCTCACCGTCATCACGCACCAGAACGCCATCGACAGCGGCGGCACCGCCGGCCTCGACGCCACCTATCTGATCGTCCCCGACTCCCGGCTCCAGTCCCTGCTGTGGCGTTCGCGGGTGCTGCGGTTCCTGCTCGACCCCTACTTCCACCTGGCGGCGCGCCGCATGGTGATCAGCGAGATCGAGCCCGGGCCCGACACCGTCCTCCACTACCTGTCGCCCGTCTCGCCGGTGGCGCTGCGATTCGTGCCCAAGGGCTACGAGTTCGTCATGGGCCCGCTGACCGGCAACATCTACTATCCCCCGGCGTTCCGGGACCGCATGTCGTTGGGTCTGCGCACCGCCGAACGCCTGCACGCCTTCGCCCAACGCGTCCAACGGCGCATCTACCCCGAGAAGCGCCGGGCCCGCACCATCCTGGTCTCCGGCTACGAACGCACCCGCGTCTCACTGAAGCTGGCCGGCACCCGCGACGACCAGATGGTCGACGTCGTCGACGCAGGCGTCAGCGACCACATCGCCGTCCGGCCCCGCATCACCCACACCTGCCCCAACCCCCGCTTCGTGTGCTCGGGCCGCATGGTCGACCACAAGGGCACCGACCTCGCCATCAAGGCCGTCGCGGCCGCCGACCCGACGATCGAGCTCGACATCTACGGCGACGGCGAGAAACGTGCCGGGCACGAGGCGCTGGCCGCCGCGCTCGGTGTCACCGACCGTGTGCACTTCAAGGGCTGGATGAACAGCCACGACGACCTCATCGACGCCCTCGGCAGCTACCGCGGCTACGTGTTCCCCTCGCTGGCCGAGGCCAACGGCATCGTCATGCAGGAAGCCATGATGCTCGGGCTGCCCGTCATCGCGGCCCGATGGGGTGGCCCGGCGATGCTCGCCGACGACGACAGCGCCGTCTACCTACCGGTGGACAGCGAGGACGAACTGGTCGAGGCGTTGGCGCAGGCCATGAACCGCCTGGCCGTCGACACCGACCACGCCGAGCGCCTCAGTATCAACGCCCGGCGCATCGCCGAGGAGCGCTACACCTGGGAGGCCGTCGCCGAGAGCTGGCTGACCGGCGCCTACCGGCACGGCTACGGAGAACGGCAGGATCAGACCGTGCCGGCGAACGGGTCGCGGTAGCGGCCGAGCACCTGACGGACCAGCTGCCACAGCATCGGCGGCTGCACCACGAAGTAGCGGTGCCAGCGACGCTTCGGGTCGAGCGCGACCCGCCACAGCCACTCCATGCCGACATCGGTGACCCAGGCCGGCGGGCGGCGGGCCTCGCCGGATTCGTAGTCGATGGTCCCACCGAGGGGCAGGAACAGCTTCGCCGTGGTCAGCGCATCGCGATGCGTCATGATGAACCGCTCCTGGAGCCCGGCACCGAGGCCGACCACCAGCACCGTGGCGCCCGAAGCGTTGACCTTCGCGATGATGCGCTCGATCTCGGCGGGATCGTCCATGAAGCCGAACGGAGGGCTGTCGACACCGACGACGATCTCGCGTCCGACCTTGGCGTTGATGCGCTCCGCGGCCCGGGCCCCGACACCCTCCATCGCCCCGAGCAGGAAGATGGTGACCTCGGGGTCGTCGGCCCACCGCTGGTAGAACGCCGGGAAGTAGTCCGAGCCCGACACCCGCTCGGGCAGACCGGTGCGCCGCAGCCGGGCGAAGAAGTAGAGGATCTGGCTGTCGCAGGTGACGACGTCGAACTGATGCAGCAGGCGATAGAACTCCGGGTCCTCCTGGAGCATCGCCAGCATCTGCACGTGCAGGGTGAGGATCGTCCCTTCCCGCCGCTCGAGGAGCTCGTCCATCGTGACGTGGTCGACCTCGGCGTTGAGCAGCCGGGTGCGATGCCGGGCGCGCGCCCTGCGCGAGGACGGGCGTCGCCACGTGGGGTGGCTCCGCTCGCTCGCATCTGACCCGCCAAGGTCGGGCGCATCCGAACCCTTGGGCGCGAAGCCCTCGGAGCCGTCTGCCGGTCGGGCATCCTGCATCGTCACGAGGTTACCGGTCGGCATAGCTGGAGCCGATCTGAGCTTTCCGGACGAGAAGGCGCGCTGCTCTGCGGTGCGCAAAAGTCCGCACGCGCCCCCTCACGTCGGTACCGGTCTGCGACGATGAGACACCCATGAGCGACGAACCCACGTCCCGACCGTCTGCTGTGCCCGACGTGTCGGTCGTCATCCCCGTCGGTCGCGCCGACGACCTCCTCGCCGTCCAGCTTCGCGCCCTGACGGCGCAGACCTACACCGGCACCTTCGAGGTCGTGCTGGCGGTCAACACCGCCGACCCCGACGAACAGGCCGCCATCGACGCCATGGCCGCCGACATCGGCATCGGCCGCACCATCGACGCCTCCGACATCCGCAGCGCCGCCCACGCCCGCAACAGCGGCGCCGAGGCCGCCGAGGCCGCCGTGCTCGCCTTCTGCGACGGCGACGACATCGTCGAGCCGGGCTGGCTCGCCGCGCTGGTCGAGGCCCTCGAGCCCGGCACCGCCATCGGCGGCCACCTCGAGGAGGAGACCCTCGCGGTGCCCGGTCAGGAGAACTGGCGCCCGCCGGCCACACCCGGCGCCCTCCCGACCTTCATGGGCCACCCGTATCTGGTGAGCGCCAACATGGCGTGTTGGCGTGAGGACTTCGTCACCACCGGCGGGTTCGACCTGGCCCTGGTGCGCGGCGAGGACATCGCATGGTCGTTCGCCCTCATCCGCGCCGGGGTCGAGCTCCGCTACTGCGCCGACGCCGTCGTCGCGTACCGCCATCGCGAAGGGCTGAAAGCCATGGTCCACCAGCACTACCTCTACGGCATCGGCATGGCCCAGGTCCTGGCCCGCATCGGTCTGCCCGACAGCGACGAGCCCGCCGGCGGTGCGCTGTCCGCGTTCAAGCCCAACGGCCAGAAGGTCGACCAGTGGTCGCTGCCCCAGGTGCTGCGCAAGGGCGCGTTGGGCGTCGGCCGGGTGGTCGGCACGGCCCAGGCGAAGCTCGGCCCGGCGCGAGAGAAGCTCACCCGATGAGGCTGGGCTTCGTCGGCGCGGGTTTCGTCGCCGACTACTACGGCGCCACCCTCGGGCTGCATCCCGAGCTGTCGGTGGCCGCGGTGTGCGATCGCGATGCCTCGCGTGCGGCCTCGTTCGCCGACCGCTTCGGCGGCCGGGTGGTGCCCGATGTCGACGCGCTCGTCGGCGCCGACGACGTCGACCTGGTGGTCAACCTCACCGATCCCCGCTCCCACGCCGCGGTGTCGATGGCGGCCATCGCCGCCGGCAAGCACGTCTACAGCGAGAAGCCCCTGGCCATGGCCTTCGACGACGCGGCCGCGCTCGCCGCGGCCGCCGACGAGGCCGGCGTGGTGCTGGCGTGTGCGCCGTGCTCGGTACTCGGCGAGACCGCACAGACCATGGGCCGCGCCCTCGACGCCGGTGTCGTGGGCGCACCCCTCGTCGTCTACGCCGAGATGGACGACGGCCTCGTCCCCGCCGCGCCCTACCGGCGCTGGGCCAGCGCGTCGGGCCTGCCGTGGCCCTACAAGGACGAGTTCGAGGTCGGCTGCACCATCGAACACGCCGCCTACGTCCTGTCCTGGCTGGTCGCGTGGTTCGGCCCCGCCTCCAAGGTGGTGTCCTACGCCACAGTGACCGTGCCCGACAAGGTGCCCGGCGAGACCCTCGACATGGTGTCGCCGGACTTCAGCGTCGCCTGCATCGAATGGCCCAGCGGCGTCGTCGCCCGCCTGACCACCGGCATCGTCGCCCCCCACGACCACTCCCTCACCGTCGTGGGCGACCGCGGCATCCTCTACACCGACGAGACCTGGGACTACCGGGCAAAGGTGCACTCCAAGCGCCTGTTGACCATCCGCCGCCGCATGATGCTGACCCCCGTCGCCCGCCGCCACCGCCTGGTCGACCTCGGCTACGACGCACCCGACACCAAGGGCGCACAGACGATGGACTTCTGCCGCGGCCCCGCCGAGGTCGCCGCCGCCGTGCGCGAAGATCGCGCCTGTCGCATCGGATCGGCGTTCTCGCTCCATGTCAACGAACTGGTGCTGGCCATCCACGATTCGTTGACCGGCCCCAACGTCATCGAACCCACCACCACCTTCCCCGCCGACCTCCACCCATGACCACACCGAACACGACACCCGGCACGACACCCGCCACGACACCCGCCACGACGCCCAGGACGATCGCCTATGTGATGACGCACTACCCGCGCGTCACCCAGACCTTCATCGCGGACGAGATCGCCGGCCTGCGCGCCGCCGGCCACACCGTGGTCACGATCGCACTCAACCCGCCCACCGGGTGGGACGCCGACCAGCCCGACGCCGCCGACACCCTGTACCTCAAGGCCATCCCGAAGCGGCGGGTGTTGGCCATCTTGGCCCGCGCCGCCACCGCAGCGCCGAGCCCCTTCGCCCGGGTGCTCGTCACCGCGCTGGCAACCGCCGGCACCGACGCCGCCAAGCTCTCCAAGCGCCTGTTCCATTTCGTCGAGGCCATCTGCACCTGGGACCACGCCACCGCCGCCGGCGCCACCCACCTCCACGCCCACTTCGGCACCACGCCGTCGACGGTTGCCATGTGGGCGGCCGACTACGCCCGCCGCCGCGGCGAGGGCCCCACACGCTGGTCGTTCAGCTACCACTCCGCCAGCGAGATGTACGACACGGCCTGGGCGCTCAACCGGGCCAAGGCCGCATCGGCCGACGTCGTCGTCTGCGTCAGCGACCAGACCCGGTCGAACCTGTTGCGCACCTGCGACCCCGCCGACTGGCCCAAGGTCCAGGTGGTACGCCTCGGCATCGACCTCGACGACTTCGCCTACCGCGAACCTCCGCCCCTGGCAGATCCGCCGATGGTCACCGTCGTCGGCCGCCTCGCCCCCGAGAAGGGCCACCTGGTCCTCGTCGAGGCCATGGCCGCCCTGGCCGCCGACGGCGTCGCCCTGCGGGCCCGCATCGTCGGCGGCGGCGACCTGGCCCCCACCATCGCCGCCGCGGTGCACGACGCCGGCCTCGACGATGCCGTCGACCTGGTCGGCGAGGTCGCCCCTCACCAGGTCCGACCCCTGGTCGAGTCCTCCGACATCTTCTGCCTGCCCACCTTCGACGAGGGCCTGCCCGTGTCGATCATGGAAGCCATGGCCGTGGGCGTCCCGGTGGTGACCACCTACGTCAACGGCATCCCCGAACTGGCCGTCGACGGGCGCACCGCGATGGTCGTGCCCGCCGGCAACGCCGAGGCACTGGCCGGCGCGCTGCGGGCCGCAGCCACCGACGTCGAGCTCCGGGCACGCCTCGCCGCCGAAGCCCGTAAGGCCGTCGAGGCCCACCACGACACGCGCGACGCCATCCCGGCATTCATCGACACGATCCTCGAAGACGGGCGGGCCCGCTGATGCGATTGTTCATCACCGGCGCATCCGGGTTCCTCGGCAGCGCGGTCACCCGCGAGGCCCTGGCCCGCGGCCACGAGATCATCGCCCTGTCCCGCTCGGCCTCACCCGAATCCGCAGACGGCACCGGGGTCACCTGGGTCCGCGGCGACATCCGCCGGCCCGAGACATGGCGCGACCAGCTGGCGGGCAGCGACGCCGTCATCCACCTGGCCGCGTCGCTCGACGGCGCCGCCGACGACCAGCTCGCCGTCGCCGTCGACGGCACCCGCGCTCTGGTCGACGCCATGGCCGACGCCGGCGTCGAACGCCTGGTGCACATCTCGAGCCTGGCGGTCTACGACCTCGCCGCGCTCGACATCGGCGACCTCGTCGACGAGACCACCCCGATCGAGGTCGACCCCGCCCGGCGCGACGGCTACACCGCAGCCAAGCTCGCCCAGGACGTCGAGGCCCGACGGGCCCCCTCGGTGGTGCTGCTGCGGCCCGGCCTGCTCTGGGACCGCGACCACCACTGGAACGGCGGCGCCGCCCTCGGTCTCGCCGGCCGCCTCGGCGTCACCATCGCCCCCCGGGCCCGGCCCCCGCTCTGCCACGTCGACGATTGCGCCCGCGCCGTGGTCACCGCCGCCGAACGACCCGACGTCACCGGGGCCATCGACCTCGTCGATCCCGCGGCGCCGGACCGGCGTACCTTCGCGGCGAACCTGCGCGCCGAGGGCGTCGACCTGCCCCCGTCGATCCCGGTCGCCTACGGCGCCGTCGACGCCGTCGCCCGCGCCGCATGGGCGCTCGCGGGCCCGCTGAAGCTCAGGAACCGGCTCCCCGGCCTGCTGCGCCCCGCACAGCTGGCCGCCCGGGCCAAGCCGCTGCGCTACTCCTCGACCCGAGCCCGCGACCTGCTCGACTGGTAGCGCTCCCGAGGGGCGCTACCTGATGAGACGATCCATGTCGAGATCGTCGACCGCAGTGGTGACCGTGGAGCGGCGATGCTCGTCCCACAGCCGTTGCATCAGCACGTGCAGCAGCCCCACCATGGCGATCCAGCCGAACAGCGCCGGCTCGGAGATCGACTGGACCAACAGCACCGCCAGGAAACCCAGCGACAGCGCCGCCCAGCGCAGATGGATCCGCACCAGCCGCCAGGCGCTGCGGGCGAGCGCCACCAGCATCCCCAGGTAGAGCGTCAGGCCCACGACGCCCCACAACAACAGGACCTCCAGGAACGTGTTGTGGGAGTGCCCGACGTTGAAGCCGGTCTGGGAGCCGATGTGGCGGGCCGGGTCGGCGTTCTGCTGGATCCAGACCCCCGGCCCCCACCCGATCCACGGCTGCACCTGGATCATGTCCCACGTGGACGGCCAGATCTCCGTGCGGCCCGTGAGACTGCCGTCGCGACCGAGGCCGGTGACCACCGTCGCGTACTGCACGGCCAACACCGCGAGCAGCAACAACACCATCGTGGTGACCGAGAAGAAGTACGCCGTGGCCTGGCGGTGAGGCAACGACGCGACACGCCGCAGGATGACCGTGGTGGCCCCGGCCGCACCCACCATCAACAGCGCCGTGGCCGACTGCGACAGCACGACCAGCCCCATGGCCGCCGTGATGGCGCCCACCTTCCAGATGAACCGATCCTCGAGGTGCACCAGGATCAAGATGGCGATGGCCATGAACCCGCCCATGATGTTCTTGTGCACGAACGAGCCGTGCCAGGCACCACCCTCGTCGACCCCACCCGTCACCGCGAACATCACCGTGATGGGGATGATCAGATAGACCGCTGTACACAGGCCCCGCTTGATGCGGTCGATTTCGAGGACCCCGCCGATCAACATGCCCACGGCGATCAGCCCGATCGAGTTGCGGGCGTCGGCGAACCAGACCCAGAAGTTCCACGACCACGTCATCGACATGATCCACAGACCCACCCACAACAGCACGGCGATGCTGATGCGCACCTGGCTGGTCGACCCGCGGGGACGGGTGATCACGATCGCGACGAACGCCATGACCATCAAGCCCATCGCGATCGGCGGCGTGAGCACCGGGAAGCCCTCGTTGACGCGGAACGCCGAGAGCATCCACAGGATCAGCAGGGCCTCGCCCATGATCTGATCGATTCCTCCAGACAGGAACCGATCCGCCGATGGGGACCGTGGGGGGATCGTTGACATGGGGTCCTTTGGCGATGGCCGGTCGAGGACGTAGCCTTGGCGGGATGCGGTCGGCCCGCTCCTCCATGTAAGCCGATCCCGTCCCTGTGGACAACAGAGGAGATCAACCCGGTGGAGCTCTCATTCATCATCGCCGCCATCAGGCGCTACATCTGGGTGGTCTACCTGTGCGCCCTGTTGGGCCTGGCGGCCGGACTCCTCGTTCCTGCGTCGCGGGCCGATTCGTTCTCGGCCACCTCGGCGCTCATCGTCCGTCCCCCCGCCAACGACGTCACCGAGCAGGAACGCGACGGCACCGCCCGCTACGTCGAGTCCCAGGTCGTGGTCATGGAGAGCGACGATCTCGCCAACGAGGTCGCCTTGCGTCTCGACCTGCCGTTCGAAGCCATCGGCCCGGCCCTGACCGTGCTGACCGACGCCTCCTCCGACGTCATCACCCTCACCGCCCGCGCCGGCGATCCCGACACCGCCATCAGGATCGCCAACGGCTACGCCTCGCAGTTCCTCGAGCGCCGCGCCGGCGAGATCCGCGAGCGCAACAACACCCTCATCGCGATCATCGACGCCCAGCTCGAATCCATCGCCACCCAGCAGGCCGATGCCTTCGAAGCGCTCACCGAACTGCCCATCGAGGCCAGCAACGACCGCGAACGCATCCTGCAGGCCCAGATCACCCAGGAGATCACCAACCTCAACGCCGAGGCCGCCGAGCTGATCTCCCAGAAGACCACCCTCGAGTTCGCCGCCGACACCACCTCGCGCGACGAGGTCGCCGCCACCGCCGTCAGCGCCATCGCCGAGGGAACCAACAGCCCGCTGCTCACCGTCGCCGGAACCTTCGCCGGCGCCCTGTTGGGCATCGCAGCGGTCGTCACCTACGCAGGCTCCAGCGGCCGGCTCCTCGACCCGACCGCCGTCGAGGAAGCCCTCGGCACCCCCGTGGTCGGCGTGTTCGAGCGGGCTTCGAGCTTCCTGCCCGGACGCGGCCGCATCAAGAGCCCCACCACCGCACTCGAGGCGCTACCCGACCGCTCGGCGGCGGTCATCGACGAGCTCTGTGTGCGCACCGAGGCCGCGGCCCCCGGCCCGGGCACCCTGCTCGTGGTGGTCACCGGCACCCAGGCCGGCGCCGGCACCACAACCACGGCCCTCGCCATGGCCGGACGGCTGTCCATCACCGGGGCGCGGGTCCTGGTCCTCGACGCCGACTTCGCCGACCCCCGCATCACCAACGCCCTCGTGGGCGAGCACCCCGGCATCACCGATTTCCTCGAAGAGCGCGAGCACAACGAAGAACTCACCATGTTCGGCCCCAATGGGTCGGCCACCACAACGGCCACCCACACCGACCTCGCCCACCTGACCCTCACCCACGAACAGACCCGGGTGGGCGTCATCGGCATCGGCACCCGCGAAGAACGCAAGGCCATCCAACGCTCCGACGACGACTACCTCATCGCGTCGCTGCGCAACGCCGACGCCGACGTCGTGCTCGTCGACGCCGGCCCCATGCTCAAGTCGGCGGCATCGGTGCGGCTGTCCCAGGTCGCAGACGTCACCGTGCTCGCGGTGCCCTACCGCCGCCAGGACGTCGAGCCGCTGCGGGTCGTGCGGCGCCTGCTCGCCGACTCGCGAGCGACCGTGCTGCCCATCGCCACCGAGCCCCGCTAGGAGACTGCTATTCGATCTCTTCGCCCTGCATGTAGCCGTTGCCGTCGAAGCCCAGGTACACCCGGCCCGGGATCTCCGGGTCACCGGTGATCGTGCTGATCGAGTTGTAGAGCCCGCCCGGCGCCTCGGTCAGCAGCTGCCAGCTCGCCAGATCGTCGATCGAGCGGTACACGCCCCGCACGCCGTCGATCCTGCCCGCCATGTACACCGTCGGTGGGCCGCCCGCGGTGTGGGCGACGCCGAACCCGACGGCCTGCACCGACGATGCACCCTCGATGACCTCCCAGGTGCGGCCGCCGTCGCGGGACTGCGACATCGGGGGATCCAGCCCGTCGAGGGGACCCGGCGTGAACAGCAGGTGGCCCTCCCGTCCGGGCACGGCCTCGAGGCGGGCGTTGAAGAACCCATTGCCCAGCGCCGGCGGGGCTTCGCCGGGCTGCAGCGCCCAGGTGGCACCGCCGTCGGTCGAGACGAACACCCCGAAATCGCCGTGATAGACGTAGAAGGTGTCGGCTGCGACCGGATCGGCAGTGAGCACGTGGCGGTCCAGGAACAACGCGAAGTGCGACCCCCCGCGCGTCTCGCCGTCCTCGCCGACGCGGTCCTCGAGCCCCGGCAACAGCACCTGCTCCCACGTGGCGCCACCGTCGACCGAACGGTGCATCGGCCGATCGAACGACGGCAGCCACACCATGACATCGGGATCGGTGGACGACACCGCGAGGTTCCCGAAGCGCAGATGCGTGGGGCGGGTCCCGTCGGCGACCGCCGGGAACGGCACCCACGTGCGTCCCCCGTCGTCGGACCATCCCGCCCAATAGGCCTCGCCGTCGGCCTCGCAACAGAACCGGTGATCGGACACGATGCCGTACACCCGCCCCGGCATCGCCGGTGTCATGGTCAGCGACCACGCCGAGTTGAACCGCGGCGACGGCCCGTGGACGGCAGTGGCGGCGCCACCGGGAACATGCGCGAAGAACGCCCGGTCCCACGACGCCGACACCGGCTCACCGGACACCGGCACCACGATGTCGTTGGCCACCAACTCCTCGATACCGAGGGTGTCGCACACGAAAGCCAGATCGCCGCTGCGCACGTCGTCGGCACGCCAGACCCCGAAGCCCTCGGGGAACCACAGCCGGTCGGGCTCGATCGGGTCGAACTCCAGCGACGAGACCGACAGGTAGCCCGACCCGTAGATCTCCACCCAGGTGTTGGCGTCGCATTCGACGTCGACACCCACCGTCTCCCAGGTCTCGCCGCCGTCGACCGACCGCCACATCTGGCGGCCCTGCACCACGTCGCGGCCCGTCACGACGACCACGTCGGGGTCGGTGCCGTGGGTGGCGACCGTGGCCATTTCGCGTTCGCCTTCGGGCGCCAGGATGTCCACCTCACCGGTGCCGGGATCGAAACGCCGCACCCCCGACCCGTTGATCTCGGTGACCCACAGGCGGCCCGCAGCGTCGATCTCCGCGTCGTAGGGCAGGCCCTCGGCAGCCCACAGCTCCTCCCAGGAGGCGCCGTCGTCGAGAGAGCGCCACACACCGGATCCGGCGACACCGACATAGGTGGCGTCGTCGGCAGCCAACACGAAACCGATACCCGACGGCGGACCCTCGACCCAGGCGGTGCCGTCGGGAAGGCCCTCGACCGCGTCGAAGGTGGCCCCGCCGTCGACCGACCGCCACACGCCCTCGGTGCGGGTGCCGAGCCAGACGATGTCCGGATCGGTCGGATCGACCGACACCCGCTCGCCGCCGGTGCGCCACTCGGCGTTGCCGGCGATGACGAAGCGTTGCTCGGCGGCGGTCCAGGTGACACCGCCGTCGCGTGAGGTGAGGATGCGCCCGGTGGGAGCGTCGACGGTGTTGCCGACGGTGAGGTGGAGACGGTTCGGGTCGCTCGGGGCGATGGCGACCGACTCGACCTGATAGTCGGCGATCTCGGGATCCTCGACGTTGCCGAACAGCAGCATCTGCTGCCACCGCTGGGTGCCGGCGTCGTAGCGGAACGCCCCGCCGACGTCGGTCCGCACGACGACGAGCCCCGACGGATGGGTCTCCATGCCGGTGACCCAACCGCCGCCGCCGATCTCGAGGGCACTGAAGCGGTACTGGTCGTCGAGCGACAGCGGGCCTGCCTGCTCGGCAGGGTCGGTGTCGACGTCGGGAGCGGGTTCGGTCCCCTCGCCGCCCGCATCGCCGGCATCACTGTCGGTGGAGCTGTCGGTGGAGCTGTCGGTGGAGCTGTCGGTGGAGCTGTCAGTGGAGCTGTCGGTGGCGTCGTCGGGATCGTCGCCGGAACCCCGCAGCGAGAACACGAGCCCGATGATCGCGATGGTCAGGCCCACCACACCGACGACCAGGCGCACCTCCCGGCGCCGCAGCAGGTCGATCATCACAGCGTCCAGGCGCGGAGCAGGTCGAGATCGCGCGGCCCGTCCATGCGCATCAGCGCGAACGGCGACGTCCCCGCCGTCACCACCCGCGACGCGCCGGCGCCCAGTGCCGACCGAAACCCGAGCTCGGCAGCACGGGCCGCAGCGCCGGGCCCCTGGCGGTTGTATGCATAGGACACGTCGAGCGGCCGGAAGCCCGTCGCCGCCTCGATGGCGTCGCGGGTGGCGCAGAACTCGTCGTCGAGCATGTCAGGATAGGCCCGCAGGTCGGTGTGTCGATGCGGATGGATCGCGAGCGTGATCTGTGGCGATGCGCCGAGTGTCGCCACCTCGTCCCAGGTCATCATCCGTGACGGTGGTGGATCCGCCGGGTCGAGCGCCTCGCGGATGGCCGCCAGTTCGGCGTCGCGATCGTCGGGGGAGAGATCGAGGGTGCGACCCCCCAGCACGGCGAACGCCTGGTGTTCGTTGGCCGGTGTCAGCGTCTGCAGGGATGGATCGACGATGCCGTCGGGCAGTTCGTCACGGCGCCGCTGGGTGAACGACCAGTACAGGTCGTCGATGGGCATGACCCTTCCGCCGCCGATGAAGCCACCCGACAGGTACACCGTCGCGTGGAGTCCGAGCCGCTCGAGGATCGGCAGCGCCGTGGTGAGGGTGTCGCGGTAGCCGTCGTCGATGGTCAACACGACCGTGCCCCGCTCGGGGGTCTCGCCCGCAGCCAACGTGTCGAGCAGGGATTCGAGCGACACGACCCGACGCTTCGCCGCGAGGAACTCCATCTGGGCGGTGAAGTCGGCCGGCGAGAGCACCATGCGAGGATCGCCGCCCACCGCCATCGGGTCGCCGACGGAGTGATAGCCGAGGATGGTGGCGACGCCGCCACGATGCTGATGAACGCGCGTCGACAGGCCGACCCGACCGGCCAACCGGTCGATCTGGTTGCGTCTGGTCGCCATGCGGTCGCGCTCGTCGGCCAGCAGCGCCGCCCCCAGACGCGAAGGCGCCCCGGCTGCCGGGCCGCCGGTGGATGAGCCACTGAATGAAGTGCCCGCCATGGATCGTCTCACTCTCCTGTTGTTCGCCTCAACGATGCCGTTGCCGATAGCCGCCGATGCCCGATACCAGCCCGGCCGCCCACGTGATCCTGGCTGCGGTGTAGCGCAACTCGGGGGGACGGAACCGGATCAGACGACGAAGCGGATAGGCGATCGCCGCGGCGATCGACTTCAGCGCCCGCACCGCCAGGCGGCCCCGACCGGCGAGGCCCGCCTCGAGATTCGTCACCGCGGTCGTGTTCCCCATCCACAGCGACCGACGCAGGACGTATTCGAACGTCGACCGCTCCGGCGGTGCGACCTCGCGGGCCGCGGCGTGGAGCGCATAGTGGGCCCGGAGTCCCGCACCGATGGCGGCACGGTAGAACACCATGTCCTCGCCGCCCGACGTCCCGAGATCGTCGCGGAAACGGTGCGTGGGATGGGCCGCGAGCCATGCCGTGGAGATCATGCTGTTGCCCGTGCTGGCATGGTCGACCGCAGCGCCGTCGACCGACTGGGGCGCCTCGAAGAGCCGGCCGATGCGTTGGCTGCGCAACCAGTCCGGCGCATCGTCGGCGTACTCGACGAACACCGGCCCCGTCACCGCATCGGCGCCGGTGCGCTCGGCGACGGCGAAGAGCTGCGCCACCCACTCGTCGTCGACGATCTCGTCGTCGTCGACCATGCCGACCCAGTCGGCCAGATCCATCGCCGCGGCGATACCGAGGTTCCGGGCCTTGGAGATGTTCTGCGCGCCCGAGTGCCGGTAGTGGATACCGAGGTCGAGTCCGGCCCCGCGGGTGGTGTCGGCGAACCCGTCGACGACCGATCGGGCCGACCCGTCGGGATTGTCGTCGACCACCACGATGCCCACCCGCGCCCGTCCGGCCGCGTGCTTCGCGGACGTGACGATCGAATCGATGGTGACGGCCAGATGATCGTTGCGCCGATGGGTGCAGACGTACACCGCCAACGACGGGGCCTCCGGGGTCGAGTCGTTGCCGCGCATGGGCGCAATTGTGGCAGACGGCGCAGCGCAGATGCCCCCGTTGGGCAGAACTGCCCCGATCAGCGATCACGGACCGGTGGAGCGTGTTCGGTGCGGTACCTTCGCCCAGACGGGCGCTCACCCGCCACCGACCGACCGACCGACCCACCCACCGACGACAGCGAAACGACCGTGGACGCATTCCCTCCATCTTCCCTGGCCATCAAGGTTCGCCTCGTCGGCACCCCGGCCCAGCCGGTGCTGGAGAAGGTCCGGCGCCTCTGGAGCTGGCCCGACCGACGCCGCCATCCCGAGCTCGCCGATGTGTGGCACGAAGGCGCGCGTCTCGATGCACTGCTGCGCCACCTGATCACCCCGACCTCGAACTGCATCGACATCGGCTGCCACATCGGATCGGTGCTGTCGCTCATGATGCGCTGCGCGCCCCACGGAACCCACCGGGCCATCGAGGCCAGCCCCGCCAAGGCCGCACTGCTCCAACAGCGCTACCCGGGAGTCGACATCCGTTCGGTCGCGGTCAGCGACACGCCGGGCACGGTGACGTTCTACGACGTCGTCGGCCAGTCCGGTTTCTCCGGGCTCCGCCGACCCGTCCACCAGGACCCCGACGATCCGGGTGCGGTCGGCACCGTGCGTTCCTACGACGTCGCCTGCGAGACCCTCGATCGCCTCTTCGTCACCGACACCGCCGATGTCGTGCCGGTCGATCTCGTCAAGATCGACGTCGAGGGCGCCGAGCTGCCGGCCCTGCGCGGCGGGGCGCAGCTGTTGGAGAAGTTCCGACCCGACATCGTGTTCGAGTGCGCAGAGGAATCCGGCCTCGCAGCCTTCGACTACACCCGCGCCGACCTGCACGACTTCCTCACCGACGCCGGCTACGACGTCTGGCTGGTCCGCGACCACGTCTTCGGTCGCGGCCCCATGGGCCGAGACGAGTTCGTGCGAGCGGGGACCTATCCGTTCCCCGGCTTCAACTACGTCGCCCGACCCGCCGGCACCGAGGCCACCCGCATCATGTGAGCCGGGCCGGACGGACCGTGCGGAACGCTCAGGCCGGTTCGGTGGCCAACAAGACGTCGATCTCGTCGACGCAGTAGCCGAGCAGATCCCACAGATCCGGCACGAGCTCGCGGCAGGCCACCAGACCGAAGTCCAAGACGTCGCAGTAGCTCTGCACCGTGATGTTGAGGCCCTGGCCCTCGACCACCGTCGACACCGGGTAGTAGTGCGCCAGCCGGGCCGGGCCCATGTAGAGCGACTCGCGTGGTCCGGGCACGTTCGAGATGATCAGGTTGATCGGCAACGACACGCGGTCGCCGAGGCGGAAACGCGTCGCCAGGCGCGCCGCCCGGGTGGCGAGGCCCGCAGGGATCATGTTGGAGGCCTCGACCAACAGATCGGCCGGGATCAGGTCGAACTGCTCCTTGGCCGCCGTCATCGCCGCGTTGACCGCTGCGATGCGGGCGAGCGGATCGTCGAGATCGGTGGGGAGGGGCGCGAAGATCGACGACACCCGGTTGGTCCACGGGTCGTCCTCGTCGCCGGTGCGGATCGAGACGGGAATGCCGGCGATCAGCGGCTTGTCGGGCAACGCATCGTGATCGAGCAGGTAGCGGCGCAGCGCCCCGGCGCACACCGCCATGACGACATCGTTGACCGTGCAGCCCAGCGTCGACTTGATCTTCTTGATGTCGGCGAGGGGAACCGAGCGGAACGCGAACCGCCGGTGCGGGGTGATCGACTGGTTGAACGGCGTCGGCGGCGCGGAGCCCGTCGGCAACGGCGGCGGCGCATCGATGTCGACCGGATCGTCGGGACCGACCCCCTGGAGGATCCGGCGGACGCCGTCGCCGACCGGACCCGGTATGGGACGGCTGACGATGTCGGCCATGACGTTGAAGCCCTCGTTGCGGGTGATGTCGGCCAACGTGCGCAGCGCCCGCACCTGCAACCGCACCAACTTGACCGGCCGCTTCGCCAACTGGCCGGCGGTGCGGGCCAGCAACTCGACATCGCTCGGCAGCGGATCGCGCCGCCAGTCGGGCACCGCGACGGTCTCGGGCGTGGTCGTGCCGGGCTCGCGATCCAACAGCATCGACGCGAACTGCGCGCCCGAGGCGCCGTCGATGGTGGCGTGGTGCAGCTTCGTGAGGACCCCGAAGTCGCCCGAGGAGAGCCCCTCGAGGACGTAGATCTCCCACAGCGGCCGGCTGCGATCCATGGGGCGTCCGATGATGCGGGCGATCTGGTCGCCGAGCTGCTCGTCGTCGCCCGGCGGCGGGATGGCGATGTGGCGCAGGTGGAAGTCGAGATCGAAGTCGGGATCCATGATCCACCACGGATGATCCAGCCCGAAGGGCACCTCGACGATGCGGCGGCGGAACGGCTCGAGCATCGCCAGGCGGCTCTCGATCTGGGCCCGGCACGCCGCATACGGCGAGAAGTCCGCATGCTTCTTGCCCTTGGGTCTCTCGTAGACCGCCAGGCTGTTGACGTGGCCGAACGACGACCCCGTCTCCAGGTAGAGAAAAGATGCGTCGAGCCCGCTCAGTTGTCTCATCGGCCGCCACTCTAGTCACGACCCTGTGGCGCTCGTCACACCGAGCACGGCGGAGCCCATCGGCCCGTGTCACACTGACCCGATGCTCTTCGACACCGTCGCCCGCCAGGTGGGCCGCACCATGCCCTCGCCAGTACGGGAGTGGGTCCGCGGCCACCGCGAGGACGACCTGCCCTCGCCCGAGGTTCGGCCGTCCACCATCGCCAAGTGGTGGATCGACGAATACCTGCTCCAGCAGGAGATCGCGATGAGCCGCATGCGCCTGCCCACCACCGACTTCCGGCGACGCCTGCGCGACGAGCTGGGCCAGGGCCTCGACCTGTTCTCCGAACGGGGCTGGCTGCGCGATCCCGCGTCCTACCACCTCGACCCGCCCACCCCGACCGCCGACGAGATCACCATCACCGACCGGCGCGACATGGGCGTCCCCTACGAGCGGCTGCGGATGCCGTCGCACTACGTCCCCCACGCCGACGAACCCGGACGGGACCGCTGGCTCAGCTACTCCCGCAACGCCACCGCCACCGCCTACCTGCTGCGCCACCCCGGGCCACCCCGGCCGTGGATCGTCTGCCAGAACGGCTACCGCACCGGCTTCCCCCTGACCGACTTCGGCACCTTCGGCGTCAAGCGGCTCCACCACAGCCTCGGGCTCAACGTCGCCGTCAACGTCGCACCACTGCACGGGCCACGCCGCGAAGGCATGAGCGGCGATCGGGTCATGTTCAGCGGCGCCATGAATCTGGTGCACCTCGGCGCCCAGGCGGCCTGGGACCTCCGACGGCTGCTCGCATGGATTCGCACCGACCAGGGGGCACCGGCGGTGGGCACCTGGGGCATCAGCCTCGGTGGCATGATCGTGGCCCTCACCGCCGCGCTCGACGGCGACCAGGCCTGCGTCATCGCCGGCGTCCCCGAACCCGACCTGGCGCGCGGCATGCGCCGCAACGTGGAGGGCATGCTCCCGCCCTTCTACGAGCAGTGGGGCCTGTCGTGGAACAGCCTCGAGCGGGTCACCAGCGTCGTGTCCCCCCTGGCGCTCGACCCGCTCGTCCCGGCCGACAACCGTTTCATCTTCGCCGGCCTCGTCGATCGCTGGGTCCGCCCCGGCAACGTCGCCGCCCTCATCGACCACTGGGGCGATCCCCACGTCTGCTGGTACCCCGGCAGCCACCTCTCCTTCGGCCGCGAACCCACCGTGCGCGCCTTCATCGACGACGCCCTGGGACGGCTGTGACCCGGAGGGGCTGGTTCGCACGGCTCGATCCATCGCGATTGCGCCGAGCTGTCACACGCACTACAGACTGAACCCGATGCCACACTTCGCCAAGACCCGAGCAGCCGACGCCCCCGACGAGATCGCACTGCGCGACCCCGGCCAGGAGCTCACCTGGGCCGACGTCGACGACGCCCTCAACCGGTGCGCCAACCTCGTCCTGGCCGCCGACCTCGGCCCCGCCAACCGCGTGGCGGTGTACGCCGAGAACGCCGCCGAGACCGCGCTGGCCCACCTGGGCGCGCTCATGGGCGGGGCGTCGTCGGTCCCGGTCAACTTCCACCTGACCGCCGAGGAGACCGCCTACATCCTCGACGACTCCGAGAGCCGGATCCTCTTCGTCGGCCCCGAGACCATCGAGCGTGGCCTGGCGGCCGCACGCGAGGCCGGCGTCGGCACCGTCATCGCCTGGAACTGCCGCGACGTCCCGGGCCTCGGCGACGGCGACGGCGACGGGCCCACCGTCATCGACTGGCACGACTGGCTGGCGCAGGGATCGACCGAGGATCCCCCCGACGACGTCGTCCCGCTGCCCAACCTGCTCTACACCTCGGGCACCACCGGCCGGCCCAAGGGCACCGAGCTGCCACCCACGATGTTCGCCGGCGGCGCCACCATGGTCGAACACCTCGAAGCGCTCAAGCAGGGCGGCTTCGCCGCGTTCGGCACCCACCTGGTCGTCGGGCCGATGTACCACACCGGGCCCCTGTCGGGCATGCGTCTGCTGGCCGCGGGCATCCCGTCGGTCATCCTCGCCAAGTTCGACGCCGAGAACACCCTGGCCGCCATCGAGACCTACCGCTGCGAGTCCACCGTCATGGTGCCCACCCACTTCGTGCGCATGCTGGCGCTGCCCGACGAGGTCAAGGCCCGCTACGACGTGTCGTCGATGAAGCTCATCGCCCACACCGGCGCCAAGTGCCCCGTCGACGTCAAGCGCGACATGATCGAGTGGTTCGGTCCGGTGTTCCGCGACGCCTACGGCGCCAGCGAGGTCGGCACCGTGTGCGCCATCACCAGCGAGGAGTGGATGGACCATCAGGGCTCGGTGGGCCGGGCCATCCCGCCGTTCACCGCACTGGTGCTCGACGAGAACCTCCAGGAGCTGCCGCCCAACACCGAGGGCGAGCTGTACTTCCGCGACGCCACCGGCCGCGGCATCGTGTACCCGAACGACGCCGAGAAGACCGCGGCGTCGAACCCCGAGCCGGGGCTGTTCACCCTCGGCGAGATCGGCTACATCGACGAAGACGGCTACGTGTTCATCACCGACCGCTCGAGCGACATGGTCGTGTCGGGCGGGGTCAACATCTACCCGGCCGAGGCCGAGCAGCTGCTGATCGACCGTCCCGACATCGCCGACGTCGCCTGCATCGGGGTGCCGCACCCCGAGATGGGCGAGGAGCTCAAGTGCCTCGTCATGGCCGAGAACCCCGACGCTCCGCCGGACCTGAGCGAGCTGGCCACCTGGTTGCGCGAGCGGCTCAGCCACTACAAGTGCCCCCGCTCCTACGAGCTCGTAGGCGACCTCGGCCGCACCACCATGGGCAAGATCAACAAGCGCCGCCTGCGCGACGCCTACCTCGCCGGGGAGCTCGGCTGATGGCCGACGAGAACGCCGCGGGAGCCGGCGCCGACACCGAACCCGCCGTCATCATCGACGACCCGGTGCCGTTGGTGCGCCGCTTCACGCTCAACCGGCCGGCCAAGCGCAACGCCATGAACGATGCACTGCGGGGTCAGCTCTTCGAGGGCCTGCGCGCCGGCGACCGCTCGCGCGACGTGTCGGTGATGATCATCCGCGGCTCCGGCCCGGCGTTCTCGGCCGGCTACGACCTGGCGTCGCCCAACCGCGACGTCGAGCGGTCCATCGCGAAGGTCGACGGTTGGTGGAGCCGCCACGTCGTCAACAACTGGTTCGAGATGTGGGACATGGCCACGCCGATCATCGCCCAGGTGCACGGTTGGTGCCTGGCGGGCGGCACCGAACTCGCCAACGCGTGCGACCTCATCTACGTCGCCGACGACGCGAAGATCGGCTACCCGCCGGTGCGGCTGATGTCGCCGCCGGACATGACGTGGCAGCCGTGGATGATGGGCCTGCGCCGGGGCATGGAGGCGCTGTTGACCGGCGACCACATGACCGGCGTCGAAGCCGTCGCCGCCGGCGCCGCCAACCGGGCATTCCCCGAGGGCGATCTCGACGCCGAGGTGCTCGCCATCGCCGAGCGCATCGCCAAGATCCCGCCGGATCTGTTGGCGTTGAACAAGCGTGCTGCGCACCGGGCCATGGACGCCATGGGCATCCGCAACGGCATCCGCGCCACCGCCGACATCCAGGCGCTCGGGTTCCATCAGCCATCGTCGGCGGAGTACATGGCGAGCCTCGGACAGCGGGATCTGAAGGAGAGCCTGTCCGAACGCGACCGGGCCTTCGGCGACTACCGCGAGGGCGACGACACCCGCTCCTGAAACGCCCCCGACGACCCTCCATGTAACACTTGTCACACAACCCTGACGTCTCGTACGTACGGGCACGGGGCTACGGTCCGCGGCTGACCAGACGCGCCAGTCGCTTCATCTCGACGGTGATCTGCTGCGTCCATGCACCAGTGCATCCAACGGGGGAGGACCCTTGAGAAACCAGAAACTGCTACGACTTCTCGCGATCTTTTTCGCATTCGCTCTCGTCGCCGCGGCCTGCGGCGACGACGACACCGCCACCGGCGGTGACGGCGAGGAAACCGCCGACGGCGACGTCATCGAACAGGGTGACGACGGCTCGACCGAAGAAGGCGACGACGGCGCCACCGAAGACGATGGCGCCACCGAAGAGGCCTCGGGCGACGACGGCGAAGCACCCGCAGTCGCCGAAGGTGAGCCGATCAAGATCGGCGTCCAGAACCCCGAGGGCGACCCGGCCGGTTCGTTCCCCGAATACTCCGCTGCGATCAACGCGGCAGCCGAATACATCAACGCCGAGCTCGGCGGCTTCGGCGGGCGCCCCGTCGAGGTCGACCTGTGTGTCACGGCGATCACCCCCGACGACTCCCAGCGCTGCGCCAACGAGCTCTCAGCCGACGGCGTCGAGATGGTGATCTCGACCATCAACTTCTTCGGCAACCACTTCGCCATCTACCAGGGCTCGGAGATCCCCGCTGTGGTCGCCAGCCCCGTCACGGTCGGTGACTTCACCTCCGAGGGCGTGTACTCGGTCGGTGGCGGCGGCGGCTGCCTCGGCGTCCACACCGGCCTCGTGTACGCAGCCACCCAGCTGATCCCCGAGATCGAGGGCATCGAGGTCGACCGGGTCGGCGTTCCGTGGGCCGACACGCCTCCGGGTGCGGTCTGCTACTACGACCTCGAAGCCAAGCCGCTGAACGTGCTCAACGGCACCGTCCCCGGCGACTCCGCCCTGGCCGGATCCATGCCGAACCTCGAGCACATCGGCGTGCCGATCCTCCCCGGTGCCGCCGACGTCACCGCCCAGGCCACCGAGGTCCTCGACTTCGAGCCCGACGTCATGATCTTCTCGGCCCAGGGCGCCGACTGCTGGACCCTGGTCGACGCCCTCGGCCGCCTCGGCTGGACCCCCGACGAGATCCCGCTCGTCCTGTCGGCG
>JBKAGO010000056.1:0-58135 GCA_046290435.1 Acidimicrobiales bacterium
TCGCGTTGCTCTGCCAACGCCTCAACCCCATCCGGCGACTGCGCTCGAACCCCCGCATCGTCAAACGCAAGATCTCCAAATGGAACGTCAAACGGTCCCACCACGCCGACTGGCCCCAGCCCACCCAACAACCCATCCCCACCATCCAACGCATCTAACTGAACGGTATTGGGGTTAAGGCAGAGTCTGTTGGAGAGCTCCAGCGGTGAGCGAATGGCGACAGCAGCCTCGCGTGGCCCGGCGGTGTCGCTGGCGAGGGATCGGTGACGCAGCCCATTGACGGGCGCTCGTGACGAGGCTGATGCGCATGTGATGCGCAAACGGCCAGCCAACAGTTCCTTGGTGGCGCCGCGTCGACCACGGTCGCGAGGTACCAGAACTTGTCGACGATCGAGACGTAGGTCACATCGCCGTACCACAGAGCGTTCGGTGTGGCAGGCGTGAACTTGCAGCCCACCAGGTCCGGGAACGGCGCCGCCAGCCGGTCGCGTCGCGTGGTCGACGTCTAGTGCTCCCGCCCGGACAGGCGCCTAATGCCGGCGTCGGCCATGGTCTGCGCGACCCGACGCAACCCGACCTGGGCTCCGTCGTCGTGCAACGCATCATGGATCCAGGGGGAGCCGTAGGTGATGTGCGCGATCAGTGAAACCCGGGATCGGCGATCAACGAAAACTGGGTTCGGTGGGGTGGAGCTGTTCCTCCTGACATCCCACTGAAGAGCGTGTGGCCCCTCCAGCCTGTCGAGCGACCAAGCAACGACAGAGATGCTGGAGGGACCGCTGCTCATGATGACGCAGGAGGAGTTCATGGACGTGTTGGCAATGAAGCGCCAGGGCATGTCGTACGTGGAGATCGGCGAGAAGCTCGGGTATCACCCGGACACGATCTCGAAGTGGGTGAAGGCAGGCGGACCGCCGGCCGCCCGGATGGTTGCCGACGAGGACCGGGTTGTGGATCCGGTGTGGGCTGACCGGCTGACCGAGTTGCTGGTCGGGAACCCGAAGTTGTTGGCGACGTCGTTGTTCGAGATCGTCGCGGCGGAAGGGTTCGAGGGCTCGTATCCGTCGGTGGTGCGTTGGGTCCGTGAGCAGCGTGGCCCGAGGTTCCGGGCGGCCGATGGTGCGTCGGTGCCGATCGAGACCGCTCCGGGTGAGGAGGCGCAGTTCGACTTCTCGGACTGCTCGGCGTGGGCGCAGTCGGTGGGGCTGGGGCCGGTGTTGTGGTGCTTCGGGATGATCTTGTGTTGGTCGCGTTGGCGGACGTGGTGGTTCACGACATCGGTCGACCGCCAGCACACCTTCGAAGGTGTCGCCGGGTTCTTCGACGCTGCGGGCGGTGTGCCCCAGGTCGCCCGGACGGATCGGATGGGTGCGCTCGGCCAGTCCCAGGGCCGCCGGAAGCAGGCCGAAGCCGGGGCTCGGCAGGGCCTGGCGGCCAAGTCGAAGAAGCGCCGGTCGGCCGAGGAGATCGAGCTCGAGAAGTTGCGTGCGAAGAATGCCCGGCTCGAGGCCGAGCTCGCGAAGACGAAGACCGCGTTGGAGATCACGGGAAAAGTGCACGCGCTCTTGGAGCAGCTCTCCGAGAGCGCGGACACCGATCCACCGTCGAAGCCGTGATCGACCAGCACCTCTGCGACCTCGAGGCGGTGACGTCGCTGAAGAAGGCGTGTGAGCTGATCGGAGCGAACCGTTCCACGATCCAACGCCGCCGCCAGCCACCGAAGTTGGGGCCGCCGGCGCCTCGGCCGGCGCCGCCCAACAAGCTCACCGAACCCGAACGCCAGCACATCCTGGCTGTGCTGCGCTCGGCGGAGTACTGCGACCTCGCACCCGCACAAGTCTGGGCTCGGCTGCTCGACGACGGCATCTATGTGTGCTCGATCTCCACCATGTACCGGCTGTTGGCCATCGCTGGCGAGAACCGGGAACGGCGACGACAGCGCACCCACCCCGCCCGCAAGCGCCCCGAGCTCATTGCCCGGGCCCCCAACCAGGTGTGGAGCTGGGACATCACCAAGCTGGCCGGACCCGAACGTGGCATCTACTACGAGCTGTTCGTGATCATCGACATCTACAGCCGCTACGTCGTCGCCTGGTGTGTGGCCGAAGCCGAGACCGGCGAGCTCGCCGAAGCGTTCATCGAAGCCGCCCTCGACCGCCAACAAATCGGCCGCGACCAGCTGACCTTGCACGCGGATCGGGGCACCTCGATGACCTCCAAGCCCGTCGCGCAGCTCCTCGTCGATCTCGGCGTCGCCCGGTCCCACAGCCGGCCGTCGGTGTCGAATGACAACCCCTACTCCGAGGCGAACTTCAAGACCCTCAAGTACTGCCCTACGTTCCCCGCCCGCTTCGGGTCGATCGCCGATGCCCGCGTGTTCTGCGAGGCGTTCTTCGATCACTACAACCACATCCACCGCCACTCCGGCATCGGGCTCCACACCCCGGCATCGGTCCACTACGGCACCGCCACCGAGATCCGCGAACAACGCGCAGCGACCCTCGACGCCGCCTACGCCGCCAACCCCGCCCGGTTCCGGCACCGACCCCCCACACCACCCAAGCTTCCAACGGTCGCATGGATCAACGAACCCACCCAGGAAGCACTCATCCAATCCGCATAAGAACCTGCCTCATCCCCCTTGACCCGTTCCGCCGGCGTTCCAATCGAAATACGACGACTCTGGAACATCGAGCACGCCACACAGGGCACGGATCGGGAAGTCAGCCTTCTGGGCGTTGAGGAAGATGTACTTGGTCACCCGTTCGACTCCTTCATTCAGAAGGCCGTCGCTCTTTAGGATCTCCCGCTCGAGAACCCACTCGCCCTTCTCCCGACGGAGCTGCGCGAGTTCTTGCCGTTCCGACAACGACAGATCGTCGCTGTCACCCAAGGCATCTCGTGACTGTGCCATCCACTTCGCGAGAGTAATGTCCGACACCCCCAACTCCGCGGCAATCCGATACCGCGGCTTCGACGAGATCGACACCAACTCAACCGCGTGTGCACGGAAATCGCTATCAAATTTCAAAGGCATACCCATAGTGGAATCCTCCCAATAAGCCCTCGGGAAACCGGGTGGACATTCATTCCATTCTGGCTCAAGTCCTAAGCCGAGAGGCATGTTTCAAATAGGTTGATGTTCGTCTGGATCGTCGGTGCAGCAGCGAAATGCCGCTCAGCTAGATCTTGCGCGGATGCAGTAAGGCCAGAACGGCCTTCGGACAACTCGTTGACGAGCTGCCCAACTTGAGTCGCAATCGAGTCAATCTTGTGAGGGTCGCATACGCGAACCGCAGCGAAATCGTCAGCGTAGGCAGAGAACGGTGTGTTCGGCCCGACGATAACCGGCAAACCAGCAGAGAGTGACTCAATAATTACGTGTCCGTAGTTCTCGCCGAACGTCGGGAACAGAAGGAAATCCGACGCCTCAAGGTGGGTGATTACCTTGTCGGGCGGCACTGGCCCGACATAAGTCACGCGGATATTGCTCGGCAGGCCCTCGATCTCTCGCTCGATTTCAGTCCAATATCGATTATCGTCAACAGGCCCGACGATTTGAAGATCGATATCTATCGAGGTGAGGGCAAGCGCCCGCAAAGCGCCAAGTAGGTTCTTCTTGGGTGATATGCGTGATAGGAAGATCGCTCGAACCCCCCGCTCTGGCGGTGGAGTGAGTCTATTTGCAGCAGGCGAAGGCATTCGTAGGTTCGGGGCGATAGCTACCCGCGCCCCATCCCCGAAAAGCCGTCGAATGCTGCGCGCTTCGAGTTCGTTCGAAGCGTGCCATGTTATGCGATTCATCGGGACCAGTGGCCGAAAGGCAAGCAGGTAGGCCCGCTTGCGCCAGGATCGGATCGCTAGGGCGCCATCCATTAGCTGGCCCCGTGGGGCCAAGACGATGGGCTGTCTCTGGCGCTGGAGCCTCGAAGCTACCAGAGGTAGAAGCCCGTACTCCACATCAAATACTGTATTCACGTAGAGTAAATCAAAGGGCTTTTGCTTGAATATTGAACGCCAGTCTCGCAAGCTGCGGCGCTTCTCTCCCCGATAATTCACCTCGGCTCCGCACCAGCTAGTCCAGCGGTTGGGGGCGATGCCCTCCATGGGCTCCGTCTGGCGGGCATCGTATGCAGAGGCGACCACGGTGTATCTGAAATGGCTCTGCGTCAGCATTACCAGGGCTCCCACGCTTTTCGCTGGACCTCCACTCAGGAATGATGGCGGGAACCAGCGTGCTGCAACTAGGATAGAAGGTCTGCTCTTGCTCATGGATCCTCGCGATCGTGTCCAGCAGTTAGCTTTAGGGGACGGTCTGGGGTCCACAGATGTGCAGGGCCGCCGTCGCGCGTTTGCCCGTCCGGCAGGGCAGCGCTGGCTCTTGCGATAGGTCGGGGCCATCAATGTGCATTCCATTGAATGGAGGTGTTCCCCGCACGTTGTGAACGAATCTATTCGGGATGACCTAAGCTCGTCAAGATGTACCGGCCCCATAAGGGCCACTGGAGTTGAGGTCCAGCTGTCCAAAGGAATGCATAGCGTTGACCATCTCGTCCCATCGTGGCGGCGAGTATCCGGTTTCTGATCGGAATCGACTTGAGTCAAGGGACCGATCAATTACGAGCTTGTCGTCGGGGAAAACGCGTGCGCTTGTTCCATAGACCCTGGAGATCAAGTTGAGCAGGTCAAATTTGGATATCGGATCGGCCGATACATGGTAGAGGCCGACCAAGGCAGTATTGTGGATTAGCAAGTCTCGAATAATGCAAGCTAGTTCCACTGTGGTCAGACCGGAGAACACAGCTCTTGTGAAGCCCGGCACGGCGCCATCCTGAGCCAAGAACCACTCAACGAGCCCATGGCGAGACGCAAGCTCGTGGCCGATGATCGAAGTTCGAATCGTCAAGGAGTCGCCGTAGTCAACCTCTCCGAGCAGCTTGCTTCTGCCGTAGAGATCCTGGGCATCTGGTCGATCGCTCTCTTGATACATTCCGGCGTCGCCGCTGAAAACGCAGTCAGTGCTGACATGGATCAGGCGTGCACCGGTAGATGCGCATCGCTTCGCTAGGCGGTGGGGTAGGAGTGAGTTGATGCAGATAGATGAAACTGGGTCCTCAGATTCAGTGAGTTGCTTCACTATGCCAACGCAGTTGATTACGTGGGTTGGTCCCACCGCCTCAAAGGCCCGGTCTAGTGATTCGTCACTTAGTGCTTCCACTCCACTTAGGACCTGTCCACGAAGGCTCTTGGGTAGATGTGCGATAGATTCCGGGGAACGGGTGGTGCCATACACAGAACTCAGTGGGCTGGAAGTCAGTACTCGAAGAACAACACTTCCAAGCATGCCTGTCGCGCCAAGAACTAGAATTCGGACACCGTTGGGGTGCCGTGTCATGTGAGGTCCTCCGCTTTCGTGCGCCACCAGCAAGGTTGATGGCTGCGTAGTTTGTCGTTACTATGTCATCGCTGCATTTTGATGATCTGGCCTATCAGGTCTTGTAGCTTCTCCGCTACCCTTCCGGGGGCGTAGTGTTGCTCGAAATGAGAGCGGGCACGGTCGCCCATCGCCTCACGCTTAGCCTCGCTGCTATCTGCCAGTTGCAGTATGGCGTCTGCAAGTGAGGCAGCGTCGCCTGCGTGAACCGCAATTCCAGCGCCAGACTCTTGAATAACCCGAGCACCTTCGCCGTTCAGGCAAGCCACGACGGGGCGTCCTGCGGCGAGGTAAGTTGGAACCTTGCTAGGCAGTGTCTTTGTGAAGATCGGCTCGTCGGCAAGGCAGACGAGCAAGGCTGACGCCTGCTTCAATATCCCTGGGATGGCGGAAGAGTGGAATCTACCAGGAAGATCGATGTTGGTTAACCCCTGGCGTTGGACCTCGTCGCGAAGCCAGCGGGCCTTACTGCCGCTTCCAACTAGGATAAAGCGTATGTCCTGCCTTTCGTTAAGTCTGCCTGCTGCGTCCAGTACCGTTTCTAACGACTGGGCTCTTCCCAGGTTTCCGGCGAATACTACATTGAATCCAGGTGGCAGCATCAGCGCTGGTGCATTGTCTGCAGATTGTGTTGTCTCTTGATGCTCCGCTGGGTTCGGAAGGTACGCTATCGGGACTGATCCCGCGCGCCTCCGAACGTCGTCGGTGAACGACGGAGACTGAACTAGAAGCATGTCGTTCTTGCGGTACAGCCACGAGACCAGATATCCCACGAGGGCAAGTACTCGAGGTGCTCGGACATGCCCAGTTGAAGCCAGGCTCTCTGGCCAGAGATCCTGTATCCAGGTAGCGAGTGGGGCCCCTTTAACCTTAGCCAACACCCAGCCAGGGAATACTTGAGTTATAGGCGATGGCGCATAAACGAGGACAACATCGAACCGGCTATGCCGCAGTATTAGCGGGCCGAGGAAGGAAGCCGAGACGACGAACGAGAGATAGTTAAACGCTAGCCGAAGACCGGACGACTTGCCTCGAGGCAAGATCGGCACACGATGGATGGTGATGCCATCATGCTCCTGCTTCATGAGACGGCCAGCCCGATATCCAGGAAAGGCTTTGCCGTCGGGATAGTTGGGGTGCCCTGTTAATACCTCTATGTCAATATCGTCGGCCGTGAGTGCAGTTGCAAGGCAGTTAACTGGAAACGTCTCGGGCCACCAGTACTGACTCACCACCAAGATTCTCAATGTAGCTCCCGTGGGCAAGTCGCGTGATCTGTCAATCATAGCACTGTTCGTCGTGCTAGTGAACGTCCTCTCGGCTGCTCCGGAGGGCTTGGTCCAAGTTGCTCGGCAGCGTGCTATGGCGCTGAGTGGATGTCTGATACTGTTACAACTTGCTGGGTTAGAGGACCAGCGCGACTATCTGTTGTCGCAGTGGAGCATCTCGCGAAGTATCGCGTACTCGACGGAGTCCCGTAGTGTCCTGATGTTCTACATCTGAAGCTGTTTGTGGTGTGTGTGGTTGGCGCTTCACTGTGTCTCCAACGAGAGACGGTCGAGGAGGGTGCCGTCTTCTCGGAGTGCGAAGCGGAAGGTGTGATCGCCGGGTTCGAGTGTGTAGGTGACGGGTTCGAAGTTGTCGGTGACGGGGTCGGTTCGGTAGTTGGCACTGATCGTGGTGTGGAACAGGGCCGGGTCGGTGGTGTGGTCTGGGGGCCCACCAACCCAGAACGAGTCCGATGTGAAGCCGCTGCTGAGTGTGGTGGCGTTGAGGCGGTAGGTGCCGGCCTCGGTCACGGTGAGGCATACGTCGACATAGCTGGCCGAGCCCGGCCCGGAGTTGCCGGAGCCTTCTGGAGCGCCGACGGCTAGGCCGCCGCTCGCGTTGGGATCAGCCACCGCTGCGAACGCGCCCGCCAAAACCCCATCCTCCGCCTCCCCAGACAACCCACCGGAACATGCACCGGAGGCGGGGGGCTCGACTATCTGACGTATCATTCGATCGCTCTTGTTAAGGACGTACATCTCCCCATCGGCTCCTCGGGCAATCCGGGCGTCGCCCCTGGTCGAACCAATCAGATCAATGAATCTCACCTCCGTATCGTCTGTGTAGACCAGAAGCTCCCTTGGTGTCAGTGGGTCACCGGATGAAAACGCGCTAGCCATCTCGAGCGCGTCCGATACAAAGAACCGTCCACGCGGGATATCACCGAACACGTATTGACCCACTAGGGAGGGCACGGCGCTTCCTCGATACACCATGCCACCCTGAACTGCTGTAGGTCCGTCGGTCGGCAGGGCGGCCGTCGAGATCTGATTGGACGGGAGAGCATGGCCATACTGTACGACTGGTGGGCGCAGTTGGCCGACGGCGCCGATGGCAGTTTCGTTCTTTGGCGCCTGGCCCTCGAGTGAGTCCCAACCGTAGTTATCCCCTGCGGAGATGAAGTTGACCTCCTCGGCGATCTCGCCGCCGATGTCTGAGGCCACCAGATAGGCGACGCCTCCAATCGACTCGAAGGATAGATGTTGTGGGTTTCTCAGGCCGTAGGCGAAAATCTCGCCTCTCGCCTCTGGCGTAGTGGCAAATGGATTTGAGTCGGGAATGATGTAGTTGGCCGTGGTGGAGGGTTCTGGATCAATGCGCAAAATCTTCCCGAAGAGATTGTCGAGTCGCTGCGCATAAGGGCCATCGATTATCGATACGCCATTTCCGTTGTCGCCAGACGATATGTACAGGAGGCCGTAGTCTGGGTGTCCGGGTGTCAAGCTTGGATCGAATGCAATGTCGGTCAATCCATGGGATCCGCCGCCTGGGGTGGTGTAGTGGAGGCGCAGTACCTCGCGCCCTGAGGTCAGATCTACAGACTGGCTTCCGGAAGGGTCGACCACTGAGAACTCGACAATCACCCAGGCGTGGCGACGGGCACCCGGCATTACTTCAGGCAATAAATCGGTGTCATCGTCGGGCGTGCCGGAAACCGTCAACTCCACAGTTAAGTAGAGCTTGCCGAATCCGTAGTTTCCTGGTCTGCTGAAGTCTGGATGAAAGGCGATATATCGGAGTGGAAATCCACCCACAAGCGAACTGCCCAGATTTGTAAGGCGCAGGTCGAGCCACGCGCTGGCATCGACCTGGCCATCGAGGCTGACGCGCCAGATTTGACCTTCTTGGACCGCCACGAAGAGACTTTCGGGGGAATCCGGCGCGTGGGTCATTTCGATCATCCGGCGCCCTGCCTCTGGAGGCAGTGCTGCAAACGTCTCCAAGTGGAGCTCGAGCTCCGAGCGCTCTACGCCACCAGGCGGTTGCGCTTGCGCGCCTGCCGGCCACATGATGGTAGCCATCGCACCAATAAAGAATGCTGCCATCCACCGAACTGCAGCTGACTGTCCGCCCATGTCGCCCAAAGATAGACGCTGGCCGTGGCCACGCCAAGAGTCGTCTTCTTCGGCCCTCTGGCCGCCCACCCTTCTTCTGGTCCGGACTAGCGCAGGGCTCTCCGAAGGCTAGCGTTGGATTCGCTGACAGCGCTGCTGCGGCACCTCGGCAGGCGCGGCCTGCAGCCAGACCGGAGCAAGTCCGCTGCCGGGATCTCGATGGCATACGCCGCTACGCGGCATGGCTCCATATCCGGCCGTGGATGCAGCGAAGCGTCGCCAGTTATCCGATGGTCGGCGATGGGTCTGACGTAAACGAAGCCTCGAGATCTTCGATGGAAAACGGGGATGTCCAGTCCGTTCTCGAGCGAAAGTCGCTGGAATCAATGACGAACGGTGTAATCAACGGCTGCAGAGGCGGTCGCCGTAGGAGCAGTCCTGCAAGAGCATCTGCGGCCAGAAGGGCACGGTGCGGCAGCGGGACTATGCGCGGGCTTCTTCCGGCTGGTCGCCCCATCCCGTACAAGAGGTCACGAATCTCTAGCGGTTGATCATCCGCCAAGGCGAAAGGGCCGGACAGCGGCTGAGGCGACGTAAGGCTGGCAAAAATTGCCGCGCACAGGCTTGTGACGCTCAAGAATGACCTCTCGATGTTCGACCGGGCAACCGGAATAGGAAGCCCGCGCCGGACGTGATTCGCCAGCATGGCCAGGTTTCCCTTGACGCCTCGGCCGTAGATAACCGGTGGGCGAAGGCTGACGCAGCGCATCTGCGTTAGCTGGTCGATAGCGGTCAGTGCATGTTCCGCGGCAACTTTAGACTCCGCGTACGATCCGATCGGGTGGACAGGACTGTTGCCGTTAACCGTTGTCCTGGGGGTGTTCCCATAGACGGTGGCTGAACTCAAGAACACGAACCTTGCAACGCCTGAGCAGGAAGCGGCAAGAGCCAGTCGTTCCGTCAGGAGATGATTGACGCTGTCGTGACTGTCGACGTGGGATTGTCTGTGAGCCGCGCCTGCAAGGTGGACAACGGCATCGCTACGCTCTAACGCGGCTCTGAACTCAGGTGAAGTCAGGTCGTCGAGTCCGAGAACAGTGGAGCTACCGGAACCTGAGGAGACCCGAGCAGTGGTGAGGACCTCGATCCCTTGGGCCCGGAGGTGTGGCACTAGATGGCCGCCGACGAACCCGCTGGCGCCAGTTACGACAACTCTCATGTCCGCCGGTCCCAGAGACGCTCGGCTGCAGCAGCTTTGTGAAATTGATCGTGAGGTTTGTCTTCGGCGCTAGGCGATGCCACCGAGGTCGATCGGGTTTTCTCAATGAGCGACATCTGCGCCTTTCGCTGAGCGCCAGACTGTGTCCAACAAGATCCTCATGTCAAGGCGCATGCTCGCGTGATTGAGATACTCGAAGTCTACGGCGACCTTCTCGGAGATCGTGAGCTCGTCGCGCCCGCAGACCTGAGCCAAACCTGTAATGCCAGGCCGCAGCTGGTCAATTGATAGTGACTCCCGCTGCTCGATCAGATCGTGTTGGTTGAACAGGGCGGGCCGAGGTCCGACAAGCGACATGTCGCCCCTGAGGACATTCAGCAGTTGAGGGAGTTCGTCCAAACTCGTTCGGCGGAGGAAGCCGCCGACAGGTGTGAGGTACTGCTGTGGATCTTCGAGTTGATGCGTCGCGACATGTGGGGTGCCTATGCGCATCGTTCGAAACTTGTACATCTCGAACTCGCGTCCAAACTGGCCGATTCGTCGCGACCGGTGAAGGACGGGGCCCCGCGAGCTGACCCGAACGATGGCTGCCACAAGGAGCGCTAAGGGGGCGAAGACCGCTGCAGCGACCGAGGCACCCAGCACGTCGACGAGCCGTTTTGCTCGACCCCCGCGTGTGCCCGTCCAGTCCGACCCTGATGAAGATGTGGTCTGGTCCCTTGGGTTCGGCTGTCTCAGGTCGAATGTCGCAGTTGTGTCGCTCACGTTGTCGCCTCCGCCGTTGCACCACGAAGACTAGCCCCGCTGTGCTGCGTCTGAGAAGGTCCCGCGGACTCATCTCGAAGCGTGAGCGAAGAGCCCGCTTGCTGGGATGGAGATGCGATGAGAGGAGACGCAGATCCTGCTGGCCGTGGCAGTAGCATCGTGGTCCATGGCTGCGACGGTGATGGCGATCGCTGCGCTCTCATGGTTTGCCTATCACGCACGCCGCTGGACTCTCGCAGTGCCGGGCGTGGTGGCGTTGGCGCTCGCTTCCTCGGTGAACGCGGGGATCGTGGCAGCGGTTGCCCTTCTGTGTGCGGTGGGCGTGCGCCTTATCGACCGGGACCCACGCCTGTGCGCATTGGTCGGAGGGCTCGTGGGCCTAGCTCTGGCTGGCATGCGGGATGTCTCGTTCACCGGCAGCTCTGCACTCGTTGCCATCGTGGCCGCGGCCCCTGTCGTGGTGTCGGGCTACACCCATGCGCGTCGACCCGTTCGGAAGAGTATGCGCTGGACAATTGCCGGCGCAGCAGCTGCCACCGCGGTGCTCCTGGTGCTGGTGGCCATTGCGCTCCTCGGCGTCACGACCGATACGGACGACGGCATAGCCGGTGCGCGGCGAGGCCTGGACGCGGCTCGCGCCGGAGATCGTGATCTGGCCATTGCCGAACTCCGCCAAGCGACGGACGCGCTCACGAGCGCCAACGATCGCCTCGGAGTAATCTGGCTGGCGCCTGCTCGTCACATCCCGATCGTCGGGCCGCATCTCGATGCAGCAAGCGACCTGACCGCCGTTGGTGCTGAAGTGGCGGCTGCGGCCGGTGACGCTGCTGACAAGGCCGACCTCGACACCTTGCGCGCCAGCGGTGGTCGCATCGACCTCGACGTCGTGCGCTCCATGCAGCCGCCGATCGAGCGCCTGGTGTCATCGCTGGAACACGCACAGCGCACGGTGGCCGCCATCGACTCCGCATGGTTGGTGCCGCTCATTCGAGACGAACTCGAGGTACTGGCTGTCGAACTCGAAGAGCAGATGCCCGACGCACGACGTGCCAGGGACGGACTCCAACTGTTGCCGGGGTTGCTGGGCGCAGATGGTGAACGCCGCTACCTCATGCTGTTCGGTACCACATCGGAGGCCCGCGAGGCCGGCGGGCTGTTAGGCAACTTCGTCGAAGTGGTGGCTCGTGACGGCGCGATCGACCTGGGAATCGCCGCGCGGGCCACGGACCTCAACGCCTTCGAGGGTGACGGCGTGCTCACGGACCCGATGAGCTATCCGCCGCTCTTCATCGGCGCAACGCCTTGGACAGCGGCACAGGACTGGACCCGCCTGGTCGACTTCCCGACGATGGCCCGGGCGGTGGGCGAGCTGTACCCGACCATGGGGGGGCGACCGGTCGACGGGGTCGGCTACCTCGACCCCACGGCGGTCGCCGCATTGATGCGATTCACGGGGCCGATCGAATTAGAAGAGTTGGGGCGCACGCTGACAGCCGACAACGTCGAAGACTTCCTTCTGCGAGAGCAATACGAAGACTTCGATGATGCGGAGGACCCGGGGCAGGCAGAGCGGAAAGACTTCCTGACCGATCTCAGTGCCGACGCATTCGAGGTCTTTCTCGAGATCGACCTGCCGTCTCCAACCGAGCTCGGGGACGTGCTCGGCCCCCCGGTTCGGCAGGGCCACATGCTCTTCACTTCCTTCGATCCCGCAGAAGCAGCCTTCCTGGCCGACGTCGGTGTCCACGGCGCCTTCCCCCAAGCGGAGGGCGGCGACCTGTTGTCTGTCGTCCACGTCAACAAGAGCAGCGACAAGCTCGACGCCTACACCCTCCGTAGCGCCGCTTACTCGGCAACACTGACGCCAGCAAGTGACGGTCGTTGGACCGTCGATGCAACTGCCGAGGTCCGCTTCGGTAATGGCGTCGAACCCGAGGGACTTCCGGCCTATGTTCTCGGGCCAGGCTCCAACCGCCCAGTTCCGCCCGGTGTCAACCTGGCCGAGATGTCGGTCTACACGCCGTGGGACCTGGTCGACATCAGCGTCGACGGCTCGCCGGTGCTCGATGCGGCCACCTACGACGAGTTCGGCGCCCAGCGTCATGTCACCACCGTCGGCATCGGGCCCGGTGAGGAACGCGTCATCACCTACCGGCTGCGTGGCGAATGGGTCGGCGACCCTGCCGACTATGCGCTGCAGCTGGCCTCACAGCCCCTGGTCCACGACGCCCCGCTCAGTGTGTCGGTGACCGCCGACGGCCAGACGCTGCTCGACACCGAACTGAACCTCGACGAGGACTACCTGCTCGAGCAGGACAACGCCACGACAGGCTGAGACGCCCGAGGCGCAACCGCGCGACCGAGGTCGCGCATTGCGGACGACGGACTCCGGCGATACCGGCCGGCGCAGGCTCTCATCCGTTGCCCTGGACAACGAGGTGTCACGAGTCAGTGGCATAGTTGGCGAGCGCTGCGAGCAGTGCTTCCATGTTCGCACGGTCGTATCCACCGAGCGTCGAGATGCTGTAGACGAGATTGCCGACGGCGACGACTCCGATGGAACCAGGGGCACCGAGGGCGGTCGACCGCGTTTCGACGTACACGGCCCCGTCGCCAATGTCGAGCGCCTCGACAGACTCATAGACGGTGCCGCCGCCCAGATCGACGGACGTCGACGACGCGACGTCGTAGACACAGCCTGGCTCGATTGCAAGAACCTGTCGGAGCACGTCCAGCGCAGCCGCCGAGTCATCGAACAGGCCGGAATAGGCGATCACCACGGCGGGATCGGCCGACGCGAATACGGATGCGTAGCTGTTGGCTTCCACATCGAAACCACAACCCTCCAGGTTCAGGGTGCTTGTGTCCGAACCTCCGTCCAGGACTGCCGTATCGAGCACGAGAATCTCGACGCCGAACTCGGACCAGAATGCGGGGTCGTCCGGCATCACTTCTACCGCATCGGTGAACACAGCTCCGCTGTCGCCGGCGAACACTGTGTCGTCGCGGCCTTGCTCGGACCCCTCATCGCCCTGGACGGTGGTAGATGCGTCAGCGGCGAATGGTTGCGGACTGTCGCATCCAAGATCAGACCAACTGACCTCTTCGATCCCTTCGATGTCGCGGCCGAATACCGCCGGAGTCCACACGAAGTCGGCTGTTCCCTCCGGATGACCATCCACTGGCTTGTGCTGGAATAGCGAGACGACGATCCAGAGACCGTCGGGTTCGATATTCGCGTCAACCTCCGCTAGGGGGTAGCCCAATTCGACAACGGTCGAGTCTGCACACAGCGCGGCCTGGCCGGTGGTCATGGCGCTCGCGATCTCGCTCGCACGGAACGGAGGGGCATTCGGGTTCTGGCAAGGCTCGGCGAGTCCCGTCGCGCTCGCGTACCGAAGCGAGCTGCGTCCGGCCCCTGGGCGGTTCCAACGTATGCAGACTGAGTCGTCAGGTTGGTAGCCCGGAACGAGAGCGACGAGGCTGTCGTCGACCGAGTAGATACGCACCTCCCGCGGGTCTACGTCTGCGAGGCCGGGCGGATTGGGTGCTGCTTCGATCGTGTCCATCTCCGCTTCGGTCAGGAGCTCGAACCGATAGAAGGCGATGAAGCCGGGCTGGTTGAAGGCGAGCGTTTCCGGCAAGTCCATGCTGGGAGACTCGGTGTCGCCGCTCCCATCGGGTGGTCTTGGCGAAGCCGAATTGTCTGATGACCCGCCCTCGCCAGGCGAAGGCTCGGTACCAGGCTCGTCCACTTCCGCAGCCGGTTCGGGCGACGGCTCACTGGCTGCCTCTCCACCATCGCCCGCGGCACCGCTCCCACATGCGACAGCGGCAAGCGAGATCACGAGCAAGGCGACCGATCGCTGGATCCTCAGCAATCGTGCCGGGTCCGCGCCTGAACGTCTCACTGCACCCGCCTTTCGACCGACCTGAAGCGATCAGTCCCTGGCCCGCCGAAGCCGCGGTCACGGCCTGCGCCCCCGTGCAGGAGGTCGTTACCGGGTCCGCCGCGAAGGGTGTCTCGACCTGCTTGGCCGAACAGGCGGTCACGGCCTGCACCTCCGATGACGACATCACGGCCGGGGCCTGCGCAGATGATGTCGTTCCCGCCGCGCCCAATGATTCGATCATTGCCAGCAAGGCCGGCGATGACATCGTTGCCGCGGGTTCCACGCAACACATCGTCGCCTGTCGTGCCCACAATGGTCGGCGTCCTCCCACCGCAGGTATCGGAGCCGCCCTCGGTCGGGGAGTCGCCCCCGCTCGGACGACCGCCCGTCCCGATTGTCACGATAGGAAAAGACCACTCTGCGTCAGGACCGGCAGGAATTGATTGAAAAGTATGCGGTACGAGCACGACATAGTAGTCACCTGGAGGAAAGGCCGCACTGTTGAACGGAAACGTCGAACCCGAACCGCTCTGCGTATGGAGCAGAGTTTCCCTCCGAAAACTCCCCGAATGCTCAGGAGGAATGGTAGAAATGGCGCCGGGGGCGTTGCCGAGTTGCCAAGGCACGACCGAAGATGCCTCTGGGGGGCCGAGGTCAACCGGTAGATACGTGATTCGTGGGGCCTGCGTGGATCCCTCGGTCGTCGGCGGGCTAAACCCGCTGTCACTACAACTCCTTGACCATTCATAATTCCACTCGAAGTCCATGGAGTTGCCGTATCGAACCTCATCATCCACTGTGTAGGTAACTTCGAGCAGATCTACTGCTCCGCAGGCACTGAAGGGGCTCGCATGAGAGCCCGAGTACCCCCCCAGCAGCAACCGCAGAGGTGGCACCCAGAACAACTGCACTAAGCGCAGCCACGAGTGCAAATGAGACTGCCGTTGCGTTGGGTTTTAGAACATTGCTAGAGAGTTCTGACACGGCCGTCCTCCTTGATTTCACATTGGTTGTCGCTATGGTGGTTGGTCGCGTCTGGCCTGGCGGGTGCGCACTCGTCGAGTTCCATGTAGATGCCGCCGCCAAGTATCGCGAAGCCTTGCGAAACGAAACCTCAGTCTGCGCACAACACGAGGTCATCGCCGCCGCCTCCCTGACAACGATCACGGCCTGCACCGCCGAGGAGCGCGTCATCGCCTCTGCCGCCGTTGATCCTGTCGTTGCCGCTCTCGCCGGCCAACCCGTCATCACCGCCACCGCCTGACAGGCGGTCGTTGCCAGGACCGCCTCGCAGGATGTCGTCGCCACCGCCTCCTGACATGCGGTCATTCCCCTCCCGCCCGAAGAGGAAGTCTTTGCCGCCATTGCCCCGCAGCACGTCGCGCCCAGAACCGCCATCGATGCGGTCGTCGCCGCCCTGACCCGCAAGGGTGTCGGAACCTCCAGCTCCACAGATGAGATCGTCTCCGCCGCCAGCCCTGACGACATCGTCGCCGCCTCGAGCAACGATGACATCGACGCCGCGTGTGCCGACGAGCTCATCGTCGCCATTCGTTCCGAAAATCGTGCCCGGCTGGCCGAAGCAGTGGGTGTTCGCGTTGTAGACCTGCACGACACGAGTAGTGGTACCCGATGTGCACCTGACGCCCGGCCCGAGGGAAGAGCCGCTCGACGTCGTCGTCACCGTGTAGACCCCGGGTCCTGGGTAGCGGTGGCGGATCGTTCGCGTACCGGTGGTTCGAACCCGGAACGTCTTGGTCGTGGTCTCGCCGTCACCCCAGTTGACCGTGACCCGCCATCGGCATCCGGCAGCGCCCGGTGCGATCCTGAACGAGAGCTCGTTGGCATACCTGAAACCGCCGACACAATCGCCGTCCCCGCCATCGCACGGGGCCTCCTGCGCGCTGGCGGGACTGCCACCCGCCGCCACCACCAGCAGCGAGACCACGAGCGCGAACGCAGAACCGATGGCCTGCGAACGACGCCATCGTCGCGGCAGGGTCCCCGCCGTGTCTCTGGTCTCGACTGCCTGATCGCTTTCGACCACTGCCATCTCCGCACTCCCTGTTGGTCCTCACGGGAGCCTTCCGGACGTGCGCAACACCAGCGCAACAGCCCCTCAGGCGTGCGTCCGGGCCAGTTGCGTCGCAGCCGAGCTGGCCGGAGAGCGCTCGGACCGCCAGCGACGTTTGTGACGGATTTGCACGAAGCGACGTCGCCCCAACCTTCCGAGGCCCGTGCAAATCCGTCACAAACGTCGATGGTGGGGTCAGATCGTCGGTGGGTGGTGGCGTCGGTGGTGGCAGGGGGCGCAGCGGAGCTGGAGTTCGTTGACGTGGGTGCGGCGGGTGGTTTCGTATTCGGGGACGTGGTCGTATTCGGCGAGGTCGTGGCGGCCGCAGTCGACGCAGCTGCGGTCGCGTTCTTTGACGACTCTCTTCTGGCGGGCTGTCGGGTGGCGCTGGCGGCCGGACGCGTTGATGGGCTTGCCGTTGGCGTCGTGGATGAGGACTCGGAGGAACGCGTCCGGCACCAACTCGGCGATGACGGTGTCGCAGATGGGGGTGCCGTCGTCGGTCGTGGCGCCGTCGCCGCGGACGTGGAAGATGACTTCGGTGTCGATCGTGCCGGTGCCGGCGTCGAGGATCTCCTCGATGGCGTCGGCGTATTGGGCTGCGGTGGTGGGGTAGGTGCCGTCGGCTTCGCGGCGGGCCTTGGTGCGCATGACGAGCACGGTGAGCACCGAGATCAAGATGGCGGCGATGTGGGGTTGCAGGCGCAGGGTGAACACGACCATGCCGTCGGGTTCGGTCCGCCACTTGACGCTGCGGGCGGCTCGTTGGCGGGCTGCGATGTCGTCGGGTGGGAGGTTGCGGTGCATCCAGGCGGCGATGGCTTTGGCGACTCCTGACGCGGGGATGTCGGCGATGAGATCGACGAGTTCGGCCTCGGTGTCGGGTGTGGCGCTGCGGGTGAGGGAGCGGACCTTCGAATACGTCAGCCGCCGCTCTGCGAACGCTGCCGACGTGACCGGCAGCGTGGTGAGGGCCTTCCCGACGCGGATCCATTCGCGTGCGGTGCACTCCTCGATGCCGGCGACGTTGGCCAGCCAGTGCGCTGCGGTGGGTGACCCGTCGAGGATCCATTCGGGGGACTCGGCGAACGCTGCTGCGGTCACCACGAGCCGGTACTGGTAGTCGTTCCACTGGGTGGACAACGCCACCAACTCCGCTCCCAGCGGACCCAGCCCGACAGCGGGGGATCGTTCGAGGGTGCTTGTCTTCTCCACGGGACCTACTCCTTGTGTCGTCGCTACGATCGAGGGGGCGTCGAGAAGGGGAGAGGGGAGAAGGGCGTTTCCCTCGATCGTAGCGACGAGGTATGACACTCTCGCCGGGCCCGCCGCGCCCGCGGACGCGTCCGGCAATCACCCCGCGAATCCACAAAACCCCTGGTCAGCGACGCGTCCGCGGACGCGTCCGCGTCGCTGCTCGCCACCCGCCGCCGATGCCGCTCCATCCATCGGTCCCACCCTGGCCGTCATCGGACGCGCCCGCGGACGCGTCTCGGTCCCGCGGCGCGTTCGGATCGACACCGACCGTGATGCGGTTCCCGGGCGCAGACCGAAGGGGCAGCAATGGGCACGCCCCTTCGGAGATCTCACGCCCCGGCTTCCTCAGCCCGAACCGAGGCGGGCCGGGCTACTGGCGGATGGCACGCCTGGCGATGACGGTCCACTCGTCCGCGTTGAAGCGGCCGTTCCAGCGGTTGGGGACCACACGGAACCGACCCCTGGAGAAGCCGGCGTCGATGCCCTGGATCCTGCGATCCACCCCGCGCAGCACCTTCGCCTTGTCGTTGGTGAGGTTCAGTCGGGCCACCAGACAATCCCGGCGCAGCGGGGTGAACGGCGTCAGGCGTCGACCGTTGTCGTACAACCACTGATCGCCGTCGTGCACCACGATGATCAACTTCGTCGCGTTCCTGCGAGCGGCCGGCCTCGGGTCGGTGAAGCGCTTGTGCACGTTGCGCGGCGACCACATCAGGAACGCCCGTCCCGTGGCCCGCTCCATGCCGTTGATGCCCGCCCGCAGCTGATCCAGCCGCATCACATCGGGGCAGGTCGTCTGCACCTGCGGCGGCGGCGGGGGAGGGCACTCGTACGGCACCAGCGCGGCATCGTCGACGATCGCGGCGTTGCCGGTGAGGGTCGCCCCGTCGAGGGTGCCGAACTGGCTGACGTAGCGAAGCTGGGAGTCGGTGCGGCTGTGAACCACCGTCGGTGTGTTGGAACCTGCGCTGTGGCTGCCGCCGATGATCCAGCCCCGCACCGAACCGGTGATGTTGAAGTTCAGGTACTCGCCGCCCTGGGTGTTGGCCTGCGCGTCGGCGGTGGTGATCCCGATGTTCCACGACTCGCCCGAACCGACATCGGAGATGTTCGTCGGATTCCGGGCGTAGGTGCCACCCACCCGCACGATCTTGACGGTCTCGTGCGCAGTGGACCCCTGGGAGTTCCACAGGCCGTTGACGCCGTTGTCGGACCCGTCGGAGTCGATCTCGAGGACCTCCATGTCGGGCTGGAGCGGCGTGTGGTAGTTGAAGCCGTCGGCGTTGTTGCCGTTTGCCCGCGAACCCGACACCACCACGGTGTCCACGTTGTAGATGGACACGCCGTTCGACGCCGTGGCCCCGAAGAGTTCGGTGTCGACCAGGGTGACGTGGTTCATGTTGCGCAGATCGAGCGCCGTGAAGCCGCCCTCGAACGACACGCCCTCGATGTAGATGTCGTTGGCCCGGACCTGCGCGGCGTAGTCGTTGCCGTCGACGTGGCGGACGATGGTCTGGCGGATACCCGCACCGATGACGTTCATCGAGAACCCGGGCACGCCGATGTCGCCCCAGGTGTAGATGCCCGGCGCCACGATCAGCGTGGCCCGCGCCGCAGGACCGGCCTCGATCGCGGCGATGGCGGTGTCGATGTCGTCGAACGCGGCGGCGGGCGTCGAGCCGTCGCCGCCCGGCGCCGCGTCGGCGTCGACGTAGTACGTCTCGGTGTTCTGGATCTTGCGGGCCTCGAGGTCCACGGTGACCCTCGGCGTCCCGTCCGCGGTGAGCAACACCTGCCCCAGCGAGCTGACCGGGTTGCCGTTGCCATCGGTGACCTCCCACGCGGCGTCGCACCCCTGCGCTGCCGCCGGCGAGACCGTCGCCGCCACCGACACCACGAACGTCGTGGCCAGCACCGCCACCACCGTCAGGATCCGTGCGCTCAGTCGCCGCGTCCGTCGCATCTCGACTCCACCCTTCCGCCCGACCTGCGCCGGGTCCTGTTCCGTACTCGAATACACCGCTGCCCTCACCAGAGCAGCCCACCCACCAGGCCGCCCCCGAGCAGCCAGCGTGACAGAAAGCGAAGCAGCCCGGCACCGGGCCACTGCGCGATGATCCGTTCGGCTGCGGTCTCCGCGACCCGATCGTTGTGCGCGACCCGCTCGTTGTCGACGATCCGCACGTTACCGATGATCCGGATGGGCGTCCCCGCGGCATCGTTCTGGCGGAACTCGATGAGCCTGCCCGAATCGCCCACCGTCCCGGCGCTGCGGCTGAACACGTTGCCCGCCACCAACACGTTGTCGGTGTTGACGGCCTCGAACCACTCGGTCAGGCCCATGTTGAGCCGGATCGGCGGTCCGGCGATGGCATCGAAAGAGTTGTTCAGGACGACCACGTGCTGGGTCTGCACCAAGACGCCCTGCGCCCGGGTCGCCTCGAGATGGTTGTTGCGGATGACGACCCGCCCGCCACCGTTGTCGACGTTGGCGATCAGCATGCCCTCGGTGACGGCCGACGGGAGAAGATCGAGGCGCAGCACATGGCGATCGTCGTCGTCTCGGGTGTCGGCGGCCAACGTCGCCGTCGAGATGACCCCGAACTCGTCATCGACGAACACCAGCCGCTGCTGCGCGAAGCCCCACTTGCGGACGCTGGTCTTGCGGCCCGCCGGCTCGACCTCGATGGTCCGCGACGCCCGGTCGATGGCCGTCACCCGCCAGTAGTTGCCCTTGACGGTGATCTTGTCGTCGGCATTGGGACCCAGATAGGAGTTCTCGATGACGATGTCGCCACCGTTGGCGTTGATGTGCACGCCGTCCGACGACGTGGCGAACACAGCCAACGGATCGTCGGCCACCTCCATGCGCAGCCCGTCGATGTGCAACCCGCGGATGACCTCGCCGACGATGCCCATGCCGGGGATGTTGACCAACGTCAGGTCCTCGAGGGTGATGTCCTCGATGCCTTCCTCGTTGTCGAGCAGGATGCCCGGCGCCGTGTTGTTCTCGTGCAACAGCCACACCATGTCGCCGTCGCGCAACGCCACACCGGGCGACACCGGCGACGTCGGCACATACGACCCCGACCGGTACCGGTAGTTGTTGGTGGACGCCCCCCGATTGGTGAACATCTCGGTGTAGCGCACGGGCTGCAGCTCCCATGTGCCATCGGTGCCCTGGCGGGCCAGGCCGACGGTGTGGAGCTCGGGAGGGCCGTCGTCGTCGGCGTCGATGACCGTGCGGAACTCCGGCAACACCTCGAAGCTCGGCCGTCCCGACGCATCGAGCGAGACGTGCGCGATCGACGCCAGGAGCCCGGCGCCCTCGACGCGCCCGTCGCGCAGGACGACCCGGCGACTGTCGTCGATACGGAACGCCACCGCCTGCTCCGCCATGCGAATGGTGGACCCGTTGAGGTCGACAACAACATCGGTCAGGCCGCTGAGCCGTATCGGCGCAGCACGGTCGATCTCGAAGACCGCACCACGGGGAAAGACGATCCGCGAAACGCCCCGAGCGGCCGCCCGCTCGAGATGCCGCCCCAGGAACTCGAACGCGTCCGCCCTCGGCGGCATCGACGGAATCCGGTACACGCCGTCCGAACCGCGGGGCCGGCGAATGACCGCCGCCATGGTCGACGGCTCCACCAGCCTGGTGGACCGGACCACGGTGTCACCACGACGGACCCCCGCCAGCGCCGGCGACCTCGACGGCACCGCAGTGGCCGCCTTGAACTCGTCGTAGCGGGCGTCGGAACGGACCACCCGATCGGGCAACGACCGCGACGTCTCGGCCTGTTGCCGCTCGAGCGGCTGCGTCGCAGCCGGTTGCGACATCGACGGCGGCGACGTCAGCGTGAGACCAGCGGCAACGATGGCAACGACGACGATCGCGCGCGCCCAGAGATGCTCTCGATGCCTCGTCATGAACGCTGAGACCTCCGCCCGAAGTTGCCGACCAGCGACCGTCGCTTGGGACGTGAGGCCACCGAGGTGCGCCAATGCCGCCGCCCGAAATTGCCGACCAGCGACCGTCGCTTGGGACGTGTGGTCACCGAGGGGCCCGAATGCCGCCGCCCGAAGTTACCGACCAGCAACCGCCTCTCGGGAAGTGTGGCCACCGAGGTACCCGAAGTCAAGGCAGCCATTGGCTGCTCCGGCACCGTGGCACCGCCGAAATCGCTGTCGTCGTCCGCTCCGTCGTCGCCCGCCGACGCCAGCTGCAACGCCAACGCACGGGCGACGAACAAGCCGACCGCAGGTGCGAAGGCCACCACCATCTTGTCGACGCTCTCCACGAAGTTGCCGCCCACCGCAGCCATCCACGTCATCGCGAACAGATAGCCGTAGACCAGGACCGGGTCGGTCGTGCCCGCCAACCACCGGTTGATCACCTGCAACACCGCGCCATACCCCGCAGCCATCAGGCCCAGCAGCGGCACGCCGCCCACCACGTAGAACCAGCCCGGCACCGACGCGCCGAACCCGACACCGAACGCATACACCACCGGGAAATACGTGTTCATGAACACGTCGCGTGCCCCCGAACCCAGGTATGCCACGTCGGGCTCGATCGTCCCGTCGGTGACGATCAACGCGAAGTTCGAGAACCCGTCGAAGTTGCGCTTCTCGAACAGGCGAGCCGCGTCGAACGCCCGGGAGAAGCCATCGCTGTTGCCCGAGCGCAGGAACTCGATCAGCGGATCGAGCCCCAGCAACGCCACGAACATCGCCGCGCCGACCAGCAACGTCCGGCCCCACCGAACCGAGCCCCGCTCCGACGCCACCAGCAACAACGCGATCGCCAGCGGCCACAACAGCCGACCCCGCGACCCCGTCAACACCACGCTGTAGCCGAACACGACCAGCAACCCCAGGAACAGCAGGAACCGGCGCCGCAGCAACAACATGAACCCGAGTACCCCGAACCCGAAGCCGCCGGCCAACGCCACCGCTGTCGCCAAGCGGCCCGGCAGACCCTTCACCAGCTCGGACCGGAACCCGTCGATCTCCTGGAACTGCGAACCCAGGTACAGGTTGGCCAGCACCCCCGCTGCCACCAGCCCCAGAAGATACGGCGTCATCCAAGGATCCGGCACGAGTGACAGGCGAGCCGTGGGAACCACCGGCGGCGACAGCACCACCTGCGCCAGCACCACCCCGCCGAACAACGCCAGCAGGAAGTAGATGCAGTACTGCTGCGCCGACACGAACGCCTCGGACCGTGACCCGCCGATCCCCTGCGGCCAACCCACCATGTAGTAGTCGTTGAAGATCCCGTAGATCTGTGGCATCACGAAGAACAGGAAATAGAACAGCGACACCCACCCGATGGGGTTGAAGTACCGGTTCAACGGCCGGCCATGCGAGCCGATGCGCGCCACCGTGTTGAGCGCCACGAGCAGGCCGACCTGCACCAGGATCAGGAACGACGCCAACACGCGAGCTCCATCATCGAGCGTCTCTGGTCGCATGGATGCGGCCGCGCCCGCTCAGCACCCGTGCGAGATGGCCACGGTAGGTGATCGACCGTCGATCGAGGTACTCGCTGCCCGGCGCCACCAGCGCCAGCAGGTCGCGGGCACTGTCGCCCAACGGCCGCGTCGCCCGGTACACGACCTCCTCGCGCACCTGACGGCGCGAGGAGTCCATCGGGTACGCCCACGTCAACATCCGGTCGCGTCCACGGCGGCCGCCGGCTGCATCGTCGCACGAACCGAGCACGTCGCCGCACTCCGCCAGGCGCACGCCCGCCTCCAGTGCCGGCAACAACCCGACGCGGGCGGCCAGTTCCGCGGCGCCCTCGACAACCTCCCGACTGCGGCACAACAGTGCGATGTCGACGCACCCCGACAACCGTCGGTGCAGCGGCCGCGACAACGCCTGATGACACGCCGCATGCAACAGCCGACCCTCGTCTGCCAGCGCCGACGCCGCTCGATCCAGGATCGAGATCGGCCGGGTGCCCAGCAGCGGTCCCAGCTCGGCCATCCACATCCCCGGCGCCCGCCGCAACAGCCGGTGATGCAGATCGACCTCGATCCGCTCCTGCGACACCAACGTCGCCGCGTGCTCCATCGTCCAGCGATCGCCGGGCACGTCGTCGACACGGTGGAACCCGACCACCTCGAGCACCCGCCGTGCCGCCGCGAAATCGCCCGGGGCCACCAGCAGATCCACATCGGACAGACCACGCAGCTCCGGCCGGCGGTAGTCGACGTGCGCCGTGGCGATGCCCTTCAGGAACCAGAACCCGATGCCGGCATCGGACAAGGCCTCGGCGGCCTCCGCTGCAGCGCGCGTCAGCGCGAGCGAGACCACCGCCTCGTCGATGGCACCGGCCCTGAGGTCCTCGCGGCGATCGTCGGGCACGGCGGCCAGGCCCAGCTCGCACGCCTCGAAGAGCGCATTGGCGACACGGTCCTGTTCGAGCAAGGCATCGAGCGTCGCACCGTCGATCGTCACGGTGTCCGACTCGCGACGGGGCCCCTGCGCACACGCCGACACCAGCGCGCGCAAGATATCGGACGTCCCGCCGGCATCTGCCATGCTCAATCCATCGGATGCAGGAGCCGTTGGTACAGCTCCCGGTAGGCCCACAGCACCTTCGCCTGATCCCACGACGAGAAGTCGACGCCGGTGTGCGTCGTGGAGCCGCCAGCCACCACACCTGCCACCACACCGGCCACCGCATCGCCCATCGCTCGCACGTCGCCCAAGTCCACCTTGCGACCTGTGGCCCCCATGCCGATGAGCTCGTCCACGCCGTCGACAGCGTAGGAGACGAAGGGCAACCGGACCGCAGCGGCCTGCACCAGGACCTGGGGGAGACCCTCGGCCGACGATGGCAGCACCAACACGTGCGACGCCGCCATCAGCTCGGGGACATCGGTTCGGAACCCCAGCAGCTCCCACGTCAGCCCCGGCACCCGCGCGGCCCGCAACGCCGCGTCCAGCTGCCCCTCGAGCTCGCCGGTCCCCGCCACCGACAACGCCAGGGGACGTCCGGACAGCTCGGCCACGCGCGCCAACACGCCCGGCAGATCCAGCACGCCCTTGCGCTCGTCGATACTGCCCACATACAGCACCCGCACCGGGCCGGACTCAGCCGGACGCGCCGGGCCGACCCGCTCGAATCGGTCGGTGTCGATCGACGACCGCACCACCTGGACCCGGTCCTCGGGCACCCCCACCGACCGCAGGCGCGTGGCGAGCTCGGCGCCGGGCACCACGAACATCGACACCCGACGCTGCGTCGCCCACTCGAGGCCCTGGAAGGTCAGCGACGGCACGCGCGCGAAACCGGGCCCGAAATTGGCCATCGAATACGAATGCACGATCGGCACGCCCCGCGGCGCCGCGACCCGCGCCAGGATCCCCGCCTTCGACTGATGGCTGTGCACCAGATCCGGCCCGACCGCTGCGAGCTCGCGTCGAAGCCACCGGGCCAGAGCAGCATCGGCGCGCGGCGACACCTCGCGCACCAGACCCGGCGCCCGGCGGATCTCGCAGATCCCGTCGAGGCGCGCCTGCATTCGCTCGCCGGGACCCTCGCCGCAGTAGACGATCGCCTCCACGTCGGGATTGGCCCGGATGGCGTCCTCGAGACGGCGCTCGGAGCCGCCGTCGAGGAGCGCACGAATCACATGAACCGCTCGTTTCCCACCGCTACGCATCGCTCACCCTTTGCTCGCACCGGCATGCACCAACCGCACCATCCGTCGGCGAGGCAGGAATGCCTCCCACGTCCGGATACCCGTGTATTCGCGCACGAACCGGACCGTCATCACGTTCTGCAGCACCAGCGTCGCCGACAGGCCCACCGCCAGGCCGAAGCCCCCGATGAACAGGTACAGCACCAGCCCGATCGCCGACCCCGCCGCGAACGCCGTCGCCATGGAGATCACCACCGCCCGGGAGTGGCCCGTCATGTTCAACAAGATGTTGCTCGAGCCCGTCGCGACGTTGAAGAACTGGGTCGCCACCAACAGGATCAGATACCGGGAGTCGCTGGCCGCGGCGTCGCCGAAGACCCCCAGGATCTGCTCGGCGCCGACGATCAGGACCAGGGCGAACGGCAGGCACATCAACGTCGTCAGGCGCGTGACCCTGATGTACGACGACCGCAGACTGCCGAGGTCGCTGCGGGCCCACAGACCGGCGATGTGGGGCGCCAGGAAGAAGTTGGCCATAACGATGAAGAAGTTGACGATGTTCGCCAGGCGCTGGCCCACGTTGAAGGCCGCGAAATCCGCGTCGGCCTCCAACGCGTAGAACGCCAACGCCGGCGCCCAGTTGTTCAACACGATGAACACCTGCACCACCCAGAACTGGTTGGCCTCCGCCGCGTTGATCGCCACCGACTGCTCGCGCAGCGAACCCACCAACATCCGCCGCCCGGCGAACACCGCCAACACCGCCGCGGTCATCGTGCCCAACAACATGGCGACCGCCAGCTCGACCTCGGGACCCCGGTCGGCCGCGATCCCGGACTCGCCGACGGCCAACACCGCCACCGCGATCAGGATGAAGCTCATCGTGTTGGTCAGCAGCAACGCCCACTCGAACCGCCCGGACCCCTGCATCAACCCGCCGACCAGCGCGCACAACGGGAAGAAGAAGACGATGGAGATCACCACGAACAGCCGGGTCGGCTCCGCCCACCACCACGGCAGCGTCGCCAGGACCGCCAACGTGAGCGCCAAAGCGGCGCCCCGTAGCCACAGCCCGATGACGCTGGCACCGGCATTGCGCTGCGCCGACGCGCCCTGCGATGCACCCAGCATCCGCACCGCTGTGGTGTTGAGCCCGCGCATCGCGATGGGCGAGACCACCGACGCCATCGTCATCCACGCGAAGAACGTCGCCTGATCCGCCGCCTCGTACCGGCTCGCCACCACCTGATACGCCACCAGCACCGACACGGCGCCGAGCGCGCGCAACCCCGCCCCGAGCCCGTACCGAGCTGGTTTCTTGAACTTGGAGATCAACACGTGGTGCCTCGGCGCTCGTCCGCGTGGGTCGCACGCCTACAGGCGCCTGATTTCCGAAGCCGGGACCCCGCCCAGAATGCATCGACCGTACTCGCCGGAGCGCACCACGGCTCCCGCGGCGACGATCGTCCTCGATCCCAGCGCGGTGCCCGACAGCACCCGCACCCCGCACCCCAACCAGACGTCACTGTCGATCTCGATCGGTCGCAGGCGCCGCGGGTTGTACTTGATGGGCGTGGACGGATCGTCCCAGCTGTGATCGAACGCCAGCAGCGAGCACCCGTGCGCTATCGACACGTCGTCGCCGATGGTGATGCCTCCCTCGGCATCGACATAGGTGCGCTCGTGGATCGACACGTTGCTGCCCACCGACATGCGGTCCCAGTACACGAACGTGCACCCCGGGCCGATCCGTACGTTGTCACCACAGCCCGCGAACAGACGTTTCGCCCAGATGTACCGAACCCCGATGCCGCCCAGGCCGGGCAGGCTCCGCACCAACGGCCACATCGCCCGCACGACGGCTGTCGGCAGCACCGCGAGGAGGCTGCCACCCACGGCGAACAGCGGACGCAGGCGCGCGAACTTCTCGCGTCCGGTGCTCATCGCGACCGCCAGTACCGACGATTGGCCTCCGCCTCCACCAGCGCATCCTGCCATGCAGGGGCAAGCGCCTCGCGAATCTCCTCCGACGCCGGATCCTTGGTCTCGGCGCGGGTCAGGACCCGTTTCGCAGCAGCGGTGACGGGCCCCGTCACCGCCCGCAACGGTCCCGAGCCGGCGAACGCATGCCTGATCCAGGCGGTGTTGCGCACCTTGGAGTACAGCCCGGGAAAACGAGCCGAATGCAAGCTGTTGGCCCGACCCGTCGGCTCGGCGCCGAGGCCGATACCCAGGAACCGTTCGATCCACGGCTGCTCCCCGACACCGAGTTCGGAGTTGAACACCACGAGCAGACGCTCGTCGCCGATCGCGGCACGCCATGCAGCGATGTGGGTGCCGAAGTCGAACATCTGGCGGTAGTCGGTGACGAAGCGCTCGTCGACCGGGCTCGTCCCCGTGGAGGCCGCCCAGACCTCGCCCAACGCGACGTCGCCCACCACACCGGCCAGCCGGGCCTGGTTGTGCCAGCTGACCACGCACTCCCACGGCTCGCGCACGAGAAGGATCGCCTTGCGCGTGGGGTTCTGCTCCATCGCCGCGCGCACCGCGGGCGAATAGACGTTGAGCGTCGTCGCCTCGATGCGCAGGAGATCGTCGGGACCCGAGAACGGATCGGTGCGGCTGACCCGCCGTCCGAACTCCGGACACAGAAGAAAGGTCTCCTTCGGGTCCGACACCTCGCACCCCGGACTCTCGCCCAGCCACTGCGCCAGGTGGGTGGTCCCGGCCTTCGGGAAGCCCAGCAACAGCACATCGATCGAGTGCCGCTCGAGCAGCTCGCCCACCTGATGGGGCGACAGGGCGCTCACCGTCGAGAGCCCCGCTCCATGCGATGCCAGTCGATCTGTGTCTTGATGCCCTCGGCAAGCGAGGTCATCGGCGCCCAGTCCAACAGTTCGGCGGCCCGATCGGTCGTCGCGCCGGTCTCGCGGACGTCGCCCGCCACCGCTGCGGTCCGCCGGATGGCCATCGGACCCAACTCGGACTCGATCTGCTCGATTACGTCGTTCATGCTGACCGACTGCCCGCCCGACACGTTCATGTACGTCCCGGGCGCGACATCGCTGGTGGCCGCCGCGATGTTGGCCTCGACGACATCGCCCACGAACGTGAACTCGCGCCGCTGGCCGCCGTCGCCGTAGAGCTCGAACTCGCGGCCGTCGAGGGCAGCCTGGATGAGACGGTGGAACGCCATGTCCGGGCGCTGGCGCGGACCGTAGATGGTGAAGTAGCGCAGGCTGACCGTCGGCAGCGACCAGTTGTGCGCGTACAGCGAGCACAGGTGCTCGGCGGCCAGCTTCGTCACGCCATAGGGCGAGAACGGCCGGGGCAGCGTGGCCTCGGTGCAGGGGTAGACCTCGACGTTGCCGTACACCGACGACGACGACGCGAAAACGAACCGCTGCAACGAACTCGCGTTGCGCGCCGCCTCGAGCAGGGCCTGGGTGACCAGGATGTTGTCGCGGGCGTAGCTCTCGAACCCGCCGGACCACGATGCCCGGACCCCGGGCTGACCCGCCTGATGGAACACCACGTCGACATCCGCGAGGAGCTCGACGAGATCGAGCTCGAGGAGATCGCCCTCGACGACATCGACACCCGCAGTGCCGAGATGGCGAGCCGTCGAACGCTTCTGCGCAGGGTCGTAGTAGTCCGAGAACGAGTCGACCCCGACGACCGAGGCACCCCGCTCCACGAGACCCTCGGCCAGCGCCGACCCGATGAAGCCAGCAGCGCCGGTGACGATTGCTCTCATCTCGGAATCGACCTCTCCGGCTGACCGGTGTCGTGGTGGGTGTGCGGTTTCACTTCACACCTCGATTGGTGATGACGGCGGGAACCGTCTTCAGGAAGATCTTCACGTCGTAACGGAAGCTCCACTCGTTCACATAGGTGGCGTCGAGCTCGGCACGCTCCGGGAAGCGGATGTCGTTGCGGCCCTCGACCTGCCACCGACCCGTGATCCCGGGCACGACCGCGAGGTATGCGTCACGCCACGGGCCGTACAACTCGAGCTCGTCGAACACCACCGGCCGCGGACCCACCATGCTCATCTCGCCACGCACCACATTCATCAACTGCGGCAATTCGTCCAGGCTGCTCCGCCGCAGGAACCGTCCGATGCGGGTGACGCGGGGATCTTCGTCGAGTTCCAACTTGTAGTCGTTGTCCACGTAGCGCTGCCACAGCCGCGGGTCGGCGCGCAGGCGCTCCTCGGAGTCGGCGCACATCGTCCGGAACTTCAACACCTGGAACGGCTCGCCGTAGCGGCCGATCCGCCACTGGCGGAACAGGATCGGACCCGGTCCCGACAACCGCACCAACACGGCCAGGAGCGCGAACAACGGCGCACACGCCACGAGCCCGACCGCCGCGACCACCCGATCGAAGGCCAACTTCGCCCACAGGCGCACGCCCTTGTAACGGAACCACGGCGGCGTCTGCCACGGCTCGGTGACCGCATGCATCTCCGCCCGGCGCTTCGCCACCGCATCGGGCGCCGCCGACGACGGAACCCGCCGCGGTGCCAGCTCGATGGCCGGCTCGGTGCCGGTGAGGTCCAACTCCACGACCGTGTGTTCGAGATCGGCGTAGTCGAACTCGGCTTGTTGACGCAATGTTTCGCCCGCTTCTGTCTCTCGCCCTGAAGCGGGTCAGCATACGGATGTGGCGGAGGCCATGACAGGGCCACAGGACCATTGCGCCGTGATAATTGCCCGATGTTCAGCCGCCCGCCGACTGTTTGCACTGAAAGTGTTCGCGCCACCACACTTCGCGTCAGATGGCTGGTCGGCGACCGTCGTAGTACTGCCCAGGCTCGCAGTCGGCGCAGGAGCGGTGCGCTAACGTCGTGTAGCGAACTTTGCACTCCGGCGGAGGTAGGGCGATGGTTCAGAGGCCTTTGGGTGGCGTTGTCAGGCGGACGCGCGTGCCGGCAAGAGCGACAGAGCGCGGCCGATGGCCCGCCACGATCCTGCTGGCGGTCGCCTTCACCATCGGCGGGGCCGCAGCGGCCTCCCAGCCCGCATCCGCCCAGACCGAGGTAACCGTGCCCCCGGGCTTCGTCGAGACCCAGGTCGGCCCACGCCTCGCCCAACCGCCCGTGTCGCTCCTCCAGACCCCCGACGGTCGAATCCTCGTCACCAGGGAACGAGACGATCGAGGAGCCATCGACGTCATCAGCAATGGCGCGCTCATCGAGACCCCTGCGCTCGAGATCGATCTCGTGAGCGAGGGCGAGTTCGGGATGGTCGGGGCCGTCCTCCACCCCGATTTCGCGCAGAACGGCTACATCTACGTGATGTACACGTCCGACGAGGGCGGGCGACACAACCGGCTCAGTCGATTCCAGTTCCAAGGCAACACGATCCCGCCCGAGAGCGAGACGCTGCTGTTCCACTTCGGCCTCCTCGGCCCCGGAACCGTCCACAACGGCGGCGGCATGGCATTCGCCTCCGACGGCACCCTCATCGTCGGCGTCGGCGACAACGCGAATTCCGCCAACGCCCGCACCCTCGACAACCTCTTCGGCAAGATCCTCCGGATCAACGCCGACGGCACCATCCCCTCCGACAACCCCTTCTACACCCAGGCCGTCGGCGACAACCGGGCCATCTACGCCATCGGTGTCCGCAACCCCTACTCGATGGACGCCGACCCCGAGACCGGACGCATCTTCTTCAACGACGTCGGCCCGGCCGGACCCGAAGAGATCAACGAGGTCGTGTTCGGAGCCGGCGCCGGCGCCGACTATGCCTGGCCGCTCCGAACCGGCGACTCGAACGACCCAGCCCACACGAACCCCGTCTACTCCTACCGCCACCGCGACGTCACCCCCGAAGGATGCGCGATCACCGGCGGCGCCTTCAGCCGACCCACCAGCGCCACTGCGCCCGCCGCTGTGCAGGACAAGTACTTCTTCGCCGACTACTGCGGCGGCTGGATCGACGCGCTCGACCTCGACACGGGAGCCGTCACCCGGTTCGCCTCCGACGTCGGTGCGGGTCCGGTGTCGCTGCTGGCCGACGACAACGGAGCGCTCTACTACCTCTCGCGGGCCACTCGCACCGTCCGCAAGATCGAGTTCGCCGGCGAAGGATCACAGGCGGCGATCTCACAGCAACCGCAGAACACCTCGGTGGTCGTCGGCAGTCCCGCCACCTTCACCGTGCAGGTCAGTGGCGCGATCCCGACCGGCCACCAATGGCAGGTCCGAACCGGTACCGACCCGTTCACCGACATCCCCGGCGCGACCGACGGCACCTACACCCTGAGTTCCGCGACGCTCGCCGACAACGGCGCCCAGTACCGGGTCATCGTCACCACGTCGACCGGCGACCTCACCAGCGAAGCCGCCACCTTGACGGTCATCGACGGGAGCCCCCCGGTGCCCGTCATCGAGACCCCGCTGGCGACCGACACCTACGTCGCCGGCGACCTCATCACCTTCTCCGGGTACGCAACCGACCCCGACGAACCCGGCAACCTCCCCCTGTCGAACCTGACCTGGGAGGTCACCTTCCAGCACGACGACCACGACCATCCCGAACTCGCGCCGTTCTCGGGAGCCGCCGGCGGCTCCTTCCGCGTGCCCGTCGAAGGAGAGACGTCGGCGAACACGTGGTTCCGGATCCACCTCACCGCCACCGACTCCACGGGCCTGAGCACCTACACGTTCCGCGACATCTTCCCCGAGACGTCGTTCTTCACCCTCGAGACCAACGTGCCCGGCATCGGCGTCCTGCTCGACGGGACACCGGTGTCGGCTCCCATCACGACCGAGGGCGTCGTCGGCGTCCTCCGGTCGATCGGCGCACCCATCGTCCAAACCGTCGGTGGCACCACGTATCAGTTCGTGCGTTGGGAGCACGGCGGCGAACGCGTGCACACCATCGCCACCGCGGCGACCGACCAGACCTACACCGCGATCTTCGAACCCGTCGACGGGCCCGGCCCCGATCCCGACGCCGGACTGATCACCCACTTCACGCTCGACGAGGGCCAGGGCACCTCCGGTGCCGACAGCGCCCCGATCGGGAGGCCCGACGTCGCGATCCTCGCGGCCGGCGCGACCTGGACGACCGAAGGCCGACACGACGGCGCCGTCGCGTTCGACGGCGTCGACGACCACCTCGCCGTCGCCGACTCGACCGATTTCAACGACAAGGACGTCGCCGAGACCACCATCGCCTTCTGGTTCCGGGCCGACGACGTCGGCCGCCCCGGCACCCAACTGCTGTACAAGCAGGGCGGAGGTTCTCGCGGCCTCACCGTCTATCTGAACGGCGGCCGCCTGTACGTCGGCGGCTGGTCCGAGAGGGCGTCGTGGGCTACCGGCACCTTCCTCGACACGGCCGGCATCGAGTCCGGTCGTTGGCACCACGTGGCCCTGGTGCTCGACGCCGAACCCGTGCTCGCTCCCGACAACATCCGCGGCTACCTCGACGGTGCACGGTTCGGCAGCGGCCCCGGCGCCATCGTCGACCGTCACCTCGGCAACGTGTCCTTCGGCGCATCCGACGGGCCCACCCTGTTGCACACCGGCCCATCGCCGGGGCACTTCCTCCTGCCATTCGCCGGTGCCCTCGATGACATTCGCGTGTACGACCGTGCGCTCACCCCGGAGGAGCTCTCGGCGCTGTACGGCACCTTCGATCCGGGTCCCGATCCCGAGCCCGAACCGGAGCCCGAACCGGAGCCCGAGCCGGAGCCCGAACCGGAGCCGGAGCCGGAGCCGGAACCTGATCCTGGGCCTGATCCTGGGCCTGGGCCTGATCCGGGGCCTGGGCCTGGGCCTGATCCGGGGCCTGGGCCGGTTGGTGGTGTCGGGTTCGTGACGCATTTGAGCTTCGATGACGCGACGGTGGGCGATACCGCGCCGTTCGGGGTGGCTGATGTGGCGTCGTTGGTCAATGGTGCGGCGTGGGCGTCTGATGGTGGTGGGAGTGTGCTGTTGGACGGTGTCGACGATTACGTGGCGATCGCTGATTCTGTGGATACCAATGATCGGCGTGTGACGCAGACGTCGATTTCGTTGTGGTTCAGGGCGGCGGATGTCGATGCGGTTGGCCGCCAGGTTCTCTACAAGCAGGGTGGCGACAGTCGGGGCCTGAACATCTATCTGCATGCCGGTTCGCTGTATGTGGGTGGCTGGTCGGCCAAGGCCGACTGGGCGGGCACGTTTCTGGCGACTGCGGCGGTCGGGTCGGGCCAGTGGCATCACGTGGTGCTGGTCCTCGACGCGGACGGCGATCTCGCTCCGGAGAGCTTCGCCGGTTACCTCGATGGCGTGCGGTTCGGCATCGGATCGGGTGCGGCGATCCAGCGACACCTCGGCAACGTGTCGCTCGGTGCGCTCGATCAGTCCACCTTGTTCCACGACGGCCCGTCGGGACAGGTGCCCGGGTTTGCTCCCTATGCCGGTTCGATCGACGACGTCAGGATCTACCACCGGGCCCTGACCGACACCGAGATCGCCACCCTCGGCGCGAGCCAACGCTGACGCGGCAACGGCCGGGGCTGCCACCTGCACCCGCCGTTACGACCGCTACCGTGGCCGGCCGGCCCGTTGGGCCAGACGACCAGTGGAGCCGCTCGTGATGTCATTCAGATTCGGCCCCGCCGCCATGGCACGATGGACGCGGTACGCCGTGGTCCTGGTCCTCGCTGCCGCAGGCCTGCTGGCGGCCTCGGCCCCGGGCGACGCGCAGAGCCGCACCAACTGCGGAGGGTTGCCCGTCACCGTCGACATCGGCGCCGGGCAGAGCCCGACCGCCGGCAACGACGTCATCCTCGGCACGTCCGGCGCCGACCGGATCTTCGCCGGGAGAGGCGACGACGTCATCTGCGGCCTCGGCGGCAACGACACCATCTTCGGCGGCCCCGGCAACGACACCATCTACGGCGGCCCCGGCAACGACCGGATCGTGGGCGGTCCCGGCAGCGACACCGTGCGCGGCGGCCCCGGCAGGGACCGCATCGAGATCGCCGACGGCACGTTCGACTCCGCAGCCGGCGGTCGAGGCGCCGACACCTGCATCAGCGACGCCGGGCTCGACAGCATCCGGCTGTGCCGGGCGCCGGTCAGCGGCGCCGGTCCGTTCTCGATCGCGCTCATGGTCAGAGACGCCGGGTTCCTCACCCCCCAGGAACAGTCGCTGACCGCCATGCTGCGGGGCAACGGCCACAACGTCACGCCCTTCACCGTCACGGCGCGGCCGCGCGTCAACGCCGTCACCAACCCCGGCATCGACCTGCTGTTGTTCTCGCCGTCGTTCGAGTACTCCGAGGTGTACCACCCGGCACAGCGCAACTCGCTGCCCATGCTCGACATGACCAAGTGGTCCTGGTACCGCCGCTACGTCCTCCCCGCGAGCGACGACATCGCCGGGCCGAGATTCTCCGGCATCTCCGACACCTCCCAGCGCGTCTACTACGACAACGCCGGTGTCATTCCCTGGGAGGGTGCACGGGTCGGCTCCGTGCGGGTGCTGACGACGACCCGCTCCTCGGGTGGCGCTCCCATGCGGCGGGCCATCGACCACTCCACCCGAGGCGCAGCCCAACACTTCCTGCGCCACGTCTCCGACACCGGCGCCGAATCGACCCTCGGCGTCTACGTGCCCGCCGGCTCACGCATCACCAAGCCCGCCGGCACCAGAGCAGAGGAACGCCGCCGCATCTCGAGGGCACCGTGGATCGGTCTCGTCTTGTTCAACGACGACGAGAACATGCGCTACGACCAGCTGACCCCCGCAGGCGAAGGCCTGTTCGAAGCAGCCATGGCCCGCCTCATGAACCCTTGAGCCCCGGAGCGTCGAAACGCCCCGGAGCCCAGACCGGTCACCGGCGATCCTCTTGCGCTAGCAGGATGTCAACGAGTCGTTCCCCGGACCGCCCCAGCACCGATCGCGTGCCGGTCCGCCGTCGAGGATGTCGTCGCCCGGGCCGCCCCACAGACGGTCCCGGCCGGGACCACCATCGATGACGTCGTCACCGAGGCCGCCGAACAGCGTGTCCCTGCCGGCGTCGCCGTGGATCTCGTCGTCGCCGGAGCCGCCGACAACACGGTCGTTGCCAGGGCCCGCCACGATGATGTCGTCGCCACCGAATCCGAGCACGACATCGTTGCCGCCCAGGGCACAGATCACGTCGTCGCCCCACGTCCCCAGGAGCAGGTCGTTCCCCTCGGTGCCTTCGATCGTGCACGACGCGCCCGGATCGTTGGCATCCAGCGGATCGGTGCCGTTCGCGACCTCGGTGCCATCGTCGATCCCGTCATCGTCGGTGTCGGCATCGGCCGGGTCGGTGCCCGCCGCTGCCTCGTCGCCGTTGGTGAGTCCGTCAGCATCGGGATCGGCCAGCGGTCCGTCGCTGCCGTCCGGGTCACAGGCATCGCCCAAACCATCGCCGTCCACATCTGCCTGACCAGGGTTCGCCACATCGGGGCAGTTGTCGCCGGGGCTGTCCACCCCGTCTCCGTCCGGATCGGCATCCAAGGTCTCCCACGAGGGGTGGCCCTCCTGCAGACCAGGCTCGTCCACGACCAGGGCTGCAGGGGCAGAGGGGTAGTCGACCGTCAGCGTGTAGACGCCGGTATCACCATTGTCGAACTGTCGTTCAACCGCGATGAGACTGCCGTCGGGCGACCACGACGGCACCACGTCGAAGGCGTTCGGGCCGGGGGCGGGGAACTCGGTGACCGTCGTGCCGCTGGCGGCATCGACGATGACGAGCTGGCCTGTGGCCCCGCTCGGGCCCGACGTATCGATCCGGGTGTAGACGAGCTGGCTGCCGTCGGGAGACCAATCCGGCCAGCGGTTGTCCATGCCGTCTTGAACGACCGGGGACTCGGTCTCGGTGGTGAGATCGAAGATCCAGATCTCGCCGCCGCGGTCGAAGGCCACAGTAGAGCCGTCAGGTGACCAGGCGGGGTTGCCGCCGAAGGGCAGGTCGATGCCGGACGGCGTGCCATCACGGTTGATGATCTCGAGCGGCTGTATGAGGTTCTCTCGGAACACGATCTGCGTGCCGTCGGGCGACCAGTCGGGCTCGGTACCGGGCACCAGCAGGGTCGGGTTCGTGCCATCGACGTTGCGAATGACGAGGCCCGCCACGGTGTTGTAGACCACCTCGCCGCCCATGGGCGACCAATCCGGTGCCCGGCTGTTCTGGCCCGCATTGATCACGCCCGTGCCGGTGACGCCGACCTCGAAGAACGAGGCGTTGCCGACCAAGTACGTGAGCCGGCCGTTCGACCCTGGAACGGCGGCGGTCGCTGCTCCCGAGAGTGTCGCCACCGTCGCCGCCACCAGGGCGGTGACGGCGATCGAAGTGAAGAGCTGTCGAATCCTTGTCATTGCGGTACCTCTCTTGTCTGGTGCCGACCGCCTCCTCCGCCGAGTTGCGAGAACGTTCCGGCCGACGGCAAGAGAGTCGCAGTCGCGCGCCCTGCGCTGGGTTGCGCATGTGTTGCGCGTCGAAGGGAACCGCGGCGCGTCGGCCGCAGGCTGGGCAATGCGTCTCAACCCAGGCAGCGCCGGCGAAGTCCGGATCAGCCCCTGCTAGCACCGCCCGCGGCATGAACGCGCTGGCCTGGATAAGGCGTCGACGATCCGGGAGACTCGCCGCTTGCACCCTGGCCGAGACCGACTGATCGGCGGCCACCGGGGGGATCACGTCGACAGCCCGGGCGCTACTTACATCATCGTCCCGCTGCAACTTGCGTGATCGTCCCAGGCCAACTTGCAATTTCGTCCCGACGCAACCTGCATGATCGTCCCGGACGTATCGGCAGGATCGTCGGCCCGTGTTGCCGCCTGTCGTCATTGGTCCCGCCAATGCCGGCGTGTGGACGGTGCCGGGGGCGTTGCTGCCTGCGCTGTGGCTGGATCGAGGAGCTGGATGGCTCGCTCGTGCCGACCCCAGGCCCGTCTGCCGATCGGGACGTGCAGGTCAGGGCGTCGGGGGGTGGTGGCGTAGGTGGTGGCAGGGGGCGCAGCGGAGTTGGAGTTCGTCGACGTGGGTGCGGCGGGTGGTTTCGTAGTCGGGGACGTGGTCGTATTCGGCGAGGTCGTGGCGGCCGCAGTCGACGCAGCTGCGGTCGCGTTCTTTGACGACTCTCTTCTGGCGGGTGGTGGGGTGGCGTTGGCGGCCGGATGCGTTGATGGGCTTGCCCTCCGCGTCGTGGATGAGGACTCGCAGGAACGCGTCGGGGACGAGCTCGGCGATGATGGTGTCGCAGATGGGGGTGCCGTCGTCGCAGGTGGCGCCGTCGCCGCGGACGTGGAAGATGACTTCGGTGTCGATCGTGCCGGTGCCGGTGTCGAGGATCTCTTCGATGGCGTCGGCGTATTGGGCTGCGGTGGTGGGGTAGGTGCCGTCGGCTTCGCGGCGGGCTTTGGTGCGCATGACGAGCACGGTGAGCACCGAGATCAAGATGGCGGCGATGTGGGGTTGCAGGCGCAGGGTGAACACGACCATGCCGTCGGGTTCGGTTCGCCACTTGACGGATCGGGCGGCTCGTTGGCGGGCGGCGATGTCGTCGGGTGGCAGGTTGCGGTGCATCCAGGCCGCGATGACCTTGCCGGCCTGTGACGCGGGGACATCGGCGACCAGGTCGACGAGCTCGGCTTCGGTGTCGGCTGTGGCGGTTCGGGTGAGGGTGCGCACCTTCGAATACGTCAGCCGCCGCTCCTCGAAAGCCCGGGACGTGACGGGCAGGACGGTGAGGGCCTTGCCGACGCGGATCCATTCGCGTGCGGTGCACTCTTCGATGCCGGCGACGTTGGCCAGCCAGTGCGCTGCGGTGGGTGAGCCGTCGAGGATCCATTCGGGGGACTCGGCGAAGGCGGCTGCGGTCACGACGAGGCGGTACTGGTAGTCGTTCCACTGGGTGGACAGCGCCAGCAGTTCGGCTCCCAGGGGACCCAGCCCGACAGCGGGGGATCGTTCGAGGGTGCTCGTCTTCTCCACGGACCTGCTCCTTGTGTCGTCGCTACGATCGAGGGGGCGTCGAGAAGGGGAGAGGGGAGAAGGGCGTTTCCCTCGATCGTAGCGACGACCTGTGACAGTCTCGCCGGGCCCGCCGCGCCCGCGGACGCGTCCCGCAATCACCCAGCGAAATCGCAAAACCCCTGGTCAGCGACGCGTCCGCGGACGCGTCCGGCCGGGTCCGGGTCACCGTTCGTCACCCGCGGGCGCCGCTCGGTCCATCGGTCCGGGCCCTGCCCGTCACCGGACGCGCCCGCGGACGCGTCTCGGTCTCGCGGCGCGCTCAGCTCGACACCGACCGTGACCACCCATCACCCACCGCGTACTGCGGTGCCGCGGCCCCGGTGAGGTCCATGACCGATACCGTTGCCGATCGTCGGGCCCCGCCGATCATGGGAGCGGTTCGTGTTGTCATTCCTGCGGGTGCGCTTCGCCATCCTCGTCGTCCTCACAGCCGCCGGCTTGATCGTCGCGTCCTCTCCGGCCCAGGCACAGAGCCGCGCCACCTGCGGTGGCCAGGCCGTCACCGTCGACGCCGGGCACGACACCGTCCGCGTCTGCACCAGGCAGGCCCCCGGCAGATCGGGTCCGTATTCGATCGCGCTGTTGGTCGAGAACGCCGGCTGGCTTCGACCCCAGGAGCAGACGCTGGCGACCATGCTCCGCAACAACGGCCACACCGTCACACCCTTCACCGCCGATGCGCGACCGCGTGTCAACGCCAGGAACAACCCCGACATCGATCTCCTGTTGTTCTCGCCGTCGCTGACCTACACCGAGCGGTACCACCTGGCGCAACGCCACTCGCTCCCCATGCTCGACATGAGCAAGTACTCCTGGTACCGCCGCTTCGTCCTGCCCGCGAACAACGACATCGCCGGACCCCGCTTCTCGGGCACTCCCTACACTTCGCGACGCGTGGTGTACACCAACGCCGGCGTCATCGACTGGCGCGGCCGGCGGGTCGGTCCGGTCCGGGTGCTGCGCACGACACGTTCCACCGGCGAAGCGCCCATGCGCCGGGCCATCAACCACTCCACGCGCGGCGACGCCCAGTTCTTCCTGCGCCACGCCTCCGACCGGCGCGCCCGAGCGGCCATCGGCGTCTACCTCCCGGCCGGTTCGACCGTCACCCGACCCGCTGCCACCAGGGCCGAGGAACGACGCCGCACCTCGAGAGCACCCTGGGTCGGGCTCATCCTGTTCGACGACGACCTCGGCAACGGCAGCCAGTACGCCCAGCTCACCCCCGCCGGCAGGAGCCTCGTCGAAGCCGCGTTGGCTCGCCTCATGAACCCCTGATCACAGCTGGCCGGCGAACCAGGCCGCGGTCCGCTCGAGGCCGTCGCGCAGCGCTGTCGTCGGCTCCCAGCCCAGCTCGCTGCGAGCCTTCGTGAGATCGGGGCGGCGCTGCTTGGGGTCGTCGGCCGGTAGGGGTTCGCTGACGATGGTGCTCGAGGAGTTGGTGACGTCGATGATGAGCTCGGCGAGCTCTGCGACCGTCGTCTCGGTGTCGGCGCCGATGTTGACCGGGCCGGTGATGCCGGCATCGAACAGGGCCAGCTGCCCGGCGATCTGATCGTCGACGTAGCAGTAGCTGCGGCTCTGGGAGCCGTCGCCGTAGATGGTCAGCGGTTCGCCCCGCAGGGCCTGGGTGATGAAGTTCGACACCACCCGGCCGTCGTCGATGCGCATGCGGGGCCCGTAGGTGTTGAAGATGCGCACGATGCCGATCTCGAGGCCGTGGGTGCGCCGGTACGCCATGGCCATCGACTCCGCGAAACGCTTGGCCTCGTCGTACACGCCCCGGGGGCCGATGGGGTTGACGTGACCCCAGTACGTCTCGGGCTGGGGATGCACCTGGGGGTCGCCATACACCTCCGACGTCGACGCCAGGAAGAACCGGGCCCCCTTGGCCCGGGCCAGACCCAGACAGTTGTGGGTGCCCAGGCTGCCCACCTTGAGGATCTGGATGCCGTAGTCGCCGAAATCGGCCGGCGACGCCGGACTGGCCAGATGCATGATCGCATCGACTTCGCCGGGCACCCACAGATAGTTCGACACGTCGCCGTGGGCGAACGTGAAGCGCTCGTGGCCGAACAGCCCCTCGACGTTCTCGCTGCGCCCCGTGATGAGGTTGTCGACGCACACGACCTCGTCGCCGCGGGCCACCAACGCCTCGCACAGGTGCGACCCCAGGAACCCGGCACCGCCGGTGACCACGATCCGCATCTGCTTCCTCCGGTCGCTCGCCCTGCTGCCCGGGCGAGTGTAGGGGCGACCGAACGACCGGGGTCAGACCCCGCTTTCCCGCCTTCTCCAGGACCTGCGGCCTGGTGCCCGACTGCTGGGAGAAGGCGGGAAAGCGGGATCTGACCCCATGCGCGCCGCCGTGGAGCGCGACACAGCGCTCCGTCACATCATCGTCATCTCTGGCATCGCTGGCAACACCAGCAACAACATTCCGTGGCACACAAACCGCAGGTGGTGACAACGAATCGGGCCGTGGGGCCTGGGTCCGGGGTCTCGGGCCGGACGTCGTGCTCAAGATTTTCGGGCGGACGCCGATTTCTTTACGGAAACGTGACGACCATCTCGCATTTGCCCTCCGGGTTGCGTTAGGGTCTCGGCCCATTGCCCACGAGGGGATGCCAATGCGGAGTAGGACTGGCATGCTGCTGGTGGCCATCATGGCGATCATCGCCCTGATGCCCGCCGTGGCGTCGTCCCAAGACAACCAGTCGAACGGCGGCCACACGGCCGTCTGCCGAGGCAATGTGGCCACCCGCCAGGCGCCGTCGGGCGCCAACGGTGCCGTCATCATCGGCACCCCCGGCGACGACGTCATCGTCGGCACTCCCGGTAACGACCGCATCATCGGCCTGGGCGGAAACGACATCATCTGCGGCCTCGGCGGCGACGACACCATCCTCGGCGGGGCGGGCAACGACCGCATCCTGGGCGGCACCGGTGACGACACCCTGGTCGGCGGCCCCGGCCGCGACCGCCTCTACGGCGGCCCTGGCGACGACGTCCTACGCAACCGTGGCAACGGCATCGTCCACGGCGGCAGCGGCAACGACAGCTGCCGTCCCGGACGGGCCCGCACCCGCGCCTGCGGCGGCGCCCAGACCACCACCGCCACCGACGCCGGCACCGCGGCCGGCCAGCCCGCGGCATCGCCATCGCGAGCCCCGGGCCAGCGGCCCGACACCCCCGTCGCCCCTCGCGGCGTCGACGCCCGAGTGGTCGGCGCCTGCCGCACCATCGCCAGCCCCGCCTACGCCGGGGAGAACCCCTGGTACTCCGGCGGCACGTTCTGCTCGGTCGAGATCAGCTCCACCCAGGTCGCACCCACCCTTCCCGGCAGCGACGAGAACGTCACCGTCGGGTTCCTCTGCAACGCCGCCAACCCCTCCATCGAGGACCTGAAGAACCCCTTCGCCTGCCAGGTCTCCACCGGCGGCCCCGGCGTCAGCGGCATCGAAGACCTGTCACCGCGCGACCGGCCCGGACCCGTCAGCGGCGTCGTCGACTACGTCCGCACCGGCCACCGCTACTGCGTCCACGCCGGCAGCGTCACCTACTACGACTACGACGACGCCACCGGCGCCAGCAACTGGCTGCCCAACGTCGACGTCGTCGGGCCCCGCTGCTTCACGCTGAGCGGTGCGGGCGTCCTGACCTGGGACTGACCCGCCCCCCGGCGCGGCTGCCATCGGTAGGTCGTTTCTCACGTTCTTTCGCATCTGGCAGGCTGGGTGGCTAGCCTGCCCGCAGGCGCAGAACACTCGCGTCGGGCGGACCTCGAAGTCAGGATACGGATGGATCGCGAACTCTCGCTGGCCGACTACATCGACGTGCTGAAGCGCCGCTGGTTCTACGTGCTGGCCGCCATCGTCATCTGCACCGGGCTGGCCTACGCCTATGCAGACAGCCAGGAGCGGCTCTACCGCTCGGCCACCACCGTGCTGGTCACCGCCAACGACGGCAACGGCATCGTGGCCCCCGGACAGTTCGCCCAGCAGAACTTCGCGTTCTCCAACGCCATGGCCAACGAGGCCTTCTTCGCCCAGAGCGTCCTGGTCTCCTCCGAAGTCGCGCAACGCCTGGGCATCCCGCCCATCGTCACCGTGTCGAGCTCGCCCGAAGCCGACATCTTGACGTTCATGGCCATCAACGAGGACCCGGTCGTGGCCGCCGAGCTGGCCAACACCTACGCCGAGGTGTTCATCGAGAAGCGCCGCGAGGTCCTCGTCGAGGAATTCGCCGAGGTCGCCGCCCAGGTGCAGGAACAGATCGACACCATCGAGACCCAGCTCGCCGCGCTCGACGAAGAAGACCCGTCTCGTCGGCCGCTCGAACAGCGCCGTGAAGGCCTGGTGTTCAACCTCCAGGAACTCAGCCTGGCCAGCCAGCTGTCCGGCGGCAGCCGAGCCACCATCATCACCCCGGGCGTCGCGCCCACCGCCCCGTTCCAGCCCAACACCAGCCGCAACATGATGCTCGGCGCCGTGCTGGGCCTGATGGTCGGTGTCGGCGTGGCGTTCCTGCGCGAGTTCCTCGACGACCGCATCCGCCTCCCCGAAGACCTCGAAGCCGTCGACGCCCGCCTGGTGTCGCTGGCCTCCATCCCCGTCGCCGCCGGCAACGGCACTGACGGCCACATCATCTCCCTCGACGACCCCGACGGCATCGTCGCCGAGTCCTACCGGCGGCTGCGCTCGTCCATCGTGTTCATGGCCGCGACGCAGGACCTGCAGGTCGTCCAGGTCACCAGCGCCTCCCAGAGCGAAGGCAAGAGCACCACCGTCGCCAACCTGGCCGTGGCCCTGGCCCGCACCGGCAAGCGCGTCGTCGTCGTCGACGCCGACCTGCGCCGGCCCCGCCAGCACGCCCTGTTCGGGGTGCCGGCCTCGCCCGGCATCACCGACGTCCTGGTCGGCACCCACGAACCCGACGACGTCGCCGCCCGGCCCATCGACAACGTCGCCCTGGCCGTCATCCCCGCCGGATCCACAGCCCCCAACCCGGCCGAGCTGCTCAGCACCAACGAGATGAGCGACGTCATCGACTCCCTCGCCGCTGTGGCCGACATCGTGATCATCGACTCGCCGCCGCTGCTGGCGGTGTCGGACGCGCTGGCCGTGTCGTCGCTGGTGGACGGCACCGTGCTGGTGGTGCAGGGCCGCAGCACCCGGGCCAAGGAACTGCGCGTCGCCCTCGACGCCCTCGAGCGTGTCGACGCCCACGTCGTCGGCGCCGTCCTCAACAAGGTCAAGGGCCCCGACCGCAACTACTACCAGGATTACCTCACCGCGCGGCCCGCAGCAGCCGATCCGGTCGCGTCGAACGGTGAACGCAAGCCGATGAGCTTCAGCTTCGACGAAGCGCCTGCGGGCGGCAACGGCGCGTCGGCAGGCAACGGCAAGGCGGGTCCGGCCGCCGGCATGACCAAGCCGACCGAGACCGCCGCCAAGGCGGGCACCCGGCGGAGTCGCAAGAAGGCCGCCGAGCCCGCCGTGTACGACGCCGACGACGAAGACTCGAGCGTCTGGGCATCCCGAGGCGGCCGCTAGCGCCTGGCGCTCGCCGCCTGGTCGGGCGTCACCGGTCGGGCGTCACTGGTCGGCAGCGCCGAAGTCGAACGCCAGGTACTCCTCGGCGCCGGCCTCGACCGCTTCGCCGGCCACCTCGACCCATGCGTGGGCCGCGAAACCGTCGTCGGAGCGTCGGACGCCGATGCGCAGCACGGGATCGTGACGGCGCAGGACATGGCCCATCACCAGCGAACGGCGCAGACAGCCGCGCTCGGAGCCGTAGATGCGTGGACTGAGGCGCTGCACTGCGCGCAGGCCGCGGAGCTCGCGGTCGGTGGGACTGGGGGTTCGGGTGTCCAGCTGGGTTTCCGGCTGGTGGCTCGTGCCTTCCGCCGGCTCTGGAAATGCTGGGGTCAAGTCTGATTTATCACCATCTCTCGGCCGACCTGCCTGACCTGCTCCGTTGCTCGGAGATGGTGATAAATCAGACTTGACCCCGGTGGTTTGCGGCCCGGTCGTCTCGCCGCCGGTGGTCGCCGTGCCCGGCCGTGTGGGTTCTGCCGCTGGGTCCTGGAGGCGGAGGCCGAAGGTCTTGGTCGACTTCGCGATGGGGCGGCGGCGGACCGAGATCTCGGCGGCGGCGAACAGCAGCGCCACCCATGCGGTGGTCGCCAGCTCCCGCGGGGGGACACGCGCGGCCCTGGCGAGCACGTCGGCTCCGCGCCTCGCCGGAGAGCGGCGCTGTGGGGGCTCGGAGGGGGTTTGGGCCGTCACACCCGATACCGGTCGGCCTGGAGGCCGTACAGGGTGGCGTAGAGGCCCTGAGCGGCCATGAGCTCGTCGTGGGTGCCCATCTCGGCCACCTGGCCCCGGTCCATGACCACGATGCGGTCGGCGGACTTCACCGTCGAATACCGGTGCGAGATCAACAACACCCCGCGACCCTTCGACAGCTCGTGCAGGCGATCGAACAGATCGGCCTCGACCCGGGGATCGAGGCTGGCCGTCGGCTCGTCGAGGATGAGGAACCCGGCAGGGGAGAAGAACGCCCGGGCCAGGGCCAGGCGCTGCCACTGCCCGAGCGACAGATCGAGCCCACCGGCGAACTGGCGGCCCAGACGGGCGTCGAGCCCATCGGGCAGATCGCGCAGCATGGCGTCGGCGCCCGACACTGCCAGGGCCTCGGCGATGGCAGCGTCGTCGGCCTCGCGCCACGGTGCACCCAGCCAGACGTTCTCGCTGACCGTCAGCTCGTAGCGGGCGAAGTCCTGGAACACGGCGCTGACGATGCCCGTCAGCGGCCCGTCGACCACCTGGTCGACGGTGCCGTCGTGGGGGCGACTGCCGTTGCCGCCCGCCCCGTCGGCCGGCAGGCCCTCGAGGCGGACCGTGCCTTCGGTGGGTGTGTAGAGGCCGGCCAGCAGCTTGGCCACCGTGGACTTGCCGGCGCCGTTCTCGCCGACCACGGCCACCACCTCGCCCGCCTCGATCCGGATGGTGACGTCGGTGACGGCCTCGCGCTGGGCATCGGGGTACGCGTAGCTGACGCCGTCGAGCACGATGGCCGTCGGCTGCGGTGGCAGCGACGGCGGGTCCGGCGGCACCTCGGGCGGATCGTCGATGAACTCGACCAGATCGTTGAGGAACAACGTGGCCTGATGCAGCGACCCCAGCCCGGTGACGACTGCCTGGATACGCCCCGAAAGCTGCTGGGCCGCCACCGCCGCCACCGCGGCGTCGGCCACACCGATGGCACCGTCGCCCGCACGCACCGCGATGACGATGAACACGCCCACCAACGCCACGGCCAGGGTGAGCGAACCCATCACATCGCTCGCCAACTGGCGCTTGACCATGCGCACCAGGTCGGCCATGCGCTGCGCCTGGAGCTCCTCGTGGCGGTCCATCAGCAACCGGCGGCTACCGAACAGGCGGGCCTCCTTGCCCTCCTCGCGCGATGTCATCGCCGACCGCAGATACATACGCTCGCGATCCAGCGGCGTGTTGACGAACTGGAACTCGTAACGCAGCCGGCTCTGCAGCACCGCCACCGCCACCAACAACGCACCGGCGATGGCGAAGGGCAACAACAACTCGGGGGCGATGGTGGCCATGACCGCCACCAACGAGGCCGAGGCGACCGTGGCATTGGTGACCTGCAGCACCGAGTGCATGGTGTTCCAGGCCTGGATCTGCGCCGCGCCGAGTGCGCGTACGAGCCGGTCGCGGTAGCTGGGGTCCTCGAAGCGCTCGAACGGGGCCAGGGTTGCCACGCTCAACACGTCGTGCACCAGCGAGTACTCGATGCGTTCGGTGGCGATGACCTGCAGCTGGCGCGACGCCGACCCCAGCAGACGCCGCGTGGCGGTGACCACGCCGAACATCACCAGGGCGCCGACGGCCACCGTCTCGTTGTCGGAGAGGAACGTGTCGGTGACCCGGTGGATCAACAACAACTCGACGGCCACCAACAGACCCGACACCAGGTCGAGCACGCCGAACGCGATGGGTAGCCGCAGTCCGCTGCGGCGCACCATGGCGAAGCCCTTGCCGATGAGGCGTGGGGCCTGGCGGATGGAGTCCCACCCTGCGTTCATGACCACCCTCCGATCATGAAGGCCTTCGGGCGCGCCAAAACCCCGCCTCGACGAGGCGGGGTTTGTGAGGCTGGAGAATCGCGGATGCGATCAGATGAACTGCAGGAACTAGTCCTTGCTCGAGCCGTAGTGGCCACCATTGGTGGCGGGGCCACCCCAGCCGCAGCTCTGCGGGTCCGCCGAGCAGGGCCCGGCGTTGTTGAGCTTGTTGTACGCGTCCAACAAGGAACCGGTGCCCTTGTCGTTGGTCAGCGATGCGAATGAGCCGAGATGCTCGACTGCGGGTGCTTGGTAGGTCTTCATATCCGCCTATCTCCTTTGGTCGCCCTGCGAGCACCATAGCAGTCGACGAGCATCCGTCAACCCTTCGGGAGAATCTCCCGGACGCGGTTCGGCCCCTCTGACCTGCGGTTTCACGCGCTGTGGTCATCGGCTCACCTGACGTAGCAGTGCCTCTGCCAAAAGCATTACGGCGAGCGCGGGAGGTCCCGACGCCAGATCCCGGTTCCCCGAGGCATACGCCGCCCGGGTCTCGGCCGCCAACGCCGCCACCCCGGCGGCATCGACCAGCCCGTGGCGTGCCACCTCGAGGTCGCCCAGCACCGCCGTCACCGACCTGTGGTCGAGGTGCGCGAACATCGCCGGGCCCATGTACGCCTTGTCCGGGCGGCGCATCACCTCGTCGGGCAGATACGGGAACGCCACGCCCCGCTGCAGCCGCCGGGGATCGCCCGGCGCCCACCGCAACGCCTCGGGCACCGTGTTGGCCGCCGCCACCAGATCGACATCGACCAGCGGATCCACCAGCGCCAGCCCCGACGCCGTCTCCGACGCATCGGTCCAGTCGGCCTGCTCTCGGGCCACGTTGGTCTCCAGACGCCGCCAGCGATCGCGACGCATCGCCGCCGACAGCCCCACCCCACGCGGCGGATGCACCGCCAACTCGTCCATGCGGCGACGGATGTCGCCCGACGGCGCCACCCAGTCGGCCAGACCCCTCGTCGGCTTCGCCGGCACGCCCTGGCGGGCCAGATCACGCACCCCACGAGCCGCCCAACCGGCCCGGCTGCGCAGCGGCCCGTCGCCGAAGAACTGCCCCAGCGCATCGAAGCGGCGCGACGCCAACGCATCGATCACCGTTGCCGTGCCGGGCGCGAACAGCTCGTCGCCGCCCACGCCCCGCATCACCGTCGACAGGCCCGACTCGGCGGCCCTGCCGAGCAGGGCGACGATCTCCGGCTGGATCCACGGCGCCGGCACCAGACGGCGAGCCACCTCGGCCTGGATCTGCTCCCAGTAGTCGATGTCCGGCGACGGTCCCACCGACACCTCGGCGACACCAAGGTGCGCCAGCATCAGATCCTGATAGCGGGTCTCGTCGCTCGCATGGCCCGGGAAACGCATCGTCAACGCCGTCACGGCCTGGGTGCCGGCCTCCGCGGCCTCGACGGCCATGGCCGCCAGCATCGACGAATCCAGCCCACCCGACAGCGTCACGCCCACCCGCGACGTGGGGCGGGGCGCCGGCGTCGCCGGGGTCGCAGCCTCCGAGCCGGTCAGAGCCACCCCGGCGCCCGCCAGATTGCGGCGCACCGCCTGCACACACAAAGCCCGCAACTCCTCGGCCCAATCGGCCTGGGTGGGACCGTGATCGACCCGTTCGGGCCACGACATCCAGCGATGCACCGCCGCCGCGCCGACGCCGGCCTCGAGGACATGGCCCGGCGGCAGCATCCACACGCCCTCGAACGGCGTCACATCCGCCGCGAACACCACATCGCCGATCATCGCCGCCACCACCGCCTCGTCCAGGCGGACCGACACGTGGGGATTGGCCATGAGCTGGCGGATCTCGGTCGCCGCAGCGAGCCCCGACGGGCCGTGGGCCGCCGACGGCGCCGTGCGCGTCCAGTACACCGGGCGGCGCCCGAAGGGATCCGACACCACCCGCAACGCCGACGGCCGATTGCTGCGGGCCCAGATGCTGAACGCGCCGCGCAACGCCACACACGCGGCGATGTCGCCCACCAGCACCCGGGCCAGGATCCGTTCGACCTCGGCTGCATCGTTGCCGACACGGCCCTCGAGCCACGCCGTGCCGTCGATGGTGTCGACCCGGATCGGTGGCCGCTCGTAACGAGCATCGGTGCCCCAGACCACCGCCGCGCCGCCATCGGCCCAACGCCGAGGCTGATCCATGCGGTCGGCCGCAGCGTCGGCCATCGCCAGCGCATCGACCTCGTGGGGCAGCGGGGTCCGGCGCTCGGCCTGGGGGTGCGCGTCGCCGGGCTGCTCGGGGGTGCCGGCGGTGCCGGCGGTGCCGGCGCCCGTTCGTCCTCGATCCGGGTCGTCACGGCGGGCGTCGTTGGCGCGGTGGGCATCACCCGGCGCTCGGTCCACTGCGGAGTCGCTGCCGCTGTGGCCTGCGGTGCGGGCGGCACTCGCGGCGCTCGAGGTCCCGATGGCGTTCGCGTCGCGGTCATGGAAGGGCACGGCCGGACCGTCGACCAGGACCGCGGCGAACGCCGCCATCAGCTCGCCCGGGAAGAAGAGGCCGAATCCGTCACCGGATCGGCCGGCGTCGGTGCCGTGGGGGCCGATGCCGGACCGGCGGGGTCGGGTCCGCTGCCGTGCGGCCGGTCCGCTGCAGCGGGCTGGGTACCGGGAGACGCCTCGCCGGTGAGGCCGGTGGTGGCGGCGAGCAGAGCGCCGGTAGAGTGCCGCCGGGCCCGGCGGCGGGGGCGCTCGTTTCGGCGGCAGAGGCTTCGCCGGTGAGGCCGGAGGTGGCTGCGCTCGCCGATCCGGAGGTCGTGGCGGCGAGCTCGGCGGCCAGGAGGGCTGCGGTCGCCGCCAGCGACTCGGGGGTGCGGGGACGAGCCAGGCGCACGCCGCGGATCCGGGGGGCCACGGCCAGGGCCCGGTCGAGGCGTTCGATCGCCCGGGCCGCATTGCCGGTGCGGGGAAGGAAGGTCTGCTGGGCCAGCGCACTGGCGGTCTCGGCGATCGACAGCGGCGTCAGCGTCGGAACGTCGGGCCGGGCGTCGGAATCGACGAGGACGAACAGGTGCAGCGGCACCGGCGCATCGGTCATGGCCCGATCGGGCACGATCAGGCGCTCCTTCGCCACATACTCCGCCACCGGGCCGGCCGACTGGTGTCCGGGGAAGAGGTCCACGAGGCCGTCGGCGTGGATGCGAGCCCCCGGATACGACGGCCACATGAGCAACGGCGGCGTGGTGTCGTCGGTGTCGGTGTCGGTGTCGGTGTCGGTGTCGGTGCCGTCGGGGCGGGCGTCGGTCTTGGCGCTGGTGCTGGTGCCGTCGGCGGCGAGGTGGCCGGGGGCGATGCGGACGGCGTCGTCGCCCAGCCAGTCCCAGCCGTTGTCGGCCATCCAGAGCGCCAGCGTCGACTTGCCGGCCCCCGACGAGCCCGCCAGGACGATGCCCCGGCCGTCGAGCGCCACCCCGGCGCCGTGGACGACCGTCTCGCCGGCCATGCCGAGGGCGATGGGGATGAGGTGATCGAGCACGAAGTGCTCGAACGAGATGGGGCCGAGCTCCTGGAGGGGCCACACGACCAGGACATCGTCGTCGAAGGTGGCCGCGGCGGCGCCGTCGACGTCGAAGACCTCGGGGCCCTCGACGGGCTCGCCGACACGGAGGCGGAGCACGGTGTCGTCGGGCCCGGGGCCGGGATCGGCCGGGACGACGGAGACGAAGGTGTCGGGCACCTCGAACCAGAAGCCGTGCGCAGCGATGATCACGTCGTCGCCCTCGCAGCGTCGGTCGACCGGCTGTCTGCCGCCCCAGCGGTTGGGTGGTGCGGCAGGTGAGGGGTCGGGCCGTCGGTCATCGGACTGGCGCCGAAACGTGCTGCTCTAGCGACGGTTTTCGGCGCCAGAGCGCTGTGTTGTGGGGAGCGGCGCCGAAACGCGTTGCTATAGCGACGGTTTTCGGCGCCAGAGCGGTGGGGTGGTGCGGCCGGGGTGGGGTCGGCCCGTCGGTCATCGGACTGGCGCCGAAATTCGTTGCCAGGGCGACAGTTTTCGGCGCCAGAGCGCTGTGTCGTGCGGACCGGCGCCGAAATTCGTTGCCAGGGCGACAGTTTTCGGCGCCAGAGCGCTGTGTCGTGCGGACTGGCGCCGAAATTCGTTGCCAGGGCGACGGTTTTCGGCGCCAGAGGAGTGGGGTCGTGCGGCCGGGGTGGGGTCGACCCGGCGGTCATCGGACTGGCGCCGAAATTCGTTGCCATAGCGACAGTTTTCGGCGCCGGAAACGATGGCCAGGGCGACTGGCGCCGAAACGCGTTGCCACAGCGACGGTTTTCGGCGCCGGAACGATGACCGCGGTCGAACATCACGACGGGTCGGCCGCCGGACCCGTCATGCAGACGCCCGAAGCAGGCCCGAGCCGACCAGTTCGGGCAGCAGCGCCTCGATGTCGGACCGCGCCTGGGTCGCATCGACGTCGTACTCGCCACAGATGGCAGCCACCGTCTCGTCGATCGACGCCCCGGCGCCCAGCAGCTCGTAGCACCGGCGCCCCACGTCGTTCAGCGAGTGATACTGCTCCGACGCCGTGTTCAACAGCACCATCTCGTCGCCGACCTCGCGGACCAGCACCTCGCTCGGACGCTCGAAGCGCTCACCGTCGACAGGGGGGTTCATGATGGCTGTGTCCTCCGAGGTCCGCCGTCGCATTGACTGCGGCCATCGTATGGGGCGCCCTGCCCCCTCACCATGGGTCGATCTGCCGGCCCCGACGGCGACGGCGCTGGCCCGGTGCCGGGACGGCCGCACACGGCTCGCCCGGCACCGGTGGCGCCGAGGTGCAGGCCCCTAGCCCACTCACCGGGCGAGATCATTCATCGACCCGTCACACAGACGCCATTTCGACACCGACCACGGGTATCTGCTACCGGCCGGCAGCAGCGCCTGAGGACGTGACCCCTGACCGCCACCTCCCGACCCCGAAACAGTCCTCGCCATGACGTAACGTTTGCGCCACGCCCGGGGTCCCAACAGGACCGCCCACCCTCGACCCACCGAGACGCCTTGACCATCACCGAACCCCCCGCAGTCGCCGATGGCCCCATCGATGCCGACGAGGTCCGCCGAGCAGGCTCGCTCCGCCCCGTCATCGATGTCATCCCCGACTCCTGCTACGACAACCCCACGTGGCGGGGCCTCGCCGTGTTCGCACGCGACGGCCTCTTCTATGCCGCAGCGGTCGCCGGCCTGATCCTCACCGATCGCTGGTACTTCGTCATCCCGTTGTGGATCCTCGCCGGACTGGCCGTCAGCGGCCTGTTCGTCGTCGGCCACGACGCAGCCCACCAGGCCCTGTTCAAGAGCCGCCGCCTCAACGGCATCGTCGGACGCATCGCCATGCTGCCGTCGCTGCACGTCTTCGAGGCCTGGGTGCTCGGCCACAACCGCGTCCACCACGGCCACACCATCAAGGCCGGCTTCGACTTCGTCTGGCACCCCCAGACCCCCGAGGAGTACGAGGCGAAGTCCCGCTGGTCCAAGTTCGTACACCGCGTCGAATGGTCGATGTTCGGCTACGGCATCTACTACATGCGCCAGGTCTGGTGGCAGAAGATGATCGCCTTCGACCCCACCGGTCGCCACGCCAAGGCCATCAAGCGCGACTCGTGGATCATGAAGGGCGTCTGCGGCGCCGCCGGCATCGGCCTGCTGGCCCTCGGCTGGGCGACCTACGGCTCCGTGTTCGGCTCGGCGTGGATGCTGTTCAAGGTCGGCATCGTGCCCTTCGTGCTGTTCTGCTACGTCATCGGCTGGGTCGTCCACGTGCACCACATCGACAAGTCGATCGAATGGCACGGCCGGCGCGAATGGACCAAGTACCACGGCCAGGTCGAGGGCACCACCATCATCCACGCCCCCCGCTGGCTCGACCTGTTCCTGCACCAGATCCTCGAGCACTCGCCCCACCACGTCGACATGCGCATCCCGATGTACCACCTGCGCGAAGCCGGTCAGGCCATGGGGGCGCACTTCCCCGTGCCCGAGCGCAAGCTGCGCTGGCGCGACGTGCGCACCAACACCAAGGCCTGCAAGCTCTACGACTTCGACGAGCACCGCTGGATGACCTACGCCGAAGGCCGCGAGCACCTCGCCGCTGCCCAGGCCGCACCGGTCGAGAAGTCCGTCGCCGCCTGAACCACAGGGACGACCTACTCGGTCACCGTGTTCGACAGGTCAGCAGTTCCCAACGCCGCAATGGCGGCATCATCCGCTGCGTTCGAGCCCGTACTGGCGAACCAGCACTGGTTGTTGCACAGCTGCGGACTCGGCGTCTCCGTGAAGAACATCGGGGTCGAAGTCGATCCCACCGGGAAAACCGATCGTTCCGGCGACCCCATCCACTGCCACCGCGTTGAATGTGGCGTCGTCGAGCAGAGCGCGGAAGACACCTGCGGTACACGGAGCGAAGTCCAGCTCCCGCACGAGGCCGTCGGAGAACACGACTCGAAGCACACGCTTGCCGATGACGTCGACCTCTCGCACCCGGACCAGAGCCATCTTGGGATCCTACCGGAGGGGCTCGATGCGGCCGAGCGCGGCCGGCTCTTGGGCTTGCTGCCAGTTCGACTCGAGTTCGACGAGGTGCTCGTCACGCCACTGTTCGACCAGCCGTGCTGCTGTCCGGGGCAGATCGCCCCGCAGGAAAGAACCATCGGCAATCGACACGAGAGCCTCGTGCTCGCCATAGATGGCGTGGAAGTGCGGTGGATCGTGGTCGACGAAGTACATGTAGATCGCGATGCCGTAGAACTCGCACAACCTTGGCATCTGGCCAAGATGGGCCGCTCACCGTGTTCGACAGGTCAGACGCTGCCAGCGGCCGTCTCGAGGGCGGACCTCGATGCAGAACCAGCGTGCGCTCGGCGCCAGGCGCGCCCGAGCCGAGAACCCCACCCGGTTCAGTTCGGTTCCGAAGACGTCTGCGACGTCGAAACGATCGACCCGGCGCACCCCCACCACCTGAGGGCCGGCTGCGGTCACCAGCCGCAGGCGCGGCCACAACGACTCGCTGCTGACCGCCCAGCCGTCGAGGCGCACCCGACGGCCCGTCGTCGTCGTCACCGTGACATCGCCGATGGGACACGCCCGGCTGCGGGCGCAGGCCGCCGCGGTCCGTCCGATCCAAACCCACTCCCACGGCTCGGGGTTCGGCCCCTGGTCGACGGCGTCGGGCGGGTAGCTGGGGATCCAGCCGAAGCGCATCGCGTTGGCGTAGCGATCGGCGCTGAGCCAGCGATATGCCGTCGTCGACGCGAACGCCAACCCACCGACGCCGCCCGACGCCACGTCGATGGCATAGCCGGTCTGATGCTTCGAGAACCCCGGCGGCGCCACCCAACGTAGCGCCGCGTCGACTGCGCCGTCGGCCCGACCCGCGGCGATGGCCGACGCCGACGGTAAGCGACGCAGGAACATCGATCGTTGGGTCGATGGGCTGCGATAGGCGCTGGTGAGGCTCAACGACACGCCGACCTCGGCCCGCATCGCCGCCTGCAGGGCCACGAGGTCGTCGATGGCCTGCTGGTGGAGCTGGCGGCCCTGATACCAGCCGAGCGGCTCGAGGGGTTCGCCGCGCGGGCGATAGCCCCGGTCGGTCGCCAGACGGACGATGCGCCGATCGGCGGCGGCGTTGCCGGTGATGACCGGGAGGCGCTCGGGGTCGGTCAGCGCGGGCAGTGGAGCATCGAACAGCCGGGCGACCTCGGTGTCGGAGAGTGCGGGCGGCTGCGGGGGCCTGGGCCGCACCTGGGCGGCGGCTGTCGCCGCGCCGGTCGGGGTCGCGACGGCGAGGTCGCCGAAGGTCATGGCTGCGACGAGTGTCGCGACGACGATGATTCGGACGATACGCACCAGACTGCAGCCTCGCCGACGCTGCCGGCCCCTGCAAGGAACCGCTGGGGTAACCGCTGGGGTAACCGTTGGGGTAACCGCTGGGGTCAAGTCGTACTTTCAACCAACTCGGCACGCAGCGGCCTCCAGGCTCGACGACCTGGAGTTGGTTGAAAGTACGACTTGACCCCTGTTGCCCGGGCCCCTGTCGCACGGGAGTCGGTCGCACCCGGCACCGCTGTCGCCCGAACCCTGTTGTCCGGACGTTGACATCGCAGTGTCACAGGCGCGTGCGAGACTTGGCGGCTTCGGGCGGGTGGCGTCCGTGGCCGCACACGAGGGAAGAACGCGACGATGGTGGTCCAACAGCGGTGGCAGACGACGGCGGCGATGGCCGTTGCGGGCGCAGCGGTGCTCGTCGTCGTGCTCGCCGTGGTGCTCGGTGCCACCGTCGCGGGCGGCCAGACCACCCCCGACTCGGCCATCACCATCGACGGTGTCACCGACGCCTCCGCGGTGTCGATGCAGCTCGACCGGGCCGAGCGGCCCGTCATCGCCTACCACGACGACGCCAACGGCGACCTCCGACTCCTGCGCTGCACCACCCCGGCATGCACCGGCCCGCAGACCTCGGTGCTGCTCGACGGCGCCGGTGACGTCGGATCGGCCCTGTCGCTGGCGCTCGACGCCGCCGACCGTCCGGTGGTCGCCTACTACGACGCCACCAACGGCGATCTCAAGATCATTCGCTGCGCCACCGCACGCTGCACCGATGCCCCCACGCCGGTGGTCGCCGACAGCCCCGGCGACGTCGGCAACTGGCCGTCGCTCGCCCTGGCGTCGGACGGCACGCCAGTCGTCGCCTACCACGACGCCACCACCGGCGATCTCAAGGTCCTCACGTGCGGCACCCAGGACTGCGCGGGCTCGCTCTTCGTCGACCCCCCGGCCCGCACGGCCGTGCGGCGGGTCACCGATGCCTCCGTCGGCGGCACCGACGGGCTGTACCCGTCGCTCACCCTCGACCCCGACGACCGGCCCGTCATCTCGTACTGGTCGTCCAGCGAGAACTGGCTCCTCGTGCTGCGCTGCCCCAACACCAACTGCCAAGGCGACTTCAGCGACGTACCCAACGCCGTCATCGATGCCGACACCGGCGCCGGGCCGGTGGCCAGCGACATCGCCCTCGCCGCCGACGGCCGACCCGTCATCGCCTACTTCCAGCCCCGCGAGTCCGAGCTGCGCGTCGCCCGGTGCGCCACCGCCAACTGCGTACGCCGCGTCGGCGGCGCCTGGGAGGTCGCCGCAGGGTCCGAGGCGCCCGACCCGTCGACGGGTGTGCACGGTCAGAACCCGTCGCTGGCCATCAGCACCCTCGACCGCCCCGTCGTCGCCTACCGCTTCGCCGCGGGAGGCGATCTCGCCGTGGGGCACTGCACCAACAGCGACTGCTCGGGCCCCCAGGGTCCGACCCGGCCCGACCTCGCCGGCGACGTCGGCATCGATCCGTCGATGGACCTCGACGCCGCCGGTAACCCCATCGTCGTGCACCTCACCGCCGGAGGCCAGGCCCGCCTCGTGCGCTGCGCCGACCCCGCAGGGTGCGGTAGCCGCGATGCCGACGTCGACGGCGTCGCCGACGATGTCGACAACTGTCCCGGGGTGGCCAACCCCACCCAATCCGACCTCGACCGCGACGGCGTCGGCGACGCCTGCGACCCCGAAACCGAGCCCACCCATGGCGCGTTCCGGATCTGTCGGGGCATGGGGCCGCTCAACCCCATCGTCGGCACACGTGGTGACGACATCCTGCGCGGCACCCCCGGCAACGACGTCATCGTCGGCCGCGGCGGCGACGACCTCATCCTCGGGCGAGGCGGCAACGACTGCATCATCGCCGGCTCGGGTGCCGATGCGGTCGTCGCCGGTCGCGGCAACGATCGCATCGACCTCGGCCGCGGCAACGACACCGCCACCGGCGGGCCCGGACGCGACCGCATCGTCGGCCGCGGCGGCAACGACACCCTCGACGGCAACGGCGGCAACGACCGCCTCGTCGGCGGGCCTGGCAACGACACCCTCACCGGCGGTCCAGGCGACGACCGTCTGGTGGGCGGCCCCGGCCGCGACCGCTGCGACGGAGGGCCCGGCACCAACCGCCTCGTCGGCTGCGAGTAGCCGCTCCGGCCGTCACGATGGCCGGTGTTGCCTCCGAGTTGCGCAAGTCTGGTGCGATGGTCACCTCCGACGAGATCTCCACCGGGGACCTCTGAGGAGCCCGGCACAGAGTCACCGACGAGAGGACGCGATCGTGAGCGAGACGCAGGACTGGATCGAACCGGAGGACGCGGCAGCGCAGCTCGGCGGCGGCAGGGTCTTCACCACTGTGGAACGGTCCCGCTTCTACGACCAGCTGCGGCGCGGCGACGTCGTGTTGTTCAGCTCTCTGGACGACCTCGGGGTGCTCGGCGAGTCGATCGAGCGGCGACCCGTCTACCACTCGTCGATCTATCTCGGGAAGTACCCCGACTGCAGCGCAAGCGGATCGGAGCGCCACGTCGTGCTCCACAACGTCAGCTACCTCTGGTGGAGCGACAACACCCGCCACAGGCCGCAACGTCACCAGGGCGAAGTCCTCACCTCCGGTGCCGCCGACTATTGGATCCCGCGGGCGCATGCAGAGCTCTTTCCGCCCTCGGACGGGACCTCGGGGCCCGAAGCTCTGGCCGATGCCCGTGCCGATGCCCTCGTTGCACTCTCCAGCCGCGGCGGAATCGGACCGACATTCATCGACGCTTACCTCGACAGCGATGTCGAAGAGAAACTCTGGCACCACCTGGAGCCGTGGTGGACCGACCCCGCGCCTGCGCGGACGCAGCGAGTCCGAAAGATCCGTATGGCCGTCGCGCTCCGGCACGAGTCGCTCCTCGGCGCGCCCACCGAGGAGGCAGGTACGCCATTCGACGCTGCGCTCATCGGCCTCGCCAAGGATTGGAACGCGACCGGCGAGAGCGGCGGCTTTCCGGCGGCCGAACTGGCGGCGATGGTGCCCACCTTGTCGCAACGACCGGGGTTTGCGTCGATCGTGCCCGGCCAGGTCCCACCGAGCCTGGGCATCGCCATGCTCCACCACAACCCGACCGCGGGCGAGAAGGCCATCTGCGCCATGTACTGCGCCAAGGTGTACGAGAAGGCAGGTCTGCCTCTCACGCTCGATGCCGTGCCCATCTACTACGACCCCACGCGCCGCTACCACACGCCGCGCGACCTCTGGGACTGCCCCGAGCTCCATCCCATCGCAATGCTGGTCGTGCCGCCGGATCGGGGCACGCGTTTCAGCCCCCCGCTCAGCCTGAATCCACCGCTGCGTTGATGGGGTGACGGGGGCGCGTCCACCAAAAAGGCCTCCTGAGCTGGGACGATCGTGATGTCTGAAGTCACGG
>JBKAGO010000057.1:0-57998 GCA_046290435.1 Acidimicrobiales bacterium
TCGACAAGAAAACCGCCGAAGGCAAGACCACACGAGAAGCCCGCCGATGCCTCAAACGCCACATCGCCCGCCGCCTCTACCGAATCCTCGAAAACCTCGCCACAACCCCTTGACAAACATAGGAGCATCCCCGGCGCTCGACCCCCAGCGGAGACCCGCTGACCATCGCTTCGCCGACGTTGTCACAGGGGCTGCGTAGCGTGCGCGGGCATGGCACGTGCACTGCGTATCGATCATCCGGGGGCCTGGCACCACGTGGTGCACCGAGGCATCGGCCGGGCGGACATCTACCTCCACGACGGTGACCGGGCGGCCTTCGTCGACCTCCTCGGCGACCTCGACGAGCGGTTCGGGCTCGAGGTCCACGCCTACGTCTTGATGGCGAACCACTACCACCTGCTGGTGCGCAGCGCCGAGGGGCGACTGTCGCGGGCGATGCGGCACCTCAACGGCTGCTACACCCAGCGGCACAACTGGCACCACGGCCGCGACGGAGCGCTGCTGGCCGGGCGATTCCACTCGTCGCTGATCGAGGCCGACAGCTATCTCACCCGGGTGGCTCGGTACGTGCACCTGAACCCGGTGACCGCAGGTCTGGCCCGTGCGCCCGAGGCCTACCGCTGGTCGAGCTATGCGGCGTACCTGCACCCGGCGCAGGCACCGAGGTGGCTCTATCGAGAGCGGGTGCTCGAGTACTTCGCCGGCAGCCGAGGGGCGCTGCATCGCTTCACCGTCGCCGGTGATGCCGACGACGATCTCGACGTCCTCGACCGTCGGGCGCCCCCGGCGGTGCTGGGGTCGGACGAGTTCAAGACGAAGGCCCTGGCCCGAGCCGACTGCAGTCCCGAGAAGGCAACCGCCCGCCGCCGGGCAACGGTGCGACCGACGCTCGAAGCCATCGACGCCGCAGTAGCCGCCGAGTTCGAAGTGGCCGAGTGCACATTGCACGAAGGCCGAAGGGGCCACCCGAACCCGGCCCGCATGGCTGCGGTCCACCTGGCCGCCGAACTCTCCGGCCTCGACCACGCCGCTCTCGCCCCGCACTACGGGTACGAGGGCTACACCGGCGTGTCCGGGGCATCGTCGAGAGCCCGCCATCGGTGTGAGACCGACAAGGCTTTCGCACGTCGGATCGACGGACTGATCGAACAGCTCGCAGGACCGAGTCGGGTGGCAACAGCGCCGGGGTAGGGCAGGGGTCAAGTCGTACTTTCAACCAACTCCAGGTCGGCGAGCCGGGAGGCCGCCGCGTGCCGAGTTGGTTGAAAGTACGACTTGACCCCAGTGGTTACGCCTCGGGTCTGGCGGCCCGGTGGGCGAGAGGAGTGGAGAAGTGGAGTAGTACGACTCGACCCCAGTGGTTGCCCGGTGGTTGGCCACCCGGGTGACGGTCAGTAGTCGACGCCGGTGAGTTCGACGCTGCGTTCCCACAGGGCGCGGGCGTCGTGGACGTCGTAGGCCTTGGGCTTGGCCTTCACCTTCACGGCCTTGCCGCGCAGTTCGCCGAAGCCGTCGGGGCCGAAGTAGTCGCCGCCCTTGGCCTTCGGGTCGCATGCCGCCCGTACGGTGGGCAGAGCGCCATCGGCGGCCGTCTGGGTGTAGGTCGACTCGAAGCGCTTGGCTGCGCCCGTGATCTTGCCGAGCAGGCCGTCGCTCATGCCCTGGCCGAGGTTGGTCGCGGACATGCCGGGGTGACACGCCAGCGCGAGGATCTCGTCCCCGCGGCGATGGCGGCGCCGGTGCAGCTCCATCGTGAACAGCAGGTTGGCCAACTTCGATTGCCCGTAGGCACCGAAGCGTGAGTACTTCTCCTCGCCCATCAGGTCGTCGAAATCGATCTTGCCCTGGCGGTGGGCCAGGCTCGACACGTTGACCACCCGGGCGCCCTCGGATCCGCCGATCCGTTCGATCAGCAGCCCGGTCAGTGCGAAGTGGCCGAGATGGTTGGTGCCCAGCTGGAGCTCGAAGCCGTCGGCGGTCCGCTCGTAGGGGGTGGCCATGACGCCAGCGTTGTTGATGAGCACGTCGACCGGCTGGTCGGTGGCGAGCACCGACTCGGCGAAGCTCCGAACCGAGGCCAGGTCGGCGAGGTCGAGCTGGCCCATCTCGACGGAACCGGCAAGATCGCCGCTGCGGAGGTCGTCGAGCGCCGCCTGGCCCTTGTCCGTCGACCGGCTGGTGACGAGCACGTCGCCGCCGGCTCCGGCCAGCATCCGTGCCGCCTCGAGCCCGATGCCGGAGTTGCCACCGGTGATGACGAAACGCCGGCCGGTCTGGTCGGGGATGTCGTCGGCCGTCCAGCCGTCGGTCTGCTTCTTGGTCATGGCCGTGCACGGTAGCGCAGGGGTCGCGTGACCCTGACCGCAGTTGCGAAGCAGCGCGCTTGGACGACTGTGGGGTAGCCGCCGCGGAGTGCGTCCCGCTCTCGGTGAGCTCGGCGCGTCGTCGGCCCTGCGCCGGAGGGAAGGTGGGGCACCGTCATAGCCGGACCCTCGCCACCCGAGCGGACCTGGCCGCGAACTCCTGACCAGGTCTGGGAAGCGCAGGGGTCGAGTCGTACTTTCAACCAACTCCAGGTCGTCGGGCCTGGAGGCCGCCGCATGCCGAGTTGGTTGAAAGTACGACTTGACCCCAGTGGTCAGCGGCGGTCGATCTTCGTTGCCTCATCGGCCACGGAGATCGACCGATGGGATGACATGATCGACGACGGGGATTCGCAGCGGGTACGGCCGTTGGTGCTTTCCGTTGCGCTGATCGCGCTGTTCGCCGCTGCGAGCCTCGGCACGGCGGCGCTCGGCGGCGAGAGCGAAGCGTCGAACTTCTGCAAGACCTACGGCCTGCTTCCCGATGATCCCGTCGACGTCGACGGACGTCTCGTCCACCTCGGTTGGAACGCCGACGAGCGTGGCCAGTGCGGCAGCCCGTTCGGGCACTACCCGGGCTTCGGCGACGCAGAGCTCGTGCTGTGGGATGACTGCATGGTCTCCACGCCCGACGGCGATCTGTTCCCCGCTGTGTTCGCGGACCTCGACGCGTACTGCTGACGAGGTCTGGGAAACGCAGGGGTCAAGTCGTACTTTCAACCAACTCCAGGTTGGAGCCGGGAATCCCCGGGGAGTTGGTGGAAGGTACGTACGCCGCAGTGGTCCGCCTGGTTGCGCAACCCAGGTCGAAGCCTCGCTGCCCCCAGGCTCGAGCCTTCGGGCCGCGCAAATGCGGCGGTCCGGACCCCAGCGGTCGGACCGCAGTGGTCGATCCGGCGGTCCGCTTCAGTCCCAGAAGGTCTTGGCGACGTCGATCCAGAGCTGGGTGCTCAGGCCGAGCGATTCGACGTCGACGCGTTCGTCGTGGCCGTGGAAGCGCTTGGCGAACGTCTCCAGGGTGACCTTCGGGGAGAAGAGGCCGGCGCCGTAGGCGACGGCGTCGCGATCGCGGAAGAATCGGGCGTCGGTGCCGCCGACGATGAGGCCCGGCTGCAGCGGCGAACCCGGGTGCGCAGTGTCGATGATGCGGGCCAGGGTGTCCCACATCGGGGTGTCGACCGGCGACGCCGTCGACGGCTCCTGCTGGATGGGTTCGACGTCGATGCGGTCGTACAGTTCGCCGAGCGCGGTCTGCAGGTGCGTGGTGATGTCGGCGAGGGTCTCGCCGGGCAGGATGCGGATGTCGACCTCGACGATGACCTCGTCGGGGATGACGTTGGTCTTGACGCCACCGTGGATGACGTTGGGGCTGAACGTCGTGTGCGAGCAGGCGTGCAGGCTGCGGGCCTTGCGCCGGTCGGGGAGCCCGTCGAGCGCCGCGTCGAGGGTGCCCGGGTCGAGCAGCGATGCCTTGACCTCGTCGTCGTAGGGGAGGTTGTCGACCTGCACCCGCCACAGGTCGTGGATGCGCGGCGTCGGCCGATATTCGGCCAGGCGGCGCACGACCTCGGCCGCGGTGACCAGGGCGTTGTCGCTCTCGTAGGGCGCGGAGCCGTGGCCCGGCGTGCCCTTTACCTTCAGGCGCTGCCAGCCCAGGCCCTTCTCGGCGACGTTGATGGTGATGGCGTGGCCGTGCGCGGTGTCGGTGGGGAACCCGCCGAACTCGGTGAGCACGTAGTCGCAGGCAATGGCGTCCCAGTGGTGGTCGGCGATCCACTTCGCGCCGAGCGCCCCGCCGGCCTCCTCGTCGGCGACGCCGAAGTAGATGAGGTCGCCCTTGGGGCGGAACCCGGTGTCGGCCAAGTGGCGGTAGGCGACGGCCATCGACGCGGTGAGGCACAACATGTCGACCGCGCCACGGCCCCAGACCTCGCCGTCGATGAGCTCGCCGCCGAAGGGGTCCTCGTGCCATCCGTCGGGCGAAACCGGCACGACGTCGGTGTGGCCCATGAGGCAGACGGCGGGTGCGTCGGGATCGGAGCCCTCGATACGTGCCACCATCGAGCGGCGGCCCGGCGCGGGTTCGAAGGTCTCGACGTCGAGCCCGGCGCCTTCGAGGTAGGTCTGGAGGAGGTCGCTGTTGCGGATCTCGTGACCGGACGCCTCGGTGCCGTCGTTGACGCACTCGTTGCGGATCAACTCCTGCAACAGCTCGGTGGTTGCGGCGGTGCGGCGATCGTCGACGTCCATCGTCCGATGGTAGCCCCGGCGCTGAGCGCCGAACCGCGGCTGGTCGCTGCCGTAGCCGGGTCGGCGCAGCGGTGGTGCCCTCTCCGGCCCGCTGCGCCCGTGGCCCTCGAGCCCGGGCGGGTCAGTTGATGAGCACGCCGAGCGAGAAGCTGCCGGCCACATCGCCGAGGAAGCTGGTCTGGATGTGATAACGGCCACCGGCCGGGACCACGAAGGACAGCTGGGCATCGAAGCCCCCGCCGGAGTCGTCGTCGAAGACGATCACGTTGTCGCTCTCGTCGGCGATGGAGACGAACGAGTCGGCATCGGGGCTTCGCATGAGAACCTCGAGCTGTTGACCCGCCACGAGGTCGAGGGCGAAGCCGGCTCGGGTGCCGGCAGGCATCTCGGCGCTCACCCCGAAGCCCTCGACGTTGAACAATCCGATCAGGCTGGAGGGCGGAACCGCCGTGTACGCAGCCACGTCGATGCTGCCGTCGGGGTCGGCCAGGAACGACTCGAGTCGGGGGTCGAGGTTGCCGAAGCAGTCGTCGTCGGCTGCGATCACCCGCCCGTCGGCCGCTCGGGCCACCATCGACAGGTCGCCGTCCGCGATGGCCCACGCCGCCTGGAAATTCGTCGTCGGCCGGGCGCTGATGCGCATGAACCCGATCTCGCCTTCGGCGGGCGCGACGTTCTCGAGGGTGGACAGCGTGTAGGTGCCGGCACCGCCGAAGAAGTCGATGTCGACGCTGTACTCGCCGGTGACGGCCAACTCGGTGACGAGGAGCGCGTCGGTGGCCGAGGTGAGCGTCGAGCAGTCGTTGGCGCCGACGATGGGGATGCCGTTGGGGGTGCTCAAGGCGATACGGGGATCGCCATCGGGCGATGTCACTTCGAGTCGGATGAGCTGGCCTGCTGTCGCCTGGAAGGTGTGTCGGGCAGCCTCGCCGGCGGCCACCGTGCCGGTGACGCTGTCGCCCAGTGCGATGGGGCCGCCGACGGTGGAGCCGCCGTCGGCGGGCGTGGGCGTCGGCGCCGGCGTGGGCGTCTCGGGTTCGGTGGTGGGCGTCGCGACCGGTGTCGGGGTGGCCGCATCCTCGACGGTGGGCGTGGGCGCGGGTTCGTCGATGGGCGTGGCCTCGGGTGCTGCGGTGGCCTCGGGGGTGGCGGTCGCCAGGGGCTCGTCGGCATCTTCGCCGCCTGCGAAGGCCAGGAAACCGACGGCGCCGAGCACAACGACCAGAGCTGCAGCCACGGCGCCGTAGACCACCCGGTTGTCGCGGCGGCCCGAACCGGCCGGGGCAGGAGGATCGAGGGAGGTGGGGCCGGCACCGAATGCCGCCGCCGGCGGCGTCGCGCCCGGCGGGGGCGGGGGCGGCGGTGTGGGCCCGCTGAGCGGTGCGGGAGGTGGCCCTGGTGGGGGTGGGGGCGCCGCCGACGCGATCGGGGGCAGCCCGGGGACCGGAGGGACCGGCGAGCCGGGAACGATGGGCGGGGTCGGCTCGGGCGGGTTGGTGGCGCGGACCGTGGGGAGATCGGCATCGACGACGGCGTCGCGGGCAACGCCCGCCACCACCATCTCGCCGACGGGCGCGCCCAGGACCCGTTGCGCCTGCTGGATCTGGCGGCCCAGTTCCTCGGCGCTGCGCTGACGACGCGCCGGGTCTTTGGCCATGGCGGTGCGCAACACGACGTCGAGTGCCGGTGGCACGCCGTAGGCGGCGAGGTCGGGGATCTCCTCTTCGTACACGCGGCGCAGGAGCGGCGCGAAGCCGCTGTCGGTGTCGCCGGTGAACGGCGGTGAGCCGATCAGCATGTGCACGAGCGTGGCGGCGAGGCTGTAGACGTCCGATGCCGGCGTCGGCGGTTGCCCGTCGAGGATCTCGGGCGGAGCGTACGGCAGGCTCGCGGTGATGTGGCTGCTGGTGGTCTCGTGGCCGCCGGCGATGCGGGCGATGCCGAAGTCGGTCAGCTGCGGTTCGCCGTAGGCGGAGATCAGCACGTTGGCGGGCTTGATGTCGCGGTGCAAGATGCCGGCGCGGTGGGCGGTCTCCAGGGCGCCGGCGAGCTTGGTGCCGATGGTGGCGACCTCCTGCCAGGACGGCTTGTCGGGGCCGTGGGCGAGTTCGTGGAGGCTGCCGCCCTCCATGAACGACATGACCAGATAGGCGCGGCCGTCGGCCAGGAAGCCGGCGTCGTAGAGCGTGACGATGTTGGGATGCTCCGACAGCGAGCCCATGGCCTGACACTCGCGGTCGAACCGGGAGCGGGCGACGAGGTCGGTCTCGGGAGCGGACAGCACCTTGACGGCGACGGTGCGGCGGAAGTCGGGCTGACGGGCCCGGTACACCGAGGCGAAGCCGCCGCGTCCGGCGAGGGTTGCATCGCTCAGCCCGGCGATGCCCAGGTCGATCGTCTCGCCGTCAGCCACTGCGTCCCACTCCCGCTGTATCGCTCGCACCCATTACCGCTCCGAGCGTACGACATCGAGATGCCGGGGCCAGCACGTCGATGTCGGTCGGCGGCTGCCGAACCCGGGACCAGCCAACGCATCCGCACCTACGTCGTAGGCTCGCTGCATGGCGCCCCGAAGCGATCGCCGCCAGGTGACTCGGATCGTGCCCGCCCGCGCGGGCATCGTCGGCAACCCGTCCGATGGCTACGGCGGGCGGGTGGTCGCGACGACGATCGGCCAGCTCTGCGCGCGGGTGACCGCATCAGCCGCCGACCGATGGGCCGACGCGCCCGGCGACGGCGCAGCGTTGCTCGCTGCGGCACGGGGCGTCGCCGAGGCCTGGCTGGCGGCCGAGGCCGCCGTCGAGGTCGTACCGACCGACCTGTCGTTCACCACCGACATCCCCCGCCAGGTCGGGCTTGCCGGCTCGAGTGCCATCGCCGTCGGCGTCATCGAGGCCCTTGCCGCGCTCCACGACGTCGAACCCGATCCGGCGACGGTTGCGCGCCTGGCACTGCGCGCCGAGGTCGACGTGCTGGGCATCGCCGCCGGGCCCCAGGACCGTGTCGTCCAGGCCCACCGGGGCGTGCTCGACATGCAGTTCGGAGAGATGCAGTTCGGGGAGATGCAGATCGGGGGCACCGACGTCGCCGAAGCCGACCCGGCTCGATCGCGCACGAGAAGTTCGGAGAACGGGCCCGACCCCATGGGTTTCGCCGGGGCGTGGGACCCGACTCGCTACCGCCGGCTGCCCGACTCGGCGCTCGGCGACCTCGTCGTCGCATGGCATCCCGACCCCGGCGATCCCAGCGGCGTCGTCCACGGCGATCTGCGGGCCCGCTGGAACGCCGGCGATCCCGACGTCCACGAGGTGATGGCCTCGCTTGCCGATCTGGCCGGCGAGGCCGCAGACGTGCTGCGCAGCGGTCGCAGCGGCGCCCTGGCCCCCATCGTCGACGAGGCGTGCCGGCTGCGACGACGTCTCTGGACGTTCTCCCCGGTCGACGAGCAGCTGTTGGCCGTCGCCGAACGGGCCGACGCCGCCGCCACCCTCGCCGGGTCGGGCGGTGCGATCGTGGCCGTCGCGCGGGGCGGCACCGGCGGGGCCGGCGATCTGTGCGTCGCTTTCACCGAGGCCGGTCTCTGCGCCCTCGTGCCCCAGCCCCACGCCCAGCCCGAGTCGCAGCCCCAGCCCCTGCCCCAGGCCCAGCCCGAGTCGCAGCCCCAGCCCCTGCCCCAGGCCCAGCCCGAGTCACAGGCCGAGCCCGGCCCCGCTCCCCAGCCACGGCCGGGTGCCGGGACGCTCGACGATGCGGCATCGCCCGGGGACGAGTCATGACCACCTGGTCCACCGTGGTGCTCGCCGCCGGGTTCGGCGAGCGGCTGGCGCCACTGACCGACACCACCCCCAAGCCGCTCATCCCGATCGGTGGGAAGGCACTGGTCGAACACATCGTCGGGCGGCTGGGGACGTGCGGCCTTCCCGATCCGGTCGTCGTCGTCAACCACCGTCATCCCGACCAGTGGGAGGCGTGGCGATCGGCCACCGTCGCCACCGGCGCCGTCGTGGTGGACAACGGCGTCGTCGACAGCGGCGCACGGCGTGGCGCGGTCGCCGACCTGCGTGCGGCGATGGACACTGGGGGAGCAGCTCCGCCCGGCCCGTGGATGGTGGTGGCCGGCGACAACCTCGTCGCAGCCGAGGACCTCGCCGCGATGGTCGAACGGTGGGGACGCGACGGGGTGCCGCTGGTGGCGTGTCGAGATCTGGGCGACGCCTCCGGCAAGGAATTCGGCGAGGTCACCCTCGGACCCGACGGCCGGATCGTCCGGTTCCGGGAGAAGCCCGCGCACCCCACGTCGTCGCTCGCCGCCACCTGCACCTACGTGCTCGCCCCCGACGCGCCCGCTGCCATCGACCGGTATCTCGCCAGCGGTGGCGACGCCGATTCGCCGGGCCGTTTCATCGCCTGGCTCAGCACGCAGCGCCGCGTCGACGCGCACCTGCTGACCGGCGACTACCACGACATCGGCACACCCGATACCCTGGCGGCAGCCCGCTCCGCCATCGGTTGACCGGCCCCCGGCGAGCCAGGGCCCGAGCGGCCCCTGCGCGCAGCGGGCCGGATCTGCCGGGTCACGCCCGGGCCCGAGCGGCCCGTGAGCGCAGCGAACAAGAGCGGGACGCGACGGGTCCGGATCAGAGCGAGTACGCCGATCCGCGCTCCCCTCGGTGTCCTGGATCCCCGAATCGGATCGCGGGCCGCCCACGACGTACCCTCACGCTCGTGAGCCCCACCCGACACATTCCCTCGCACCCCGGTGAGCTGTCGCCGCACTGGGTCACTGCAGCCATGCGCGAAGCCGGCACCATCGGCGACGACGTCGAGGTCGTCGGCCTGCGCATCGAGCCGCTCGGCAACGGCGGCGTGGGCCTCAGCGGCGAGACCGTCCGGGTCGAGCTGACCTACCGGGGATCGTCCCCGTCGCTCGCGGAGCTCCCCGCGACGGTCATCGCGAAGTTCCCCACCCGCGAAGCCGCCAACCGGGGGATGATCGAGACCTACGACTGCTACGCCCGCGAGATCGCCTTCTACCGCGACATCGCCGCCGAGGTCCCGTTGCGGATTCCACGCCACCATGGCAGCGACTTCGACCCCGCCAAGCTGCGCCGGGTCAACGAGACCGCCGCCAGAGCGGTCGACCGGCTCCCAACCCGGGCCCACCTGGCGCTCACCCGCGACGTCACCAAGTTCATGCGGCCCACCAAGCGCCGCTACGCGCTGCTGCTCGAGGACCTCGGATCCGGCATGGTCGTCCACGACCTCGTCGAGCCGCCGCCACGCCACCGCCTCGAGCAGATACTCGATTCGCTCGCTGTGCTCCACGCCCGTTTCTGGGGTCGCGAGGACCTGGCGTCGCACCCGGTGTCGCGGCCGCTGGTCAGCACCATGCCGGGCACGTTCGTCAACGTCATGCGGGCCCGCAACATCCCCCTGGCCACCGAACGCTGGGGCGAGTGGCTGACCGAGCAGGACCTCGCATTGTTCGACGTCGCGGGCGACCGTTTCGTCGAGGATCTGGCCACGCTCAACCGGCCGATGACCTTCGTCCACGGCGATCCCCGCTCGGACAACATCTTGTTCGACGACGGCGACGAGCCCATCCTGTTGGACTGGGCCCAACCCGGCGTCGCGCACCCCGGTTTCGACGTCGGGTACGTGCTGGGCAGCAGCTTGCGCATCGAGGAGCGAGACGACATCGCCACGCTCGTCGAGCGCTACCGCGCCGCACTGGCCGCCGCCGGCGTCGAGCTCGACACCGCCACCCTCGAAGACGGCATCGGTGCCACGGCGCGGGCGATGATCGTCCAGCAGATCAACAGCCTGACGGTCCTCATCGGCGACTACGGCGAGCACGGCCTGCCCGCCGACCTCTGGGTCCCGCGCCTGCTGGCAGTGGCGCACGCCTACACCTGACCGGGCGCGATCGCGGCGGAGCGTCAGATCCGTGTCGGGTCGCCCTCGATCACTGCGAGCGGCAACCACGAACGCCGGTCTCGCGCTGCGGTTCCCTGGCGCTCGCCGCGCTGGAGTCGCTCGAGGCAGTATGCGGCATTGCGTGCGTCTCGGGCCCGGCGTTGGTCGTCCGGGACTGGGGGATGCGGGTCGACGTGGATGCCCCGGCCGGCCTCGGCCCGGCGGCAACCGGCCAATTCGAGCCGGATGAGCAGGTCGATGTCGAGGAAGTTCGCGTCGACGAGGGATCCGTAGAAGCCGTCGACCTCGTCGAATCGTCGGCGACGGAGCAAGACGTTGCCCGGCGCGTTGCGCTCGCTCGCTGCGACGTCGACCACCGAGGTCTCGATCCGCACGGTCTGGCCGTCGACGACGACCTGGGTGACGCTCACCGGGGGCGCCGTCGAACGTTCGTCTCGTACATGGGGGTCGGTGATGCGGCCGAGCGTGACGACGGTGCGGTCATCTATCAGCGACGCCATCTCTCGCCACGCATCGGGCTCGAGCACGATGTCGGCGTCGAGGAGCAGCAGCAGTGGTGACCGGGCGAGGCCGGCCCCCACGTTCTGGGTCGCGCCCTTGGCGAATCGACGCATCGGCAGGTGCACGATCGATACGGGTAGGTCGCGGAGAGCGTTGCGCACCATGTCGCGGCGGCCGCCGCCGTTGACGACGATCCACTCGGCGTCGGCCGGCAGCCGATCGAGGTTGGCGTGCACCGTCGACGCCAGCTCGGGACGATCGCACCACGGGATCACGACCGATACCGATGGTCGGCTGATCCGGGTCGACACCACACCGGCGAGACGTCCCGTTCGGTCGACGGTTACACCAGGGCGCTACCGTCGCATCGATGGGCGCTGTGGACCGGCCGGGGATCGACGTGCTCTACGCAACGCGTCTGCTGGATCTTGCGTACTTCTGGCCCAGTTATCGCAGTGTGCGCCGCAATCTGCCATGGGTGAACCGGATCGTGGTCGTCGTCCCCGACGCCGACGTCGCAGGCTTCGCCGACCTCGGCCTCGACGCCGAGGTGGTGGGCGAGAGCGACCTGCACGACGGGCTACCCGGCATCGCTCGGGGATGGATGCGTCAACAGGTGGTCAAGCTCTGTGCGCATCTTGTGTCCGCCGACCGGCCGGTCCTCGTTCTCGACGCCGATGTGCTCGTGGCGCAGCCGGCACCACCGTCTCTGGTCTTCGAAGGGAGCATGGCTCGGTGTTTCGTCGAACGCTGGGATGGGGCGACCCATCGTGGCTGGCACGGTGCGAGCGCGAAGTTCCTGGGGATCGACCGGACCCGACCGAGCATCTTCCCGACACCCAACGTCATGGACACCGACGTCCTGCACGAACTGCACGCCCACCTCGGATCCGGCGATGCGTCACGAGGGCTCGCAGCGGTCATCGACGCGGCCGCGGGCGTCGTCGACGAGACACACGACCCGCCCTTCACCGAGTGGGCCCTCTACGGCCTGTTCGCCCGTCACCTGAGCGCCACGGCCACGGAGCGGGTGCGCTTCTGCGAGAGCACGCACGTCACCGGTGTCTGGGACGACACGCAATGGCGGGAACGGCTTCGGCACGGTCGCTGGGCCGAGCGCCCATTCCTCGTGGTGCACTCCTGGCTGACCGAGGACCTCCTGACGGTGCGCCGAGCGCTCGCCGGTGATCCGGCTCTCGCACCTCTGTTCACCGGCGACGGTCGGGGCGGCTGGCTGATCCCGGCCGGGACGACCATGGCCCGGCACGGCTTCGCTCGTTCGGCGGTCACCGTCGAACGCACGCGGTTGCTGCAGGCCGCCGACGTCGAGGACGACGACGGCGTGCACACGGTGTTCCGTCTCCGCCCGGATCGTTGGGGCGCCGATGGCGGAGGCGGCATCATGCGCGTTGCGACTGCTGCGCTGATGGGTCTCTGACGAGGGAACCGAACGCGAGGGGCCGGTGGTCGTCGGCCAGGTCAGGCGACGGTCACGAGGCAGCGGGGATCACGAGTCCGCCGGCCACCAGGGCAGATAGATGGTCGAGGACCTCCGCGGGCTCGATGCGCATCTTCTCGGCGATGTGTCGCGGGGTCAGGCCCGGTTCGGCGATCACCGCCCGGGCGACCGAGACGGCAATGGGCTCCAGGCGGAGGTCACGACGGCCGAAGACGGCGTCGCGGGCGGCGACCCCGTCGACGGTGTCGATGACCGACGGAACGAGCGGATGCAACCGCGCCTCGACGCCGAGGCGGGCCACGGCCGTTTCGACGTCGCAGCTCGCATAGTCCTGGAGGAGGAATCGGTAGTGCCGACGACGGAAATCGTCGAGGTCGTCGAACAGAGCGAGCAGCTCCTGTTCCTCGACGCCCAGGTGTGGGCGGTTGCGCACAGCCACGTAGTCGTCGACCGACAGCGAGTCGAGGCGCCGATTCCTCGCCGGCTCCCACCGCCCGGCCAGCGCAGGGGCCATGACGGCGGCAACGAGTTCGGACACGCTCGCGACGCGTCCGAGCCCGGGGAGTGCAGCAGGTGGTTCCTCCACCAACGCCAGGACTGCGGCGACGAAGGCATCCCATGAGTGCTGACGGGCCCACGCAGCCGCCGTCATCGCTGAGGCCTCCCTCCGCTCGGGATCGTCCAGGAACGTTGCAACGGCCTCCACGGCCTCGTGCACGTCGACGAAGGTGCCGTGGTCGGTGATCAACGTGGTCACCTGATGGCCCGTCTCGTCACCGACGGTGTCCCGCAGTCCTCCCCAGCCTGCTCCCACGACCGGGGTGCCGCACGCAGCGGCCTCGACCTGCGCGAACCCGTAGGACTCGTCGTGGTTGACGGTCAGGTTCACGGCCACCGTCGCGCGGCGCATCAACGCCGCCACCATCATCGGGTCGGCGACGCGTCCGAGGAACGTCACGTGGTCCCGCAACCCGAGATCACGGATGTCGCGCTGGAACCGGGCGGCGTCGGCGAGTCCGCGGGTATCGGGCGGAAACGAACCGACGAGCACGAGCAGTGCGTCGGTGCGTTCCACGAGCAGCTCGGCGAGGCGGATCAGTTGATCGATGCGCTTCTCTGGGTGGAACCGGCCCGTGTGCAGCAGCACCGGTCGGTCCCGGAACGGGTCCTCGGTCCATGGCTCGGCGCCCGTCGGTGGTTCGGGTCGGAACACGGCCGTATCGATCGGAGGTGGCACGACCCGGGCGCACGATCCGAACTCCGGGTGCGAGAAGCGCCGTGCCATAGCCGCATCAGCCGTGCAGTTCCACGCCACCCGTGTACCGGCACGCAGCACGAGATCCTCGAGGCGGGTGCGGCCGAGATCGCCGCGGTGGGCCAGCCACACCACGTCACCGGCGCGGTAGCGCGCAGGGTGGAGCATGCCGGTGATGGCGTCGAGCACGGCTCCGTGGGCTGGTGGCGTCGCGGCGACGAGGCCCAGACCGCGCCGGCCGAGCGCGTCGAGCAACTCCTCCTGGGTCGGTCGCCCGATGGTCGCCGTTCGCCGGCTGCGGCCTTCCCGCTGATGGGTCTGGTCGCTGTACGTCACGTGCCGAACGGTGGACAGCGGAGCGATCACCGGGCCGATTGTCGCGCACCGGTGGCGCTGCGCAGCCGCCAGGATCGGATTGGCCGAGGTGTAACCCCGGTCCCGGATCGACGTCCGGTACTCCCGACGTCCAGAACGCAGCCAGTGAGCTGCAGGAAAGGGAACCGAGAATGAGCGACGACATCACCACATCCGACATCGAGCAGTTCGCCGACAAGCTCGAAGCGTTCAGCGAGACGCTGTCCGAAAAGGAGCAGGCCATGCTGGGCGACATGGTCGGTCGCGCGGCGAACATCGATGCCGACGAGGTCGCCGGCTTCTCCAAGTTCGGCATCCGCGAAATGACGATCGGACTGAACTTCGGCGACTTCCGTGTTCGCGGAGTCGGTGGCAAGGGCATGATCCGCGGAGCCCGGACGCTCGGAGCGAACTGGGTCAACTGATCCGGGCCCCCACACGTGCGAATCGCGTTGTGGCTGCGGACGTTCCTTCCCGAGATCGGAGGGATCCAGACGCTCGGAGCGTTGCTTGCCGACGGCGCGGCGCGGCTCGGCCACGAGGTCCTGGTCCTCGCCGCTCCCGGACCCCGGTGCGGCGAGGCCCGGGAGCGGCGTCCGAGCGGAGTTCATGTCGCTCGCGTGGGTCCTGCCGAGCCGCTGGCAGGAGACCTCGACGACCGACTCGCTGTCTATCGGGCCTACGAACGCGAGATCGACGAGTTCGCCCCCGACGTCGTCCATGTGCACGTGGCCGGCCCCTACGTCGCCTATGCCAACGAACTCCATGAGCGCCGAGCGCTGCCATGGATGCTGACGGTCCACAACAACCACGCCGGTCAAGGCCGCGCTTTCGGGCGGGAGTCGCCGTTGGGGACGGCGATCGCCACCGCTGACGCCGTTACGGCCGTCTCCCACGACACCTGCCGCTGGCTCGTCGACACGTGGCCCGAACACGCCCGGCGCATCGCCGTGATACACAACGGGATCGAGGCACCGCAGACGACCACCGCGGTTCCGCCAAAGGGGCCGATCGTGTTCGTCGGGCGCCTCGAGCCCCAGAAGCGACTGGACGTGCTCCTCGATGCCTTCGCCCGCGTCGTCGCTCGCAACGACACGGCGCGTTTGCGCATCGTGGGTGACGGCAGCCAACGCGACGAGCTCGAGTCGCAGCGTCAGGCGCTCGGCCTGGCCGGTCGGGTCGACTTCGTCGGAGCGTTGCCGACGGAGTCGGTCGCCGCCGAGCTCCGAGCCGCGCGGGCGCTCGTGCTCTCGTCGGATTTCGAAGGCCTTCCGATCGTGGCTCTCGAAGCGGCTGCCAACGCCCGGGCAGTGGTGGCCACGCGCGCCGGTGGGATCGCCGAACTCGTCGCTGACGGCGTCACCGGATTACTCGTCGAGGTGGGCGACATCGACGGGCTTGCCGATGCCTTGTCGACGGTGGTCGACGATCCGGCACTGGCGGTTCGGCTCGGCGCCGCGGGACGCGAGCGGGTGGCGTCCGAGTTCGGTGCAGACCGGTGCGTGCAGGCCTACGTGGAGCGCTACGGCGCGCTGGTCGGCAGATGGTCGGCAGAGGGACGAGGATCCGCCAACCGCACGAGATAGCGGCCCACGACGTTGCCGAGCCAGAAGCGGCGCACACCGAAGGGGCGCAGCAGCGTCATGACATCGCTGTGGGTCCAGTCGTCGGTGACGTGGCGCTCGTAGGGGTTGCCCCCCACTGGGCCCTGTGGGTGGTGCCCGAGCGGCACCGTGACGACGGCATGCCCGACGCCCGCCTCTGTCAGAGATCGAAGCAACGACGATGCGAGATCAGGCGCCATGTGCTCGATGACGTCGCCGAGGATGGCGACGTCGTAGTCGCGATAGGCGTCGGGAGGAAGCGAGCACGCGTCGCCCACGACGATGCAGCGGTAGCGGCGCTCCAGTTGGTAGCGCTCGATGTACGGTGCCCATATCTCGATGGCATCGACCGCTGGCGGGTGCACGAGCATCGAGCACAGGTCCGCGCCGGCACCGGCGCCGGCTCCGATGTCCACCACCGTTGCGGGGCGCAACTCGTCGAGCCACCGCACGGTCTGCTCGCGACCCTCGGTCGCTGAGAACGGCACCGCAGGAACTCAGCCGGATCCCGGCATCGGCGTCGACTCGGCGACCCTGCGCACCCGGTCGACGACATCGGGGTGCTCGGTGAGCCACGCGTGGAGCCGCTTGGTGTGGCGGCACGCGACCTCGCGGAATTCCACACTGTTGAAGTCGCTGGTCGGACAGCTCTGGTCGCAGATCGTCGCGGCGGCACATCCATGGCACCGTGCGTGCCAGGCGTCCTTCACGTGGAGGCGGTCGAGGGTACGTCGCACGTGGGTCGGATCGGGTTCGTCCCAGATGGAACCGAGCACGTGGTGCTCGATGTCGGTGGGGCACGCGTGGATGCTGCCGAGGTGGTCGATGCCCACAAAGGTTCGGCCCGCCTGGCACTGCGACTCCCAGCAGGAGAGCGGTGCGGGCTGGTGGCGTCCGTAGACGAAACGTTCCAGGGCCCGGAGCGCTCCCTGTTCGAACACGGTTCCGTGCTCGGCCATGTGCTCGAACACCGCGATCGACGAGGCGACCATGTCCTCGTCGTCGAGCTGTGCATCGTCGATACCGCGGCCTTGCGGCTGCAGGTAGTTGACGCTGAACAGCTGCACGCCTTCGTCGGCGAGGAACGACGCCACCTCGTCCATCCGATGGGCGTTCGTCGGTGACACAACGACACGCACGAGTGGAGCCAGCCCCCGGGCTCTGAGGCGCCGGAGGGCGGCGACCGTCGCCCGCGCGCCTCCACGCACCTGGTCGCTCAGCTCCGGTGGGCCGTCGAGCGAGACCTTCACGGGCAATCCCGACTCGGCGATCAGGTCGACCCATTCGTCGTCGAGCATCGTGGCGTTCGTCGCGATCGGGTGGGTGAATCGGTGGCCCGTTTCCGTGCCGCGCTCGGCGGCGTAGGCCACTGCTTCGCGGACCCATGCGGTGCCGAGCAGCAACGGTTCGCCGCCGTGGAACTCGACGATGAGGTCGCGGTGGACAGAGTGAGCAACCAACAGGTCGATCACCCGGCGATAGGTCTCGAGCGACATCTGCGGACTGCGCGTGCCCGCAGCATCGACGTTGCAGTAGGTGCATCGAAGGTTGCAACCCGGCGTCAGCTTCAGCGTCACCATCCGCAACGGCCGGAACAGCTGCGCCAGGGTCGCACCAGCGGAGCCGGGGCCGCGATCGGACTCCATGCTCGGCCGCTTGCGCGAGATGCGTACCATCTGGGTCGTCATGTCGGGGCACGACGCTGCCCGATCGATCGGGTTACACCGAGCCGGTCGGGTGTAACCCATCGGCGCCGGCGACGTCGGGAACCCCGTGCGCCACAGCAACGAGGACCACCCGATGCGGGCGGGCGGAAGGACCAAGGTGTTCGGTGTGGGACTCCACAAGACGGGTACCTCCACGCTCGGGGTGTGCATGGAACGCCTGGGCTACCGCAATGTGCCCTTCTCCTCGGCGCTTCTCGTCGACTGGGCCGCCGGTCGGACCGAGACAGCGCTCCAGGTGTCTGATCGCTACGACAGCTTCCAGGACTGGCCGTGGCCGTTGCTGCTCACCGAGCTCGATGCCCGCCATCCCGGCAGCCGATTCGTGCTCACCGTGCGAGCCGATGAGGCAGCTTGGCTCGGCAGCCTTGCGGCGCACGCAGAACGCAGCCGTACGGACCGGTTCCGCCGGATCGTCTACGGCCACCCGTCGCCGGTGGGCCACGAGGACGAGCATCTCGCCTTCTACCGAGCCCACAACGAGCGCGTACGGGAGCACTTCAGCGGTCGGCCCGACCAGTTGCTCGAGGTGTGCTGGGAGCGCGGCGACGGCTGGAGCGAATTGTGTGCGTTCCTGGGTACCGACGTCCCGCCGGAGCCGTTCCCCCACGGCAACCGACGACCGGCTTGGCAGCGGGGCGAGCGATGAGCAAGGCCCCGCCGAAGACAAAGCTCGTGCATCTGCTCACCACGCCGGACGCACCGCGAGAACGCCGTTCGGTGGCCGATGTGGCGCAGGTGGCCGAGGTGGGCATCGACTACGTCCAGCACCGCAACCGGCCGAGGACGACCACACCTCCACGTGACACGTGCCGGCGACCCGACGCCGTGACGTCCTTCGAGGACGCGTCCTTCCCCAACGATTGGCAGCTCGGGCCCGGACACTTCGGCTGCTTCCTGGCGCATCGCCGGGCGGTGTTCGCAGAGTTCGACGAGTCGCTCGACCTGTTCGTGATCTGCGAGTGCGACTGTGTGTTCGACGGGTCCGCCGAGGAGTTCCTCGACCGGTTGATCGAGGCGCGTGATCACATGGCCCGCACCGGCACGCTGTACCTCTCCCTCGGCATCGGCTGGGACGGTCCCACAGACCAGCGGTTCGAGGCTGTCGAACGAATCTTCCGCACGCACTGCGTCGTGTTCGCTCCGCCGGCGCGCGCCGTGCTGCGCAACGCATTCCTCTGGGAGCCGTGGGACACGATCGACTACTGGTACAACGAGGTGTTCGCAGGGCTACCCATGGCCATCGCCACGAGAGCGTTCGCGCACCAGGCCGGAGGCCTGTCGCTGCTCGAGCGGGTCGAACGCAGCGGCCCCTGATGCCGTACTCGATCCCGCTGCGTTGCCTCTTCATCCATGTGCCCAAGAACGCCGGGACATCGGTCATGGAGGCTTTGCGCCTCGACGTCGGTCTGCCGGGGCACCGCACGTGGCGGGAGTACGAGGGTCGGTGCATCACCCCCGAGGGCACCCCGTATTTCTCGTTCGCCGTCGTCCGCGACCCCCGCGACCGTGTCGTGTCCAGCTACGACTACGCCCGTATGGAACGCAGCCTCTACCACGCCGTCGACGGCGTGAGCTTCAGTGGCGTCCACCCGGATCACGCTGCGCTCGCTGCGATGACACTCGACGAGTGTGTTGCTGCGCTCGCCGAGCGTCCGTGCGACTTCGATCATCCCGGCTGGGGGCCACAGCACCCCTACGTGCTCGACGAGCACGGTGAGGCACGAGTCGACATGCTGTGCCGTTTCGAGCATCTCGCAGCCGACCTCGAACGCGTCACCGACCGCCTCGGCATCGCGCAGCTCGAGCTGCCGCACCTCAACCGCTCGACCCCGCTCGACGACCGTCCTGCGCCGTGGGAACAGCGTCTCGGCGCTCGTTCTCGGGCCTTGGTGGAGCAGCACTACGCGCGGGACCTCGATCTGTTCGGTTATCGGCCCGGAGTCGATCAACGGGCCGTGCTCGACGCTCTCTGCGCTCGCCGTGGCTGAAGCGTCGTCGACGCCGAGGTCGTGGCAACGGACGATGCCGCCGCCGGGCGGGAGCCTCGGTGACGTGACGAGCACTCACGCCGGTCGGTGATGGGGCGGGAGTGCGAACTCGGTGGCAAGCGATTCGTCGACGGGTTGCCAGTCGCTCGCTCGCGCCTTCACGTCCATCGCCGACGGTGGGTCCGCCAGGAGGTCCGAGTGGTTCTCGCCCGTCTGCAGATTCCGAATCGCGGCGCGGAAGGGCACGGTGGCGAGCGGTATGCCGGCTTCTTCGAATGCGCTCACAGCGAACTTGTGCGATCCCAGGACGAAACGGAGGAAATCCGGATCCACCGTTTCGAGGATCGCCTCGAGTGACGCGTCCGGTGAGAGCGTCCGCGCCAGCTCGGAGCGCAGGACGTCGTAGCGCAGGAGATTGCAGGTTCCGCATCGGGTGTAGAAGCGGTCCACGGCCATGACTCGACGGCCGATGAGCCACCAGCCCTCGCGGATGACCCACCCGGGAGCGTTCGGATCGGACGCAGCGAGGCCGCTCAGGCGACGTGACACGAAGTCGTCGGCGTCGAAGAACATCACGTGATCGGGCATGAAACGCTCTGCTGCGAGAAGGCCGATTGCGTACTTGGCGCCACGATCGACACGGATCGATGCCATGTCGGTCGCCGCGGCCGCGATCGGCGAAGGGGGTGGGAACCCGACGGGTTGGACGTGCACCTTGGGATGACGCAGCGGGGTCGGCAGCGGGGGCAGCCGGTCGTCGTTGACGACGACGACGACTTCGTAGCGGTCGTCCTGTTGATTGGTGACCGACGTGATCGTTTCGGAGAGCAGCTTCCACACTCGGTCGTAGGAGTTGCTGTTGTGGGGGTGACGAACCGATGTCACGAAGACGAGCATCGGGCCACGATGCCAGATCGCCCGCGGTTCCGCCGCACGGCGGGGTCGAGCACGGCGGGCACCGCGGCGCGGTGCGTTCGCGGGTCGCGCGGGCAGCGGTCGGAGGTGCCGGGACGGGTCACCGGAGGCGCCGTAGGCATCGGCGCCTGGCGCAGCCACCCCGGCGCGCTCCCACCTGGGGCGCTGGACGGCCGCCCCCGCCGATGGCTGCGCCAGCCCGACCGGCTGCCGGCCGGCCTGATGGCTCGGACGGCGTCGCGGACTTCGGTGTCGTCTGGGACCGAGCCACTCCGTATCCCCGCGACCCGAGCTGCCGTCCGGCGATGTGCGCGCCGTCGTCAGGCGGGTTGCGGGCTTACGCTCCCGGGCATGCGCATCGGGATCTCGTTGACGTCGTCGCTGTCCACGCCCTCGGGTGATCCCCGCGAGGGAGCCCGGTGGATGATCGAGCGGGCCCGGGCCGCAGAGCGGGCCCGGCTGGATTCGCTGTCGCTCGGCGATCACCACACCATGGCCTCGCCGTACTACCAGAACACCCCGATGCTGGGCCGGCTCCTGGCCGAGTGGGGTGACCGGCCGGTGGGGTGCCTGTTCCTGCTGCCGCTGTGGAACCCGGTGCTCGTCGCCGAACACGTCGGGACGCTGGCGTCGCTGACCGACGCACCGTTCATCGTCCAGACCGGCATCGGCAGCGGCCAGGCGCAGTTCGCCGCGATGGGGGCGTCGATGCAGACCCGGGGCCGGGATCTGGAGGAGTCGGTGGCTGTCATCAGGGCGCTCCTGGCCGGCGAGCCCGTCGACCCGGCGTCGGTGGCCGGCGAGCCGTCGATCGGCCTACGGCCACACCAGAACGTCGAATGGTGGATCGGCGCAGGGTCGGCGCCCGCCGCGCTCGAACGTGCGGGTCGCATCGGCGACGCCTGGTACGGCGGGCCGAACGTGACGCTCGAGACGGCAGCGGAGCACCTGGCGATCTACCGCGAGTCGTGTGCGGCCAGTGGCCGGGTGCCGCGGGCGATCATGCGACGCGACGTGATCGTGCTGGGCGACGGTGCCGCTGCCGAGAAGCTGGGCGCCGGCATCGTCGCCGACGGCTATCGGGGCATGGGCCTCGACCAGGTGGTGGTGGGATCGCCCGCGTCGGTGGCCGAGCAGTTCGCCGCATGGCGCGACGTCGGCTTCGACGACGTGATCGTCCGGTGTATGGCGGTGTCTCAGCGCGACGCCGTCGAGACCATCGAGAACCTCGCCGAGGTCAAGGCCCTCCTGGCCTGACCGCCGGGCGGCCGGCTGCTCTGCCGGCTCGGTGCTGTGCCGGCCCACGGTGTCGTCGGTGGGAGGCCCTGGCGGCCGATGGGGTTTCGATCGCGGGTTACGGGGTAGACGCCAGTGGCCGGTGATGCGGCCGAGTCGGCGTGCCGCGCCGGCCCCGCTCTTCGGCATGGAAGGACCAACACCGATGAACGACCAGCAGACCCAATCCCAGAAGTCGGATCCGCCCAACGACAAGGGCGAGGCCTGGAAGATCAACGACGAGCCCGACGACGCAGCGAGCGACGACGAAGACTCCGATGTTCGCAAGGGCAATCCGGGTGAGGCCTGGAAGATCAACGAGAACACCGCCGGCGACGACAGCTGACCCACCGGGCCGGGCGGCCCGAAACCGCTGCGGTGTCCCGTGCCGCCAACTCCGAGTCGGCTGGCCCGGGAGGTGGGAAACCGCTGGGGTCAAGTCGTACTTTCAACCAACTCCGAGCCGACCGGCCTGGGAGGCGGCACACCAGTGGTGTGAAGTCGAGGTGCCCCAGTAGTCAGAGCCCAGCGGCCGCCCTAGCGTCAGGAGCGGCCGGGGAAGTAGAAGCCGGGGCGGAGTTCGCGTTCGGTGTCGCGGCGGGCGCGGACGAGTTCCGCGCAGCGGGCGGACAGGTCGGCGTCGTCGCCGGCGAACACGGCTTCGATGGCGGCGCCGAACGCCTCGCCGGCCAGGTGGTAGTTCTCGACCTGGTCGTCGAGGGCCAGCGACTCGCTGCGGCCCGACCGGTACGCATCGAGCGCTGACGCCGTGGCAGCGTCGCCCAACCGCTCGGCGACGTCCGCAGCGAAGGCCTCCATGTCCGCGCACTCGGCGGCCATCCAGGCGATCTCGTTGGCCGAGCGCACAGCGCACGTGTGCAGCAGCTGCTCCATCATCTCGAGATTGACCACCAGCGCCGGGTCGCCGACGGCGGGGATGATGGCCTCACGGACCTCGCGGGCCAGGTCCTCGAGGATCTGTTCGGTCGTGGGTCGAGCCTGCATCGCTATGCCTCCATCGCCGCGGCCATGGCGGCCTCGAGTCCGTCGACCGCGTCGACGAACGCATCGTTGCCCACCGCGACCAGGGTCGAGTTGAACGCCACCGCCGGGCCTCGGCGTTCGCCGCGGGCCATGCCGGTCATGCCCCGGTACAGCGAGTCGACGGTGCCGATCGTCGACAACACCGTGAAGTAGCCGAGGCTCACCGGGTTGACGACCTCTTCGCTCAGGCCCGTGCGCTCCCGGAACCGGGCCAGGAACCGGTCGGTGTCGGCGGCCAGCAGATTGGGCGGCACCGCCCCTGCGTAGGCGTTGTAGTAGCCGAGGTCTTCGCGGGGATCGCCGATGCGGGAGAACTCCCAGTCGACGATCTGCCAGCCGTCCGGCGTCGCGACGATGTTGCCCTGCTGGAAGTCGCCATGAACCAGCCGCAGCGGCATCGGTGCGGGGCGGCGCTTGTCGAGCCAGGCGGCGATGTAGCGGACGATGGGCAGCGCCTCGCAGTGGTCGTCGGCGGCTGCCCGCCAGCGGCCGATGAGCGAGTCGAGGTGATCGTCCCACGATGCCGGGCGGGCGATGGCCGCCGGGAGGCGATCGGGGTCGACGCCGGCGACCACGGCCATCGTGTCGGCGAACTGCTCGATGGTGTCAGCGGGGTCGAGGCCATTGTCGAAGGCCGCCTGGAGCGATCCGCCCTCGATGAAGTCGATCAGCAGCGCCTTGGTGCCCAACAGCGACTCGTCGTCGATGAACCACCGGGCGGCGGGCGTGGGGATCTCCTCGATGGACGACAGCGCCGACAGCAGCGCCCACTCGGCGTCGCGGTCGCTGTCGAGCGTGGCGACCTCGGGCGGCGGATCGCCACGCAGGACGAAGGTCTCGGCGCGTCCGTCGGCCCAGCTGACGTCGACCCTGGCCATCACCCGGCTGAAGCCGCCGGTCATGATCGTGTACGAGTCGACGGTTGCCGGCGCGACGTTGTCGCTCAGCCACTGCTCCAGCACGACGCGTGCGCGCTCGGTGTCGAGCATGCTCATGGTTGCTCCCTCTTGGCCTGGCGGCCGGGCCGGAGGGCCCTCGCTGCGCTCATGCGTTCCCCCTCAGGTCCGGTCTCGGCGGGCGAGCGTAGCCCCGACCCGGCGACGGCGCGGGCGCTACCGTCGGGGCCCGGACCGTCTGCGTCCGAGGGGGACACGATGTCTGCGACCACCACCACGAACCGCCGGATCCACCGCCGCACCTGCCCGCTGTGCGAGGCGACCTGCGGGCTCGAGATCACCACCGAGGGCGATCGCGTCGTGCGCATCCGCGGCGACCGCGACGATCCCGTCAGCCGGGGCTTCATCTGCCCGAAGGGCTCGACGCTCAAGCAACTCCACGAGGACCCCGACCGGCTCACCGCGCCGGTCGTGCGCACCGACGACGGCTGGCGCACCGTCACCTGGGACGAGGCCTACGCGGAGATCGAACGGCGCCTGACGCCCATCGTCGACGCCCATGGCCGCGACGCCCTGGCGGTGGTGCTCGGCAACCCGAACGTCCACAACCTCGGCGGCATGATCTACCTGCGCCACGTCATCCAGGCGGTCGGATCGAAGCGCCGGTTCTCGGCATCGACGGTCGACCAAATGCCCAAGCACGTGTCGGCCGGGCTGATGTGGGGCGATCCGGCCATGTTCCCGCTGCCCGACATCGAACGCACCGACTACCTGCTGATGCTGGGCGCCAATCCGTGGGAGAGCAACGGGTCGCTGGTCAGCATCCCGGACTTCCCCGGTCGGCTCCAGGAGCTGCGGGCCCGCGGCGCCCGGTTCGTGGTCGTCGACCCCCGCCGGACCCGCACGGCCACAGAGGCCGACGAGCACCTGACCATCCGGCCCGGCACCGACGTCCTGTGGCTGCTGGCGCTGGCCAACGTCATCGTCGCCGACAGCCTGGTGGACATCGGGCGCCTGGCCGGCCACATCGCCGGCCTCGACGAGGCGTGCGCGGCCGTCGAGCCCTACACGCCCGAGGCCGTCGCCGACGCGTGCGGCATCGACTCAGACACCACCCGCCGTGTCGCCCACGAGCTCGCCGGGGCACCGTCGGCTGCGGTGTACGGCCGGATCGGCAACCACACGGTTGCCTTCGGGACCCTCGCCTCGTGGGCGGCCGATCTCCTCAACGTCCTGACCGGCAACCTCGACCGGCCCGGCGGCGTGATGTTCGACTCGGGCCCCTCCGCGCGCATCGACGACCGGGCGCCCGGCGGCCGGGGCTTCGCTATCGGCCGCTGGCACAGCCCGGTCACCGGCCGCCCCGAGGTCCTCGGCGAGCTCCCCGCGGCCACCCTCGCGGAGGAGATCGAAGGCAGCCCCGACGCCGATGGCGCCGACGGCATCAAGGCCCTGTTCCTGCTGGCCTGCAACCCGGTGCGGTCGTTCCCCAACAGCGAACGCCTCGACGCCGCCTTCGCCGGCCTCGACCTGCTGGTGGCGGTCGACCCATACATCAACGCCAGCACCCGCCACGCCCACGTCATCCTGCCGCCCACCTCGGCGCTCGAACGCAGCCACTACGACGTGTTCTTCGAGCGCAACATGATCCGGTCGTTCGCCCGCTACTCGCCGCCGGTGTTCGACGTCGACCACCCCGGCGAACCCGAGATCCTGTCGCGCCTGGCGCTGGTCATCAGCGGCTTCGGTGCCGACGCCGACCCGCAGCTCGTGCAGGCCGAGATGATGCGCACGCTCGTCGCCGCCGAGGTCGACCGCGACGACGGACCCCTCGCCGGCCGCGACGCCGAGGAGATCCTGGCCGAGCTGGCCCAGTGGAGCTGGGCCGAACAGGTCATCGACCTGCGGCTGCGCACCGGCCGCTTCGGCGACCGCTTCGGCGCCGACCCCGACGGCCTCACGCTCGCGAAGCTGCGTGACGATCACCCGAGCGGCATCGACTTCGGTCCGCTCGTCGAACGGTTCCCGTCGGCCATCCGCACGCCATCGGGCAAGGTCGAGCTGCTCCCCGAACCCATCGCCGCCGACCTCCAACGTCTGGCAGCCACACCGCCCGGTGCGGCCGACGGCCTGGTGCTGGTCGGCCGGCGACACCTGCGGTCGTGCAACACCTGGATGCACAACGTCGACGTGCTGGTGAAGGGCAAGGAGCGCTGCACCCTGCAGGTCCATCCCGACGACGCAGCCGCCATCGGGCTCGCCGACGGCGGCCGGGCCACGGTGCGGTCGAGGGTCGGCGAGGTGACCGCCCCGGTCGAGATCACCGACGAGGTCATGGTCGGCGTCGTGTCGCTGCCGTTCGGATGGGGCCACGACACGCCCGGCATCGAGATGCGGGTGGCCCGCAGCCGCCCGGGCGTCAACAGCAACATCCTCACCGACGACGCTGCCATCGACGAGCTCAGTGGCAACGCCGTCCTCAACGCCATCCCCGTGACGGTCGCGCCCGCCTGACCGACTCGTCGGCCCCCGTACCGAGCCCGCACACCTCCGAAATCTGGAAGTTTGCGCGCACGTGCTGCGCGCAAAGTCCCAGATTTCGACCGGAACGGGAGGTCCGACCGCATCGGGAGGCGTCACGTCGATGCGGAGATCTGCCTCGCCGCCGCGGACCACAACACGCCGTTGTGGGCGGCGGCGGATCGTCACGACATCCCCATCCGGTCGATCGCCTGACCCTCGATCGCACCAGCGATCTGCTCAGCCGCTTGGCTCCTGCGGTTGGCCGTCCTCCTTCTTTCGCCACAGGAGCGTTCCGACGCCGATCGCGAGAAGGAGGCCGCCGCCCACGAGGAACCCGGGGTGGCCGCCCTCGCCGTTGAACAGCATGAGGAGGTACGCGCCGGCGACGAGCGGCAGGAGAGCCGCACCGACTCGAGGCGGTCGGTCTCCGATCATGGGACCCTCCAGTCCGTGGCGAGGGCCAGAGTATAGGAGGGTGCGCGGACTCGATTAGTCGCTCGGATCCGGGCCCGCCGCCTCCGCCTCTCGGTCCCAGCGTTCACTCGCCGCTCGGGCCACGGCCGAGCGGCCGGGCTCGGGTGGCACGCCCTGCCATGTCTCCGGGTGCCGCACTCGGTCACCGTGGGTGACCCGGCCCTGATGGACAGCCGGCAACGCCGGCCTCGGCCGCGGGCCCGGGATACCCTCGGCCACGATGGTCTACGAGCACACTCAGTCGGCGCCCCAGCCGGCGTTCGTCGTCGCCGCACTGGCGCTCGTTGCCGCCTTCGTCGCCGCCGTTACAGGGGAGCCATCCATGCTGGCTTCCACGGCTGTGCTGGCCGCAGTTGCGGTCATCGCTTTCGCCCTGTCGGCGCTGACGACGATGGTGACCCCCGACCGGATCACGGTGGCGTTCCGCTGGGGACGCCCTCGGCGGGCGATCCCTGTGGAACAGGTGGTCCGGGCCGAGGTCGTCCGCAACCACTGGTTGCTGGGCTGGGGGATCCGCTGGATGCCGGGTGCGACGGTGTTCAACGTGTGGGGTCTCGACGCCGTGCGCCTCGAGCTCGACGGCGCCCGCGACTTCCGGATCGGCACCGACGACCCCGAGGGCCTCGTCGCCGCGATCAGCGGGTGCATCGCCGACGCCTGACCCTGCGATCCTGCGATCCTGCGATCCTGGGATCCTGCGGAATCTGGATATCTGGGTCGCTGAGCGAGCCCCAGATCTCCAGATTTCGACGGAATCGGGCGGTTCGACCATCGGGCACGCGCGGCCGGATCGATGCTGCTCCGTTAGCTCCGCCCCTCGATCGGCCCCTCGGTCGACGCCCTGGGTTACCGTCGGCGCCGATGGACACTGCGATCAGCCTCGATGAAGCGGTGGCACTCGACGAGGCCGACCCGCTGTCGGCCTACCGGGCCGAGTTCGTGTTCCCCCGTACCGGCGAGGGGGCACCCGTCGCGTACTTCGCCGGCAACAGCCTCGGGCTCATGCCCGTCCGTGCCCGGGCCGCGATCGAGGCGGTCATGGCGCAGTGGTCGGACCTGGCCGTGGCCGGGCACTTCACCGGCGACGACTCCTGGTACGGCTTCGAGGAACGGTTCGAGGCTCTGCAGGCGCCGTTGGTCGGTGCACAGCCCGGCGAGGTCGCGCTGATGGGGTCACTCACCGAGAACCTGCACGTGCTCATGGCGTCGTTCCACCGCCCCGCGGGTCGTCGCACCAAGATCCTCATCGAGCCGCACGCCTTCCCGTCGGACCGCTACGCGGTGGCGTCGCAGGTCGAGCTCGCCGGGGGAGATCCCGCCACCGATGTCATCACCATCGGTGCCGCCGACCCCGACCGGGTCACCGTCGACGACCTCGCCGCCGTCCTCGCGGCCCACGGCGACGAGATCGCCACCGCACTCATCGGCGGCGTCAACTACTACACCGGCCAGCTCCTCGACCTGGGACCCATGTGTGCGCTGCTACGGGCCCACGACATCACCGTCGGGCTCGACCTTGCCCACGCCGTCGGCAACGTGCCCCTGGCCCTGCACGACTGGGACGTCGACTTCGCCGCCTGGTGCACCTACAAATACCTCAACAGCGGCCCCGGCTCGACGGCGGGGATCTTCGTCCACGACCGCCACGGCACCGACACCACCATCGCCCGCCAGGCCGGCTGGTGGGGCAACGACCCGTCCACCCGCTTCGCCATGCACGACCAGGACCGGTTCATCGCCCGTTCCGGCGCGGCCGGCTGGAAGATGTCGAACCCGTCGATCCTGGCGGTGGCGCCCGTGGGCGCGTCGCTGTCGCTGTTCGACGAAGCGGGCATCGAGGCCCTGCGCGAGCGGTCGCTGCGCCTGACGGCGTTCCTCGAGCGGGGCCTGACGGCACTGGCCGCCACCGTCGACGGCTGCGCAGTCGTCACCCCCACCGACCCCGCCCGGCGGGGATGCCAGCTGTCGCTGCGAGTCCCGGGCAGCGCGAGCGGCCTCGAAGCTGCGCTGGCCGCCCAGGGCGTGGTCGTCGACGCCCGCGACCCCGACATCATCCGCCTGGCCCCCACCCCGCTCTACAACTCCTTCGCCGACATCGCCCGGGCCCTCGCCGCCCTCCACGACCTGTTGGCCGGCTGATCGGGGAGCGATTCGGCCGGGCGCCGGCCGGTCCACCTGCGACGAGGGCCGATCAACCTGCGACGAAGGCCGGTCGACCCGCGGCGCCGGCCGGTCAACCCGCGGCGAAGTCGACCTCGTCGGCCGGAACGACCGCCGTGCGGCGACCCGGGGCGCTCGACCACGCCCAGTACATGTTGGTGTAGGCGATCGCGTCCTGCGGCGACAGCGGAGCCCCCCATTTCCGGAGATCCTCTGTGGTGTGGGCGTCCTCGACGAGCGTCACGTCGTAGCCGCGGACCAACCCGCCATGGAGCGTGGACCGCACACAGGCATCGGTCTGCGCGCCCGTGACGACCAGGTGGCCTACAGCCTGCTCGGCGAGCACCTCCTCGAGGTCGGTCTCCTCGAACGAATCGCCGAAACACTTGTGGACCAGGGGCTCCTGCGAGCCGTACCCGAGGCCGTCGACGAACTGCCAGGCGTCGGACCCCTCGGGAAGCTCGTCGCTGCGGTGTTGGATCCAGATCACAGGAGTGTCGGTCGACCGTGCCCGTTCGACCAGCGCAGCGATGGTGGCGACCACCCGGTCGGCGTCGTGGGCATCGGCGACGACGCCACGCTGCATGTCGATGACGAGGAGCGCCGTGTTCGGTCGGTCGGGAAGGCTGGTCACAGGCGTCTCCTGTCGACGTCGGGTCACCAGCATCGCGCACGACCACCGACACGGCAGGCGCGGGTCTGGCACGATGACGTCCGGCAACGAATCACCCGGGGGCCTCCATGCTCGTACCACTGACCGTCCGCGACCATCTCGAACGCGCTGCGCTGGTCTATCCGGACCGCGTCGGCATCATCGACGAGCCCGACCAGCCCGCCGCGCCGCTGCCCGACATGACCTACGGCGAGTTCGCCCGCCGGGCCAAGGCCATGGCCAAGGGCTTCGAGAACCTCGGCGTGCCCCAGGGCGGGCGGGTGGCGATGGTGTCGCACAACTCCGCCCGGATGCTGACGTTCCTGTTCGGCACCACCGCCTGGGGTCGCATCGGCGTGCCGGTCAACTTCCGCCTCAACCGGGCCGAGATCGCCTACATCGTCGAACACTCGGGCTCCGAGGTCGTGCTGATCGACCCCGAGCTGGCCGACACCCTCGGCGACCTCGACGTGCCCCACCTGCTGGTCATGGGCCCCGAGACCGACGAGCTCCTCGACGCCGACGGCGAACCCGAACCCTGGGACGCCGACGAGAACGACACCGCCACCATCAACTACACCAGCGGCACCACCGCCCGCCCCAAGGGCGTCGAGATGACCCATCGCATGCTGTGGGTCAACGCCGCCACCTTCGGCTGGTCGGCCGGCGTCAGCGACCGCGACGTGTACCTGCACACCCTGCCGATGTTCCACTGCAACGGCTGGGGCATGCCGTTCTCCCTCACCGCCATGGGCGTCCCCCAGGTCGTGCTCCGCAAGGTCGACGGCCCCGAGATCCTGCGCCGCGTCGACGCCCACGGCGTCACCTACCTGTGCGGTGCACCGGCTGTCGTCACCGCCATCCTCGACGCCGCCAAGACCTGGGACGGCCCGGTGCCCGGCGCCGGCCGCACCCGCATGGTCGTCGCCGGCGCACCCCCGCCCACCTCGGTCATCGAACGCGTCGAGACCGAGCTCGAATGGGAGTTCATCCAGCTCTACGGGCTGACCGAGACCTCGCCGTACCTGACCATGGCGCGCTCGCGCCCCGAATGGGACGACCTCACGCCCACCGAACGAGCCCAGAAGCTCGGCCGTGCCGGCGCCCCCGCCCTCGGCGTGAAGATGAAGGTCACCGACGACGGCGAGATCTGCGCCCGGTCCAACGTCGTGCTCAAGAGCTACTGGAACCAGCCCGAGGCCACCGCCGAGGCCATCCGCGACGGCTGGTTCCACACCGGCGACGGCGGCTACATCGACGACGAGAGCTTCGTCACCATCGCCGACCGCAAGAAGGACGTCATCATCTCCGGCGGCGAGAACGTGTCGTCCATCGAGGTCGAAGACGCCCTGTTCGCCCACCCCGCCGTCAGCGAGGTGGCGGTCATCGGCGTCCCCGACGACAAGTGGGGCGAGACGGTCAAGGCCCTGGTGGTCACCACCGCCGAGGTGTCCGAGGCCGACCTCATCGCCTGGTGCCGCGACCGCCTGGCGCACTACAAGTGCCCCACCAGCGTCGAGTTCCGCGACGAGCTCGCCCGCACCGCCACCGGCAAGCTGCAGAAGTTCAAGCTGCGCGAGCCCTACTGGGAGGGCATGGAGAAGGGCGTCAACTGATGGGGCTTGCGCTGACGATGCTGCGACGTCGGTTGGTCTCGCCGGTTGGTTCAACGGCAGGGTCGTGCTCGGCGACCGATTCGCCGGCGCCGTCGCGGACGGAGGTGGCGTGCTGATGGGGCTCGAGCTCGACGTCATGTCGTCGCCGCTGCCGCTGCGCGAGATGGCCGCCACCGCGGCACGGGTCGAGGCGGCCGGGTTCGGTGCGTTGTGGCTCACCGAGGCGGGACGCAGCGCCTACCTGTCGTGCGGGGCGGCGGCCACCGCCACCGAACGCATCGGCATCGGCACGGCCATCGCCGTGGCGTTCCCGCGCAGCCCGATGGTCACGGCGCAGGTGGCATGGGAGCTGGCCGACGCCACCGGCGGGCGGTTCACACTCGGCCTGGGCACGCAGGTGAAGGCCCACATCGAACGGCGGTACTCGGCCGAATACGCCCCGCCGGGGCCGCGCATGAAGGAGTACGTCCAGGCCGTCAAGGCCATCTTCCGGGCGTTCCGAGGAGAGGAGAAGCTGGCGTTCGACGGCGACTTCTACTCGTTCTCGCTGCTCACCGGCCAGTGGTCGCCCGGCCCCATCGACGCCGGTGACCCGCCCGTGTACGTGTCGGCGGTGCTTCCGTGGATGAGCGCCATGGCCGGCGAGGTGTGCGACGGCGTGCACATCCACCCGTTCCACTCGCCGCAGTACCTGACCGACGTGCAGATCCCCGCCGTGGCGGCAGGGGCCGAGCGCGCCGGGCGCAGCCTCGACGACGTGACGCTCGAGATCCCGATCATGACTGCGGTGGGCGACACCGAAGCAGAGATCGCCGCGTCGCGCGAGCACGCCCGGATGATGATCGCGTTCTACGGGTCGACCCGCACCTACAGCCCGGTGTTCGAGATCCACGGGTTCGACGGCCTGTCCGACCGCCTCCACGACGCCCAGCGGGCCGGCGACATGGCGGCAATGGCGTCGCTGGTCACCGACGACGTGCTGGACCACTACATCGTGTCGGCGAGCTGGGACGACCTCGGCGGCGTGCTGGTCGACCGCTACGGCACGATCGCGCCGAAGGTGCGGGTCATGAGCTACACGGCTATGAACCAGATGAAGGCCGACCCCGGCGTCATCGACCGCTGGTCCGACGTCGCCGCCGACATGCGCGCCGCCTGACCCCGCCGTGTCGGCCCTGCCGATCCTGCGAAATCTGGGACTTCGCGCGCAGGTGGTGCGCGCGAAGTCCCAGATTTCGGCGGCGCAGGCGGCTGATCAGGGGAGGCGCGGGGGCACCGTGGTTCGGGCGGGCGTTGCCGACTAGCGTCGATGTGATGGTCGACACACTCATCACCGGCGGAACCGTCGTCGACGGCAGCGGGGCACCGGCCCGCCGGGCCGACGTCGCCATCGACGGCGGGCGCATCGTCGCCGTCGGGGCCGACCTCGACGTCACGGCCCGGCGCACCATCGACGCCGACGGGCGCCTCGTCACCCCCGGATGGGTGGACATCCACACCCACTACGACGCCCAGGCCAGCTGGGACCCGTACCTCACCCCGTCGTCGTGGCACGGCGTCACCACCGTCGTCATGGGCAACTGCGGCGTCGGGTTCGCGCCCGCCGCGCCCGACCGCCACGACTGGCTCATCGAGCTGATGGAGGGTGTCGAGGACATCCCCGGGTCGGCCATGGCCGAGGGCATCACCTGGGAGTGGGAGAGCTTCGGCGAGTACCTCGACGCCATCGCCGCCCGCCCCCACGTCATCGACTTCGGCGCCCAGATCGCCCACGGCCCGCTGCGGGCCTACGTCATGGGCGAGCGTGGCGCTGCCAACGAGCCCGCCACCGCCGACGACGCCGCCGCCATGGGGCGACTCGTGGCCGAGGCCCTGCGCGCCGGCGCCCTCGGGTTCTCGACGTCACGTACGCCCATCCACCGATCGCTGTCGGGCGAGCTCGTCCCCGGCACAACCGCCGACGCCGAGGAGCTCTACGCCATCGCCGAGGCCATGAGCACCGCCGGCCACGGCGTCTTCCAGTTCGCCCCCGACCATGCGCTCGTGCCCGACCAGGAGTTCCCCTGGATGCGCGAGCTGGCCCGGCGCACCGGGCGCACCGTGTCGGTCAACCTCAACCAGCCCGACAGCGACCCCGACCTGTGGCGACGGGTGCTGTCGCTGCTCGACGAGGCCCGTGCCGAGGGGCTGCCCATCGTGGCGCAGGTCGCCGGTCGCCTCGTCGGGCTGTTGGCCTGCCTGCGCGGCAGCATGCACCCGCTGATGTTCCACCCGGCGTGGTCCGAGGTGGCCCATCTCGACGTCGACGCCCAGATCGCGTCCTTGCGCGACCCGGCCTTCCGGGCCCGTCTGGTGGCCGAGCCCGCTGCCGGTGAGGGCGACTTCTTCGCCAAGGTCGTGCTCGCCAAGCTGGACCGCTACTGGCCCGTCGCCGACGGCGACATCGACTACGAACCCACCGCCGACACCACCGTCGCCGCGCTCGCCGCCCGGCGGGGCGTGCCGCCGATGGAGCTCATCATCGACCAGCTGTTGGCGCACGACGGCAACGGCATGCTGCTCACGCCGTTCTTCAACTACGCGTACGGCGACCTGTCGTTCACCCACGACGCCCACCTGCATCCCTCGACGCGCATGGGCCTGGCCGACGCCGGCGCGCACTGCGGTGTCATCTGCGACGGGGGCACGCCGACGTTCATGCTCACCTTCTGGACCCGCGACCGCACCCGAGGACCGAAGCTGCCCCTCGAGTTCGTCGTGCACCGCCAGACCCGCCAGACCGCCGAGCTGTACGGGCTGATGGACCGGGGCCTGCTGGCGCCGGGGATGCGGGCCGACATCAACGTCATCGACTACGACGGCCTCACCTTCGGCCCACCGCGCATGGCGTATGACCTGCCCGCCGGCGCCCGCCGCCTCATCCAGAAGGCGCAGGGCTACGACGCCACCTTCGTGGCCGGCGTGCAGACCGTCGACCACGACGAGTTCACCGGCGAACTCCCCGGCCAGCTGATCCGCGGACCCCAGTCGGGGTCGGCCTGAGCGCCCGCTCCCGACCGCGCGCAGGCCGTTCGAGCCGGCCCCGCAACCGCGAAGCTTCGTCGAAATCTGGGACTTGTGCCTGCAGATGTCCGGCACAAGTCCCAGATTTGGGCTGACCACCTCCCGCTCCTGTTCGCTGCGCTCGCGGGCCGCCCGGGCCCGGGTGCTGCATCGCGTACCCGGGTAGTCTCTCGCCGATCACCAGGTCGGCGCCGGAGCGGCGCGACATCGACACACCTCGACACCAGGGAGAACGCTGCGATGGCAGGCGATGCCTACGACACCATCAAGAAGTTCTGGGACATCCAGGACGCCGGCGACTACACCGCCACGGCGGCGCTGTTCGCGGAGGATGCGCTCTTCGTCGACCCCATCTTCGGCACCTTCACCAGCCGCGACGAGATCGCCGCGTTCATGGCGAAGATGAACACCGCCGTCGCCGAACAGAACGGCGAGTTCACGCTGGTCGAACTCGCCGGCGGCGACGACAGCGCCTGGGCCCAGTGGCACTTCAGCTCCGACCGCGGCGAACGCGAAGGCGTCGGCATCTACCGGGTCCGCAACGGCGAGATCACCTACTACCGCGACTACATGAACGAAGCGGCACCGGGCGCCGCCTCCTCGTGACGGCATCGTCCCCGGCGGTCCAGCCATGAAGGACCTGCCCGGGCTGCGCCTCCCGCCGTCGGCGACGCCGTCCCCGAAGGGCCCGCGCTACGTCTACAAGGTGATGGTCAGCCAGATGCCACGACAGTTCGAATACGTCGAGGCGGTGTCGATCGCAGAGGCCGAACGCCATGGCATCGTCGTGCTGATGGTCGGGCCGGCCTGACGCAGCGACGTCGAGAGGCGGCCGTGCTAAGGCAGTGCTCGCCCGAGACCGAGATGTCGGCGGGCGAGCACCGCTGGACGGATCAGTCGGTGGGAATCACGACGCCATCGGCGGCGCCAGGCCGCTGCTCGTCCGAGTCGATCTCCGTCGTGGTACCGAAGAATCCGGCTACCCACAGCAAGAGGACGACCCCGACGACTACTGCGGCGGCGACGACCACATTTCGAGGATTGTTCACCGGCTTCCGGCTCACACCATTCGCCTCATCCCGTCGCCCCTTATCTGGTTATTGAACGTTATTGAGCTGAAGTCGGCGGTACAGTCAACCACGCCGGAGAACCTGAACGTTGCGCCGCCGCTATAGATCCACCGTCGCTGGATCCATCCGGCAAACTCATTCTGGGTTGAACAGTGCCGCCAGTTCCAACTCCCGTTTCCCCAGAACTGGGTGTCCGGCCGCTGGGTTATCCTTCTGCCGTTGTGGCACCAGTGGTGATGCGTGATGCGTCCTTCCATGAGGGTCCAACCGAAGATGTTCTTCTGTCTCTTCGTATACGAGGAGGTCCAGCATCCGACGCCGAGGCGGCTGCCCCAGCTTCGGGCCGTGAGCGCTCCATTCTTGCTCGAAGGTGCGCAGGAGTGTGTGGTAGTCACTTCGACTGGCGTCTGAATGATGTCCAGATCTTGCTCGGACAGCGTCGATTCGTCTCCCGCTTCGATGCGGGCACGCTGAGACAGGGCAGAACTGGCAATCCGGGCGAGGCGTTGGTTGCCGATGGATTCGAGATCATGATCAAGTGCTTCGGTCTCGGCGGAGTTCTCGCATCCGAGGAAGCGGGCACCGTCAAGAGTCGGCCCCAGGACTGAACCTGGGCTGCGGCGAGACTCTGGTCCAGATGATCCGCTTGCGCTAGCGGGAGTCGAAGCGAGCGCTGTGCCGATCAGCCAAATTGCAATTACAGCCGATGCGAGTTGCCTTGCCTTGCCTTGCCTTCTATTGGCATGTTGCCTGCCTTTTCGTAGGAGACACGCGGCGTGTGTCCTTTGACACAAAGTAGCGGGCATGAACTTCAGCCGCGCGGATCCCACCGACTTCGGCGATGTGCCTCGACCGAGAGAGAGGAATGGCGGTACTCGCGGCGGCAGGGGGGCGGGTTCCAACGGTCGGTGCACGGTACCGGTCATGATGACCGGTGCTGTTGACAGCCACCGACCGTTGGAGAGTCCGCCGATGCCGCATCCGTTGGGTGCAAGCGAGCGCGACACGATCAGTGTCGAGTTGAGTCGAGATCTCGCTGTCACCTTCGCCGCGATCGCTGCGCTGTTGGGGCGTGACGCGTCGACGGTCAGCCGTGAGGTCGCCCGCAACGGCGGGCGTGACGCCTACCGGCCCAGCGAAGCCCAGCGTCGTGCCGATGGGTGCCGGCGCCGACCCAAGCCGGCGAAGCTCGACACCGATCTGGACCTGAGATCGAAGGTCACCGTGCTGCTCGTTGCTGACCATTCGCCGGTGTCGGCTGCGATCGCGGCGAGTCGCAGCTCGGGCGGATCGGTGTGCGCGGAGACGATCTACAGCGCCGTCTATGCGGGGCGTCTCGATGTCGACGCTGCGGCGTGTCTGCGGAGCCGCCGTCCCCGTCGCCGACGCCGCAACCACGGCGCCCCGAGCCCCCAAAGCCACGTACTCGGGGCCTTCAGGCCCATCGGTGAGCGGCCTGACACGATCGGCGATCGCAGCGAGTTCGGGCACTGGGAAGCCGACTTGATCATCGGTGCGTGCAACGCGTCTGCGATCGTGACCCTCAACGAACGCCTCTCGCGGACCTGCCGAATGCTGGCGTTGCAGTCGGGCTACAGCGCCGACAACGTCGCCACCGCCCTCGACGACTGGGCTGCGACGATGCCGAACAACGAACTGATCTCGCTGACCTGGGACCGCGGATCGGAGATGGCCCGCTGGGAGAACCTCTGGGCCAAATGGGACATCGACATCTACTTCTGCGACCCGCACGCCCCCTGGCAACGCGGCGCGAACGAACAGACCAACGGCCTGCTGCGCTGGTGCCTCCCCAAGAGCACCGACCTGTCGATCCACACCCAAGCTGACCTCGACGCGATCACCACGACCGTCAACGCCCTGCACCGCCGCTCCCTCGCCGGCGACACCGCCGCCCAACGCTACGCTCACCTCAGCGTGCACTGACCGCTAGAACTCGCCCAGGCTCTGCCACACCGGTGTCGGTCGGCGGGCTGGGTGGACCTCATTGCGGTCGCACTGCGTCTGCCGTCCGTCCGATCGTTTTTGCGGTCGATCGGCCGATTCGGGTGACCAAGGTCGTCGAGTCCGCCGATGATCAGCGATGTCAGCCATCGTGACCGACCGCCGAGGTCGAGTGCATGCGCAGACCGAGCCGTGGGCTCCTCGTCAGCTGCAGCGGGCGATCCAGTCGTCGATGAGTTGGCGGGCGATGCTCATGCCCGGCGGGATCATCGGCAGGTCGTCGTGGGCGAACCACTGGGCGTCGACGATCTCGTCGCCGTCGACGCAGATGTCGCCGCCGGCCCAGCGGGCATGGAAGCCCAACATCAGCGAGTTCGGGAAGGGCCATGGTTGGCTGCCGAAGTAGCTGATGTCGGCGACCTCGACGCCGGCTTCCTCGCGGATCTCGCGGTGGATGGTGTCCTCGAGGGACTCGCCTGGCTCGACGAAGCCGGCCAGCGTCGAATACATCGGGACCGGGAAGCGGCCGCCGCGTCCCAGCAGGGCCCGCCCGTCGTCGCGCTCGACCAGCACGATCACAGCGGGGGAGAGCTGGGGGTAGGCGCGGGTGCCGTCGGCGGGGCAGTGCATGGCCCGCTCGCCGGGGCTTCGCTCCATGGGGCCACCGCAGCGACCGCAGAAGCGATTGTCTCGGTGCCATGCCGCCAGTTGAGTGGCCCGGCCGGCGATGTTCCAGTGATCGTCGCGCAGGCGGCCGTGCAGCGTGCGCAGTCCGTCGAGGACATGCGAGCCGTTCAGCTCGACGTCGACGGGGAGCTCGCCCGCCCAGTAGACGGTGGTGCCCGCACGTCCGAGGACGAGATGCGGTTCGGCGCCCGACAGCCGGCGGGCCTCGTCGAGATCGAGTGGTCGAGCGGTGTCGCCGTCGGCGACGACGAGGACCGCCGAATCGCGAACGAGGAACACACCGTGGTCGCCGTCGTGGCCGGGCTCGGGTGGGTCGTGGAGCGGCTCGAACATCGGACCTCAGCCTCGGTTGCGCGGGCGTTGGTGTCCGCCGAAATCTGGGACTTTGCGCGCACCTGCTGCGCGCGACGTCCCAGATATCGACGGAACAGGATGGGTCACGGGCGGGCGCCGAAGTCGGGCTTCTCGGTGCGGGTGCGCTTGAGCTCCCAGAAACCCGGCACGGTGGCGACGGCCAGTAGGCCGTCCCACAGCTGCAGCGACAGCTCGGTCGACGGCACCCTGGTGATCACGGGCCCGAACAGGGCGACCTTGTCGCCGTTGGCGTCGGCGAACGCGATGATCGGCGTGCCGACATCCTGACCGGTGAGCTTGAGGCCGGCGTCCATACGGGTACGGATCTCGGCGTCGAAGGACTCGTCGTCCATCGCCGCCGCGTGACCGGCGTCGAAGCCGACCGTAGCCAGGGCATCGGCGACCTCGTAGTCGCGGTCCTTGTCGTGATGGTTGCGGCGACCGAGCTCCCAGTAGAGCGACTCGACGCCGTCGTTGCCGTGCTCGGCGCGCACCGACTCGAGCACCCGCAGGTGCTGGTGGCTGCGCCAGACCGGGTCGTGGTAGTCGGAGTCCGGATCGGGCTCGTTCTTGAAGAACAGGCTGATCGGCTGCCAGGTGATGTTCAGGTCACGTGCGGGTTGCACTTCGTCGACGACCCAACGGGCCGTCACCCAACACCACGGTCATATGGGGTCGATCCAGAACTCGATGTCCATGGCGTCGCACCGTAGCCGCGTCGTCGGTGAACGCACGGTGGCCAACGGGCATCAGCGGCGGGGGTCGACCAGGACCTTCGTCTGGGTGCTGTTGCCCGACGCCAGGTCGGCGAGCGCAGCGTCGAGCTCGGCGAGCGACACGGTCTTCGAGTGCAGGGCGTCGAGGTCGACGCGGCCGTCGGCGACGTAGCCCATCGCCATCTCGAACTCCTCGTGGGTGTATCCCAGCGCAGCGGTAACGGCGATCTCCTTCATCAACCAGGCGCCGGGGCTGATCGGGGCATCGGCGACCGCGAGACCGATGAGGCACATGCGCCCGCCGCGACGAGCCAGGTCGACGGCGGTTTGCACGGTGGCGGGGACGCCGGCGCACTCGTAGACGATGTCGGCGCCGAGCCCGTGGGTGTACTGGGCGATGAGGGCCTGGGCGTCGTCGCCTGGAGCGACCACGTCGTGGGCGCCGAGGGTGCGGGCGACCTCGCGGCGGGCCTCGCTGGGTTCGACGACGATGGTGCGGCCGGCGCCGGCGGCGAGGACCCACTGCAAGGTGGAGAGGCCGATGGGGCCGGCGCCCTGGATGACGGCGACGTCGCCCAGGCGTGGCGGCGTGGCCCGCACTGCGTGGAAGCAGATGGTGGCCGGTTCGATCTGCGCCGCCTGTTCGTCGGTGAGGGCGGGGTCGGCGTGGACGGCCCGACCGTGGTGGACGGCGAGACGAGGGGCGAAGCCGCCGTGGGGTGTGGCGTAGGGGCCTCGGCCGACGGTGGCGAGCAGCACGGTCTGGCACTTCTCCATCTGGCCGGCGTGACACGCCGCGCAGTTGCCGCACGAGGGCGGGACGGCGATGACGACACGGTCGCCCTCTGCGATGCGGCCGACGGCGCTGCCGACCGCGCTGGCGTGGCCGACCCACTCGTGACCGCAGGTGGAGGGGTTGGCCGGACCGGGGGTCTGGTATGCGTGGACGTCGGTGCCGCAGACGCCGCAGTAGGCGATGTCGACGACGATCTGGTCGTCGGTGGGGACCGGGTCGTCGAACTCCACGAGCTCGAGGGTTTCCTGGTCGGTGATCAGTGCAGCCTGCATGTCGGCGACGTTACTCAACGACTGTCTCCGGCGCTCCGGAGCTGATCACAGGAGGCGGGGGTGCGCAGCGGGTCAGGTGAGCGAGCGGCCGAGGTGAGCGAACGACCGGGTGTCGGCGAGGCTGCCTGGGTGTCGGCCAGGCAGCAGGGATCGCCGAGTAGGCCATTGTTTCTGGCGCCGAAACTCGTTGCTCTGGCGACGATTTTATGCGCCGGTCTGGTCGGGCGTTGGTTCTGGCGCCGAGACGTGTTGCTGTGGTGACGATTTTCGGCGCCGGTCTGGTCGGGCGTTGGTTCTGGCGCCGAGACGTGTTGCTGTGGTGACGATTTTCGGCGCCGGTCCGATGACCGTGGCAGGATGCCCGCCATGGTCATCGTCATCGCCACCATCGATCTGGCCGACCCGTCCAAGATGGACGAGGTCCTCGAACAGATCACGCCCATCCAGCAGGCCACGAGGGACGACGAGCCCGGCTGCCAGACCTATGTCTTCGCCGCCGACCCCTGCGTCGAGGGGCGGCTCGTGGTGCACGAGGTCTGGGACGACGACGAGAGCCTCGTCGCTCACTTCGACCACCCGAACTACGCAGCGATGGTGGCCGTGCTCCATGGCGCCGGGACACAGAACGCACGCAACGCCAAGCATCTCGTCTCCGCCAGTTCGCCCGTCTATTCGTCGCCGGGGCGACCTGTCATCGGCTTCCCCGACGCCTGAATGTCGCCGGTCGACGTTCGACCTGACCTGACCTCGCTCCGGGCTCCGCGCCCGTTCCGACCCGATCTCGATCCCGAGCTCGGCCCTCGGCCGAACCAACGACAACTCCCAGGAGGAGAACCATGATCATCATCGCCGGCACCATCGACCTGGCCGACCCGTCCATGCGCGACGAGGTCATCGAGAAGGCCAAGCCACTGCAGCAGGCCACACGCGATGACGAGCCAGGATGCCTGGCCTACGTCTTCTCGGCAGACCCGTGCGTCGACGGCCGCATCGTGGTCTACGAACTGTGGGAGGACGAAGCCACCCTCGCCGCCCACTTCAAGCACGAGAACTACTTCAACATGGGCGGCATGCTGCGCGAGTCCGGCATGGCCGGCGCCGACAACAACAAGTACCGGGTCGACCTCAGCGAGCCCGTCTACGACGAGACCCACACCCCTCGCGCCGACTTCTTCACCGCCTGATCAGCCGACTCGGGTCGACACTTCCGCACCGGCATCGGTTCTGGCGCCGAAACACGTTGCTTTGGCGACGGTTTTCGGCGCCGGTCCGGTTGGCCGTGGGTTCTGGGGCCGAAACACGTTGCTCTGGCGAAGGTTTTCGGCGCCGGTGCGGGTTGGACCCTTGATCCACTGCCGGCGCCTCTCGCGCTGGGCGAGCGGCCGGGGTCGTTTCCCCGAGCGCAGGGTGGGATGTTCGAAGGGCCGTCGATGCAGTCCGGGGTTGCCGGCCGCGATGTTCAGGGGCTGAGGATGCGCGAGTCTCCCAGGTGGGCGGTCTCGTTGACCGACCGGACGGTGCGCACACCGGTGCTCGACGCCTGGATGCGGGTGACGCTGGCGTAGTCGGTGCGGAGCCCGAACGGGTTCTCGAACCCCAACACTCGACGCAGGAACTGCATCGTCACCATGCCGTGGCAGAAGGCCACGACCGTGCGCTTGGGGTTGGCGGCGATGACGGCCTCGAACGCGGCGGTGACGGTGTCGGCGAACTCGTCGATGTCGACGCCGTGGTTGATGCTGTGCGGGTCGTCGATCACGGCCTGCCAGGCCTCGCCGCCCTGGGCCTTGAGCTCTTCCATCGGGATGTAGTGGTCGGCGTCCTTGTCGATCTCGGCGAGGTCATCGACGACCTCGGCCTCGATGCCGAGCGCGTCGGCCAATGGCTGTGCGGTCTGCCGGGCGCGCAACATGGGGCTGGTGACGACGTGGTCGATCGGCTCGCGCAGCAGCAGTCGGGCCGTCGCCGCCGCCTGCTCGTGACCGATGTCGGTCAAGGGCGGGTCGGCCGAGGTCTCGGCGCCTTCCACCCGGAGGGGTCGGCCGTGTCGCACGATGATCAGGTCCACGGGCCGGGAGTGTAGGGCTCTGCTCGCGGTCATGGTTCCGGCGCCGAAACGTGTTGCTCTGGCGACGGTTTTCGGCGCCGGTTCGGTGGGTCATGGGTTCTGGCGCCGAAACGTGTTGCTCTGGCGACGTTTCGGCCGGTTCGGTGGGTCATGGGTCCGGCGGAAACGTGTTGCCTGGCGACGTTTCGGCGCCGGTTCGGTGGGTCATCGTTCGGCGCCGAAACGTGTTGTCGGCGACGGGCGCGTCGGGTCATGTTCTGGCGAAACGTGTGCTCTGGCGACGGTTTTCGGCGCCGGTTCGGTGGGTCATGGGTTCTGGCGCCGAAACGTGTTGCTCTGGTGACGGTTTTCGGCGCCGGTTCGGTGAACCTTGTCGTCGACCGACCCGGGGAGGGCATCGGGCGTCGCCCAGCCCAGGCGATGCGGTGTTGCCGGCGCCGGTGGCGTCGATGGCTTCGATGGGCCAGGCTCTCGCCATGGCAGATCTGGACTTCACGGGTAGGACGGCGGTCGTCGTCGGTGGCGGCGGTGGCGGCATCGGCACGGCGATGGTCGAGGCGCTCGCCCGCCGCGGCGCCGACATCGGGGCGGTCACGATCGACGCCGACCACGCCGCCGACACCACACAGCGCATCGAAGCGCTCGGTCGCCGCGTCGACGTGCGTGTCGCCGACGTGACCGAACCCGGCGCGTTGGCCGCCGCGCTCGCCGGCATCGGCGACGCGCTCGGAACCGCGCATCATCTGGTCAACGTCGTCGGCGGCGCCGGTGTCGATGACTGGTGGCGCGCCCGCGACATCCCCCTCGACGCCTTCGACCGCATCATCGACCGCAACGTTCGCTACGCCATGATCAGCAGTCAGTGGTTCGCCAACCAGCTGATCGAAGCAGGGGCGGAGGGCACGATCGTCAACATCAGCTCGGTCGCCACCCGGGCCGTCCCCCTCCTTGCGCCCTACGGCGCAGCCAAGGCCGCGCTCGAAGCGATGGGGCGGACCATGGCCGCCGAGTGGGGGCCGTTGGGCATCCGGGTCAACGCCGTCGCCGCCGGCACGGTCAAGACTCCACGTGCCGGGACGGCGGATCTCGACGAGGCGGCACGGTCGATCCCGACCCAGCGGCGTGGCACGCCCGACGACATCGCCAACGCAGCGCTATTTCTGTCGTCGGAGCTGGCGTCGAACATCACCGGCCAGACATTGACCGTCGACGGCGGTGGCCTGCTGGGCGCCGTCGGCGAGACCCTGCCCGTCTTCGTCACGAACCCGAAGATCCGCGAGCGCTTCACCGACTGAAGCCCAGGACCGCAGGCGCGTCGCCTGGCGCAGGGGTAACGAGGTCGCGGCAATGGTTCTGGCGCCGAAACGTGTTGTCGGGGCGACGGTTTTCGGCGCCGGTCTGGTTGGCCAACGGTTCTGGCGCCGAAACGTGTTGCCAGGGCGACGGTTTTCGGCGCCAGTCCTGATGCCCGTGGCCTGGTCATCGGGTGACTGTCGCTGTTCCCACCGCCGGGTGGGCTTGCGACAGGGCCCGCCGAAAAAAATCTTCCCGGGGCTGTCGATCTCGGTCGAGGCCTGCGTCATGGGTGCGAGCGTCGGCGCGAGGCCGGCGCCGACGATGACCCGGGAGGTCACCCATGCCGAAACCCGTCCCTGTCGACATCTCGGTGTCGCGCACGATCGCCGCACCCGCCGACGTGCTCTACGACCTCGTCGCCGACATCGAGCACATGCCCGACTGGAGTCCCGAGACCACGGCGACCGCCTGGCTGGGGGGTGCAGACCGGGCCGTCGTCGGCGCCCGCTTCGAGGGTCGCAACGCCATCGGACGTATCAGCTGGAAGACCAAGCCGACCATCACCGTCGCCGAACCCGGGAGGGAGTTCGCCTTCAGCGTCCCGGGCAAGGCGGGTGCGAGGTGGCTGTACACCTTCGTCGAGTCCGACGGGACGACCACCGTCACCGAGACCGTCACCCAGAAGCGCCCCTCGCCGGCGCCGATCCGGTTCCTGCAGCGCCGTGGTGGTGTCACGGACCGAGCCGCGCACCTGCGCCAGGGCATGGAGATCACGCTCCAGCGCCTCGCGGCCCATGCCGAGACGATCGCAGCCGGAACCTCCGAACCGTCGTCAACCCAGGCTCCGCCTCTCGGCGACGGCGTCGCCCATGCCCGGATCGGGCGCCCGAACGCCGCCGAGCCGATGCGCCGCATCGGCTGAATCCCATCGACCAGACTGCACACGAGGAGAACGAACGATGGAATACATGATCATCAACAACGTCGTCGAGACCGACGACCACCCCGAGCCCGGCACCACCGAGTTCGGCGAGATGATGGGTGCCTGGATGGCCTACAACCAGATGCTCATCGACGGTGGCCACTGGGTGGCGGGCGCCAGCCTCGCGCCGAGCATGACGGCGACGACGCTGCACAAGGCGGCTGACGGCACCACGAGCGTCACCGATGGCCCCTTCGCCGAGACCAAGGAACAGATCGGGGGCTTCTACCTCATCGAGGCGGCCGATCTCGACGAGGCCCTGCGCCTGGCCGAGGCCATGCCGCTCCCGGTCGGGTCCTTCGAGGTCCGCCCGGTCGCCTTCCGGCCCGACGCCGACTGACGCCGAGCGACGTGGGCGTGGAGGACGAGACGCCGCCACGCCCACGACCGGCGCCATTGCACCTGGACGAACCGCCGCCCGCCGAGTCCGGGGGCGAGGCGGTCGCGGGCGGAGATGTCGAGGTCGTGTCGCCTGCGGGGTCCGGCGGTGAGGCGGTCGCGGGTGGAGGCGTCGAGGTCGTGTCGCCTGCGGGGTCCGGGTCCGAGCCCGGGGGCGATGCGGCGGCCCGCGACGGGCAGCCACGTGGCGGTGGGTCGATGACCGAGGTGCCGGCGGATGCCCGGGCCGAAGCGGCGCTCGTCGGGGAGGCCGACGCGACGTCGGCGTCCTCGGCGCTCACTCGCTTGGCCCGCGACGACAGCGGTCGGGTGCTGGCCATCCTGGCGCGGCGATTCGGTGATCTCGACTTGGCCGACGACGCCGTGCAGGATGCCCTCGTCGACGCGGCTCGGACGTGGCCGACCGACGGCGTGCCCGACAACCCGGCCGCCTGGCTGCTGTCGGTTGCGCGTCGCCGTGCGATCGATCGGCTCCGCCGACGAGCCAGCGCGCAGCGGCGCACAGCCGAGGCCGCCCCCGACCTCGTCGGTCTCGCCGAGGGATCCGATGTGGGCGGCGCAGCGCTGATCGAAGAGCAGGGAACCATTCCCGACGAACGCCTGCGGCTGATCCTGTTGTGCTGCCATCCGGCGCTCGATCGTGACACCCAGGTGGCGCTGACGCTGCGGCTCGTCGGGGGACTCGAAACGACCGAGATAGCGGCGGCGTACCTCGTGCCCCCGGCGACGCTCGCCCAGCGGATCGTCCGGGCGAAGCGCAAGATCCGCGTCGCGGCCATGCCACTGTCGATCCCGGAGAACCTCGAGGAGCGCATCGACGCGGTGCTCGGCGTGCTCTACCTGATCTTCAACGAGGGCTACCTGTCGCGCTCAGCGACGGAGGAGCCGATCCGCGTCGACCTGATGGCCGAGTCGATCCGCCTCACGCGGGTGGTGCGGGCGCTGGCCCCCGAGCACGGCGAAGTCGCCGGACTGCTCGCACTCCAGCTGTTCGCGCAGGCTCGTGTGGGTTCGCGGGTCGACACTGCGGGGGACATCGTGCTGCTCGACCAGCAGGACCGGATGCTGTGGGACCGATCGATCATCGCCGAGGCCATGGCGTTGCTGACGGATGCGATGGTGACGATGCGTCCCGGTCCGTTCCAGGTGCAGGCGGCGATCGCTGCGCACCACGCCCGTGCGATGACCGCCGACGAGACCGACTGGGCCACGATCGTCGCGCTCTACGGCCAGCTGTTCGTCATGACGCCGTCGCCCGTCGTAGCGCTGAACCGTGCGGTAGCGATCGCGATGGCCGATGGGCCTCGGGCGGGCCTCGAGGCGCTCCACACCATCGAGGGGCTCGATGGCTATCACCTCTTCCATGCCGCTCGGGCCGAGATGCTGCTGCGGCTCGAGGATCGCCGGGGCGCGGCCGAGGCGTTCGCAGAGGCATTGGCGCTGGCGCAGGCGCCGGCCGAACGTCGCCACCTCGAGCGCCGCATCGAGGCGAGCGCCGGGTCCTGACCGCAGACGCCCGACCCACGGGGTCCATCGGTTCTGGCGCCGAAACGTGCTGTTCTGGCGACGGTTTTCGGCGCCGGAACCCATGGCGCCGTGGAACCCATGGCGCCGGTCCGATGGCGGCGGTTCGGGTGGAAACCCCGTGAACGGCCCCCTCAGAGGCGGCGGTGGCGGGCGATGTCGGCGGCGGTCAGCGTCGAGCCGGCTGCCAGGCCCGCACCCGAGATCGCCGGGTCGGCCAGCGGTGCGGTGTCGAAGTAGTCGGCTGCATAGACGATCCAGCCGTCGGCGAAGCGCCGCACGCTCGTCCCCCGGAACATCGGCACCCTGGTGCCGTCGGGCTGCACCGCCACCTGCAGCCACTCCTCGACCGACGTCGTGCCGTCGAACAGCACCGGACCCACCGGGTCGAAGCGGATGTCGCCGATCTTGGGCATGACGTCGGCCAGCCAGGTGTGGATGTCGGATCGCCCGGCGAAGTCGCCGAACAGCGGGTCGAGGTACACCGACTCGGTCGGGTGCAGCAGCGCGCCCAGTACGTCCATGTCGTAGGAGACGTCGGGGTGGTGCTGGATCTGGTGCAGGTCGAGGTTGGTGAGCCCGGTCGGGGCGTCGCCGGCGACGTCGGGCCCGGCGTCGAGCCATGCCCTGGCGGCATCGGACAGCGTCGGCACCGGCTCGGCCTCCACGATGGTCCACTCGGTGCGGGGCCAGTCGGGGAGGTCCGGCGCCGCACCGTCGGGGCCCGGCACCCGGAACGCGCCGGTGTCGTAGACGTCAGCGTTCCAGGTGATCCACCCGTCACGGTAGTGGCGCACGCTGACGCCGCGCGACAGCGGCATCGACTCGTCGCCGATACGCGCCACCATGCGCCATTCGTCGACCGAACTGCCGCCGTCGGCATGTTCGAACACGGCGGTCGGCTGCTGGGGCACGAAGTCGATGAACTCGATCTCGGCCATCGTCGGGATCAACCAACCCCGTATGTCGTGCTGACCGTGGAACGCCCCGTAGATGGCGTCGTAGTACATCGAGTCGGTCGGGTGCATGAGGTCGCACATGACCTCGAGGGCCTGGCGACCGAGGCGAGGGTCGCCGATGGCGGCCAGGATGCCGTGGGCGTCGAGCCCACTGGAAGTCGTCACCAGCCGCTCGAGATCGGGCGTCGCGCCCGCTCGCTCGGCCAGGTAGGCCTCGACGTAGCTGTCCGGGCTCATCGTGCCGCCCGATCGGCAGCGGCCATCTGGCAATCGACTGCAGTCATCAGTTCCCCCCGGAACGAAGTCAGCGGCGCTCGGTGCGTCGCCCGTGGGGAGTGTAGTGAGGAATTTACCCCCGGTAACCAACCTGGAAGTCGGGCGACAACTGCGGGAACTCGGGTCCGCTGGTCGACCTCGGTCTCGCCGGCGGCGCGGCGCAATCGCTTCGGCGACGGCGCTGTTCGTCGTGCCCCTCCTGCGGCCCGGACGCGGCCCTCACGACGGGTCGCCGGCGGAGACTGCGGCCGATGCCTGAGATGCCTGGCGGGAGGCGAGGCCCCGCCGGGCCCGACCGCTCGGCCGTGGCACGAGCGGCCGTGAGCGCATGGAGCGAGGGCGGGAGGCAACGGCTCCGGATCCGAGCGAGAGCGCCGATCCGCACACTCTCTGCGTGGCGCACCGGCAGCGACCTCGCCTTCGGGCCGAGAAGCGGGCCGGACAGGCGATCAGAAGAACTGGTCGATGAGCACCGGGTTGCCGTCGGTGTCGACAGGGTGCGGTGCGCAGCCCGGAGCGGGGGGTTCGGGCCGCTCGGCGAGCTCGAGGCCGACATCGCCGAGCCCGACCGCTCGGCCGTGGCACCTGCGTCCTTCTCTGGTCAGTGCGGTCGGTAGATGTCGGCTCGATGGTCGATGGCGACGACGGTGACGGTGGCTTCGTTGTCATCGATCTCGCGCACGACCCGATAGGCCCCGACCCGGGCATTGTGCAGTCCCGCCAGGTCGCCGCGGAGGGGTTTGCCGACCCGATGGGGGGGAATCGCGCAGCGCGCCGCTGACGAAGTCGATGACGGCGAGCGCGACCTTGGGTGGCAACCGTTCGATGGCCCGCCTGGCCGGGCCGGCGACGACGAGATCGAACAGGTCGCTCACTCGTCCGCTTCGAGCAACCGGAGGCGCAGCGCGTCGAGGTCGGCAGCGGTCGACGTATCGCCTCGGGCGACGGCGTCTCGGCCGTCGGCGATGGAACGCATCAGAGAGCCATCCGACAAGATGGCGAGGGTCTCCTCCATGGCTTCGAGGTCGTCGGTGCTCACGACGACCGCGATGGGGCGCCCATTGCGGGTGACCGTGACACGCTCGTGCGTCCGGTCGACCTCGTCGACGACCTCGGAGAACTTGGCCTTGGCCTCTGACAGCGGCAGCGTGCGTGACATGGTCTGAATTCTCGTCTGTCCAGCAGTGCTGGATGGTTCGGACGCGTCGGGTGCCTCGGGGATCGGGCGCGTGCCGAACGATCGTCGGGGGACCGCCGGGGCCCGCCGGGGCCCGCCGACTGGACCCCGTTGGCCGAAACCCGCCGGACTCGGCGCCGGCCCGCTCGTACAGTGGCGTCCATGACTGCGACCGACACGCCCGACGGGACCCGACAGGTCCTCGGCACCTGTCATCACGACTGCCCCGACTCCTGTGGGTGGGTGGCCACCGTCGACGGTGCCGGCATCGCCGTGAAGCTGCGCGGCAACCCCGACCACCCCTACTCCCAGGGCGAGCTGTGCCCCAAGGTCAACCGCTTCATCGACCGGGTCTACAGTCCCGACCGCATCACCACCCCCCTGATCCGCACCGGCGCCAAGGGCGCGGGCGAGTTCCGTCCGGCCGGCTGGGACGAGGCCCTGGCGCTCGTCGCCCAGCGGGTCGGTGCCGCCGTCGACACCCACGGCGGCGAGACGGTCCTGCCCTGGGGCGATGCCGGCACCCAGGGCCTGCTGCAGATGAGCTCGCTCGACCGGCGGTTCTTCGCCCGCCTCGGCTCCAGCCGCCAGACCGGATCGCTGTGCGGCGCCACCGCCGGCGCCGGTATGGCCGAGACCTACGGCTCGCGCCTCGGCGCCGACCCGCTCGACATCGCCCACAGCAAGCTCGCCATCCTCTGGGCCACCAACACCAAGCTCACCAACCGGCACCTGTGGCCCTGGGTCGAGCAGGCCCGGGCCAACGGCGCCCAGCTGGTGGTGATCGACCCGTTCCGCACCGTCACCGCCGAGGCCGCCGACGTCTTTCTCCAGCCCCGCCCTGGCACCGACGTGGCACTCATGCTGGCGATGATGCACGTGCTCATCCGTGACGATCTCGTCGACCACGACTACGTCGCCCGCCACGCATCCGGCTACGACGAGCTCGCCGCGCACGTGGCCGATTGGACCCCGGAGCGAGCGGCTGCCGAATGCGGCGTCCCCGCCGACGACATCGAACGCCTCGCCGTCGCGTACGGCACGACCCGGCCGGCGTTCATCCGCACGCTCATCGGCGCGGAGCACCACACCAACGGGGCCATGTTCTTCCGGGCCCTGGCGTGCCTGCCGGTGCTCACCGGGTCGTGGCGCGAGCGCGGCGGCGGCGTGGCCCGCAGCGTCGGATCCTGGGCCGAGGAAGAGGTCGACGACAGCGTCTACGACACCCCGAACCTCACCGGTGGGCGACCGCGCCGGGGCATCAGCATGAACGAGCTCGGCCGGGCGCTCACCGACGACACCCTCGACCCGCCCGTCACCGCGCTGTTCGTGTGGAACGGCAACCCGGTGGTCACCGTGCCGCGGGCCGACCTCATCCGCCGGGGCCTCGAGCGCGACGACCTGTTCTGCGTCGTCAGCGAGCAGTTCCTGACCGACACGGCCCGCTACGCCGACGTGGTGTTCCCGGCCACCACCCAGCTCGAACAGACCGACGTCGTCCCGTCGTGGGGACATCTGTGGTTGGGCTGGAACGAGGCAGCCATCGAACCCGTCGGCGAGAGCGTGCCCAACACCGAGCTGTGGCGTCGCCTCGCCGCCGCCATGGGTTTCGACGAGCCCGAGCTCTTCGAGTCCGACGAGTCGCTGCTGCGCGCCGCCATGCCGACCGTCGACTTCGACGCACTCCGGGCCCGGGGCTGGAAGCGCCTCGACCTCCCCGATCCGCTGCTGCCCTACGCCGACGGCGGCTTCGCCACCCCCGACGGGCGGGCGGCCCTGATGAACCCGGCCATGGCCGAGCGCGGGCTCCCCACCCTGCCGACCTACGTCGCCCCTGGGACCACGACGGGCGCAGACGGAGACCACGGCGCTGGCGACCACGGGGCCGACGTCGATGGCGCATCGCCCGAGCTGCCACTGGTGCTGCACACCCCGAAGTACCACACCCGGTTCCTGAACAGCTCCTACAGCCACCTCCCCGCCCACGGTCCCCGCGAGGGCGGGCCGTGGTGCGAGATCACCGCGGCAGACGCCGCCGAGCGTGGCATCGCCGACGGCGATGTCGTCGAGGTACGCAGCGCCACCGCCGCCTTGCGTGTCGCGGCCCGCATCGGCGATCGCGTCCAGCCCGGCATGGTGGCCGTGCCCTTCGGGTGGTGGGGCGACCAGCACCCCGACCAGCCCGGTGGTGCCGCCACCGTCAACTCGCTGACCACCGACACCCCGACCGATTGGGGCGGCGGCGTGGCCTACGGCGACACCCGCGTCGAGGTCGTCAAGGTCTGACCCCCGCGGGCCGCGGCCCTGCCGCCGGCCTCAGCGGCCGGCGTGCTGCTCGATGGCGTCGACGATGTCATCGGCGCTTGCTGCGCCGACCACGAGCGGGGTCACGACGCCCTCGCCCGCGATGGCAATCGTCGGATAGGTGGTCAGTCCCATGGCGCGCGTCTGGTCCCAGTGGTGGGCCAGTCGCGCAGCAGCCGCGTCGGATCCCCACCGGGTCAGGAACTCCTCGGCGTCGAGGCCCAGGGCAGTGGCGAGATCGCGCACCGTGGTGGGTGCGTCGGGCTCGCGCCCCTCCAGGTACAGCGCGTCGGAGAGCGCATGCGATGCGGCGAAGGCGGCGTCGGTGCCGCCGAGTTCCTCGGCGACGAGCACCGCCCGGCAGACCGGCTCGGAATCGCTGACCCAGGTGCCACGGTCGACGATGTCGGTGTAGTAGCGGTCGCCGGCTTCGCGGCCCGTTGCCGCAGCCACCTGTGCGAGCCCGCTGCGCAGGTAGGCGGCATCGAGGCCCACCGGGCGGACACGTTCGCCGACGACCAGACCGCCCATCCGCAGCGTCCATCGGGCCCGGTCCCCGATGCGGGAACGGGCCTCGGCCAGGGCGGGGGCGATGGCGAAGCACCAGCCGCAGAGCGGGTCGGCGTGGTAGACGAGTTCGATGGGGAGATTGTCAGTCATACTGACGATCTTAGGGCTACGATGCCGCAATGGCACCGCGACGATTGGCCCTCGGACTCCTCGATGCCGCGGACTGGTTCAACGACGGTCTCCTGTCGGCGCTGGCAGCGGCGGGCTGGCCGCAGCTGTCGCGCCACCAGGCGCAGGTCTTCCCGTTGCTCGGACCCGACGGCGTGTCGCAATCGGAGATCTCCCGGCGACTCGGCATCACGCGCCAGTCCGTCAACACGCTCGTCCACGAGCTGATCGCCGTCGGCGTGCTCGAACACCGGCCCGACCCCGACGACCGCCGTGCGAAGCGGGTGGTCCTGACGGCGCAGGGACGTCGCCTGGCTGCCGATGCCGCGCAGATCCTCGATCGGATGGAGCAGCACCTCGCCGACCGCATCGGTGCCGACCACGTCGCCGCCCTGCGCGTCGCAGTGGAGGCCGACTGGGGTGAACCGCCGATCTTCTGAGGTCGACGCCACACCGACCGGGGCGCACGCATGGCCTGCGCGCCGGTGGGGTCGACTGCGTCAGGACCCGACCTCGGGGCCGATCAGCGCGACCTTCGTCACGCCGGCCCCGACCGGCGATGCGATCGCCGCCAGCACGGTGCCGTCGTCGGCACGGAACACCAGCGTCGACCGGGTCGATGCCGTGGCCGTGCCGGTTGCCTCCTCGGGCGAGACGGTGACGCCCGTGCGGTCGAAGGCGATCGAACTGGTGGTGTGGTCGAGTTCGTCGTCGATGCGTTCGAGCCAGCCGTCGACCAACCGATAGATGTACGGCCGGCCGGTTCCGCCGCGAACCCAGCCGCGGAAGACCTCGTCGCCGGCGGGCTCGAGCTGGATGGGCGAGTCGGTCAGGACCCGGCTCTCGGACGTGGCGAGATCCACCTGGTCGGTCCGGCACAGCAGGTCGGCATCGCACCGCCACACGATCAAGACGTCGGCGCTGACGCCGAAGCCCGAACCGTCGATGATCGGGCGCATCGTGCCGTCGGTCGGGTCGACGCCGACGATCGTCTCCCCGGCCTGCACGATCACCTCGCCCGTGCTCGTCGCTCCGATGGCTTCCATGCCGGGCGGGGGCCGGTAGGTCCACCGTCGCTCGCCGTCGAAGGTCGTGGCGACGATGTCGGGCGGCGAGGCGGACCAGCGTCGGATGACGACGCCACGGTCGTCGATGCGCAGGAGCTCGTTCTGGGCGCTTCCGAGCGCGATCAGCGAGCCGCCGTCGGTGGGGGCGAACGCGACGCGCCCGCCGACGAGGCCGGTCATCACGACGCCGCCGCCGACGCCGTGCAGGTTGCTGGGCGTGTTCTGGACGTCGCGAACATTCCAGTCCCCGGTCGTGAGGTCCAACAGGTACAGGCGCCGGTCGCCGGCGACAGCGATGTGTGTGGCCGCCAGGTCGGGCAACTGCGCCGGATCGATCGCCCTCACGCCGGAGCCGGAGCCCGAGGCCGAGCCCAGGCCCGATGCCGACGTCGAGGCATCGCTGCCAGGCGTGGCTGCTGCCCGGTCGTCCGCCGGCTCATCCGCATCGGCGGGCGCGACAGGTGGCGCAGGGGCGGTGGTGGTCGGCCGGGCGATCGGCGTCGGTGCCGCGGCGTCGTCTGCGCTCCGACCGTCGTCTGCGAGGAGCCACCACGACGCGGCGCCGAGGAGGATCAGGAGGGCCAGCACGGCCGGTGTGCGTCTGGTGCCCCTGCGCGACGGCGACCGGGTGCGCGTCGGCGCTGGCTCGGCACGGGAATCGAGGTCGATGACGAGGGCCTCGAGATCGGCACCACACGCCCGGCAGGAACGATCGCCGACGCGTGCGTCGGTGTCGCAGATCGCACAGGTACCGGACGCCACCTGACGACGTTAGGCGGCAGCGTGCCGGGGCCAGGGGTCGGCCCGACCGGTGGCCGGGCCGACGGGCTGGATCTGCTCAGGCGAACGCGCGGATGGGGTCGCCGATCTTCGCCCGTCCGGGACGGTTGGGCTGGGCGCTGATGCCGGCGTTGCGGTCCTGGTTGTCGGCCAGCCACACCAGCGCGTCGCGGCTGCGGTCGAGCCCGGGCTGGGCCCGGGTGATGACGATGCAGCGATCGGTCCGCTTCTTGACCCAGGCGGCCGCCGATCCGATGCGGATGTCCATCTCGACCCAGCCGTCCTCGACGAACGCGCTCTGGTCGAGATCGCCGTCGAGGTCGACGACGATGTTGGGCCGGTAGCGCCGGACGTCGCCCGACCCCGGTCCGACCGTGCGTTCGAGATGGCGCAGCGTCGCGGTGGAGATCAGGTGCAGGCTGGACGTCGAGTCGTAGAACCATCCGGGTTGGGTGGCGAACTCGAACACCGGCAGCTGCCCTGCGGAGGGTTCGTCGCCGGTGCCGTCGTCCCAGTCGATGGCGATGGTGGCCGTTCGGCCCGGCGTCGGCCGCTCGAGGCGCACGTCGCGCCCGAGCCAGGCCGACAGGGCCCGGTGCACGTCGGGGTCGTCGCTCGCCACGTCGCTCGATGCCCCGCCGTTGCGCGACGGAACCGACAGGATGCAACGGTCGCCGTCGAGACGGGCCGATCCGGCCAGCAGTTCGGGCACGCGCTTGGCCGACAGCAGCTGACCCGTCGCACCATCGATGATGCCCCAGGCCCGGTCGCCCGGGATCACGTCGGTGATCTCGACCGAGGTGAGCTGCTCGCCCTGGAGGGACTTGACCGGATACCGCCAGAGCTGGTCGATGATGCCGGTGGGAGCTACCACGGGTGGTCGGTGCCGTCCCAGCGGATGAAGCGGCCCGAGTCCTCGATGGTGAGCCCGAGCAGCGAATCGACGATGGCGCCGGCCGCCTCGGGAACCTCGAGCTGCGCGGCGTCGGTGCCCATGTCGGTCTTGACCCAACCCGGGTGCAGCGCGACGAAGCAGACGTTCTTGTTGGTGGCCGCGGACATGACGGTGATCATGTTCATGGCGGCCTTCGACACGTTGTACGCGACGTCGAAGGGCATGGCTGCGCCGATGATCATCGAGGCCAGCTGCGACGAGGTGTTGAGCACCACCGGGTTCTCCCCGGCCTCCAGCAGCGGCAGCACGGCGCGGGTGATGAGCATGGGGCCGAGCGCGTTGATGTCGACCTCGCGCAGCACGATGTCGGGATCGACCTGCCAGGGACCGCACTCGCGCCGGTTGGCGCCGAGGTCGTTGCTGGTGATGCCCGCGTTGTTGCACAGGATGTCGATGGCGTCGGTCTCGGCAGCGAGGGCCTCGCCGAACGCGGCGATGCTGTCGCGGTCGCCGATGTCGAGCTGGAAGATGCCGGCGGGGCCGGCTTCGCGCAGCGCGTCGGCGCCATCGGGGTTGCGGACGGCGCCGTAGACGGTGTGCCCGGCGCCGATGAGGATGCGTGCCATCTCGAGGCCGATGCCGCGGGAGGCGCCGGTGATGACGATTCGTCGTGCAGTCATGGCGGGCACCGTAGTCGGGCACACCGACAGCCGCGGGCGACCTACGGCATCACGGCGCCGGGAACGCCGATGTCCACCCACCCTTTCGGGTGTCGCCGGGTGACGTCGGGCGCCATGAGCGCGGACGCAGTCGACGGTCCGCCGAGACCGACACCATGGCGACGGTCTCCTCGAGCGCCCACGACTTCGTCTCGTGGGCCACCAGGCTTTCCGATTGGCGCGACACCTGTACGGTCACCGGTGATGAGGCCCTCGCCGCCGGCGTCGTGGACGCGATCAACGTCATCTGATCCGGGCCCCGACGCGGCGCACGCGTCGTCGGCGGCTCGATCGTGAGCGGGCGCAGCCTGGGCGGCAACTACCGCCGGCTGTGGACCGCCAGCGTGGTGTCCAACCTGGGCGACGGCCTGGCCCTCGTGGCCTACCCGTGGTTGGCCAGCTCGATCACCCGCAGCCCCATCGCCATCGCAGGGGTCGCCGTCGCCACCAGACTGCCGTGGCTGTTGTTCACGCTGCCCGCAGGAGTGATCACCGACCGGGTCGACCGGCGCCGCCTCGTCGCCGGGATGGACACGATCCGCTTCGTGCTGACGCTGGTGGTGGGCCTGATCGTGCTGGTGGGGTCCGACGGACTCGCCGACCCCGCGGCGCTGGCCGATGGCAGCGCGACCGGTCCATCAGGGGCGGCGTTGGCGCTCGTGCTCCTGTACCTCGCAGCCCTGGCCCTCGGCAGCGCCGAGGTGCTGCGTGACAACTCGGCCCAGACGCTGCTGCCTGCGATCGTCGCCAAGGAGGATCTCGAACGGGCCAACGGCCGCATGTGGGGCGCCGAGATGGTGATGAACGCCTTCGTCGGGCCGCCGCTGGCGGGGGTGCTCATCGGGGTGTCGTTGGCGCTGCCGTTCCTGGTCGACGCCGGCACCTTCGCCCTGGCAGCGGCGCTGGTGGCGTCGATGACCGGCACGTTCCGGCCCACCGGCGAGGCCCCCGTCGAGCGGCCCCGGTTCCGGACGCAGCTCGCCGAGGGGTTCCGCTGGCTGTGGGGCCACGATCTCCTGCGCAGCCTCGCCATCGCGCTCGGGCTGCTCAACGCGTTGGGCGCGATGACCTCGGCTGTCGACGTGCTCTTCGCTCAGGACGTGCTGGGGCTGTCGGCCACCGGCTTCGGTCTGCTGGCCATCTCGGGCGCCGTCGGGGGCGTGGTCGGCAGTGTCACCGGGTCCTGGATCAGCGACCGGCTGGGCTCGGGCGGCGTGTTGGCCCTGACGATGCTGGGCAGCGCCGCCGCCCACGGTGCCATCGCCGTCGTGCCGTCGGTGCCGCTGGTGTTCGCGGCCTTCGTCCTCGTCGCGTTGGTGGGGGTGGCATGGAACGTCGTGACGGTGGCGTTGCGTCAGACCATCGTTCCCGACGCCCTGCTCGGTCGGGTCAACAGCGTCTACCGGTTCTTCGGCTGGGGGATGATCCCGATCGGCAGCCTCGTCGGCGGCGTGCTGGTGACGGTCGTCGACGCCGGCGCATCACGCGAGATCGCCCTGCGGACACCCCACGCCGTGGCGGCGGTGGCGCACCTGCTGGTGTTCGCCTGGGCGGCGTCGCGGCTGTCGACCGCCAAGATCGAGGCCGCCCGCAGTGCCGCGACCGGCCCCGGCGGGGCCACAGGCAGCTGAGTGGACGGTGACCCGACATCGCCGGCGCCGGCGGTCTCGCCCGTGGCCGGCTGAAGGCGCTGGACCCCATGTTCCGCCGGCAGGGGTCGGACCCCACGTCCCGCTCTCGGTGGCCGGTGCATCGAGCGCACCGGCCGTTGAAGGGCGCGGGAGGCGGGGTCCGCCTGGCGGTTGCTTCAGCCCTCCATGCCCTCGGGCATCGGGTAGTGGATGCCGGGGATGCCGGGCTTCAGCGCCTCGTACCAGTCGGGACGGGGCTGCACGGGCACATACGGCGAGGGCACCATCGGGGTGTCGACGTTCCACTCGTGATGGATCGGCGGGATCTGGTACGTGCCGTTGGAGGCGTTGGTGCCGCCGTCGACGAGCAGATCGACACCGGTGATGTAGCTGGCCAGATCCGACGCCAGGAACAGCACGGCGTTGGACACCTCGGAGGCCTCGCCGACGCGACGCATCGGGGTGCGGCTGGCGATCCACTTGTCCATGCCGAGCGCCTCGAGGGCGGGGCGGGTCATCTCGGTGACGATGAACCCAGGCGAGATGCTGTTGACCCGCACGCCACGGTCGGCCCACTCACAGCCCAGCTGGTAGGTCATGTTGAGCAGGCCGCCCTTGGCCGCGGTGTAGGCGATGACGTTGTTCTCGTTGCCGCCGCTGGCCATGATCGAGCAGATGTTGACGATCGAGCCGCCGCCGTTCTCCAGCATGTGCAGGCCGCACTCGCGGGCGTAGAAGAAGGCACCGACGAGATCGACCGACAGGATCCGGTTGAAGGTCTCGGCGTCGAAACGCTCCGCGGCGACGCCACGCATGTCGGCGATGCCGGCGTTGTTGATGAGCGCGTCGATCTTGCCGTGGGCGGCGACGCCTTCGGCCACGACGCGCTTCACGTCGTCCTCGACGGAGACATCACCGGGCACGACGGTGACCTTCGAGCCCTTGGCCCGACACGACTCGGCGACGGCCTCGAGGAGCTCGGCGCTGCGGGCGGTGAGGACGAGGTCGGCGCCGGCGGCGGCGAAGTCGTTGGCGAACACCTCACCCAGCCCGTAGCTGGCACCGGTGATGAGCACGGTCTTGCCGTTGAAGTCGAACATGGTTGCGGCGCCCCCTGAGGCAGTTGCTGAACGGAACGCCCGAGAATGTACCGGCCACCGCCCGACGCTGCCGAAGGGCTGGGGGCAAGGGCTGGGGTCGAGTCGTACTTTCAACCAACTCCGGGTCGTCGGGGTCCCAGGCATCGCGGCCTCGAGTTGGTTGAAGGGCCGGGGTCAAGTCGTACTTTCAACCAACTCCGGGTCGTCGGGGTCCCAGGCATCGCGGCCTC
>JBKAGO010000058.1:0-53313 GCA_046290435.1 Acidimicrobiales bacterium
GCCGGTGCCCGGGCAGCGCAGCCGCCCGGGCACCGGCTCCTCGAAAGGCCCCTACTCCGGTGCCTCGTAGGCGAACTGCTCGCGCAGCTCACGCTTCAAGATCTTGCCGCTCGGGTTGCGGGGAATGGTCTCGACGAACTCGACGGCCTTGATCTGCTTGAACGGGGCGACCTTGCCCTTGCAGAACTCCATCACCTCGGCGGCCTCGAGGCCCTCTTCCTTCGCCACGATGACCGCCAGCGGGGACTCGCCCCACTTGGCCGACGGGATGCCGATGACCGCGGCGTCGGCGATCTTGTCGTGGCTCAGCAGCACGTTCTCGAGCTCGGCCGGGTACACGTTCTCGCCGCCGGAGATCAGCATGTCCTTGACCCGGTCGACGATGGTGACGAAGCCGTCCTCGTCCATGGTGGCGACGTCGCCGGTGTGCAGCCAGCCGTCGACGATGCTCTCGGCTGTGGCGTCGGGTCGGTTCCAGTAGCCCACCATGACGTGGGGGCCCTTCACCCAGACCTCGCCCGGCTCGCCCGGCGCACAGTCGTTGCCGTCCTCGTCGACGACCCGGACCTCGGTGAAGTAGAACGCCTTGCCGGTGGAGCCCGCACGGGTGATCGCATCGGCCGAGGTGATCAGGCAGGCCGGGCCACACGTCTCGGTGAGGCCGTACACCTGGTGGATCTCGCTGCCCATCGCGGCGTAGGTCTCGATGAGGCTGACCGGCACGGGCGCGGCGCCCGACATGATCCAGCGCAGCGAGCTGGGGTCGTGATCGTCGGTCTTGGTGAGCAGCATGAACTGCAGCATCACCGGCACCATCAGCGTGGTGTTGATCTTTTCGTTGGTGATGATGTCCCACGACGCCGTCGGGTCGAAGGACTTCATCATCGTCAGCGACACACCTGCGTAGACGCAGCTGATCACCGGCGACAGAGCGCCGACGTGGAACATCGGCAGCGAGTTGAGGTACTTGTCGCCCTGGCGGAAGTCCGACGTCGCGGCGATGGTCAGCAGCGCCCACAGCACGGTGTCGTGGGTGTGCATGACGCCCTTGGGCAGGCCGGTGGTGCCCGAGGTGTACATGATGAAGCAGAGGTCGTCGCCCATGCCGGACGCTTCGGGTTCGGCGTCGGAGGCGGCGCCCATCCAGTCGTCGTAGCCGAGGACACCGTCGGCGGGTTCGCCGTCGACCTGGATCCAGTGCTCGATGGCGGTGGTGCCGCGGCTGCGGAGCTCGGCGGCGGTGTCGGCGAACTCGGCGCTGAAGATCAGCACCTTGGCGCCGGCGTCGGAGAGGATGAACTCGAGCTCGTCGGGCACGAGGCGCCAGTTGAGCGGCACGTTCACCATGCCGACCTTGGCGACGGCGAAGAACGACTCGACGAACTCGGCGCCGTTCATCAACAACAGGCCGACGCGTTCGCCGTCGCCGACGCCGAGGCCGCGCAGTGCGTTGGCGACGCGGTTGGATCGGGCGTTGAGCTCGGTGAAGGAGAGCCGGCGCTCGTTGGCGGGTTCGTACAGAGCCTCGACCGACGGGTCGCGGTACGCGCGCTTGGTGAGGAGCTGACCGACGTTCTGGGTCACGGGTATGGGTCCCTTTCGCTGCAGGTGCCGGGGCGACAGGTGCCCGCCGGCCGATTCGGTTGGCCGTGATCCTACGCGAGCGTGACCACGGTCACGCCATGATGGACCACGGGCGCCCGGTGGGGCGAGTCCTGGGCGCGGTGCATCCGCTGTCACCGGACCCGCGCAGCTCCTATCCTCGCCTCCATGCTCGAGACGTTGCGGTCGGTCCTGCAGTTCCGTGAGTTCCAGCTCGATCCCGTCGAGCGCCGCCTGGCCCGGGCGGCCAACGTCGACGATCTCCGTCGCATGGCGAAGCGCCGCCTGCCCGCCGGGGTGTTCGACTACATCGACGGCGCGGCCGAGGACGAGCGCACGCTCGCCGCCAACAGCGCCGGGTTCGCCGACATCGAGTTCGTGCCCCGCGTGCTGCGCGATGTGTCGTCGATCGACCCGGGCGCCACGGTGCTCGGGCGTCCCGCTCCGTTGCCGTTGATCCTGTCGCCCACCGGGTTCAGCCGGATCGCCGACCCCCAGGGCGAGCTCGCGGTCGCTCGGGCCGCCGCCCGGGCGCAGTTGCCGTACACGTTGTCGACGATGAGCACCCGGTCGATCGAAGAAGTCGCCGCTGCCGGTACCGGTGCGGCGGCCGCGGCCCGGCACTGGTTCCAGGTGTACGTCTGGAAGGACCGCGGCCTGCTGCGCGAGCTGCTCGACCGGGCCCGCGACGCAGGCTTCGAGTCGATCATGATCACCGTCGACACCGCCGTGCTGGGCCGCCGCGAGCGAGACGTCCGCCGGGGCTTCACCCTGCCGCCCAAGATCGGGCTCGACACCATCGTCGACGGCGCCGTCCACCCCAGCTGGACGTGGGCGTTCGTGCGCTCGGAGCCCATCCGTTTCGCGAACGTGGTCGGCAAGGACACCGAGGACGGCAGCGACGCGGTCACCCTGGCCGACCACATGCACCGTCAGTTCGACCAGTCGTTGTCGTGGGCCGACATCGACTGGTTCCGCGCCGCGTGGGACGGCCCGATCGTGATCAAGGGCATCCAGTGCGTCGACGACGCACGTCTGGCGGTCGACGCCGGCGTGCAGGCCATCGCATTGTCGAACCACGGTGGCCGCCAGCTCGACTCGGCGCCGTCGCCGGTCGAGCTGATCGCGCCGGTGCGCGACGCCATCGGCGATGCTGCCGAGTTGTACTGCGACGGCGGCATCCGCCGCGGCAGCGACATCGTCAAGGCCGTGGCCCTGGGGGCCGACGCAGCGATGATCGGCCGGGCGTACCTCTTCGCGCTGGGCGCGGCAGGCGAACGCGGCGTCGACTGGGTGCTCGACTTCCTCGCCGCCGGCGTCCGCCAGACCATGGCGCTCGTCGGAGCGAAGACCACCAAGGACATCGGACCCGAACTGGTGCGTCACCGCGGTCGCCGGCAGTGAGCGGTTTCTCGGCCGACACCGCCGTGCGCCGGGTCCCGCCGGCGGACGGCGATCCCGCCGGATCCCTGGCCTACGCCGGGGAGATCGCGCATGGGTGGGACATCGCCGGCAACGCCAACGGCGGGTACCTGCTGGCCCTCGCCGGCCGGGCGATGGCCGCGGCGTGCAATCGCGAACGCCCCGTTTCGCTCACCGCGCACTACCTGTCTCCGGCCCGGCCCGGCCCGGTCGCGGTCGACTGCACGGTGGCGAAGTCGGGTCGGGCCCACGCAACGGTGCAGGCCACGATGACCGCCGGCGACGCACCCGTGCTCGCGCTGGTGGGGACGTTCACGAGCCTGTCCGAGACCGGCGACGAGCTGCTGGTCGACGCAATGCCATCCGACCTCGCTCCCATCGACGACTGTGTCCGTGTCGAGCACGACCCCGAGGCGGGGTTCCCGCCTCCTTTCGTGACCAAGGTGGTCCAGCACCTCCATCCCGACGACGTGCCCTTCCGGAAGGAGCGGTCCGGCCGGGCGCTGATGCGGGGCTGGTTCTCGCTCCCCGACGACGAGCCGCTGGATCCTTTTGCGCTGCTGCTCGCCGCCGATGCGTTCCCGCCGACGGTGTTCAACACGGATCTGCCGGTCGCCTGGGTGCCGACGGTCGAGCTCACCGTGCACGTGCGCGCCGTCCCGGCGCCCGGGCCGATCGCCTGCCGCTTCACGACGCGGTTCGTGACAGGCGGGCGCCTCGAAGCCGACGGCGAGCTCTGGGACAGCGCCGGTCGCCTGGTGGCGCAGTCCCGCCAGCTCGCCCTGGTCCCCCGGGGCTGAGGGCGCCGGGCGCAGGCGCGCCTTTCCGTTCTTGGCGTGGTGCGAATGCTGGGCCGGGATGGTCGGAGGTGCCGGCGAGCGGTAGCCGACGCAGGGCTGGCCGTTGCTGCTCAGCGGTAGCGGGCGAGGGCGTCGTCGACGGCGTTGACGTAGCCACCGCCGAACTTGATGGCGTGCACCACCAGCGGGGCCAGCTGGTGCAGGGCGATACGGTCCTGCCAGCCGTCGTCGAGGGGAGCGGCTTCGTCGTAGGCGGTGAAGCAGGCGTCGCCGAAGCCGCCGAACAGGCGCATCATGGCCAGGTCGAACTCGTGGTGGCCGCCGTGGGCGGCGGGGTCGATCAGCCAACTCCGGCCGGTGTGGTCGATGACGCGGTTGCCGGCCCACAGGTCGCCGTGCAGACGCGCCGGCGGGCGGCGCGGGCCGCCGAACTCGCCGAGACGGTCGGCGATCCGCTCGAGCGCAGCGATCGACCCCGGCGCCAGAGCGCCCCGGTCGGTGGCACGCCGGGCGAGGGGACGGAGCCGCCGCTCCGCGTAGAACTCGGACCAGGTGTCGCACGGGTCGTTGGGCAGCGCGAGGCTGCCGGTCGTGCGGGCGTCGGCCCGGCCGAACGACGGCGCACCCGCAGCGTGCAGCGCTGCGAGGCCGCGACCGAACTCGGCCTCGCCGGACCCGGACCGGCCGCCAGGGCCGCCGCCGACGTCGACCCACTCGAGCACCAGGAACGCCGGGTCGGCGTCGGACACGGCGAGCACCTCGGGCACCGGCAACGCGTCGGCGGCGCGCAACCAGGCCAGCCCGGCTGCCTCGGTGCCGAAGAAGTGCGGCGGCGGGCTGCGGTGGGTCTTGGCGAACACCCGGCGGCCGTCGGCGAGGTCGACGGCGTAGGCCTCGGCGACATCGCCGCCCCGCAGCGCGGTGCCGGTGGTGACCCGGGATCCCAGCGCCGAACCGACGGCGTCGGCCAGGTCGGCCGGGATCATGGTTCGGCGAGTTCGTGGTCGTAGGTCTCGGCCCGGCCGGTCAGGAACAACAGCAAGGCACTGACGAGCATCATCGAGCCCATGGCGCCGACGACGACTCGGGGCCCGAAGCGGTCGGCCATCGGCCCCTGCACCATGGCGCCGACGGGCATGCCGATGGTGAGGACCATCAGGTACATCGACAGCACCCGCCCGCGCATGGCCTCGGTGACCTGGAGCTGGATGGTGGTGTTGGTGGTCGACGCCAGGGTGATGTGCGCGGCACCGGCGGCGACGACGCCCGCCAGGCCCACCCAGTAGATGGTCGTCGCCACCAACGCCAGCTCGGCGAGGCCGAACGCCACGAGCCCGCCCACCAGCACCGCCGAGCGCTTCAGGCGGGGCCCGACCGACGCCAGCCACGGCGCCGCCAGGATGGCCCCGATGCCGTAGGCCGACACGAGCAGACCGAACTTGAACGCGCTGACGTCGAAGACCTCCTCGGCGAACAGGACGAGATGGACCTGCACGAGCGTGCCGCCGAAGATGGCCAGCAGGGTGGCGGCGAGGTAGCCGGTGAGGATGCCCGGCTGGGTCCGGGCGTAGCGGCCGCCCTGGACGAAGGCGCGCAGCGGCGATTCGCTCACCTGGTCGACGCGTCGTTGCGGCCTGGGGAGGCTGACCAGGGCGACGACCACGACGAGGAACGACACCGCGTTGCCGGCGAACGCCCACCCGGCGCCGAACGCAGCGATGACCACGCCACCGATGCTGGGCCCGATCGCTCGGGCGGCGTTGAACTGCGCCGAGTTCAGGGTGATCGCATTCATGAGGAGCTCGCGGGGGACGAGGTCGGACACGAACGCCTGCCACGCCGGCATCGAGAACCCGTTGACGATGCCGTACAGCACCGACGTCGCCAGGTACGCCCAGGGGTTGCGGACGCCCGACCACCACAGCGCAGCGAACGCGAAGGCGACGACCGACAGGACCGACTGGCACACGATGAGGATCGTCCGGCGCGGGATCCGATCGGCGAGGGGGCCGGCGAAGGGCCCGACGAGCGCCATCGGCAACATGATCGAGAACACCGACGCGCCGACCCAGGCGCCGGAGCGGGTCATCTCGTACATGATGAAGGGCATGGCGAGGCCTTGGAGCCACGAACCGCTGTTCGATGCGATGGCCGCGAACCAGAAGCGGCGGAACTCGGGGATCTTCAGCGCGACGACGGCGTCGGCCAGCTTCGGCTTCGCCGGGGGCGCGGCCGGCGAAGCTGCCGAGGGGTTCGCCGCCGGTGCGCTCGTGTCGCCGGCGGGCGCACCGGTGTCGTCGCGCCCTGGGGCGTCGGGCGCCGTGGCACCGCTGCCGGGCGTGTCGGCCGACGTGTCGTCGCGCTCCGTTCCGGCCTCGGCGCCCGGTCGGGCGTGGTCGTCGGTGGCGGTCACCGCCGCCGGATCAACGTCAGCCCGTCACCGATGGGTGTGATCACCTGCACGGTGCGGTCGTCGGCTGCGACGTGGGCATTGAAGGCCCGGAGGGCGACAGTGTCGACGCTGGTGTCGGTGTCATCGATGACCGCACCCGACCACAAGGTGTTGTCGACGGCGATCATCCCGTCGGGGGACAGCCGGGCGAGGATCTCCTCGTAGTAGGAGGTGTAGCCGCTCTTGTCGGCGTCGATGAACGCGAAGTCGACGACGGTGTCGGCGGGCAGGGCGCGCAGCGTGTCGATGGCCGGCGCGATCTTCAGGGCGATGCGGTCGTCGACGCCGGCTTCGGCCCAGGCGGCTCGGGCCATGGCCGTCCAGTCCTCGCTGACGTCGCAGCACAACAGGCGCCCACCCGGCGGCAGGGCCCGGGCGATGGCCAGCGACGAGTAGCCGGTGAACGTGCCGACCTCCACCGCGAAAGCCGGTCGGAGGATCCCGACGAGCATCGACAACAACGTGCCCTGCTCGGGCGAGATCTGCATCCCGGCGGCGCTCCCGAGCGCCTCGGTGTCGGCGATGAGGCGGCGCTGCACCTCGTCGGGGGGGCTGGAGTGGGCGTCGATGTAGGACTGGAGGGCGTCGGAGAGACCGATCGATCGAGGCGACATCGCTCCACTATGCCCGTCGCTGCGCTGTGCCCGTCGCTGCGCTGTGCCCGTCGCTGCGCTGTGCCCGTCGCTGCGGCACACGGCACGCGCTCAGTCCGTGACGTCGGCGTGCTGTGCCCGTCGCTCCGGCATCCGACACGCGCTCAGTCGGTGGTGTCGGTGTTCGCTGGACCGGCGCGAACGGCGTCGAGGACGACGGGGTCCTCGCAGGCTCGGGCGAATGCGGCGATGCGAGCCTCGATGTCCTTGCGGAGGAGCCGGATCCCGATGGGGTCGGCGACACGGGCCAGCCACGACGGGCGCACGGTGAACGTGTACCGCCACGTCGCCTTCGTACCGCCGTCGACCGCGGCGAACGACCACCCGCCGCCGAAGGACTCGAAGAACCACGGCCCCTCGACCATCTTCATCCCCACCTGGGTGGGGCGCCGGAACGACACGTAAAGGGTGAGCGGATTGGCGTACACGGTCGGATCCGGACCCGTCGCCTCCCGCTCTTGTTCGCTGCGCTCACGGGCCGCTCGGGCCACGGCCGAGCGGTCAGGCTCGGCTGGCGCCTCGCCTATCCGCTAGGCCTCTTGCTCCGAGACCATCCGCAGGCGGTGCCGCGACACTGTTGCCGTGCGGACACCCTTGGCCGGCCGGTCCGCGTCGATCAGATGCTGCGAGTGGATGAAGGGATCCCACCGCAGGCGGAGCTCGCCGTGGGTCTGGGACACGTCGAACGCCAACTCGGGATCGACCGGGACGACACAGGACGCTTCGATGCGCGGCACGCCGCAGAGTCTGGCATCGCCCGTCCCGTGACGTCCGGCCGACACGGGACCTGCGGGTTGCGGGCCTCACGGACCTGCCGGTCGCGGGCCCTCACGGACCTGCGGATCGCCGATCGCCGGTCGGCGGTCGGTAGAACGCGCCGGTCGTCGGTCGCTCGGGTCGAGTTCGGTCGCATCGTGAGGCCAACGACCGTGCGGAGCGATCGATGCCTGGCCGGACAGGGCCCGGCGGGCGCACTGGGATCGGGCGTGCCCGCTCGGGTCCGGACCCATCGTCGCCTGCGTTCGTTCGATGCACGCCCGGGCCGACCGGTGCGGCCTCCTCGCGCTCGATGGGAGCGGGCTCGCCGAGTGGGGGCTGCGCACGTGGTACACCTGCGCCCATGGAAGGTGCTGGCAGGGCGTTGCGGATCGGCATGTCGATGCGGGGGCGACGGTCGCTTCGGGCGCGAGACCCGGAGCGGGCCGGCAGGCGGGTGAGCGCCGGCGACCGACGTCGGGGAGCGGGTCGATGATCGAGCGTCTGCAGTGCACCGTCCGTGACTACGACTGGGGCGACCCGCTGTTCATCGCCGACCTCCAGGGGCGCGCACCCGACGGTACGCCCGAGGCCGAGCTGTGGATGGGCGCCCATCCGGGGGCGCCCAGTGTCGTCGCCTCGTCGGGCCGCCGCCTCGACGAGGTCATCGCCGACGATGCTGCCCAGGTGCTCGGCGCAGAGGTGGCCGAACGGTTCGGGTCGCTGCCGTTCCTGATGAAGATCCTCGCAGCCGCCGAACCGTTGTCGATCCAGGCGCATCCGTCGCTGGAGCAGGCCCGCAGCGGGTTCGCCCGCGAGAACGATCTCGGCATCGCGCTCGATGCCCCCACCCGGGTGTATCGCGACGCCAATCACAAGCCCGAGCTCATCTGCGCTCTCACCCCCTTCGAGGCCAAGTGCGGCTTCCGCGACCTCGACGCCACCCGCGAGCTGATAGCGACGTTGGCCGGCGGCGTGGTGTCGGGCGAGCTCGACGAGCTGCGGGCCCGTGTCGACGCCGAGGGCCCGGCGGGCGACGTGCTGGCCGCGACGCTGGCGTGGTTGCTGCGCTCGACGCCGGCCGAGGCTGCGCACCTCGTGGCCGCGGTGGCCGCAGGGTGCGCCGACATCGTCGACGGCCCGCACGCCCCGGCGGCGCGGTGGGCCGAGCAGATGGCCGTGTCGCACTCCCATGACCCAGGGGTGGTGGTGGCGCTGCTGTTGAACCACGTTGTGCTGGCGCCGGGTGAGGCGGTGTTCCTCGGGGCCGGCAACCTGCACGCCTACCTGCGCGGCGCGGGCGTCGAGATCATGGCCAACAGCGACAACGTCGTGCGCGGCGGGCTCACCACCAAACACATCGACGTCGAGGAGCTGCTCCGCGTCGTCGACTGCACCCCCATCGACGCCCCGGTACAGCGCCCCGCAGCAGCGGTCCACACCTACGACGCTCCCGTCCCCGAGTTCGCCCTGACCCGCCTCGCCGGCGGCGGCGCCGAGAGCGGGGGATCGACTGTGGGCGACTCGGGACCGGCTGGGGCCGACTCGGGGCCGGACGCCGTGACGCTGGCGGGCCCGGCGATCGTCGTGGTCACCGACGGCTCGGTCCAGCTGCGTTCGGGCGAGGGTGCAGGCGCTGACGTCGCGCTCGCCGTCGGCGAGGTGGCCTGGTCGCCCGCCGGGCCACCGCTGTCGATCGCCGGTCCGGGCGAGGCCTTCGTCGCGACCGTGCCCCGCTGAGTTCTCGGAAAGGGCAGGGGTCAAGTCGTACTTTCAACCAACTCCAGGTCGTCGAGCCTGGAGGCCGCAGCGTGGTCGAGTTGGTTGAAAGTACGACTTGACCCCAGTGGTGCCCGAGTCCCGACGGCCTGGCGGGTTGGTCGGCGGCGAGCTGATCGGGAGCTGACTCCACCCCGCAGCGCCCGCGTTGCCCCTGCCAGGTCAGCGGTCGTAGTGGGTGGCGTGGTCGGTGCGGAGCTGGTGTTTCTGGACCTTGCCCATGGTGTTGCGGGGCAGGGCGTCCACCACGATGAAGGCCTTGGGGTGCTTCATGCGGGCCAGGGAGCGGTCGAGCAGCACCAGGGCGTCGGCGGGATCGAAGGCGCCGTCGGCGACGACGAACGCGGTGACGGCCTCGCCGAAGTCGGGGTGGGGGAGGCCCACGACGGCGGACTCGACGACGCTCGCCATGGTGTCGAGGTGCTGTTCGATCTCTTTGGGGTAGACGTTCTCGCCGCCGGTGATGATCATGTCGCCCGAGCGCCCCTCGAGCGAGAGGCGGCCCTCGTCGTCGAGGGACCCGACGTCGCCGGTGACGAACCAGCCGTCGTCGGTGTGGGCCTCGGCCGTGCGGTCGGGCAGGTTCCAGTAGCCGGCGAACAGGTGCGGCCCGCTGATCTCCACCACGCCGGTCTCGCCCGGCTTGCAGGCCGAGCCGTCGGCGCGGACCCGTAACTCCACGTCGTCGAGCGCGAAGCCGACGGTGCCCGGCACCCGGTCGCCGTCGAGGGGATTGGTGGTGATGATGCCGGCCTCGGTCATCCCGTAACGCTCGACGATGCGGTGACCGGTGCGGGCCGTGAACCGCTGATGGGTGGCGGTGGTCATCGGCGCCGAACCCGACGTGAACAGCCGCATCGACGCGCACGTGTCAGCGTTCAGGCGAGGGTCGTCGAGCAGGCGGACGTAGTGGGTGGGCACGCCCATGAACACCGTCGACGCCGGAAGGGCATCGACCACGGCGTCGACGTCGAAGCGCGGCAGGAACCGCACGTGCGCCGTCGTGGCCAGAGCGCAGTGCAACGCCACGAACAGCCCGTGGACGTGGAAGATCGGCAGCGCGTGCACGAGGACGTCGTCGGCCGTGAACCCCCAGGCATCGACCAGGGCCCGGGCGTTGGCGACGAGTCCCCGGTGCGTGAGCATCGCGCCTTTGGGGCGACCGGTGGTGCCCGACGTGTACAGCATCGCCGCCAGATCGTCGGGCCCGCGCCCGGCGGCTGCGACGAGATCGGCCAGCGCCGCGATTGCGTCGGCACCTGACGCGGCTGACGCGGTACTGCTCGAAGCGGCCGTGACGCCCGAGCCCGCCGCGCCCGGTCCGGCCGAGCCCGATGCGCCTGATACAGCCGTGCCCGCACAGCGGGCGTCGTTCGCGGCGTCGGCGAGGGTGCCCGTCCCGTCGGTACCGAGGGTCAGGGTCGGCACCGCGGCGAGCGTCGCCGGGCGGTCGGCGAGATCGCCGACCACGAGCAGCGACGGCTCGGAGTCCTCGACCATGAATGCGAGTTCGGCCGGTGCGGCGCCCGGATTGACGGGCACGAAGACGGCGCCCATGGCGACCGTCGCCAGGTACAGCGCGACGGCTTCGCGGCGCTTGGGCACCTGCACGACCACGCGGTCGCCCGGGCCGACGCCGGCAGCGGCGAGCGCCGAGGCCGTGGCGACGGTGCGCGCTGCGACCTGGGCGTGGGTCCACGGTTCGCCGCCGGGCAGGTCGAGACAGACCCGGTCGGCTGCAGCCGCCCAGGAGCGGGTGAGATGGGCGACGATCGAGGGATCGTCGGTGGCGTCGGTGGCCACGAGGTCAGGCGCGGTTCCCGGGGAGGTTGGCGGCCAGGTAGGAGATGAGCCCCTGCGGGTTGCGGGACTGCATCATGACCTCGCCCGGCCCGGTGAAGACGAACACCAGACCTTCGCCGCTCTTGAGCGAGTTCATCGTCCCGGCGGAGGCCTTGCGGAGCTCCATCTGCACCGACTCGTCGAACGCGACCATGTGGTTGGTGTCGACGACGACCTGCTGGCCGGCCGGGATGGTCATGCGATCGATGGCACCATAGGACGACAGTACGACCTCGCCCTGGCCCTCGGCGCGTAGGAGGAACCCGCCCTCGCCGCCGACGAGGTTCTTCACGCCGCCCCACTTGGTGTCGATCTCGACGGTCTCCTCGGCACACAGGAACGAGCCCCGCTGGATGAACAGGGCGCGGCCCGGTTCGAGGGTGCGCACCACGAGATCGCCGGGGAGGTTGGCGGCGACGTCGACCCAGCCGCCCTGGGGTCCGGCGGTCAACTTGGTGATGAACAGCGACTCGCCGCCGAGCACGGAGCGCTTGAGGCCCTTCATGAGGCCGCCCTCCATCTTGGCTTCGATGCTGACGTCGGCGGCCATGGCCATCATCGCGCCGGCCTCGGCACGGATCGTCTCGGACGGGCCGAGCAGGGCGCGGGCGACCGAGAAGCTGGGGTTGTGGCGGAGTTGGATTTCCATGGCCGTCATTGTGGCCCATCGCCGCCCCCCTACAACCCCGAAATCTGGGACTTTGCGCGCAGCTGGTGCGCGCAAAGTCCCAGATTTCGCAGGGGACCAGGGCGGGGGAGAGAGTTTGGCGCCGCCGGCGACGCTGGAGGGGAGGACGTCGTCGGCGGCGCCGAGATCGCACGGTCGGGAGGAACCGTGGAGAGCGGCTTCGCTCGTATGACCGACACTTTGGCAGCGGCGGTGTAAGGGCGAGCGAAAGAGCACAGGACCTCCGCCGAGCGTCCGTTCCGCGTCACGCCATCGGCGCGGGGCGCCGTTCGGGCGAGCCCGCCGTCGAGATGCCGGGAGCCCACTGGGACGTCGGTGCCCGTCGCGACGTCGAGCGCGCCGTCAGCGGGTGGAGCCCGCCGCCAACCCGTCGAGCAGGTTCGGTGGACCGATGCGTCGGTACCACTCGTAGCCGTACACCGCAGCGAACGCCGCCGGCGCCATGCGCATGGCGGTCGAATGCGGCGGGATCTGGCTGGCGTGGGCGGCCATCGCCGCGCGCTTGATGTCGAGCATCGAGGTGACGTCGAGTTCGACGTCGACCTCGAGGGTGGCCGAGCCCAGGTCGGTGCCGGCCAGACCGAGCTCGCGCGGATGGTCGGGCAGGCCCGCCTCGATCACCACGTGGGTCTCGACGAAGTGCAGGTACTCGCGATCGACGGTGGCCTCGTAGAGCGTCGCCGGTGCGGTCAGCTCGGCCACAGCCCGTCCGATCTCGTGGACCGCTATGTGATCGGGATGGCCGTAGATGCCACGCGGGTCGTAGGTCACCCACACGTCGGGCCCGATGTCGTGGGCCCCGAGCAACTCGGCCACCCGGTCGGCCGCGTGGTCGGTGCGCTGGTGCGCGAGGCCGTCGGGGTTCTCGCCGTCGATGCCGGAGTCCTCGAACCCGCAGGCGATCACCGTCGCGATCCCCAGGATGGCCGCAGCGCGTTCGGTCTCGATGCGCCTGATGGCGCCAACTGCCCCGCGATCGAATCCGTCGCCGCAGTTGGACGCACCGAGGCCGTGCTCGCCTCCGGTGGCCATGACGAGCACGACGTGGTGTCCATCCGCGGCGAGGCGGGCCATGGTGCCGGCGGTGAAGATGGCCTCGTCGTCGGGATGGGCGTGGAAGAACGCGACCGTCTTGGGGCCGGTTGTCATGGAGCGGGGATGCCGGTTGCTCAGCCGGCGCGGATGCGCCCGGGCCGTTCGGCCGGTTCTTCGCGCCGGGCCCAGCTCCCGGCGACCTCCTCGAGGGCCTCGATGGCCGGGGTGAGCTCGAGGCCCTTGGAGGTGAGGCCGTAGCAGTTGGTGCCGTCGAGCTGGCAGCGCTTGACGAGGCCCTCGGCCTCGAGTTCGCCGAGCCGATTGGTGAGTAGACGATCCGACAGTCCCGGCACGTTGGTCTTGATGTCACCGAAGCGGGCCGGCCCGGCCGCGAGCACCCGCAGGATCACGCCGGTCCAGCGGCGGCCGAGGAGCTCGATGGTGTGATGGAAATGTGGGCAGTAGCGAGGGTCGGTCATGGGTCTCGTCTCTCGGTGCCGCAGCCGGAACTGCGCCGCCGCTGCACGATGGTACTCAGCCCGGCGCATGCGATGTCGGCAAAGTCCCTGGTCACGCCTCCGGGCAGGTCGTGGAGAGTGTGCCGAGCGGTAGGTTCGGGTCGCGTCTGCGACCGAGGAGTCCCTGTGCCCGATCACCCCGAACCCGAAACCGACGGCGCCGGTGACGATGCCGACGTCGGCTCCGCCGGGGCTTCCGCCGACGGCGTCGGTGCCGTCGCCGACGACCTCGATGAGACCGGGGCGGCCATGGTCGAGCCGCCGGTGGACGACCCCCGCCCCGACGGGTTGCGCAGCGCCGAGTCGCTGGTGGTGGTCAACACCGGCGACGGCAAGGGCAAGTCGAGCGCCGCGTTCGGCATCGTGATGCGTTCGGTCGCGCGGGACTGGCCCGTCGCGGTCGTGCAGTTCCTGAAGTCGGGTTCGTGGCAGGTGGGCGAGGAGAAGGTCGGCCGCCGGCTCGGTGTCGACTGGTGGGCGTTGGGCGAGGGCTTCACCTGGGACAGCGAGGACCTGACCGAGGACCAGGCCGTCGCCCGCGAGGCGTGGCGTCACGCCTCCGAGCTGCTGGCGACGGGCAGCCACCGACTCGTCGTGCTCGACGAGATCACCTACCCGATGAACTGGGGTTGGATCGGCACCGACGAGGTCGTGGCCGCCATCGCCGCCCGCAGCCCGAAGGTCAACGTCGTGGCCACCGGGCGCGACGCGCCGGCGGCGCTGCTCGACGTCGCCGACACCGCTACCGAGATGCGCGTCATCAAGCACGCATACGACAACGGCATCGTCGCCAAGAAGGGCATCGACTACTGAGGTCGGGGTCCGGCAGCGGGGCACGGGCAGATGCCGCTGCTCGTCGACCCGAGCGGCTCGCCGGTACTACCCGGCGTCGCTGGTCCGGTCGTGGCGAAGGATGCTCATGACGATTGCGTCGTGGAACTCGTCGTCCCATTGCAGGGCCTCACGCAGAACGCCTTCTCGGCGGAAACCGATCTTTTCGTAGACGGCGACCGCACGGGCGTTGAAGGCGAAGACCTCCAGCGAGAGGCGGTTGACCGGCGGATCGTCGATGCGGTCGAAGACGTGATCGACGGTGAGGCGGGTGGCCTCGGTGCCGAGCCCACGATCGCGGCAGCCGGGCCCGAGCGCGATCCGGAACCCGCACGACCGGTTGTCGGGATCCCAGTCGTTGATGACGACCTCGCCTGCCCAAGCGCCGCTGCGGCGGTCGACGACGGCGAGGTCGAGGCGGCCGGGCTGGTCGACACGGCTCGCGCACCAGTGGTCGATCCGGTCCCGGGTGAACCGTGTGTGCGTGCCCGTGAGGCGGATCGCCTCGGGATCGTGCAGGTCGGCCCACATGGCATCGGCATCGGTGGCCACGATCGGACGAAGGAGGACACGATCGCCCACGATCGTCGGCTTGTCCGCGAAGCTCACCACGCCGGCAGGCTACTTCCGGCACTCGCAGGCCTCGGCGCCGCAGTGCGGGAACGGGGTCGGGCTTCGCGTTCCCGCTCCCGGTCGGTGACACACGGGGTCATCTTCGGCCCCGAGTGCGGAAGGTTCACGCAGCGCCGCTTCCCGCTACCGTTCGCGGCTTCGGCCAGTCTGGTCCGATCGACGCCGTCGATCGGTCGGCGCAGAACGGAGGCGACCGCATCACCATGTCCGACGATGGCCCGATGAAGCTGGGCTCGGTCCACGATGTCGGCGTTGCGTCCGTCGTTCCGCAGCTGCACCCGGTCGGCTCGGTCGACACCAGCGCGGTGCTCTGTTGGTCGTTCGCCTCGGCCGGCGTCGAGAGCCTGTCGTCGGCGCCGGTCGGCGGTGGCCGCGTCTGCATCGACTGGCTGCTCAACATCGGTGTCGACGCCGACTACGCCCGCACCGATCTCGATGTCCACGCGGCCGAGGTCGCAGCGTCGTTGGGTCTCGGCGGTACCGGTGCGGCGCTGCTCACGGCGCTCGACGTCGGTCACGTGCAGTCGGTCGTCGACCATGGCCTGCGTGTCGATGCGACCGTCGGGGTCACCCGGCCCACGTGGGCGGCCGACGTCGATGGTGCCTTCGCTCGCTGGCCGACCGCCGCGTCGTCCACGTCCGGGGGCCCGGCCGGCGAGATCGGGGCGACGGGGTATCGCCCGGGGACGATCAACATCGTCGCGCAGCTGCCGGTCGCGTTGACCGACGCCGCTGCGGTCAACGCGGTGATGACCATCACCGAGGCCAAGGCGCAGGCGCTGCTCGAAGCCGGCGTGCCCGGCACCGGCACGGCATCCGACGCCGTCGTCGTCTGCTGGCCGAGCGCCAGCGGCCACAGTGGCGTCGCCGACCGCGGGCGCGAACCCGAGGCGTTCGCCGGGCCGCGTTCGGAGTGGGGCGCCCGCCTGGCCCGTGCCACCCACGCTGCGGTCGTCGCCGGACTGGAGCGGCATTGATCACCCTGGTCATCGGGGGAACCCGATCGGGCAAGTCGGTCGTGGCCGAGCGCATCGCCGCCGCGTGCGGCGACGACATCACCTACCTGGCGACGGCGTGGGTCGATCCCGGCGACGCCGACCACGCGGCCCGCATCGAGGCCCACCGCGACCGCCGGCCGCCGGGCTGGCGGACCATCGAGTGCCCGGCGCCGGGCGACCTCCCGGCGGCACTGGCGTCGACACCGGGCCCGGTGCTGGTCGATGCGCTCGGCACGTGGGTGACGTCGCACCCCGACCTGGTCGTCGACGCCCGGCCGTTGCTCGACGCGCTGGCGGCCCGTCGCGCGGCGACGGTTCTCGTCAGCGAGGAAGTGGGTGCATCGGTGCATCCCGAGAGCGCGATCGGTCGCCGCTTCGTCGATGCGCTCGGCACGCTCAACCAGCAGGTCGCCGCCATCGCCGATCGAGTGCTGTACGTCGTGGCGGGACGTGCCATCGAGCTGCCGCCCGCAGGGGAGCCCCCGTGTTGAACGTGGCCGCGGACGCGCCGACGTGTTGAGCGCGCTGGGGTTCCTCACCGTCGTCGGCGGCGCCCGCCCGCCCGATCGGCGGACGATGCAGTGGTTCCCCGTGGTCGGGTTGGCCATCGGCGCGGCTGTCGCCGGTGTGTGGTGGCTGGCCGAGCAGTGGTGGCCGATCGCGGTCGCGGTGGCGATCGTGGTGGCCTTCGAGCTCGCGCTCACCGGCGCTATTCACGTCGACGGGCTGGCCGACAGTGCCGACGGCCTGCTGCCGCACCTGCCGGCCGAGCGTCGACTCGACGTCATGCGCGCCCCCGACATCGGCGCGTTCGCGTTGGTGACGGTGACCATCGTGTTGCTGGTGCGATGGGCGGCGTGGACCGGCATCGATGCCCCGCACCTGGTCGTCGCGCCCATCTGGATGTTGTCGCGCACCGGCATGGCGGTGATCCCGGCCGTGCTGCCCTACGCCCGCGCGAGCGGGCTCGCCAGCGGGTTCCTCGGCGGCGCGTCCCGATGGCTGGCGCTGTGGGCGCTTCCTGCACTGGCCCTGCTGGTCGTGGCCGACGGCTGGCGTGGCCTTGTGGCCGGCGTCGTGGTCGTGGTGGTCATGGCCGCGGTGGCCGCTCTGGCGTACCGGAGGATCGGCGGGTTCACCGGCGACGTGCTGGGCGCGGCGGCGGTGCTGGGCGAGACAGCGGCGCTCGTCGCCCTGGCGGCCCGGCCGTGAGCTCATCGGCGCCTGCCGGGGGTCGCTGTCGGCGCGGGCGTGCGGGCAAGGCCGCCGCGCGGCGCCGTGGGGTCGGTTGTTCGCGTCGCGTTGGTGCCGCGGCCGTTGGTTCGTCGGCGCCTGCCTGGGCCGGCCGGTGCCGCCGGCGTTCGGGGGAGGCCGCCGCGCGGCGCCGTGGGGTCGACCTCCGGTCGTGGCTTCCCGCCGGGCCGGTGGCGCGATGAGCGCACTGGCCCGCCGCGCGTTCGCGGCCGGCGCGGGATTGCTGGTCGATCGGACGCTCGGCGACCCGCCGAGCTCGCTGCATCCCGTCGCCGGGTTCGGGACGTTGATGGGTCACCTCGAACGTCTGGTCTGGGCCGACCGGCCGACGCGCGGCGTCGCCTATGCGTTCGCCGGCACGGCGCTCGGTCTCGCGAGCGGTGCCATCGTGCGTTCGGGAACCGTGGCGCTGGGCGTGTCGGCCGCCGGGCGCCAGCTGCGCACCACGGCGCGCACCATCGGCGCCGCCGTCGATGTGGGTGACCTCGCAGGGGCGCGGGCGGCGCTGCCCGCACTGGTGGGGCGCGACCCGAGTGAGCTCGACGCCTCGGGTATCGCCGCCGCGGTCATCGAGTCGGTGGCCGAGAACAGTGTCGACGCCGTCATCGCCCCGGCGTTCTGGACGATCGTCGCCGGCGCCCCCGGGGCGCTGGGCTACCGGGCGATCAACACCATGGACGCCATGGTCGGCCACCGCAGCGAGCGCTACGGCCGCTTCGGTACCGCGGCCGCCCGCCTCGACGACGCCGCCAACTGGATCCCTGCCCGGCTGTTCGCCGGGCTGGTCATCGCCGTCGTGCCGACGGCTCGCCGGGAGATCGTGGCCGCAGTCCGCCGTGACGCACCGGCGCACCCGTCGCCCAACGCCGGCGTCGCCGAGGCTGCCATGGCCGCAGCGATCGGCCGCGAGCTCGGCGGCCCGCTGCGCTACGGCGAGCGGGTCGAGCATCGACCGACCCTCGGTGTCGGGCCACGCCCGGGGACTGGCGACGTCGAGGCGGCGGTGCGAATCGCCGACCGCTGCGAGCTCGCGTTCGTCGGCGCGTGCCTGGCCGTCGCCGTCGTGGCCCGGGTAACCAGGAGCCGGCGATGACGGGAGTGCTGGCGGGTCGTGTGGTGTTGGCGGCTCCGGTTCCGGTGGCGATGGGGCCGGTCGCCGAGCTCGGCGGCGGTGCGGTGATGACGGCTGCGCCCGTGGGTCGTGTGGTGTCGGCGGGTCGGGGACCGGCGATGACGAGTGAGCCGGTGCGCTCTGCCGTGTGGTGCCGATGATGACGGGAGTGCCGGTGGGGGATCACGGCGGGGACGGGGCCCGCCTGGCCGCAGCGCTCGGAGTCGACATCGACGAGGTGCTCGACCTGTCGGCCAGCCTCAACCCGTGCGCCCCCGACGTGGCTCCGATCGTCGTCCGGCACCTCGATGCGCTCGGCCGCTACCCCGACGACACGGCTGCTACGGCGGCGGTGGCCGAGATGGTCGGCGTCGAACCCGAACGGTTGGTGCTCACCAACGGCGGCGCCGAGGCGATCGCCCTGGTCGCCGCGCTGCACCCCGTCGGCTGGGCCGACGACTGCGACTTCTCGCTGTACCGACGCCACCTCGCCCGCTGCGAGCCGGGTGAGCCCCGGTGGATGTCGGACCCGAACAACCCCACCGGTCGGCTGGCTGCGGATGGCGAGACGGCGTTCGTGCGCGACGAGGCCTTCTACGTGCTGGCCACGGGCCGCTGGACGCGCGGCGACGCCGGCTGCTGGGTGATGGGTTCGCTGACCAAGGCCTTCGCCTGTCCCGGCCTTCGGATGGGGTACGTGATCGCCCCCGACGATCGTGGCGCCGACGCGGTGCGGGCGCTGCGGCCCCGCTGGTCGGTCGGCGGCCTCGAGTCGGCCGTACTCCCGGACCTCGTGGAGCTGGCCGATCCGGTCGGCTGGCGCGACGGCATCGCCGAGCTGCGTCGGCAGCTGGTGACGCTGCTGGCCGACCACGGCCTGATCGCCGAGCCTGCGGCCGCCAACTACGTGTGGATCCCCGACGCCCCCGGCCTGCGCGACGCCCTGGCGGCGCGGCGGGTGTTGGTGCGCTCCGGTGGGAGCTTCGGCCACCCCGACGCCGTCCGCATCGCCGTCCCCGACGAGCGCGGCCTCACTCGCCTCGCCGCCGCGCTCTCCTCCTGAACCACGGGGCGCTGGACCTGGTGGGGGAACTACTGGGGGTCAAGCCTTGCGGTCGACCAACTCCAGGTTGGTGAGGCCGCGGCGCTGCAACTACTGGGGTCAAGTCGTACTTTCAACCAACTCCGCACGCGGCGGCCTGGCGGCGTACCGGCCGAGAGTTGGTTGAAAGTACGACTTGACCCCGGCGGTCCGCGGCCCGGCGGTCAGCGGCCCGGCGGTCCGTGGCCCGGCGGTCCGTGGCCCGGCGGTGGGCCTGGTGGCGTGGCGGGTCGGCGGCGGGCAGGCACCCCGGCGGTCAGCGGCCCGGCGGTCAGCGGCCCGGCGGTCAGCGGCCCGGCGGTCCGTGGCCCGGCGGTCCGTGGCCTGGTGGTCCGTGGCCCGGCGGTCGGCGGCGTGGCAGTCACCCCGGCGGTCCGTGGCCTGGCGGTCGGCGGCGCGGCGGTACGTCAGCCCAGCAGGGCGCGGATGCGTTTCTCGCTGACGGTGCCCTTGGTGCCGAGGGACTGGGCGAACACCGAGATGCGTAGCTCCTGCAGCATCCAGGCGGCGTCTTCGAGCTCGGGGGTGAGGCCGTGGGCCTCGACCGCGCGGTCCCACTGGGCCTCGAGGCCGCGGCAGCGCAGCATTGCCTCGCGGTCCTTGGCCACCCGTTCGGGCAGGGCCTCGATGCGGCGCTCGATGCCCCACAGGTAGCGGCGGACGTCGGCCAGGCGGTCGGCGCCGACGCCGGTGACGAACCCGGGGTAGGTCAGCGACGCCAGCTGCGTCGCCATGTCGGTGCTGGCGTCGGCGAACTGCGGGGCCGTCAGGTCGTAGAGCGCCACCTCGATGGCGCGGCGTTCGCCGAGGATCGCCGCCGACCCCTTGGCGACGTCGGTGACCACCCGGGGCAGGCGGTCGCGCACGGCGACGCGCAGCCGTTCGTAGTCGACGGCGTTCCAGACCGGGGCGCCGGCGTCGATCATGATGGCGTCGACGGCGGCGGCGAGGCAGTCGTCGAACCAGGCGCTCGGCGACGCATACGGCGAGGTCACCAGCGCCAGCTTGACGTCGTCGGTCAGCACGGCCCGCAGCTGCTTCGACACCGACGGGCGGTTCAGCAACAGGAGCCGGCGGGTGCCGAGCCACATGGCGTCGGCCTGCTCCTCGGCGGTGGCCAGCAGGCGTACGCCGACGGTGTCGCCCTCGTCGGCCAACGCCGGGTAGGCCCGCACGACGTGGCCGGGCGCATCGGTCTCGACCACCCGGGGCAGCTCGCCGAAGTCCCAGTCGGTCAGGCCACGGCGTTCGATCCCGTGCGTCGACGCGCTGAGGCTGGCCCGCAGGTCCTCGGCCAGCAGCTCGCGCAGGGCCTCGATGTCGTGGCCGTCGGCGATGATCACGCCGCGCTCGTCGACCACACGGAACGTCGGCCGCAGGTGCGCGGGGATGCGGTCGATGGCGAACGAGTCGGCCGGGACCACGACGCTCTCCTGGCGTGACAGCTCCCGGCTGAGCTGTTCGAGCAGCGGCGCACCGTCGGGATCGAGGCGGGCGAGCACGGCGTCGACGGTCTCTGCGACGGGCACGAACTGCTTGCGCAGCGCCTTGGGCAGGGTGCGGATGAGCTCGGTGATCAGCTCACGCCGCAGCCCCGGCACCAGCCAGTCGAACGGCGCCGGGTCGATGCGGTTGAGTGCGCCGAGGGGCACGTCGATGTTCATGCCGTCGAGGTGGCTGGCCGGGTCGAGCTCGTAGGCGACGTGCAGGTCGAGGTCGCGGTGGTGCCACACCTCGGGGAAGCCGCTGTCGTCGATGTCGTCGAGGTCGGGGACCAACAGGTCGTCGAGGCCCATGTCGAGCAGATCGGGCGTGCGCTCCCGCTCCTTCTTCCACCAGCGGTCGAAGCGGCGGACGTCGGTGATGTCGTCGGGGATGCGCTGGTCGAACCAGTCGAAGATCTCGTCCTCGCCGACCAGCAGGTCGCCGCGGCGCAGGCGGGCCTCGAGGGCGTGGACCTCCTCGACGACGGCGGCGTTGTGGGCGACGAAGGTGTGATGGGTCTCCCACTCGCCGCCGACGAGCGCGTGGCGGATGAGCAGCTCCCGGGCGTAGTCGGCGTCGATACGTGCGTACTGGACCGAACGGTTCGCTGCCAACGGGATGCCGAAGATGGCGACCGATTCGTGCGCCATGGCGGCGCCGCGCTCGGCGTCCCACCACGGATCGGAGTACGTGCGGGTGACGAGGTGGTCGCCGATCTGTTCGATCCACTCCGGGCGCACCGGGGCGATCACCCGGGCCCACAGACGGTTGGTCTCGACCAGCTCGCCGGCCATGACCCAACGGGGCGAGCGCTTCGAGAACGTCGAACCCCGGGCGATCATGAAGCGGGCGTTGCGGGCGGCCCGGTACTCGGGGGTGTCGCGGTCCTTCACGCCGATGTGGGACAACAGCCCAGCCAGCAGCGCCCGGTGGACGGCGTCGGGATGGGCGGGCTCGCGGTTGCGGGCCAGGCCCAGGTCCTTGCTGACCCGCTGCAGCTGGGTGTGCAGGTCCTGCCATTCGCGCACCCGCAGGTAGTGGATGAACTCGTTGCGGCACAGGCGCCGGAACCGGCTGGACGATCCCGCCCGGCGCTCGGTCTGGAGGTACTCCCACAGGTGCAGGTAGGCGAGGAAGTCCGAGTCCGGGTCACGGAAGCGGGCGTGCAGCTGGTCGGCCTGCTCTCGGTGCTCGGTGGGGCGGTCGCGGGGATCCTGGATCGACATGGCGGCGACGATGATCTGCATCTCGCGCAGGCAGCCCTCGTCGGCAGCGGCCAGCAGCATGCGACCGAGGCGCGGGTCGATGGGTAGCCGGGCCAGCTGGCGGCCGACCGGGGTCAGCCAGCGGCGGGTGCCGACCGGCTGGTCGGCGTCGACAGCGCCGAGCTCGTCGAGCAGCGCGATGCCGTCGCGGATCGATCGGGTGTCGGGCGGGTCGACGAACGGGAACGCCTCGACGTCGCCCAGGCCCAGGGCGGCCATCTGCAGGATGACCGACGCCAGGTTGGTGCGCTGGATCTCGGGTTCGGTGAAGGCGGGGCGTTCGTCGAAGTCGTCCTCGGCGTAGAGCCGGATGGCGATGCCCGGCCCCAGGCGGCCGCAGCGGCCCGACCGCTGGTTGGCCGACGCCTGGGAGATGTCCTCGATGGGCAGGCGCTGCACCTTGGTGCGGCGGCTGTAGCGGGAGATGCGGGCGGTGCCGGGGTCGACGACCGAGCGGATGCCGGGAACGGTCAACGACGTCTCGGCGACGTTGGTGGCCACCACGATGCGTCGGCCCTTGTGCGACGAGAACACCCGGTGCTGGTCGGCGGCCGACAGGCGGGCGTAGAGCGGGAGGATCTCGGTGCCCGACAGGCGCCGATCGGTCTTGGCGAGGTCGCGCAACGCATCGGCGGCGTCGCGGATCTCGCGCTCGCCCGAGCAGAACACCAAGATGTCGCCGTCGAGGTCGTCGACGAGCTCGGTGACGGCGGCGCAGATGCCGTCGGTCTGGTCTATTGCCCGGTCGGGGTCGGCCGGGTCGATCAGGGGCCGGTAGCGGACCTCGACGGGGTAGGTGCGCCCTGACACCGTGACGATGGGTGCGTCGGCGAAGTGGGTGGAGAAACGCTCGGTGTCGATGGTGGCCGAGGTGATGATGACCTTGAGGTCGGGGCGTTCGGGCAGCAGGCGCCGCAGGTAGCCCAGGAGGAAGTCGATGTTGAGGCTGCGCTCGTGGGCCTCGTCGATGATGATCGTGTCGTAGCGGCTGAGGCGGCGGTCGCGCTGGATCTCGGCCAGCAGGATGCCATCGGTCATGAGCTTGACCATGGCGTCGGGCCCGACCTCGTCGGTGAAGCGCACCGCGTAGCCGACCACGCCGCCGACCTTCCCGGCGCGGGTGACCTGTTCGGCGGTGGGACCGGCGGCCGACCGGTCGCCGGTGTCGACGTCGGTGACCTGCGCCTCGCCGGCGGGGTCGGGCCCGCCGACCGTCGGGGTGCCGGCTCCGACGGTGGCGGCGGGCTCGTCAGGCGCTCTCGTGGCGACGGGGGAGGTGGCCCCGGCGGCGGTCCCGACGCCGGCGGCGGGCTGGCCGGTCGCCGGAATGGCGGCGTTGGCGGCGTTCGCCACGTCGACTGTGGTGGCGCTGGGCTGTGCGAGCTCGGCGTCCGGCGGGACGTCGCCTGTGTCGGGCTCGACCTCCGGCTCTGGCGCGACGACTGGTGTGGTGTCGCCTGCATCTGCTCCGTGGGCCTGCGTGGTGGCGTCGGCTGCAACGGTCTGGGAGGCAGCGTCGGTGTGGGAGACAGCGTCGGCCTGCGTGGTGGCGTTGGCTGCATCGGCTGCGAGGGCGTGGGCGTTGGTATGGGCATCGGCGTCGCCTGCATCGGCGCCGGCGGCCTGCGTGGCGGCGTCGGCCGCGGCCTGGCCGAGTTCGTCGGCGACGCGTTCGGCGATCGAGCGGGCTGCGATGCGGCGGGGCTGGGTGTGGCCGATCAGGCCGTGACGGCCCCGACCGAGCTCGAGGCACAGCTTGGGCAGCTGGGTGCTCTTCCCTGATCCGGTCTCGCCGGCGACGATGACCACCTGGTGGTCACGGATCGTGGCGAGCAGATCGTCGCGTCGCTCCGAGATGGGCAGCTCCGACGGATACGTGACGGCGAACCCCAGCGACCGGCCCTCGCCGGTCGGTGCCGAGCTACCTGCGCCGTCGGCACCGGAGGTTCGGCGGGTGCGCCGGTTGCGTTTGCCGCGGCCGGAGCCGCCTCGGTCGGCGGGTCGGTCGGCACCTGCGGTGCCGGCCACGGTCGGGGCGTCGCCGGAGCGCGCCGCGTCGCCGGTGGTCGGGGCGTCGCCGTCCGCGGTGTTTCGGTCGTCGCCGGTGGTGGGGCGGACATCACCCTCCGGATCACCGGAGGAGTCGACTTCGGCGCGCCCGTCGGTTGTCGTGCCGCCGCCAGCGCCGTTGCCTTCGCTGTCGCTCTCGGCAGGCCGGGCCGAGACGGCGAGCGCTTCGTCGAGATCGCGGGCCACCACGGCGAGGATTGCGGCGCGCCGCTCCGGGTCGGCGATGCGCTCGGCGCCTCGGAGTCGCTTGGCGAAGCGCCGCCGCACGGGCGCGTCGAGGCCTGCGAGCTTGTCGCGCAAAAGCGTGATCGCAGCCGGGTCCTCCACGGACAGCAACGGTAGGGGCCACGACTCCCAACGACTCGCTCGACCGGACGGGGGAGCCCCCTGACGTTTGTGACGGTCTTGCACACGCTCGAGCGTGTGCAAAACCGTCACAAACGTGGAGCGGTCAAGCGCCGCCATGGATGGTCGTCGCTGCGGCTGACGAGACCTGATCGAGCAATTCGACCGCGGCAACGCGGCCTTCGCTCCATCCGAGTGATCGGTCGATGACGAAACCGGGATAGCCGTCGGCGGCGTTGGCACGCAGACGATTCGAAGACGCCGGCCCATATGCGCACTCGCCCGGGGTACCGGCGCCGATCGTCGAGGCGTGTCCTGCGGATCTCTCTCGAGTGTTCGGGTTCACTGTCACACCCCCTCAGTACTGTGGGTGTCATGACGGTGCTCGCTGATCTCGCCGCCCGGCGCAACGCGGATCTCACGGTCCTCGACGACACAGGCCTGGCCGATCTGGGCCGCTCGATCGCCCGCGGGCGGCGTGACCTGGCGGCGTTCGCGACGGCGGTGTCGGTGGAGGCGAAGCGGCGTCAGGAGTCGGGGTCGTCTCCGAGCCCGGAGGATCTGACGGATCCCGATGGCGAACAGTCACAACAGACCCAGGCCAAGGATTCGGCGCGTGGCGAGATTCGTCAGGATCTCCCCGAGTCCGGCGCGGGTGCAGAGTCGGGGACGGCGAGGACCGAGAACGCTGATCATCTCGCCGAGCGGCTGAGCCGGTTGTCGCCGACCGAGAAGGGCCGGCTCGCGGCCCATGATCGGGAGATCGCGTCGAACGCGGCGCTGTTACGACCCGAGGCGTTCCGGACCTGGCTGGCCAAGTTGTTGGTCAAGGTGGCGGACCCGCCCGACGACGACGGCCTGTCGGCGGCGGAACGGGCAAAGGCTGCGGCGGCGTGGACGATGTTCCAACGCCCCGACGGGACCTGGGCGGTCGCGGCGTCGATGGACGACGAGCGCGGCGCCCGAATGGACGCAGCAGTCACCGCACGCGCCCGGGAGATCGCGAGCCGGCGCCCAGCCGGGCAACGCAAGATCACCGCCAACGACCGGGCAGTCGCCGCGTTCGAGCTGCTGTGCGGGATCAGGCTCGACGACCCGGGTACGAGTGAAGCCCAAGCCTTCCGGGATTCGGCGCATGACAATCCGCCTGGCGCCGGTGCCGGTGCCGGTGGCGGCGACGAGTGGGTGATGGGACCGGACCTGGCGGTCGGGATCATCGTGGACGCGGCGACGCTCGCCCACGGCCCCCACCACGCGTCGGTTTCCGAGACCTGGCAAGGCCGCCCCATCGATCCACGCGCCGCGCAACGACGGGCCTGTGACGCCGACTGGTACCTCATCCTCTACGACCACCTCGGCCAACCCACCCGCGTCGGACGCAGCCGCCGCCACGCCACCCGTCTCCAACGCCTGCAGTTACGCGCCCTCTACCCCACCTGCCCCATCGACGGCGCCACCCCGTTCCACAGCTGCGAGATCCACCACGTCAACACACCATTCCATCCCCACGGCGAAACCGAACTCCACAACCTCATACCCATCTCGACCACCTGGCATCACCGCATCCACCACGGCGGCTGGACCCTCACCATGGACCCCGACCGCACCCTGCGACTGTGCCGCCCCGACGGCACCCTCGACCGCATCATCGACCCACCCACACCCATCACCCGCCACGGCCCCTGAACCCAACACCGCGACGGCCCGACGCCGCACTCGAGGCTGCGCTCGCTGCGTTCCGCCTCCTCGATCCTCAGCGCATCGCCAGTCCCGAACGGGAGAGTCCCGGGCGTCACAACGGCGAGCGCGCCTCGGCTGACGGTCGTTCGCGCTCGCTCAGGGCGTGAGCTCGTCGAGGAGGTCTGCGACCTGCTCTCGTCGATCGGGGCAGACGACCCGGACGCCGGCCATCGCAACGGGCTCGATGCGCTCGTCCGGGAGCGAGAAGACGGCGCGTCGCTCTGCCGGCAGGCCGCGCGCTCCGTCACGCAAGCCGCGACAGAGGTCTGCTGCGGCCTCGGCCTCGATGTTCAGCAGCGTGTCCAGCCGTTCGCTCCATTCGTCGGGGTGGGAGCGCGCCAGGATCTGGCGCAGGACGGATCGGACATCGCGTCCGTCGGTGGGGCACTCGGCGCGTCGCGGAGCGCGCACCATGGCCATGGAACCGAGATCGACGGGAACCGTGAACGATCGGCCTGCGTAGCGGACATCGAACTCGATCGGGCTGAGACCCCACGCGGAGTTTCGGCCTCCGTTTCCGCAGAAGTCGAACTCCATCCACAACCACAGCCCGGAGAAGTCGCCGAAGCTGCGGCCGATCGGCTCGATGGAATTGAAGCGACCCACGACGTTGCGTCGGGGTTCCACGGTCGAGAGGGCGATGTGGCTCAGCGAAGACAGTCCGTTCGATGTGCGCACTCCCACCAGCTCGACCTCGCTCGGGTCGATCCGTTCCGCGAGGACGGGGCAGATCTGGAGGTTGTATCGCCCGCCTTGTCGATAGTCGATCCTGTAAGTCGTGGAGCTGCCGCTGTTCTCGACCGCAACGGACACTCCGCCCACCCCGCCGCAGGCGTTCGAGATGGCGGGCGGTTCGATGTGGTGGACCGACTGCCACAACGCGAAGAGGGCCACCACAGCTGCACCTGCCAGGCCGAGCATCACCCACGTGCGCTGGAGTGCGCTCTGCATCCACGGCCGAGGAGGAGTCGGTTGGGGGAGTGTGCGCTTCAGTTCCCGTGCGAACTTCGAGGGCTCGCCGAGGTCCCGCCAGAGCTCCTGAGGCACGGCGGCGCTCGGTCGTGCGGCCAGCTGTGCGGCGACGTCGGCCAGCAGCCGCGTGCGATGGGGTTCGGCGACGTCGGCGAGGGCCTTGGCGACATCGCGGAGGTAGGCCGCCTCGGCGCCCCACAGGCGCTCGGATGCCGCGCGGTAGCGGCGGTCGTCGGTAGCCGAATGCCCCGAGGTGGGGGTCCGGGGAGCAGCTCCGACGTTCGTCGGGGTGTTCGCAGCCGCATGGACCCAGCGCTCGCCGCGGGGTGTGCTCATGGGTCCACCAGTTCGAGGACCTGGTCGAGGTGCTCGGCCTCGTCGGGGCAGTCGGCGGCGAAGGCGGCACGGGCAACGTCGGCTCGCTGCTCGGTCGGGAGATCGAACAGCGCACGCTCGGCCAGCTCCTGCTCGGTGTCGACGCCCTCGAAGAAGCGGCAGAGGTCGCGGGCCGCGGCGGCGTCGACCGGGCCGCCAATCCCGGCGGCCTGGTCGATGGTGCCCGACCCGCGTCCAAGGGCGGGACACGCCGACGGCGCGGCGTTCGAGACCGACACGACGTAGCCCAGCGGCACCTCGACGACGAAGGTCCTCCCACCGTGTTCGAGATCCATCTCGACGTCGCTGAAGGACTCCGTCCAGCCGGGCGAGTGGTGCTCGCAGTTGTCGAACTCGACGTGGACGATCAACTCGTTGATCGTGGAGAGGGGGACGTCGAGGCCATCAGCGGGGTCCTGCACGACGAGCGCGTCACCTGCGCTGTCGGTGATCTCGATCCAGCCGGCCGGCTGGGCCAGCGCCAATGGCGCTGCGACCACGCGGACCCCGCGCAGGCGCACCGCGCCATCGGGTGACGATGGGCAGATGCCGAACGTGAAGCTGCCGTTGTGCTCGTAGCGCACGCTGAACTCGGTGACCCCTGCTGCGGTCTGTGCGGTCACGCCGGCCGCCGAGACCCCGGCGCAGGCGTTGGAGACGGTCGGCGCGTCGACGGAGCCGGCCGACCGGATGGCCAGCGCGCCGCCGACGACCAGAACCACGGCTGCCGTCGCCGCGAGCAGTCGACGAGGCCCGCTGCCGAGCACGCGGGCGAGTCGGGAGCGGTCGTCGGTCTCCGAGGCCGGGAGATCTCGGAGCATCCGGGCGTAGGTCGACGGTGTGCCGAGCGTGTCGTAGAGTTCGGGCAACGAGCTCGCCGGGGGACGCTCGTCCAAGTGATCGGCAGCGACCGCGACCAGCCGGTCGCGCCGGGCTGCCGGTACGTCGGCCAACGCATCGCGCAGCTGATCGAGATAGGCGCGCTCGGCTCGACCGACTTCGGCGCGGTCCTCGCCACCCGAATGGCCCGAGGTGCTGGCTCCGGGAGCAGCTCCGACGTTCGTCGGGGTGTTCGCAGCCGCATGGACCCAGCGCTCGCCGCGGGGTGTGCTCATGGGTCCACCAGTTCGAGGACCTGGTCGAGGTGCTCGGCCTCGTCGGGGCAGTCGGCGGCGAAGGCGGCACGGGCAACGTCGGCTCGCTGCTCGGTCGGGAGATCGAACAGCGCACGCTCGGCCAGCTCCTGCTCGGTGTCGACGCCCTCGAAGAAGCGGCAGAGGTCGCGGCCGGCGATCTGGGCGCGGTCATCGACCGGTCCGATCGCCTCCATGAACGCTGCGTGGCGGGCGTCGTCGCGGGGGCAGATGTCGCGGGTGGTGTTCTCGACGGTCACGACGTAGTCCAAGGGCAGCGGCATGGTGAAGGACTGGCCGTCGCGGTCGACCTCGATCTCCACAGCCGACCACCACTGGCTGGAGCGCCCGATGTGCACTTCGCAGTTGTCGAACTCGACGTGGAAGGAGAGCCCGTAGAGCTCACTCAGTTCGATCGCAAACCCCGACTCGGGATCTGCCCGCACGTCGACGTCGCCCATGGCCCTGATCTCGACGAGGCCCGCTGGTTGCAAGATGGAGTCGGGCAGCACGGGAAGCCGCACGGCGCGAAGCGTCACGCCGTCGGCCTCGGAGAACGGGCACAGGCTGAACCAGAAGCTCCCGTTCTGCCGGTACTGGACGGTGTATTCGGTCATGAACAGGATTTCCTCGACCGTGGCGTCCTGCGCCGAGACCCCGCTGCACGCGTTCAGGACCACGGGCGGATCGATGGCACGGACTTCGCGAACGGCGAGGCCGAGCCCGACCAGGAGCACCAGCAGCATTGCGCTCGCCAGCATTCGTCTCCTCCGGCTGTGCCGGACCGGGACGGCTCGTTCGGCACGCGTCGCACCAGCGGCCGGAGGTATCGATCGCAGCGCCGCGGCGTAGACGCTCGGGCTGCCCACCGCCTTCCACAGGTCCTGGGTATGCCCGGCGGGTGGACGCTCGGCCAGGTGCTCTGCCGCTTGGGCGATCAGCTCCTCTCGGTGCTGCGCCGGGAGGTCGCGCAGGAGTGCGTCGAGGTGGGCGAGGTACTCGCATTCGACAGCGCCGAGTTCGGCCGATGGGTCGGCGCCGCGTCGCACCGGCCGAAACCGCCGCCGTGTCGTCGTCATCGCTCGGTGCGCATTCGCTCAGAGGGTCCCCGGGACAGGGTGGTTGGCGAGGACCTTGTCGACGGCACGGGACTGGGCGGTCCAGGCCCTGACGCCGGCCTTCAGCATCGCGAAGCCCTCGGGAGTGAGGGCGTAGTACTTGCGGGCCTTGCCGTTGTCGGCGAGCTCGCGGCGGCCGGTGAGCATCCCCTTGGTCTCGAGGCGACGCAGGCTGGTGTAGACGCTGGCCTCGTTGACGCTCTCGAGCCCGCAGTCGGCGAGCATGCCGACGAGCTCGTACCCGTAGGTCTCCTCGTCGCGCAGCACGGCGAGCACCAACAGGTCCATCACCCCACCGGCCAGCTGCTCCGAGATCACACATACTGTGTACTGCACCGTATGTGTGATCTGCAAGGGTTTTCGTTCCCGAGGTGGGCCCTCCGGCCCAGCGAGCAACCATGGCCCTGACGTGTCGGCGGGGCGGAACCGGGCGCTTGCTGCTGTGTCGCCGAGGGAGACCGCCGAGGTCGCCGACCGCACCATCCTGGGCATGGTGCCCGCCGAGGCCGCCATCGACCGTCTCGCGGAGGAGCCGCGCAGCTGCTCACCGACGCCGACGGCCTGGTCGATCGTGCCCGACCCGCGTCGTCGTGATCCTCTGCGCGACCCGGCGCAGGGAGGGAGCACGTGCGTGAGCACGTCTCCATGGAGCAAGTAGCTTGATGCCTGCGCTGCTCGCCCTGGCGTCGATTCGGCCGATGGGTCGGGACCACACGCCCAGGAGATGATCCGTGCGCGATGACCCACTGCCCGAAGGGCCGACGCTCGCCGTCAAGCGGGTGTTCGGTGGCGCAATGGTGCTCGTCGTTGTGATGGCGGTTGCGCTCGTCGTCGTCGAAGTCCGGTCGCGCTCCGCCTGGCGCGATGTCGAGGTCGTGCAGGTCTCCGTCGATGGGGACTCCACCAGGATCGGAGCCAGCGTCGCTTCGTGCCTGCGCCGCGACCGCATCACGGTGACCGAGACGACCGAGACGATCACGGTTGCAGCCCAGAGTCAGGGCGGCCCTGACGGCCCAGAGTGCCTCGATGGTTGGGCAACTGCCTGCCTCGAGACCCCGATAGGGGACCGGCGGGTCGTCGACGCTCTCACCGGCGAACATGTGCCGCTCGCGACGACCGCTACGCCGCCGATCGACGATGACCTCGCGCTCCTCGAGCCCTGCCCATGAGCTGTCGGCGGGGCGGAACCGGGCGCTTGCTACTGTGTCGCCGGTGGAGACCGCCGAGGTCGATGAGCTCATCGAGCGGTACCGCTCGGCCGAGAGCCGTATCGCCGCCAATCTCGTCGAGCTCGACGACCATCCGACCTATGCGTTGATCACCTCCGGTGTGCTCACCGGGGCCAGTCGGGCCCGGGCCGAGCCGTTGGCCGCTGCCGCATCGGGGATGTGGACGCTGCTCGACGCGCTGCGGCGCACCCTCGACGACGCCGAGGCCGCCCGCGGCGACAACCGGGTGCGGCCCGGCGAGCGGTTGGCCGCCGCCGAGATCCTCACCGGGCCGTCGGTGCTGGTCGAGGTCACCGACACGCCCCTCGCCCAGCGCGACCTGTTGGCGCCCGGGAGCATGGAGCGCCGCATCACCATCGACGCGCTGCTCGACGAGCTGCGGGCCGCGTACGAGCCGCTGCGCGACCTCGTCGCCGACATCGACGCCGTCTGGCGCGCCGTCCTGCCCCGCCTCGATGCGGCCCAGACGACGCTCGCCGATCTCGACACCCAGCTGGAGGTCCTCGGCCTGCCCGAGCCGTCGGTGCAGCGCGCCCGTGCCCGCCTCGACGAGCTGCGCCGGACGGTCATGGACGACCCGCTCGGCGTGCCCGGCGACGCCGCCGCCGAACTCGACGACGCGGTCCTCGATGCCGTGCGCCGCGTGGGCGATCTCCGCGCCGGGCACGACTCGCTGCAGTCCGACCTCGCCCGCACCGAGGCCCTCGTCGCCGCAGCCCGATCGTCACGCTCCGCCGCCGCCGCCGGTCGCGCCGAGACCCTGGCCAAGATCGCCGACCCCACCGGCCTCGTCGTGGTGCCTGCCGAGGCCGCCATCGACCGCCTCGCAGAGGAAGCCGCGCAGCTGCGTACCGACGCCGCCGGCGCCCAGTGGCACCACGTACGGGTCCGGCTCGACCCTTGGCTGGCCCGGGCCGAACGCCTGGTCGAGCAGCTGCGTTCGGCCGAGGAGCGCAACAGCTCCGCCCTCGAGCGCCGCCAACAGCTGCGGGGCCTGCTGAGCGCCTACAAGGCCAAGGCCGCCGCCATCGGCAGGATCGAGCTCGCCGCCTTCACCGAGCTCGCCGATGCGGCGCACGCCGCGCTCTACACCGCACCCACCGACCTCGACCGGGCCGCGGGAATCGTCGCCCGCCTGGGTGCCATGCTCGGCGCCGACCCGGTCCACGGATCAGCCCGCCCGGACCCGTTCGACGCGGCGCCGGCATCGAACGTGTTCGGGGCACCCACCAGCGGCCGGATCACCAGGGGAGCAGACCGATGAGCACGTGTACCGAGGCCGGATGCGGCGGCACGATCGCCGCCGACGGCTACTGCGACACCTGCGGCATGGCCGCGGCACCCTCGGCCCCGGCGCCCACGGGCGCACCGCTCGCATCTGCCCCGGCGCCCACGGGCGCACCGCTCGCATCTGCCCCGGCGCCCACGGGCGCGCCGGTCGCCGCCGCCCCACCGCCGGCCGCGGCGTCGGGGGCGTGTACCGAGGCCGGCTGTGGCGGCACGATCGCCGCCGACGGCTACTGCGACACCTGCGGCATGGCCGGCGCAGTGGCGGCGACCTCGACCGGATCCCCGGCGACACGCGATCTCGCCGAGCCACTCGCCCCGCCGCCCGGATCCGCGGCCACGCCGTCGATCGCGGCGCCGAGCGCCCCTGGCACGTCCCGCCGGGTCGGTGGCTCGTCGCGGCGCACCAGCCGATCGAGCCGCACCGGCACGTCGCGCTCGGGCCTCGGGCTTGGGCTGGTCACCGTCGCCCCCACCGACGTCGGCGACCCCAGCGGCGCCATCATGTCGGCCGAGAGGATCGCCGCCGCCCTCGGCGAGGTCCCCGAGGGCGATCGCTTCTGCTCGTCGTGCGGGCAGGCCGTCGGCCGTGGCGACGGCACCCGACCCGGCCGCCTCACCGGCTTCTGCAGCAACTGCCGCACCCCGTTCGACTTCGTCACCAACGCCCCCAGCCTCGCCGCGGGCGAGCTCGTCGGCGGCCAGTACGAGATCCTCGGTCCTCTCGCCCACGGCGGCATGGGCTGGATCTACCTCGGCCGCGACCGCGCCGTGTCCGACCGCTGGATCGTGCTGAAGGGTCTGCTCAACCAGGACGACCCCGATGCTGCGGCCAGCGCCGTCGCCGAGCGCCAGTTCCTCGCCCAGCTCGATCACCCGTCGATCGTGCAGATCTACAACTTCGTCACCCACCTCGGCCGTGGCTACATCGTGATGGAGTACGTGGGCGGCGATTCGCTCAACGGCAAGCTCAAGGATCGTCGCCGCGCCAACGGTGGTGTGCCCGATCCGCTGCCGGCAGCCGACGCGATCGCCTACATCCTGGGCGTCATGCCGGCCTTCGCGTACCTGCACCAGAACGGCCTGGTCTACAACGACCTCAAGCCGGCCAACATCATGGCCGTCGGCGACGGCGTCAAGCTCATCGACGTCGGCGGCGTCATGCGCATCGACGACGACGACGCCGCCATCTTCGGCACCGCCGGCTTCCAGGCGCCCGAGGTCGCCACCGACGGGCCGTCGGTGGCGTCGGACCTCTTCACCGTCGGGCGCACCCTCGCCGTGTTGATCCTCGACTTCGTGTTCCACGCCGGCGCGTACGAGCACACGCTCCCGCCCCCACGGGAGGCCGGTGTGCTGGCCCAGTGGGAGTCGCTGCACCGGTTCCTGCTGAAGGCCACCGCATTCCATCCCGACGACCGGTTCCACAACGCCGACGAGATGGCCGAGCAGCTCACCGGTGTGCTGCGCGAGATCGTCGCCATCACCGAGGCCGAGCCCCGTCCCGCACCCAGCAAGCTCTTCGGCGGCGACCGCCTCACGTCGCTGCTCATCGCCGACCCGACCCTCACCGCAGCGTCGCCCGACTGGCGGTCGCTGCCGGTGCCGAGCATCGACCCGACCGATCCGGCCGCGGCGCTGTTGGCCGAGCTCGAGGAACTCGAGCCCCACGTCGTGCTCGACCTCATGGCAGGCGTCACCGATCCCGCCACCATGGCATCGCGCGAGCTGCGGCTGCGGCGGGCCCGGGCACTGATCGCCACCGGCATCGACCCCACACCGCTGCTCGCCGAACTCGAGGCGGAGGACCCCTGGGACTGGCGTGTCGAGTGGTACCGGTCGCTGTACCACCTCGCCCGGGGTGAGGCCGCGGTGGCCGCCGAGGGATTCGGCCGTGTCTGGACCGAGGTCCCCGGCGAGCTCGCCCCCCGCCTCGGCGCGGCGCTGGCCGCCGAGCTCGCCGGCGAGCACAGCCGTGCCGCGGTGCTCTACGAGCGCGTCGTCGGCATCGACACCACCTACGTCACCGCCGCCTTCGGCCTGGCGCGCTGTCACGCCGCGGTCGGCGACCGGGTCGCCGCTGTGTCGGCCTACGGCCGGGTCCCGCCCAGCTCGGCCACCTGGGAGGACGCGCAGGTCGCAGCGGCCCGGGCCCGGGTCAGCGCCGACCCTCCCGTTCCCGGCGAACTCGTCGAGGCCGCCGCCACCGTCGAGCGCCTCAAGCTCGACGCAACCGAGCGGGCCACGCTGTCGGCAGAGATCCTCGAACGGGCGCTGGTCGGTGTCCGCTCGGGCACGCTCGCGCCCGCGCCGGACGCAACCGTGTTCGGGCATCGCCTCGACGAAGCAGGTCTGCAGGCCGCGCTCGAGGACAACTACCGTGAGCTGGCCCGACTGGCCCGCGACCCCGCCGACAAGGTGGCCTGGGTCGATCGCGCCAACGCCATCCGACCGAGGACCATCGTGTGAAGTGCCCCAGCTGCGGTGAAGCCGCGATCGATGGCGCCACGTTCTGTGAGGCCTGTGGCGCCGAGATCGACCCGGTCCCGGGGTGCGAGTCCTGTGCCGCGCCCGCCGACCAGATCGACGAGCAACGCTGGTGCCTGATGTGCGGTCATCGCCAGCCTGATCCCCGCGATCACGTCGAGATCGACCTGGGTGCGGTGGCCGCGGTCACCGACAAGGGCCGCCGCCACCACAACAACCAGGACGCCTGCGCGATCGCCGTCGCCGAGGGCCACGCCGTCATGGTCGTGTGCGATGGCGTCTCCACCACCCAGAATTCCGAGCAGGCCAGCCAGGCGGCTGCCGATGCGGCACTCGCCGTGCTGGTCGGCGCCCTCAGCAGCGGCGCCGACGTCGGCGAGGAGATGATCCGCGCCGCGGCTGCCGCCCAGGCCGCCGTGCTGAAGGTGCCCGGCGACCGGCCCGACAGCAGCCCGTCGTGCACGTTCGTCGCCGCCATCGCGCCGCTGCGCAACCAGGTGCCCGCACCGCCAGATGGTCACCACGTCGTCCTCGGCTGGCTCGGCGACTCGCGCGCCTACTGGCTGGGGTCCGACGCCGAGGTGCTCACCCGCGATCACTCCTGGGCCAGCGAGCTCATCGCGTCGGGCACCCCGCCCGCCGAGGCCCACGCCCACCCCCGGGCCCACACCATCACCCGATGGCTCGGCGCCGAGGCCCCCGACATCGTCCCCGAGGTGCGGGTCCGCCCCATCACCGAGCCCGGGATGGTGCTGGTGTGCAGCGACGGTCTCTGGAACTACGCGGAGGATGCCGCCGAGATCCGTGCCCGCCCCGAGCTGCATCTGGGCACACCGCTGGCGCGCGCCGACGCGCTGACCACGTTCGCCAACGAATCCGGCGGCCACGACAACATCACCGTCGTGATCGCCGACGTCTGAGAGGGAGGGACAGCCCATGGTCGAGTTGCGTGCCGAGGTATTCCAGAACGAGTACCTCGCCCAGGGCGCCGAGGTCGTCGACGCCGTCGTCACGGTCACCGCCACCGGAGGTACCGCCGGCGGGCGGGTCAGCGGCGAGACCGTCGAGGTCATCGTCATCGACACGTCGGGTTCGATGTCGGGCGACCGGGGTCGCAAGATCGTCGCCGCGCGCGAGGCCACCAAGGCGGCCATCGACGTCATCCGCGACGGCGTCCTGTTCGCCGTGGTGGGCGGCACCGAGGTGGCCCGCACCATCTATCCGGCTCAGATCGGCCTGGCCCGTGCCGACGCCGCCACCCGCGACGAGGCCAAGGCCGCCGTCGATCAGGTGCGGGCACAGGGCGGCACCGCCATCGGCACGTGGCTGCACGCCACGGCGCACCTCGTCGACATGGCGCCGGGTGCTCTGGCGCACGCCACGTTGCTCACCGACGGCAAGAACGAATCCGAGTCCGACGCCGACCTCGATGCGGCCATCGCTGCGTGTATGGGCAAGTTCCAGTGCGACGCCCGCGGGCTCGGCGCCGACTGGGTGGTCGAGGAGCTGCGGCGGGTGTCATCGGCGCTGCTCGGCACCGTCGACATCGTCCCCGATCCCGATCAGCTCGAGGCCGAGTTCCGGGCCCTCACCCAGAAGGCGATGGGCCGCGAAGCCGTGGTGTCGTTGCGGTTGTGGAACCCGAAGGGCGCCAGCCTCGAGTTCCTGAAGCAGGTGTCGCCCGATCTCCAGGACCTCACCGCCGGCGCCGTGGCCGTCGATGCGCTCACCAACGATCATCCCCTCGGTGCGTGGAGCGGTGCCGAGGAGCGCGACTACCACCTACGGGTCAGGGTCCCGCCGGGCAACGTCGGCGACGAGCGCCTGGCCGCGCGGGTCACGTTGGTGGTCGACGACGTGCCCCAGACGCCGGCGCTGGTCCGGGCCATCTGGACGACCGACCAGGGGCTGTCCACTCGCATCAATCCCGCGGTGGCGCACTACACGGGCCAAGCCGAGCTGGCTGATGCCATCCACGAGGGGCTCGCCGCCCGGGCCGAAGGCGACGAGGCCACGGCCACGGTGCGCCTCGGACGGGCCGTGCAGCTGGCCCACGAGGCGGGCAACAGCGACACCGTGCAGCTGTTGCGTGGGGTCGTGGAGGTCGAGGACCCGGCGACGGGCACGGTGCGCCTCAAGCGCGAAGTCGGCGAGGCCGACGCCATGGCGCTCGACGTGCGTTCGACGCGCACCGTGCGGGTAAAGAAGGCCACATGAGGTCGGGGCAAGAGGCTGTGACATGAGTGACGAGCGTGCGAGGAGCGTGGCCCGCCGGCCCGCCCCGGAGGGGCAAGAGGCTGTGACATGAGTGACGAGCGCAGAGCGCCCGCCGCCGCCGGAGGGCAGAGGCTTGCATGAGTACCAGCGTGCAGGGCGTCCGCGGCCCCGGAGGGCAAGAGGCTGTGACATGAGTGACGAGCGTGCGAGGAGCGTGGCCCGCCGGCCCGCCCCGGAGGGGCAAGAGGCTGTGACATGAGCGTGCGTTGTCCCGATGGGCACGACTCGACCGAGACGGACTACTGCTCGGTCTGCGGGCTGGCGATCGCCGGCTCGGGTGCCGCCCCGACACCGGTCGTCGCAAGCCCTGCCCCTGCGGCCGCGCCGCCTGCGGCCGCTCCCGGCGGTGCCTTCGCCGGCGGGGCGACGTGCGCCAACTGCGGCGAACCCCACGGTCCCGACGACGTCTTCTGCGAGAACTGCGGCTTCGACTTCGCGTCCGAGACCCTGCCCGAGCCCGAGCAGGCGGTGACCTCCATCGCCGGCGGCGCCGCCCCCGCGGGTGGACCCGTGGGCGAGGTGCTCGGCACCGTCACCATCTCGACCGACGCCGCGCACCACGCCCGCATGGACAGCGAGGGCGTCCTGAGCTTCCCCGATCCGGCGCGGGCGACCGTCGTCCTCGAGATCCGCACGCCGGTGACGACCATCGGTCGGGCCAAGGCGTCGCGGGGCATCCATCCCGACATCGACCTCGCGTCCGACGTGTTGGAGGATCCGGCCGCGTCGAGCCGTCATGCCGTCATCGAACGCAAGCCCGACGGCACGTGGTGGATCACCGACCTCGGTTCCACCAACGGCACCTACCTGGGCGATACCGACACCCAGCTCGCCCCCGACACGCCCACGGCGTGGACGCCGGGCACCCCGGTGCTCGTCGGCGCCTGGACGAAGCTGGAGCTCGCCGTTCCCTGAGCGAGTCCGGGTGCGCAGTCGGTCCTCAGAGCGACAGGTGCAGGCGCATGGCGTCGTCGAGGCGATCGAGCACGTGGTTCGGCACCATGCCCATGACGGCGCCGAGCCGGTCGACCGACACGGAGCGGATCTGTTCGGCCTGGGCCTTGGAGTCGAGCGTCAGGCCGGTCTCGGCGGCTTCGAGCAGGACCTGGAACGGGTGGACCCGCTCGATGTTCGAGGTGATGGGCACGACCGTGACGACGCCCCGACCGAGCCGGGCTGCGGTGGTGTTGGCGCCGTCGTTGCTGACGATGACGGCCGGACGCCGCTGCGCCGCCTCCGATCCGCGAACGGGGTCGAGGTCCACCAGGCGAATCTCGCCCCGGCGCATCAGCCGGAGGAGTCGTCGGGGACGAGCCCGTCGCCGCTCGTGGCCTCCCAGGCAGCGTTGTCGGCGTCGTCGCGCCATTCGTCGAACGCGGCTGCGTAGTCGTCGCTCAGCTCGGCTGCCCGCAACAGTCGGATCGCCTGTTGCAGCGCCGCCGAGCGTGACGGTGCGTTGCGGTTGCGGACGTAGTCGTCGAGAAAGGCGACATCGTCGTCGGGAATGCTGACGCTGACCTTCACGGGCGCCGATGCTACCCGGGTAGCAGTCCGGTGGCTACCCGGCGGTGGTCAGGCCGGTCGCACGTGCTTCGCGACGAATGGCGAGGTCATCGAGCGCAGCAGGGCGGGGTAGCCGGGCGTGAATGGCAGCTCGTCGCCCGGACGCATCTGCCGGGTGGTCTGCACGACGAGATGGTCGCTGCTGGCGGCGAGGATCGTCACGCCGTCGGGGGCGCCGAGGTCGGTCGGCTCGGTGTCTTGGCGCCCGATGCCCAGGATCGTCTGCCAGATCTCGCCGCGGTCGTCGACGCCGGGGCTCTCGCCGAAGGAGTTCTGCCCGGCCCTGCCCCAGGGCACGCTGGGCTTGCGGTTCGACTCGATCACCTCGGCGACGAGCACGAAGGCGTCGGTGTGCAGGCCCGGGATCGGGCGCCGGCGCAGGGGTTCGCACCCCAACAGGATCGACTCGCCGAGGCGGAGGTGATCGATGCGTCCCGGACCGGCGGGCCCCAGCGCCCAGTCGAGGTTCGCGGAGTTCCCGCCCGAGACCATCTCGATCTCGATCCCGAAGGCGACCTCGAGCGAGTCGGCCAGCGCCGACAGCGCGCCCATGTTGTCGCTGCCGGGCTCGACCCCGTTGCGACACGCCAGGTTGGCGCCGATGCCGCGTAGGTGCAGCGCCGGCAGGCCCAGCACGTGGCGGACCGTCTCGTCGAGCCGGTCGGCCATGACGCCCTCGCGCAGGTCGCCGAGCTCCACCATGATCACCACGTCGTGGACCGTGCCCGCCACTCGGGCGGCATCGGCCAGCGCGGACAGGACATCGGGCTCGGTGTTCAGGCTGGTCGTGCGCGCTCGGACGATCCGCTCGATCTGGCTGGGCATCGGCGAGCGCACCAGCAGCATCGGCGCGTCGATACCGGCGCTGCGCATCCGTTCGATGTTCTCGATGCGGGAGTCGCCGAGGCCGGCCACACCGGCGTCGATGAGGGCCTCGGCCAACTCGGGCGAGCCGAGCATGGCCTTGGTGACCGCCGTGACCGAGATGCCGCGCCGCCCGCACGCCTCGACCAGGCAGCGGGCGTTGTGGGCGACGTGCCCGAGATCGACCTCGAGGCGGGGTGCGCTCACCCGATGGCGATCGTGGACTTCTCCCGGAGGTGTGGGAACGCCTCGAAGACCATGTCGAGCAGCCGTTCGGGGGGCCGGGTGAGGGCATCGGTGGCAGGGACGCCGAACTCGAGCTCGTACATCGTGATGGCGGCCGAGACCTCGCTGTCGGTCATGTGCTCGTGGTTGATCGTCAGGCCGATCACCTTGGTGTCGGCGAAGGTCTCGATCAGGTTGATCTCACTCGCCGGGGTCGGCATCGCGAACGCGGGGAAATCGCTGATCGTCACTCGTGCCGGGGCGTGCTGGAGGATCACACCCGCGGGGAGGCTGCCGCGCAGGATCGCGGTCGAGCTCAGGTAGGTCGGGTGGCTGACCGCACCCTGCCCCTCGACGATGATGACGTCGGGGTCCTCGGCGTCGAAGGCCCCGACGACCGCGGCCTCGAGCTCGCCGGTGACGAACTGGGCGGGCACGGCGTCGAGCGCGACGCCGTGACGAGCGCCCTGGATGAGGCTGGTCTGGCCCGTCCCGACGAGCACCGCCCGGACACCGGCGGCGTTCAGGGTTTTGGTGAGGATGGTGGCGGTGGTGCGCTTGCCGATGGCGCCGTCGGTGCCGAGCACGGCGATGCGAGGGCAGGTGACGTCGAGGATGCTGCCGTTGAACATCCGCAGGTCGACCTTGGCCCGGGGCCGGCGGACGTCGGTGATCGTCACGCCGTTCACGACAGCGGCGGCTGCGAACTCGGCATCGTCGTTCAGGAACTCGTGGAGCCCGTTGATGATGTCGAGGCCCTGGCTCATCGCGTCGAGCAGCACGTGGCGCTCGAGGCGTGACAGCAGCCCGCTGGTCGGAGCGACGCCGACGATCAGCACCTCCGGAGGATTGTCGCCGGCGCCGACCATGGCGTCACGGAGGTCGCGACACAGGGGAACGCCGTTCGCCTTGCCGTCGAGGACCGTTCCGGCGTCCTGTCCGGCGAGGCGGCTGTCGATCACCGAGGCGATCTCGTAGCGCTCGCTGTTGCGCACCAGCCCGTTGGCGGTCTTGCCGTCGATCTCGCCGAAGTTGGCCTCGCAGTACACGACGGCCCGGGGCCGATGCGTGGGTGCGGGAACCGTGCCGGAGGTGGGGCGGCGGGGATCGGACATGTCGTCTCCTGTGTTCGAGCTCAGAGGAGGCGAAAGGGAAAGACCCGGCCAGAACATGCGGCCCGGATGTCGACGAGAAGACCCCGCCAAGAAGCGGCTTGCGGAGTCACCCTACGCGACGTGGGCCGAGAACCTCGTGTCGTGCTCTGTCCCCAGTTGTCGGGACCGACGTCAGGACATCCAGGGGTTCACGACCTCGAGCCCTTCGAAGCGCTCGAAGTCGGCGGCGTTGCGGGTCACGACGGTCATGCGGTTGGCCAGCGCGCACGCTGCGATGAGCGCGTCGTTCAGCGGGGCAGGATCCGGGACGTGGAACGCCGCGGCGATGCGCGCCACCGTGGCGTCGACCGGGATGACGTGCTCGGCGAAGTCGCGGTGCACGGCTGCGTCGATCCACTGCCGCAGCAGATGTCCGGCGTCGGGGTCGCGTCGCTCCATCAGCAGAACGCCCAGCTCGAGCTCGCCGACCGTGATGGCCGACACGAAGCTGCGACCCGCCGGGATGCCACGAGCCCACGCAGCGACGGCAGGATCGCCACGACCGGCTGCGACCCTGCGCAACTCCGACACGACGTTCGTGTCGAGCAGGAACATCAGTCGAACACCGCAGCGCGTCCGAGTTCGGTCCGGGCGGGGAGGGGAAGCTCCACGTCGGCGACGCCGGGCGGACCGGCGAAGGCCTCGGCCAGCGAGGGCGTCCGGTCGACCAGCGCGCAGTAGTCCTCGTAGCGCAGCAGCACGAAGCTCGGGCGCCCACGATCGGTGATGGTGACCGGGCCGCGCTCGGCGGCCTTCTTGGCCTCGCCGGTGTTCTGGTTGAACTCGCGGCTGCTCATCGTCCTGGCCGGAACCTGCATGCGACCTCCCAATACAGGTTCCTACGTTACTACAAGAGCGCGCCGATTCTGATCGTGCCAGCGCCGGGCTCGGCGCTGCAGCTTCCCTTGGTCCTCGACCGCGGTCGAGGGTCCGGCCACGAGAAGTCGCGGCCGCTCGGTCAGTCGCGGACCGAGAAGTACTCGATGGCCCGGGTCTGCACGACCTCGTCGGCCTTGTGGAGGGCGCCGGTGTCGAACGGGGGCTGGGGGTCGTACTCGATCATCAGCTGGGCGGCCTGGGCGGCGGTGCGGTCGACCAGCAGCTCCACCAGGCGCAGCGCCATGTCGATGCCGCTCGACACGCCGGCGGCGGTGATGATGCGGTGCTCCAGGTGCTCGACCACCCGGTCGGGCACGGCGATCGCGCCGTGGTCGGCCAGATCGGCGCGCAGGCCCCAGTGCGAGGTGGCGGTGAGCCCGTCCAGCAGGCCGGCGGCCGCGAGCACCAGCGATCCGGTGCAGACCGAGGTGGTGAACGTCGACGTCTCGTGCGCACGGCGGACCCAGTCGAGCACGGCCTCGTCGGTGGTCAGCGGCCGGGTGCCGACGCCGCCGGGGAACACGATGACGTCGGGTGACGGCATCTCGTCGAAGGTGGCGTCGGCCTCGATGCCCAACATGGCGTTGTCGGAACGCACGACACCGCGCTCGGCGGCGATGAACGTGACGTCGATGTGCGGCACACGCTGGAGGACCTCGTAGGGGCCGATGCCGTCGAGTGCGGTGAACTTCGGGAACAGGGGGATGACGACCTGGATGCTCATGCGATGTCCTCGTGTCTCGGATGGGATTGGGATTGGGATCGGGGGTGCGGTCGGGGTTGGTCGGCGTGACGGTGGTCGGCGTCGGCGTCGGCGTCGGCGTCGGCGTCGGCGGCGGGGTGCTGGGCGTGGTGCTGGGCGTGGTGGGCGGAGGATGGCTGGTGTGAGAAGCGGGCCCGGTAGGCGTCGGGGCCGACGCCGAGGTGGCGATGGAAGCTGCGGCGCAGTGTCTCGGCGGTGCCGAAGCCGCAGCGTCGGGCCACGACGTCGACGGTGTCGTCGGTGCGCTCGAGCTCGTGGCGGGCGGCGTCGATGCGCACCGCGGCGATCCACCGCGCAGGCGACATGGCGACCTCGTCGGTGAAGCGGCGCACGAAGTGGCGGTGGCTCATCCCGACACGCTCGGCCAGCACCGCGATGCGGTGATCGCCCCCGGGTGAAGCGACGACGAGATCCTGCGCGACGCGGATGGGACCGTCGGCCGCCTGGCGGGTCCACGCCGGTGTGGCGAACTGCGACTGGCCGCCGGGCCGGCGCAGGTACATGACGAGCCACCGTGCGATCTCCTGGGCGATGTCGGTGCCGTGGTCGGCCTCGACGACGGCCAGCGAGCAGTCGATCCCGGCGGTGACGCCCGCCGAGGTCCACACGTCGGGACCCCCGCCGGGGTTGCCGTCGGCGCCAACGTCGGGCCTGCCGCCATGGCCAGCGTGGGGTCTGCCGTCGGTGCTGCCGACGGTGCCGCCGTCGGTGCTTCTGCCCGCGTGCAGGTAGATGGGGTCGGGGTCGACGTCGATTTCGGGATGGGCGGCTGCGAGTCGCTCCGCCCGAGCCCAGTGCGTCGTGACCCGGTGCCCGTCGAGCACCCCGGTGGCCGCCGCGAGTGCCGCACCGGAGCACACCGTGATCAGGCGCCGGCAGCGGGCGACCAGCCCACGCAGCGGCTCGACGAAGGCCGGGTCGTCGCGCAGGTGCCACACCGACAGGCCGCCGGGCACGACCAGCGTGTCGACGACCGCCGGCAGCGCATCGAGCGCCTGGGTCCCGAGGGCGATCGGGCTCTCGGTGGCGACCGTGCCGCCGCCGATCGAGGCGACCGTGACGTCGTAGCGCCACCCGTCAGACGTCGGGCGGCTGTGCGAAATCTGGAGATCCAAGACCGTGCGCGGATCGTTGTGCTCGCTCGGATCCGGACCGGTCGTTCCCCGCTCCTGTTCGCTGCGCTCACGGGCCGCTCGGGCCGCAGCCGAACGGTCAGGCTCGGCTGGCGCCTCGCCTATCCGCTCGGCCTCCAGGTCCCCATGTGCAGACCAGATATCCAGATTTCGCCGGATCGTGCCGTCGCGGGCGTCGAGGGCGAGGTTGGCGCCGTGGAACACCTCGGCCGGCCCGCAGACGTCGAGCGACTGGACGCCGTCGTAGGCGAGGATCACGACCCGATGCACGGCAGCAGCATCGGCCACGACGGCGATGGCGTCAACGACACATCCCCCACCATCTGCGCCATCGCCGCCGACACCTGATCCACACCGCGGGGTGCCGGTGCGGAGAGTGCGCTGTTCAGGTCGGTTTCGTGGCGACCAGGTCGATCAGGGCGCTCATGCCGAGGTGGCCGGTGCCCTCGGCGATCTCGGCGTCGTAGCTCTCGAGCACCTCGATCCGCAGGTCGCCGAACGCCTGGGCCAGCAGCTCCTCGGTGTACATGTTCTCCCGTATGGGTGGGCCGCCGGTGCCGTAGTCGACCTGTTCGGGCCGGTAGCCGTGGACCAGCAACGTGCCGCCGGGGCGCAGCGTCTGCTTCATGCCCTCGAACACCTGCGGTCGCTGCTCGGGAGCCAGGAACTGGAAGAAGATGCCGACCACGAGGTCGTAGGCCGCCGGCTCCCAGTCCCAGCTGAGTATGTCCGCGACGTGGAAGTCCACGGCCACCTCGTGTTCGGCGGCCAGGGCCCTGGCCTTGGCGACCGCGACCGCAGAGCCATCCATCGCCGTCACGGTCAGACCCTGCTGCGCAATGAACACCGAGTTGCGGCCCTCGCCGTCGGCGATCGCCAAAGCGGTCGCACCCGGCACGAGCCGGTCACGATGGCGCTCCAGGAACACCGCCGGCGCCGTCCCGAACAGGTAGCCCTCTTGCGAATAGCGTTCGTCCCACATGGCTGAGCCCTCCTCGGGGTTTCGGACCGCAACCCTAACGACGGCCAGGCCTACAGATCGCACTCGGCGGATCCAGGTCCGCCCTCTCCGGGGCCGGTTTGCGGGCTACTCCTCGTAGGTGACCGTCTCGATCAGGCCGCCGCGGATGTTCTGCGTGAGCGTCACGCGCTGGAAGGTCAGGCCCTCGACCGCGCTGATCGTCGTGCCGATCTCTGCGGCCAGGTTCTCGGCGAAGATGCGCCGGTCCCGGAAGGTCACCAGCCAGTACTTCAACGACTTCGACTCGAGCGACACGGTGTCGGCCCGGTACTCGATGACGCAGCGGTAGATGTCGGGCTGGATGCCCTCGACGGCCGGGCACAACGCCTCCAGCTCGGCGGTCTCGAACCGGACCGACACCGGATGGTCGACCGGGAACGTATCCAGGGTGCCGTACTCGGACGGGTCGACGGCTCGGCCCAGCATCGGTTCGCTCATGTCACTCCTCCTCGTCGGGCCCCGATCTCGTCGCGCTCATCCACCCTCACGGTGGATAAGCGCGACAAGAACGGGGTGGTTCTTCGTCAGGCGGCCACGCCCGGTCTCTCTCAGACGCTAGGGGTTCCGCCGAAATCCGAGACTCGATGTCAGCGCAATGGTGCGATTCGGGGAAGGGCTGCGGCGTTCTGACCGCCGCCAACCCGGCGGAACAACCTCGCTGCCGGACGCATCGAGGTTCTGGCAGTTGCTCTGTCATTCCCTCAAGGCTGCGGGGGGGTCGATGACTCACGTCACGAGGTCGGGTTGACGGACAGCCCGGCTGTGGTCCCGGGGGGATGTTTCGTGGCTTCGAGGTCGAGTCGGTGGGTTTCGTTGGTGTTGGCTGCGGTGTTGGTGGCGTCGTTGACGCCGCCGACTTCGGCCGGTGCGCAGCCGTCTCGGGTCGGGGCCGATCGCCCGATCGAGGACGGGGATCTGTCGCCCGAGGACTTGGAGCGTTTGCGCGTCGAGCAGGCTGGACCTGACCCGGAGGAGCGGGTGGCGGTCGATGCCGACGGCGACGTGTTCGTTCCGGCGGGGGCCGACGATGGCACACCGGTTGGCGAGCCGGGTCCTGATAGCTCGGAGTCGGATCGGCCGGGGTTGTCGCCTGTGGCGGTGGATGTCCCGGTTGGCGGGCGTGGTGGCCGGATCGCGGCGGCGGGTTCGCCAGTGGTGGTCGAGCCGGCGGGCGGGCTGCCGGAGTCGGCGTTGTTGCGGCTGCAGGTGCTGGGTTCGGAGTTGGCTGCGCAGGTGTCGCCGTTGGGGGCTGCTGTTGCGGTCGACCTCGTCGACGAGAAGGGTGAACGGATCGATGCTGGCACGTCGCTGGATCTGGCGTTCTCGTTGGCTGATGTCGAGGTGCCGGTGGCGGCTTCGGGCTGGGAACGGCTCGTTTGGTGTGGTGGTCGGATTGTCATGAGCGTCGGGGCGTTGTGGACTGCTCGGGTCGTGAGGTGCTCGACACGTCGATTGATCGGCGCGGGCGCATGCTGCGGGCGTCGGTCGATCCGGACAAGTTGGCGCAGGAGACGGCGGCCCATGTCGAAGAGCTGAAGGCTGAGGATGTCCCGGCGGCTGAGGTGGACGCGGAACTGCGTTTGGGCGTGTTGATCGAGCGCCGCGATGCGGCTCTGGAAGGGGACGGGGAGCGCTGGAGTGGTTCGGAAGCGGCCGTATTCGTGGGCCGGCCCGAGCCGGTCGGTGCGCAACGTTCCGATGACGTTGCCGGCGAGGAGTCGGTTTCGAGGCCCGAGCTGGATACGTCTGAAGCGCCTGCGGATTCGTCGCTCGAGGTCGAAGAGCCCGTGGGTGAGGGCATGTCCGATCGGTCTCCAACGGCTGGCGCGACCGAGGTCGCGCCATCGGGTACGGGGCCGGGCGGGTTCGCCATGTTGTCGGTGTCGACGGGGTCGTCGGGTCCGTCCGGCACCTTCGGGGAGCCTTCATGGCCGGTTTTGTCGGAGTTCCAGACGGGGTTGTTCACGGGCGCGGCCGAGACCTTCTATCCGATCGAGGTGCCGGCGCCGAAGGCGGGACCGGCCCCGCAGATCGGGTTGGCGTACTCGTCGGCGGCGATCGATGGGTTGAACACGTCGGTGAACACTCAGGTGGGGCCGGTGGGTGTGGGTTGGTCGTTGACGGTGGGGGCGATCACCGAGCACATGCGGCCGTGTCCGCCGGTCACGGGGCCGAACGCGGCGAGGGAAGTGTGTGCGGCGTCGACGACGCCGGCACAGGCCCGCCACTTCTCGGTCACCTTGAATGGTCGGTCGTCGCGGTTGGTGCAGTTGGGCTCGACGTCTGGGAACACGACGACGTACCGGTTGCAGGATGATCCGACGTGGCGGGTGCAGCGCATCACGCGGTTGCCGGCCGGGACCACGAACCGCGACGGCCAGGGCGAGTACTGGGTGGTCACGGATCGTGACGGCACGCAGTACCGGTTCGGGTTCGACTCGCCGTCGGCGGATTGGCGGCCGGTCTACTACCCGTCGGGATCGGGTTGGCCTGCGTTGCCGTCTGGGTGTTCGTCGACGACGCGGTTGTGCGATGAGGTGTATCAGTGGAACCTCGACCGGGTGACCGACACCGACGGGAACCGGATCGTGTACTCGTGGGCGCAGGAGCTGAACTACTACAACGGCCGGAACAACTCGGGGTGGAAGGTCGAGTACGTGCGTGCGTCGCGGCCGACGACGGTCGAGTACACGCTCGGCAACGGCGAGACCCATGGCAACGCCCGGGTGGTGTTCAACTGGGATCTGCGTTGCAACAAGACCGACACGAATTTCACGTGTGGGCCCCAGAACTTCTTCGACACCCCGAACGATCTGTGGTGCCATCGTTTACACACGACCTGCAGTCATCTTGGTGATCAGGAGGCGACGTTCTGGTCGCAGTTGCGGCTGGGATCGATCCAGACTCAGATCTACCAGTCGGGCACGAGTGGGAATGCGGTGTCGTGGCACACGGTCGCCACGCATGATCTGATCTCGGGGTTTCCGCCACCACCGCCGGATGCTCATGGCGATCCGTCGGAGCGGAAGCTGGCGTTGTATCGGATCGTGCAACGGCCGGGCGATCATTATCAGCATTGGGGATTCAACTACCTGTGGCCCGCTGACGCGAACGCGTCGCCGGGGTTGAACGTGTCGAACACCGCGGCGGACTGGGGCGTGTCGCCGATGGCGGCCACGTTCAACAACACCAACACAGCGGCGGAGCACCTGCGGTTCCGTGACGTGATGATCGGTGGCAACGTCTCGACGCCGGCTCACACCCTGCATGCGCGGGTGTCGTCGGGAGCGGGTGCGCAGCTTCGCGTGCGTCGAGGCTCACCGACGGGTCCGGTCATCGCGACGATCAACGTGCCGGCCACTGGCAACGCGGCAAACTGGGTCACGGTGGGGCCGATCTCGTTGACCAACGTCGCGAACGCTCCCGAGGTCACCGACTTGTATGTCACCACCCACTCCCACGCTGGCACGTTCACCCGGCTGGCGTGGCTGCTGCTTCGCCCGCAGACCTACACGGCGCTTCCTGGACTGCCATCGACGAACTTCAACCCCCCGAACGGGGATTTCGTCTGGTTGAACAATCGACTGAACCACCCGCCAGGGGTGTCGGCGATGGCCATGCCGAGGATCAGATCGGTTCGCAACCCGGCCGGCGGCCGCGTGAATTTCACCTATGGCCAAACCGCTGTCTGCTCCTCTTCGGATCCCGCTCCGTCAGGCTGGAACAACCACTTCCGGGATTGTTTCCCGGGGTATGACCCCTTCACGGGCAATGGAGGTTGGGTCGCGTGGAACAAGTGGAAGGTCACACAGGAGCGGCGATTCGATGATTTCGACGGGAACCCGGCGACGAACGACTCCGCGAACGACGACCTGATCCTGAACTACAGCTGGGGTCCGCCGTCGTGGGGCTTCGATGACAATCCGATCCCGACGTGTGCGTCGAAGTCGTGGAACAGTTTCCGTGGGCACCGCAACGTGACGGTGACCGAGGTGGGTCCGTTCAACACGACGCTGAAGCGGACGACGCACCGCTTCTTCCAGGGAATGCACCAGGATCCGACGAATTGTTCGGGCGGGTCGAAGTCGGTGACCGTGAACATGCATGGCGGCGCGAACCAGTGGCCCGCGCCGAACGGGGCGACGATGTGGGACTGTTATCAGTTCCGGGGTCGTACGTTCGAGACCCGTGCGTTGCCGCCGACGGGTTCGACCGAACGGTTCCGTAGCGTGGTGATGCCCCAGCGGGTCTCCACCGCGGGGTCGGGTCTGGCGGGGGCGTGGCGGGTGTCGACGCAGCGAACCTGGGGCTTCGAGCTCGAGGCAGGCAACTATCTCGAGACCCGCGACCGCTTCGAGTACGACACTCACGGGAACATGACCGCGCATGTGATGCTCGGCGACCCGGCGATCGGCAGCGACGACCGCCGCGACGACTGGCTCTACTTCAACAACACGAGCGCGTGGATCATCGGTGCGCCGCGCCAGGTGCAGCGGTGGGGGTCGGCGACATCGGGCACCGGGGATCCGCTGCGATGGGAACGTTGGCACTACGACGGCGGGGGATACTCGAATGCGCCGACTGCGGGCAACGCGACCCAGCATCGGGTGGCGACCACCCCGACGGGTGGATGGTCGACCACGACGATGACCTACGACGGCCGAGGTCGTGTGGCGACCACGACGACTCCTCGTGGTGTGGCGACCGCGTCGAATCCTCCTGTTGGGGTGACGACGTACGCGTACAACGCCACGCACGGCGGCTTGCGCCAGATCACGGACCCGGTCGGGCTCGTCAGCCGGTCCTGGGTGGACAACATGGCCCGGGTGTTTCGTCAGCAGGCCCCGAACAGCGGGAACACCTACGCCGCCCATGACCGTTACAGCCGCCCGGTTCGGGTGTGGTCGCCGTCGCAGGCCGGCGGGTATCCGTCGGGCACGCCGACGCAGCGGTTCACGTATTTCGATGGGTCGTTCCCGTTGCGGGTGCGGTCGGAACAGCTGGTGTCGGGGTCGTCGTTCGCGGCGTCGTGGAGCTATCTGGACGGCTTCGGGCGGTTGTCCAGACCGACACCGCGACCCCGGATCCGGCGTTCGGCAGGATCATCGAGTTCACCCAGTTCGATGCTCAGGGCAATCCGAAGCGTGTGTCGTCGCCGTCGTGGGTCGGCTACGGCAACCCAGGGTCGTCGTTGCTGACACCGTATTGGCCCAACAGAGTCGACTACGACGAGCACAGCTATGACCCGTTCGGGCGCCTCACTAAGCCTGAATCCACCGATCGGCGGTCTGGGTAGGCGTTGGTCGTGGTGGTGTTCTGGGGTGGGTGGGGGTGCTGTGGTAGGGGGTGGATGCGGGCGCGTCGGAGCCGACGTGGGCGAGGTCGTGTTGGTTGTCGGCGCTTGTGTTCGTGTTGGCCGCGTCGGTGCCGGTGGCGGGCTGTCAGCCTGATGGTGCTGGCAGTGCTCGCATTGCGGTCAGTGATGTGGTGAAGGTCTTGGCCCAGGGCCATCGGGCTGGTAGGCGCAGTGTTGGTCGGCCGGAGCGGTTCACGACAACGGCGGCGAGCGCGATGACTCGGGTGCGCAACGTCTGGTTCGTGGCCGCTGGCTGATCGGCGAGCGCGAGGGTCCAGCGGTTCAGGTTGTGTGCCAGCACGGCGGCGGCGAGCCAGGCGCCGTTGGCGTGGAACCGGCCCGAGGGCATGTGCTCGAGGCCGGCGCCTTCTTTGAGGTCGCGGATGGTGAGCTCGACGACGGCGTGGTTGCGGTGGAACTCATCAGCGGCGACGGCGTCGAGGGCGGTGTTGGTGATGAACGCGTGGTGGCGCCAGTCGGGCCACAGTCGCTGCTGGGCTCGGTCGGTGAAGCGGGTTCGGCGCACGACGAGGCGGACTGTTTGGCCCTTGCCCTTGTCGCTCGCGGTGTAGGTGGTCTCCGCGACCTGGGCTCGGCCGCCGAGGGTGTAGTCGATGTCGACCCATGCGTCGTCGGGGATCGCGTCGATCGCCCTGCGAACACTGGGTTGGCGCGTGACGGTGATCGACCACGCGATGCCGTGTGCGTTGAGCCGATCGATCAGCTTCCAGGACCAGAACCCCGCATCGGCGCGCACGGTCATCGCCCCGGTCGCTCCTGCCCGGGCGACCACGGCGACGAGTTCGTCGACGAAGCGGACCACGCCACGACCCGAGCCGGCGGATCCCTTGCGCAGCCGGCTGAACAACACTTCGCCGGTCCCAGCGCGGGTGGCGAGCAGCGGGTGATAGCCGAGCTGGCGGGTGTAGCCATACGCGGCGCCACCTTTGGCCTTGCCATGGACCTCGGTGATCGTGGAGTCCAGATCGATCACCAACGCGCCGTCGCCGGGCCCGGCGCCGAGTTGCCACGCCCGGGCCAAGGCCTGTGCGAGGACTGCGTCGATGTGTTGCGTCTGACTTCACGCGACAGGTTGCCGGTTCTTTCAGACAGCATCTGACAGGGTTGTTGGCCTTGAGCATGGAGGCCATCAACGATGACGTCGACGCCGCGCAAGCCGAAGCGGATGCTGACAGCGGAGCAGAAGTACGACCTGTGGGTGCGGATGCTGACGGGGCAGATCTCTCAGGCCGACGCTGCTGCGGAGGCTGGGGTGGATCGCTCGGTGATCACTCGGTTGCGGTCGGTAGCTCGCGATGGCGCGATCGCTGCGTTACAGGCCTCGAAGCCGGGCCGGCCGGCTCAGTCACGCCGGGAGGCCTCAGAGGCTGCGGCGTTGCGGGCCGAGATCGAACGTCTGCAGGCCACGGTGATCGAACAGGCCGTGGAGCTGGCGGTCCTGCGGGGAAAATCGGCCTGGGGATGAGCGGCCCGATCCCCGCCCGTGTCGATGGGGCCGCCAAGGAGGTGCTGTTGGGTCTGATCGATGACGCCGTTGACGCGGGCTGGACCTTCACCCGGGCCTGCGCGGTGCTCGAGCTGGACCGGGGGCGGGCATGGCGCTGGCAGCAACGCCGTGCCGCCGGGCGCCTCGATGACCGGGCACCGGGCGGCAACCCCATCCACGGCCTGTTGGCGTCCGAAGAGGCCGAGATCCTGGCGATCTTCGAGCAGTGGGCCGACATCGACCGGTCCCATCGCAAGCTCGCACACCGCGGCTCCTACGAACAGCGGGTGTGGGTGTCACCGTCGACCGTTGACCGGGTCCTGGCCCGCCATGGCCTTGTCCTGAGGGGCGATCCGCGCCCTGCACGGACCACCAAGACGCCGTGGCCGGACTGGTGTGAGTGGCACCCGAACCAGCTGTGGTGCTGGGACGGCTCCCAGTTCGAGACCTGCGTCGCCGCCCGCTACGCGTACGCGATCGTCGACCTCGTGTCGCGCAAGTGGATCTCCACGCACCTCACCGCGAACCCCGACAGCGTCGCCGCCAGGGTCGTGTTCACCGCAGGGCTCGACAACGAAGGACTCCTCACCAACGACCTGCGCGATCGCCTCGATGACCCCGACGCCGAGCCGCCCGACAGCGACGGCGACGTGCCGTTGCTGCTGGCGATCTCAGACAACGGTCCCGAGATGCGCGCCAACGACACCCGCCGGTTCATGGCCCTGTGCTCGATCGCGCAGCACTTCGGCCGGCCCTCGACCCCGACCGACCAGGCCTGGATCGAGTCACTGTGGGGACACGTCAAACGCGAGCACCCCCACCTCGAGACCATCGCCGACCCGGCCACCCTCGCCGCCGAGCTCGAACGGATTCGGACCCACTACAACAGCATCCGACTCCACGAAGCGATCGGCTATGTCACCCCCAACGACGAACACGAAGGCCGCGGCGACACCATCCGCGCCGCCCGACGCGAAGGCATGCGCCTCGCCGACCAACAACGCCGAGCCTGGCACCGCAACCACCGATGAACCCGACGACTACTCTCACCAACAACAACCCGCCAGCGACCCCCAGATGCGGTCTGAAACCCGACCCAATCTGTCGCGAAGAGTCAGACACACCTCATCGAGTTGGCGGAGGTGCCCGAAGGTGAAGCTGCGCAGGAACGTCCCGACCGTCGATGGCGCCGCCACGACGAAACCCAACACCCGCTGGGTCGCCCCGACCCGGAGCACATCGACGTGATCGATGTGGGTCGCGCCGGCCAACATCGCTGCGACCAGTGTCAACAGCTTGCGGCCCGGGTTCGCCGAACCAGTCCGGACGCGGGCGTTGATCAGCGTCTCGAGCCCGAGACGGGCCATCAGCGTGGCAGCGACCAACAGCCCCGCATTGGCGACCAGGCCCTCATGATCGAAGATCGTTTCCAACCGGTCGAGATTGCGCGATGATGCCGACACAGAAAGTGCCTCCTGCAGCGATGGACTCCGTGACTTCAGACATCACGATCGTCCCAGCTCAGGAGGCCTTTTTGGTGGACGCGCCCCCGTCACCCCATCAACGCAGCGGTGGATTCAGGCTGAGCG
>JBKAGO010000059.1:0-52572 GCA_046290435.1 Acidimicrobiales bacterium
GCGCTTCGTCGCCGACACCTGCAGCGCGTACGGGCTCGGTGTGCCCGAGATGGGCACCGTGGCCGACAGTGACAAGGCGACGGTTCGTGCCCGCGGTGTCGGTTCGGGCGCCGATGCGCTCGCAGGCGTCATGACGGCGAGGGATGCGACGATGACCAGCATCGCCAGGAGGCGATGCACGAGGGCCCGTCCGAGGCGAGGCCTCGGGTTCCGGCGCAGTGGTGCCATGGTGAGTTCTCCGATCCCGGACGCCCGCGCGCCCGTCGCTGCGAGCACACCACGACCGCGCAACGGGCTCGCAACAGGCGAGAGCGGGGCCCGGCGCCACAGGAGCGGACTGTCGGCGCATGCACGACGGTGTCGTGTGGACTCGTAACCTGCTCGGGTGCGCAGGCCGCTGACGAACCTCGAGAGGCCGTTGCGCGATGCGCCGCCCGAGGCCCTGTTCGTCGCCGGGGCCGTGTCGCAGTACATCGGCGCGGCGATCGCAGTGGCGCTGTTCGATCGTCTCGACCCCGCAGCGGTGGCGTGGCTGCGCGTCGCCACCGCAGCGGCGATCGTCGTCGCGGCGCGGCGGGCCTGGCGGCGCGACTGGACGGCATCGGAACTGCGATGGGCGGCGGCCTTCGGCACGGCGCTCGCAGTGATGAACCTGTCCTTCTACCTGGCGATCGCCCACCTCCCCCTCGGCACCGCAGTGGCGATCGAGTTCGCCGGCCCCGTCGCGGTCGCGGCGCTGGGTTCGCGGGGTCCACGCTCGCTCGTGGCCCTGGTGCTCGCTGCGGCCGGTGTCCTGCTGCTGGCCGAGGTCCAGCCGGAGGGCAACACCATCGGCGTCGTCTACGCGCTCGTCGCGGGTGCCGCGTGGGCCGCCTACATCGTGCTCGGCCATCGGGTGGCGCGCACGGGCGCAGCCGTCGACGGCCTCGGGGTCGGGATGGCGATCGGCGCGCTCGCGATCGCGGTCTTCGGCGTCCCTCACCTGGGGCCCGCCCTGGAGGCGCCGTGGCTGCTGGTGGCGGCGATGGCGACCGGTCTGTTGTCCAACGCCGTGCCGTATGCGATCGATCAGGTGGTGCTGGCGCGGATCGCTCGCGATCGCTTCGCGCTGCTCCAGGCGCTGCTGCCGGTGACGGCGGTGGCGGTGGGCCTCGTCGCCCTCGCGCAGCGACCATCGCCGACCGAGCTCGCAGGGGTGGCACTGGTCGTCACAGCGCTGGCTCTCCGCGGCCGGATCTGACGAGTCGCGGCCATTAAGGACTTCGGTCCCTGGCTTGCGTCGTGGATCGGTGGACAGCATCTCTGCGGAGTTCGTAGCCGCCGCGCCGTCGAGTCGCAGAGGAGCCCACCGTGAGTGCAGTGGAACCGCCATCCGAGCAGGTGGCCGAGGGCGAAGAGCACTTCAAGCCGACGGGGACGATCTTCCTGCTGGTGTGCTTCGTCGCCGTGCTCGTGCTGATGTGGGCCTCGGTCTACGTGATCCTCATCAGCCGTGGGGTGACGGTGTGAGCGCCACCGACACCACCGACGCCGACGCGGGGCCTCCCGAGTCGAAGCTCTCGATGGGCATCGACCCGTACGAGAGGAACTGGATGCGGGCGTCGGTGCTGTTGCTCGTGGCGTTCGCGGCCACGGTCACCATCGCCGGTTTCGCCATGGGCTTCGAGCTCCCGGGCGCTGACCGCGAGGTCGATCCCCGCACCCTGCTCGACACCCCTCCCTGGGACGAGCCCGGTGTCCGTGAGGTCGCCCCGGGCGTGTACGAGGCCTACGTGATCGCCCAGACGTGGGCGTTCGTCCCCCAGGAGATCGAGGTCCCGCTGGGATCGGAGATCACCATCTTCGTCACCAGCCCCGACGTCCAGCACGGCCTCAAGATCACCGACACGAACATCAACATGCAGATCGTGCCCGGCCACGTGTCTCGGCTCACCTACACAGCGGACGAGGTCGGCGAGTTCCCCTACATCTGCCACGAGTACTGCGGTTCGGGCCATGCCGCCATGTTCGGCGTCCTCCGGGTCGTCGCTCCCGGTGCGACGACCGAGGCCGACACCGACACCACGCCCGACGAGAGCGCCGTCGCCGAGGAGGCCCAGCCGTGACCATCACCGACCGCCCGGGATCGGGATCGCCCCAGCGCAACTGGGACACCGGCTACGACCTCACCGACAACGAGAAGACCTTCGTCGCCTGGCACATCTACATCGCAGTGGCCGCGCTGTTCGTCGGCAGCCTGTTCGGTCCGTTGCAGGCCTTCGAGTACAGCGGGCTCGATCTCTACCCGTACCTCGAGCCGGTCATCAAGAGCTACTACCAGGGCCTCACCCTGCACGGTGTGCTCAACGCGCTGGTGTGGACGACGTTCTTCATCGTCGGGTTCACGAACCTCACCACGATGAAGGGGCTGGGGCGGCCGCTCTCGCATCCCCACATCAACCGCATCGGCTTCTGGGTGATGGTGCTCGGCCTGTTGATGACGGCGGTGCCGATCCTGGGCAACAGCGCCACCGTCCTCTACACGTTCTACGCCCCGCTCAAGGCCAGCTGGGCGTTCTACCTGGGCCTCACCCTTGTGGTCGTCGGTTCGTGGATCGAAGGCCTCGGCTTCTACCTGACGCTCGGCGCGTGGCGCAAGGAGAACCCGGGCGTGCGCTCGCCGTTCATCGCGCTGGGCGGCGTGGTCAACGCAGCGATGTGGCAGATCGCCACCCTCGGCGTCGCGGTGTCGATCCTCACGATGTTGTTGCCGTGGTCGCTCGGCATCACCGACGCGACCGACCCGATGCTGTCACGCACGTACTTCTGGTTCACCGGCCATCCGCTCGTGTACTTCTGGCTGCTGCCCGCCTACGTCAGCTGGTACGGCATGTTGCCCAAGCAGGTCGGCGGCAAGCTCTTCAGCGACTCGATGGCCCGCCTGGCGTTCTGGATGTTCCTGATCGTGTCGGTGCCGGTCGGGTTCCACCACCAGTTCGTCGATCCGGGTGTGCCCCAGACCTGGAAGTGGATCCACGCGATCCTCACCTACTCGGTGTTCTTCCCGTCGATGATCACCGCCTTCACCGTGATCGCGTCGCTCGAGTACGGCGCCCGCAAGCGCGGCGGCACCGGCTTGGTCGGCTGGATGCGGGCCCTGCCCTGGACCGACCCGTCGGTCACCGCGCAGTTGCTGGCCGGCATCTTGTTCATGTTCGGCGGCATCGGCGGCCTGACGAACGCCTCGTACAACCTCAACCTGGTGATCCACAACACGGCGTGGGTGCCGGGCCACTTCCACCTGACGGTGGCGACGGCGGTGACGCTGTCGTTCATGGGCATCAGCTACTGGATGGTGCCGTACCTGACGGGCAAGCAGCTGTGGAGCCCGAAGGTGGCGCTGTTCCAGTGCTGGTCGTGGTTCGTCGGCATGATCATCTTCTCGAACGCCATGCACATGCTCGGTCTGCTGGGTGCACCGCGCCGGACCCCGCTGGGCGAGGCCCCATACGTGCCGGAGTCCTGGGACGGGCACCTCATGCGGGTCTCGCTCGGCGGCGCCATCCTGCTCGTGTCGGTGATCGCCTACGTGGTCGTGGTCGTCAAGACGGTCACGGGCAAGAAGGTCGCCCCGGAGCTGGTGCCGACGGTCCCCATCGCCGAGTCGATCCGCGACCCCCAGCTCACCCCGCTGTGGCTCGACCGGTTCAAGCCGTGGCTGATCGCCGCCGGTGTGATCCTCGCCTTCGCCTACGGGCCGCAGTTGGTCGACCAGATCGCCAACATGAACCTCAACGCACCGGGCGGATCGCCGTGGTGATCGCCGCCTCCCCATGACCGCCACCGGAGCCCCCGACCGCAGCGCCCGGCGTTCGGTCGAGCGTCTCGCCGCTGCCGGCGAGGCGCCCATACGGCGGGTCGCGGGCTCCGGCCGCGCCAATCCGTTGCCGCACGCGGGGACGATCAGCGTGTTCCTGCTGGGCGTCGTGACCCTGACCGGCATCTACATCACGCTGTTCTACGAGTACGGCTTCACCGCGTCCTACGAGTCGGTCGAGGCCATGCACGACCACCCCATCCAGCAGCTGATGCGGTCGATCCACCGGTACTCCTCTGCGGCCCTGGTGCTGACGACGCTGGTCCACGCATGGCGGATCTTCGTGGCGGGCCGGTTCACCCACGGTCGTCGGTGGCGGTGGCTGACCGGGCTCGCCGCTCTCGGTCTGGTGTGGCTGGCGGGGGTGACCGGCTACTGGCTGGTGTGGGACGACCGGGCCCAGGCCCTGGCCGAGGCGCTGGTCGCCCTGATCGGCGACTGGGGTTGGGGCGCATCGCTCGTCGTCGACAACCTGGTGGGCACCGGCGTCGGATCCGGGGCCGGGGTGATGGTCACGGTGTGGCTGCTGCACCTTGCACTCACCGCGGTGATCGTCTGGTTCGTCTGGAAGCACCTGCGTCGCAGCCGGCTGGGCTGGCTGCCGCCGCGCCCGTGGATGATCGCCATGGCTGTGGGCCTGGTGGTCGTCTCGTTGCTGATCCCGGCCGACCTGCGGCCGCCGGCCGACCCGACGGCGCTCATCGGTGACATGAGCCTCGACCCGTTCGTGCTGTTCCTCCTTCCCCCGATGCTGTCGGGTTGGGCCTGGCTGTCGCTCGGCGCCTTGGTGCTGGCCGGAGTCGTGGCGGCGTCGGTGCCGTTCGTGCTGCGCGACCGCCGCGACGCCGTGGTCGCCATCGACCCCGACAAGTGCACCGGTTGCGAACTCTGCGTGGTCGACTGCCCGTACCTCGCGTTGTCGATGGTGCCCGTCGAGTCCGTCGCCGAGGGCATCACCACTGCCGACAACGTCGAGCGTCGGCAGCGCTCGCTGGCCGCCGTCGACCCGGCCACCGCATGCGTGGGCTGCGGGATCTGCGTGGGTTCGTGCTCGTTCGGCGCGATGGAGCTGCCCGGCGTGGCCGGTCCCGACACCGTCGCCGATACCGACGTGGCCGGCCGCCCGGTGGTCGTGGCGTGTTCGCGTCACATCCGAACGGCCGGCGCCATCGACGACGATCACGCCGTCATCGACGTGCCCTGCACCGGCTCGTTCCACGCCCGCGCGGTCGGCGACCTCGTGGCTCGCGGCGCCACGAGCGTGCAGCTCGTCGGCTGCGCCCCCGGCGAATGCGCCTACGGCGTCGGCAACGTCATCACCCACGAGCGCCTCAGCGGCGAGCGCGCCCCGCACGTGTCGCGGCGCGACGCCGGCGTGGCCACCGAGGACTATGTCGCCGCCGGCGGGTTGCGCCACGCACTCGGCCATCCCGGCGAGCACCCCCGCGTCGACCCGGCCGACCTCGCCGTCAGCCACCGCTCACGCGTCGGAGCGGGCGCGCTGGTCGGGGTGTCGCTACTCGGCGTCGGCCTGTTGACGCTGGCGCCCTTCGGTGGCGAGCCCGCCGACGCATCGGTGCGCGTCGTGGTCGACCACCGTCCCGGAACGCAGCTGATCGGGCAGCTCGAGGCCACCGGCTCGCCGGGCGAACCCACCGTCGTGGTCGTGCGCGTCGACGGCGTCGAGCAGACCCGCACCGCCGTACCGGTCAGTGGCGGCAGGTCGGTCGGGGTGGTCGACGTCGAGGTCGACCCCGGCGACGCCGATCTCGCCATCGTGCTCGACGAGGGCACCGGCGCCGAGACCATCCTGTACGAGGGACCCGCCCGCTTCGCCGAGGGCCGCCGCTTCTTCGTCGAGGCCCGCGACGTGCCGCCGGCGCCGGGCGTGTCCGAGGGCCGCAAGGTGTTCGGCGAGCCCCGCCTGGGGGCCTGCGGCATCTGCCACTCGGTCGAGGCCGGCGACGACGGCGTCGGCCCGTCGCTCGCCGGTGTCGGTACCCGAGCGGCGTCGACGGTGCCCGGGCTCAGCGCCGAGGAGTACCTGCGCCAGTCCATCCTCGATCCCGACGCGTTCATCGTCGAGGGGTACCGGGCCGGGCAGATGCTGCCCATCTACGAAGAGCGTCTCACCGGTGCCCAGATCGAGTCGCTGGTGGCGTACCTGCTGTCGCTGGAGGATGCGTCGTGACACCGCCCGAGCCGGGCTCAGGCCTGTTGGAAGATCTCCTCGGTGCCGACGCCGTCGACCCCGTCGATGGTGCGGGTGCCGACGAGGTTGCCCTCGTCGTCGACGGTGTAGGTGGCCGTGCCCGATGTGTCGCCTCGCGGCGTGGTGACCGAGGACCAGGTGACGTCGAAGCGGTCGCCGGCCAGGGTGCCGACACCCTCGGAGATGGCGCCGGTGACGATCCACTGCACGGTGTAGGTGCCGGCGGTGTCGGTTCCGTCGATGACGACGGTGCCGGAGTACTCGATGCCGACGGGGTCGACGCCGTTGACGGTGTAGGTGCCGACGATGCCCTCGCCGTCGACCACTTGGGAGCCGCCGATGGAGCAACCGGCGGCCAGCCCGATGGTGAGGGCCAGCGCGACGACGAGACGGGCGAAGATCGGCAACGTGCGAACCATGGCGGAGACGGTAACGCCCTGGTGCAACCGCCACGACGCACCGTCCCTCGCTGGACGAAGGTCGTCGGTGTCGTGTTGGGTGTGCTGCTCGGCGCGGCGCTGGCGTTCGCGATCATCCAGCCCATCAAGGTCCTGCCCCGCATCCGCGTGGCTCCGGGTTACGCCCTCGTCGACCAGGCCGGTGCGGCGTTCACCAGCGAGACCGCCCGCGGCACGGTGACGCTCTACTCCTTCGTCCCGCTGGACTGCGGCGAAGAGTGCGACGAGGTCGCGTCGACGTTGCGCGAGGTCCGCGACCGCGTGCCGCTCGAGGCCGACCTCGCCGACGTCGATTTCCGCATCGTCACCATCGCCCTGGCCGACGAACCCGACCCCGCCGCTCTGGCCGCCGCCGCGGCGGCATCGGGCGCCGACGGCGAGCAGTGGCGCTGGGTGGGCGGCGAGTGGGACCGCGTGCGCACGGTGGTCGGGGCCGGGTTCCGCCGCTACTTCGAGCGAGACGAGTCCGGCGACATCGAGTTCGATCGCGGCTTCGTGATCGTCGACGGCAACGGCGTCATCCGGGCCGAGAACCGCTACGCCACGGTCTCCGACGACGCCGACAAGCTGGTCCGCCAGGTCGGCACCCTCGGCGACGAGATCCGCTACGCCCACGGTTTCGCTGCGCTCGGCTACGAAGCCGCCCATCTGTTCCTCTGCTACGAGTGATCGGCACTGCGACGATGACCCTGCTCGACGACCGCCCCGCACCCGAACCGCCACCCACCCCGTCACCTCGCCCCGTGCGTACGACTGCCCTGCGGTGGCTGCGATCGCTGGTGCTGTTCGGCGTTGCTGTCGGGCTGGGCCTGGTGGCGGTGCAGTTCGGCCTGCGGTTCTTCGCACCCCACGCCTATGCGGGCACGGTGTTCCCGTCGGGCTCGCCGGCCGCGCCGCTCGACGACCTCTTCTACGACAACGGCGAGCCGGTCGACCTGGCCGCCTACGAGGGCCGGGCGCTGATGATCTACTTCGGCTACACCAACTGCCCCGACGTCTGCCCCATGTCGCTGTCGGTGGCCGCCGACGCGATGGACCGCCTCGGCGACGACGCCGACGACGTCGCGTTCATGATGATCTCGGTCGACCCCGACCGCGACGAGCTGCCCGTGCTGGGCGACTACGTCCGTCAGTTCGACGAACGTTTCGTCGGCGTGGGCGGCGGCATCGACGCCATCAGCGAGGCCGCCGCGCTCTACGGGGTGTTCTTCCAGTGCGGCGAACCCACCGACGACGGCCGCTACCTCGTCGACCACACCTCGACCCTCATCGGCATCGATCCGAGCGGCGAGCTGAAGGTGCTCTGGAACCCCGATGTCACCGCCGACCGCCTGGCCGACGACCTCCGCGCGATGACGGCCTGACGACGCAGTGGGGCGTCGCGACGAAGGCGCGCGAAAGCGGAGGACCACGCCGGGTTGCTATCATTGATAGCAACTTTGTGGGAGGAGGCTCGACATGGCACAGCTGGTGGTACGGAACCTCGACGCCGATCTCGTTCAGGCGCTCCGTCGACGGGCCGCCGAGGAGGGTTGCTCGGCGGAGGAACTCCATCGCCGCATCCTGCGATCAGCGCTCAGGTCTGAGGGTCTTCGCGAGAGGCTGCTCGCGATCCCGCCCGTCGGGGAGGACGGCGACTTCGAAAGGGACCCTTCCCCGGCACGCACGGTTGATCTGTGAGCGGATTTCTCATCGACACCAACGTGGTGTCCGAACTCCGAAAACGTGACCGCGCCGACGAGGGTGTACGCAATTGGTTCGACTCGGCCGACGACACGTCGCTGTGGCTGTCGGTGCTGGTCGTGGGCGAACTCCGACGTGGGGTCGCGCTGATCGCCCGTCGCGATCCCGACGCGGCAGAGGCGATCGGTTCGTGGCTCGATTCCGTCGTCGAGGATTACGAGGATCGGATCCTGCCGGTCACGAGCGGTACCGCGGAGCGGTGGGCGCTGATCACCGTGCCGGACGCGGTGCCGGTCGTGACCGGACTTCTGGCCGCCACAGCGATCGAGCACGGGCTCACCCTCGTCACCCGAAATGTGGCCGACGTCGCGAACACGGGCGTGGTGTGTCTGGACCCGTTCGGTTCGGCCGGCGACTGAGCTGAACGCCCGCTGCGCCTCTCTGGTGGGCCGTCTCGGGACGGAGTATCCCCGTAGCCGCCACGTCCCCGGCGAGCGACGCGCCGTCGTGGGGTAGGTCGTGGGGTCAGGTGTCGAAGCCGACGCCGAAGCGGTCGAGAAGACGCAGCCAGGGACCGCGGCGGCCGGTCCGGTCCTCGCGCAGCAAAGCCCGCTTGGTGATCTGCACCACGGGCCAGCGCAGCGGCTCGGGCGGGAACGGCAGCGGTTGACGTCGGACCATCGACAGCGCCGTGCGGTCGGTGGCGCGCCCGTAGAGCAGGTCGAGCGACGCCAACGCCCCGAAGCGGCTGGCTCCGACGCCCAGGCCCGTGTAACCGATCGCCCAGCCGATGCGGCCGTCGCGGGTGCTGCCGAACATCGGGGTGAACCGTGTCGTGGAATCGATGGGGCCGCCCCAGGTGTGCGACACCGCGAGATCCCGCAACGCAGGGAAGGTGGTGTGCAGGTGGCGGACCAGTAGTTCGTGGGTGGCGCGCCGCTGCTCGTGTGCGGGATCGACCCGGCCACCGAAGTGGTAGGTGGCGTCCCAGCCGCCGAACAGGATGCCGCCCTCGGGCGTCGGGCGGTAGTAGTGGAACTGGTTGCCGGCGTCGGTGATGCCCTGGCGACCGTCCCAACCGATGTCGGCCCACTGCTCGGCGCTGAGCGGTTCGGTGGCGATGACGTGGTCGTACACCGGGATCATGCGCATGCGCAGGCGCCGCAGCAGTGGCGGGTCGGGCGTGGGCGAGCGCACGCGCCGTCGTGGCGTCGTCGGCGGGAGCTGGGCGCGTCGGCGCGCTCAGGCCACACCGCCGATCAGGTTCGCCGCCAGGGTGACGCCGTCGGCGGCGCGGACGTCGCTGCCGATGCCGGCCATGCGGTCGCGCAGCGCCGTGTCGGCCAGGATGTCCTCGACCGCGCCGGTGAGCTCGGCGTCGTCGAAGCCGTAGGTGTCGAGCCGGCGCCCGAAGCCCAACTCGTGGACGCGCTGGGCGTTGTCGTACTGGTCCCAGAACAGCGGCAGCACGACCATGGGCTTGCCGTAGTGGAAGCACTCGGTGGTCGTGTTGTTGCCGCCGTGGGTGATGACGAGGTCCACCATCGGCAGGACGTTGGTCTGCGGGACCTGATGGTCGCCCCACATGTTGTCGGGGAGGTCGTAGGTGTCGTGCAGCGGGCCCTTCGACACGATGTAGCGATGCGGGGTGTCGGCGAGCACGGCCACCAGGCGCCGCATGAGGTCGACGTCGGCCGAGCCGAGCGATCCGAGCGACAGGTAGATCAGTGCGCCGTCGCCGCCCTGCAGCTCTGCGGGGAGTTCGAAGGGCTCGTCGGTCGTGCGCACCGACGAGGGCAGCCGATGCCAGCGCGACCTCAGGGGGCGGCGGTCGGTGTAGTCGGCGACCTCGGGGTACACGTAGAGGTTGAGCGCACCGTCGTGGATGAAGTCGAGGTCGGCCAGCGCCGGCGCGCCCTGCTCCTGCACCCAGGCGTTGTAGGCCTCCCACATGGGTCGGTGGGTGCGGTCGTACTCGGCACGGAACTCGTCCCAGCCCGTGCGGTCGTCGCTGGGGTAGCCCGAGAACACCGGGGGGAGGTCGGGACCGCGGACCTCGAGGGGGTTGCACGACATGATCCGCACGAACGGGACACCGGCGGTGACCAGCGCCGGGAAGCAGTTGACGTTGTCCTCGATGATCACGTCGGGCTTCTGACGCTCGATGATCTCGCGCAGCTGCGGCTCGCAGTACTGCGCCCCGTCGATGAGGGCCTGCCACGTGGGCTGCACGAACGTCTCGAGCTGCTCGATGGTGGGCTTGGCGAACTCCGGTGAGGTCTCGCGGATGAAGTCGGTCCAGAACTGGCCGGCATCGGCGTCGCCGTCGTCCTCGGCGGGTTCGGCCAGGTCGACGAGATCCTCGTCGAAGCCGAGGGCCTCGAGTTTGCCCTTCCACGACGCCTCGGCCGCGAACACGACGCGGTGCCCCTGACTGCGCAGGGCGTTGCCGATGCCGATGCAGTTGTTGGTCGGGCCGTAGGCACTCTCGGGCATGAACAGGAAGGTGCGCGGTTCGGGCATCGGGTAATGATGAACGGCGCGGGCGGTTCTGGCAATGCTCTCCAGCGGTCTTCATCTCCGGAGACATGTCCGCCCCCATCGGCCATTCGGTGTCGGGGGTCCACCCGGATGGCCCGCGGCGAGCGCACCATCATGTGGTGGCACCGCGACGACGTGGTCGTGGTGCCGGCATGAGAAGGGTGGTGCAGTGAGCGTTCTGATCAACCCGGCGACGGGCGAGACCATCGGCGAGGTGCCCGACACCGACGTCGCCGACGTGGCCGGCGCGGTCGCCCGGGCGCGCGGCGCCGCGGACCAGTGGGGGACGGCCACGCCGTCGGAGCGGGCGCGGGTGCTGCTGACCCTGGCCGACCTCATCGAGCGAGACGCCGACGCGCTCGCCGCGCTCGAGGTGGCCGAGACCGGCAAACCCTGGACGGTCATGCGCGAGGGCGAGCTCCCGTTCGCCGTTGACAACCTCCGCTTCTTCGCGGGTTCGGGCCGCTCGCTCGACGGCACCGGCGCCGGGGTGTTCAGCGCCGGCTACACCTCGATGCTGGTCCGGCGCCCCGTGGGCGTGGTGGCCGGCATCACGCCGTGGAACTTCCCGCTGATCATGGCCATCTGGAAGGTCGGCGCCGCGCTCGCGGCCGGCAACGCGATGGTGCTCAAGCCGGCACCGGCGACGCCCGGCACCGCGCTGGCGTTGGCCCAGCTCGCCCTCGAGGCCGGGGTACCCGAAGGTGTCCTGTCGGTCGTCACCGGCCACGCCGAGGTCGGCGAGGCCCTCGTCACCGATCCCGGCGTCGACATGGTCACCGTCACCGGGTCCACGGCCACGGGTCGGCGCATCATGGAGCTCGCCGCCACCGGCCCCAAGCGGGTCCATCTGGAGCTCGGTGGCAAGGCGCCGTTGTTGGTGTTCGCCGACGCCGATCCCGCAGCGGTGGCGGGCGCAGCCGCCATGGCCGCCACCTACAACAGTGGCCAGGACTGCACGGCGGCCACGCGGCTCTACGTCGAGCGATCGGCCGCCGCCGCCGTCGTCGACGCACTGGCCGCGGCCCTCGAGTCGATCCGTGTGGGCGACCCCCACGATGCCGACACCGACATCGGCCCGCTGATCTCGTCGGCACACGCCGACCGGGTCATCGGGTTCGTCGACCGGGCCCGCTCGGCCGGGGCTCGGGTGGTCACCGGCGGCAGCCGACTCGACCGTAGCGGCGCCTACGTATCGCCCACGCTGATCGTCGACGCCGACCAGGGCGCCGAGATCGTCCAGGACGAAGTCTTCGGGCCGGTACTGGTGGTCGTGCCCTTCGATGACGAGGCCGAGGCCATCCGCCTCGCCAACGACAGCCGCTACGGGCTGGCGTCGTCGGTGTGGACACCCCGGGTCGACCGGGCGCTGCGGGTCGCGCATCAGCTGCGGGCCGGGGTCACCTGGATCAACGACCACCTGCCCATCGCGTCGGAGATGCCCCACGGCGGGCGCGGGGCGTCGGGGTTCGGCAAGGACATGAGCCACGAGGCGGTGCTCGAGTTCACCGTCGGCCATCACGTGATGGTCAAGCACACCGAACCCGAGGAACGAGAAGGCTTCCGGCCGGCGTGACCGATCGGCGCGAAGTCCCCCCGGGCGCGTCGGCCGACCTCGTCGCGGCGCTCGTCCCCGAGTTGGCCGGCGTCGCCGTGCCCGAGGCCGAGGCCCCCATCACCGTCGACCAGACCAACACGTCGGTGGCGGTCGCCGACCGGGTCGTCGTCAAGTGGCTGTATCCCCCGGTCCCGGAACCGCACCGGGGCGTCGATCTGATGCGACAGCTGGCCGCCGCCGGGTTCGAGCGGACACCCCGGCTGTTGGGGGTGCACGTCGTCGACGGGATGGTCGACGCCGTCATCACCGAGTACCTGCCCCGCGCCCGCGACGGCTGGGACTGGTACATCGCCGAAGCCGAGGCGTGGGCCCGCGGCGACGATGTCATGGATCCACTGATCGACCGTGCCGTCGCGTTCGGCGAGCTCGCAGCCGAGATGCACACCGCGCTGGCCACCCCTACTGCGGTGATGCCCGAGCCGGTGGGTCGGGCCTCGATCGAGCCGGCCCGGGCACGGGGTCTCGCGCTCTTGGCCGAGGCGCTCGTCGTCACCGAGGGGTCCGCGGGGGAGCACCTGCGGGTCCTGGCGCCGCGCATCCGCGACGAGATCGAGTCCTTCGGCGGGGCGGACGAGGTGGTCGTTCAGCCCGTCCACGGCGACTTCCACGCGGGTCAGCTGCTGTTGGCCGGCGATCGTTTGGACGTGATCGACCTCGACGGCGACCCGGTGGCCGCGCCCGCCGACCGCCACGCCCGCCAACCCGCGGTGCGCGACGTGGCGTCGATGGTGCAGGCCATCGACCACGTCGGCCGGGTGGCCGACAAGCGGCTCGATTACGGGCGATCCGATCGGGTCGACGCGTTCATCGCTGCGTCGATCGACGCCGCGCTGGCGGCGTACCGGGCCCGGCTGGTGGCGTTGGCGTCGCCGGTGGTGGTCGACGACCGCCTGCTGCGGCCGATGCGCATCGTCCAGGAACTGCACGAGCTGGTGTACGCAGCCCGCCATCTCCCGGTCTGGTTGTACGTCCCCGCAGCGGCACTGCCCGCACTGTTCGTCGAGCCGTCCGGACCCGCCGGGACGGGGGGATCCGATCCGAGTACCGATACCGACGACGACCGGGAGGTCTCGTGATGGATGCCGCAGCGTTCCTGGCCGATCTCGAGGCCAAGCCCGAGACCCTGATGGGCCTCGCCGATGCCGTCGACGCCGGCGCACTCGACTGGCCGGTCCCGTCCGGTGTCGAAAGGGTCGTGCTCACCGGCATGGGATCGTCGTGGTTCGCGGCGCAGGTCGCCGCGCTGCGCCTGCGCCGGCTGGGCGTGATGGCCGTCGCCGAGCGGGCCTCGGTCGAGGAGACCCTGCCGCCCGATCCGGCGACGCTGCTGGTGGCCATCTCGGCGTCGGGGGGTTCGGCCGAGACCAGCCGCCGGGTCGAGTGCCACGCCGGTGGTCCCACCATCGCGCTGACCAATGTGGCGGGCTCGGCGATGGCCGCCGCCTGCGACGCCGAGGTGGCGCTGCTGGCCGGACCCGAGGCCGGCGGGGTGGCGTGCCGGTCGTTCCAGCACACGCTGGTGGCGCTGCTGCGCCTAGAGGAGCAGCTCGGAGGGGTCGACCTCGGTCTCGCCGATGCCGTCCGCCGCTGCGCCGACGCGTCTGCCGACCTGTTGGACCGGCGGCCGTCGTGGCTCCCAGAGGTAGCCGACCATCTCGGCGGCCCGGACGGCACCTGGCTGATCGCCCCGGCCGAACGGATCGCATCGGCACTGCAGGGTGCGTTGATGCTGCGCGAGGGTCCCCGCCGGGCGGCCGACGGCTGCGAGACCGGCGACTGGTCCCACGTCGACGTCTACCTGACCAAGACCCTCGACTACCGCTGCATCGTGTTCACGGGATCACGCTGGGACGGCGAAGCCGACGACTGGCTGACCCAGCGGGCCTCGACGGTGGTGGCCGTCGGCGCCGCACCGTTGGCCTCGGCGGCGATGGTCCTGCGCCACCGCCACGACGACGACCCTCTGGTGGCGACCCTCACCGAGGTCCTGGTGCCCGAGTTGCTGGCCGCCCACTGGTGGCTCGCCCCCTGAACAGACCCGATCTCCGGCGCCGGGAACCGTGCCGTGGCTGGCAGCAAACCGCTGGGGTCAAGTCTCTTTTCTCCCCGTCTCGAATCCGCAGGCCTCCCCTGTCGACAACTCGGAGAAGGGGAGAAAAGAGACTTGACCCCGGTACTCCCAGGCCTCGCGGCCGATTTCAGCGTTCGGTCAACCAGGTGCCGATGCCGCTGACGTAACGGGCGTAGCCGTCGAGGATCTCGTCGATTGCGTGGGCGACGATCCCGACATCGATGTCGGCGTAGCGATGCACCAGGAGGTTGCGCATCCCTGCCGACGGGGCGAGCCGAGCCACCAGCTCGGGGTCCAGGACGCCCGCAGATCCCAATTCGAGGAACGTTCCTCGAGCCGTCGGGGGCGTTCGCCCGGCGACCGACACCAGGATGTGGCTGTTGATGTCCACGGCCAGGTCCACGATCACCTGGATGAAGCGTTCCGTCGCGGCCCGGACGATCGGATCGGACGCCAGCTCGGACGCGCTGGTTCCCCGAAGCGGTTCGAGATCGGCGAGGGTGTCCGCCAACAGACGGAGCCGTGCGCCGACGACGTCTGCGTCGAGAGCTGGAGGAGTCATCCTGCGAGGGCTCGAAGATCGAGGTCACGCAGTGGCTGTGTGTCGCGACGCTCGGCGAGTGCGCTCATCTGCGTACGTGCCCACAGACCTGCTTCGTTCTCGTACAGGCCGAGCCCACTCATCGCCTCGGCGCGCAGCACAGGTGAGGCGCCGTCGATGACGACGAGGTCGATTGCGTCACAGTCGGTCAGGGCAGTGAGCTCGTCCAGCAGTGGCACCACCTGGGGCGGCCCTTCGAGGGAGACCGCGACGTCGATGTCGTGCGGATCGGCGTCGGGATTGTGCGGGCTGATGACCGAGCCGAACACCCCCAGCAGGCGAATGCCGTATGCATCGCACAGCGCATCGAGGCGCCCGTCGTCGGCAGCCGTGCGCAACGTACCCAGGGCCTCGAGCGGAGATGCCATGCACGAAACGGTACTTCGAACCGGTTCGGCCGTTGTCGCAAGGCGAGCGTCTCGATCTCCGGACGGCTCAACCGCTGGGGTAATCCGGTCGTCGGTGCGCAGTGCCCGGGGGTCGACGCGAGGCTCAGGTTGCCAGCGGCGCGATGTCGGCCAGGTCGATCCTGCGGTCGGCGATGCCGGCGAAGGAGTCGCCGCAGGAGTAGACCTCCTCGCCGGTGAGGCGGTCCTCGTCGAGATCGACGGGCCACACGATGCCCATGCGGGCCTCGCTCAGGTAGTAGCCGTCGGGATCGTCGACCTCGATGCCCATGGCCGCGAGCGTCCGACCCGGGTAGGCCATGCGCATGACGCCTTCGGTGAACACGGCGTCGTTGTCGACGATGACGCGGTCGCAGTCGAACTCGAGACGGTGGGCGCCGGTCTGGACGATCGTCAGGTCGTAGAACGCCCGCACGGCATCCTTGGACCCGGTCGGGTTCAGCGCTGCGTTCGAGGGATTGGTCCACATCACGTAGGCCGGCGCTTCGGTGAGCGTCGCGACGACGCCCTCGATGTCGGCGGCGGCCTCCGCGCGCATGTGCTCCAACACGAGCTCGAGATTGCGCCTGCGGCGCGGGTCGGTCTCGTCGGCGTGACGCTTCTCGACGAGCGCCCACGTCTTGTTCGGATCCAGCCTGGTCATGTGTGCAGCCCCCTCGGCGTCGTGTGCCGCACATACGTACCACGCCCGAGGCAGGCACAACCGCTGGGGTCAAGTCGTACTTTCAACCAACTCGGCACGGCGCTGCCTCCCGGGCTCGTCGACTCGGAGTTGGTTGAAAGTACGACTTGACCCCAGTAGTTCCAGAACCGGCGGGACCTACCGACCGTGGAGCACGTCGTGGCCCGTCGACCTCTCGGGGCGGAGGCCGCGCGTTGCGCGGAGGAGGTGGGATTCGAACCCACGGTGAGTTTCCCCACACACGCTTTCCAAGCGTGCCGATTCGGCCGCTCTCGCACTCCTCCGTGGCCCGGTACCGAGGTGCCGAGCGCCCCGACAGGGTAGTGCTGCCGTGGCGAACTCATGCGCCTGTCGCCGGGCAACGTGCCACGGGCTCCGCCGGGCGGACCTCGGCCGGAGCCGGTGGTCAGCCCACCGGGGTCGACGCGGCCTCGGGCGACGTGTCCTGCCGGCTGCGTAGGCTCCACGCCGGGGCGGCCAACGCCATGCCGATCACCAGCAACGCCGTCATCGCGACGGCTGCCGCGCCATAGGCGGTGGCCCGGCCGAACTGGTCGTAGGTCGCGCCGATCGCGATCGCCGCGATACCGCCCGCCAGAGCCTGCGCCGCGCCGAGCACGCCCTGCGCTCCGGCCTGACGATCCTCGGGCACCGCCATCGAGATCGCCACACCCGAAGCGGCGATGGTGAAGCCGTCGGTCAGCGAATGGGCGATCGACATGCCGAAGATCCAGGTCCCCGTCGGCACCAGGCCGTAGATGGTCATGAACATCGCCCCCGCCACCAGTCCCCAGGCGGCCAGGGGGAACGGCCCCACCCGCTGCGCGTAGCGGCCACCGATGGGACCGAGCACGATCAACGGGATGGCGAACAACGTGATGCCGAGGTTGGCCATCCAGAGCGGGGTCTCGAGGTCCTCGTGCACGACGTCCCAGAGGGCGTCGAACGCACCGATCATCAAGAACGCCGACGCGCCGAGCACGACGGCGCCGGCCACCGGGCGCACACGCAGTAGATCGAACGCCAGGCGCTTCGCGGTGAAATCCGTCGTCTCGTGCACGTCGACCCGCAGTGCGAACACAACGAGCACCGTGCTGGCAACGGCCACCACGGCGAAGGGGGCAGCGAGCCCCAGCGGACCCACGAGCAGCGCCGACACCGCCGGGCCGAGCGCGAAGCCCAGGACGTCGGCCGATAGGAGCCATCCGAGGTTGCGTCCCAGGTTGACCGGATCGGCCAGCACGACGATGCGTCGAATGGCTGGTGTCGCCGCACCGATCCCGATGCCCGACACGAGCCGCCCGGCGGTGATGGTGGCGAAGTCCTCGCCGAAGCCCATGGCCAGCAGCCCGGCCACGTTCACGAGCACACCGACGACGACCAGCATGCGGGCCCGCCCGCGATCGGCGATGGGCGCCAGGAACACCTGGGCCACGAAGGCCGACAGGAACCCGAGCCCGATGATGATGCCGACCTGGGTGTCGGAGATGCCGTAGGCGGCCCGATAGTCGCCGACCACGGTGAACAACACCCCGTAGCCCATCGCCAGTGCTGCCGAGAGCGCGCCCAGCAGGAGGATCATGAAGCGGTCGCCGGGCACCGAGCGATGCTACGGCCGCGAGGTCCACGGCGCTGACCGGTTTCTGACCACCAACGCGGCATCCGGCCCGCGCTCGCACTTGTGCGGCGATCCTCGCTACGCTGGTCGGCCACGCCCGCTTCGGGATGTGACGACCGGGTCCTGTGCAACGAGAGCCCGTGAACCGAGTCAGGGCCGGGAGGCAGCAGCTCTCAGCGGTGCCTCTCGTGTGCCGCAGATCGCCTGGTCGTCACTTCCGGAAGCGGGCGTCCGTCGTGTCCGGCCTCGGCTACGACACACCTGCCGGGCGCCACGGCGTGCTCAGCGACCGGTCAGCTGCTGGAATGCCGCGACGAAGGGTTCGGGCTTTGCGGTCTTCGCCACGTCGAAGCTGCTGGTGCTCCCATCGGCGAATGTCACCGCCAACGAGCCCGTCATCTTGCCCTTGGTGACAGCGATCGAATGCACCTGGTCGAGGGTGTACTGCGCCTGCAAGCCCTGGGGCTTGCCGCTCATCGTGTTGTGACCGAAGACGAGGAGCCGGCGGTCGGTGACGGCGAGCACCGCATTGCCACCCGGGACGGCTGCCGCCATGCCTTCGCCCGCTCCCCGAGAAACGAGCTTCGATGCCAGGGCCTGCGCTGCGATGAACCCGATTGCGGCGCCGATGGCCCCGCCGATCGCTCCGAGGAAGACGGCACCGATGGCAAGGGGTACCGCGGTGATGAGGATCGTGGGCAGGAGCACCCCAGGTGGTTGGACGTAGGCGGCTGCTGCGACCTGCTCTCCGGGGTGCAGATCGTCAGCGCAGTTGGCGTGGATCTTCTTCGCAAATTTGTCCATGCTCCGTCCAGACGTCGCCAGTGGCTGCCGGTTACACCGGCGGCGGCCGACACAGCGAGCCCCGAGGCTCCTGGAACAGGGCTCCCTCGTCGCCCTGTTCGCGCAGCTCCTACACTCGGACGGGTCATGGCCTATCAGTCGCTCTACCGCCGCTACCGCTCGGGCACCTTCGGCGAGCTCGTCGGCCAGACCCATGTGGTCACGGCCCTGAAGAACGCCATCGTCGAGGACCGGGTCGGCCACGCCTACCTGTTCAGCGGGCCCCGCGGCACCGGCAAGACGTCGACGGCGCGCATCCTGGCCAAGGCGCTGAACTGCACCGACCTCCAGCCCGACGGCGAGCCCTGCACCCGTTGCGATTCCTGCCTGTCGTTCGCGTCGGGCACGTCGTACGACCTCCAAGAGCTCGACGCCGCGTCCAACAACGGTGTCGACGCCATCCGCGAGCTCATCGCCCGCGTCGCGCTCGGCTCGCCGGGACGCACCAAGGTGTACATCCTCGACGAGGTCCACATGCTCTCGACGGGCGCCGAGAACGCCCTGCTCAAGACGCTCGAGGAGCCGCCTCCCCACGTCGTGTTCGTCCTGGCCACCACCGAGCCGCACAAGGTCGTGGCCACCATCCGCAGCCGGACGCAGCACTTCCGCTTCGAGCTGCTGCCCGCCGAGGACCTCGAACGCCACGTCCGTTGGGTGGCCGACGATGCCGGCCTGGCCGTCGACGACGCCATGGTCGACTACGTCCTGCGTGTCGGTGGCGGCTCGGCGCGCGACACGCTCTCCGCGCTCGACCAGGTCGTGGCAGCCGGCGGCATCCCCGACGGCGACGACGTCATCGCCGCCGTGCTGGGGCACATCGCCGCGGCCGACAGCGCCGGTGTCATCGGTGCGATCAACCAGGCCGCCATCGCCGGGCGCGACCCCCGGGTCATCGGCGAGGCCCTGCTCGGCCACCTGCGCGATGCGTTCCTGACGTCGATGGGCGCCCCCACCCCGCATCTCTCCGACGCCCAGACCGCGGCTGCCGTCGCCGTCGCCTCCCAGATGGGCCCGGCCGCCATCACCCGGTCGCTCGAGGTGCTCGGCTCGAGCCTCATCGACATGCGTCAGGCCCCCGACCCTCGCATCGATCTCGAGGTCGCGCTGCTGCGGTTGACCCGCCCCGATCTCGATACCGACGTCGCCGCACTCACCGCCCGCATCGAGCGTCTCGAACAGGGCGCACCCATGGCCGCGTCGGGTGCCACGGCCCCCGCCGCTGCGGCGCCGGCTCCCGCCCCTGCGCCCGCTGGGGCGGCGCCGGTCGCAGACGCGGTGCCGCCATCACCGCAGCAGCCGGCCGCGGCAACGCAGCAGCCGGCGCCGGCACCGTCGGGCGAGTCGGCTGCCGCTCCACCCGCAGCCGGCGCCGGAGGTTCGCGTCCCGCCGACGCCGCCCGGGCCGTCCTGGCCCGTGGTCGTGGCCAGGCGCCCGAACCCGATGCCCCGGCGCCCGCAGCCGGCGAACCGCGTGCGACGCTCGGCTCCACGCGGGGCACCGCCCGACCCGCGCCTGGTGCCGCCACGCCCGGTGCAGACGAGCCGGCAGCGCAGGCGGCGGCACCTACCGCCCCGTCCGACGGTGCCGGCGCCGCTGCGCCTGCACCTGCCGGCGACGCCGGGATGGCACCGTCCGGCGCCGAGATGGTGTCGCCGCCGTCCTCGCCGCCGCCGAGCGCATCGCACGATGCCGGCGCGGCGCCCGCGCCGGCTCCGCTCAGCCCAGGGGCCACACCCAGCGTCGACCAGCTGGCCGAGGCGTGGGAACAACTGCGCCCGAGCCTGCCGGGCCGGGCCAAGTCCCGGTTCAGCGGTGGCCGGTTCGTCAGCGCCGACGCCACCGGCATCGTGTTCGGGCTGCCCAACGCCATCCACCGCGACCGCTGCGCCGAGTGTGTCGGCGACGTCGAAGCGGCATTCAGCGCGCACCTCGGCGTGCCGGTGACCTTCACCCTGGTGGTCGACGGCGATCCGGTCCCGCCGTCGGGCCTCCCGCCGGCCCCACCACCGGCGGCGGCCGAGGTCGAGCCCGACGACGAGGCCATCGACCTCACCGAGCTCATCGATGCATCGCCCGACGAAGCTGGTGGTGTCGAGTTGTTGACCGAGGCCTTCCCCGGCGCCGAGCTCATCGAGGAATAAGCGGCGCCGCCGCATCACCCTGCACCGCGTGGGGTCGGATTGCTGCGAGACTGATCGGACGCCCACCCGCTGTCCTGCCCCGGCGAGGAGACCCCGATGAGTGACCCCCAGCAGCCCTTCGACATGAGCTCGTTGCTCGAGCAGGCCCAGCAGATGAGTGAGCAGCTCATGGCCGCCCAGGAACAGGCCGCGTCGGCGGTGTTCGAAGGGCAGGCCGGCGGTGGTGCGGTGCGCATCTCGATGACCGGCGGATTCGAGTTCCGCGAGGTCGCCATCTCGCCCGACGCGGTCGATCCCGACGACGTCGACATGCTCCAGGACCTCGTGCTGGCGGCGCTCAACGACGTCGTCGCCCAGGCTGCGGCGGCGCAGGCGTCGGGTATCGACATGGGCGGCATGGATCTCGGCGGTCTGCTCGGCGGTCTCGGCGGCTCGCTGGGTCCGGGTCAGTAGGGCATGGCGGGTGTCTACACCCCGGCCGTCCAGACGCTGATCGACGAGCTCGGGCGGCTCCCGGGCGTCGGTCCCAAGTCGGCGCAGCGCATCGCGTTCCACCTGGTCAAGCTGCCCGAGGCCGACGCCCTGCGTTTGGCCGACGCCATCCGCGAGGCCAAGGCCACCGTGCGGTTCTGCGAGGAGTGCTTCAACCTCAGCGACCAGCCGCGCTGTGCCATCTGCACCGATGCCCGGCGCGACACGTCGGTGATCTGTGTGGTCGAGGAGCCTCGCGACATCGTGGCCGTCGAGCGCACCCAGGAGTTCACCGGGCGCTATCACGTGCTCGGCGGGGCCATCAATCCCATCGACGGCATCGGACCCGATCAGCTGCGGGTCAAGGAGCTGCTCGACCGGCTGAACCGCAACCCGGTCACCGAGCTCATCCTGTGCACCAACCCCAACATCGAGGGTGAGGCCACCGCGATGTATCTGGCCCGCCTGATCGAGCCGCTGGGGGTGACGGTGACGCGCATCGCGTCGGGCCTGCCGGTGGGTGGCGACCTCGAGTACGCCGACGAGGTGACCCTCGGTCGAGCCCTGTCCGGCCGCCGCAGCATCACCTGACCCGGATCTCGTCGCTCTGGTCCACCGTCACGGTGGAAGAACCCAACGAGATCCCGCATCACGGTGGCAGAACACGGGATCCGGTCGTTCGGCGCGGTCTGGGCCGAGAGCGCCGGTCGGGCGCCCGAATGGACGGGCGACCGACCGGGCCGGCGGGGTGGAGGGGAGGGTGCCCCGCTGCTCTCGGCACGATTGCCGAAGTGTCACCTCGCTGGGTCGGGCGCGGGCGGACAAGACCGACAGTCAGCGAGGTGACACCTCGACGTTCCGACCGCTGATCCGACCGATCGCTCGTCGGGGCGGTGAGTACGTTGCAATTACGTTACGACACCTTGTCATGTTCGTCAAGGACCCTGGGCCGGAATTCTCATGGACCAGGACCTGACAATTCGATCTCCGTCACCGGATCGTCATGCAACCGCGCAGGATCATCATGCGACGACGCGCAGGATCAGGGCGTCGCCCTGGCCCCCACCGCCACACAGCGCCGCCGCGCCGACACCGCCGCCGCGGCGGCGCAGCTCGTGGGCCAGCGTGAGCGCCAGCCGGTTGCCCGACGCTCCGATGGGGTGACCCAGCGCGATGGCGCCGCCGTTGACGTTGACTCGGTCGGCGTCGATGCCGAGGTCGGCCATCGAGGCCACCGACACCGCGGCGAACGCCTCGTTGAGCTCGAACAGATCGATGTCGTCGACACCGAGCGAACCCCCGGCCAGCGCCGCCAGGATCGCCCGCGACGGCTGTGTCAACAGGCTGGTGTCGGGCCCGGCCACCTGGCCGTATCCGACGAGTTCGGCCAGCGGTTGGATGCCCATTCGCTCGGCCACTGCCGCCGACGCCACGATGGTGACCGACGCTCCGTCGGAGATCTGCGATGCGTTGCCGGCGGTGATGTTGCCGCTCTGGGCGAACGCCGGCCGCAGGGCGCCGAGGCTGTCGAGATCGGTGCCGGGGCGCACACCCTCGTCCTCGCTGAACACGATGGGCTCGCCCCGGCGCTGGGGGATCTCCACCGGGACGATCTCCTCGGCGAACAGACCGTCCTTGATGGCCTTGGCCGCCCGCTCGTGGCTGGCCGCCGCGACCGAGTCCTGCGCAGCGCGGTCGATCGAGGCCGACGCTGCATAGCGCTCGGTGCCCTCGCCCATCAGCTCCTTCTCGAGCGCGCAGTACAGCCCGTCGTGCTGGATGACATCGAGGATTTCGCCGTTTCCGTACCGGTAGCCGCCACGGGCGTTGGGCAACAGGTACGGGGCGTTGGTCATCGATTCCATGCCACCGGCCACGACGATCTCGGCCTCGCCGGCGCTGATCATCTGATCGGCGAGATGGATGGCGTTGAGGCCCGACAGGCAGACCTTGTTGATCGTCGTTGCAGGCACCGACATCGGGACACCCGCAGCGCGGGCGGCCTGGCGCGCCGTCAACTGGCCGCCGCCGGCCTGGAGCACCTGGCCCATGATGACGTAGTCGACCTGGTCAGGTGCGACCCCCGCGCGCTCGAGCGCGGCGGCGATGGCGATGCCGCCGAGGTCGGAAGCCGAGAACGGGCTGAGCGCTCCCGACAGCTTCCCGATGGGGGTACGGGCACCGGCGAGCAGGACCGAGGGCATGGCATCTCCTTCGTTTTCGAACGAAGTCGATGCTACCGGACCCGTCCTGGCTGCCCGAGGGCCGCCCGGGGCGTGGTGTCGGTCGGGCCTGGTGTCAGTTCTTGCCGTCGCCGTCGGTTACCCGTTCGACCGCCTTGCGGACCATGGCTGCCAGGGGGTCGTCGTCGCCGCCTGCCGTCGTCGTGGCGGGCACGGACGCGGCGTCGGACGTTGCCGCGTCGGCCGGAGCGGACCACTCGACGTCGCCGCCGGCACCCGACCAGGCGTCGGCGGCTCCGCTCGCTGCCGATGCCGGTGCCGCCCAGGGCTCGGCCGGTGCTTCGTCGGCGGCGGCCCAGTCGTTGGTCGCCGACTCCGAGGCTTGCCAGGAGGCAGGTGCCTCGGTGGCATCGGTGGGCGTGGTCCAGTCGGCGGCAGCGCTCGTGTCGCCACCCCACGGATCGGTCGGGGCCGAATCGGATGCGTCGGGAGCGGTCCATGCGCTGGGGACCTCGTCGATGGCCGACGGGCCCGGGTCCCAGGTGGTCTCGGCCGCAGACGTGGTCGCAGCCTCATCGACCGTCCAGGCCGATGCCGCGGGAGGGTCGGCCGGCGCCCACGCAGGGGCAGACTCGGCTGCGCTTTCGGCGGCCCCGGCGCCGGCTTCGGCGGGTTGGGCTGTGTCGGCGGTCCACGCAGGCGCCGACTCGGCCGCGGGTTCGGTGGTCCAGGCGCTGGTGTCGGCCGCTGTGTCGGCGGTCCAGGCGCTGGTGTCGGGGGGTGCAGCTGTGTCGGCGGTCCAGGCGCTGGTGTCGGGGGGTGCAGCTGTGTCGGCGGTCCAGGCGCTGGTGTCGGGGGGTGCAGCTGTGTCGGTGGCCCAGGCGCTGGTGTCGGAGGGAGCTGCGGCGTCGGTGGCCCAGCCGGTGGTTTCGGCCGGCGCTTCCGGGCTCGACGCGGTTGCGGCATCTGCGACCTCTTCGGGGTCGACCGGGGCCGCCCATGCGGGGACGGTGCCGGGTGCGACCTCCGCGGGCACATCGGCGGCGACGTCCGCGGCGGGCGAGGCGCTCTCCTCGGCCGCGGGGGCCCCGACCTCGGCGCTGGTCTCGGCGCTCTCGACGACGGCGGTGTCGGTGTCGGCGCTCTCGGTGTCGACTGCGCCGGATGCGACAGCCCAGGCGTCGGTGGCTTCGGCCGCGGTATCGGCCTGGTCGTCGGCAGTTGTCGCCGACCAGGCGGAGTCGGCGGTGGGAGCCCCGACCGGGGCACTGTCGGCTGCGGCTGCGGCTGCGTCGTCGGACACAGGCGCAGGCCCGCTGTCGACAGCAGGAGCGGGAGCGTCGACGTCGTCGGCGGCCATCCAGCTCGTTGCCGGTTCGGGCGCAGCGAGCCCGGCGGCTTCGCCACCAGGCACGCCGTCGGCCGACGGGGCAGGCGCGATGACGACCTCGGCGTGGTTGTCGACCACGTCGCGGAACTCGTCGCGGGCGGTCTCGAGCTCGGCGCTGGTGACGGTGAGACGATCGAGCAGGCTGCGTTCGGTGGCCTTGAGGCGGTCGATCCGCTCGGTGGCGTCGGCCATCAGGCGGTCGTACTGCTCCTGGGCGTCGCGATCTGCGGTGGCGCGGGTCTCCGCGGCATCGGCTTCGGCCTGCTCGCGCACCGATGCGGCATAGGCGAGCGTGTCGTTGCGGTAGGAGGCGGCCTGCTCCTCTGTGGTGCGGCGCAGCTCGTCGACCTCGGCCCGGACACCCGACGCATACTCCTCGGCCTCACGGCGATGGTTTGCCGACCATTCCTCGGCGTCGCGAACGATGTTGTCCGCCGAGCGCTGGGCTGCGTCGAGGACCTCGTCCACACGATTGCCGACGACGGCGAAGGTCTGGGGCGCCGGTGCGTTGCTCGCGGCCTGCTTGCTCGCCGCGACCTCGTTCTTCGCCGCGGCGGCCTCCTGGCGGGCGCGTTCGGCCTCGGTGCGGGCCGCCTCCACCTCGCGTCGGGCCTCGTCGACCGCGGCGACCGCGGCATCGAGCTCGCGCCGCGCCGCAGCCATCTCCTCGGCGACCGAGGACAGGTACGACTGCACCGCCTCGGGGTCGACGCCGCCCTTCTTGACCTGTGGGAACGACTGGGAGCGGATCTGATCCGGGTTCAGCGCCATAGGGTGTCCTTTCACACGCGCGATGGTTGGACTGGCCTGCCCGCGGCACCGCCGGGAAGCGGCGCTCGGTGCGAGGCTAGTTGGGTGTGCGGGCGCACGTCGGAGCCGTTCCGAGTGGCAACCATCCCGCCGGGGTGCGAGCATCTCGATCGGAGCCGGCCCACCAGGGCCGGACCGGTACGAGGAGTGCTCACGTGTTGTTGACCGAGATCGACCATGTGGCCATCGCGGTCCGAGACCTCGAAGCCGCCATCGCGTACTACCGCGACGCATTCGGAGCCGAGGTGCATCACCGCGAGACCGTCGAGAGCGACGGTGTCGAGGAGGCGCTGGTGAAGGTGGCCGACAGCTACATCCAGCTGACGCGGGCCACCCGCGACGACTCGCCCATCGCGAAGTTCATCGAGAAGCGAGGAGAAGGTCTCCATCACGTCGGCTACCGCGTCGACGACTGCGCAGAGGCCCTGGCCTCGATGGTCGCTGCGGGGGCCAAGGCGATCGACACCGAACCACGACCGGGGTCGCGGGGAACCACTGTTGCGTTCGTGCATCCCAAGGGTTCGTTCGGCACACTCATCGAACTCGTCCAGGAATGACCGGACGCGGCCGCGTCGCATGACGCGGTCGTCGCAGCGGTCGGTCCAATCGGTCATGCCTACTCCATCGGCCTGATCCCGATGGACTTGAGCCGAAGGCCCCAGGCCGATACCGAACGCGCGCTCGGTCGGGATTGTCGTTGGCGTCCCGGCTCGCCACGATGGGAGTCACGCCGTCTGTCCGGGGCAGCCCGGATGGGTGGCGTCGAACCAGGTGGCGACGTCGGTCGGTGCCGTTGACGCCCCGATGCGTGCAGCGGCACCGACCGAACGCGCCGTCGCCGGTCACCCCTTCGGGTGGCGCTACCTTTGCCCCATGGCCGACAGCGCACGCGCCGACTTCCTGGCGGCAGGAGGCGCCCTTCTGGAGGAGGCATCGGTCGGGGACCTGCTCGGACGAGCGATCACCATCGGCGAACTCTGCCGGCGGGCGGGTCGCAGCCCGGGCGGCTTCTACCATCACTGGCCCGGTATCGAGGCCTACCTCCGTGATCTCATCCTGGCCAGCGTCGACGACGCCAACGCAGCGATGAGCGAACACCTCTTCGGCGCGCTGGAGGACTTCACCGCTCGTACAGGCGCCTCGGTCATCTACGAACGCCTGCGGACGTTGCTGTCTGCCTACCTGGAGACGATCCTGACGACGCCGCGCGGGGCGACGGCAGAGTTGATCGTGTGGATCGCCGACGATCCCGATCTTCGCCGGGAGTTGGCCGTCCGGTACGGCGAGCTGTCCGAGGTCGCCGAGAAGCTGGTCCCGGTGGCCCTCGGCGCCTGGGGACGGGAGTTGCGGCCACCCTGGAAGACCGAAGACGTCGTCCGTGGCATCTCGGTGACACTGTGGGGGGCGCAGATCCTCGACCGGCTCGACCCCAGCCCCCGCTATCGCCGGATCGCCGTCGACATGGCGATGTCCACCATCGCGATCGCGACGCGGAACGTGCGGTCCGACCTCGACGGCGACGACTTCCTGCGTCTGTCGCTCGGGGTCGGGCGCGACGGTCCGGCGTCACCCTGGGCCGAGCGGCTGCGGCTCGCGACGGCGCCGATCATCGTCGACCTCCACCAGCGATCGGGTTGGGCCGGCGTCACGCTCGCAGCCGTGGCGGAGGTGGCCGACGAGTACATCCAGGACATCGACGTCGCCTGGCGCGGACGGGCCGGCATGGCCGCTGCTGTGTGGGCCTACGGCGTCGTGCCCGCCCTGCGTTCGGCGCTGGCCGACGACCTCGCAGCGCCCGACCCGCCCGGTGGCGCCGACGGCGGAGCTGCGGGTCCGCCGGGCGACGGCTCCACGGGCGGCGGCGCGCCCGACCTGCTCTCTCGTCACGTCGAGCGCCTGGTCGTCGCAGTGCGCAACGACGTCCCCGTTGCACTGACGTTCCTGTCGCTCGGCCTCAGCCGCGCCGGCCTGCCGCCGACCGATCCTTCACCGGTCGACGACCTGGCGTCGGTCGTGCAGGTCACCGCCGACGCCATCGGCGCCGCCAGGCGACCGGCGGCGCCGGCAGAGCGAGTCGGCGGCTTTGCATCCGAGGATCCCGTGTCCGGCGACCGTGTGGCAGCGGACGACGGCGACGCGGCGTTGGCGGCGACCCTCACCCGGATGGTCATCACCGAGGCGGCGAGCCGCCCCGGCGACGACCCTGCCGTAATCGCCGATCACGTCCTGCGCCTGCTCGGTTCCGCTCTCGCTCGCTGACCGACGGTCGCGGGTCCGCCGGGCACCGTCGCAGGATGCTCCGGAGCTCGGCGAGGCGCCGGCTGTGCTGTGGCAGGCTTGCGCCATGCGCATCCACCTCGTCGACGGGACCTACGAGCTGTTCCGGCACCACTTCGCCCTGCCAGGTCACCTCACCGCCGACGGCCGAGAGGTCGGTGCCGTCCGCGGCGTCGTCACCAGCATGGTGTCGATGCTCGAGGACGGCGCCACCCACGTCGGCATCGCCACCGATCATGTCATCGAGTCGTTCCGCAACGATCTCTACGCCGGCTACAAGGACGGCTCGGACCTCGATCCGGTCATCCTCGGCCAGTTCGGGCTGCTCGAGGACGCCCTGGAGGCGGCCGGATTCTGCGTGTTCGCGATGGTCGGATACGAAGCCGACGACGCGCTCGGCGCCGCGGCCCGCATCGCCGCCGCCGACGAACGTGTCGACCAGGTCATGATCTGCACGGCCGACAAGGACCTCGGCCAGTGCGTCACCGACGATGCCCGCATCGTCCAGTTCGACCGCCGCAAGGGCCACGTCATCGACCGGGCCGGCGTCATCGAGAAGTTCGGAGTGCCGCCCGAGTCCATCCCCGACTACCTGGGTCTCGTCGGCGACAGCGCCGACGGCTTCCCGGGGCTGCCGGGCTGGGGCGCCAAATCTGCCGCCACGGTGCTGGCCCGTTACGGCCACATCGAGGACATCCCGGCCTCGCCGGGCCAGTGGGATGTCGCCGTTCGGGGCGCGGCGAAGCTCGCCAAGACCCTCCAGGACCACATGGACGAGGCCCTGTTGTTCCGGCGTATCGCCACCATCGACTACGACGCCCCCACCATCGGTTCGATCGACGAGCTCCAGTGGCGCGGCCCTGGGAGCGACTTCGCAGCGATCGCCGCGGCCATCGACGCGCCGAAACTGGCCGAGCGCGCCGCCCGCCTCGCAGCTGCCCGCGGCTGGTGAGAGCGGCGGTTCCGTGAAGGCGGCGGCTCCCCGCTCGGGCCGCCTGCGCATCCCCCGTCGGCCGCGGCCCGCCCTCGGGGCCGGCCTCGTCCTCGCGTTCGCCCTGTTCGTCATGCTCGGCATGCCCGAGGGCACCCTGGGCGCCGCCTGGCCGTCGATGCGTCTCGACGTGGGCCGGCCCGTGTCGTCGCTGGCGTGGCTGGTGGTGGGCTACACCGTCGGGTACCTCCTCGCCACTGCCGGCTCGGGGTGGCTGCTCGAGTGGTTCGGCATCGACCGGGTCCTGATCACCGGGGTCGCCGGCACCGCCATCGGCGTCGCCGGTTTCGCGGCGTCGCCGTGGTGGCTGTTGCTGGTCGCCGTCTCCTTCGTGACCGGGGCGGGAGCCGGCACCGTCGATTCCACCCTCAACACGTTTGTCGCCATCACGGGCGGCGCCCGGGCGATGAACCTGTTGCACGCCTTCTTCGGGGTCGGTGCCACCCTCGGGCCTCTCGCCGTCACCGCGGCGCTGCGAACCGAAACCTCATGGCGTGCCGTCTACGCCATCATCGCCGTGGTAGAGGTGGTGCTGCTCGTCGTGGTGTGGGCCCGGCGCGACCGGTTCCGGATCATGGTGCGGCCCACTGCCGACGTCCGCGCCGCGGACGGTGATGCCGCCGACGGTGATGCCGCCGGTGGCAAAACCGCTGATGGCGGCGGTGCCGCCGGTGGAGCGATGCCGCTCGGGTTGCTCGGCCTGATGCTGTTGTTCTTCGCCGCCTACGTCGCCGCCGAGGTCAGCCTCGGCCAGTGGAGCTACTCGTTGCTCGTCGACGAACGAGACGTCTCGGCCACGGTCGCCGGCTGGGCGATCGCCGGCTACTGGGGGGGCCTCACGCTCGGGCGGTTCGCGCTGGCATTCGTCGGTTCGGCCATCGAGCCCCTCCGCATTCTGCGGATCGCGAGCGCAGCGACCGTCGCCGGGGTCACGCTCTTCTGGCTCGACCCGGTCCCGGGCCTCGACCTCGTCTCGCTGCCAGTCGTGGGTCTGGCGCAGGCCGGGATGTTCCCGGCGATGGTGTTGCTCACCCCGGGGTGGATCGGGCGGCACAACACCGGCCGCGCCGTCGGGCTGCAGCTCATGGCGAGCTCCGCCGGAGCGATCGGCGCCAGCGTCGCGATCGGTGCCGCGGTCCAACGATGGGACCTCGAGGCCATGCCGCCGATCATCGTCGCTCTCACCGTCACGACCCTGTTGGCCTTCACCGCAGCGGCCCGCCTGGCCGCGCGCCCGGTGATCGCTGCACCGGTCTGAGGCCCGGTCGCAGCCCTGCGACATCGAGTGCCCTCCCTCCGGCGGGGCCGGGGGACGTGGGTCGTTGCCGGTGGATGCGTGACGAGGCCCCGGCAGAGCGCGATGGCGCACTCGACCGGGGCCGTTGTCGGCGTCAGCAGCGCACGGGGTTCACCCGATGCGCCTGGACGGAACGACGCTCAGTCGTCGTCGTCGCCGTCCTCTTCGGCCTCACGCTCCTCCTCGGCCTCGCGCTGTTCTTCGGCGCGCTCGCGTTCTTCCTCTTCGCGTTCGAGGCGCTCTTCGCGTTCCTCTTCGGCGCGCTCGCGTTCTTCCTCTTCGCGTTCGAGGCGCTCTTCGCGTTCCTCTTCGGCGCGCTCGCGCTCCTCTTCTTCGCGTTCGAGGCGCTCTTCGCGCTCTTCCTCGGCGCGCTCGCGCTCCGCCTCGTCGCGGTCATCGCCGTCGTCATCGTCGCGGTCCCCGCGTGCCTCTTCGGCGCGCTCGAGTGCAGCCTCGCGGTTCTCCTCGTCGCGCTCGAGGTCGGCTTCGCAGGCCTCTTCGAATGCTTCGGCGGCGCGTTCGGCGGCGTCCTCGGCTTCGTCGCCGAGGCCTTCGGCTGCGTCTTCGATGGCGTCGGCGCCGTCGCTGCACTCGTCTTCGCGCAGCTCCCGCTCCTCTTCGTCGCGCTCGAGGTCGGCTTCGCAGGCCTCTTCGAATGCTTCGGCGGCGCGTTCGGCGGCGTCCTCGGCCTCGTCGCCGAGGCCTTCGGCTGCGTCTTCGATGGCATCGGCGCCGTCGCTGCACGCCTCGTACCCGAGAGTCGAGCCGTCGTCGTCGCCGGCCACGAGCACCACATCGTCGCCGGTCGCGTCGCCCGAACCGGCGTCTCCGCCCGACTCGCCGCTGTCGTCGGGCGACTGGCCGCCCACACCATCGCCGGTGGTGTCGTCGGTCCCGGTCGCCGGGGTGTCGTCGTTGCCGGTCGCGCTGGTGTCGTCGGTTCCGCTGTCGTCGGTCGAGGCCGTCGGGTCGGCCTCGTCGTCGACGGTTTCCACGGTCTGGACGTCCGGGAGGACCGGGACATCGACGACACCCACGGCGTGGGCGCCGGTGGTTGCCGCCAAGGCGACGGTCGTCCCGACGGCAATCTTGCCGGTGGCCGTGGCGATGAAGGTTGCAATGACAGTGAGCACTTTTCTCGGCTTTCTCTCGTGAGACGTGACTCGTCGCTTCGGCAGCTCGGCCACCTGCTCGGTCGCAGGCCCGGGAGCGTTGCTCGCTGCTGTCGCCAGCAGGTCGCCCTTGTCGACGATGAGATCCACATCCACGAACTCGCTCAGCGCCGCCCCCACAGGCGGCGGCTCGACGGCCCGGAACTCGCTCCGGATGCCCTCGAGCGCCGCCTCGAGGCCCGACGGTGCCGAACCGGTGTTCCCACCGGTCAACAGCCGTTCGATCTCGGCGTCGATCGAGTCGTGTCCGCTCATCTCACACCCGTGATCGTCGGCCCCGCCTCCGGGGATACGGCCTGATCGACATTTCTTCGCAGCGCCGCGATCGCCCGGTGCTGCAGTGCCTTGACCGCCCCGACCGGTTTGCCGAGCGTCTCGGCGGTCTCTTCCAGCGTCAGCTCGGCCACCAGGCGCAGCAGCAGAACGTCGCGTTGGTCCGGGGTGAGGTGCTCGAGCATCTCACCGACCGCCGAGGTGCCGAGCGCCGCCATGGCCTCGGCTTCGACGTCACCGCCGTCGACCATGGACAGATGGGTCGTGCCGGCTTCGTCGATATGGGGACGCCGGGCTCGCCGGCGGTGCCAGTCCGACGCCTTGTTCGACGCAATGGCGAACAGCCATGAACGGAACTCGGCGCCGCCGCCGTCGAATCCGCCCAGTTTCCCGAAGGCGCCGAGGAAGACCTCGTTGGTGACGTCGTCGGGTTCGGTCACGCCGCGTCCACGCAGGTAGCCGGCGACGCGCCCTGCGAGGCACCGGTAGAGGCCGGTGAAGCCGGCCTGGTCGTTGCGCCGCGCGGCTTCGAGCCACAGCTCGAGCTCGTGGTCTCTGCGCGCCCGCTCCTGCACACGCCCGGTATCGGCCCCGGCCGGGCCCCGGTTAGCCGCAGTGGGTCCGACGGCCGCGCATATGAGCCGTCAGGCTCACCGGGTCACCGGGTCACCGGGTCACCGGTCGGTCGGGTCGGTCGCCCAGGGGGTCAGGTCTGGTCGAACGTCTTGTCCATGCGCTCGAAACGGCGGCGGATGAACCCGCGGCTCTCCTCGTGGGTGAACAGGTAGAGCTGGTTGCTGCGGATGCCGTGGAGGACCAGTTCGGCGGCGTCGTCCGCGCCGAGCATGCGGCCCGCCATCTCCTCCTCGTCGACCTCGGGATACTGCTGGGCCTCGGGCCCGCCGTAGGTGTCCTGGCGGTTGCGGCCCGACGCATCGATGTCGGTCGCCAGGCGCATCGGGCACAGGACCGACACCCCGATGTCGTGCTCGCGCAGCTCGCGGTGCAGGACCTCCGACATCGCGACGACGCCGTACTTGGCGACGCAGTACACGCCCAGGCCGTCGTTGGGCACGACACCGGCGAACGATGCGGTGCTGACGATGTGGCCGCCCTGGCGCTGGTCGATCATGCGGGGAAGGAACGCCTCGACGCCGTGGATGGGGCCCCACAGATCGACGTCGATGACCCACTTCCAGTCGGCGTGGGTCATCTCGGCGATGGGCCCCGACACGGCGACGCCGGCGTTGTTGAACAGCACGTGCACTGCACCGAAGGCGTCGAACGCAGCGTCGGCGAGGGCGGTGACCGACTCGAGGTCGGTGACATCGGTGACCACGCCGACGGCCTCGACGCCGTCGGCGGTCAGGCCGGCGACGGCGGTGTCGAGCCGTTCGGCCTCGATGTCGGCCAACACGAGGCGCATGCCCTCGGCGCCGAGGCGCTGGGCGGTGGCGAGACCGATGCCGCTGGCCCCGCCCGTGATGACGGCGACATTGCCGGCGAGGGTGTCCATCACCGGCCGCCGTAGACGGGATCGGTGCGGTCGCGGCCGCTGGCGATGTAGTCGCCGCGCATGGGCGGTGCCGGTGGGTCGACCCGCGACCAGTCGTTGCGCAGCGTGCGGTGCGCAATGAGCCATTTGCCGTCGCGGCACTCGAACCGGTCGATGTAGCGGCCGTTGAAGGTGTGGAGGACGTCGCCGTCGTCGGTGACCTGCATGTGGTACGCCAACACGTAGGTCTCGACCAGGGCGGTGTCGCCGTCGCGCTCGACGGTGATGTTGGAGATGCGGTGCTGGGTGGCCTTGTAGCCCTCGCGCAGGCGGGGTACGGCGTAGGTGGCGAAGTCGGCTGCCGACATGTCAGCGGCCGATCCGTAGCCCGACAGGACGGCGTCGTCGTGGAACGCCGCCTGCACGAGGTCGGGGTCGAGGCGGTCGATGCCACGGGTGTAGGAACGCAGCGCGTCCTCGATGGCAGCCCGGGCGGTGAGTTCGTCGAGGTCGATCGTCATGGGAGCCGACGTTACGTCGTCACGCCGGGCCGTGCCCGAGTGGTCGGGGTCGGCCGACCGGCGACGTGACGATCGGGCCGTTGGGGTAGGGGGGCAGCGCGGATGAGCCCTGGACGTGTGCCCTGGGAGCCGAGCCGGTTCGGGAGCGCTGGGGGGCTGCTTCGCTCGTGTGGAGGTCGGCGCTCTCGCTGCACCGCAGGCGGCCGCAGTCCGAGTCCAGGGCTGTTGGAGTCGGCCGACTGCGCTCGTGCCGCTGCTGCGCAGCACGCCGACACCGGCCGGCGACGTGACGATCGGGCCGTTGGGGTAGGGGGCAGCGCGGATGAGCCCTGGACGTGTGCCCTGGGAGACGAGCCGGCCCAGTACTACGGAATCCGCATGATGCGCAGCGTATCGGTCTCGCGTGAGCGGGTCGACTGGCCCGAGATCACGATCACGGTGTCGCCGGTCTGCAGGTCGTGGGCTTCGCGGGCGATGGTCAGCGCTTCGCGTACGAGCTCCTCGGCGCTGGTGCGTTCTTCGGTCTTGAAAGGGGTGGTGCCCCAGCTGAGCGTGAGCTGGTTGACCGTGCGGGGGTCGGGGCTGAAGGCGTAGATGGGCACGTCGGGGCGCCACCGGGTGACCTTGCGAGCGGTGAAACCGGTGCGGCTCAGACAGATGATGCCCTTGGCGTCGACCTGGCGGGCGACGTCCCAGGCCGCAGCGGTCAGCGCGTCGGTCGAGATGACGGTGGGGTCGGCGTAGGCGTCGTCGTCGCGCAGGGATCGGATCGACGTCGACCATGCCTGATGGTCGAACTCCTGGTCGGCTCGGGCGCAGATCTCGGCCATGGTGGCAACGGCGTTGACGGGGTCGATGCCCACGGCGGATTCGCCCGAGAGCATCACGGCGCTGGATCCGTCGAACACGGCGTTCGCGACGTCGCTGGCCTCGGCCCGGGTGGGCATCGGCGAGTACACCATCGACTCGAGCATCTGGGTGGCGGTGATGACCGGTCGGCCACGGGCGACGCAGCGGCGGATGATGAGCTTCTGGAGGTGGGGGAGCTCCGACAGGGGATAGTCGATCCCGAGGTCGCCGCGGGCAACCATGACGGCGCCGGCGGTCTCGACGATGCCCTCGAGGTTCTCGACCGCGGCCTGGGTCTCGATCTTGGCGATGAGCATCGGGCCCTTGGGCGGCCGCTCGACGCCGACGGCTCGGATGTCGTGGGCAGAGCGCACGAACGACACGGCGATCATGTCGACACCCTCTTCGACGAACGCATCGACCAGGCGGAGGTCTTCGCGGGTGGGTGAGCCGAGGCTGATGCGGTTCGACGGAACGCCGAAACCGGGTCGGCCCTTGGCGATACCCCCGTGGATGACGCGGGCGACGATCTCGGAGCCGTCGGTCTTCTCGGCGATCATGACGAGGGCGCCGTCGCCGAGCGCCATGCGGTCGCCGACGGCGATGTCGCGCACCACCTCTTCGATCTCGACTTCGATGACCTCGGCGTTGCTGGCGGTGGTGCCGTGGACGATGCGGATCTCGCTGCCCTCGTGGAGATCGACGCCGCCCTCGGGGAAGGAGGCGCAGCGGATCTTGGGGCCGGGGAGGTCGACGAGGATGCCGATGTCGGCGCGGGCCCGTTCGGCGGCGGCCCGGATGCGGTAGTAGGTGTCGACGTGTTGCTCGAGGGTCCCGTGGGCCATGCCGATACGGGCGACGTTCATCCCGGCGGCGATCATGCCGTCGAGGGTGTCGGGGTCCCAGGAGGCGGGGCCGATGGTGGCGACGATCTTGGTGCGGCGCATGGCTGTCTCTCGGTGGTGGTTGGCAGAGGTATCGACAGGTGGGGCGGCCAACTGGAGTGGCAGCCTCTTCGAGTCGAGGGTGGGAGTCCTGGGCCTCGCCGGTCACCACGGTGTGACCGTCCCGTCGAGCCTATCGCCGCGGCCCCCTGCCGGTCGCGATGGATGCCGCGGTGGAAGCCGGGGCAGTGGTCGGCGGTCGGTGCCGGACGACGGTCGGTGTCGGACGACGGCGGCATGCCGGGGCCGCGGGCCGCGGGCCGCTGGCCCGGGGCCGGGGGCCGGTGAAGGCGGGCGGCCGGCGGGGCCATTGGTTCTGGCGCCGAAAACGGTTGCCAGGGCGACAGTTTTCGGCGCCGGTCCAACGGCGTCATGGTTCTGGCGCCGAAACGCGTTGCCAGGGCGACAGTTTTCGGCGCCGGAACGGATGACCTCTCGGGCCGACGGGTCGACAGGGCGACGATCTCGTCGGGGACGCCATGGCAGAGCTGACAGGAACGTCGGGCTGTGTCGAGGCGCGATGCGGCCCTCCGGGGCGGGCCCGACCATGGTGTGGCAGGCTCGTCGCCATGGATCTCGACACCGCTCTGGCGTGGGCATCGACGAAACGTCTCGGCGTCCTCATCACGATTCGAAGCGACGGCCGTCCCCAGTCGTCCGACATCGTGTATTCGGTCGGCGGTGACGGTGTCATCCGCATCTCACTGACCGACGATCGGGCCAAGACGCGCAACCTGGCTCGTGACCCTCGCTGTGTGCTGCACATCACCGACGGTGCGAGCTGGTCGTATGTCTCGATCGACGGAACCGTCGAGCTGTCGGCGGTGGCGACCGATCCCGACGACGAGGCCACCGACGAACTCGTCGAGCTGTACCGGTCCATCCAGGGCGAGGACCATCCCGACTGGGCCGAGTACCGCCAGGCGATGGTGACCGACCGCCGTCGGGTCGCGAGGTTCACCCCGTCGAAGGCCGTCGGCCAGATCAACACTCCCTGAACGTCGGGTCGGGTCGGGTCGAGCTCCGGCGAGGTCGCCGCCCGGCGTCATGGTTCTGGCGCCGAGAATCGTTGTCAGGGCAACGTGTTTCGGCGCCGGTTGGATGGGGTCATTCCTCTGGCGCCGAAAATGGTTGCCAGGGCAACGTGTTTCGGCGCCAGTTGGTTGGCGTCATTCCTCTGGCGCCGAAAATGGTTGCCAGGGCGACAGGTTTCGGCGCCGGAACCGATGACCGCTCAGGCCGACGAACCGAACAGGGCGACGATCTCGTCGGGGACGCCGTGGTCGAGTTGATCGACGTGGCACGACCGTGGATCACGGTCCGGCCGCCAGCGGTGAAGCCGGGCGACGCCTCGGAAGCGGCCGCCCGTCGCATGCTCGTAGCGGACCTCTGCCACCAGCACCGGCTCGATCGGTACCCACGACATGTCCTTGGCTGAGTTCCACCGGTTGGGTGCGCCGGGCATGCGGCCGTCGGCGGTCTCGGCGGTCTGGTCGGCCCAACCGCCCCACGGGTGCTCCGACAGGTCGGTCACTGCCAGCTGGGACAGCTGCGCCAACAGCGGGGGCCGGTCGGCGGTCTTGAAGCTGCTGGCGACGCCCAGGTGGTGCAGGTCGCCGGCGTCGTCGTAGGCGCCGAGCAGAATCGACCCCACGCCGTCGCCGGACTTGTGGACCCGGTACCCGGCGACGACGCAGTCGGCGGTGCGTTCCTGTTTGGCCTTCAGCTGGACCCGCTTGTCCTCGACGTAGCGGCCGTCGACGGCCTTGGCCATGACGCCGTCGAAGCCTGCCCCGGAGAACCGGTCGAACCACTCCTGGGCCACCGCCCGGTCGGTGGTGCTGGGCGTGAGCATGACGGGCGACGCGAAGTCCGCGCCGATCTCGGTCAGCAGCCGGCGGCGTTCGCCGAAGGGCTCGTCGCGTAGGTCGAGATCGCCGAGCGCCAGGAGATCGAAGGCCACGAAGTGCGCGGGTGTCTTTTCGGCGAGCATCGCCACCCGGGACTCGGCCGGGTGGATTCGTTGGCCGAGGAGGTCGAAGTCGAGGCCCTCGGCGCCGGGCACGACGAGCTCGCCGTCGACGACGCAGCGGTCGGGGAGGTTGGCCTGCAGCGGCTCGGGCATCTCGGGGAAGTAGCGGGTGAACGGCTTCTGGTTGCGGCTGCCGAGCTCGACCTCGTCGCCGTCTCGGAAGACGATGCAGCGGAAACCGTCCCACTTGGGCTCGAACACGAAGGCGCCGTCGTCGCCGTCGGGCAACGCGTGGACGGCCTTGGCCAACATCGGCTTGACGGGCGGCATCACCGGCAGATCCATCCTGCCGACGCTACTGCCACCTCCCACAAGCCTGTGGTCCGTCGAAATCTGGAGATCTGGGGCTCGCTGGAGGACCCAGATCTCCAGATTTCGGCAGGAGACCGGGCTGGCAGAGGGCTGGGGTCAGCCGGGCAGGGCGCCCCACTCGTCGAGCTTCGCCCGCATCCGGGCTCCGTCGGGGCGGGCCCGGTGGGCGATGGTCATGAGGGCGACGGCGTCGTCTTTGTCCGGCGAGACACCGTCGGCGATCGCCAGCGCGACGTCGCGGAGCCGATCGATGTCGGCCGGGCGCAGTTGGCGGTCGTCGGGTACGAGCCGCCGCTGCTGCTCGACGACGAGGGCGTAGTAGAGCCGGCTCAGCTTCGTGGCGGCACCCGGGAACCTTCCGGCGACGCCGAGGCGTGCGAGTTCGGCGTCGAGGGGCGCGAGGTCCACGTCGGTCAGGTCGCGCAACCACCGGTCGAGGTCGGCTTCGTTCCACCCCGCAGGCGCCCCCGAAACCGCCGGGGCCAGGACGACGCCGGTGGTCGAGGAGAGCCACGCGAGTTCGGAGTCGTCTGCGACGCAGGCGAACCGGTCGGATGGGATCGACTCGCCTTCGCCATAGAGCGAGCGCAGGGTGGTGACGAGCCGTCGACGGGCCCCGAGGACGATCCGGTCGCCGCCACTGCATGCGTTCGACGCGTTGAACACGAGGAGCAGCTTCAGCGCGGCGACGCTGAGGCTCTCGTTGACCGTCTCGTCGGTCAGACGGCCGAATTCCAGCCCGGCGATCTCGCAGAAGTCCTGCACGACGCTTCCGCCGGCGAGTCGATCCCGTTCGAATGCCCGCACTGTCACCGCGCCGGGTACCAGCTCGAGGAAGCGTTCCAGTCGGCGCCGGTAGCCCGGGCGGACCGTGCCGCGTCGCAGGGGCAGGACACTGCCACCGCGCACGCCCTGCTGGAACGACGACGCGGTGAACGCTGCGGGCTCGCGAACGTAGGCGACCACGTCGACCTGTGCTCCGTGGCGGCGCAGGTGTGCGACGAGTCGGTCCTTCTCGTCGTCGGTCAGGACGCCGACGTCCTCGCCCGAGAGCACCAGCACCTTGCGATCCGACCGGGTCAGGTCCCGGTCGAGACAGTCGAGCGCCTCTGCACGCTTCCGTGCGACGGCGGCCTCGTCGAGGCCCTCACGAACCCACAGGTGGTGTCTTGCCGGTTCGGCCGCGAACACCGTGTGCAGCGGCAGCGAGTGGTTCGGTCGGGCGAAGCGGCCGTAGAAGGCGTGGCCGTCGTCGTAGCCGACGAGCGACCGCTGGATCGACGACGAGCCGGTCTTGTGCATCCCGATGTGCAGCACCACCCGCTCGACCACGCCGCCATGATGGCCCCCCGCAGCAGCCGGCGCTGTGACCTCTCCCGCTGCCTGTTGAAATCTGGGACTTGTGCCTTCGGAAGTCCGGCACAAGTCCCAGATTTCGGCGAGGGAGGGGTGGGGTGGTCGGGCCGGCGGGGCTCGGGGATAGCGGCTGCGGGCTAACGTGCGCGGCACACGACGCCGGGGAGGCAGGCCACATGTCCGACATCACGCCGTTCACCATCGAGATCGCCGACGCGGACCTCGACGACCTGCAGCGTCGCCTCGCCGGCACCCGCTGGCCCGAGGCCGAGACCGTCGACGACTGGGAGCAGGGCATCCCCCTCGCCTACACCCAGGAGCTCGCCGCCCACTGGGCCGGCCAGTACGACTGGCGCAGCCGCGAGGCGTCGCTCAACCGGTTCGACCACTTCCGCACCGAACTCCAGGGCCTCGGCATCCACTTCATCCACCAGCGTAGCCCCCACGACGACGCCTTCCCCCTCGTGATCACCCACGGCTGGCCCGGCTCGATCGTCGAGTTCAACAAGGTCATCGAGCCGCTCACGAACCCCACCGCCCACGGCGGCGAGGCCGCCGACGCCTTCCACGTCGTGTGCCCGTCGCTGCCGGGCTACGGGTTCTCCGACAAGCCCACCGAGACCGGTTGGGGCGTCGGCCGCATCGGCGAGGCGTGGGACGAGCTGATGGTGCGCCTCGGCTACGACCGCTACGGCGCCCAGGGCGGCGACTGGGGCTCGGCGGTCACCACCAAGATCGGCGAGAACCACGGCGACCACTGCGCAGGCATCCACCTCAACATGCCCATCGGCCGCCCCACCGAGGAGGCCATGGCGTCGCCGTCGGAGGCCGACCTCAAGGCGTTCGAGCGCCTCGGCTACTACCAGGAGAAGGACTCCGGGTACTCCAAGCAGCAGAGCACCCGACCCCAGACCCTCGGCTACGGCCTGGTCGACTCGCCGGTCGGGCAGATGGCGTGGATCGTCGAGAAGTTCTGGAGCTGGATGGACTGCGACGGCCACCCCGAGAACGTCCTCACCAAGGACGAGCTGCTCGACAACGTGATGCTGTACTGGCTCAACGCCACCGGCGCGTCGTCGGCCCGCCTGTACTGGGAGAGCTTCAACGACTTCGGCACCGGCGAGGTGAAGGTCCCCACCGGCTGCGCGGCGTTCCCCGCCGAGATCATCCCGAGCCCGCGCCCCTGGGTGGAGCAGCGCTACAACGTGACCCACTGGACCGACATGCCCAAGGGCGGCCACTTCGCCGCCTTCGAACAGCCCGAACTGTTCGTCGACGACGTGAGGGCGTTCTTCCGCACCGTCCGCTGAGCGGCCCTCGCCGACTCAGAGGGTTCGAGGGAGCAGGACGACCGCGACGTCGGGGTCGAGTCCGGCCAGCGCCGGCTGACCGGTCACGAGCGGCAGACCCGTCGCCTTCGCCGTCGCGACCGCAGCGAGGTCGGTGATCAGCTCGTCGGGATGGTCGACGGCGAGTCGGGCGAGGGTGCCGGCGACTCGGGGGGCGCCGACCCACTCGCCGACGATCGGCCCGATCAGTGCGAGGTCGCCGTCGATGTCGCGCAGGCGGCCGTCGTGGAACGATCGCAGCACGGCGATCGCTTCGACGAGCGACGATTCGGGTGCGTAAAGGAAGTCGACCTCCGGGGCCCGGATCGGCAGGACGCCGACGATCGCCAGCAATGCGCTCGTGTCGGCGACGGCGAGGTCGAGCCTCACGTCGAGCGCATCGCAGCGCGGCGCGCCCGGTCGAACTCGTCCATCGACATGGGCGTGCGTTGGGCACGGAGTTCTGCTGCCATGTCGATGAGCTCGTCGGGGAGCCGAGGTCTGGCGGCTTCCCGGACGATCAGGCGGCGAAGGAACTCCTGGGTCGACATCCCGAGTGCCTCCGCCTGCGCCGCGACGTGGCGGAGGGCGTTGTCGTCGATGTCCTTGATGGTGACGTTGGCCATGCGACGATGGTAACCGTTAAGGTTGCCTGAGGGAACCGTAGTGGTTGCGAGGTTGGTTCGTTCCGGTCAGCCGACGCCGAGCACGACGACCGCGTTGTCCTCGGTGATCGACACGTTCACCCGCGAGAGATTCTCGTCGAGATCCAACATCTGGTTCTGCCCGTTGATGATGCTCGGACGGATCCGCCAGCCGGCCTCGGTCGCGACCCGCAACGCGTCGGTGAGCGGGAGGCCCTCGAGCGCGGCACGGGCCTCATCGAGGGTCGGCGTGGCACCGCTATTCGTCGTCGAAGGCAAGATGACGAGATCCTCCATCACCTGCAACAGGACGCTGGAGTCGACACCACGACCGATCACCTCGACGAGTCGCCGGCCCGACTGGTGGCCGACTCGGACTTCGCCGCCATCGACTACCACGATCGAGACCTCACGACCGTCGGCGGTGAGCCGGCGCTCGGCTTCATCGGGGACGAGGTCGACGCCTCTTCGCCAGCCGATGGCGATGGTGCGGCCGGTTGCTTCGTCCTCGAAGGCCTGAAAGCGAGCCGAGTCGCTGATCTCGACGTCCGAGGAAGCGAAGCCTTCCGGCAGGGTGATCCGATCGACGATGAGCCCGTCCGCCGCCATGGCGGCGAGCGCCGTGGCGTCGAGATCGAGGAGCCGGAGCCCTTCTCCTGCCGCCTCGTCGGCCGGCGCTGCGTCGCCGCAGAAGGTGTCGGGCCAGGCGATCGAGCCCTCGATGTCGGGCAGCTGCAGCTGTGCCTCTCGGACATCGGCGTCGGGCCGGTCGAAGATGAGACTCCAGCCGTCGGCGGTTCCCTCGATCGGCCACACGACGAGGCCGGGCCCGCCGGTCGTCTCGTCGGGCCAGCCTGCGACAGCCGGGTCGAGGCCCGTCAGGGTCACGCACTCGGGGACGTCACGGGCGACGACGTAGGTCCACACGGTGCCGTCGGGCAGCTCGATCGGCTTCACCACGGTGACGTCGTCGGGGAGCAGGGCGGCGAAGGTCGCCTCGCCGTCGGCGACGATGTACGACTCGCCCTCGTGGGTGCCGACCACCCAGAAGACCCGGCCGTTGCCTCCGCTCGCATCGACCGAGAAGCCGTCGGCGATGCCCATGCTCTGGGCCGACGGGTGCGAGGCGACGTCGACCATGGGGAACTCGGTCTCCGTTCCGATGGTCTCCTCCGTGGCGTGGTCGTCATCTGCCGAGGCGACCATTTCGACGCCGCCGGCGATGTCCAAGACGATGGGCTCCTGCCCGTCGACCAGGGCGTCGAAGAGGGCGGGGGCCTCGGCGGGGCCGACCCAGACCAGCAGGCGAGTACCCTCCTCGTCGTCGGGCAACAGCACCTCGGTGAGCTCGCCGGGGGTGCCTTCGGCGGGCAGCACGATGTGGTCGGGGCCGGCAGCGATCACGCCCATCTGGAGGCCCTCGCCGATCAGCTGTGCGACGACGGTAGGGGTCTGCGCCAGCTGGTCGATGAAGTCCGAGAGCGGTGAGCAGCTGCTGCCGCTGCCGAAGCCTTCGGACAGAGCGGTGCAGAACTGGTCGCCCTGGGTGCCGACGGCCCACGACCAGTCCACCGACGATCCGGCGATGTCGGTGGAGCCCGAGCCGGTACCCCACACCTCGTCGAAGTCGCCGGTGGCCTGCGTGGTGAGAGCGCCCTCTCGGATGTCGTCGAGCAGAGCGGGGTCGAGCTCGACCACCGCAGCGGCCACCTCGAGGGCGAACTCGCCGCCGCCCTGCGTTGCGGACGTCACAGACCCCAACACCCCTGGGGCCCACTGCCAGGTGACCGTGTGGATCCGGTTCATGTCGCCTGCGTCGGGGTCGGCGTCGTCGGTGGCGCCGAAGTCCCACGTGAACAGCCACCCGTCGTTTCCGCCGACCTGGACCGGCTCGGCAGACGAAGCCCACCACCGGTCCGCGGCCACCGAATCGGCGGTCAGATCTCCGGGCGAGCTCCACACCGCGACCGACTCGACCATGGAGGAGCTGACGGTCTCGGCCCGCTCGTAGGCCACCAGTGGCCCCTCCGGGGCCCGGAAGGAGGCGAACATCGACGGGAACCCGTTGCTCACGGCGACGACATCGAAGCCTTCCAGCGCAGCGGGCCGTTCGGCGCCCTCGCCGAGGGTGATGCGGTCGATGCCGGCGGAGAGGTCGAGGCCATCGGCGACTGCGACCAGTTCGTCGGCGCTCAGGACCCTGCTGGCGGCGATCATCTGGGTCTGGCCGCCCCCGTCGCCGGCGGGCTCCAGCCACTCGATGGACGTGACCTCGGAGAACGTCCCGGAGTCGTCCGGATCGGTGATGACACCTTCCACGCCGCGCACGGTCACCGGGGTGCCCTCGCTCAACGACATGGACCCCTCATCGACGATTTCGCCGACCATCAGATCGCCCGCCGCGTAGGGGTCTTCGGCGCCAGGGGTGCCGAAGAACACGAACGTCACCGAGAACTCCTCGGTCATCTCGTCGAAGATCGGGTCGTCGGGGTTCAACGCCCCGGTGGCGGTGAGGCCGAAGGACTCCGGTTCGGCCAGTCCGAGCGTCGGCAGCTCGCCGGAGCCGGCGGTGACCGTCTCGGCGGTGTCGTCGCGTGTGAGCAGGAAGGTCCCGAGGCCGACCACCAGCAGCACGGCGGCGGCGCCGAGCAGGACGGGCATGCGGCCGCGGTTGCGGGCGTCGGCGCCGAGCGCCGGGGCATCGAGATGGGCGACGGAAGCGCGGGCCGCGCCGGAGGACTGACGTGCGAGCTCCTCGAGCTTCATGACTCCTCCTCTGTGGGGTCGAGATCGAGATCGAAACGGGTGGCGAGGGCCTTGCGGGCCCGGTGCAGCTGGGTCTTGACGGTGCCGGGCGCGATGTCGAGCAGCCGGGCGATGTCGTCGACGGGTCGGTCGTCGTGGTAGTGCAGGGCGACGATCTGGGCCTGCTTGTCGGGCAGCGACCGCACCGCGGCCCAGAAGGCGTCGGCGGTGGGCGGCAGCTCAGCAGGCAGCTCCCGCTGGCGGCCGAGGTGCTTGGCGTAGGCGCGGGCCTCGGCGCCGCGGCGCCGGCCCCACGAGCGGGCCCGGTTGACCGCCACCCGGCGCACCCATGCGCCCGGGTCGTCGTAGCCGCTGATCTGGGCCCACCGCTTGTGGGCCTCGACGAAGGCGTCCTGGGTCAGCTCCTCGGCGGCCCACCGGCTACCGGAGAGGACGTGGACGAGCGACACCACCTGGTGCCACTCGCCGCGGTACCAGTCCTCGAAGGATCGGGTCGGGACCTCGAACGCCCCGGCGAGGGGATCGATCGAGGGCAGGTGCGCCGGATCGGGGCCGGTGTCCGCCGGCGGCCGCCGATCGGCGTGCAGATCAGGTTCCATGTCCATCACACGCACTTCCCCGTCCGCCAGGTTGACATGGAGTCCGATCGGCCCATACCGCCGGACCGAGAGGCGCTCTCGCTCGGCCTCAGGTGGCGGGACCCGCAGAGAGACGATCGACGCGACCCAGCAGCAACTCGATCTCCTCTGGCGAGGCTTCGACGAGACCAGCGCGCGTCCGCACGTCGTCGGCGGCTACGACACCAGCAGCCAGCAGCGCTCCGCAGAACTCGAGGTCCTTCTCCCTGCCGGCGAGCAGCTTGCTGACGACCAGATCTACAGGATCGAGGCACCAGCCGGTGACGCCGCGGGTGTTCTCCGAGCGCAGTGCGACCAGCCGATCCTTCCAGCCGGCGGGCAGGCGCGCCGTCGACTCGCCGACGCCCTGGGCGTAGATCCCGAAGGTCTCGTGGAACATGGAGAGCTCGCCGATGGTGCCGTCGAGAAGATTCGCCTTCTCGCCGTCGACGTCGTCGATGGGCACCAGGTCGGCCTCGATGGACAACACCGCGACCTCTGGAAGCGCTCCGTCGATGGCGCCGACGATCGCCTGACTGCCGATCACGATGAACTCGTCCGTGGCGACGACGGCCCCGGCGGCGCGCAGGAGGTGCTCGAGTTGGTCACGCCGCATCGGCCGAACCTGCTCTCCGCTCAGCTCGCAGGATCTCCCATCGTTCCTCGGGGCGCAGGAGCCCGGCGAAGGGGCTCGCCGAGGCCAGTTGGTCCTGGTCGGGGTCGGTCAGGACGACCGCGATCTGATCGATCGGCCCGTCGAGAAGCCGGTCCCACTCGTCCAACAGCGCACAGGCGTGACCGTCGGAGTCGGCCGACCGCATCCGGGCTAGCGTCGAGCGGCCATGGGCGACCGCGTCACCGGGTGCCTCGACGATTCGCCGTGCCAGCGCAGCCCGCAACGCCCGGGCGCGCTGCAGCTCGGGCGGCGGCGCATCGGTCGGTGACATTTCGCCAAGATAGCCAACGCCTCCTGCGCGAGGCCGCCGCTGGATCAACGCACCGCGCGTGGCCCGGTGGCCAGGTCCCCGCTACCCGACGCCGACGGCGGCGAGCATCTCTTCTCGGGGTGGGCCGAGCGGGGGTTCGGGTGGGCGGTTGGCGCGGTCCTGCCACACCTTCATCACGCGGGCGCCGATGTCGGGTTCGAGCAGGTGGTTGGGCGGGGCCAGCAGGTTCATGGTCCGACAGAACGCCCGCCACACCACGGCGTCGGTGCGCGTCGCCGGCGACAGGCCCTCGCGCAGGATCGACCGCTTCATCTGTTCGCCGGACTCCTCGGGCACGTCCTCGCCGGCGGCGACGGCCTTCGCCCGGGCGATCGCACGGCGGGCCGATCGGTCCGAGTCGACCGACGACCGGTACCAGGGCTCGACCTGGTCGTTCACCGCGGCGTCATAGGCGACCGCCAGCGAGGCGGCGTCGGTGCCGTGGTCGTCGGCGGCGCGGGCCAACAGGTCGGCCTGCCACATGCCCGTGGAGCAGCCGCGGCCGTAGAGCGGGTTGGTGCAGACGTGCGCGTCGCCGACGGCGACCAGGCCGGTGACCACCGGGTTCTCGTCGACCACGAACCGGCGGCGGCGGTTGAGCAAGCCCGCCATCGAGTGCACCTCGGTGATGGCGTGTGCCCGGCCGTCGAGCCACGGGGCGACCGACGGGATCTGTCGGCCGATGGCGTCGAACACCGCCGGGTCCTTGATGGCGTTGCGCAGCACCGTGTCGTCGGCGTCGATGGCCAGCGTCAGCGAGAATGTGTCGTTGTCGCCCCAGAACACCCCGTACTTCAGGTAGGTGAGGTCGCCGCCCACCAGGCGGTCCGTGCCGGGGTACGCCTCGCCGGGCTCGAGCTCGAAGAACCGCGACGCGTACACGATGCCGGTGTCCTCGACCTCCTCGTCGGGCATCGTCACGCCGATGTCGGCCAGCCAGTCCGGCACCGTCGAACGCCGGCCGTTGGCGGCCACCACGAGGTCGGCGCCCAGGACCGTCCCGTCGTCGAGGACGACGCCGTCGACGTGGGGGACGGCTGCGGTGCGGTCGCCGCACAGCCCGCTGACGGCCACGCCGGTGCGGACCTCGACGCCGTCGGTGCCCAGCACGGCCCGACGCAGCACCCACTCGAAGGTGGTGCGGCGCGACGCGATGAGGGTGAGGTCCTCGTCGCCGGGCATCGGGGTGCGGTCGTCGAGGGTGTCGGGCATGCGATCGGCCTGACGGATCTCGGTGGCGCCCGCGTCCAGCAGCGCTGTCAGTACGTCGGGGTGTTCGTCGCGCAGCAGGTTGTGGAGGCGGCCCAGCAACGCATGCGAGTGCCGCACCTGCGGCGCGCCGCGGCGGTCCCACGCGAACGCCGCCGCCGGCGAGTCCGGCATCGGGGTGTCGTCGCGTTCGAGGACCGTCACCCGATGACCCCGCCGCGACAACGACAGGGCGGTGCCCAGCCCGGCCACCCCGCCACCGACCACTACTGCATGCATGGAACCCTCCGTTCCGCCGTCACCCGACACGTTCGTAATCGACGAGGACCGCCTCGGGGGCGCGCGTCGCGCCCTTGATCCTGAAGGTGAGGTCGGCGTCGGGCGCCAGGCGAGGGTTCGCCATGGTCTGCGCCAGCAGTTCCGAACCCATCACGGCCTCGACACGGGCCATCTCGTACCCGAGGCAGAAGTGTTTGCCGAGCCCGAAGCCCAGGTGCCCGTAGCGGCCGTCGTCGCCGTGGTGGCCGGTCTTGCGTTCCTTGCCGAGGTGCAGGTCGTCGCGGTCGATGCGGAACTCGCGGGGAGCGTCGAACACGGTCTCGTCGCAGTTGGCCGACGCCAGCTGGATCAGGACCGCCTGATCGGGCGGGATGGTCACCCCGCTGAAGGTCACCTCGTTCACCGAGTAGCGCAGCTGCGACAGCACCGGCGGCGAGTGGCGCATCATCTCGCTGAACGCGGCGTCGAACAGGGTGTGGTCGGCCAGCACTGCTGCCAGCTGGTCGGGATGCTGCAGCAGCCGGGCCCACATGTTGGCGATGCCCTTGTCGGTCGTCTCGCCGCCGGCCACCAACAGCAGCGAGATGAACGCCTTGATCTCGGTGTCGTCGAGCGACTCGCCCTCGGCGGTGGCGTGCACGATCTTCGAGATCAGGTCCTCGGCCGGGCAGCCCCGGCGGTCCTCGATGATGGGCGCCACGTAGGTGGCCAGGTGCTCGTGGGCCTCGATGCCCTTGGCCTGTTTGTCGGGGTTGAACCGCACCAGGCCGGCCATCATCGTCGTGTACCAGTCGTGGAACCGGTCGTGGTCGGACTGGTCCATGCCCAACATGTCGACGATGACGTTGACCGGCAGGCGGGTGCTGAAGCCGTCGACGAGGTCGACGGGCCCCTCGCCGGGGAAGGCCCCGATGAGCGCCCGGGCGTTGCGGTCGATCGCCTCGTAGTACGGCTCGAAGCGGCGGCCGACGAACTCCGGCGCCACGATCTTGCGGCGCACCACGTGGTCGTGGCCGTCCATGTCGAGCATCGTCGGGCCGAACACGACGCCGAGCGTCGACCGGTAGAGACGGTTGGAGAAGTTCTCGTGGTCGGCGAACGCGGCGACGCAGTCGTGGTAGCGGGTGAGCACCCATGCCTTGGACCGTTCGTCGTAGAACACCGGTGCCTCGTGGCGCATCCGCTCCCAGATCGGGTACGGGTCGGCCAGGAACTCCTCGGAGTACAACAGGTCCGTCGTGATGTCGGTGGTGATCAATCGGCCCCCCGGAATCGGCCCGTCACGCTCCCCAGAACGTACCGGGCGGGCGCCGTCGGCGTCGGCCGGACGGGCCGGCCCGAACGACGCCCCGACGAGGCATGTGCAACGACGGTGTCTCTCGATACCATCCGCTCCTCGGCGGGGGCGCCGAACCAACCGAAGGAGTCATCGGTGCCCACCTGGGATCCGCCCCCCGACGTCCGCTTCGACCACACCGCTGCGCAGGCTCTGGCCGCCACGGCGCTCGATGCCGAGCGCGAACTCGATCGCCTCGTCCAGGCGACGCGCCGCCTCCACGAGGTGGCCGCCGCCACCTGGCGTGGCCGAGCCCGCGCCCGTGCCGACGACCATCTCGAACGCTGGTGGTTCGCCATCGCCGGGGCCATCGACGATCTCCGGGCCCTCGCCGCCCAGGTCGCCGCTGCCACCGCGGCGGCCCAGGCGGAACAGGCCCGGCGAAGCGCCGAGCGCATCCGATGGCACGCCGAAGCCGAAGCCGAGCGTCAGGCCGAGGCCAGAGCGCCGCGCCCCGACGACGACGGAGGCGACCGATGAGCCCGGGCGAACCCGACCTGGTGGTCGGTGCGCCACGGATTCTGCGCGAACTCGCCGGATCGCTGCACGACGGCGGTGCCGAGCTCGACGACCACGCCGGACGCCTCGGCGATGCAGCCGCCGCCTTCTCGCTGGGCAGTCCCGACTTCGGCGGTGTCGCCGTAGCGCTGGCAGAGGACATCGCGGCACGTCTCCTTCACGAATCCCCGATGATCGTCCGGGTGGGCGACGGCGTCGCCGATCTGGCCGACTCCCTCGAGGCGGCCGACCGGGCCGGCTTCGGCGGACCGCTTGGCTCGCCCGGGCTCGGGTGGGGCGTCGTCGTCGTGGACGCTGAGTTGCTCGCCACCTTCGATATCGGGCCACACAGCTCGCTCGAGGAGCTCCACGACGCCCTCCGGCGACGCCGGGACCTGCTCGTCGCCGCCCACGGCCGTCCCGCCACGTTCGGCCCCCGGCTGCCCGACACGATGGCCGACCAGGTCGATCGGCTCGACGCGCTGGTCCGCCAGCTCGACGCCATCGTGTCCGGCCGTCCCGGAGGCTGGGCGGGCGTCGGGAGCGAGCAGTGGAGCACCGCCGGGGGTTTCCTGGCCGCCGCATCGCTCGGCGGGGCCCAGGTCGCCGCGCGGCGCATCGAGATCGGTGTCGGCACCGGAACCGACCGTGACTTCCACGCCGTGGTGGCGTGGGCCGAGCAGCACCCGTTCCTCGCCGCAGCCGAGCACCACGGCGTCGCCATCACACCCGCCCGCCTCGAACTGCTCGTCGAGATCGACCGGCTGGTCGGCCTCCCCATCGGCGGCTTCCTCGACGAGCGCGAGCGAAGTCTGGGGGGCACGTCCGGCCTCGACTGGCGCAGCGACGGCTGCAGCGGACCGGTCATCTCCACCGCCGACCACCACTGTTATCGCCACGACTTCATCTACCGCAACGCCAGGATGTTGCGCGATCAGTGGGGTCTGGCGCCCGGCTTCGCCGAGGACCTGAAGGACCTCGCCGACCGTCGCTTCACCAACGAGGTCATCGACGACTCGCCCCGGTGGCCCGGACGCCCGGAGCCGTTCGCGTGGGCGATCGGGGTCGGGGCGGCCGTGCGGCTGTTCGGCACCGTCGCCACCCCGTGGACGCCGCCTGAAGCCGAGCCCTGATCGGCTGATGGTCGGGGGTGGGCGTCGACGGTCCGTCAGGACCAGCGGATGACACCGTCGGCGATCGCTGCGGCCAGGGTGGCTGCGCCGTCGCAGGTGAGGTGGATCTCGTCGCTGCCGGTGAGCGTCCCGTCCCCGGCTGCCAGGCCGTACCAGTCGACCAGCACGGCCCGGCGGGCGTGGCGGGCCACGCCGTCGGCCAGGCTCTGGTTGACCGCTTCCTCCCAGTCGCGCGGGGCGTGCACGTTGACGAACACGAGACGGCTGTTGCGGCCGGCGGCGGCCACCAACGCGTCGAGGTCGGCGTCGGCGAAGGGCCCGTTGGTACCCAGCGCGATGACGAAGATCATCTCGCCGCGGGTCGCGGCCCGGGCGTCGGCCACCAGGTCGATGCCGACGCTGAAGTGCCGGCTGACCTCGGCGTCTTCGGTGATGCCGGGCACGGCCCGACCGAGTGCGGCGCAGAAGGCGTCGGTGGCGCCGAGCAGCACCGAGTCGCCGATGGCGTGCACCGGCGGGCGCCGGGCCGCGGGAGCCAGGCGGTCGCATGCGACGTTGCGGTCGGCGCCGGGGCCGCCCACACATCTATCGACGCCGGGGCCGCCGACGGACCGGTCTCGGCCCTGCCCACCGATGATCCGGTCGTTGCCGGGCCCACCGGCGCTGCGGTCGTTGCCTGCGCCGCCGCGGATGCGGTCGTTCCCTGGTCCGCCGATGATGCGGTCGTTGCCCGACCCGGCGACCACCAGGTCGTCGCCTCCCAGCGCACAGATCGCGTCGTCGCCGCCCCGCCCGAAGATGACGTCGTCGCCATCGGTGCCGACGATGACGTCGTCGCCGGGGGTTCCCATCGTTGCGGCGCCCTCGACAGCGACGATGGTGGCCGTCTGGCCTGCACAGGTGGGAACCGGCGCCGGGTCCTCCGATGCGCCGGCTACGCCGAGGCCCCCGAGGCCGGCGGCGAGCAGCGCGAGGCCGGCGATCAGGGTTGCGGCGCCGGTCGGCGCGGACCGGTAACCGCTGCCGTCCGGCGTCGTGGCGCGCCCGTGCGGGAGGAGTGGTCGAGGCATCGGCGCGGACGATACCCGCGCTGCCCGCTCGGGTCCGAACCGGCCGTTGCGCACCGGGCCGTCGGGCGCAGGTCGGGTGAGGCTCGTCAGGCCACGTGGGGGAGGGCCCGGTTGGCCACCCGGTCCAGGGCCATCCCTGCCGGCAGCGTGCCGAACAGCTGTCCACTGCGGCCCTGGATCCGCCCGGCGATCCACGCGTCGGCGACGGCCTCGTCGCCGTGGCGCAGCAGCAACGACGCGGCCCAGGCGAGGGCGAGGCGTTCGACGAGGCTGCGGGCCGCGACCTCGGGGTCGGTGATGTCGCCGATGTCGTGGCGCAGGTCGTCGACCTCCGCGTCGAGCGCCGCCGAGGCGCCGCGGGCAAGGTCGACGTCGTCGAGCAACGCTGTTGCCGCCTGCGGGGTGCGGGCCAGGGCCCGGATGACGTCGAGCGCGATGACGTTGCCCGATCCCTCCCAGATCGCGTTGACCGGCGACTCCCGATACAGGCGGGGCAGGATCGACTCCTCGACGTAGCCGTTGCCGCCGAGGCACTCCATGGCCTCACGGACCACGCTGGTGCAGCGCTTGGTCACCCAGTACTTGGCGACTGGTGTGCCGAGGCGGACCAGGGCCGCCTCGGCCGGGTCGGCGGCGGCACGGTCGAATGCGCCGGACAGGCGCATCATCAGCAACGTGGCCGCCTCGACCTCGATCTCGAGGTCGGCCAGCACGTTCTGCATCAGCGGTTTGTCGAGCAGGCGACCGCCGAAGGCCGTGCGGTGGTGGGCATGCCAGGCCGCCTGCGCGACGGCCTGGCGCATCAGCCCGGTCGACCCGACGACGCAGTCGAGGCGGGTGTGGTTGACCATCTCGATGATGGTGGGCACGCCCCGGCCCTCGTCGCCCACCCGAAAGGCGACGCTGTCGTCCATCTCGATCTCCGACGACGCGTTGGACCGGTTGCCCAGCTTGTCCTTCAGGCGTTGGAGGCGCAGCGTGTTGCGGGTGCCGTCGTCGAGCACGCGGGGCAACAGGAAACAGGTCAGGCCGCCGGGTGCCTGGGCGAGCACCAGGAACGCGTCGCACATCGGCGCGGAGGTGAACCACTTGTGGCCGGTCAGCAGGTAAGCGTCGCCGTCGGCGGTGGGCGAGGCCGTGGTGGTGTTGGCCCGCACGTCGGAGCCGCCCTGCTTCTCGGTCATGCCCATGCCGAACAGCGCGCCACGCTTGTCTGCGATGGGCGCGAGGCGTGGGTCGTAGGTGCGCGACAGGATGGTCGGCTCCCACTGCGCCGAGAGCCCGGGCGCGGCCCGCAGCGCCGGGACCACCGAGGTGGTCATGGAGATCGGGCAGCCATGGCCGGCCTCGACCTGGCTGATCATCGAGAACATCGCGTCGCGCGCCACCCGGGCACCCTCGCCGGCGGGCTTCTCGAACGGCAGGCTGTGCAGACCGTTGCCGACCGACAGCTCCATCAACCGGTGCCATGCGGGGTCGAAGGTGACCTCGTCGATGCGATGGCCGAAGCGGTCGTGGGTGCGCAGCACCGGCTCGTGGGTGTTGGCCCGGGCGCCGAGCGCGTAGGTCTCGGCGCTGCCGGCGAGGCGCCCGAAGGCGTA
>JBKAGO010000060.1:0-42313 GCA_046290435.1 Acidimicrobiales bacterium
CCCTGCTGCTGGCCCGATACGGCCTCACGGGCCTCCCCTCGGCCCGAAGGCTCGGTATGCGCTTCTCCGAGCCCGAGACCGCGGGCATCATCGCCGGCTGCGCGGCCCATGGCGTCCTCCCCCTCGAGCGTCCGCTGACCGCGGCCTTCGCGACCCTCTTCATGGCCTCGGCCCATGCCGGCGGCTGGCCCGTCGTGGCCGGTGGTTCGGGCAGCATGGCCGATGCTATGGCCGCGGCGCTGGTGGCCCGCGGCGGCCAGATCCGGACCTCCACGCCCGTCGATTCCATCGACGATCTTCCCGCGCACCGCGTCGTCGTGTTCGACACCGACGCCGTGCAGGTGGCCCGCATCGCCGGCGATGCCCTCCCCCACCGGTACCGCCGTCGCCTCGAGGAGTTCCGCTTCGGCCCCGGGGTCTGCAAGGTCGACCACCTGCTGTCGGGGCCGGTCCCGTGGGCGGACCCGCACTCCGGTTCGGCCGGAACCGTCCACGTGGGCGGCACCCTCGACGAGGTCGCCCACGCCGAAGCCGAGGTGGCCGACGGACGCATGCCGGACCGACCGTTCGTCCTGCTGGCGCAACAGAGCCGCATCGACCCCTCCCGAACGGGACCGGTGGGCGGTACCGGTGAGGTCCTGTGGTCCTACACCCACGTGCCCCACGGCTCCGACGTCGACGCCTCGGCGGCCATCGAGGCCCAGATCGAGCGGTTCGCTCCCGGTTTCCGTGACCTGATCGTCGAACGGATCGTGACCCGTGCGCCCGAGATCGCGGCATGGAACCGCAACTACGTCGGCGGCGACATCACCGCCGGGGCCATGGACGGCCTCCAGCTGTTCGTGCGGCCACGGCTGTTCCATCCCCACCGCACGCCGAACCCGGCCATCTTCCTCTGCAGCGCGTCGACACCTCCCGGAGGGGGCGTCCACGGCATGGGCGGTCGCCACGCCGCCCGTGCTGCGCTGTCCGGCCTGCTGGCCTGAGCGGTCTCAGCCCGGCGCCGTGTCCCCGATGAGGTCGGCGAGGGGATCGGCCCCGTCGGGTCGAGCCGAGAAGGAGATCGCGTCGGGCGGGGGCTCCGCCGCGACGACCGGCTCCGGCCCGTGTTCGGGCACCGCCACCCGGATCTCGTGGCGCACCTCCCGGACGCGGCGCACCTGGGCACGTTCGGCCACGAGGCGGCTGATGGCCACGATGAGTGTCACGACGAAGCAGAGCAACGCGGGAACGAACCCGACGGTCCCGAACACCGATCCGATGAGCGAGCGCACCCCGTCGCGGGCTGCGTCGCCGCTGTCGGTCCCGGGCTCCATGGCGGCGAAGATGCACAGCAACGCACCGAGACCGCCGGTTGTCGCCATGAAAGATGTCGTCGCGACTCGCGCCCACCAGCCCGGCTGGGCTTCGGGCCCCGGGTTGACCATGGTCGCCCGCACGGGCGACGTCGGAGCGCGACGGCGACGGAGTTCTTCGAACAGGCCGGCCGCGATGGACCAGTCGGGCGGGCGAAGACCGATCGACGTCACCCCGTCGACCATCATCAGCTCGAGCTGCGCCTCGTCGCGGGCGAGGCGCAGCTCGACGACCTGATCGAGCTCGACGACCAGACCATGACGACCGAGGTCTGCATCGAGCGGGCACCCACGGCGGCGGGCATCTTCGAGTCCGGCCAGCTGGGTACGGTCCAGTTCGCCGCTGATTCCCAGCTGCGTCTCGGTCAGAACGAGGGCGCGCGTGCCGTCACCGGTGTCCCACCACCAATACGCCGCCGTCTCGCGTCCCATCAAGCCCCATCGGCATCAGCCGCGCCGGATTGAACACTCACCACCCGCAGGGGTGGAAACGAACCTCGGAGCTCAGCGCTCCTCGTTGACTCAGCGCTCCTCGTCGACTCAGCGCTCCTTGTTGATGAACGCGTCGCGGGCGCGGTCGCCCTCGCCCGCCAGGTTGAGCTCGAAGGTGAATCCCTGCTCGAAGCGGTAGCTGGTGCGGACGTCGACCTCTTCGATGCCGTTGGCCGATCGTTTGGCGGCCCGGATGGTCCGTGGGTTCTTCGAGGCGATCACCGCGGCGATCTCGTGCGCCCGGGGCAGCAGACGGTCGAGCTCGACGACGTCGAGGACGGTGCCGTAGCCCAACAGCTCTGACGCCGGTGCGGCCTCGCAGGTGTAGAGCATGTGCCGGGCGCGCTGCTGGGGGACGAGCCGGCGCAGGTGCGTCAGGGCTCCCAGCGCGCCGTTGTCGACCTCGGGCAGCCCGAAGACCGCGCCCTCGGCCGCCAACACGATGTCGGCATTGCCCGCGAGTCCGATGCCGGTGCCGAGGCAGAAGTCGTTGACGGCGACGATGACGGGCACGGCGCACTCGTAGGTGGCCCGGAACGCCTCGAAGCAGGCGTCGTTCACGCCGAGGATGCCCTCGTTGGCCTCGAGGGCCTGCATCTCCTTGATGTCGACGCCGGCGCAGAAGCCTCGACCGGTGGCGGTCAGGATGACGGCGCGGACCTCGGCGTCGCGTCGGCAGCCGTCGAGCAGGTCGGCCAGGGCGTAGGTGTCGGAGATGTTCAGCGCGTTGACGGGCGGGTTGTCCATCACCAGCTCGAGGACGCCGGCGTCGGTGCGATCGACATGGATGGTCATTGCGGTGTCCGTTCCGTCTCAGCGCTTGACGATCACGGAGCTGCCGTGACCGAACATGCCGTAGTTGATGGTGAGCCCGACCTGCGCGCCGTCGACCTGGCGGCCGCCGGCCTGGCCGCGCAGCTGCCAGGTGAGCTCGCAGACCTGGGCGATGGCCTGCGCGGGGATGGCCTCGCCGAAGGCGCCGAGGCCGCCGGAGGCGTTGACCGGGATGCGCCCGCCGACGGTGGTGGCACCCTCGTGGAGGAGCTTGGTGGCCTCGCCCCGCTCGCAGAGGCCGATGGCCTCGTACCAGTCGAGCTCGTAGGCCGACGACAGGTCGTAGACCTCGGCCAGGTCGAGGTCGTCGGGACCGACACCGGCCTCGTCGTAGGCACGCTGGGCGATCTGGGTCTTGAAGGTGTGGTGCTCGTCGCCCGCCGCGGCCCACGAGTCCGACGCCAGGTACGGCATGTCGATGATGGCGTTGGGATAGACGGGGCCCACCGTGGAGATGCCGGCGACCCGGACGGGATCGTCGATGCCCTTCGATCGGGCGTAGTCCATGCTGGACACCACCATCGCTGCGCCGCCGTCGCTGGTGGCGCAGATCTCGAGCAACCGCAGCGGGTCGGCCACCACCGGCGAGGCCTCGACGTCGTCGACGCCGAACTCCTTCGGGTAGCGGGCGTTGGGGTTGTGCACACCGTGGCGGGAGTTCTTGGCCTTGACCATCGCGAAGTCGCGGGGTGTGTCGCCGAAGAGCTCCATGCGACGCCGGGCGTACATCCCGAAGTACGCCGGGTTGGTCATGCCGACCAGGCGGAACCGCAGCCAGTCGGGATCGTCGGGACGGTCGCCGGCGACGGGGGCGAAGAAGCCCTTGGGGGTCGTGTCGGCGCCGACGACGAGCGCCACGTCGCAGACACCGGCGAGGATCTGCGCCCGGGCGATCGAGAGCGCAGTGGCCCCCGACGCGCATGCTGCGTAGCTCGACGACAGCTGGCAGCCCTGGAAACCGAGCGCGTTGGCGAACGTCGATCCCGACACCCAGCCCGGGTAGCCGTTGCGGACGGTGTTGGCGCCCGAGACGAACTGGACGTCGTTCCAGTCGACCCCGGCGTCGTCGAGCGCCACGCGGGCGGCATGGACGCCGTACTCGACGAAGTTGCGGCCCCACTTGCCCCACGGGTGCATGCCGACCCCGAGGATGGCGATGTCGTCGACGGTCACTGTCCTGCCTCCTGGTCCTGCGGACCGGGCCGGCGGGCCACGCTCCTCGCGAACTCGTCGCTCATTGTCCTGCCTCCTGGTCCTGGGCGAGGGCGTCCTGCGCGAGCGGCTGCCACTTCCACACGAGGTAGTCGTGATCGTCGTCGCTGTAGAGGGTGTCGAGCACCAGCTCGACTCGCATGCCGACCGACATGTCGGCGACGTCGACGCCGGGCACCATCTGCCCGCACACGACGAGCTTCTGGTCGTCGAGCTCGACCGCCGCGATCACCAGGGGCACGAAGGGCTCGGTGGTCACGACGTAGGGCAGCGGCGGCGGATAGCTACTGGTGGTGTAGCTCCACACCGTGCCGGTGCGGCTGAGCAGCACTTCGTCGCGCTCATCGTCGCCGAAGCAGGCCGGGTCGGCACCGGCCATGTCCTTCGGGAAGAAGTAGCTGCCGCGGCTGCGACCCTTCCCGCCGATGAGGTGCGGTGGGTCGTCCATCGTGAACAGGCCCTCGACGGCGGGCACCCTGGTCTTGGTGGTCATGGCCGGCAGTCTAGGTCAGGACCACCCAGCGATCTGACGGCCTGTCAGAAACCGCGGGAACCATTGGGGTCAAGTCGTACCTTCAACCAACTCGAGTCTTGTTCGATCCGGGCCGATCCCCTCGGAGTTGGTCGAGACTACGACTTGAACCCTCCTCTCGACCCAAGTGCTGTTCAGCGGCAGATGCCGCCGCCGTCGACGACGATGGTCTCGCCGCTGAGCCAGCGGGCGTCGTTCGAGCACAGGAACGCCACCACGTCGCCGACGTCGTCGGGGCTGCCCATGTGACCACCGGGGAGGTGGCGGGCGATGGCGTCCATGGTGGAGCGGTCGCCGCCGAACCAGCTCTCGATCATGGGCGTGTCCACCATGCCCGGGGCCACGCCGTTGACCCGGATGCCGCGGCCGTTGTACTCCTGGGCCGCGGCGGCGGTGAGCCCTGCGACGCCCCGCTTCGCGGCGGTGTAGTGCGGCAGGCCCGGCGCCGGCACCACCGCTGCCCCCGAGGCGGTGTTGACGATCGCTCCGCCACCGTGGTCGAGCATGTGGGCGATCTCGTGCTTCATGCACAGGAACACCGAGGTCAGGTTGACGTCGATCATCCGCTGCCACGACGCCAGCGCCAGCTCGTGCAGCGGCGTCGCGGCGTCGTTGATGCCGGCGTTGTTGTGGGCGAGGTGCAGGCCCCCGTGGCGCTCGACCGCTGCGGCGACCATCGCCGCAACCTGGTCCTCGTCGGCGACGTCGACGCCCATCGCCGAGGCCACTCCCCCAGCGGTGGCGATCTCGTCGGCGGTCCGAGCGGCGCCGGCCTCGTCAAGGTCGACCACCAACACGGCGGCCCCTTCGGACGCCAGCCGCATTGCGCTGGCCCGGCCGATGCCGCCGGCGGCGCCTGTCACCAGCGCCACCCTGCCCTCGAAACGCCCCTCGGCGCCTGCGTACATGTGTGCGTCGCTGGTCACGGCTCTCCCCCTGCGTGGCTGTGGCGCCGCCCGGTCGCGGCGCTCCGTGGGCCACTCTGCCACGCCGGCGCACGACGAGCTGACGGACCGTCAGAAAATCGGTCCGGCTTGTGCCAACCTTGGCGGCACCCACCGCCCCGACCTTGCGGCAACCGCCGCACCCCACCTGCTGGAGACCACCATGACCGTTTCGTCCTGGGACGACTACCCCGTCCACCAGACGTCGGAGTTCATCCGCCACCCCGCCACCAGCGACCGCAACTTCTACGACCGCTACTACTTCAACCTCCACGGCTCCTCCGACGAGGTCATGACCATCTTCGGGCTGGGCCAGTATCCGAACCTGGGCGTCACCGATGCGTTCATCGCCGTCGGCACCGCCGAGCGCCATCGGGTGCTGCGGGCATCACGACCCCTCACCGATCGCGCCGATCTCCAGGTCGGCCCCATCCGTGTCGAGATCATCGAACCCCTGCAGAAGGTGCGGGTGATCGTCGAGCCCCACGACGGCGACATCGAGATGGACGTCACCTGGCAGGCCGCCATCCCCGCGTTCGAGGAGCCCCGCCAGTACGTGCGCTCCAAGGGCAAGGTCGTGTTCGACACCCAGCGCTTCGCCCAACTCGGCCGTTGGACCGGCAGCCTGCGCGCCGGCGACGACTCGTGGGACGTCACCCCCGACCGCTGGGGTGGCAGCCGCGACCGCTCGTGGGGCGTGCGCCCCGTCGGCGAGAAGGAACCCGATGGCATCCGCCAGGACACCAGCGTCATGGGCGGGCTCTGGAACTACTTCCCCGTCGATTTCGGCGACCACTCCATCGTCTACATGCTCAACGAGACCACCACCGGCGAGCGCCTCCTCGAAGAGGGCGTGCGGGTGTGGAGCGATCCCGAACGGCCCGTCGAATGGCTGGGACGTCCCGAATGGGAGCACCAGACGGTGCCCGGCACCCGGATGCTGTCGGGTTCGACCATCACCTTCGGCGACTCCGGCATCGCGATGCGCTGCGAGCCGATGCTCGCCAACTACGTCGCCATGGGAACCGGCTACGGCATCGACCCCGACTGGCGTCACGGCCAGTACCAGGGCCCCGAGCTCGTGGTGCAGTACAAGGACTGGGCCCGCGACGAAGTCGCAGGCATCGGCCAGTACGGCGTCGTCGACCACGTCTGCCGGTTCACCTACGACGACCCCGACCGCGGCGAGCAGGAGGGCTACGGCCTCTACGAGCACGGCTTCTTCGGCCCCTTCGCCCCCTTGGGCCTGACCGACCGCGGCGACGTCTTTTCCTAGGCCGGCTCGTCTCCGGCCTGCACGCGCCGGGATCCTCCGTCTCGTAGACGTCTCATCGCGTGTTCCCGACGCACGTCGCCGGCCGGTGTCGGCGGGCTGCGCAGCAGCGGCGAAACGCCGAGACGGCTCGGGGGTACCCAAGTGACCCACCGGGATCTTCGCCGTCTCGGGAAAGGCTCGAGCGCCGACGGGTGGCGCCCAGGCCGCTCAGGTGCTTCTGGGCCAGCCGTGCCGGCGGGACGGAGCCGGGATCCCTGGTCTCGTGGACTGCCATGCGTTGCCCGACGCACGTCGCCGGCCGGTGTGGCGTCTGCGCAGCAGCGGCGAACGCCGAGACGGCTCGGGGTACCCAAGTGACCCACCGGGATCTTCGCCGTCTTGGGAAAGGCTCGGCGCCAGACGGTGGCGCCCAGGCTGATCAGCCTGTTGCGGTTCTCTGGGCCGGCCACCGCAAAATCTGGGACTTTGCGCAACTGCTTGCGCAAAGTCCCAGATTTCGGCGCTTCCCGATGGGCGGTGGGTGGGGTACCGTGGGGGTTGGCCGTCGATCGGCTGCGGGAGAGTCCACCTTCGAGGTGGCGCCGAAGGAGCAACGGGTCCCCCGGAATCTCTCAGGCACCGGTACCGCAGCCGAGCTGGCCACTCTGGAAAGCGAGCACGAGGCCGTCCCACCCGGGCCGACCGAAGGGCTCCACCGACGGGGAAAGCCGCCGCTCGCGGGGGTGAAGCTCTCAGGTCCATCGACAGAGGGGGACGCAGACCAACCACCTGCGACCCCACGGAGCCGAGATGCCCACCGACGTCGATCCCACCATCGAGTTCGCGCCCCGCCACATCGGCCCCTCCGCCGCCGAGCAGCAGGCCATGCTCACCGAGCTGGGCATGGAGACCCTCGACCAGCTGATCGACGCGGTCGTCCCGAAGTCGATCCGCAGCACCGAGCCGCTGGCGTTGCCGGCGGCGCGGTCGGAGGTCGAGACCATCGCGGCGCTGCGGGCCATGGCCGACGCCAACGAGGTCCGGACCTCGATGATCGGCCTCGGCTACCACGGCACCGTCACCCCCGCCGTCATCGCCCGCAACATCTTGGAGAACCCCGCCTGGTACACGGCCTACACGCCCTATCAGCCCGAGATCTCCCAGGGCCGCCTCGAGATGCTCCTGAACTACCAGACGATGATCTCCGACCTCACCGGACGCGAGATCGCCAATGCGTCGCTGCTCGACGAGGCCACCGCCGCCGCCGAGGCCATGACGCTGCTGCATCGGGTGCAGAAGAACCCGGGCAACCGGTTCGTGGTCGATGCCGATGCCCTGCCCCAGACCATCGCCGTCATGGCCACCCGGGCCGAGCCGCTGGGCATCGAGCTCGTCGTCGCCGACCTCGACGATCCCGACGTCGATCTCGACGACGTCTACGGCGTCCTGGTCCAGTACCCGGGCGCATCGGGGCGCATCCGCGACCTCGCGCCGATCGTCGCCGCCCACCACGACGCCGGACGCCTGGTGGCCGTCGCCGCCGACCTGTTGGCCTGCACGCTGTTCGCCGCGCCCGGCGACGCCGGGGCCGATGTGGTGGTCGGATCGGCCCAGCGCTTCGGCGTGCCGATGGGCTTCGGCGGGCCCCACGCCGGCTACATGGCCGTGCGTGAGGACTACCGCCGGTCGCTTCCCGGTCGCCTCGTCGGCATGTCCATCGACGATGCCGGCAACCCGGCGCTGCGGCTGGCGCTGCAGACCCGCGAGCAGCACATCCGCCGCGAGAAGGCCACCAGCAACATCTGCACTGCGCAGGTGCTGTTGGCGGTGATGGCCGGTGCCTACGCCGTGTACCACGGCCCCGAGGGCCTGCGATCAATCGCCGGGCGGGTGCACTCGCTGGCTGCGACCTTCGCAGCTGGGCTCGCCGAGGCCGGCATCGATGCCACCGACGCGTTCTTCGACACCGTGACCGCCGTCGTGCCCGGCCGGGCTACAGCCATCGTTGCCGCAGCTGCCGACGCCGGTATCGACCTCCGTCTGGTCGACGCCGACCACGTCGTCGTGGCCTTCGACGAGACCCACTCCCCTGCCCTGGTCACCCAGGTCCTCGCGTTCTTCGGGGCGACGAGCCCCGCCGCACAGGTGTCCACCACCGTCCCGGCTGCGCTGGCGCGCACCAGCGAGTTCTGCACCCATCCGGTGTTCGCCGAGCACCGCTCGGAAACCTCCATGCTGCGGTACCTGCGGCGCCTCTCCGACCGCGACCTCGCGCTCGACCGCACCATGATCCCGCTGGGTTCGTGCACCATGAAGCTCAACGCCACCACCGAGATGGCCGCGGTCACCTGGCCCGAATTCGCGAACATCCACCCCTTCGCTCCCCCGGCATCGACCGCCGGGTACCGGCAGCTCATCGCCGAGCTCGAGGCCGCCCTGTGCGAGGTCACCGGCTACGACGCCGTCAGCCTGCAACCCAACGCCGGGTCCCAGGGCGAGTTCGCCGGCCTGCTGGCCATCCGGGCGTTCCATCACGCCAACGGCGACCAGCGACGCAACGTCTGTCTGATCCCCCAGTCCGCACACGGCACCAACGCCGCCAGCGCGGCGATGGCCGGTATGCGCGTCGTGGTGGTCGACTGCGACGACAACGGCGACGTCGACGTCGACGACCTCGAGAAGAAGTGCATCGACGCCGGCGACGAGCTCGGCGCACTGATGGTCACGTACCCGTCCACCCACGGCGTGTTCGAGGAGCGGATCACCGAGATCTGCGACCTCATCCATCGCCACGGCGGCCAGGTGTACCTCGACGGCGCCAACCTCAACGCCCTCGTCGGGCTGGCAAAGCCCGGGAAGTTCGGCGCCGACGTGTCGCACCTCAACCTGCACAAGACGTTCTGCATCCCCCACGGCGGCGGCGGCCCCGGCGTCGGGCCGGTCGCGGTGCGGGCGCACCTGGCGCCGTATCTGCCCAACCATCCCCTCGTCGCCGACGCGGGCCCGGCCACCGGGGTCGGCCCGATCTCGGCGGCACCCTGGGGCTCGGCATCGATCCTGCCCATCTCGTGGGCGTACGTCGCGCTGATGGGCCCCGACGGCCTCACCGACGCCTCGAAGGTCGCCATCCTCGGCGCCAACGTCATCGCCCGACGCCTGGCCCCGCACTTCCCGGTGCTCTACACAGGCGAGCACGGCCTGGTGGCCCATGAGTGCATCATCGACCTGCGCCCCATCACCAAGGCCACCGGCGTGAGCGTCGACGACGTCGCGAAGCGGCTGATGGACTTCGGCTTCCACGCCCCCACCATGAGCTTCCCGGTGGCGGGAACGCTCATGATCGAACCCACCGAATCGGAGAACCTGGCCGAGATCGACCGCTTCTGCGACGCGATGATCGCCATCAGGGCCGAGATCGACCGCGTCGCCACAGGCGTCTGGTCAGCCGACGACAGCCCGCTGCGACGGGCCCCCCACACCGCCGCCGCGCTCACCGCCGACGAATGGGATCGCCCCTACACCCGCAGCGAGGCCGCCTACCCCACCGGCACGGTCGACCCCGACAAGTACTGGCCACCGGTCGGGCGCATCGACGGCGCCCACGGCGACAAGCACCTGGTCTGCAGCTGCCCCAGCATCGAGGAATTTCGTTAGGTCGGACGCCCTCGCCCGTCAGTGGTCGAGCAGGACACGCACGATGTCGTCGACGCGCTGGAGCGACACCATGTCCAGGACACCCATCCGGTGAAGCAATCGCGCCCGGGTGATCGATCGCAAGAGCTCGCACTGGGCAGCGCTCGTCGCGCTGAGGCCGTTCTCTCTGCTCGGTTCGATCTCGACGTGGACGTTCAAGCCCCGGATGGTGGAGGTCAGGGGAACGACGAGCACGAGCGGAAAGCTCGAGCTGAAGCTCGCCGGAGGCCCGACGATCAGTGCTGGACGCTGGAATGCAGGCTCCCCCGGATGTGGATCGCCGAAATCGACGAGCCAGATGTCACCGACCGATGCCATCGACGACTTCGGTCACGCTGGCTTCGGCCAGATAGTCGGCCCAGGCCGCCGGATCGGCTTGGAGGGCTTCGAACTGTGCGCACGCTTGCGCCGCGAACCGCTGTCGCCGCAGCGCCTCTGCTGCGGCACGCACGGTCTCGATCAGGGTTTCCCCGCTGGCTGCGGTGAGCTCGACCAGCCGGGCGTGGGTCTCGGTGTCGACTCGGATCGTCGTTGTGGAGGCCATCGCCCAAATCTACCTCAGCGCATGCATTTCGTCTACACCTCGGGTGCGTCCGTGGCGTCGTCGACGGCGGCCATGACGTCGAGACCGGCGTAGTTGCCGTCGGGGTCGGGCACCTCGACCACGCGATCGTCGACGTCGTCGTATTCGAGGCGCAGCGCCCTGGTCATGGTGGCGTGCATTGCGTAGGTGCAGGTGATGTAGGTGAATTCGATGATCTCGGGCTCGCTCAACAGCGCCTTGAGCTGATCGAACAGGGCCTCGGGGACCCGGCCGTGTTCGAGGACCAGGCAGTCGGTGTAGGCCAGCAGCGCTCGCTCGGTGGGGGTCCAACAGTCGACCGTCGACCAGTTGGGGATGGCGGCGACCTGTTCGTCGCTGAAGCCCACGTCGCGCATGGCCTTGCAGTGCTGGCTGAACACGAACTGGCTGCCCACGGCGTAGCCGGCTCGGGTCTGGCCGAGCTCCCGGTGGCGGGCAGAGATCAGCCGCTTCGGCGACCGGTAGAACCCGAACCCGGCGGTGGTGTGATCGAACGCGTCGGGCACCTGCGCAAACACCGTCCACCAGTTCCCGGGCGTCCCCGACGCCGTGCCGGGCTCGGCGACCGGATCACGATCGCCGAAGAGCATCGTGTACATGGTCTGCGCGAACGGGTGCGCCTCGCTCTTGGGGACCTGACCCAGGCGGGGCATCTCAGGCACCGCCCGCCGCGTCGGCGGCCTCGGCGAGCGGATCGACGGTCAGCAGGCGCGTCGCTTCGGCAGGATCGGCTGTGAACCCGGGTGTGTCGCGGCACAGCTCGACCATGACCTTGTTGGGGTCGAGGTAGTAGAGCGAGTGACACCAGCCGTGGTCCTGCTCCATCAGGGGGGCGATCCCGGCCGCGTCCATGCGGGCCCGCACCGCCGCCTGTTGTTCGGCGGTGGCCCGGAACGCGGCGTGGTTGACCCACACCGGAAGACCGACCCCGTCGGAGAGATCGGTGGTCCAACCGGGTTGTTCGCCGACCTCGTGGAGTTCGAAGAAGGCAATGCACTCGCCGCCACCGGTGTCGTAGAAGACGTGGCGGAGCCAGCTGGTCCCGAAGGCGGTGATCTCGGTGTGCACCAGGGGGAAGCCCATGAGCTCTTCGTAGAAGTGCGTCGTGGCCTCGACATCGCGGGTGGCATAGGCAACATGGTGGAACGCCATGCTCAACGCTAGCCCGACCTCCGGACCTGCAGCTGATGTCCGGTCGCCGCACGGTCGAGAAGAGCGTCGACCCCGGCCCGAGTGTCAACCTTTCTACCAACGATCCACCATGGTGTAAAGTCCGTCCATGGCGCTGAACATCAAGAATGCCGAAGTCGCAGCACTCGTCGACGAGATCGCTGCGATGACGGGCGAGACCAAGACCGAGACCGTTCGCCGGGCGCTCGCCGAACGAAAGGCCCGTCTCGCCCGCACCGGGCCCACACCCGACCGGCGGAGCAAGGTCATGCGCTACCTGGAGCGTGAGGTCTGGCCCGCAGTGCCCGAGAGCGAACGAGGGCGCAGGCTGAGCAGCGCCGAGGAGGACGCCATCCTCGGGTACGGCCCCGACGGCTCGTGATCGTCGATACGTCAGCACTGATGGCGATCATCGTGCGCGAACCCGGCCACGAAGCCATCATCGATCTGTTGTCCGATCCCGGCACCGTCGCCGGTATCGGCGCGCCGACCACCGCCGAGCTGGGACTCGTCCTGAGCGCTCGTCTTCGAACCGACGCCCGACCCGTCATCGGCGGCCTGCTCGAACGCTTCGAGATCGAGATCATCGAGTTCACCGACGAACACTGGCGTGCCGGCGTCGACGCCTTCCTCCGCTACGGCCGGGGTCGCCACAAAGCCGCGCTGAACTTCGGCGACTGTCTCTCCTACGCCGTCGCCAGCCTGGCACAGGAGCCACTGCTGTTCGTCGGCGACGACTTCGGTCTCACCGACCTGGAGTCGGCGCTCGATCGGTCCGCCGGACTCAGCTGAAGGTGTCGCAGGCGGCGGGATCGCCGGTCTCGAAGCCGGTCTCGAACCATTCCTGACGCTGGTCGGCCGAGCCGTGGGTCCAGCTCTCGGGGCTCAGGCGGCCCTGGGTCTGCTGCTGGATGCGGTCGTCGCCGACGGCCGCTGCCGCGTCGAGGGCCTCGCGGAGGTCGGGGCGGTCGATCTCGATGCCGTTGGGATCACCCGCATCGCCGTCGGTCCAGATGGAGTTGGCCCACACCCCGGCGAAGCAGTCGGCCTGGAGTTCCTGGCGCACGCTGAGGGCGTTGCGGTCGTTCGGGTTCTGCTGGGCGAGGCTGCGGACCTCGGCGCTGATACCCAGCAGGTTCTGGAGGTGATGGCCGATCTCGTGGGCGATCACGTAGGCCTGGGCGAAGTCGCCGCCGGCACCGAACTGGCGGCGGAGGACCTCCCAGAACGACAGGTCGATGTAGATGGTGTCGTCGAGCGAGCAGTAGAACGGGCCCGTGGCGGACGATCCCAGACCACAACCGGTCGGGGTCTCGCCAGTGAAGAGGACCAGCCGGGCATCGGAGTACTCGATGCCGTTGGCGGCGAACACCTCGTCCCAGAAGATCTGGAGGTTGTCGAGCACCACGCTGGCGAGCTCGGCCTCTTCGCGGTTGGGGTCCTCGTCGGGCGACAGCGGCACCTCGAGGTCGGTGCCGGCACCGGCGGTGGTCCCCGGCAGGGACTCGCCGGTCGCGAGGTCGAACCCTCCCCCGCCGCCGCCGCAGAAGGCGAGGGCCAGCGCGACGACCACCGCCAGACCGCCCGCGCCACCGGCGGCCGGTAGCCCCTTGCCGCCCCGGCGGACCGGGCCGGCCCCACGGCGGTCCTCGATGTTGGAGCTGAGCCGACGTGGGCGCTTGAACTTCATGGGTCGTGTCTCCCTGGCGATCGGAGTCCCGCCGAGGCCGGACAGAGCATGCCTGCCCGACGCCACGGCCACAACCGCGACCACGACGGTGGGCTACGTTCTGCGGCGCCACCCCACGCACCATCCGGAGGAACCCCGTGCCCGACGCCCTGATCGAACGCGACGGCGAGACGATGATCATCACCATGAACCGCCCCCAGCGGATGAACGCAATCTCGGGGGCGATGCTGGTGCGCATGTACGACGCCTACGTCGAGGCGTCCAACGACGACGACATCCGCTGCATCATCGTCACCGGCGCCGGCGGCAACTTCTGCTCGGGCGCAGACCTACGGGCGATGTCGGGCGACGCCGAGGACGCCGACACCGAGATCGACATGAAGGCCCGCTCGGCCGCCGATCCCGACATCCACTGGAAGGCACTGCTGCGCAGCTACCGGCCCACCAAGCCGATCATCGCCGCCGTCGAAGGCGTTGCCATCGCCGGCGGCACCGAGATCCTCCAGGCGATGGACATCCGCGTCGCAGGCGAGAGCGCCCGCTTCGGCGTGTCCGAGGCCCGCTGGAGCCTGTATCCGATGGGCGGCTCCGCGGTGCGCCTGCGCCGTCAGATCCCCTACACCCACGCGGCGGAGATCCTGTTGACCGGCAAGCACATCACCGCACAGGAGGCCGCCGACATCGGCCTCATCGGCCATGTCGTGCCCGACGGTCAGGCCCTCACCAAGGCCAAGGAGATCGCCGCGACCATCTGCGATAACGGCCCGCTGGCCGTCGAGGCCATCCTGCGCACCCTGCACGAGACCGACGGCATGACCGAACAGGAAGCGCTCGACCACGAGTACTCCTACGGCTGGGCCGTGTTCGCCAGCGACGACGCCAAGGAAGGCCCCCGGGCGTTCGCCGAGAAGCGCAAGGCGAACTTCCAGCGGAAGTAGCGCCCGGTCGGCGACGCAGCCAACGGCTCGAAGGACTCGACACGCACGAGGAAGAACGCCTCTTCCTGGTCATCATGACGAAGTGGTGACGATCGCGTTCCGGCCGCTCGAGACCAACGACTTCCCGGTCCTTGTCGAGTGGTTCGCCGAGCCTGCCATCGCGCAGTGGTGGAACCAGACGGCCGAATTGAGCGCCGATCGCCTTCATCTACGCGGTCACTCGTTCCGACGTCGGCTCGCCGGGGCCAGACCGCCCACGCTGACCACTCGACACCAACGCCCGCTGGCGGGCCTCGATGTCCTCCGGCGCCAGATTCCGGTTCATCCACGCCGCAATGGCCTTACCGGCCTCGGCTGCGGGGATCTCGGCGATCAACTCGACCAGTTCGGCCTCGTTGTCCGGGGTCACCGAACGCGTCAACGTGCGAACCTTCGAATACCGAAGCCGCCCATCTGCGAATTCGGCCGATGTCACCGGCAACTGAGTGAGGGCTTTGCCGATACGGATCCACTCCCGTGCCGTGCAGGCTCGACATCAGCGACCTGCGCCAACCAATGCGCCGGCGTCCGCGACCCATCGAGCACCCACTCGGCCGACTCCGCGAAGGCCGCCGCGGCCACGACCAGTCGATACTGGCAATCGCCCAACGTCGACGCCAACGCCACCAACTCAGCACCCAGCGGACCCGAACCCGCCGGGGTCGACCCGGTCAATGGGGCGGTCATGGTGTTCGTCATCGGTCTTCTCCCTACTGCAGGCCGTCGCACGATCGAGCGGATCCGGGGGAAGAGTTGCCTCGATCGTAGCGACGGCCTGTGACACCAAGAGGCCGTGCGGATAGGCGAGGCGCCAGTCGAGCCTGACCGCTCGGCCGTGGCCCGAGCGGCCCGTGAGCGCAGCGAACAAGAGCGGGAAGCGACGGGTCCGGATCCGAGCGAGTACGCCAATCCGCGCGGCCTCCAAGTTTCGCGCTCGACGCCTGCCTCCGGCCCCGGGAACCGGAGAAACCCCAGGTCAGCGACGCGTCCGCGGGCGCGTCCGCCTGCCCGTGACGCTGAACAGACCGTGGGATGGCGCGCCCGCGGATGCGTCGGTCCGTTGTCAGATGACGACGTTGCGCAGCGGCTGACCATCGAGGAGGCGACGGGCGTTGTCGCCGGCCAACGAGATGACCTGTTCCTGATATCGGTCGAGCGATGGCGAGGTGTGCGGCGACAGGTACAGGTTGGGCGCGTCCCACAGCGGGTCGTCGGCCGGGAGCGGCTCGGTGTGCGTGACATCGAGCGCCGCAGCGCCGAGGTGGCCCGATTCGAGCGCGGCGATCAGATCGGCCTCGACGACGTGCACGCCCCGGGCGATGTTGATCAGCATCGAGCCCGGGCGCATCAGGGCGAGGCGCCGGGCGTCGATCAGCCCGACGCTGTCGGGTGTGGCGGGCAGCGCCAGCACCAAGTGGTCCACGCCGGCGATCATGTCGTCGAGCCGATCGGCCGGGAACAGCTCGTCGACGTCGGGGTCGGTGTCGCCGGGCCGGGCCGATGCCCGGCTGGCCAGCACGGTCATGTCGAAGGCACGGGCACGGCGGGCGATGGCGCGCCCGATGGCTCCCAGGCCCACGATGCCGATGCTGCGCCCGGCGATCTCGGTGCCGAAGCGCGCCTCCCAGAGACGCGCCGCCTGCTGGGCCTCCAGGGTTCGGAGGTGCTTTGCGTGTTGCAGGATGCGGGCGAACACGAACTCCGAGATAGAGGCCGCAGCGATGCCACCGGCGTGGGTGACCGTAACGCCGGCCGCACCGAGGGTCTCGAGATCCAAGTGGTCCGAGCCGGCGGTGACCGCCTGCACCCAGCGCAGGTTCGGAGCGAGATCGACCAACTCCGCAGGCAGGTCGATGCCCACCACCGCATGGGCGCGACCCAGCGCGGCGCGGGCGGCATCGTCGAGGTCGGGGCGGTCGAAGCCTCCGGGGTCGCGCCCGGCATTGCGTCCCTTGGCGCTGCGCAGATCCGCCGACTCGATGTAGGGCGCCCAGACCACCTCGATGCGGGGATCGGCCGCAGCCACCGCCTGGGCCACCGCCGGCTCGGGAACGGGCGGGAACATGAGCGCGATCACCAAGGCCTCCGACATGCCCACGGAGCCTAGGTGCCCCCCTCCTACTACGCTCCGGGCCGACGACCGGAGCGAGGGGGACGTGTGGAGCTGAACGAGAAGACCGCGGTGATCACCGGGGGCGCCAGTGGGATCGGGCGGGCGATGGCCCGACGGTTCGTGGCGGCAGGGGCGAACGTGGTCGTCGGCGACATCGAGGAGCCGGCCATCACCGCAACCGTCGACGAGCTGGTCGCGGCCGGCGGCGAAGCCCTCGGTGTGCGCTGCGACGTGGCCGACGCCGATTCGGTCGATGCGCTGCGCGACGCCGCGGTCGCACGCTTCGGCACCGTCGACGTGGTCTGCCTCAACGCCGGCGTCGCGGCCGGCGGACCGATGCACGAGCTCGACCTCATCGACTGGCGCTGGACCCTCGACGTCAATCTCTACGGCGTCATCAACGGCATCTCGGCGTTCCTGCCGGCGATGCACGCGGCCGACAGCGGCCACATCGTCATCACGGCTTCGGTGGCCGGACTGTTGTCGTACCCGTGGATGGGTCCCTACAACGCCTCGAAGCACGCCGTGGCCAGTATCGGCGAGACCCTCCACCACGAGCTCGCCGGCACCGGGGTCAACGTGTCGGTGCTGTGCCCGGGCCTGGTGAACACCAACATCTTGGACTCCGAGCGCAACCGTCCCGAACAGCTCCGCAAGCCGGCGCTGGCCGCCGACGACGGGACCAGCGAGCTGCGCGACATGGCCGTCGCCATCTACGAAGACGCCATGGATCCCTCGGTGGTGGCCGACCAGGTCCACGACGCCATCGTCGCGGGGCAGTTCTGGATCGTCACCGACCATGTCTTCGACGAGGCGGTCACCCAACGCCACCGCGAAATCGAGGGTCGCACACAACCGGTGCTGCGTGGTCATCTCCTCGAAGAGGAACTCCGCCACCGCTGACCTCGCCGTGGGTATGGTCGCCCGGTGACTTCGCAGCCCACGCACTACGACCTGATCATCCTCGGAACCGGATCGGGCAACAGCATCATCACCCCCGACTTCGACGACGCCCGAGTGGCCATCGTCGAGCGCGGCGTGTTCGGCGGCACCTGCCTCAACCGCGGCTGCATCCCGTCGAAGATGTTCGTCTACGCCGCCGACATGGTCGAGATGGCCCGCCACTCCTCCGAGCTCGGCGTCGACCTCCGTGTCGACGGCGTCCGCTGGGGCGACATCGTCGAGCGGGTGTTCGGCCGCATCGACCCCATCGCCGCCGGCGGCGAGGCCTACCGTCACGGCCTCGACAACGTCACCGTGTACCACGGCTCGGGCCGCTTCACAGGTCCCCGCGAGCTCATCGTGGACGGCAACGACGGCGCCAGCCACCGCATCACCGGCGACAACGTCGTCATCGCCACCGGAGCGAAGCCCTCCATCCCCGACATCGCCGGGCTCGCGCACGCGGGATACCACACCTCTGACACCATCATGCGGCTGCCCGAACTCCCCCGCCGGCTCGCCGTGCTGGGCGGCGGTTACATCGCCACAGAACTGGCGCATGTCTTCGAGGCGCTCGGTAGCGAGGTCACCCTGCTCGTGCGGGGTCCGCGCCTGCTGCGCTTCGAGGACGAAGAGGTCAGCATGCGCTTCACCGAGGTGTTCTCCGAGCGCTGCGATGTCCGTCTTGGCTGCTCGGTCGACTCGGTGCATCGCGACGAGTCCGGCGAGCTGTGCATCGAGGCCAGCGTCGGCGGCGAGCAGTTCGACCTGCGATGCGACGAGATCCTCGTCGCCACCGGGCGCGAACCCACCAGCGAAGAGCTCGACCTGCACCTCGCAGGTGTCGCCACCCACGACGGCTACGTCATCACCGACGAGTACATGCGCACCAACGTCGACGGGGTCTGGGCCCTGGGCGACATCACCAACCCCGATCAGCTCAAGCACACCGCCAACGCCGAGGCCCGGGTGGTGGCCCACAACATCGCCCATCCCGACGATCTGCGGGTGGTCGATCTGTGGCCCACGCCGCACGCGGTGTTCAGCCATCCCCAGGTCGCCGCCGTCGGCGCCACCGAACAGGAACTCCGCGGCGAGGGCATCCCGTACCTGGTCGGCCGACGCGACCACGGCGGCACGGCCTATGGCTGGGCCATGGAGGACCGCACCGGGTTCGCCAAGGTCCTCGTCGATCCCGAGACCAGGCTGCTGCTCGGCGCCCACATCATCGGGCCACAGGCCGCGACCCTCATCCACCAGCTCATCCAGGGCATGAAGTTCGGCCAGACGGTCGACGAACTCGCCCGCGGCTTCCTGTACATCCATCCGGCGCTCAGCGAGCTCGTCGAGAACGCCCTCCTCGCCGTCGACGACAACGATTGAGAAGAACCATGGACACCGACCGTCGCACAGTCCTCGGGTACGGCGCCGCCGCCGGCGTGGCCCTCACCGTCGCAGGGGCCCGACCGGCCGTTGCGGCGCCGCGCTGGCAGGTGCGCGGGCCACGCTCACCCGGCCTCGAAGCGTTCGACGCCACCATCGAGCGGTACATGGCAGCCCGGGGCATCCGCTCCGGGTCGTTGGCCGTCGCCCGCGACGGCCGGCTGATGCTCGCCCGCGGGTACGCCCGCGGGCCCCGGGGTCCCGAGCCCGTGCGCCACACATCGCTGTTCCGGGTCGCGAGCCTCTCCAAGCCCATCACCGCCGCCGCGATCATGAAGCTGGTCGATGATGGCCGCCTCGACCTGTCGGCTCGTGTCACCGATCTCGTCCCGATGGAGCCTGCTCCAGGGTTCGATCGCGATGGTCGCCTCGACGACATCACCGTCTTGCACCTCCTCCAGCACCACGGTGGCTGGGATCGTTTCGCCCAGAACAGCTTCGACCCGATGTTCGCCGACGGGTTCATCGCCGACACCCTGGGGCGGCGACTCCCGGTGCGGCCCCGTCAGATCGTGCGATTCATGAGCGGACGACCGCTCGACTTCGATCCCGGTGCCCGCTACGCCTACAGCAACTTCGGGTATCTGCTCCTCGGCCAGGTGCTGCGTAGGGTCACGGGCCGCCCGTACCGACGGGCCGTGCAGGAGCTGGTTCTCGCCCCCCTCGGTATCGACGGCATGCGCCTGGCCCGCACCAGACGGCGCCGGCGGGTCGACAACGAGGTCGTCTACCGGTCACGCCTGCGGGGCCCATCGGTGCTGACCGACTCGGGCGCCGCGGTACGAGCCCCCTATGGCACGTTCCGCATCGAGAACATGGCCGCCCATGGTGGCTGGCTGGCCTCCGCTGTCGATCTGGTCCGCTTCGCCGGCGCCTTCGACGACACACCTCGCACGAGGGTGCTCAGCGCCGATGCCGTGGAGACGGTCTTCGCGCAGCCCTCGACCGGCACCGAACCGAGCGGATCGTGGTACGGCTGCGGCTGGCAGGTCCGTCCTGCCGGCGACGGCCGCAACACGTGGCACACCGGCAGCCTGCCCGGCACGACGACTCTGCTCGTGCGCCGCTGGGACGGCCTGTCGTGGGCCGCGCTGTTCAACCAGCGCGACGATCGACGCGACCCCGGCGGGGTCACCTACTTCGACATCGACGGCGAACTCCACGACGCGGCCGACAGCGTGACCTCGTGGCCGACCCGAGACCTGTACCGTCACCCGTCGCTGCGCTGAGACAGCGCAGCGACGGTCAGTCCTCGATGCCCAGGGCCTGCCTGGCGGTTGCTCCGGCCCAGCGATAGTCGCTCTTGCCGTTGCTCGAACGCAGGAGCTGCGGGACCCGGATGATGTGCTTGGGGGCCTTGTAGCCGGCCAGGTGCTCCTTGACGGCGCTCTTGATCGCACCGTCGTCGATGGTTGCCCCGTCGTCGAGTTGCACGACTGCGGTGACGGCCTGACCCCACCGTTCGTCGGGGACACCGACGACGTTGGCGTCGACGATGCCGGGCACCAGCTTGAGGGCCTCCTCGACCTCTTCGGGGTAGACCTTCTCGCCGCCGGTGTTGATGCAGACCGAGCCCCGGCCCAACAACACGATGCTGCCGTCGGCCTCGACGGTGGCCCAGTCACCCGGGATCGAATAGCGCTTGCCGTCGATGACCGGGAACGTCTCGGCGCTCTTGACCGGGTCCTTGTAGTAGCCCAGCGGGAGGTGCCCACCGAGCGCCAGACGGCCCTTCTCGCCCGAGCCGGCCTCGACGACGCGGCCGTCTTCGGTGATGACGATGGTGTCGGGCCCCAGCGAGAACCGGGCTGTCGACGCGTGTTCCGCGTCGCCTTCGAGCTTGCGGGCGAAGCCGACGCCCTCGGAGGATCCGAGCGAGTCGAGCAGCTTCATCTTCGGGTTGAACTCGAACAGGGCCGCCTTCATCGACGCCGACCACATGACGCCAGAACTCATCACGAGGAAGATCGACGACAGGTCATAGGGCTCGTCGCGTTCGACGGCGGCGCGCAGGGCGTCGAGCATCGGGCGCGTGAACGCGTCGCCGACGATGGTCAGATGCGTGGCCCGGTGGTCCTGCACGCAGGTGAAGAGGGCATCGGCGTCGAAGTGCTGGCCTGGCAGGGTGAGCACGCAACCACCCTGGAGCAGCGTCGACAGGGCCGTGATCCCGGAGGTGCCGTGCATCAGCGGCGCCGCTGCGAGCTGGCGGGTGACGAAGCCCCGACCGCGGATCTCGAGGACCCGCTCGACGACCTCGTCGACGGTGGCGGGCATGGCCATCTTCATGGCCTGATAGGTGCCGGCCATGGTGCCGATGATCGACTCGTGGGGCCACATGACGCCCTTGGGGTTCCCGGTGGTGCCACCGGTGAACAGCAGCCAGAGGTCCTCGCCCGAGCGCTCGATCCGAGCTGCGGGCTCGTGGCCGGCGACGAGCTCCTCGTAGGCGCTGGCGAAGGGGGCCACCGAACCGCCGGGGTCGGCGCCGACCTCGATCCAGCAACGGACCTCGGGCAGCGTCGCAGCGATCTCGGCGAAACGATCCCGCAGGTCCGCCGAAAAGAACACGGCGCGGGCGTCGGCGTCGTCGAGCAACGAACGCAGCTCCTCGGCGGTGTAGCGGTAGTTGATGTTGAACGGCGAGGCCCGCACCTTCATGACCCCGAACTGCGCCTCGGAGTACTCGTTGCCGTTGAACAGGCACAGCCCGACGTTGTCGCCCGCGGCGATGCCCGCGGCGCCGAGCGCCGCAGCGATCCGCGACCCACGGTCGTCGAACTCGCTCCAGGTCCGGATCGTGTCGCCACAGATCAGTGCCTGCTCGTCGCCGACCGCGTCCGCGACCGCTTCCCATGCCGTTGCCAGATTCAAACCCACGGCGGGCAAGCTACCAGTACCGCCGATCGTCGGGTCTCGGTGGGTGTCGCTCCCGGCCTCACCCCACCCTGACAGACAGGGGGACGGTCCGGCCGCACGGTGACGTGCGACGGGTCAGGGAACGAGGCTGGTGTCGACCCTGAAACAACCGTCGACGCTGCCCTGGTCGGTCCTGATCCGGTAGCAGTAGCGACCGCCGTCATCGAGTTGGTCGACCGGCATCAGGACCACGGCATTGGCCGACGCCAGGATGCCTCGTCCGAGGTCGCGATGAGCGCCATCGGGGTTTCGGTAGGTGCCTGCGTCGAAGCTGCAGCTCGGCAGAGCCGCGCCGGAGGCATCGGTGAGGCGCGCCTGACGGATCTTCGCCGGGGTTTCAGTGGCCGATGGCGGGAACAGTGCGATGATGGGCGCGCCCACGGCTCCGGGACAATGCGCTCGGGGGTCGGGGCGTTCGCCGACCATGTGACTGTCGTAGGAGACGACCGCTCCGTCGCGGGGCCACACCACCGGGCGTGTCGTGCTCTCGCCGTTGCGACCCGAGAAGATCTCCATGGTGGCCGCCATACGGGTGCATCCCGATGGGCCACACGGCGCGTCATCGGCCTTGCGGGCGCTGCCGAATCCCACCGTCTGCAGGCGGGAGTCCATGAGGTACACCGCGTGGAAGGGCCCCGTCGCCCACGCCTCGACTGCCCAGGCATCGGAGGCGCCGGCCGAGTATGTGCCGAGCACGACGCTGCTCTGGCCGATGCTGCCGACCGGGCCGTGGCTGACCGCACCGTCCTCGACGAGCCGTGTGGAGAAGGCACGTGCCCGCCGAGACACCGAGGCGTCTTCAGTGAGCGGATCGAGACCCGCCTGGTAGCGAAACAGGTTGACGGCCCGCAACCACTCGGGTCCAGACCGGTCGGGACCGGCCGACGATGGGGCCGCCGGGTCGAGCCCAGGCGCGGCAGGTCGCGTCGTCCTGCGGTCGCCGACAACCGTGACCCGGAGCCGGGCGAGATTCGAGCCGGGGCTCCGGGCGATCACTCGAGCCTCGACCGCAGTGCGTTGGCGACCATTGCCGCGGGCGCCGAGCACCAGTTCGTTGCGGCCGTCGCCGTCGAGATCACCGACCGCAACTCGCTTGCCGAGGGCGCCGCCGCCGGGGACGGTCCGGCGATGCAAGCGGCCCGTCGTCCATGCGACGCGTCGAGGACCATCGGGACCGCCGGCGAAGACGTGGACCATGCCGGCGTTCGCGCGGTTGCGGAGGTTCTCGCCCGGTGACCCGACGATCAGTTCGTCGTAGCCGTCGCCGTCGAGATCACCGACTGCGACAGCGGCGCCGAAGCGGTCACCGGCCTCGGGCCGGTCTCCGCGGCGGCCGCCCTGGGTCAGCACCAGATCCGGGCCGCTCGTCCCGCCGCCGAGAAACACCAGGACGACTCCCGCGCGCTTCTTGCCGTCGACGCCGCGGCCGGGCTTGCCGACGACGCGGTCGCGCCGGCCGTCGCCGTCGACGTCGCCGAACGCGACGCGAGTTCGGCCCGAGCGAAGCTCTGCGTCGGCCCGCTCGACTTCTTCGCTCGCCGGATCGACCGTGCGCTGCGACGCCGAGGCGCTCGGCATCGTCAGCAACGTGGCGACCACGACGAGAACCATGATCGCCGCTTGGAATCGACGGGGACGACGACGCTCAGCGCGCGTCGAGGTCGGTAGGTGGGCTCCGCTCCGCACGAAGAACCGATTCGACGCGACCGGTGTCCGGCTTTATCCGAACAGTCCGTACGTCCCGGTCTGTTCGGCCCCATCGTCTCACCCGCTCGTATCCTCTGTGGGGTGACGAGCAGCTGGGGTCAGGTCTTTCGTGTGCACACCTTCGGCGAGAGCCATGGTGGCGGTATCGGCGTGGTGGTCGACGGCTGCCCGCCGCGCCTGGCTGTCGACATCGCCGACATCCAGGCGGACCTCGATCGGCGGCGGCCGGGGCAGAGCCGCCTGGTCACCCAGCGCGACGAGGCCGACCGGGTCGAGATCCTGAGCGGCGTGTTCGAGGGCCGGTCCCTCGGCACGGCCATCGCGATGATGGTCCGCAACGCCGATGCCCGCCCCGGCGCATATGACCACCTCGAGAACGTCTACCGACCATCCCACGCCGACTACACAACCGACGCCAAGTACGGCATCCGCAACCACCAGGGCGGCGGCCGGGCGAGCGCCCGCGAGACCATCGGCCGCGTCGCCGCCGCTGCCCTGGCCCGACGCCTGTTGGCCGAGGTCGCCGGCATCGAGGTCCTCGGCTGGGTGTCGCGCATCCATCACCTCGACGCCACCGACGCGATCGATACGGCGACGCTCACCCTCGCCGACGTCGAGGCCCATCCCACCCGGTGCCCGGACCCCGCCACCGCCGAGGCGATGGCCGAGGCCATCGATGCGGCCCGCCGCGATGGCGACAGCCTCGGTGGCATCGTCACCTGCGTCGCCCGCCACGTGCCTCCCGGCCTCGGCGACCCCGTCTTCGACAAGCTCGAGGCCGATCTCGCAAAAGCCATGATGAGCCTCCCCGCCGCCAAGGCGTTCGAGATCGGCAGCGGCTTCGGCTCCGTCGCCATGACCGGCCGAGAGCACAACGACGCCTTCGTCCCCGGCCCCGACGGCACGCCGGTCACCGTCACCAACCACTCCGGCGGCGTCCAGGGCGGCATCTCCAACGGCGCCGACATCGTCATCCGTGTGGCCTTCAAGCCCACCGCGACCATCTCCTCCGAGCAGGTCACCGTCACCGCCGACGGCGAGGCCACCGCCCTCGCTGCCCGGGGCCGCCACGACCCGTGCGTGCTGCCGCGGGCGGTACCCATGGTCGAGGCGATGATGCTGTTGACCCTCGCCGACGCCTGGCTGCGCCAGCGCACCGTCGACGTGCTCCCGCCGCTCGGCTGAACCCCCGAGCCGCCGCCAGAGAAAATTTCTCCGGATCGGGAACTATCCGGGCCCCCACCGAGTTCATGCACCGTGCCTGTGCCCAGAACACCCATCCGGCGGCGTCGGACCATCGCCATTGCGTCGAGCCTCTCTCTGCGTCGGCGCCTGCGGCGCTCGCCGGACGACTCGGTCGAGACGCGTCGCCGCCACCGAGGACGCCGCCACCGAGGACGCGGCCACGCCGACGACCGAGGACGCTCCGCCGCCGTCGGACACCGAACCCGAAGCGGAGCCCCCCGAGGCCGACGGCGGTGTCCCTGCGACCGAGCCCGACCAGGAGGCCGAGCCGGAGGAGCCGACCGCCGAGCCCGAACCCGAGGCGCCGGCCGGCCCCAACGATCTGCCGGCGGTGGTCGTCCGTGACGTCGCCACCGGCGACGAGGTCGATCTGTCGACCTTCGCGCCGGGCGAGCTTCCGTTCGTCGTCTGGTTCTACGCCCCGCATTGACCGGCGTGTCGGGCCGAAGCGCCTGACGTCGAGCGGTTCGCTCGAGAGAACGCAGACAAGGTCACCGTCATCGGACTGGGAACCCAGGACAGCTTCGGCGAGGCCGAGGACTTCGTCGCCACCTACGGCACCGTGTCGTTCCCCATGCTGTGGGACGAGAGTTTCGAGACCTGGGCCCAACTGGGGGTCTCCGGCCAGCCGGCCGGCATGCTCTTCACCGCCGACGGCACAGCCGTGGGCCGTTGGAGCGGCGGCATCCCCGAAGACGACGTGCTGAGCCGCATCGCTGAGATGTGATCGCCTGGCGGCGAGACCGTCAGCGCAGGAACGGCATCGCCACGATGCGTCCTGCGACGAGTTCGCCGCGGACGTCGATCCCGACCTCGGCACCCTCGGCGAGGTCCGGGGGCACGAAGGCCATCGCGATGCCGCATTCGAGCACCGGCGAGAAGTTGCCGCTGGTGACCTCTCCGACGACAGCGCCGTCGACGACGACCGGTTGTCCGGCGCGGGGCGGACGGCGACCTTCGGTCACGATGCCCCGGAGGCGTCGCGTCACACCGGCCTCTCGTTCGGCCTCGAGCGGTTCTCGTCCACGGAAGTCGCCCTTGTCCCAGCGCACCACCCAGCCCAGGCCCGCCTGGAGCGGGGTGACGCCCGGGCCGAGCTCGTTGCCGTGCAGAGGCAGGCCGGCCTCGAGGCGCAACGTGTCGCGCGCCCCCAGACCAGCAGGGGCCATCCCGGCAGCGAGCAGGGCATCCCACAGCTCGCCTGCGGCGTCGACGGCGATGGCGATCTCGACGCCGTCCTCGCCCGTGTAGCCCGTCCCGGCCACCACTGCCTCGGCTCCGTTCCAGGACAACGTGGCGACCGCGAAGCGCTCGACCGCGGCTGCGTCGGCGAACACGGTCGCCAGCTTCGCCCGGGCCCCGGGACCCTGGACCGCCAGGACCGCGCGGGTCGTGGTGACATCGACAGCGGACACCTCGTGATCGCCCGAAGCCGCCATGGCCTCCGCGAGCGCCGCGGCGACGCGGTCGGTGTTCGAGGCGTTGGGCATGACGTCGAACCGGTCGGGGCCCACCCACCACACGATGATGTCGTCGACCACCGAAGCGTCGTCGGGGTCGAGCAGATGGGTGTACTGCGCCCGTCCCGGCTCGATCCGGTCGAGATCGTTCGTCAGAGCCCACTGGAGTCGAGCCTTGGCGCCGGGCCCCTCGACCCGCAGTGTCCCGAGGTGTGAGACGTCGAACACGACTGCGTCGCTGCGGCAGGCGCGATGCTCGGCCAGGGTCCCGTCGGGATACGACAGGGGCATGTCCCAGCCGCCGAAGGGGGTGATCTTGGCGCCGAGCGCGCGATGACGATCGTCGAGAGGAGAGCGGGTCATGGTCGCCGCGGCTCAGGAACCGACGGCGCGTGACTCGTCCACCGGGGCGGCGGCGGCCGTCGGAGCGAGTTCGGGGTAGAGCTCCACGATGGCGGCGTCGACCTCGTCCTTCACGCTGCCGAGCGGCAAGATGTTGAGCACGCCCTGGCCGGCCTTGAGAACGTCGATGATCTCCTCGTCGGTGCGCACCAGCACCGACGACTTGCCGCTGATGACCAGGTTGACCGTGGACACGTCCTCGTCGAGGGTGTCGCGCAGGTAGCGGAACACCTCCCGGACAGACTCGAGCTTGATGCCGGCGTCGAGCAGGTTCTTGATCGCCTTCAGCTCCAGCAGATCCCGGTAGGAGTACAGGCGACGGCTCCCGCTCCCGGTCGCCGACTGCAGCGAGGGACGGATGAGGTCGGTGCGGGCCCAGTAGTCGAGCTGGCGATAGGTGATGCCCACGATCTCGGCGGCTCGGGTGCCGCTGTAGCTCTGGGCGATGTCGGCTGTCATGATGCGCGTTCTCCTCGAAGGACCCGTGCCCGCCCACCGGTGCGCTTCCGACATGGTCGAAATTTCACCCGTGTGACCCGGAGCGTCAGCGTAGAGAGCGCCGCGCGCGGCGTCAATGACCGTCGGCGAAGACCGACACCGGAGCGCCTCTGCGAGGCGTCCGTTCAGCTGAAGTCTTCGGGCGTGACCTGGTCGATGAACTCCCGGAACTCCTCGAGCACCGCTTCGGCGTCGTCGACGGACTCGCCGCCCTCGGGGACGGTGTAGCCGGCACGGACGAGGACCGACTCCTCGACGAAGATGGGCGTGCCGGTGCGCACCGCGAGCGCGATCGCATCCGAGGGACGGCTCGAGACGCTGCGGATGCCGTCGGCACCGTCGAGTTCGAGCTCTGCGAAGAACGTCTTGTCCTGGAGGTCGGTGACCACGACGCGCTGCACCTTGACGGCAAGCGCGTCGAGGACCGATTTGAACAGGTCATGGGTCATGGGCCGGGGGGTCTCGACGGAGTCCATCGCCAAGGCGATGGCCGTCGCCTCGGGGCCGCCGATGAAGATCGGCAGCAGGCGTCCGTTGGGTCGGTTTTCCTTGAGGAGCACGATGGGTGCAGAGCTCGGAAGCTCGACACGCACTCCGACCAGTTCCATCTCGATCACGGATGAAACGCTAGTCGCGTCGCTGCCGTCATGCTCTGAGGCGCCCGCCCCTTGTTCGACCACGGATCGTGCGTGGCGGCCCCTTCGGCCCTGTGGATCGTCACGCAGGGAGAGCAACCGGGCCCTGGGCAGACCAGGGCGGATCGTCAGGTCGAGTTCTGGTGGACCAGTTGGCGCAGCAGCAGGCTGCGGAGGTCCTCGCCGAGGCGCATCAGCTCGGCGAGCGCATTGCGTCGCTCGGCCGCCGACCCGATGCCGCTGAGGCGCTGCTCGATCAGCCCGGCCTCACGTTCGGCCGCCACCTTGAACGGGCGCAGATGGCGGGGCTCGATGCCGTGTTCGGAGAACGCCGCCACCAGCCGTGCCGCGATGAGGTCGTCGCCGGTGTAGACGGGCCGGCCCCGCCGGATGGTCGGCGCCACCAGGCCGAAGCGCTCCATGTCCGCGAGGTGCTCGACGGACAGGCCGGTGAGCTCGGTGAGCTCCTTGCCGTTCAGCTCCAGGTCGCGGTCCGGCGGGCTCATCGGGTCGATACGAGGCAGCGTCTGGACCGGGTCGCCGTCGTCGCCGTCGATGCGGACTCCTGCGATCAGATGCTCACGGATGACCCGCAGCGGCATGAAATGATCGCGCTGTTGACGCAGCACCCAGCGCAATTGGGCCACGTCGGCGTCGTGATAGCGCCGGTAGCCCGAGTCGGCGCGGTCGGGCTCGACGAGCCCCTTGCTCTCGAGGTACCGGACCTTCGAGATGGAGATGTCGGGAAACTCGTCGATGAGCGCCTCGACGACTTCGCCGATGGTGCGGCCTCGCCCCGACGGCTCGGTCACATCGGGTCCTCGCGGAAGAAGACCAGTTTGAACTTGCCGATCTGGAGGATGTCGCCGTCGACGAGTTCGACGTCGCCCTCGACCGACTGCTGGTTGACGTAGGTGCCGTTGAGCGAACCCACGTCGCGCACGACCACCCTGGTGCCGTCGTAGTCGGCTTCGACGTGACGGCGCGACACCGTGACGTCGTCGAAGAAGAAGGTGCTGCGCGGGTGTCGGCCCATCGTGGAGGTCCCGATGTCGAGCAGATAGCGCGAGCCGGCCTTGGGGCCGCGGCTGACGTGGAAGCCCGCCACCGGTGCCACCGCGTCGTCCTCGCCGATGACCGGGAGGCTGAGCGTCTCGGTGGGCTGGTCGACGAGATCCGACAACGGCGCCCCACAGGACGAGCAGAAGTTCGCATCCGGCAGGTTGTCGCTGCCACAGCGGCGGCAGGTGACGGACTCGGACATGGCGCGCTACCCGTCGATGAGGGCCTGGTAGGCCGACGCGTCCATCAGGGCCTCGAGATCGGCGGTGTCGGCGACCTCGATGACGCAGATCCAGCCGTCGCCGTAGGGATCGTCGTTGAGGCGCTCGGGACTGTCGCCGAGTTCGGTGTTCGTCTCGACGATGACGCCACCGACGGGCGCGTAGATGTCCGACACCGACTTGGTGGATTCGACCTCGCTGAACGAGTCGCCCGCAGCCACCGTCGTGCCGACCTCGGGAACATCGACGAACACGACGTCACCGAGGGCGTCCTGCGCGTAGTCGGTGATCCCGAGCACCACCCGGTTGCCGTCGATGCGAACCCATTCGTGGTCTGTCGAATAGCGGAGCTCCTCGGGCACGTTCATGGCGCGAACCCTATCTCATGGCACTGACAGCCCAGGGCACCATTGGTACGTACCCCACCACCATGGCGGCGATTCACGACGTCGCCGCCCGCCCCTCGCGGAGTGCGGCGAGACCCGCAGGGATGTAGCCCCACGCGGCATACCAGTGCAGCGCCAACGACGGCACCCCGATGACCCAGGCCAGGGTCTGGGCGATGTCGGACCACACCACGTCGGCGGCGCCGACCAGGAACAGCGGGAAGGCGAACATCAGGCCGAACGTGCTGGTCTTGCCCCACCACGTGACGTCGATGCGCCGGGCCCCGAGGGCGCCGAGCACCAGTGCCGCCACCGAGATCAGGATCTCCCGGATCAGCGTCACCACGGCGAACCACACCGGTACCCGATCGTCGATGAGCATCGTGACGATGGCGACGAGGAACATCAGGCGATCCGCGGTGGGATCGAGGATCTTGCCGATCTCCGACACCTGATCGAAACGCCGGGCGATCCAGCCGTCGACCCAGTCGGTGGCGCCGAGGACCGCCAGCAGCGCTGCGGCGGCGATCGGTTGATCCCGGCCGATCAGCAGCCACACGAACACCGGGATGCAGGCCAGGCGCGCCAGCGAGATCGCGTTGGGCACGGTGACGACGTCGTCACGCCAGGACTTCACGGGGACAGCCGTCACGGTGCTCACGTTACCCGCCGCTCCCCGACGCGCTGTGGTGTCCACGCCGGCGGGGTCCGGTGCGGTAGTAGCGTCGCCGCCATGGCGACCGTGTTCACCAAGATCCTCGACGGCGAGCTCCCCGGCCATTTCGTCACCCGCGACGATCAGGCCGCTGCGTTCTTGTCGATCAACCCCATCAGCGAAGGCCACACCCTGGTGGTGCCGACTGCCGAGGTCGACCACTGGCTCGACCTGCCCCCGGCGACCAACCAGCACCTCATGTCCATGGCACAACGCATCGGCGCGGCCCAGATGCGGGTGTTCTCACCCGACCGGGTGGGCCTGATGATCGCTGGCTTCGAGGTGCCCCACGTCCACGTCCATGTGCTGCCCATGGCCTCCATGGCCGACATGGACTTCGCGAACGCCGCGACCAGCGTGGACCACGGCCGCCTGGCGGCGATCGCGCGCGATCTGGCCGCGGCCCTGGACTGACGCCAGCGCCGCCGGAGCGTCGGGTCAGCCGGCGGCCCGGTCGGTGTCGTCGCCCGCGCCGACAACCGGTGTGAGCCCCAACCGCTCCGCCTCGCTCGGCAGCGTGAACACCCGGATGCCGGTCTCTCGGTCGTCGAGGACCTGCACCCAGCCGAGCGCCACCGGAAACTGCACGGCGAAGATGTCGAACTGGCGGGCGGTCCAGGTGCTCGGTGCGTCGGCGAAGTCGGCGATGACCCAGTTGACACCCTGGGCCACCGCGTCGGCCTGCTGCGCGGGGTCCTCGCCGGCATCGAACCGGAGCTCGAACAGGCCGGTCCGTTCGGTCAGCAGCGGCAGCAGGCGCGATCCCGCCCGCACGACCGCGTCGTCGGGGATCAGCTCGGCTGCCGACAGTCGCGACTCGTCGACGGCATCGCGGCGGCCCCAGGTCCAGGGTTCCTCGTAGGGCGACGAGACCGAGTCGCGGACGAAGAACACCAACGCCGTGAACACCAGGGCGCTCAGCAGCCGCCGGTCGACGTTGACCTTCTTGACCATCACGCGGCCGGTGCGGGCCAGACCGAACACCGTCGCGACGAACACGAACGCGGTGATGGGGACCCACTGGCTGGCCTCGGCCAGGGTTCCCTCCTCGACGTCGGCCACCAGGTACATCGTGAACAGCGGCATCGTGGGCAACAGCCAGCGCGGTGCGGCCACGGGCAGGAACAGCACGGGCGCGAGCAGCGCGACGCCGGTGCGGAAGTTGGCCTCGGAGAACAGCTCGCGCAGGAACAGCACCGGACTGGTGACGATCCCCCATGCGACCCGGAAGGGGTCGTCTCCTCCGTAGGCGGCATAGGCGTCCACGTGGGGGAAGTTGCCGTCGCCGATCGCAGGCTGGATCACCAGTATCGCCAGGCCGGCATAGAGCAGCCCCACGCTGACCGTTGCGACCCCTGCCCGGCGTCGACCCTCGAGCAGCCACAGGACCCCCATCCCGGCCACGACGATGCCGAGGTCGGCGCGTGCCAGCAGCACCACTGCGATCATCGGCCAGTACCTCGTCCAGCGCTGGCGGATGCCGTTGTGCACCGCACCGATGAGGGCGGGTACCGCCAGGACCTCGAGGTGGAATCCGGCGAGGTTGATGGCGTGCACGGCGCTGTAGAGGCTGTACGCCAAGACGATCGCCATGGTGGCGCCGATGCGCAGGTCGGCCACGTGCCGGGCGAGACGCCACAGCGGGACCACACCCAGCGCGAGGGCCCCGGACTGGATGACGAGCAGCGTGATCGCCGTGGGGAACAGGCTCGTCAGGCCCGCGACGGGATAGATCAACAGGCCGAGTTGATCGAACAGGTAGTTGTAGCCGAGCAACGACGATTCGGGCCGGAAGCCCTCGCCGATCAGCCACACGGTCTGCATCGGCGTGGCCAACTGCGCGTTCTGGCTCAGCTCCCGAGAACGCGCCAGGGCGAGCGCCAGCAGCACGATCCACAACACGGCGGCCCACACCCAGGGTGCAGTCCGGTTGAAGCCGGTGCTCTCGAAACGGGCCTGCCATCGCAGCAGCCGGTGATCGAGTCGCTTGCGCCAGGGAAGGCTCACCCGCCGGATCCCTCGGCGCCGGCTCGGCCGGAGTCGTCGAACTCCTCGAGCTCGACGGGTTCGATCAGGCCCGGCCCCTTGGACCGGACGTTGTTGACCGCCGTCGACACCGCGTACATGGCGAGGTCCGACGCGGGAGCGGGTACGAGGAGGGCTTCGAGCGCATCGGTGTCGTGGAAGGTCGGATCGAGCCAGCGGTCCCAGGTGTCGGGAGCCAGCATCACCGGCATGCGGTCGTGGATCTCGGCGATGCGCTCGTTGGGCGATCCCGTGATGATGGTGCAGGTCTCGATCCAGCGGTGTGTCTCGGGATCGTCGGTCGGGTTCGGGTCGCGCCAGCGTTCCCAGAGCCCGGCGAAGGCCAGCGGCGCCCCGTCGGCGCGGTGGATGAAGAACGGCGTCTTGGTGTCGCTGTCCCCCAGACGGGTCCACTCGTAGAAGCCGTCGGCGCAGACGATGCAGCGCCGTTTGCGGAACGCCGAACGGAACGCGTTCTTGGTGGCCAGCGTCTCGGCTCGGGCGTTGATCATCTTGTTGCCGATACGGAGGTCCTTCGCCCACGTGGGCACCAGGCCCCACCGGAAGGTGTCGAGGCGGCGGTGGTCGTCACGCTCGACGACGACGGGCACCTCGGTGGTGGGCGCGACGTTGTAGCGCGCCTCGTCGAGGGTCTCCCCCACCTGGTCGACACCGAAATAGGCCGCGAGGACATCCGGTGGCGAGGACGACACGAACCGTCCACACATGCCTGCCACGGTAGTGGGGCCGTCGCGCACATGCGCCGACCGGTCGGGTTCGGCCCTGCTCGGGTCCTTCAGTCGGCGACGACGGAGATGGCGCCGCTGGGACAGACGCCGATGGCCTGCGTCGCATGCAGGCGGTCGGCGTCGTCGGCGATGTCGGGACGCAAGATCTCGGGCAGGTCGTCGTCGCCGAACGCGAAGTGCTCGGGGTGGTTGTAGACACACTCGCCGGCCATGATGCACGCCTCGAGGTCGATGACGATCCGCTCGCCCATCAGGCGTCCCACCGGATCCACAGTTCGCGAGGCGACCGGAACCCGCCGGAGTCGATCGAGGGCGCCATGATGCCCTCGTGTTCGGCGTACTTCGGTCGGGCGCCCGGCATCAGCTCGGCCATCTTCGTGCAGGCGATGATCGCCTCCTGACGGGCCATGGCATACCCCATGCAGAAGTGCTGACCGATGCCGAAACCGAGGTGACCGGGCAGCTTGTCGCGGTAGCGGCCCGAGCGGTTCTCGCGCCCCATGTGGAGGTCGGCCCGGTGGATGTCGAAGGTGTCGGGGTCGGCGAAGACGCGGTCGTCGCGATTGCCTGCGCCGAGCGAGAGGGTCACCATCGCCCGTTCGGGGATGACCTTGCCGTGCATCGACACCTCACGGGTGGTGTACCGGCGCTGGACGTGGACCACGGGATCGAACCGCATCATCTCGGCGAAGACGTTCTCCCACAGGGCCGGGTCGGCCTTGACGTGTTCGAACTGGTCTGGCCGGGTGTAGAGCATGTGGAACCACATGTTGGCGATGGCCTTGTCGGTGGTGTCGCCGCCGGCGGCCAGCAACAGGGCGATGAACCCCTTGACCTCCTCGTCGCTCATCCGCACGCCGTCGAGTTCGGCCTCGAGCAGCCGTGACAGCAGGTCCTCGGTGGGGCGGGCCCTGCGCTCGTCGATCAACGGATCGAGGTACTCCCACATCTCGTTGCGGGCCGCGAGCCCGCGGGCGAGATGCTCTCCCCCGAAGCCGAGACCGGCGATGAGGGCCTGATACCAGCCGACGAAGCGGTCCTCGTCCTCGCGTGGCAGGCCCAACATGTTGGAGATGACCCGGATCGGGAACTGGTTGGTGATGCGCTCGACGAGCTCGATCTCGCCTTCACCGGCGACGCCGTCGAGCAGTTCCGATGCGATCTGTTCGATCACGGGGATGAACGCGAGCAGACCCTTGCCCACGAACTGATTGGCGATGATGTTGCGCATCCAGCGGTGCCGGTCGCTGTTGCCGTATTCCAGGATGTTGGGTCCGAACACATGGCTGGAACCGAACTCGTACTCGCCGTCGGGTCGGTACATGGCCCGGTCGAAGCTGTCGTTGTCCTGGAAGCAGGCGTCGACGTCGTGGTAGCGGCTGATCACCCAGCGGTTGTGGAACCGGTCGTGGTAGACGGGGTGGTGATCACGCAGGCGGCGGTACAGCGGGAACGGATCGCGCTGGAACTCCTCCGAGTCGAACTCGCGTGGGTCGACGGCGGTGTCGACGGCGGTCGCCATGGTTCCCCCTGGTCTGTCCGATGGTCTTGCCGGCGGGCACCTGTGTGCCCGCGGTCACTGTAGAGCACGGGTCCGCGCCGTGATGGCGGCGACCATCGCATCGACGTCGGACCAGCCGTGGGGCCCCGACCCCGGTGCGCACCCTGTGGAATCGGCGCGGACCCGGCCGCCATCGACCAGCCGGATCTCGACCACCTGGGTGCCCGCACCCGGTCCGCTGCGCACCGCAGCGACCGACTCGATCGCCCCGTAGGGCACGACCCGGGTGCGCAGGACCCCGCGGATACGGACGGATTCAGGGCCCAACCTGACCTCGGCCCGCAGCGTGCGCACAGCGAGCACCAGCCCGATGGCCCCCACCGCAGCTCCCGCCCACGGCGACCGCACCCCGACGACGCCGCCGGCGACGGACGCGACGACCAGCCATGCGATGACCGACCGGATGGTCTCGGGGGTGCGGTGCAGGACCTCTGCGTCGCTCACCCGTCGGAGTATCGCACTCCCGAACGAAGGCGGGCGGCCAGTTCGTGTCCCGACCGACGGTCTGGCCGGGCCAGGACGAACCGAAACAACCCCTCCGGCACAGCGACGACCAGGGCCTCGGTGGCGAGGCCGAGCAGTCGCGCCGGTTCGACGGTCACGCGCTCGAGGTCGGCGACCCTGGTCCACCACACCACCTCGGCCGGTCGGCCGAGCCGGTCGAGGCCGATGACCACGAGCCGCTCCGAAGGTGCGGTCAGCGCCAGCAGGACCTGCCGCCGGGCCCGGAGATCGACCGGCGACGCCGGCGCGACGAAGGCACCGGACGCGTCGTCCCACCGCTCATCGGGTGCGACGGTCCGCCGACCCAGACCGACCGAGCGGGCGACGACCGCACCCACCGTGTCGGGCAGTGCATCCTGGGGAGTCACCGGCACCAGGGCGACGACGCTGTCGCCGTCATCGCCGAGGAGGCGCTCGACTCGCCTCGGATCGGGTGGGCGTAGCACCGGTATCCGTCGGTTCGCCCCGGTGGCCGCCGGAGCGAACCGGTCCCATCGGCCCGTGCCGAACGACCCATGCGCGCCCGAGCGGATCGGGACCGGTCGGTGCTTGCGCCACCCGATCGGGTCCTGCGGCCGATTTCGCTCATTCTCGCCCTCACCCGGCCGATGGTCGAACGACCCTGTGATGGGTCTGCCCGCCCCTGGAGGCCCCGTTGTCGCACCCCATGCCCCCGATTGCGTCGTTCGCTTCGCCGCTGCGTGGCTCGTCGTCGACCCGACGGGCCTCGGTCTGGCTCGTGACCGGTCTCGCCCTGGTGACCCTGGTCGCATGCGGTTCCGGTGATGAATCCGCCGAGCCGCCCTCGGAGACCTTGCTGGTCGATGCCGTGACCGGTGAGCCGGTCGAGGCCCCCGACGACTTCTCGCTGAATTTCGATGCCCCGGCCGACCAGCCCGACGGCGCCGTCGTCGCCGACGGCGCCGATGTCGACGAGCCCGAAGGCGCCGACCGCAGCGAACCGGTAGACGCCGACGCTCCCGAACAGGCCCCCGATCCTGCCCCTGCTCCGGGAGGGGAAGACGGTGGCGACGGGGCCGATGACGTCGATGAAGTCGCTGACGACGAGCATCCGCTCGAGAACGTCGTCATCGACACCGTGGTCGTCGATCCCGACGCTGCCCCGGTGCTCGACGAGGCGGCAGCTCTGGCGTGCGCCAACGCCGAGTTCGCCATGGATGCGCTCATCGAGGCCGCGCCCGACCGGACCGAGCGCTTCGCTGCGGCGGCCGAGTGGGCAGCCCAGAGCGCCTACCAGCCTGTGCAGGCGTTCGCCGAACGCCTCGCCGCCGACCCGACCGGCGCCGAGGCCAACGACCTCGTCGTGGCCGTCCTCGAGGCGTGCGCAGCTGCGGGGTACGAGCTGTGAGCGCCGGACGCGCCGTCGCCCGGCGCCGACTCGCCGGGCTGATCGCCACCGCCGCGGTCGGTCTCGGGATCGCCGCCAGCCTCAGTGTGTCCGACGTCCCCGACGCCGACGCCGCCGACCAGTTCCTGGCCGCGGAGGTCGTGGGATCGAGCGACGCGCTGGTGTCGAACACAGCCGACTCGCTGCCCTGGGGCGTGGTGGGCATGGGCGACTGGAGCCATGTCAGCACCAACCTGCGCGTCCCGGTGTTCGCTATCGCCGAGATCGGCGACCGGGTGTTCATCGGCGGCATGTTCGACCGGGCCCAGCGCGGACCGGGCGGCCGAACCGTTCCGCAATCGTTCCTCGCCGCGTTCGACAAGGCGACCGGAGAGATGATCGAGGACTGGAGACCCCAGCTCGACGCGTCGGTGTACGCGCTGGTCGCGACCACCGACGGCAAGCTCATCGTCGGCGGCGACTTCACCAACGTGAACGGCCAGCCGTTCACTGCTGCGCTCGCCGCACTCGATCCGATGACGGGTGAGGTCGTCCCGACGTGGCGGTCGCACATCGAACGTCCCTGGTCGGCTCTCGAGCCGGTGGTTCGGGCGCTGGCCGTGCACGGTGGCCACGTCTACGCAGCGGGGAACTTCTCGCATCAGGAGTCGTTCGCCAGCCGGACCCGGGTGTACAAGGCGATACGCGTGAGCGAGGCCGACGGCACCCTCGACACGAACTGGCTTCCCCAGGTGACCGGGGCCGGGCTCTGGGCCCTCGGCGTCTCGCCCGACGGTTCACGTGTCACCCTCGGCGGGTTCCACAGCGCCATCAACGGATCGCCCGAGACCCGCTGGATCGGGGTGGTCGACGGCGTCACCGGCGCCACGATCCCCGGGCTGGTCTTCACCAAGACCCACACGTCGAGCGGGCACATCCAGGGTGTCGCCGACACCGGCGACAGCCTGTACTACACGGGCTCCCAGCACTTCATCTTCCGCCACGACACCGCGACCTGGGCCCGAGAGGCCGGTGTCACCTACACCCCCGGCGGCGACGGTCAGGCCATCGAGATCGCCGACGGGATCCTGTACAACGCCTGCCACTGCATCGCCGGTCGGGCGTGGCTGAACAGCTTCTCGTGGCCGACACCGAGCGACGGCGCCATACGCCGCAACGCCAACGGCATCGTGGCCTTCACCGAGTCAGACTTCGGCCACATCGGTGCCTTCTACCCCGAGATCTACTACGAGAACGGCGACGGGCCCTGGGATCTCCACATGGACGACCGCGGCTGTCTGTGGGTCGGCGGTGACGTGTTCCGCCTCGACACCGAACAACCCTGGCGGTGGGCCCGGGGCTTCACCCGGTTGTGCCGTGACGACGCCACGGCTCCGACGACGCCCACCGGCCTCGCCGTCGCAGTGGGTGGGCAGGCGGGCGACGACGCCACCGTCACCTGGGACCCCGCCACCGACGATCGCGGTGTCGCCGGGTACGAGGTCCTGCGCGACGGAGAAGTCATCGCCACGGTCGAGGGCCGAAGCTTCACCGATGCCGGCATCGAGGCGACCGCCCTCTACCGGGTGCGGGCGTTCGACGAGCGCGGCAACAAGTCGGCCACGAGCGACCCCGTCACGGCGACACCACCCGACGAGGGCGACATCTTCATCGCAGGCGGCTCGCAGTGGCGGTACCTGGCCGACGGCTCGAACCTGCCGGCGAGCTGGACCAACCCGGGCTTCGACGACACCGCCTGGGGCGTCGGCGCCGCCCAACTCGGTTTCGGCGACGGTGACGAGGCGACGACCCTGCCCCGAGGTGCGGTGCAGTACTGGTTCCGGCACTCCTTCACGGTCGACGACCCCTCGGCCCCCGCCCTGGAGCTCGACCTGCTGGTCGACGACGGCGCGGTCGTGTACCTCAACGGCGTCGAGCTCCTCCGCGAGAACATGGCGCCCGGACCGCTCGGGTTCCCCGCATGGCCGACGGCTTGGAAGGAAGCCGACACCGAGAACCTCTACACGACCTACATCGTGCCTGCCGATGCGCTGGTGGCCGGCACCAACGTGATCGCCGTCAGCGTGCACAACTCCTCGGCGAACAACGCCGACCTCGGGTTCGATCTCCGGGTGCGTCGCTCCGATGCCGATGCCGCCGCCCCGGCCACCCCGATCGAGGCCATCGCTGCGGGGAGCACCTGGCGCTACCTCGACACCGGAGCGGCACCGGGAGCGCAGTGGCGTTCGGTCGGCTTCGACGACAGCACCTGGAGTGAGGGCCCGGCGCAGCTCGGCTACGGGGACGGTGACGAGGCGACGGTCGTGACCGAGGGCAGGCCGCGCCACATCACCCACTACTTCCGCCATCGTTTCGAGGTCGCGAACGCCGGCGCCTACGCCACCATCGACCTCGCGCTGATACGCGACGACGGCGCCATCGTGTACCTCAACGGCGTCGAGTTGGTCCGCGACAAGATGCCTGCAGGACCCGTCGACCGGTTCACGCTGGCGTCGGAGTTCGCTGCCGGGCGCAACGAGCGTGTCTTCCACCGGTTCTCCGTGCCTGCGGACGCGCTGCGCGACGGAACCAACGTCGTGGCCGTGGAGGTCCACAAGGCCGATGTCGGCAGCCGGGACATGAGCTTCGACCTGGCGCTGACCCTCACTCCCTGAGCCGCCGTCTGCGGTGCCGTCTGTCGTGCCGTTGCGACGGCACTACTGTGACGAGCCGACGACGAAGGGATGCCACCGTGGCCGATCGGGACATGAAGGCGCTGACCGAGAACATCGAGACGCCGGTGTTCGACCACACGGCGTTCACCGCTCCTCCCCCGCTGGCCGAGGCCACCGTGGCGATCGTGACCACGGCGTCGCTGCACCACCCCGACCAGGACGATTTCGGGGGTGCCGACATCGGCTACCGCGTCCTCGACGGCTCCCGGCGCGACTACGTGACGGGCCACTGGAGCCCGAACTTCGACGCCATCGGCTTCGGTTACGACATGAACGTCGTGTTCCCCCTCGACCGCCTCGACGAACTGGCCGCACAGGGAACGATCGGCGCTGTCGCCGCGCAGCACCTCTCCTACGCGGGGAATCAGTTCGACCTCAGTGGCGTGCGGCTCGACAGTGGGCCGGCCGGCGGACGCTGGCTGCGCGAGCAGGGCGTCGACGTCGTGCTGCTCACTCCCGTCTGACCGTTGTGCACGCGTACCGTGAGTACGCTCGCCCATGTCTTCGAAGCCGAGGGGCTCGCCACCGTCGCGTTGGGATCGATGCAACGTCAGATGGAGGGCACCGCTCCCCCGCGTGGCCTGGTCTGCGACTTCCCGCTGGGTCGACCCCTGGGCGTTCCCGGCGACGCCGAGTTCCAGCACCGGGTGTTGGCTGCCGCGTTCGCGCTGCTCGAGGCGGACGAGCCGGTCGTGGCGCACTACGACGAGGCCGTCGTCGACGAGGGCGACACGGTGCTGGCCTGCCCGCTGCCGCCGCGCAGTGATCCCGACCTCCATCCGGCGATCGACGAGGCCCGGGGTCTGCGTGGGGCCCACGACCGCGCCGTCGAGCGCTTCGGCAACCGCATGGGCGCCGGGCGTGTCGTCGACGCCGACCACATCGACGAGGCCATCGCCGCGTTCGTCCGCGTCGCGGAGGGCACCCCGTGGAAGGAGGCCGGTATCCCCGGCGTGCCGGCGCGGGTGGCCCAGGACATCCGGGGCTACTACGAGACCGCCGCGCTCGGTCTCGCCGACCACGCGCCGGCGGCGTGGGAGGGTGCGCGTTGGTTCTTCGAACGAACCGAGACCGGCAGGATCATCCTGGCGGCGCGCACCGCGATGCGCGAAGCCGACGTGAAGCAACCGATCTGGTTCTACATGGCCCCCGGCGACCGCTGACCCAGCCCGGTCACTGCAGGGAGAACACCGACACGAGCACTGCGTCGGGGCCCTCGATCGTGGCCATCCGCATACCCCACGGCCGATCGGCCGGCGCAGCGACCGCGTGGGCGCCGCGCTCGACCATGGCGGCGAACGTGGCGTCGACGTCGTCGACCTCCCATGCCATCGCGACACCGGCGGGACCGGTGAGCCTGGACGGCCGGTGTGGCCGTTCGGGGTCGGGGCCGCCATTGCCGGCGCCCGGGGTGCTACCGAAGATCTCCACCTGCGCCCCCGGCGCCTGGAAGATCGCGCCGCGCCCGTCGTCGTCCCAGACGGAGACCACGGCGAGGCCGCACTGGTCGGCCCAGAAGCTCGCGGCCCGATCGAAGTCGGCCGGGGCGTACATCGCACGGAACAGGCTCATGCGCCATCTTTGCGGCCGCCGGCGCTGGTGGGCAACGACGACCACACGGGCGGCTCGGTGGCCAACCAGGCGGCGAACATCTCGACGCACCCGGCATCGTCGAGACGGGTCACGGCCACACCCGACGCGGCCAACCACTCGAGCGCCTCGTCGGACCACGTCTCGGCGTCGCCGACGACCACGGCACCGATGCCCAGGAACCGGACGAGCCCGGCGCAGTACCAACACGGGGTCATCGTGGTGACGAGCGTGGTGGCCGCGTAGTCAGGGAGGTGGCCCGCGGCACGCACGGCTGCGGTCTCGGCGTGCATCAGATGATCGCCGAGCTGGACGTTGCCGTTGCGTCCCGCGCCGAGCACCGCCCCGTCGGCATCGACGAGCACGGCGCCGATGGGGACACCGCCCTCGTCGAGTCCGCGTTCGGCCTCGACGCGAGCGAGGGCGAGGAGGTCGGCAGCGTCGCGGCGAGCCGGTTCCGGATTGTCGTTCATCGGATGGTGTCCGATCGGTTCAGTAGATCGTCTTCTGCAGCATCGACAGGATCCACTCGCCCGAGGTGGTGATCTCGTGGCGCGGTGGCGCCTCGTCGCTGGCGCAGGTGGGGATGCACTCGATGACGGCGTCGTAGGACGGTTGGTGGAAGAACGCGATGGAGAGGCGGTCCCCGGTGTCGCCGTCGGGTACGACCACCCGGTGCATCGTCGAGACCCATCGGTCGTTGGTCCAGGTGGCCATGAGGTCGCCCAGGTTGATCACGAAGGAATCCGGGATGGTGGGGACGTCCTCCCATTCGCCGTCGGGGCTGAGGATCTGCAGGCCCGGACGGCCGTCGTGGCCGAGGATGGTCAGGCTCCCCCAGTCCGAATGTGCGCCTCGCCGGAGTTGGCCCGGCGCGGGCGCACGGTCGAGCGCCGGGTAGTGGTTGACCGCGAGGTTGGTGATGTGGTCGGCGATCTTGTCGTCGAACCAGTGCTCGTCGAGGCCGAGCGCGGATGCCATGAGCCGCATCAGACGCAGCGCCAGGTCCTCCATGGCTGCGTAGTAGGTCTCGAAGGCCTCCTGGAAGCCCGTGGGTTGTTCGGGCCAGACGTTGGGAGCGAAGAACGCCTCGCGACCCGGCTTGTAGCCGGCCCGCGCTGCGACGTCGGGATCGTCGAAGCGGTTGACCGTGTAGAGCTCGCACAGGTCGGGCGGTGTCTCCACGTCGCGGGATGCCGCGAGCGCCGAACCCTCCGCCGGCGTGTAGCCCCGGTAGATGCCGTCGGTGCGGGCGTAGCGCATCTTGTCCTCGAGGGGCAGCGCGAAGAACGCACGCGCCGCACCGTCGATGCCAG
>JBKAGO010000061.1:0-35193 GCA_046290435.1 Acidimicrobiales bacterium
CTGATAGAGGGCAGCAGCTTGGCCTGCGGCGGCAGCGGTACAGAGGAGCCCGTCGATCTGGGCGCGGATGTCTTGGAGGCCGCAGAGCCAGTCGGCGAGTTCGTCGCGGCTCCAGCACGACAACGGGATGTCGCCCGCGTCCGAAAGGACGGTGCGTAACTCGTCGAGTACGACGTCCGGGGTTTCCACGGACAGCTCCTTCTCTGCGACGCGCAGCGGCATCGGTGACAGCGACACGCACGACGAAGCCCGAGAGCCAGGCGCGGGTGTCAGTGAGGTTCAGAGGCAACCCGAGGGGTTGCGAGCATCGCCGGGGAAGAGCGACGTGAGACTACCCTAGCGAACATACGTTCGATACGCAACACCTGGGCAAAGAAATTCTCGGAGGCGCGCCGATGACTGCGGCCACGGCCGGGCGAGGCCTGCAACGTCGCTCACCAGCGACCGGCGCGCCGAGCAGTGTTCGCCATCGTCCGACCCCGACCCCGACCCCGACCTGGAACCCGGAACCCCGACCGCCGACCGCCGACCGCGTCCCGGCTCCCGGTGTTGGTAGGCGACGCCGTCAGCCGTCAGCCGTCAGCCGTCAGCCGTCAGCCGTCAGCGGTCAGCGGTCAGGCAGACGTCGAACCGACCTCGTCTCATATGGCGAGGTCGATCACCATCGGTGCGTGGTCGGACTTGATGTCGCCGCTGCCCCAGTGGTCGTAGTCGCCGATCCAGACGCCGACGAGGCGGTCTCGCCACGCAGCGGGGATGAAGCACCAGTCGAGCATGGAGGGCTTGTCGCGGTTGTAGGTGTGCCAGTGGGTGGCGGGCTCGGCGGGATCGCCGATGGCGACGTCGTGGTGGGTGTGCCAGGCGCTGACCATGCCCCGGTCGGCGTAGGCGCGGACGAGTGATCCGAAGTCCCAGCGGGCGTTGCCCTTGTCCCAGCGGGGGTGGTGGTTGCAGTCGCCGGCGAGGACCCAGTCGCCGTCACCGAACCCGCCCGCCACATTCCACGCCACGATCCTGAACCTGCCCGGGGGCTTGCCGGGCGGGAGCGGTGTCGGGAGCGGGATCGAGGTCACGTCGCCCGCTCGACGAAGCTGCAGAGGGTCGAGATGAGCTCCATCTCCTTCACGTTCCTCGCCCGGCTGTCGAGCAACTCCTCGGTGCACACGAGGTAGGCCAGGCAGCGGGCGCGGCTGATGGCGACGTTGAGTCGGTTCTTCGAGAACAGGAAGTCCAGGCCCCGAGGGACGTCGGCGGCGCTCGACGCGGTCATGGAGAAGATGACGGCGGCGCCTTCCTGACCCTGGAACTTGTCGACCGAGCCGACGCGCACCGCAGCAGTCGCCCGGTCGGCGTCGAGGGCGGCGCGGATGGTGGCGACCTGGTCGTTGTAGGGGGCGACCACGAGCAGGTCGGCCGGCGTGATCGGGCCGGTCCGGCCGGCGGCGTCGGTCCACTGGCGGCCGACGAGCTCGGCTGCGAGATCGGCCACGATGGCGGCCTCTTCGGGCGACGACGTCGAGCGGCCCTGGTGGCGCGCCGGGATCCAGCGCAGCCCGGTGCCGTGCTCGGTGTCCTGGCGGGCGCAGTCGGGATGGCTGGTGAGGCGGCCCTCGTAGATGTGGTCGGAGATGAACCCGCAGACGTCGGGGTGCATGCGACGGGTGGTGCCGAGGAACACGCCGCGGTCGGCGGTGATGGTGGGCGCGCCGTCGAGGACGTGGGTGAGGACGCTGGCGCCGGCTCCGGCGGGATGCGTGCCCTTGACGACCTGGGGCAGTTGCAGCGGGTCGCCGAGAAGGACGACGTTGTGGGCGCCCATGGTGGCGGCCATCGCGTCGGCCAGGCCGAGCTGGCCGGCCTCGTCGATGAACAGCACGTCGACCGGCGCGTCGCGCATGGCCTTGTTGGCGAAGTGCCAGGCCGTACCGGTGACGAGGTCGTACTTCCGGCGGGCGCCGGCCTCGGCGCTGCCCGCGTGGGTGACGGCACCAGGCAGCTCGGGGCGCTTGCGTGGGGCTCGTCGGGCGATCTGCACACCGTCGAGATCGCCGGCGCCGCGCAACACGTCGATGGTGGCGTCGAGGAGGTTGTCGACGGCGGCGTGGCTCATGGCGCAGATGCCGACGCGGCGCCCGGCCCGGAGGAGTTCGTGGATGAGGTGCGAGCCCGTGTATGTCTTGCCCGTGCCGGGCGGACCCTGGACGGCGACGGCGCTGTCGTCGAGGTGGTCGATCCAGCGACGCATGTCGTCGACGTCGTCGCTGAAGCCGGCGGCCCCAGGCGCCCGGCCCGCTCCGGCCCGCAGGCGCGGGGTCTCGGCGCGCAGCAGGGCCATGGCGGCGGGGTTGGGGGTACGGGCCGGATCGAGGACGTCGTCGGCGAGGGCGGTGAGGGCCTCGGGCTTGGGATGCGCGCCGACCGAGTCGTTGAGCACGACCGCTGCGGGGTAGACGCCGGCCTCGTCGCACGCGTCGTTCCACACCAAGCGCACCTCGCCGCTGCAGATCTGCTGGGATGCAACGGGCAGCGCCTCGCCGGTCGTGCCGGCGGCCGGGTCACGATCAACGGTGGTCCTGTCGGCGCCAGGGTCGGAATCGACGGTGAGGTCGAGGTCGACACCGTCGATGGCGGCGAAGCCCAGGAGACCGTCGGGACGGGCGAACACGACCTGGCCCTTGCCGGCGGCGAGGTCGCTGACGAGGGTCTGGGTCGGGAACCGCAGGACCATGGCCGGGCTGTCGAGGGCCTGTCCCTTGGCGCCGATGCGCTCGACGGTGCCGAGGCATTCGAGGCCGGCGATGACGCTGGGGTCGTCGAGCTGGGCCGGGAGCTCGTAGCCGGTCTTGAGGACCAGTTCGGTGAACACGGCGTGGGTCTCGCGCCGCCAGTAGCCGAGGAGGTGGGCGAGGAGATGCTCGGGACACGCCGGGGTGTCGGCGGCCTCGGCATCGTCGGTGGATGCAGCGGCCGACGCCGGAGCAGGCGGCTCGATGGCCAGGAGGGCTTCGACACGGGCGTCGAGGTCGACGTCGGCGGGTTCGGGGACCTCGAACACCGGGGCCCGCCACGGCAGCTCGGGCGGCCGGCGGTCGACCAGCCAGTCCCGCAACGCCCTGGTGGCCTCGACGTCGTCGGCGTTGTAGCGGGCGATGCGGTCGAGGCGGGCGGAGTCGGCGTCGGTGCACCAGCGGTCGTAGTCGACGACGGCGCCCGAGCCCGCGTCGATGTCGTGGCTGCGTTGGTAGCCGGTGTGGAGCTCGATGTGTTTGAGACCGTAGGACTCCGAGCCGACCTGCATGGCGCCGGTGACGACGGGGAACAGGTCGACGAACAGGCCGCTGTCGACCAGTTCGGTCAGCAGCGTCTCGCGCACGCCGTGGGTGGCGGCCAGCGATTGCAGGGCCGATCGCTCGGTGTGGTTGTAGTGGTAGACGTGCATGCCGGGATGGCGGCGGCGCCGGTCGGCGAGGTCGTCGATGAGCCCGGCGGTGATGGCGGCTTCGCCGTCGAGGTCGTGCGCCCAGCGGGCGTCGTAGACCCACGCGCCGGTTTCGTCGCGCAGCAGCAGACCGAACAGGAAGAACAGGCCCCGCTCGGCGCGCCAGAACGGATGGCCCTCGTAGTCGAGGAAGATGTCGCCGTCGTCGGGGCAGGGGAGCGCGGCGTAGCCGAGCGGCACGGGCTCGGCGACGACGGGCAGCTCGCGTATGGGCGGCAGCGCGTCGGGCTGGTTGCGGGCCGCCACCTGGAGCGCCGCCTGCACGGCGAGGCGGTCGAGGCGTTCGGGTCGGACCCCGTCGACTTCGGGCAGTGCGGGCTCGGCGCTATCGGCAGCGGCGGCCTCAGCGGCGACCCCGACCCCGGGGACCCGGGGGACCCGGGCCAGGTCGGCCAGGTCTGCGATGGTCGGCGTGCCGTGGGCGACGAGCGCGTGGCGGTCGGCCTTGTGCAGTCCGGCGACATGGACCAAGGAGTCCTCGCCACGCCACTGGGCCTCGCACGTCGGGGCGAAGTCGCAGAAGTCGCAGTGGCTGCACGGCTCGGGCTCGGTGACGGCTGCAGCGCCCCCGCCGTCCGGGGCTGGCTCGCCCATGGCGCGGTCGAGTTGGGCGCGCAGGCGGCGCCAGTACGCGTGCACGTCGTCGAGGCGGACCCGTTCGATCTCTCCGGAGCCCAACCAGATGTGGAGGTGTTCGGGGGCGTGGCCGGTGGCGGCGGCGATGGCGTCGGCGTAGAAGCAGAGCTGGAGGATGTGGCCGGGCTTGGCTGCGGTGCGGGCGAGCTTGGCGTCGAGCGGTTCCCAGGTGGTGATGCCGTCGCGTTCGACGCGTAGCAAGAAGTCGGCGACGCCGCGCATGTCGTCGTGTACGAACGGCATCTGGAAGATGACGTCGTGGTCGCCGCCGAACGGGTCCTGCGCGGCGATGCGGGCCGCCCACTGGTCGAAGCGTTCTCGTTCGTGGCGGTCGCCGATCTCGAGGACCCGCAGTCCCTTCGACCGGTAGTGCTCGAGGCAGGCCTGTTCGTGGTCGAGGCCCTTCTGGCGCAACATGTCGGCCATCTCGCCTCCGCCGCCGGCGGTGACGAACTGCTCGCCGGCGTCGCGTCGCCGCTCGAGCGCCAACGAATGGGCGCAGTCGAGGAAGGCCGTGATCTTGGTGGGCGTCAGCAGTCGGGAGGTCATGAGGCTCGCTGGTCGTGGGAGGTTCCGCCGAGAAGGTACTCATCGGCCGTGACACGACCGTGTGGAGCCCGCTCGTCCGGGCACCGCGTAGGCCCGGCGGCCCGGGTCCCGGGGCCCTACCCGGCGAGCGGGCAGGTCGGCCGCCTCATGCGATGGTCGGTTCGGTCGACTGCCTGTCGGGAGCAGTCGAATCGGTCGACACGCCGAACCTGGCGGGTGGCGTACGGCCGGGCGTGCTCGCGAACGGCTCGGATGGTCCGGCCTGCCCCGGGGAGGGTGTGATCGTGAAGCTCAGCCACGTCGGCCTGGCGGTCTCGGTGTCGTTGGCGGCTGCCGGATGCGGCGGTGCCGTTGCCGAGGTCGCGCTCGGCAGTGACGACCTCAAGGTGATCCCCCACGAACTCGCGAACGTCGACCACGGTCCGTTCATCCCGGACGACCCGACGTTGACCGGGGACAACAGTGCGGCCGGTGCAGAGGCCCCGAAGATCGGCGATGACGACGCGACGTTCTGCGACTACGGCAAGGCACTCTTCCCCGCCGAGGGCCTCTCCTCGCCCTGGTTCTATGTCGGCTTGCTGGAGCCGGCTGACGTCGAGCCATGGTTCGAGATGATGCTCGACGTGTTCGAACACGCCGAAGGCAAGGCGCCCGACGACCTGCGAGGGCAGCTGGGCGCGATCGCCGGACACTTCGAGGCAGTCGATGCCGCGCTCGCCGAGGTGGACTACGTCGTGATGGACGTGGATCCTGCAACCGTCGGGTCGCCCCCCGACCTGGCGGAAGCGTATGACCACGTGGCGGAGTACGTCTATGGCGAGTGCTACGACGGCGATCCCCGCAACCTGGAGTTCCATTTCGTCGCCGACGCGATCCCGGATTGAGCCGCACATCGAACGCGCTGGTCACGCACCGCCAGAGGGGCCCGATGAACGGCTCCGGGTGACGCTCTACCTTTGGGGGCTTCCGGACCGATGGGGGCTTCCGGGGTCGACGTGCGGCAGAGGGAGGGCGCGGTGACGGTGTCGGGGTTCGGGCAGGGCACGGGGCGCTGCTGATGGCCGAGGTGCTGTATCTCGTGAAGGCCAACCGGGTGCAGGAGTATCACCACCAGAACCTGGCGATCCTGGCTGCGCCCGAGGGCGAGCGCTTCGAGATCAGCTACGGCGAGCGCTGGGTGGCGCCGGGCCTCGAGGTGAAGCCGGGGCAGGGGTGCGCGCTGGTCATCGCCGATTCGCCGTACCGGCACTATCAGCCGCTGCGCTGGGGTGTGGTCGAGGAGGCCGACGTCGCCGACCGGCGCCTGCGGCTCACGGTGCGGATGGGGGCGTTCGTCCTCGACGGCGAGCGCCTGACCGTCGAGTGGGACGCGGCGGCGCAGATCGACGCCGAACGTGGCGACGGCGAGAAGACCCGACCGTACTTCGCGTTCATGGAGTCGAACCACGGGCTGCGCAACCCTCACGGCCGCGACGAGCAGGACGCCGCGTGGCATCAGGCGGTCGAGGGCCTGAAACGCAACGAGTACTTCAGCGGCTGCTCGATCGCCCGCCTCGGCGAGATCACCCGCGCCGACGGCGTCGCCGTGGAGGCGGGCCGGGCGCTGCCGGTGGGCACCGAGGTGCGCATCCCCATCGAGGTGCGCTCGATCGAGCGGGAAGAGACCGAGCTCGAGGTCGTCGTCGACGCCGAACCGCCGGGGTCGCTCGAGCTGGTGGCTGCGACGACGGTGCCGGCCAACGGCCGGGGCGAGGTGCGGGCCGTGGTCACCGCGCCTGGCGCGGTCAGGGCCCGGCTGAACCTGTTGCCCGACGCGCTGCGGTCGAGCCGCCCGGTGGTGGCCTTCTCGGTCGTCGAGGCGCCCGGCGGATCCGACGCGGAGCAGCAGGCGGGGGCGTCGGTCGACGGGGTCCGACGTCTGGTGCGACGCCTGCACCGCGAGGCGACCATCGCCGACGAGGACTGGATTGCGCTGTTCCAGGACTTCTTCGTGCCCTGGGGTGGCGGCGACGCCGAGGTCACCGCCGCGTATGCCGAGCGGCTGTTCGCGGCGGGGCGGTTCCGGGAGCTGGAGTCGGTGCTGGTGTCGGTCGAGCGTCGCCAGCCGCGGGCGGATCTGTTGTTGTTGCTGGCGTCGATCCACAACGGCACCGCGGCCGAGCACACCGAGCTGTTGACCCGGGTCGACTTCGAGGACGCGGGCCACTTCGAGTTGTTGCTGGCGGCGCTGGATGCGGCGCCGCCGGGCGTGGTGCGGCCGGTGGTCGAGCCGCTGTACAAGTCGGTGCTGGGCGACGACCGCAAGCTCGAGCTGATCCGGCGTGTGCTGCCGATCGTGTCCTCCGACGAGTTCGCCACGACGTTGGCCGAGGAGCTCGCCTACCACGACCCCGAGATGGGGGTCGGGTTCATGATGTCCCGCTGGCCCGATCCGGCGACCACCTACGGCCCGGCGCTCGAGATGCTGGTGGACTTCGGGGTGCGCAAGAACCAGCTGGGTCCCTATGTGCGCCAGTGGTTGGGGGCAATGGCAGAGGCGCACCGGTGGCGGGCGCTGCTCGATCGGTTGCCGAAGGCCCGTCAGGCCCTGCCCGGCGTCGATCGGCCCGCAGCGCTCGGGGCGTTGGCCGCCGACCTGTTGGGCAGCGGCGACGACGCCGCCACGAAGGTGGGGTTCGAGCTGGCCTGCGAAGCCGCCGAGGAGGCGTGCCGCACCGGCCAGCTCGACACCGCCGGTGTGTTGGCGGATCTGTTGCAGGGCAACCTGCGCCTCAGCGGCGGCGACGAGCGTCGCCTGGCCGCCAAGGAGCTGATCGAGACGATCGGCGAGGCGCTGGCACGCTCCGACGAGCTGACCGACTGGCGGGCCCGCCAGGCCCAGGACCGCTACAGCAGCGTCGCCCCGCACTGCCGCAACAAGGTGCTGCACCTGGTGGGCGGCACCGCCGACGCCTGGGAGGCGACGCTGGCCGCCAACCTGCAGCTGGCCAAGCTCGAGCGCCACGAGGCCGAGAAGCACAAGTCCCCGACGGCGGACTGGGTGGACTCGGTCGATCCCGCCACCGACATCGTGGTCATCCTGTGGGAGCGCATCGGCCACGCCCTGAGCGGCCGGGTGAAGGACGCGTGCCGTCGCAGGGGCGTGCCGTGCATCGAAGCCCGGTCGGGCGAGCGTGGCCTGCTCGAAGCCCTGGAGACGGGCCTGGGCTGATCAGCTGTCCGGAGGTGGTCTGCGTCGCGCCGCGTCGATTGCCGACCCGGCCACGAGGCCGGCAGCGGCACCGAACGTCGTACCGAATGCGATGCCGACTCCGCCCGCGATGATCAAGCCGAGCGTCGTGCCCACGCCTGCACCGATGACCAGTCCTGCGCCGGCCCAGATCATCTGGTCCCGGCTGCCGTTCTCCATGTCGTTCGCCCCTCAGCGTCGGGCGTCGGCCAGCAGCCTGTCGGCGTTCTCGAACGCCTGGGGGAGGTTGCCGAGGTAGCGCATGAGCTCGGCTGTGGCCGCCTCGTCCACACCGATGTGCTCGGCGATCAGGGTGCTGGCGGGGTCGAGGCGCGATGACGTCAGCCATGCCTGGATCTCCGGGTCCTGTGCCCAGCGGGTCTGTGTCTCGAAGCTCGAGCGGAACGTTCGCAGCCAGTCGAGGGGGACGTCGGGCGGCACGATCGGCGGGCACAGCTGGTTCTTGCGGTCGATGTCGTCGATGGTCGCCTCGACATGGCCGATCATCGCGGCGCTGAAGGTCGGCTGGCAGGTGCGCACCCACTGCAGGGTGATCCGGCCGTCGCCGAAGATGGGCGTCGACGGATGCGTCGGTATGCCCGCGGCCGAACAGTCGATGTGCAGCGTCCGGGTGTCGGTCGGGATGGTGCCGTGCTCGAGCACGATCTCGTCCTCGCCGATCGAGGTCACACGCCCCAGCCGCACCACGCCGCGAATGGTGCGCAACAGGTCGAGCTCGCCGTCGCTGAGGATGGCGCAGTGGTAGGCAGTGGGAGTGACGTCGGGATCGATGCGGCGGAGCTCGCCGCAGGCCTCGAGTCTGGCGAAGAGATCGTCGACGGTCTCGGCCTCGGCGGCCGACTGCGCCTGATCGGCGATGCTCTTGCAGAACCGGGCGAAGAACTCGACGCCGGGTTGCACGTTGGCCCGATCGAGCACCCACGAATCGCGGGGCACGATCCAGCGGATGCGGTCGGGCGGGGCGCCGTTGTCGAGGAGCCACACGCAGGCATCCATCGCGGTCTTGCCGGCGCCGACGACGACGAAGTCCCGATGTTCGGGGGTCAGACGGGCGAGCGCGTTGGGAGGAACGCAGGCGACGCCCGAAGCGACTGCGTAGGGCGGGGGTGTCGTCGACGGGACCCGCATCTGCGACCAGGTGGCGTCGACGAAGGTGGTGGCCTCGACCCGGAGCTGTTCGCCCGACAGCAGTGACGTGACGGTGCCGTCGTCGGCGAGGTCGCTCATCGGCAGGTGCGTGACGCGCCCCGAGGGAAGGAGCCGGCGGCGCATGACCCGGTCGAAGTAGGCGACGACGTCGGCACCGGACGCCAGCTCGTAGAAGCCGGCGTTGGGCCCGGACTCGTCGAGGGCGTCGCTGCCCAGCGGCTCGGAGCCGACGCCGTAGAAGGCCGAGGGCTGGTGGAGCCGGACGTGGGGATACGCGTCGTTCCAGTGACCACCGGGCTGGGCGTGGCGGTCGACCATCACCACGGTCGCATCGCTGGAGGCGACGAGCTCGTCGACGAAGGCCATCGCGACGGCGCCCGCGCCCTTCACGACATAGTCCGCCGAGATCGAGCGCTCGCTCATGGATTCCCCCGTCAGGTGTCATGCATTGCGCCCGCAGCTGCGGCCCGGGACCTTGCTACCAGGCTGGTGTTCCCCGCACAAGGTTCGGATCGACGCCCAGCGCGACTGGTACGGTCGCCGCGGTGGCTGTGCTGAGTGAGTTCGTCGAGACCTGCCGGTCGGCGCTCGACGCCGCCGATGCCTCCGATGCACCCGAGGTGGCCGAGCAGGTGGCGGCGGCATTGCGGCCGTTGCTGGCCGATGCCGAGGCCCTGTCGGCCGAGATCGAGGCGTTGCGCCCTCCCGGTGGTGGTCCTGCGGTCGTGCATCGCAGCGACGATCTGACCGTGCTCGGCCTGGCCGTGCCGGCGGGGTTCGTCAGCCCCGTCCACGACCACACCATCTGGGCGGTCGTGGGGATCTACGCCGGCGACGAGGACAACGTCTTCTACCGCCGTGGCGACGACGGCATCGACGGCATCACCGAGACCGGTCGTGCGGTGCTGCGCTGCGGCGAGGTCCTGGCCCTGCCGCCCGACGCCGTGCACCGCATCGCCAACTCCGGCACCGACACGATGCGGGCCGGGCACGTCTACGGCGGCGACCTGTTCGCCACCCACCGCAGCCAGTGGGACGACGACACCGGCGAACAACGCCCCTTCGGCTCAGCGCGCTGAGAAGCAGTCGGCGCGCCTGGCGGCGAGTGGCGTCGTCGGGTCAGCACCAGCCGGTCACGGCCTGCCGATTGCCAAGCGGGAGCTCGATGCTCTCGGCGGTGCCGTCGCTCAGGCGTTGGATGACCAGACGATGATCGGGCCATTCGAGGTCGTCGCGGTCGACGAAGGCGATTTCGGTTCCGTCGGGCGAGATCGCGAAGGTGGGCCTCGTGGCCGAGTTCGCTGCGAGTTCGATGATGTCGAGGAACTGGCCGGTGGCCGGATCGATCCGCCGGATCTCGGGTTGGCTTGCTCCCTGGGGCGTCGATGCGCCTGCGAGGAGCGTGCCGTCGGGCAACCAGCCGATGCTCGAAGGCAGGACTCCATCCGGAAGAGTGAGCCGAGCGACGCTCTCGTCGGACGTTCGATCCCGGATCTCGATCCACCCGGTGACGGAGTCGATGTCGGGTTGACGGACGAGGGCGTCGAGGGTCCCGGAGAGGGCCGGTTCCATCCAGGTCACATCGTCGAGGTCTTCGGCGCGCGCGGCGCCTGATCCGTCGATTGGGACGATGAGGGATTCGGCTGTCTGATCCTCGAGAAACACCCGCACCAGCAGCGCAGCTCCATCGTCGACCCAGCCCCCGAAGGTGAACCACGTGACCTCGTCGGCCAGTGTGGCGGGGTCGAGGACGAGCGACGGCTCGGCGGCAGCCGTCTGGTGGAAGATCCCCGATTCGTGCACGTACACGTAGGCGCTGCAGTCATACGATGCGGTGACCGAGTAGCCCCACAGCTCACGTATGTCGCCATCGGGCCCGACGACGAGCGCAGTGTCATCGCCGATCAGAGCAGAGGCGAAGATGCCGCCGCTCGCATCGTCGGAAGATTGCGAGGTCGGCGATTCCACGAGCCGCTGTGCCGGCGGTCCTGGCGCAGCAGCGCCGAAGGTGTGCGACGTGCCGGTCGCGCAGCCGGTGAGGAGGAGGGCGGTCGTGATCGACAGCAGCATCGTTCGGCATTGGCGCACATGCATCTCCATCTCGTCGAGGGTGCAGGCGCTCGGTCCTGCGAGACGGCTCGTTCGAGATCGTCGGCCCTCGTCGGTGGGCAATGTCGCATGACGCCGTTGCAGGGTCGATGGGGATCAGGCCCCAATCGCATGCGGGTCACGTGACGCCCAGGAACGGCGACCTACCGGTGCGGCGGGGTCGGGGCCCGGGCTGCGACACTGGCGGCGTGGATCTCGTCGATGTCAGTGGGCTGCAGGAACAACTCCGGACGTTCAGCCGGGCGCGGGACTGGGAGCAGTTCCATCGCCCGAAGAACCTGGCGATGGCAATCGCCGGCGAGGCGGGGGAGTTGGCTGCGGTGTTGCAGTGGCTCGACAGTGACGAGGCCGACGCTGCGGTCGCGGTCGACGGCGACCTCCGGGAGGCGTTCGTCGACGAGATGGCCGATGTCCTGATCTACCTCGTCCGCCTGGCCGATGTGATCGACGCCGACCTCGGCGAGGCGGCCGCCGCGAAGATGGCGAGGAACGAGCAGCGCTTCCCGCCGGGGTGACGTCGTGCTTGCTCCGGGTTGCCGCCGGCAGGCGTTGCGGTCAGTAGTGGTAGCGGCACTGGATGACGACGAGGTCGTCGCCCGCGATCACGTAGACGAGGCGGTGCTCCTGGGTGATGCGTCTCGACCATGCGCCGGCGAGGACGTGTTTGAGCGGCTCGGGTTTGCCGATGCCGTCGAAGGGGTCACGGAGCGTGTCTCTGATGAGTGCGTTGATGCGTCGCAGGGTCTTGCGGTCGTGCTCGAGCCACCACTGGTAGTCCTCCCACGCCTGGGGCGTGAAGGTGAGGTTCACTCGACGAGCGATTGGGGCCGGCGTTGTTCGATCGCCGCCAGGCTCTGGAGGATGCGTGCCGCGTTGGCGGGTGAGCGCAGGAGGTGGGCCGTTTCCTCCAGGGCTGCGTACTCGCTGGCGCTCATGAGGACGGCATCGCCGGCCTTGGACGTGATCGTCACGGCGTCGCCATCGTCGTTGACGCGCCCGATCAGTGGGAAGAGTGAGCGCCTTGCCTCGGAGGCCGTGATGGACTGCATGGAGTGAATGGTACCAGATGCAGTACCGGTGGGGCGGCGGAGAATCCGAATGCGGGCGCTCAGCCCGTGCGGGTGCGCAGCCAGGGCCACAGGCGGATCATCGAGCCGGCGAGAGCCAGCAACAGCAGTCCGATGAGCGCGAGGGTGATCTCCGCGCCGAGGCGATCGCCGAGGTAGTGGAGCGCGATCTGCGGGGTCCACTGGAACAGCCCGACCGTGCCGACGAGGAGAACCGACACGGCCGAATGGGCCGCCCCGACGGCGAGGAGCGTCACGGCGACACCGATGCCGACCCACAGGCCCAGATCGACGTTCTCGTCACGCAGGATCTGGGCCGCGACGAGCGCGAGCGCTGGGCCGACGATCAGCACGGGGAGCGAAGGCGTCAGATGCTCGAGGAGGCCGCCGGTCGTCCACGCAGCGGCGAGGGCGAGCAGTGCGAGGCCCATGGCGAGCAGCGAGGCGTCGCTGCCCTCGGCGCGCGATGCCTCGACGACGCCGGCGACGGTGGCGACCGTCGTGGCGAATAGCACCAGGACCTGCAGGGCCTGCCGGCGCAGCCACCACAGGACGCCGGCGGCGACGGCGGCTGCCGCGGCCGGGAACAGGATGGTGCCGGCCTCGGGCGGATCGGCGTCGTGGATCACGTCGTACCAGACCTCGCCGGCGGTGGCCGCGACGCCGGCGACCGTGAGCGCCCACAGGAGTGACCCGAGCCGCTGCAGCGGTTCCTCGTCGGCTCGTCCGATCCACCAGCCACCGGCCGCGGCGAGCGTGGTGGGAGCGGCGAGCACAGCCAAGCGGGCAGCGACGCCGAGGTCCTCCCAGTTGTTGCCGATCACCATGGTCAGTGCCGCGATGACGAGGCCGCCGCCGAGGTAGCCCACCGCCTCGGCGGCGAGGGGTATCCGGCTGGTCCGTTCGGGCGTGCGGGTCAGTTCGTGTCGTTCGATGGCGCGTGCGGTGGCCGGGTCGATCAGCCCGGTGGTCACCCAGTCGTCGAGGTGGACCCGCAGGGCCGACCGGTCGCTGGATGCCGCTCCTGCGTCCAGGCGATCGGCCACGCCCTGCCCGTGCGGGGCCATCCCCCGGAGGGGGTCGAAGGGGTCCCGCTGGCGAGCCTTCGCGGCGAGGACGACGATCGCAACGGCGATGGCGACGAACACTGCGGACATGATCATGTGCTGAGCATGAGCCTCCTGGCCGATGTCGGTCAGGGTCCGATGGCCCGGCCTGGTCAGGTCCGGTTCAGGAGCCGTGCGAGCGGCAGATGCGGGCGACCCCGTGCGGCCTCGGGTGGCCTCTGTCAGGGCAGCGTGGCGAGGAGGAGGCGGGCGTCGCGTTCGATGTAGCCGTAGCCCCGGGCGGTGGCGACGGTGAGGGCGTCCTCGGCGAGGGAGCGCCATGTCGGTGATCAGGATCCCGCCGCCGTCGGCCACCGCGCACCGCCGGGCGGCCTCGACGACGGGCATCCCGAAGTAGTCGCCGTCGTCGTTTTCGACCTCAACCGCCGCGATACCGATGCGGGTGTGACCGTCCCCACTGCGCCTCCCGCGGGCGTCGATCGTAGCGTCGCTCGCAGCCTGCAGATCCGGGCTCTGCGACACTGGCGGCGTGGATCTCGTCGGCGTCAGTGGCCTGCAGGAGCAACTCCGGGCGTTCAGCCGCGCCCGGGACTGGGAGCAGTTCCATCGCCCGAAGAACCTGGCGATGGCCATCGCCGGCGAGGCGGGGGAGTTGGCTGCGGTGTTGCAGTGGCTCGACAGCTGGGTTATGGCGATGGTGCGACCCGTGGTGATGGTGCGGGGGAGATGGGTGCGAATCTGCCGGTGGTCGACCTGGGTGAGGGGCGGACCGCTGTGGCGATCAGCGCCGGCGTCGCCCACACGTGTGCGTTGCTCGACGACGGCAGTGTGAAGTGCTGGGGCGCCGGCAGCGCTGGTCGGCTGGGTTATGGCGACACGGTGACCCGTGGTGATGGTGCGGGGGAGATGGGTGACGCCCTGCCCGCTGTGGACCTGGGTGAGGGGCGTACTGCTGTGGCTATCGCCGGCGGCAGCGTCCATACGTGTGTCGTGCTCGATGATGGCAGTGTGAAGTGCTGGGGCCTCAACGACTCCGGGCAGCTTGGTTACGGCGACACGGCGGACCGTGGTGATGGTGCGGGGGAGATGGGTGACGCCTTGCCGGTGGTGGATCTGGGTGCAGGGCGTACTGCTGTGGCTATCGCCGGCGGCAGCGTCCATACGTGTGTCGTGCTCGATGATGGCAGTGTGAAGTGCTGGGGCGCCGGCAGTACTGGTCGGCTGGGTTATGGCGACACGGTGACCCGTGGTGATGGTGCGGGGGAGATGGGTGACGCCTTGCCGGTGGTGGATCTGGGTGCAGGGCGTACTGCCGCGGCGGTCACCACCGGCTCGGCCCATACGTGTGTGGCGCTCGATGACGGCAGTGCGAAGTGCTGGGGCTTCAACGGCAACGGGCGGCTCGGGTACGGCGACACGGCGGACCGTGGTGATGGTGCGGGGGAGATGGGTGACCTGCTGCCGGCGGTGGACCTCGCTGGGCTGGTCAGGATCTCCGATCCTGCTCCGCCGGAGGTCGACGACCCGCCGCCACCGGAGGTCGACGACCCGCCGGCGCCCGAGGAGCCCGATCCGCCGGCGCCAGCGCCGCGACGTTGCCGGGGGCGTGCCGCCACCGTGGATCTCGCGCTGGGGCAGACGCCCACCCGTGGCGATGATGTCATCGTCGGGAGCGGCGGCGATGACGTCATCAACGGGCTCGGCGGTGACGACATCATCTGCGGCGGCGGCGGCAATGACCGTCTCATCGGAGGGCCGGGCCGCGACACCTGTCGTGGCGGACCGGGCAACGACACCGTTCGCCGCTGCTGAGATACCGGGATCGACAGCCGTGACAGCGGGTGCGGGACCGTCAGACCCCGTGCGTCGGCTCGGCGCACTTCCCCTCGACATCTGCAGTCTGGTTCGAGGAGTTCCCGATGCCGCTCGACGAGCGTTCTCGCCTGACCTTCCATGCGTGGCTGGTCGACCACGATCTCGACGCCGAGGTGGCCAGTGCCATACTTGGCGTCATGCCACCGTTCGATTGGCACGAGATCCCGAAGAAGCACGACCTCTTTCTGCGCTTCGAGGAGGTCGACCGCCGCTTCGAACAGGTGGACCGTCGCTTCGAGGAGATCGATCGCCGGTTCGATCACATCGACGCCCGGTTCGACCTGCTCGCGCAATCGATCGAGGTGCAGATCGACAAGGCCATGGCCGAGAACCTGCGCTGGACGTTGGTCACCATGGTCGTGCTGCTCACGGCGTTCGCCGGGCTGATCCTGCGCTTCGGCTGAGGCGACCTGCACGAGCCCGGGCCGGTGCGGCGTGCGACACTCGCGCGATGGCGACGATCCTGCTCTGCACCGACGGGTCCGAGGCGGCCCTCCAGGCCATCGTGTCGGGGGTGCGCCTCGTGCCCGCGGAGCGCGTCGTGCTGGTGACGGTGGTCGATTCGCCCGACCCGACGCTCGTGACCGGGGTGTCGGGTTTCGCCGGGGGAGCGATGTCTCCCGAGGAGTTCGATCGCTACGAGGCCGATCGCCGCGCCGGGGCCGACGCGTTGCTGGCCGAGACCGCACGGGAGGCCGGTCTCGGCCCGGTCGAGATGCGGGTGCTCGATGGCGATGCGGGCACGGCGATCTGTGATGCCGCCGAGGCCGAGCGGGTCGATGTGATCGTGATGGGTTCCCGGGGTCGCAGCGGTCTGCGACGGGCGGTGCTCGGTTCGGTGTCGGATCACGTGGTCCGCCACGCCCCCTGCTCGGTGCTGGTGACGAGCACCCACGCCGACGACGCCCAGCGCAGCAGCTGACGCCCTGGCCGCTCGGCATCGAGCGCCTCGTGCACCGTGCATGGCGGCGCCTGCGAACGGGTAGGGCCTCGACCTTCCCGCCAGGGAGGATGAGGCCCGCCACGGACGAAGGAGGCCGCCGGCATGTCCGACGCATCGCACGATCAGGTGGTCGAGGTCCTGCTCGCCCGGTACGGGCGTACGTTCGCCTCCGAGGCCGGCATCCGGCTCGATCGGAACACCCCGGCGCCGCTGTTCCGGCTGCTGGTGATGTCGCTGCTCGTCAGCGCCCGCATCTCGTCGGAGATCGCGATCGCCGCGACGCGGGCGCTCGCCGATGCCGGCTGGACGACCCCGGCAGCGATGCTCGACTCGACATGGGAGGAGCGCACCCGGGTGCTCAACCGGGCGGGGTACGCCCGCTACGACGAGAGCACGGCCCGCTACCTCGAGCAGACCACGACGCTGCTGATGGATCGCTACGACGGCGACCTGCGCAACCTGCGGAAGGAAGCCGGACGCGATCCCGACCGGGAGCATCGACTGCTGACCGACTTCACCGGGATCGGCGACGTCGGCGCCCACGTGTTCCTCCGGGAGGTCCAGGTGCTGTGGGACGAGCTCGACCCTTACGTCGACGACCGGACCCTGCAGCGGGCGGCGGCGCTGCGCCTCCCCTCGACCGCTGCGGACCTGCGGCGTACCGTTCCCGATGTGGGTACCTTCGCCCGTCTGGTCGCTGCGATCGTCCGTGCCGGTCTCGAGGCCGATACCGACGAGCTCCTCGCGCAGGCGTCGGACCGGTGAGCGAACGGCTCGACGAGTACCGGGCCAAGCGCGACTTCGATCGCACGGACGAGCCGTCGGGCACCGTCGAGGTGCCACCGGGCGACGGCCCGCCCCGATTCGTGATCCAGCACCACCAGGCGTCGAGCGAGCACTGGGACTTCCGGCTGGAGGACGATGGGTTGCTGCTGTCGTGGGCGGTGCCGAAGGGCCCGTCGACCGATCCGAGCGACAAGCGCCTGGCGGTCAGGACCGAGGATCACCCGCTGGACTACATCGACTTCGAGGGCACCATTCCGGCCGGCGAGTACGGCGGCGGTGCGGTGATCGTGTGGGACGTGGGCACCTGGGAACACCTGACCACCGACGACGACGGCCGGCCGATGCGGGTGGCTGACGCCGTCGATCACGGCCACGTCAGCTTCCGGCTGGCCGGGCAGAAGCTGGCGGGCGGCTACACGTTGCAGCGCTTCCGCCCCGCAGACGACCAGTGGCTGCTGATCAAGCGCGACGACGACGATGCCGACGCCCGGCGCCGCCCGACGTCGACCCAACCCGAGTCGGTCCTGAGCGGCTACACCGTCGAAGAGGTCGCAGCGTTGATGGATGACACTGGTTCGCAGGGCGACGCTGGCTCGACGGCCGACGATGCGCAGCAGGACGACGATGCGCAGCAGGACGACGATGCGCAGCAGGACGACGATGCGCAGCAGGACGACGATGCCTGATCCGGGGTTCGTCGCGCCGACGCTCGCCACCCTGGTCGATGGGCCCGTCGACGGCGAGGAGTGGATCTTCGAGCCCAAGCTCGACGGCATCCGGTTGATCGTCGTGCGTGACGGCGATCGCGTGCGCTTGTGGTCACGCAACGAGATCGACCGGGGCGAGCACTATCCGGAGATCGCCGACGCGCTGCGTGCCCAGCCGTGCGACCGGTTCGTGGTCGACGGTGAGGTCGTCGCGTTCGACGGATCGGTCACGAGCTTCTCCCGGCTCCAGCAGGGGCAGGGCCGTCGCTACCTCTATCTGTTCGACGCCATCCGCCTGGGCGACGACGATCTGCGCTCGCTGCCGCTGCTCGAGCGCAAGTCGAGGCTGTGCTCGACGATCGACTTCGCCGACCCGATCCGCTTCTGCACCCACCGCAACGGCGGCGACGGTGCCGGCCCCGCCTTCCTGGCCGAGGCGTGCCGCATGGGATGGGAGGGTCTCATCGCCAAACGTGCCGACGGGCCCTATCGGTCGGGACGCAGTCGCGACTGGTTGAAGCTGAAGTGTGTGGCGCAGCAGGAGTTCGTCGTCGGCGGCTACACCGACCCGCGTGGTTCGCGTACGGGTCTGGGCGCCCTGCTCGTGGGCTATCACGACGACGGCGCCCTGCGGTTCGCCGGGCGTGTCGGAACCGGGTTCGACGAGTCGACGCTGCGGAAGCTGGCGTCGATGCTCGCCGACCGCGAGCGGCCGACCTCGCCGTTCGACGACGCACCCGCCGCAGCGGACGTCCACTGGGTGACGCCCGACCTGGTGTGCCAGGTGGGGTTCACCGAGTGGACAACGGCGGGCCGACTGCGCCACCCGCGGTACCTCGGTCTGCGTGACGACAAGGACGCTGACGCGGTGGTCCGGGAGACGCCGGGGGCGACGTCGTGAGCAGGCGCACCGTGAGCCGCCGCACCGTGGCCGGGCGCACGGTCGAGGTGTCGAACCTCGACAAGGTGTATTTCCCCGGCGGTGGCAATCCGATCCGCAAGGGCGCCGTGGTCGACTACTACGAGCGGATCGCCGAGCAGATGCTGCCCCACGTGGCCGGGCGACCCCTGGTGCTGCAGCGGTTTCCCGACGGCATCGACGAGTTCGGCTTCTATCAGAAGAACACGCCCGATCACGTTCCCGATTGGATCGAGCGGGTCGAGGTCGACACCGCCGACGGCGGGTCCACCCTGTATTCCGTCGTCGACGACGCGGCCGGGATCGTCTACCTCGCCAATCAGGGCGCGATCGTGTTCCACACGCTGCTGGCGACGGCCGACGCGCCGATGTCGCCGGTCGAGGTGATCTTCGACCTCGACCCGTCGAGCGACGATCTCGTCCCTGTCCGTGCCGCCGCCGCGGAACTGCGATCGGTCCTCGATGGCGTGGGGCTGGCGCCACGGGTGAAGTCGACGGGCTCGCGTGGCCTGCACGTGGTGGTCGACGTGATCGACGACGGCGAGGTCGGCTTCGACCTGACGAGCACGTTCGCCCGCCGCGTCGCCGAGATCGTGAGCGAGCGTGGCGACTTCACGCTGGAGTTCCGCAAGGACCAGCGGGCGGGCCGGCTGTTCCTGGACATCTTCCGCAACGGCCCGGCAAGTCACGCCGTGGCCCCGTACTCGCTGCGCCCGATCGCCGGCGCACCCGTCGCGGCGCCGCTGGACTGGGACGAAGCGCTGGCCGCCGACTTCGGTCCCCGACGGATCACGATCGCCAACATCTTCCGCCGCCTCGGGCAGAAGACCGACCCGTGGGCGGATCCGCCGAGGCCGACGTCGACCATCGCCGACGCTCTCGGGCGACTCGAGGACACGGACTGACCTTTGCTGCCGTCAGCAGTCGGCTGGTCAGCTCCACCACAAGGGTGAGTGACTGACCCGTCCCCAGTGGTCAGAGACCAAGGTCATCGGGTGATATGGACGGGACGAGTCCGAGCCGGTGAGTCCAGGGCAGCAGTCCGCGCCATTGGAGTCTTCCGACGACAAGAGCGGGGTGGCATCCGATCTGGTGAGCGACTGCGATGACCTCGGCCTTGGAGATCGGCGGGGTGAGCTGGGGCTCGGCGGGGAACAGCCAGCTGCTGGCTCGTTGGTCTGCTTCGACCTCGATCGGGTTGCGTGCGTCGGGATCGTCGCTGTTGCCGGTGAGGTTCTCGTCGAGCGTCGCCGATTGGTTCGACAGGTGGCCGAGGTGGATGTGGGCGAGCTCGTGGGCGAGTGTGAAGACGAGCCCGTCGAATCGTTTGCCCCGCAGCGACAGTCCGACGATGGCGCGACCTCCGCAGCGGAGCGCGGCTCCGTCGATCTTGCTGCCCTGGAGCGCCGGTACGACTGCGAGGGCCACCCCGACCGCCGCCAAGTCGCCGACGATGGCGCGGAAGTCGTTCGGTTGAAGGAACCGGCGCGCAAGTTCCTTGCCGATGTCGCCGACGCCATCGAGGTCGAGAGCGGCGACGGCGGGGATCTCGCCGAGCTGGCGGACTTGGCCCAGCCACGCCCGCTGTGCGGGGGTCAATCCTTCGTCATGGTTCGATCGACGTGCAGCGGCTGCGAACGCGAATGGTCCGTCGAGGTCGTCCATCCCGAGCAGATCGGCGACGGCCTGTTCGCATTCGTCGAGCGAGCACTCGTTCGGGATCCATCCGAGCCGCTTGATCTCGGCGATGGGTACCAGCGACCGCAGGCGAGCTCGACGGTCGACGTCGCGTAGCGAATGGCGATCGGTGTCGAGTGTGTGGAGTTGGTAGGCGGTCTGCAGGTTCAGCCAGAGCGCAGCGCTCGTGCCCAGTGCGTGGCCGATCTCGGCAGCGGTCTCCGGGGTGATCGACTTGCGACCGTTGATGATCTCGGAGACTGCCTGGACGGGCCGGCCGATGATCTCGGCGAACTCCGCGATCGCCCAGCCGCGCTCGTCCAGTTCGTCTCGGAGAAACTCGCCGGGCGGGAAGACCTCGGCGGGGGTCAAGGTGTCGGTCATGGTGTCCCCCTTCTCTCTTTCAGTGGTAGTCGACGATCTCGACGACGATGACGAGGCGCCCGTCGGGGTCGTGTTCGAACACGAGGATGAGCCGCCACTGGTCATTGAGGCGGATCGAATGTTGTCCATCGCGATCGCCGCCGAGCTTCTCGAGGCGCAGCGACTTCATCGCTCTGATGTCCTGCTCGTTCGTGGCGCTGGCCAGGAACTGCATCTTCTTTCGGAAGCTCTTGATCAGATCGCGGCCTAGGCGAGGGTCGCGAGCGAGGGGATCCTCGTAGAGCTTTCGCAGCCTGTCGTCTGCGAAGCGGATCCGCATCAGCCTAGCGGAAAGTAGACCATCACCTCAAGGGTGATGGTGCATTGGTCCGACTGGACGTGCTGGCTGCGGTGAGCAGGTCGGACCATGCTGGCGAGGGGTCGGTCGTTCGGCATCAGGGGTTGCGCGGTGTGGACGGATCGCCGGGAGGTGATCCGGGTTCGTGTCCGTCGTCGGGCGGTTCGTCGTGTCGGGTGCGGTGGCGGGGTCTCGCCGCCGCTGGTCTCGCCGGCGGCTTTTCGCGCCGGTGGTGCTGGCCGCCCGTTGCCCTGCTTGCGCTGGTGGCGCCGGCGAGCATCGGCTGGGTGTCCTGGGGTGGCTGGTGGGGGGCCAGGGATGATGTGGTCGGCGGCAGCCAGGTTGGTTTGCGTCGCAGCCGTGTTCGCAGCATGCCGCGCCTGCGGCGGTGCGTTTCATGTTGAGGGACTTCCTCGAGGCTCGTGGATGGAGGATTTCGCCGTCTGCATCGAGGACGATGCGGCGGATGGTGGCGACGCCGAGGAGTGCGAGGACTTGGTTGGGGTGCAGTGGTGTGCCGTCGACGAGTTCGCAGCGCCGCAGCGGATTGCTCGCGTCGATACCGAGGTCGTCGCCGAGTGGCTGTCCGTCGGGTCCGATGGGTGCGATGCCGGTGTCGGTGGCGGCTTTGCGGCACATGGCTTCTTCGAGGATCTCGAGGCCGACGACGACGTGAACCAACGGCGCCCCGACGGTGCGGTCGGTGCGGAGCGCGCCGCGGGTGATGAGGTTCACCAACGCGTCGGCCATGCGTTGGGTGTGGTTGCGTAGTTTCCATTCGGGATTGCTGGGATCGGCGTCGATGCAGAAGAGGCGGTGTGCTTCGCGTTCGATGGCGGTGCGGACAGCGTCGCCGCCGATGGTGTCGAGATTGAACTGTCCGCTGACGGTGCCGTCGGCACGCTTCTTGGTCGAGCAGCGTCGGCTGCGTTCGGTTTCGTCGGGGAGTTTGCCGTCGGTGTCGGCGTGGGTGAGCCACTCGTTGCAGGCTTCGATGAAGCCTTGCCAGGAGCAGCCGTGGGCGGCGTCGGTGAGGTAGTCGATGCCGTCGAGGAGGTGCTGGTGGGTGCGGGGGTTGTCGAGTTCGCGCAGGTGCACAGCGTGGCGGCGGGTGATCCGTCCGGCGGCGAGCGCCCGGGCGACGACAGGGAACCCGGCCAGCCACCTTCCCAGGGCGAGGTCGGCGCCCACATCGGCAGGATTCGTCCGAGTGCGCAACGCGACGAACTGGCGCAAAGAGCGGGCCCGGTCCAGCTGATACAGGGCAGCGGATTGGCCTTCGGCTGCGGCCGCGCAGAGGAGCCCGTCGATCTGGGCGCGGATGTCTTGGAGGCCGCAGAGCCAGCCGGCGAGCTCGTCACGGCTCCAGCACGACAACGGAATGTCGCCCGCGTCCGAGAGCACGGTGCGCAACTCCTCGAGTACGACGTCCGGGGTCTCCACGGACAGCTCCTTCTCTGCGACGCAACGGCGGCGTCGGTGACAGCGACACGCATCGGCCGACCGGAACGGCGGGCGGAGGTGTCGATCGGTTTCAGAGGCAACCCGAAGGTGCGAGCATCGCGGGGGAAGAGCGACGTGAGAACACCCTAGCGAACATACGTTCGATACGCAACTCCGGCAGAGAGGAAATTCTCGGATCCGTGGACGCAACCGGTCAGTTCGTGTCCGGCCGGCTTCGGCCGCACCGCTGGCGGGTATAGCGCCACGCCCGCCGCAGCCATGGCCGGCTTCGAACAGTCGGCGCCCCACCTGTGGCACGACCTGCGGGTCGGTCGTCGACGTCGACTGCGGTGTTGGCATGCGAGCGGCGGGTGCGCTGCCTCGTGCCGAAGCGCGCTCGGTCAGTGCCGAGACCGACGCAGGCGGGGCCGGATCGGGCGAGCACGACCGGCTGATGTGGGCGGCGTGTAACCGGCCGGGCGGGTTCGGCGTCTTCGGTTGCATGGCTATCTCAGCGGAAATGGAGTCGTTGTTGGAGAAGCTCGATGCCCTCGAGCTGACCGAGGGCGAGCGGGCGGCGTTCGGTCAACTGCTCGGCGTGGCGGAGCAATCCGACGAGGTCGAGGGCTTCGCAGGCGTCGCAGGAATGGGAGCGATCAGGGTGCAGGGGTTCAACCTGTTCGACACCTTCCCGACCAGCATCGGCACACGGGCCGGGCGGACCGGCCAGGGCGTCGTCGACCACAAGGCCGACGACTGACCTGCATCCGGTCGCGCTCCTGCGGGGCGAGGCTGACCGTTCTCACGTCGTTCGGCTCCGAGGACGTCGCGGCGTACGCGCCGAGCATGCAGGAATGGGCGAAGGACCCGATGCGCGGCGGGTGGTGGACGCAGCGGCGTGATCCGGCCTAGAACGGGTGGGTCGGCGCCGTCTCCGGTTGGCGTCGTCGTCGAACCTTCGAGGGAGGTCGGTCCCATGGCCGATGAGGCAGCAGCAGACGACGGCGACCATGGGGCCATCGTTCGTGCCGTCGCCGGCGCGGCCGCCCTCCGTCGCGACGTCGGAATCGAGACGTCGGTGGCCATGGGCACCTCGGCAGCGGTTTGACCCGTGGCATCGGATCGGCTGTTCAAGACGCTCAACGCGCTGCATCGCGGATTGCTGAAGATCAGCGGCGGGCGTGCCGGCTGGTCGGCCGGGAAGATGCCGGTGGTCGAGCTGACCACCACGGGCCGCAAGAGCGGCGAGCCTCGTACGGTCATGGTGACCTCGCCGTGGCAGGACGGCGACACCATCGCCCTGGTGGCGTCGGCGTGGGGCAACGACGCGCATCCGGCGTGGTTGTTGAACTTGCGCGACGACCCGTCGGTCACGGTGCGCACGACCGAGGGCGAGCGGCCGATGACCGCTCGGATCGTCGAGGGCGACGAGCGGGTCCGCCTGTGGGAGCAGATCATCGAGCGGTTCGACCGCTACGCCGAGTACCAGTCCAAGACCGATCGGCAGCTTCCGGTCGTCTTGCTCGAACCCGCTTCCTGATCGGGCTTCTCGCAGCCGGCGGCGCCGTGGCTGCGCTGCCCGTTCCCGAGCCGTGGTCGACACGCAGCTCGGCGGGTGACCGGCGTGGGAAGGTGGGGGCATGTTGCCGGTCTTCGTGATGAGCGACCCATCCGACACACCACGTACCGTTGGCGCCAGTGCGATGGAAGGCCGGCGATGACGGTGTATGTGATGGCCCATGTCCACATCACCGACCGTGAAGGGTTCGGCGAGTACGCGCAGCGGTTCGGTGCGACGTTGGCTCCCTTCGGCGGCCGGGTGATCGTGGTCGCCGACGACCCCGATGTCCTCGAAGGCGAATGGCCGGCCGGCCGGACCGTCGTCTTGGCGTTCGACGATGCAGCGACCGCCCGTGCCTGGTGGGAGTCCGAGGCCTACCAGGAGATCTCGGCGCTCCGCCGCGCCGCCAGTACGAGCGCGATGATGGTCGCCCCCGGATGGGAGCCCTGACCGAGCCGGTTGCGTTGTCACCCGATGGTCGTCGATGGCGCCGTCGAGACGGTCGAGATCCGTAAGGGCTGAACCCGATGCGGTCGCGTGGGCGGCCCGCCGGCGATCGTGGCCCGCGCCATGGCACGCGCCGTGGATCCCCTGGCGGGTGCGTTCTGGCGGTGGTCAGCGTCGACTGAGCAGCCGACAACACACCGGCAACACACCGGCAACACAGCGGCTGCCCGGAGAACTCATACTGCCTCGACCGGACTCACGTAAGGGGACAAGGAATGGGCGGGACGATCTCTCGACTGGTGACGCGGAGCGCGACGTGCGCAGGATTGGTGGTGGCGCTCGTGGCGTCGACCCTTTTCGCTGTCGTGGGCGCCGCCCCGGCGGCGGCTGCGCCGCTGCCGCCGTCATATGCAGCGCCGATCCAGATCCCCACGGGCAACGAGCCGGCGACGACAGCGCTGGTCGACGCCGACCTCGACGGCGACCTCGACGTCGTCGTCGCCAACGTCCAGTCGGCCTCGGTGTCGGTGATCGAGAACCTCGGTGGCGGCGCGTTCGGGGCGCCGGTGGACGTTCCCGCGGGAACGTCGCCGACCGACATCTCCACCGGCGACTTCGACGGCGATGGTCTGATCGACCTCGCAATCACGAACCGCGAACCCCCGCGTCAGGTGACGATCCTCCATGGCGACGGTGCGGGGTCGTTTGGGTCGCCCCAGACCGTCGGCACCGGAGGTCGCCCCCACTTCTTGGACGCTGCCGACCTGAACGGCGATGGTCTGCTCGATCTCGTGGTCACACACTGCTGCTCGTCGGGCACCCTCAACTTCTACGTGAGCGTGCTGATGGCAACGGGACCGTCGACCTTCGCTGCCCCCACGAACTACAGCACTGCGGCAGGGATGGCCACGGGCGTGCACATCGCCGACTTCGACGGAGACGGCGACCAGGACTTCGTCGCGTCGCTCCGTATGTTCGGCTATGTGTCGATCTGGACGAACGACGGCTCGGGATCCTTCACGCCGAGCTACGTCTCGATCCCGCTGTACGACCTGGAGATCGCCGATCTCGACGGCGACGGGCTCGACGACCTCGTCGTCGGCGACTACGCGACCCCCAACGTGTGGACCTTGAGGAACACGTCGTCGCCGGCGGCCATCTCGTTCGCTGCACCGGTTCAGCTCTCCGTGCCGGCGCCATTCCTGAACGGAATCGCCGGCGACATGGACGGGGATGGCGTCGACGACGTCGTGGTGACGCATCAGGCGTTGGGTGCGGTGTCGATCGTGCTCGGATCGAGCACCGGGTCGCCCACCGTGACCGGGCCGTTCACGGCGGCGCCCAGCCCGAACCGGGGCTCGGTCGGTGATCTCGACGGGGACGGGACCCTCGACATCGCGATCACGTCACAGATCGTGGCCGGTTCGGCGGTGATCCTGCTGAACGACGCCGTGCCGCCGGCGTGCGGTGTCGGGCCCGTGTTCGTCGTCGACGAGTTCATCGACGACGACGGGACGGCGACGGCCGAGGCGTGCTCGTTGCGCGAGGCGGTCGCTGCTGCAGATGCGTTCGGGGCGCCGGCGACAGTGGAAGTTCCGGCCGGAACCTACGTGCGATCCCTCGTCGGGAGCGGGCCGCTGGGTGATCTCGACATCACCGGCGACGTGACCCTCGTGGGTGCAGGAGCTGCCTCGACGATCATCGACGCTGCCGGGATCGAAGGTGTCTTCGAGGTCGAAGCCGGCGGACGCCTTGCGATCTCCGGCGTCACTCTGACCGGAGGAAGCAGCTCGGGCCTGACCATCCGCGGGGCGGTGGAGGCGACCGACATCGTCATCTCGGGCAACTCCAGTCTCAACGGCGGTGCGATCAACATCGGTGGCTCGGCGTCGTCGCTGACGCTGCACAACTCGACGTTGGCGAACAACTCGTCCACCTTCGAGGGCGGCGCGATCAATCACTCGAGTGCGGGTCCGGTGAGGATCTCGAACACGACGATTACGGGCAACACGGCCGGTCAGGGTGGCGTGCTGGTGACCCGCGGGACATCGGATACCTACATCGAGAACTCGACCATGGTCGGCAACTCCGCCGGCGACAAGGGCGGCATCGCCCCGATCAACTCGTCGACGGTGCAGATCCGGAACTCGGTGCTGGCGGCGAACACGACAGGCTCGGGACTGACCGGGGCGGACTGTGACATCGCCCTGGTCTCGCAGGGTCACAACGTGTTCGGCAACTGCGCCGGCGTCATCACCCCAGCCACAGGCGACGTGTTCCTCGGGATCGTCCCGGTGGCGAGTCTCGTCGAACCCCTCGGCGACAACGGTGGCCTGACGCCGACGATGTTGCCGGTTGCCGGTGGTCCCCTGATCGATGCCGGCAGCCCCGACACCCCGGGCACCGGCGGCCTGTCGTGTGTCGAGACCGACCAGCGCGGCGTGAGCCGGCTCGGCGACCGTTGCGATGCGGGATCTGTCGAGGGCGGAACGATCGACAACGACGCGCCGGTGGTGGTGTTGGTGTCGCCGGCTGATGGTGCGGTGTTCGATCAGGGCGAGTCCGTCGTAGCGGAGTTCTCATGCACCGACGTCGACTTGGTGTCCTGCGTGGGCACGGTCGCGGATGGTGATGCGGTGGACACGAGCGTGGTCGGGTCGTTCACGTTCAGTGTGACGGGGACGGATGGTTCGGGGAACGTGACGACGGTGGAGCATGCCTATGAGGTGGTGGACAGCACGGCGCCGGTGGTGGTGTTGGTGTCGCCTGGCGATGGTGCGGTGTTCGAGCAGGGTGCGTCGGTGGTGGCGGAGTTCTTGTGCACGGATGCTGATCTGGTGTCGTGTGTGGGCACCGTTGCTGACGGTGATGCGGTGGACACGTCGGCTGTCGGGTCCTTCACGTTCAGTGTGACGGGGACGGATGGTTCGGAACGGACGACGTGGATAATCGGTGTGCGAGGTGGTGGACAGCACGGCGCCGGTGGTGGTGTTGGTGTCGCCGGCTGATGGTGCGGTGTTCGAGCAGGGTGCGTCGGTGCTGGCGGAGTTCTCGTGCACGGATGCTGATCTGGTGTCGGTGTGGGCACGGTCTGGATGGTGATGGTGGACAACGAGCGTGGTCGGTCGTTCACGTTCAGGGACGGGGACGGATGGTTCGGGGAACGTGACGACGGTGGAGCATGAGTCGTCTGAGTGGTGGACAGCACGGCGCCGGTGGTGGTGTTGTCGCCTGGCGATGGTGCGGTGTTCGAGAGGGTGCGTCGGTGTGGCGGAGTTCTTGTGAACGGATGCTGATCTGGTGGTGTGGGGACGCGTGCTGACGGTGATGCGGTGGACACGTCGGCTGTCGGTTGTCTCACGTTCAGTGTGACGGGGACGGATGGTTCGGGAACGTGACGACGGGGAGCATGCTTTGAGGTGGTGGACAGCACGGCGCCGGTGGTGGTGTTGGTCGCCTGGCGATGGTGCGGTGTTCGAGCAGGGCACGTCGGTCGCTGGCGGAGTTCTTGTGCACGCATGCTGATCTGGTGTGTGTGCGGCACCGCTGGTGAACGGTGATGCGGTGGACACGTCGGCTGTCGGGTCTTGCCACGTTCAGGTGACGGGGGGACGGATGGTTGGGGAACGTGACGACGGTGGAGCATGGTTATAGGTTTGACAGGACGCGGCCGGTGGTGATGTTGTGCGGAGCGGATGGTGCGTTGTTCAGCAGGGTTGCGTCGGTGGTGGCGGAGTTCTCGTGCACGGATGCTGATCGGTGTCGTGGGGGGACGGTGCCGATGTGACGCCGACACGTCGGCTGGCGGTTTGCACGTTCAGGTGACGGGGACGGATGCTGGGAACACCACGACGGTGGAGCATGCTTCGAGGTGGTGGACAGCACGGCGCCGTGGTGGTGTTTGTGCCCGCTGATGGTGCGGGTTCGAGCAGGGTGCGTCGTGTGACTGCGGAGTTCTTGTCACGGACGAGGATCTGGTGTTGTGTGGCACGGTTCTGATGGGTGATCGATACCTCGGTTCGGGTTGCTCGACTCGGTGACGGGACGGATGGTTCGGGAACACCACGACGGTGGAGCATGGTGGTCGTGCTCGACAGCACGGCGCCGGTGGTGCTGTTGGTGTGCCGTTGATGGTGCGGTGTTCGAGCAGGCTCGTCGGCGTCGGGCGGAGTTCAGCTGCACGGAACGTGGATCTGGTGTCGTGACGACGGTTGCTGATGGCGATTCGTCGACACGGCTGTCTGGACCTCGTGCTCTCGGTGACGCGGACGGATGGTGGGGAAACACGACGGTGAGCATGCATGGGGTGGTGGACAGCACGGCGCCGGTGGCGCTGTTGGTGTCGCCGGCTGATGGTGCGGTGTTCGAGCAGGGCCTGGTGGTGGCGGAGTTCTCTCACGGATGCTGATCTGGTGTCGTGGTGGGGACGGTCGCCGATGGGTGACGCTTGACACGTCGGAGGTCGGGTCTTCACGTTCAGTGTGACGGGGACGGATGTTGCGGAACACCACGGTGAGCATGTGGAGTGAGTGCGACAGCACGTTGCCGGTGGTGGTGTTGGTGTGCCGCTGATGGTGCGGTGTTCGAGCAGGGGGCTCGGTGACTGCGGAGTTCGTGCACGGACGAGGATCTGGTGCGGTCGGCACGGTTGCTGATGGTTCGCCGATCGATACCTCGGTTCTGGGTTCGTTCACGTTCTCGGTGACGGGGACGGATGGTTCGGGGAACACCACGACGGTGGAGCATGCCTATGAGGTGGTGGACAGCACGGCGCCGGTGGTGCTGTTGGTGTCGCCGGCTGATGGTGCGGTGTTCGAGCAGGGTGCGTCCGTCGTAGCGGAGTTCAGCTGCACGGACGTGGATCTGGTGTCGTGTGTGGGGACGGTTGCTGATGGCGATTCGGTGGACACGAGCGTGGTCGGGACGTTCGTGTTCGCAGTGACGGGGACCGATGGTTCGGGCAACACGACCACCGTCGAGCACACCTATACAGTCGAGGACACGGCGGGTCCGTCGGCCCGGCAGATCAAGCAGGATGTGATCGCCGAGATCGAGGAGCAACTCGGCAGTGTGTCGAGGCGGGACCGCCAGCGGCTCACGAAGGCGATCGATCGCATCGAACGGTCCCTGAGGCCGGCGTGGTGGATCGACGACAACACGCTCGACCCCGAGGACGGCCGGCACGTCTTCAATCGGGAGCGCCAGGCAGTCAGGGCGCTGATGAAGGTTCGCAACTGGGACCGGGCGGCCGAGCTGGCGGTCATCCTCACAGAGGTCGACCGAGGGTTCGCGGTGAACGCGATTGCTGCCGCTGGTCCCGCCTGCGACATCGATGATGCGCTCGAGGCTCTCGAGGAGGGCGACGAGGAGTTCGACGACGGCGACTACCCGGCGGCGGTCAAGGAGTACCGGGATGCTTGGGTCGACGCCAACGACTGCGACGATGACGACGACGATGACGACGACGATGACGACGATGAAGACGACGATGACGATCGCGGTCGTGGCCGTTGGTACGGAATCGGCACGTGGTTCGCTCGGTGAGTGCGGGGCGCGCACCGTCGGGGCCGCAACCTCGTCGACGCCATGGCCACCGAGCTACCGAACGACGCCGAGTGGACGATCCCGCCTCGGCGCGGGCGTCGTCGACCACAAGGCCGACGACTGACCCGCAGCCGGCGCGACACGAGGACGACCGTTCTCGCATTGCCGAGTTCAGCCGACGTCGGGGTGGTGCACCGCCGAGAACCGCTGCGGGACGTTCCGCACCACCAACCACGGAACAGGTCCTCGATCTCGCCCGCACGGCCGCCGGCGGAGCCGCCCCGCGCCGCGACGTCGGGCTCGAGGCGTCGGTGGCCGTCGGCTGAGGTGTCGGTTCTCCAGCTGGCTGGGACGGGTCGGCGGTGCCGGCGCAGCGACGGGATTCACCGCAGCAGTGCTCACCGGTACGCTCGAGGTCCGTGACCGTGCTCGTCGTCATCTTCGTCGTCGGCATGGCTGCTGCGCTCATCTCGATCGCGGTTGCCGGATTCCAGCGTGGTCGACTGCTGCTCCCGCGGTGGCAGGCAGCGGCCAAGGAGTTGGGCATCGCTCCACCTCCGCCGATGGGCGGCGCGCCGAAGCTGGCAATCTCGGGCACGATCGGCGCGTGGGGCCTGAGCATCGCCGAGAAGATGCGTGACGACGAGACGGTGATCGCCTACGACCTGGACGGTCTTGCCGGGCTGCCGCGGGGGTTCGCGGTGAAGGCCGAGCACCGGGGCTCGCAGATGCCGGTCATCGGGAAGCTCTTCAGCGGTGGTCGGGCGCAGGTCGACACCGGTGATGTCCGATTCGACCAGGAGTTCGTCGTCGTCGGCGATGACCCCGACGAGGTCCGGGAGTTCCTGACCGAGGAGCGACGACGGGCACTGCTGAGCCTCGCGGAGTCGTGCCCGGAGTTCCGGCTGAAGGGGGCTGATCTGACGTACCGGTTCGACGGCGGCACCGCCCTGATCGACGACCTGGCCCGTCCGGCGCACGCCATGCTCGATGCGGCTCGGGTGCTCACCACTGACAGCGCGGTAGCCCCATTGCCGGCGGGCGAGGTGTTTCCCGGACCGGGCGAGGTGTCACCGTGCCCGCACGGCGGTGCCGTGTTCCCCACCCCGGGCCCGGTCGATCCGACGACCGATGCTCAGGCTGGTCCCGGCGATCAGCCCTCGGAGAGCGGCTGACCGTCGAGATGCCTGCTGGTACGGTCGCCCCGATGACGGTGCTCGGGGAGTTCGTGGAAACCTGCCCGTCGGTGCTCGATCGCCCCCTTCGCCAGATCGGGTCGCCGCGGCGATGGCGCCGATGCTCACGGACGCCGACGTCCTGTCGGCCGCGATCGAGTCGCATCGCCCTCCCGGCGGCGGGCCGGCGGTCATCCATCGCAGTGACGACCTGACGGTGCTCGGCCTCGCCGTCCCGGCGGGCTCCGTCAGCCCCGTCCACGATCACACGATCTGGGCGGTGGTCCGTATCTACAGCGGCGCCGAGGACAACGTGTTCTACCGGCATGCCGATGCCGACGGCGCCGCCGGGGCCGACGGTGTCATCGAGATCGGCCGGGCCGTGCTGGGAACCGGCGAGGTGCTGGCGTTGCCGTCCGACGCGGTGCACCGCATCGCCAACTCCGGCACCGGCACGATGCGGGCGCTGCGCGTCCACGGCGGCGACCTGTTCGCCACCGACCGCAGCCAATGGGACGACGACACCGGTGCGCGCCGCCCGCTCGGTTCGCAGCCCTCGACGGAAAGGCACTGACCCGTGGCATCGGATCTGTTGTTCAAGACGCTCAACACGCTGCACCAGAGCGGCTGGTCGACCGGGAAGATGCCGGTGGTCGAGCTGACCACCACGGGCCGCAAGAGCGGCGAGCCCCGCACGGTCATGGTGACCTCGCCGTGGCAGGACGGCGACACCATTGCTCTGGTGGCGTCGGCGTGGGGCAACGACGCTCATCCGGCGTGGTTGTTGAACTTGCGCGACGACCCGTCGGTCACGGTGCGCACGACCGAGGGCGAGCGGCCGATGACCGCCCGGATCGTCGAGGGCGACGAGCGGGTCCGCATGTGGGAGCAGATCATCGAGCGGTTCGACCGCTACGCCGAGTACCAGTCCAAGACCGATCGGCAGCTGCCGGTCGTGTTGCTCGAACCCGCTTCCTGATCGGGCTTCTCGCAGCCGGCGGCGCCGTGGCTGCGCTGCCCGTTCCCGAGCCGTGGTCGACACGCAGCTCGGCGGGTGACCGGCGTGGGGCGCGCCGCTGGATCATCGACGCCATCGACCGCGCCTGCACGGTCGATGCGGACCTACCCCTGGATGTGGTGATGATCAGCTCCAGCGCCCCGTCACGAGCAGTCGGTGGACTGGTGGAGCGTCACGTGAAGCCGGGGCCGCCGAGGCGACGCTCGGCTGCTGGGACGGATTGGCGATGACATCGTCGATGTCGATGTCGATGCCGGGCTGAGGGCGCGCAGGCTCGGTCAGCTCGGATCGATGAACTCGAGGGAGTCGACGATGGCTTCGGTCTGGGCGACGATCGTCGGGTACGCGGTGTCCGGGTCGGTCGAGCCCCCGGCGGTGATGATCAGGAGGCCGCGTTCGGGGTGTTCGACGACCCACATACGGCCCTGTGGCGGGGCGAGCCATCCGGGTTCGCCGCTGGCACCGAACGTCAGTGCCGGCACGCGCAGGCCGCCGGTGATGTCGAAGGTCTGGGCGTCGAGGCCGCCGACGCTGGTGGGCTCGGTGGCTTCGATGTCGACGTTGGAGGCTTCGAGCACCGACAGCAGTTCGGTGGTGGTGGTGAGGGGAGTGCCGTCGGGTTCGGATGGGTTCGTGATGAGGTCGGTTCCGCCGAATCGGCCGCTACGGAGAACGGTCGTGTCGGCCAGTCCGCCGGCACCGCCGCCGAAGACGACGGTTGGTGTCGACAGTTCGATGCGTATGCCGCCGAGGAAGGGGAGTTCGACGGGGCCGGCGGGGTACTCGAGGATCGGGTTCGGGGTGGGGTCGCCGAAGGCCACGGTGGCGACGATGTCCTCGATGCGGTCGAACCAATCGGTATCGATGAGGTCGTCGACACCGGCCTTGATGAAGATGGGGTCTTCGTCACCCTGGTCGATGAACCAGATGCGGTAGCGGGATCCGAGGTTCATCGCGTCGTAGACGACGAAGTTGTTGGTGGCGAACTGGGCACAGCCCAACCGAAAGAAGCCGCAGTCGAGGTCGCCGATCTCGAGGTCGACGCGGATGGCAGCGCGTCCGCCGATCTGGGTCTGTTGGCGGTTGGTGACGAGGACGTCGTCGGTGAGGTTGTCGAGCCAGCCCTCGAAGTCGGCCGCGGGCCAGGGTTCGTCGAGCTCGGCGAACGGGGTCGTCGGCTGGGTCGGGTCCGATAGTGCGCTGTACCGGGCGACCAGGAGGTCTCGATCGCCCGGTCCCTGGCTGACGCGGTCGGTGAGCGTGAACGAGCCGAGCAGATTGTTCCGGACGAACAGCGCCTCGGGAATCCTCACCGTGAACTGTGTGCCCAGCGAGTCGATCCGATAGCTGCCGGGGTCGATCGGCGAGAACTCGTCGGCAAACGGCGTGGCCTCGGCGTCCATGGGCGCCGCCGTGCCCTCTGGCGTCTCCGGGGACGCGTCGGCAGTGGCGGCCTGCGGGGAACCTGCCGTCTCGAGCTGCTCGGAGTCCGGGTCGTCGCCAGTCGCCCACAACCCGGCCATGGCGATGATCGCGACGACTGCTGCTGCGACGAACAACGGCCATGGCGGTCGACGCCGGCGCCGAAGGGTGTCGTCGACGACATCGAGTTCGACGACGTCGCCCTCGACAGCCGGCGCCGATGTCCGGTGCTCGGCTTCTGCGGCGGCGATGCGGCGGCGCATGCGGTCGAAGGCGTCGGGGTCGGGTCCTTCGGTGTCGATGGACTGGACGTGGCGTTCGAGTTCGTCAGCCATTGGCCCCACCCGATCGGTGGTGTTCGGACGTGACGTCGACGGGGGAGTCGCCGTCGGGTTCGAGGCGTGCGCGGAGTTCGCGGCGGGCCCGGGTCAGCATGCTCTCGACCGCCTTGGGTGACCGATCGAGGTGGTCAGCCATCTCGGGCACGGTCAGCCCGTCGATGTAGTGCAGGGTCACGACGAGGCGGTGGTTGACGCTCAACTCGGCGAGCGCCGTCTCGACCCGCAGGCGCTCGACCATCGTGACCTCGTCGTCGGAGTTGGAGTCGCCGACGAGTCGCAGCTTGTCCTCGTAGCGGGCCTCGCGCCGCACGATGTCGATGAGATGGTTGCGGGCCGTGGTGATGAGCCAGCCGATCGTGATCGCAGCGGGCTCGTTCGTGCTGCGGATGGCCTTCACGAACGTCTCCTGGGTGATGTCCTCGGTCAGGGAATGGTCACGACAGCGCCGGTACACGAACCGATAGACGGTGTCGGCGTGGCGATCGAACACGTCGGTGAAGGTGTCGGCGCTCGCCGGGGCAGGGGTCGAGGCGCAGCGCTCACGGCCCGTCTGGGCCGGTTCGGGTCCTCGCCGCTGCCTGGTCACACCTGGACCCCCTCACGTCAATCAGATCTCGGCAGCGGCTCGTGCGCCAGTGCCGGCCCGCGCCCGTGGCGAACCCGTCACTGTGTTGACGAACAAGAGGCACGAATCCCCTCATCCGACGTTTCCGAAGGGCCAGGGGCCACGCGGTCGAGTGCCGAATCGGGCGTCCCCGCCAGCGGCGATCCCCAGCCCCGGCGGCGGCCCGGTCAGGGCGTTCGAACGCAATGGCCCACGTCTGCACCTCTCTATCTGGTTGCGCCGCAGCCGTGGCGAGTATCGCTTCGATGCTCACGATTCGCAGGCGGGAATCGTCCTCGAAGTGAGCGGCCGTGAGCTCCGTGGCGTCTCTTGGGCTGCTGTCGTCGGCGGTGGACACCACCAGGTAGCGGCCTTCGGCGCGCCCGCGCTCCGCGGCCATGCTTGCGAGGGGTCGGTCGTTTGGCATCAGGGGTTGCGCGGCGGGGAAGGATCGCTGGACCGTGATCCGGGTTCGGGCTGGCCGTCTGGTGGTTCGGAACGTCGGGCGCCGGGGCGGGGTCTCGCCGCCGCTGGTCTCGCCGGCGGGGAGCTTTTCGCCCGGGCCGGTGGTGTGGGTGGTGGTGGGTTGGGGCGGTTGCTCTTGGCGTGGTTGGCGGCGCCGCAGAGCATTTGGAGGTTCCGGGTGGCGGTGTGTCCTGGGGGTTGGCTGGGGTCGTTGGGTGT
>JBKAGO010000062.1:0-34923 GCA_046290435.1 Acidimicrobiales bacterium
AACACCACCCACGACGCCACGGCCCCAGCCGTCGAAACCGGCCGCCGCCGTCTCCTGCGGCGCCGCGGCCGCGGCGAGCGCGGCGCGATCGCGGTCGAGGCCGCCATCGCCGGACCGCTGCTGGTCCTGCTGTTCTTCGGCGTGCTCGAGATGGGGTTCCTGATGCGGACCAGGACGGTCATCACCGACGCCTCGCGCGAGGGCGCACGCGTCGCCGCGGCACAACCCCGAGAGGACGGCTACCAGAACTCCTCGCTCGCCTCGATCGTCGGCGTCATCACCTCGCAGAAGGGCGAACCGATCGACTACGTCACGATCTACCGCGCCGACCCCCTGACCGGCCTGCCTGCGAGCGGCGAAGACGTCGAGAGTTGCCTGGTCGACTGCTGGCGATTCGAATGGATCCCCGGTTCGGGCTTCCAGCAGAAGCTCGGCGCCCAGTGGCCCGCAGCAACGCAGGCTGCGTGCGGCGGTGTCGCCGACACCGACTGGATCGGGGTGTACGTCCGCGGCCACCACGAGTGGGTGACCGGGATCCTGGGAACGGACCGGTCCTTCACCGACCGCACCGTCATGCGACTCGAACCCATGAGTTCAGGAGTGCAGTGCAGGCCATGAACCCCGACCTCGCCGACGAGACCGCGCACCGCGCACCATCGCTCCCGCCGCACCGTGGCGGCGACGACAGCGAGCGCGGCTACGTGATGGTCATGCTCAGCCTGTCCATGGTGCTCCTGCTGGCCTTCGCCGGCTATTCGGTCGATCTCGGCAACTGGAACCTGCAGCGCAACGAGGTCCGCACCGTCGCCGAGGCCGCTGCACTCGGCGGAGTCGCCTTCCTGCCCGACGACTTCGCAACCGCGAAGGTGACCGCGGAGGCGTTGGCCGAGGCCCAGGGTTTCGACCGCTCGGAGGTGACCGTTGCCCTCGGGTCGGCACCCAACCGGCTCCGGGTCACCGTGACCCGTGAGGTCGAGAACTACTTCGTCCGGGTCATCGGCATGAACACCCGCACCATCAGCGAGACCGCCGAAGCCGAGTTCGAACAACCCGTCGACATGGGTAGCCCCACCATCGTGCTGGGCAACGATCCCGAGTCCGGAGCGAACCCCGGCTACTGGCTGAGCGTCGCCGGGCAAGGTGTCGACAAGGCGCTCGGCGACCAGTTCGCCACCCGGAACTGCACGGTCGGCACCGACGGGTGCAGCGGGACGTCCAACGACGAGTGGGCGCCCGCCGGCTACCAGTACACGGTGCGTGTCGTGGACACCACCCAGCCGCTGCGCATCCAGGTGTTCGACCCGGCATGGGTCTGGACCGGCAGCGCATGCAACGTGCCGGACTTCCCGACGCCCGCCGAGATCGCAGCGTTGGTGGCCTCCTCTGGGTCCCACGCACAGATCCCGGCCGGGTACTACGACGATGCCGCGACCCGCTACGCCGCAGGACCGGGCGACTTCTGCACCGGCGACGATCTGCCCGGCGCGACCGGGCCGGCCACCACCTTCACGGTCCGCCTCCCCGACAATTCGCCCTGGGACGACACCGACAACCCGACCATCCCCGCCGCGAGCTGCTCGCCCAAGACCTTCCCCGCCTACGAACCCGCATCGATCTACTCCCCGCCCACCGAATCGATCTTCGACCTGTTGACCGAGGGCGGCGACAACGAATGGCGCATACAGGACAACGGCACCTTCACCTTCGCCGAGGTGTTCCGCCGGTGGGTGACGATCTGCGAGCTCTCCCCCGGCCCGTGGCTGCGCACCGGCGACTACATCGTGCAGGTGTCGACCGACAACGGCGAAGGACAGAACCGCTACTCGCTGCGGGCCGGGCCGCCTGTCGGCGACGGCATCGGCGACAACGGTCAGGCCATCTTCTCCCGCCAGCGGTTGCCCATCTTCGTCAACACCCCGGACGCGGACACCAGCTTCTTCCTCGTCCGGGTGCCACCGAGCTCGGACCGCCGTCTGCTGCGTCTGAGCTTCTTCGACATCGGCGATGCCGCGGCGCCGGGCACGTTGACCGTGGTACCGCCCGCCGACACGGCGCTCGGCGTGTTCCGGGACTGCTCCTACACGCTCGGCGGAAGCCCGATGACGTCGTCGAACTGCAGCCTCAGCGGGGTGTGGGACGACAATGGCTACGGCGGCAAGACCGTCGAGGCGACCGTCGAGATCCCGGCGATCGACGATCCGACCGACCCCTACGTGTGCGACGAGACCGACGAGAACGCCTGCTGGGTGACGGTGCGCATGCAGTTCGCGGGCGGCATCACCGACGCCACCACCTGGACCGCCGAGCTCATCGGCGATTCGGTGCGCATCATCCCCGAGTGAAGTGGCCACGCATCGCGTAACCCGACGCCATCACGGGTGCACGCGGTGGGTCCGGTACGCTCCGCGTCACCCACCAGGCGTCCTGACGACGGGACTCCCACCCGCCGGCGGGTCCTCCACCCGCCACGACCACAGCGAGCCATGACGACCGACCCCACCGCAGTCGACGACGCAACGGCAGTGCGCCACGAGCTGACCGTCGTCATGCCGGTCTACAACGAGGCCGACGGTCTCGCCGACTGCGTGGCCTCGTGGCGACAGACCCTCGACGACCTCGGGATCGAGTACCGCCTCCTCATCCTCGACGACGGCTCCACCGACGCCACCGCCGAGGTACTCGCCGGTCTGGCCGACGACCATCGCATCGAAGCCGTCTCCAAGGCCAACGAGGGCCACGGCCCGACGGTGCTGCGTGGTTACGCCGACGCCGTCACCGACTCCGACTGGGTGTTCCAGGTCGACAGCGACGACGAGATCCCCGCCGATGCCTTCGCGGCCCTCTGGCAAGCCAAGGCCGGCCACGACGCCGTCTTCGGGTACCGCACCGGCCGGGAACAGCCCATCGATCGCCGGATCATCAGCCGTGTCGCGGCGGTGTCGGTGCGGCGCCTCTTCGGATCGCACGTGCGTGACGTCAACGTGCCGTACCGCCTGCTGCGCGCCGAGGCCCTGGCGCCGGTGCTCGACGCCATCCCCGGCGACACCTTCGCCCCCAACCTGGTGGTGTCGGGCCTGCTCGGTCGCGACCGTGCCGGCTTCGCCGAGGTCCCGGTCCCCCACACCCCTCGCCGCACCGGGCAGGTGTCCATCGCCGGACTCGGCGCCGTGCGGGCCGCCGCCCGGAGCTTCGTGCAGACCCTGCAGCTGGCCTGGCGGGTCCGCCGGTCGCCGGCGACGCAATAGGCTCCTGACCGTGACATCGGCCGACGAGACCGCGTTCGATGCGCCCGGAGGCCACGACCGCGGGGCCCACGATCACGATCACCACCACCCCGAGGGCGGGCGCCGCCCCCTCGGCCCGGTCACCCTGTTGCTGCCATTGCTCGCGGCGGTGCTGCTGCGCGACCGCATCGGCTGGTTCGAAGAGCCCGACGTCAGGCTGTGGGCCACGCTCTTCGTGTCCATCTGTGTCCAGGCCCTGCCGTTCCTGGTGCTGGGCGTCGTGCTCAGCGGCCTCATCGCCGCGTGGGTGTCGCCCGAGTTCGTCGGTCGCATCGTGCCGAAGCGGCCGCTGTTCGCCGTCCCCGCGGCCGGCGCCGCCGGTATCGCGCTTCCCGGGTGCGAGTGCGGCTCGGTGCCCATCGCCGGCCGTCTCGTGCGCGCCGGGACCCCGCCCGCGGCAGCGCTCACCTTCCTGCTGGCCGCGCCGGCGATCAATCCGGTGGTGCTCGTGTCGACCGCGGTCGCCTTCCCCAACGACCGCATCATCGTCGTGGCCCGGTTCCTCGCCTCGTTCCTCACCGCCGTGGCCGTCGGAGCATGGTGGGCCCGACGAGGGCGCGAGTCCCTCCTCGACGGACTCACCCGCGATGTCCACGACCACGGTGGCCACTGGCAACGCTTCAGCGATGCGGCGTCGCGCGACCTGCTGCATGCGGGCGGCTACCTGGTGGTGGGCGCCATGGCCGCGGCCACGCTGCAGCTCGTCGTTCCCCGCAGCGCCCTCGACGCCGTCACGAGCAACGAGGTCCTCGCCGTGTTGACGATGGCGACCCTGGCGGTGGTGTTGTCCATCTGCTCGGAGGCCGACGCGTTCGTCGCCGCCGGCCTGCCCCAGTTCTCGCTGACCTCGCGGCTGGTGTTCCTGGTCGTGGGACCGTGCATCGACCTCAAGCTCATCGCCATGCAGAGCGGCGTGTTCGGACGCCGGTTCGCGATGGTGTTCGCCCCGATGACACTCGCCATCGCCATCACGTCCGCCGTCGTCATCGGCCAGGTGCTGCTGTGAACCGCGTCGCCCGGGCCACGTTGACGATGTTCATCGGCGCGGTCGCCGTCCGGCTGGTCACCTCCGGTGGATTCGGATGGTTCCTCCAGCAACGCATGCGGCTGCCGCTGCTCATCGGCGGCATCGTCGCGCTGCTCCTGGGGCTGGTCGAGGTGTGGGCGGCCACGCGCGAGGAACGCAGGGATCCCGATGCCCGTACCCGCACCAGCGCGCCGCGGGTCGGGTGGCTGCTCATCCTGCCCATCGTCGTCCTGATCGCCGTCGCCCCGACTGGCCTGGGCGCCGCTGCGGCCGATCGCGTCGACGCCTACGTTCCCTTCGAGAGCGCAGATCCGTTCGGGCCCCTGCCGGCCGGCGATCCCCCGGAGCTGCGCGTGTTCGACTTCGTCGACCGGGCCCTGTGGGACGACGCCCGCAGCCTCGAGGGCGTCGACATCGCGCTCGAAGGCCTGGTCGTCAACGACGACGAGGCCCCCGACGGATTCATGCTCACCCGGTTCCTCGTGTCCTGCTGCGCCGCCGACGGCATCCCGATCCAGGTCCGGATCCGCTCGGTGGGCGCCCCGCTCGAAGACGACACGTGGGTGCGGGTCGTCGTGCGCTGGATCCCCACCGAACCCGACGCCGAGACGCCCGAGGTGGTCGAGGCGGAACTGATCGGCCTCGAGATCGTCGACGATCCGCCCAACACCCCCTACGAGTCGCCCTACTGAGACCGGTCGGCGGCGGCGAACCTGCGCCGCGGGTGTGACGAGAGGCGCCGATGCGCCCGATTGCCACGGTCGGGCCGCCGATGCGGGCTACGTTTCGACCAGATCAGTCGTGTCGGCCGGGCCCAGGGCGAGCCGGGGGCCGCAGAGGTGGCATCGTCACCGTCGCCACCTAACCTGAGGGCGAACACTCGTTCGACACGCATCCATTCGACCGGTGTGCCCCGCGCACGCCTCGCCCCTCGAGAGGTCAACCATGTCACGCCAGGAGCAGCTGCTCCCGTTCGCTCGAGAAGTCGTCGACGTCCCCGTCGCCGACGAGATGTCCGAGTCGTTCCTCGCGTATTCGCTGTCGGTCATCACCGCCCGGGCCATCCCCGATGTGCGCGACGGCCTCAAGCCGGTGCAGCGCCGCATCCTCTACTCGATGCTCGAGATGGGCCTGCGCCCCAACAACCCGCACCGCAAGTGCGCCCGTGTCGTGGGCGACACCATGGGCAAGTACCACCCGCACGGCGACATGGCCATCTACGAGGCCCTTGTCCGCATGGGCCAGGACTTCGGCCGGATGATCACCCTGGTCGACCCCCACGGCAACTTCGGCGGCCTCGACGATCCCCCGGCCGCGGCCCGCTACACCGAGTGCCGCCTCACCGACGCCGCCATGGAGATGGTGCGCGAGATCGATCAGGACACCGTCGACTTCCGCCCGACCTACGACGGCGAGAGCACCGAGCCCGTCTATCTCCCGGCGCTGCTGCCCAACCTGTTGGTCAACGGCACCAGCGGCATCGCAGTGGGCATGGCCACCAACATGCCCACCCACAACCTGGCCGAGATCGCTGCAGCCATCGAGCTGGTCATGACCAAGCGGCGCCCGAAGCCCACCGTCGACGAGCTCATGGCGCTGGTGCCGGGGCCGGACTTCCCCTCGGGCGGGATCGTCATCGACGACAGCCTCCGCGAAGCCTACGAGACCGGTCGTGGCAGCTTCCGGATCCGGGCCCGGGTCGAGGTCGAGTCCCTCACCCGGAGCCGCCAGGGCATCGTCGTCACCGAACTCCCCTACCTGGTCGGCCCCGAGAAGGTCGTCAAACGGGTCAACGAGCTCGTCCTGGCAGGCAAGCTCGACGGCGTCGTCGACGCCAAGAACCTCTCGGACCGCAAGTCGGGGCTGCGGCTGCTCATCACGCTCAAACCCAACGTGCGTCCCGAGCCGGTCCTGGCCGAACTCTTCCGCCAGACGCCGCTCGAGGAGTCCTTCGGGATCAACAACGTGGTGCTCGTCAACGGCATCCCGGAGACCCTCGGCCTGTACGACCTGTGCCATCACTACGTCGAGCACCGCCTCGACGTCGTGGTCCGCCGCACCGAGTACCTCCTGCGGCGCGCCCAGGAGCGCCTCCACATCGTCGAGGGCCTCATCATCGCCCTCGACAACATCGACCTCGTCGTGCGCATCATCCGCGGATCCGCCGATGTCGACGAGGCCCGCACCGAGCTGTGCAACCAGCTCGACCTCAGCGAAACCCAGGCCACCCACATCCTCGACATGATGCTGCGGCGCCTCACCGCGCTCGAGATGCAGAAGATCATCGACGAACGCGACGAACTGCTCGCCCGCATCGCCGAGTACACGAAGATCCTCGGCAGCGAGACCCGCCGGCGCACCGTCGTGCTCAAAGAGCTCGCCGAGATCGTCGAGGTGTACGCCGTCGAACGCCGCACCGGCATCATCGGCGCCGACGAGGTCCCCGTCTACGAGGGGCCCACCTCCGCCGGCGTAGCCGAGGACGAACCCGACGTCGCGTGCATCGTCACCCTGTCGACATCGGGTGTCATCGGGCGCGCCCCCACCGAGGGCGTGCGCCGGGCGGCACCGGGACGCCACGACGTCATCGCGTCGTCCACGTTCACCACCACCGCCGACGACGTCATCGCCATCACCAGCGAGGGACGGGCGCTGCGAGTGCGCGCCGGCGAGATCCCCGAGGTCGGCGGCCGCAGCCGCGGGGCGCCGGCCGACAAGGTCTTCTCCACAAACCGGGGCGAGCAGATCCTCACCATCGTCGCCCCGTCGTCGGAATCCGTCGTCCTCGTCACCGCGCAGGGCGCAGCCAAGCGCATCGCCCCCGACGAGCTGGCCGGCACCCGCCACGGCAAGGAGGTCATCGGGCTCAAGGCCACCGATCGCCTCGCCGCGGCCTTCCCGTGCCCCGCCGGCATCGACATCGTCATCGTCGCCTCCGACGCTCAGACGTTGCGTACCCCGGTCGACGGCATCTCGGTGCAGGGTCGAGCCGCGGCCGGCGTCGCGGGCATGAAGCTGCGCGACGGTGCGTCGGTCATCGGCGCCGGTCCGGCCCTCGGTGACGGTGCCATCGTCACCGTCACCGACGCCGACACCGCGAAGATCACCCCGTTCGAGGAGCTCGAATCGAAGGGCCGCGGCGGCGCCGGTGTCCGCCTGACCCGCTTCACCCGCGAGAAGCGCCTGGTGATGGCCACCGTCGTCGGCCCCGACGCGCTCCTCGCCGTGATGTCCACCGACGACGACCCGACCAAGGTCGACCCCACACCGGTCGACCTGCCCCTCGAACCCACCCGGCGCGACCTCGTCTCCACCCGCACCGACCGCCGCATCCTCGCCGTCGGACCGTCACGGTGGTGACCATGAACGAGCTGTACTCCAACCGCCGGATCGCATCGAACAGGAACCAGACGTGAGCGACGGACCCACCAACAAGGCCAGCTACGACGCCGACGCAATCCAGACCCTCGAGGGCCTCGAGGCCGTCCGCAAGCGCCCGGGCATGTACATCGGTGGCACGGGCTCCGACGGGCTCATGCACCTGCTCTGGGAGCTCATCGACAACGCCGTCGACGAAGCTGCGGCAGGTCACTGCGACCGCATCGACATCACGCTGCACCGCGACGGTTCGATGGAGGTCTCCGACAACGGTCGGGGCATCCCCATCGATCTCCACAAGAAGCGCAAGGTGTCGGCCCTCGAGGTCGTGCTCACCGAACTCCACGCCGGCGGCAAGTTCGGCGGCGGTGCCTACACCTCCTCGGGCGGCCTGCACGGGGTGGGTGCGTCAGTGGTCAACGCCTTGTCGTCAAAGCTCATCGCCGAGGTCGACCGCGACGGATGGTCGCACCGGCTGTGCTTCCGAGAGCGCATCGCCGGCCAGTTCGGACCCAACGGCGGCTTCAAGGCCGGCCACGGCCTCGACCAGGTCAAGCGCACCAAGAAGACCGGCACCCGGGTGCGGTTCTGGCCCGACCTCGAGGTCTTCGATCCCGACGCCGGCGTCAACTGGGACCTCGTCTGCGAACGTGTGGCCCGCACGTGCTTCATCGTCCCGGGGTTGCGGATCCGCCTCGAGGATCGTCGTGCCGGCCAGGACAACGAGCCGTTCGAGTACATCTCACGCGGTGGCCTGTCGGACCTCGTCGACTCCATGAGCATCGGCGAACCCGTCTGCGAGATCATCACGGTCAGCGGCATCGACACCTTCACCGAGAAGGTGCCCGTCGACGGCAAGATGACCGAGGTCACCCGCGAGTGCACCGTCGAGGCGGCGCTGCGATGGGTCAAGGGCTACGAGACGAACGTCGCCACGTTCGTCAACACCATCCCCACCCCCGAGGGCGGCACCCACCTGGCCGGTTTCGACCGGGCCCTCACCCGTGCTGTCAACGACACCCTTCTCGCCGGGTCGAAGAAGCTGGCGAAGCTGGCCCGGACGGGCAACGACCGCGCCGGCAAGGACGACGTCCAGGAGGGGCTGATCTGTGCGCTGAAGGTCACCTTCCCGGAGCCGCAGTTCCGGGGCCAGACCAAACAGGAGCTGGGCACACCGGCGGTGCAGGGCATCGTGTACGACGTCGTCAAGCAGAGCCTGACCGACTGGTTCGACGGTGCCGGCAAGAAGACCCACATCGCCGCGGTGCGCGAGAAGATCACCAACGCCGTGGTCAACCGGGTGGCCTCCAAGGAGGTCCTCGACGCCAAGCGCAAGGCGGCGAACCTGGCCAACACCGGCATGCCCGTCAAGCTCGCGGACTGCCGGGTCCACGGTCCGGACAGCGAACTGCTCATCGTGGAGGGCGACTCGGCCGCAGGCCCGGCGAAGGCCGGCCGTGACGCCGAGTACATGGCGGTGCTGCCGCTGCGCGGCAAGGTCGTCAACGCCGGCAAGGCCACCATCAAGCAGGTCATCGACAATGCCGAGGCCCAGGCGCTGATCACCGCCATCGGCGCGGGCTCGGGCCGCGAGTTCAAGCTCGAGGACGCCCGCTACGGACGCATCATCATCCTGTGCGATGCCGACGTCGACGGCAGCCACATCCGATGCCTGCTCCTGACGTTGATGTACCACTACATGCGCCCGATGCTGGCCGAGGGCCGTGTGTTCGCGGCCCAGCCCCCGCTGTACTCGGCGAAGTGGCGGGGCGAGACCCACTACGCGTTCACCGACGCCGAGCGCGACCGTGTCGCCGAAGCGAAGAAGATCCCGCTCGACAAGTGGGTGCGGTTCAAGGGCCTGGGCGAGATGGACGTCGACGAGCTGGCCGAGACCACCCTCGATCCCCAGACCCGCATCCTCAAGCGCATGACGATGCACGACGCCGCCGAGGCCGCGACCGCCGCCGAGATGTTCGAGACCCTGATGGGCAACGACGTCGCGGCCCGCCGCGAGTTCGTGCTGAGCAACAGCGAGCTCGTCGATCGCGATGCCCTCGACATCTGAGCGGATCGCGGTGACGCGTGCACGCTCGAGCAAACCGTCCATGGATTCGGCAGACAGGCGCCCCCGTGCTGATCAAGCGTGCGGTCCTCGATGCCATCGCCGCAGGTGACATCGATCTGGTTTTCCGGCGGTGGAAGCGGCCGACGGTCAAGGCCGGTGGCACGCTGCGCACGGCGGTCGGCATGCTCGACATCGTCGACGTGTCGGTGATCGACGAGGCCGCCATCACCGACGCCGACGCCCGGCGTGGCGGCTTCGCCTCCGCCGACGAGCTCCGCTCCGATCTCGGTCGACGCGACGACCCGGAGCGCCGCACCTACCGGGTGCAGGTGCGTCCCGGTGCCGAGGATCCGCGTGAGGCCCTGCGGGCGGCGGCGGAGCTGTCCGACGACGACGTGGCCGAGCTCGACCGGCGCCTCGACGGGCTCGACGCCCGCTCGCCCATCGGTCCTTGGACCCGGACGACGCTGCAGCTCCTGGCCGATCATCCCCACGTCCGGGCCGTGGAGCTGGCCGAGATGGTGGGCCGTGAGCGGGCGCCGTTCAAGGCCGACGTCGCCAAACTCAAGCGCCTGGGCCTGACCATCAGCCACTCCCCCGGCTACGAGCTGTCGCCGCGGGGACAGGCCTACCTCGACCGCACGCGCTGACGGTTACGCCGGTCCTGGCTCAGTTGCCGGGCTTCCAGATCATCAGCACGAGCATCACGGCCAGCGACAGGTGCAAGACGCCGGTGAAGACCGGCTTCTTGTCGCTCATGTCGGGCAGCTTGATGTAGCTCGGCGGATAGGCCAGCACCGCAGCGGCCACCGTCAGGATCCACACGAGACTCCCGACCGAAAGCCAGGCTTCGTCGAAGTTGAGCTGATCGCTCGAGGCCCCGACCCCGGCACCGCCGAAGAGCCCAGCGGCAAACAGACCCGGGGCCATCACCTTCGCGGCGGCTGCGTCGAAGGTGGAGGTCGTGGTGCCGTTCTTGCGGGCCTGGACGGCCATGACCGGGGCGAGGAACGCGGCGCCGGCGCCGATGATCACCCCGATGATGTGGAAGAAGTTCAAGAGGTTGTAGAGGAAGCTGCCGACTTCTGCGAACACCATGGCGACGGGCCTTTCGAACACGGATCGATGCGGCGCCGCCGATGCGGCGCAACGGCCGCACCGTATCCCCCGCCCGCGGCTTCTGGCGATTCCGGACCGGCGAGCGGCTGCGGTTCTACACTCCGCGCCAGTCGGGACGGCGACCGCCGCGCCGACCCGCCTCGCTGGAGAGATCGCCCGATGCTCAGTCCCCTCGACGACTATCCGATCCACCAGGTCCCCAAGCCCATCGGGCTCGTGGCCACCACCGACCACAACGCCTACGGGCGCTACTGGTTCGGCGCGTTCGAGCGCACGGGCCGGTTCCTCGTCGAGGCGGCGTTCGGGCGCTACCCGAACCTGGGCGTGGTCGACGGTTCGGTCTCGATCGCCATCGACGGCCGACAGATTGCGTTCCACGCCAGCGGCGCTTCACCTGCAGATCCGATGGACACCTCGGTCGGGCCGATGCGCCTCACGATCGTCGAGCCGATGCGGGCGTTGCGCATCGACGTGGCCGAGAACGACACCGGCTTCAGTGCCGAGCTGCACTGGCGGGCCCGGGTGGGCGCGTTGCTCGAGGACCACACGGTGATGCACTCGGGCAACCTCACGATCGTGGACATGGCCCGGTTCCTGCAGTTCGGCTCGTGGTCGGGCACGGTGACCGTCGACGGCGTCACCACCGAGCTGGCCGACGACATGGTCGTGGGTGCACGCGACCGCTCGTGGGGTATTCGCCCGGTCGGGTCGCAGTCGCCGCGTGCGCAGGCATCGAACCCGCCCAGTGCCTGGCTGTGGGCCCCGATCCACTTCGATGACGAGTGCCGCAGCCTGGGGTACTTCCAGCGCCCCGGCGGCGAGATCTGGCGCGGCGACGGCTTCCGCCTGCCGGTGGTCGACCCGATCGAGACGGTCACGGACCCGACCGGCCTGGAACGGTTCCACCCGGTGGGCCAGCACCTGGAGTTCGTGCCGGGAACCCGCCGGATCGCCCGCGCCACCTTCGAGATGAGCGACCCGGCCGGCGCCACCCGCACCCTCGAGGTCGAGTCGCTCGGCTGGTTCATGATGAAGGGCCTCGGCTACACGAACCCCGAGTGGGGCCACGGCGTGTGGGCCGGCGAACGCATCGGCCGCGAGGACTGGGTCCACGCCGACGCCGACCCCGCCGACTTCACCGCACAGCACCTGCACCACGCGGTGCGGGCGCGGGTCGACGGCATCGAGGGCGTCGGCCTGCTCGAACAGATCATCTTCGGCCCCCATACCCAGTTCGGCTTCCACGACACGTTGGATCCCGCCCCCGCCTGAGACCAGGGAGTTGCCATGACGACGCAGCCGACCCGACCGAATGCCATCGAGATGGTTCCGATCGCGGTCGTGCGCGGCGGGCGTGCCGAACCGATCGACGACGACTGGGGCGACATGCTCTGCGAGATCGTCCTGGACGACCGGTTCCCGCCCGACGCGCTCGACGGGCTCGACGAGTTCTCCCACGTCGACGTCGTCTACGTGTTCGACCAGGTCGACGAGGCGACCATCACCGTCGGCGCCCGTCACCCACGCGGCAGGGCCGACTGGCCGCGGGTCGGGATCTTCGCCCAGCGGGCGAAGGGCCGGCCGAACCGGATCGGCGTGACGACCTGCGAGATCGTCGAGGTCGATCAGCGGGTCGTGACCGTCCGAGGACTCGACGCCATCGACGGCACCCCGGTCCTCGACCTCAAGCCCTCCATGGTCGAGTTCGCGCCGAGGACCCCCGTCCGCCAGCCCGCCTGGTCACACGAGCTGATGCGTGGCTACTGGACGATCATTCGCACTGTGGCGGACCCCGGCGGGAGCGTCGGTGGGGTGGTGATCGAGCGGCTCGGCGTCGGCGACGTCCAGCGGGCTCGGGCCGCGTTCGAGATGATGCACGACGTGTTCGACGAGGACCCCGACGTGCTGTCCGACGGCTACGTGGCGGGCCTTCTCGCCGACGAGTCGTTCTGGGCGATCGTGGCCTTCGAGGCCGGCGAGGCGATCGGATGCATCACCGGCCACGAGCTGGCGATGACCCGCCACGAACGCACGGAGCTCTTCGTCTACGACCTCGCCGTGAGAGCCGACCGCCAACGGCGCGGCATCGGCCGTCGCCTCGTCGACGCGCTGGTCACCGGTGCGGCCGATCGCGGGATCGATGTCGTGTTCGTGCCCGCCGACGACGACGACACCCACGCGCTCGCCTTCTACACGAGCCTCGGCGGCCGCCCCACCAAGGTGACGATGTTCGACCTCGGCAGCGAGTGACACCCGCCATCAGGCAGGACACCCACGTGCGCGGCATCGGCGCTGTCCGCTGCCCCAGACTCCGCGACATGACTCCTACTACTCTGCCAATCCGTGCCCTCGCCGTCACCCGTCCTTGATCGCACCTTCGACTGGCACGGAAGTACCGTCCGTCACGGCCGCTTCGGCGACGGGCCTCCAGTCGTGCTCTGCCACGGGACACCGTGGTCGAGCTTCGTCTGGCGATCTGTCATCGACGCGCTCGAGACCGACTGGACGGTCTTCGCCTGGGACATGGTCGGCTACGGCCAGTCCGACAAACCCGATGGCGATGTATCGCTGCGAGCACAGGGAGAGCTCATGGCAGCGCTGATCGGACACTGGGGCATCGAGCTTCCACACGTCGTCGCCCATGACTACGGCGGAGCGGTCGCGCTCCGCACTCACCTCATCCATGAGGTTCCCGTCTCCTCGCTCGCGCTCGTCGACGTCGTCGCCCTGCGGCCCTGGGGTTCACCGTTCTTTCAGCTCGTTGCCGAGAACGCCGAGGTGTTTGCCGCCCTGCCGAGCAACATCCACGAAGCTGTTGTGCGCGAGTACATCTCGGGTGCGAGCAGCCCGGGCCTGCGCTCTGATGTGTTGGACCAACTCGTGGCGCCGTGGCTCGGTGCCGGTCAGGGCGCGTTCTATCGCCAGATCGCACAGGCCGACGAGAGCTACACGATCGAGTTCGAGACGCTGCTCGAATCGGTCAGCGCGCCGACCCACATCATCTGGGGCGCAGACGACGCGTGGATCCCTCCCGATCGAGTATCGCGTCTCCAAGCGGCGATCCCGGGCAGCACCTCGACGATCATCGAGGGAGCCGGCCATCTCGTTCAGGAAGATGCTCCCGCAGCGGTCGCCATCGCAATCCACCGCTGGCTGCACGGCCAACTCCCGTAGCCACCGACCGGCTGCGCGCCGTTACCGCAAGCGACCCCGGCTTCTCGACCAAACCAAGAGGACCACGCCAGATCTGCGAGACGCGGATCGGCTTGTCCCATCCGCTATCGGCCTTCCGTGCGCCGAGACGACAGCGGCGACTGCTCGTCATCGCGGGGAACGTTCCGGTCGGCCGCACACTTCCGGCGATGTGCAGCCCTTCGCCGAAGCGGCGGACGCGTCCGCAGACGCGTCGCTGACCTGCGGATTTGTGGTTTCGACGGTGATCGTCGGACGCGTCCGCGGACGCGTCCGGTCCTGGCGAGGTGGACAGGTCGCTACGATCGAGGAACGCCCCTCCCCTCTGACCGATCCCTCGATCGTAGCGACACCCAAGGAGTAGGTCCCGTGGAGAACACAAGCACCCTGGAACGAAGCCCGGTTGTCGGGGCGGGCCCGTTGGGGGCGGAGTTGGTGGCGTTGTCCGGCGAGCTCCGCCGCTATCAGTACCGCATCGTCGTGGCTGCAGCCGCGTTCGCCGAGTCTCCCGAGTGGATCCTGGACGGTTCGCCCACGGCGGCGCACTGGCTCGCCACGGTGGCCGACGTCGAGGCGTGCACGGCACGGGAGTGGATCCGTATCGGCAAGGCCCTCACCGTGTTGCCGGTGACGGCTCAGGCGTTCGCCGAGCGGCGTCTGTCGTATTCGACGGTCCGCACCCTGACGCGTACGGCCAGCCCGGAGAACGAGGCCGAGCTCGTCGAGTTGGTGGCCGGTGTGGCGGCGGCCGAGGTCGGCAAGGTCATCGCCACGTGGATGCGGCGCAACCTTCCGGACGAGGACATCGCGGCGCGCCAGCGGGCGTCGCGTTCGGTGAAGTGGCGCACCGAGGCCGACGGCATGGTCGTGTTCACCCTGCGCCTGCAACCGCACATCGCTGCGGTGTTGATCTCGTTGTTGTCGGTGTTGGTGATGCGTTCGAAGGCCCGCCGCGAGGCCGACGGCACCTACCCCTCCACGGCCGCCCAGTACGCGGACACCATCGAGGAGGTCCTCGACGAGGGCACCGGACGCGTCGACACCGAGGTGATCTTCCATGTCCGCGGCGACGGCGCGACGACTGATGACGGCACCCCGATCTGTGACACCGTCATCACCGAGCTCGTATCGGACGCGTTCCTGCGGGTGCTGATCCACGACGCCGACGGCAAGCCCATCAACGCGTCCGGTCGCCAGCGTCACCCGACAGCCCGTCAACGACGAGTCGTGAAGGAACGCGACCGCAGCTGCGTCGACTGCGGCCGCCACGACCTCGGCGAATACGACCACGTCCCCGAATACGAAGCCAGCCGCCGCACCATCGTCGACGAACTCCAGCTCCGCTGCGCCCCCTGCCACCACCGACGCCACCACCCACCGACGATCTGACGGTCGAAGCTGTGTGGCATCCTCGATCGAGCCCCACTTCTTCTGGCCCATTCGCCCTCGGCGTTCGTAGTCGACGTCCTCGCAGATAGGGGCGACGTAGCGCCAGTCGTAACCGTCGAGCCGCACCGTCAGGCGATGCGCACGATCGTCGTGCCGATCGTGTCGCCACCGAGCAGGCCCACGAATGCGCCCGGCGCAGCACCGAGCCCGTCGAACTCGGTGACCCGCGGTCGGAGCTCGCCGGAGGCGATCCACCCGGTCAACGCGTCGACGGCCTCGTCGTAGCGGTCGGCGTAGTCGAAGACGAGGAAGCCCCGCATGGTCACGCGGTTGTTGACGAGCAGACCGGGGATGCCACGGGGGCTCCCCGCCGGCTCGGCGGTGTCGTACTGGCTCACGGCACCACAGCACACGATGCGGCCGAAGGTGTTCATCCGGAACAGGGCGCTGCCCAAGATGTCGCCGCCGGTGTTGTCGAAGTACACATCGATGCGGTTCGGGGTGGCGGCCTTGAACGCGTCACGGAAGCCGGAGTCCCTGTGGTTCGCGGCGGCGTCGAACCCGAGCTCGTCGACCAGGACACGGCACTTCTCGTCGCTGCCGGCGACACCCGCCACGGTGCAGCCCTTCAGCTTGGCGATCTGTCCGACGAGGTGGCCGACCGATCCCGCTGCAGCCGACACCACGACCGTCTCGCCGGGCCGGGGCGCGCCGATGTCGAGCAGGCCGAAGTAGGCGGTGAGGCCATTCGTGCCGAGCACCCCGAGATGGAGCGCGGGATCGGCACCGGAGGGCACCGTGCGGACGTGCGAGGCCTTCATCGCGGCGAAGGTCTGCCAGCCGGTGGGCCCGACGACCAGGTCGCCGGGCGCGAACCCATCGGCCTTCGACACCTCGACCTGCGCGACGCCCGTGCCGCCCATCACGACGCCCGAGCGCGCTGCGCCCGCATAGCTCGCACTTCCCTGCAGGCCCGCACGCTGGCCCGCGCCGATGGTGAGGGCGATGGTGCGGCACAGCACCTGGCCCTCTTCGCACTCCGGGATGTCGCTGTCGTGCAGCTCGAAGTGGTCGGGCACGAGCGGTCCGTCGGGCACGGCCGCGATGAGCACCTGCGGGTTGCCGGTCATCGATCGACCGTGGCCAATGCCGGCGTGAAGCGGACGGGCATGGCGCGGGGTCCGGCGATGAAGGCACTCTCGAGCCGTTCGACCGGGCCGGCGAGCTCGAGGTCGCGGCAGCGGCCCAGGAACTCCCGCAGGATCGCAATGATCTCGATCCGGGCGAGGTGGCTGCCCAGGCAGTAGTGCGGGCCGCCCGCGCCGAACGCCACATGCGGGTTCGGATGCCGGGCCAGGTCGAGCTCGTTCGGGCGATCGAAGACCAGCGGGTCCCGGTTGGCGGCGCCGTAGAACAGCACCACTCGCTCGCCGGCCCGGATGGTCGTGCCCCCGAGCTCGAGTTCGGCGACCGCCTGGCGGCCCATGTGCACCACCGGGCTGCAGAAGCGCAGCAGCTCCTCGACCGCGGCGGGCAGGCGGGCATCGAGATCATCGAGGAGCCAGGCGAGCTGCTCGGGCCGAGCGAGCAGCTGCTCGATGCCGCCGCCCACGAGGTTGCGGGTGGTGTCGCCGCCGGCGTCGACGAGCAGCATGAAGACCGACGCGAACGCCTCGACGGTCATCTCGTGGCCGTCGACCGACGCGTTGGCAAGCACCGACGCCAGGTCGTCGCCGGGGTCGGCCCGTCGCTCGTGGTACACCTCGACGCCCCGACCGATGAGGCTCATGATCGCCGTGCGGCGGTCGGCGTCGCTCACGGCCGACGGATCGGTGTGGACGATCTCGGTCCAGTGGTAGAGCTGCCTGCCCTCCTCCGGCGGCAGGCCGAGCATGTCGGCCACCACGAACGACGGCATCTCCCCGGCCACCTCACCGACGAGCTCGCATTCGCCCCGTGGTGCGACGGCGTCGACGATCCGGCGGGCCAGGGCATCGACACGGTCGGTCCATGCGGCCGAACCACGCGGCGTGAATGCGCTCGACACCAACCGTCGGTAGGCGGTGTGGGCCGGCGGGTCCATCATCAGCATCATCGTGTTCAGCGAGGCCCGGACGTCCTCGCCGGCAGAGGTGAGCGAGATGCCCCACTCGTTGCTGAGTGCCGCGTGATCACGAGATGCCTGGCGCACCTCTTCGTGGCCGGTCACCGCCCAGAACGCTCCCTCGGCGGTCTCGTGGCGATGGACCCGATCGTTGGCGAGCAGCCAGTCGTACATCGCGACCGGATGACCGGCGGCGAAGCTGGCAGGCGAGGCGAGATCGACGTCGGTCACCGGAGGTCCCCCTTGCGGCCACGAGCCGGACCGGCCCAACCTAGACCACGCCACGAGGGCCGACCTCCACGGGTCATGACCTGTGGTCGAGGGGGAGCCGAGCGTCGATGCCAGCAGATCGGCGAAGGACGGCGACGCGCATCCCGGAACGTGCGTGAGACGTCCACGGGCCAGGGATCGCGGCGCAAGCCCACCGGAGACAGATCTGCCGTGCCAGTCACGTTTGTGACGAGTTTGCACAGCCGCAGATGACACCACCCCCGGCATCGACACGACGGCTGTGCAAACTCGTCACAAACGTCCTCCCCGAGCCCCATGAGCGCCCAGGCGCAGCACGCCCAGGAAGCCCTCCTCGCCGGGCCGCAACGACCGGTCATCACCCCACACGGCTGACCGAACCGGGATCAGCAGTGCAGGGCCGCGAGACAGGGACACACGTCGGCGCTCCGCGCCGCACCCGAGACGGCCGACGCACCCCGGCGGGTCCCTTGGGCACCCCCTCGGCCGTCTCGGCCCGACGCCGCTGCTGCGCAGCCCGCCGACACCAGCCGGCGACGTGCCCACCGGACCGACCGTGCGACGACCGAACGAGGAGGATCCCGGCGCGAGCCCGCCGAAGACGAGCCGGCCCAGCAACACCGCGAGCACGCCGGAGACGAGCCGGCCCAACAAGGAGTGTCACACCCCCGTGGTAGAACTACAGCCATGGAATTCGGGCAGGACATCTTGGATCTCGATCTCGAACCGCTGCCCGACGACGGGTCCGCGGTCGCTGCCGATTCGATGCTGCCCGCCTATCTGTCGCCGTCCAGTGCCTCGATGTTCCAGCAGTGCCCCCGCAAGTGGAAGCACCGCTATGTGGACCGCATGCCCGATCCACCGGGGGTCCCGGCGCTGGTCGGCACCTTCGCGCATCGGGTGCTCGAGCTGTTGTTGTGCGAGCCGAAGGCCGATCGCACCGTGGTTCGGGCCAAGGAGCTCGCCCGCACGGCGTGGCCCGAGATCGAACGAGATCGCGATTTCCGGGCCCTGCAGCTCGACGCCGCGGCAGCTCGGGACTTCCGCTGGAAGGGCTGGCAGGCCATCGAGGGTCTGTGGCGCATCGAGGATCCGGCCATCGTCGAGGTCTACGCCACCGAGAGCGACGTCCGGGTCCACCTGGGTGATGTCCCGTTCCGGGGCATCGTCGACCGGGTCGATGTCGAGGACGACGAGCTGGTCGTCGCCGACTACAAGTCGGGCAAGGCCCCCAAGGAGCGCTATGCCGACGCCCGGCTGGCGCAGGTGCTGCTGTACGCGGCTGCCATCGCCGAGTCGACCGGCACCCGCCCGGCCCGGGCCCGTCTGCTGTATCTCGATCAGCGCATCATCGAAGTCGACGTCACCGAGGACAACATCGACGAGGCGATCGAGTCGCTGCGTTCCACCTGGGAGGGCCTGCGCAGCGCCTGCGACAGCGGCGAGTTCGAGGCCAAGACGGGTCCGTTGTGTGCATGGTGTCCGTTCGTCGAACACTGCCCCGAGGGTCGGGCCGAGGTCGAGGTCCGCCATCTCGCGGGTCGGGTCCGTGCCGATGCCCCGGCGCTCGAACTGCTGGCGGTCGGGGCGTGAGCACACCGGAACCCGCGGTCCCGGCCGGGGTTTGACTCAGGTCTGCGCTGCGCCTGCCGATCGAGACGATGATGTCAATGCCAGCGGGAGGCCTCGGACGCGGGCTGTCGACCATTCTCACGGGAGCGTCGACGGCACCGGTCCCACGAGGTTCGACAACCGAGCAACTGATCGAACGCGCCTTGACGGCCATGGCCTCACGAGGCCCGCTACGGGTGTGCGGCTACCTCGATGACCCCTTCGGAAGCGCCGATCTGACGCTCCGCTCGCCCGACCTCGCTTCGCTGCATCCGACCGAGGCGTATCAGCTCTTCAGCGCCCTGAGCGGCGTCGACGCCGGCGTGCCCGGCCGCCACGATCTCGACATCGGTTCGCACCGGGCCATGGCGGTGGTCGTCGAGGCGGGCTCGAGCCGGGGCCTGTGGTTCTTCGGCGACGATCGGCTCGACGACACCTCCATCGAACGCCTTGCCCAGCTCGCCGAGGCCCACGGTCCGGCGGTCTGTGATCACGGCCCGGCCGGGGCCGACCCCGATTCCATCGCGCTGGATCTCGACCGCTCCGACACGGGCTGGTCGGCGCAGGTCCGCTGGTGGAAATCCGGCGAGTCGGTCGAGGGCAGCGGCATCGGGGCGCGTCCCGTCGATGCCGCAGCTGCGGCCGTCGTCGAGGCACTCGGTCTCGGGGCGGCTCTCGTCGAGGTCGACACGGTCGCTGCCGAGAACGGCGAGACAGTCGTGACCACCCTCGGCCTCGGGCCGATCACCGTGGTGGGCGCCGCCGATGTCGAGGCGTCGGGCGATGACGCCGCACGGTCGGCGGCCGCAGCCGTCGCTGCCCGGCGTGCTGCCCGCAGGCTCACACCGGGCTGACCGACCCCCACGCTCGGCGCAGCGCCGCCGGCAATGCAATGACGCCGTCGGGCGTCAGCCGCCCCTCGTCGTCGACCACACCGGCGCGCCGCCACAGTGCGAGCACCAGCGAGAACGCCCACGCGTAGTACGAGCGGTCCGACCTCGGGATCGATGACGTCACCTCGGGGCAACGATTGACGGCGTCGACCATGGCTTCGGGATCGAGGTGAGTGCCGGCACCCCGGCGTACCGACTCGATGACGACGCCCAGCCAGTCGGCCCATTCGAGCGCGCCGTAGGCCTCCCGTTCGAGGGCCGGCTGACGTCCGATCCGTTCGGGAATCAGTGCGTCCAGCACGATGTCGACGATCGCGTCGACGGCCGGCGATGCCGCTTCGGGCGCCGGGCCGATGGCCCCGTCGAGCACCGAGCGGGCCCACCGGTCGGTCTCGGCACGGTCGTCGTCATCGGCCTCGAGAGCCAGGGTGTCACGCGACGGCGGCGCCGGAGGCGGGTCGGCCGCTGGACGGACGGGCGTGCGCAGGTCGTCGAGGCGGTCTGCGGTGATCGCCGCGAGCCGGGCCCGTGCGAGCGCTCCGTTGACGTGGACACTCTCGGGGGTCTCGGTCCCCTGTCGGTGCAGCTGCCTCCATGCGGCGACGATGCGGTCGGCGGCCGGCGCGATCTCGAGGGGCTCTGGAGCGACGAGATCCTCGGACCCGTCGAACAGCTCGTCGGGGCCGGGGGCGACGATCAGGGCCGTCAGTTCGTCGTCGACGACGTCGGCCAACAGGGAGTGCTCGGAGCCGTCGCTCGATGCGAAACCGACGCCGACCGATTCGACGCCGTGGCGCTCGACGCGCCAGGCCCGTGTGGGGGCGGCGGTGCCGAGATGGCCGATCCATGCGGGCGGCTCCTCGACGGTGGACAGATCGTCGACAGCAGCGGCATCGGCATCGGCATCGGTATCGGCCTCTTCGTCGTCGACCGATGTGGGGCTCAGCGCGAGCACGGCTGCCCGCACGAGCCGGGCCTGACGAGCCATGGGGTCGTCTCCGGCGGCGATCTCGGCGAGCCAGCCGCAGAACGCCTCGTCGTGATCGGCCGCATCGGGGGCTTCGGCCCACACACCCAGCGCGGACGACGCCCAGGCCTCGACGCGTGCCGCGTCGTCGAGCTCGTCGAGCACCGAGCCGGCCTCGAGCACCTCGGCGAAGGCTGCGATGGCCTCGTCGGCCTCATCGGCCTCATCGGCGCGGGTATCGGCATCGTCGGCGCGGGTATCGGCATCGTCGGGGTCGGATACGGGCGTGGGGTCGGGCACAGCGTGTTCGGGTAGGGAGTCTTCGGGCATCGGCAGCGACGCTAGCGCCGGCGGCAGTATCGTCACCCCCTGTGCCCGAGCTGCCCGAGGTGGAGACCATCCGCCGACAGCTCGCTCCGATCGTGGTCGACCGCATCGTCGTCTCGGCATGGAGCCACCCGTCGGCGAAGTTCGCCCCGGCGACCGAGGTCGTCGGCGCCGCCATCGAGCGCATCGACCGCCGCGGCAAGTTCCTGTTGTTCGGCCTCGACGACGATCGCGAGATGATCGTGCATCTGGGGATGACCGGTCAGTTGCTGCCCGGCGACACCGTGGCTGCCGACGATCCCTACCTGCGGGCACGGTGGACCTTCGACGACGGCTCGGTGCTCGGGTACCGCGACGTCCGCCGGTTCGGCCGCATCCGGGTGGTGCCCCGCGGCCGGTACGAGGGCACGCTGGCGTCGCTCGGACCCGAGCCGTTCTCCGACGAGTTCACCGCAGCCCATCTCCAACGGGCGGTCCGGGCCAGCCGCCGGTTCCTCAAGACCCAGTTGCTGAGCCAGCGACCCGTCGCCGGCGTCGGCAACATCTACGCCGACGAGGCCTGCTGGCTAGCCGGCGTGCACCCCGCCGTCCGCACGCTGACCCGGCGCCAGGCGACGGCGCTGCACGCCGCGCTGGTCGAGGTGTTGCGCCAGGGCGTCGACAACGGCGGGACGACGCTGCGCGACTACGTGGGCGCCGACGGGGCAGCCGGCGCCAACCAGCACCACCTGCGCTGCTACGGCCGCGGCGGCGAACCCTGCGAACGCTGCGGCGAGCCGTTGCGCACTGCGGTGCTCGACGCCCGGACGACCACCTGGTGCGCTGAGTGTCAGCCCCGGCGCTGGCCGGCCGACCACGAACAGCGCCTCATGGGGTCAGACCCCGCTTTCCCGCTTTCTCCGCCCGACGGCGGCCGCTGAGGATCAACGGCGAGAAGCGGGAAGCGGTCTGACCCCCCCCGAATCTGACACCGTGTCAGATACCGGCGCCGGAGACTAGAGTCACGGCCGGCAGACACCGCAGCACGGGGAGGACGGTCGAGCAATGAGCCAGACCGCGACGGCAGACGAGACCACCGAAGCCGACAAGGCGGCGTTCCTGGCCCGCCTGCGCAGCCAGGTCGGCAGCACCGGCAGCCCCCAGCTCGCACGCGACCCGGTGAACGTCCCCACCATCCGCAACTGGTGCGACGCCATGTCGGAGGCCAACCCCCACTTCACCGACGCCGACGTCGCCGCGGCGGGCATCCACGGCGGCATCGTCGCCCCTCCCGCCACCCTCAACGTGTGGACGATGCCCGGTCTGCGCATGGGCGCCCAACCACCACGCGACCCCAACGAGCCGAGCGCCGGCGTGTACACGCTGCTCGACGAAGCCGGCTTCGTCAGCGTGGTGGCCACCAACTCCGAGCAGGTCTACCACCGTTACCTGCGCCCCGGCGACGTCCTCACCGGCGTCACCAAGCTGGTCGACGTGTCCGAGGAGAAGACCACCGGGCTGGGCATCGGCCACTTCGTCACCACCGAGGTCGAGTACCACGACCAGCACGGCGAACACGTCGGCTCGCTGTTCTTCCGGATCCTGAAGTTCCGCCCCGGCACCGGCCGCCAGGCCACCAAGGCACCGGACCCGAAGCGTCAGGCGCTGATCGACGCCGGTCTCGACCCCGATGTCGTCATGCCCCCCAAGCCCCGACCCACCCGGCCGCGCCCGAAGTACAACCAGGACCAGGCCTGGCACTGGGAGGGCCTCGCCGCCCACGAGCTGCGCATCCAGCGCTTCACCGACGACGGCACGCTCGTGCACCCGCCGGCCAACGCCAACCCTCGCACCGGGTCGATGGACTACGACTGGATCGTCGCATCCGGCAAGGCCACGCTCTACAGCTACGCGGTGCCCCACTACCCGCAGGTGCCGTCGTTCGACTACCCGCTCGTCGTCGGCCTCGTCGAGCTCGCCGAGGGCGTGCGCCTGGTGTCCAACATCGTCGGGGTCACCCCCGCGCAGCTCGAGATCGGCATGCCGCTCGAGCTGTGCTTCCCGCCCACCAACTCCGACCCCGACGTCACCCTGCACCAGTTCCGCCCCGCGCAACCGCAACGCCGCACCGACACCCTGACCGGCGACGACGTCTCCGTCGGCGACGCACTGCCGCTGTGCCCCATCCCGCTCGATCCCCTACTGATCGCGTCGACGGCGCTGGCCACCCGCGACTTCCAGGACGTCCACCACAACCGCGACGCCGCCGTCTCCAAGGGCTCCAAGGACATCTTCATGAACATCTTGACCACCAGCGGGCTGGTCAACCGCTGGATCGGCGACTGGGCCGGCCCCGACGTGGTGTTCCGGAACCTGAAGATCAGCCTCGGCGCCCCCAACTACCCGTACGACACCATGACGATGTCGGGGTCGGTCAGCGCCGTCGCCGACGACGGCACGGTCACCGTCGGGTTCATCGGCCGCAACAGCCTCGGCGCCCACGTCACCGGCACCGCCGACATCGCACTGCCGGGCACCGTCGCCCACGCCGCATCCATCGAGGGGAGCGCCTGATGCTCGAATTCGCCCGCAAGACCGCCATCGCCGGCATCGGCGCCACCGAGTTCTCGAAGGACTCCGGCCGTACCCCCATGCAGCTCGCCACCGAGGCGTGCCTCGCCGCGTGCGCCGACGCCGGTCTCGAGCCGTCGAAGGTGAACGGCATGGTCGTCTACTCGGCCGAACGCAACACCGAGATCGAGGTCGCCCGCAACCTGGGGATTCCCGAGCTCACCCACTTCTCGATGGTCCACCACGGCGGCGGCGCCGCCTGCGGCACCGTCGCGCTGGCCGCGCAGGCCGTCTACTCCGGCGCCGCCGACTACGTGCTCTGCTACCGGGCGTTCAACGAGCGCTCGTGGCACCGGTTCGGCCAGGGCGTGCAGGATCAGCACAACAGCCCCGAGGCCTTCGACGTCAGCTTCAGCTGGACCTCGCCGTTCGGCCTGTTGACGCCGGCGCAGTGGGTGGCCATGTTCGCCACCCGCTACATGCACGAGACCGGCGCCACCTCCGAGGATTTCGGCCGGGTGGCCGTGGCCGACCGCAAGCACGCCGCCACCAACCCCAAGGCGTTCTTCTACGGCAAGCCCATCACCCTCGAAGAGCACCAGGCGTCGCGCTGGATCGTCGAGCCGCTGCACCTGCTCGACTGCTGCCAGGAGTCAGACGGCGGTCAGGCGCTGCTGGTCACCACCGCCGAGCGCGCCGCCGACCTGGCCCAGAAGCCGGCCATCATCGCCGCCGCTGCACAGGGCGTCGCCGAGGATCAGCACATGATGCGCAGCTACTACCGCGACGACATCACCGGCATCCCCGAGATGGGCGTGGTCGCCCGCCAGCTGTGGGAGTCGACAGGGCTCGGACCCGACGACATCCAGACCGCCACGATCTACGACCACTTCACCCCGCTCGTGCTGCCCCAGCTCGAGGAGTTCGGGTTCTGCGCCAAGGGCGAGGCCAAGGACTTCATCGCCGACGGCGCCATCGAACTGGGCGGCCGGCTGCCGATCAACACCAACGGCGGCCAGCTCGGCGAGGCGTACATCCACGGCATGAACGGCATCGCCGAGGGCGTGCGCCAGATCCGGGGCACGTCGGTCAACCAGGTCCCCGACGTCGTCAACACCCTCGTCACCGCCGGCACCGCGGTCCCGACCAGCGGCCTCATCCTCTCCCAGCCCGACTGACAACTGCCTCCTAGGAGACTGCTGAGTAATGCCGGTGCCGAGATCGGCGACCAGGCGTCGCCAATCGCAAGGCGCGGAAACCGATACTCCTTGTGGCGGAATAGAGGTTTCGGGAACGCAGCGAGTGGCGGCGGATGGGCGTCGAGATCGGTGCCATGTATTGCTCAGCAGTCTCCTAGACCGGATCAGAAACTCTGGCCGGGGCCTGATCTCGGTCTCTGAAGGCCTCGAAGGTTGCGAAGACCTTCTCCTCGGCAACGAGGTTCGGAATGATGCCGATCCGGCGCAGCATGTCCTCGGGTTGGGTCTGCAGACCGGTCACCACCACCTCTTTGTCCTGTTGGACGAGCTGCAGCAGCGTGTCCTCGAGCGTGTAGAGCCCGGACTGGTCGATGCTCGGCACCTGTTCCATGCGAACCACGATCGTGGTTGCGTCGTCGGGTAGCGAGTCGGCGAGGCTACGGAAACCGGACGTGAAGCCGAAGAACAGCGGCCCGTAGAGATGCTTCACGAAGATCGACGTGTCCGCGGCGATGCCGGCCTCGTCCTCCCATTCCGGTTCGGGATCCAGCTTCTTGACCGTCGATGCGGATTCGGCCAGGTCGGCCGACTGTTTCATGAACAAGATGCTGGCCAGCACCACTCCGGCGGCGACGGCGTGGATCAGATTGCCGAAGACGGTCCAGCCGAGCACGATCAGCATCACCAAGACATCGGCACGCGGCACCTTCTTGAGGTGGGCCAGGGATCGGTAGTCGATGATCGCTACGCCCACAGAGATCAGCAGGCCTGCGAGCACGCTGAGCGGAATGCGCGAAACCAGTGTTCCCAACCCCAGCAACGCCAGGAGTTGGAAGAGCCCATGGGTGATGCCCGAGAGCCGCGTCTTGGCGCCGGCGTTGATGGCGACAACGGTGCCCTTGGTGGCACCCGCACCGGGGATCCCCCCGAACACCGAAGCGACGACGTTGCCGATGCCCTGTCCGATCAGCTCACGCCTGCTGTCGTGGCGGTCCTTGGTGATGTTGTCCGCGATGACCGAGGTCAGCAACGAATCGATCGATCCGAGTAGCGCCAAGGTCATGCCGGACTGGAGGATGAACACGTAGTGCTCTGCGGCGACCGACCAGAACGAGTCGATCTGCAGCGACGGGATGCCGCTCGGGATGTCGCCGATGACGGGCACATCGAGGTCGAAGATCAGGGACACGCCGGTGCCGACCAGCAGTGCCACCAACACCGATGGCACCTTCTTGGTGATCAGCGGGAACGTGTAGTTGACGACGAGGGTGAGCACACCGAGGGCGACTGCAGCGGTGTTGATGTCGCCCAGCGGGTCGGCGATGTCGGTGAAGACGTCGATCGTCGACTTCGGCGAGCTGCTGCCGAGCAGTGGCCAGATCTGCAGGATGATGATGATCAGTCCGACGCCGCTCATGAAGCCGGAGATGACCGGGTACGGGAAGTAGCGGATGTACTTTCCGATGCCCAACAGGCCGAGCACGATCTGCAAGATGCCGCCCACCAGAAAGGACAGCAAGATGATGCCGAGCCCGCTCTCGAGGTCGCCGGTGGCATCGATCGCGTAGACGACGATCGCGGCCGACACCACGGTCATCGGCCCGGTGGGCCCGGAGGCCTGCGTCGGAGTCCCGCCGAACATGGCCGCGAAGATCCCGACGGCGATCGCCCCGTAGAGCCCGGCCGCTGCGCCCATGCCGGATTGCACGCCGAACGCCAGCGCAAGGGGCAGGGCGATGATGCCGGCGACCAGGCCGCCGCTCATGTCGCCCTTGAAGTTCTTCTTGTCGTAGTTCATCGATCGGGAACGTGAGCCCTAGTCGAGAACCGAGACGGTGCCATCGTCCATGTCGTACAAGGCGCCGACGATCGCGATCTCCTGCGCGGCTTCCATGGCGGCCAGGATCTCGCTCTCGTCACGGATGCGATCCATCGTCATGCGCACGTTGTTCTCCGCGACGGCATGGACGAACGCCGGGTTCGCGCTGGTACGGGCATCGTCGAAACCCGGCGTCTGCTCCACGGCCGGGGTCAGCTTGGACAGCATCTCGGTGATGTTCCCGAGCTCCACGCCGTCGATCGCGCTCTTCACCGCGCCGCAGTGTTCGTGGCCCAGGACCAGGATCACCTTGGCTCCCGAGACGTGGCATGCGAATTCCATCGAACCCAAGATGTCGGGGTTCACGAAGTTCCCGGCGACGCGCGCGACGAACATGTCACCGATGCCACGGTCGAAGACGTCTTCGACCGGGACGCGGGAGTCGACACAGGACAACACGATCGCCTTGGGGAACTGGCTGGCTGCGGCCTTGCGGATCTGTGCCCTGTGATTGCGGATCGTGACCTCGCCCGCAACGAATCGCGCATTGCCTTCTCGGAGCATGTCGAGGACGACATCAGGACGCAGCGCGTCCTGTTGTTCCTTCGTCAGTACCTCTTCGATCAAGCCGTCGGTGTCGGTGGGCATGGGATTCGTCACTGCGTGGCTCCAAGGGCGAGTACCGGATGTCGTTCATCGATCGCCGTAGCCTAAGAAACCCTGTCGACGAGGCAACCCACGACGCGCGAGACCGGTTTCCGGGAGCACCCGGCGCGGTCCGACCGGTTCGCGCCAGGCGTGGGTGTGGTGGCCTGGCCGGCCGCGAGGTCCCGCTGATGATGTCGCTGCGGTTGGATCGTCGGTGGCGGGCTGGTGTCGGTCAGCGTGCAGCGTCGAGCGCGGCGATGCGCTCGGAGATGAGTGCGAAGAAGCCGTCGGCGTCGACCTCGGTGACCCAGCGGGCGTTGGGTTCGCCCTTGCGCGCTCCCCACCAGTCGACCACGGTCATGCCCATCGTCAGTTCGGACCCGGTCTCGATCTCGACGAAGACGTCCTTGCCCCCATAGAGGTCGGGATCGAGCAGCCAGGCGACGGTCGCGGGGTCGTGGACCGGACCGCCGAAGTCGCCGTAGCGTTCGAGGTCGAAACGCTCGTAGAACGTGAGCATCTCGTTGGCCGCGACTCCGACGGGCCCTGTCTCGCGCAGCGACGCGATCCACTCGTGGCGCATCAGCGCCTTGTGGGTGACGTCGAGCGACATCGTCACGATGGGTACACCGCTGGAGTAGACGACGTGGGCGGCATGGGGGTCGACGTAGATGTTGAACTCCGCTGCCGGGGTCACGTTGCCGCCGACGAACCAGCCGCCACCCATCGTGACGATCTCGCGGATGTGGCCGGCGGCATCGGGGGCACGCACCAACGCCATGGCCACGTTGGTGAGCGGACCCAACGCACAGATGGTCACGCCGTCGTCGCCACTGGCGCGCAGCGTGTCGATCATCCAGTCGACGCCGTGGGCGTCCTGCAACGCCATGGTGGGCTCGGCCCAGTCGGGTCCGTCGAGCCCGGTCTTGCCGTGCACGGCCTCGGCGGTGACGAGGCGTCGCACCATCGGCCGCTCGCAGCCGGCGAAGACCGGGATGTCGGTCCGGCCGGCGAGCTCGCAGATCAACAGGGCATTGCGGGTCGTGAGCGGCAGCGGCACGTTGCCGGCAACCGCCACCACACCCAGCACGTCGAGCTCGGGCGAACCGAGCGCCAACAAGATGGCGATGGCGTCGTCCTGTCCGGGATCGGTATCGATGATGACGGGGCGGCCGGTCGGTTCGCTCATGGGTACACCTCGGCCGCCGTGGTCTTCACGGGGGCATCGTCGGACAGTTCGTTGTAGCGCAGCTGACGGCTCTGCAGCAGGAGACGACCATCGGCGCTCCATATCTCGCAGTCCTCGTCGATGTAGCCCGCGACCGACGCCTTGACCCGCAGCACCAGTCGGACGGGCTCCTCGCCGCTGACCACGCGGTCCGGTGGCGGCGTGCGGAACTGGGCGGTGAACTCGAGTGTCCCGCCGATGGCGGGGCGGCTGTGGTGGAAGAGGAACGCCGGCGGGTACGCGTCGGCGGCCAGAACACAGAACCGCTCGTCGGCACGGCCCCCGTTGCGCAGGCGCATCCACCCACCGACCGCCTCGGGCGGATCGGGCATCGGGAACCGCATCGCCTCGCCGGGCCAGACATCGAGCTGGTCGAGGGCCTCACCCGGCAGCGGGACCGGCGAGGGCTCGCCGACGGGCGGGTCGAGCGACGGCACCGGTGCGTGCTGGAACTCCTCGTTGCGCCGGTCGCTGCCGAACAGTGCGAGGCCCGCCACGCACAGACGATCCTCGACGAACATGCGGATGGAGAACGTGGCGGCGGTGCGGCCCTGACGCTCGGTGGTCACCTCGATGCGGCACGCCCCTTCGGGCAGGCGCCGCAGGAAGTGCAGCGTGAGCGACCGCTCCGACAGCGCCGGGTCGGGGTTGTGCCGGCGAACGGCCTCGAGGGCGAGCGCCAGGACGTAGCCGCCGAACTGGCCGTTCCAACCCCACCACGTCGTGTCGATGACGCGTTCGTACACACCGGGTGCGGTGGCGTGGAGCAGCAGACTCTCGTCGAACGGAGACAGATCGATGTCGTCCGCCGACTCGGCGGCGCTCACGTGACCGCCGGCGGACCGGCCATGCGCTGCGCCCACAGCGCGAGGCCACCGGTGGGGACGACGGTCACCGGCGCCGAGGCGAGCACGGCATCGGCGGCGAGATCGACGACCTCGACCGACCACGAGACCGAGACCAGCCGGCCGCTGAACGAGATCGGGCCGACCGCTGGGATCGGGCACGAGAAGCGGCCGCTCTCGTCCCATCGGACGGGATCGTGGCCGTCGGTCTCGTCGACGAGGCCCGCACCGTCGGCGCGGTGGCGCAGCCGCACGGCGGCACGCACCGGTGGCGTCATCCCGTCAGCCCAGGCGATCGTTCCGGTGATGGCGTCGCCGCACTCGCCGACCTCGGCGTCGAGGTGGAGCTCGGGGCTCATGGTGTGGCCTCGACGAGCACGCGGTCGGCCAGCCGCGGCGCCACGGTCACCGCGAAGGTCGAGTCGTCGTCGGGGGCTCCCGGCGCCTCGATCCTGACGATGAGCCGCCAGCCGACCCGGTGGCGGGTGAGCTCCATCGACGGCGGTGCCGCGAACACGGGCACCTCGACGACCAGGTCCGCCTCGACGGCCGACCCGACGACATCGATCCGGCTCACCTCGACGGGGGCATCGAAGACCTCGACCTCGGTCTCGTCGGTTCCATCTGCGGTGCCGAGCGCCTCTTCGTAGCAGCGAAGCCGCGCCGTGACGTGTACCTCGGAGGGCTGCACGGGCCCGCGCGCCCGTCGACGGAACCGCACCGTGACCCGGTCGCCGAGGAGCAGGTCCTGCGACGACGGAAGGAAGAGCTGCGGGTTTCCCCACACCACCCAGACACGAACGTTCCATGCGGCTATGACGACGGTGAGGATCGCGATCGTGCCGAGCACGGCGAAGAACCACCAGGGGCCGTCGCCTCCGACGATCAGCGCGAGCACCAGCAGCACGATGCCGACAACCGCCGTGATCGCGATGCTGGCGATCGCGCGGCGTCGGTCGCCTTCGTCGCCGAGCACCGTCTGCACGGGAAGACCGCGCCGCTCGGACTCCTGCTCGTAGTCTTCCATCGTGCTCCTGTATCGATCCGACGCCACGACGGCGCCACCGAGGGCTCACGGTGGCGAGCGTACGCGCAGACAGGCTGATCATCGCACGGCCGACCACCGCGAGCGAACGCCACTGCTGCCGCTGTTCCGCCCTGCCCAGCGGGTCACGCCATGACGACCGACTTCCGCGCCATGCAAGCGGCGAACCGCCGGACCACCTGGTGGCTCATGGCCGCCAGCTTCCTCCTGCTCGCCGCCGTGGCCATCACGGTGTCCTATCTCCTCATCGGCGGCGTCATCGCCGCTGCGATCGGCATCGGTATCGCAGTGGCCGGAACCTGGGGCAGCTATCAGGCCTCGGACCGCATCGCCATCGCAGCAAACGGTGCGAAGCCGGCGGACCCCGACGAGTACCAGCGCCTGCACAACCTCGTCGAGGAGATGGCCATCGCCGCCGGCCTGCCCAAGCCGCGTGTCTATGTCGTCGACGACCCGGCACCGAACGCCTTCGCCACCGGCAAGAACCCTGAACACGCCGCCATCGCCGCCACCACCGGGTTGCTCGACAAGCTCGAGCGCTCCGAGCTCCAGGGCGTCATCGCCCACGAGATGGCCCACATCCGCAACAACGACATCCGGGTCATGACCGTCGCCGTCGCCACCGCCGGCGCCATCGCCCTGATCGCCGACCTGTTCTGGCGCTTCCTCTACTTCGGAGCGCTCTCCGGCGGGAACCGTCGCAGCAGCAGCAGCAACAACAACGGCGGACCCCAGGCCATCATCGCCATCGTCGGCTTCCTGTTCGTCCTCGTGCTCGCACCGCTCGCCGCAGGGCTGCTGCGCGCCGCCATCTCGCGCAGCCGCGAGGGCCTCGCCGACGCCAGCGCCGTCGAACTCACCCGCAATCCCGAGGGTCTGCGGCGGGCCCTCGAAAAGCTCGACGCCGACGTCACCGTGCTGCGCCGCACCTCGCATGCGACGTCGCACATGTGGATCGAGACGCCCGACGACCTCGAGCGTGGCCACAAGGGGCAACGGTTCAACTCGCTGTTCAACACCCACCCCCCGCTGCGCGAGCGCATCGACACCCTGCGCGCCATGGAAGGGCTCACCCCCTACACCGGCCCATCCGAAGAGCAGCTGGCTGCGGTCGCAGGCCACCAACGCACCCTCACCGAGCGGCCGGCGAGCTGGTCGGCGCTCGTCGGCGGTGCCGAGGCAATGGGTCTCGCCGGTTCTGCCGGCGCAGCTGCCGCCGGCTCTGCCACCGCAGCGGCAGCGTCCGCCGGTGCCGTGTCGGCAGCGGCCGCATCGGCGCCGGTCGCGGGCTGGTACCCCGACCCCACCGCCGACGGGCGGCTTCGTTGGTGGGACGGCGCGCGCTGGACCAACTTCACCCAGCGCTGACCCAACCCACACCGACCCGTCTCCCGCGGGAACCGCAGCCGGACCAGCCGATAGCCTGAGCCGGTGTCGTCCGGCCCCCCGCCACCCGCGCGAACCCTGTCGCTTCGCGCCCTGATCGCGCTCCTGCTGGCCGCCGCGCTCGTGGCCGCATCGTGCGCGGACGGCGACGAGGGCTTCGGCCAGGCCCAGCCCACACCCGACGCACCCGCCGCCGACGAATCACCCGACGACGACGGCGACACCGACCCATCCGACGCAGAAACGTCGCCGGCCGAGCCCACACCGACACCGGCCCCCTCCCCCACCCCGGTCCCCGATCCGCCGGGTCGTGCCGAGCTCGATCCCGACCTCACGCTCGAACAGGGCCCCCGTATCGCCGTCGAGACCGCCGACGGGCAGCTGTTCACGATGCTCGGCGACGGCACCAACCAGATCCCGCTCACCGCTGCCTCGGAGGGAACGGTCAACCGGTTCCCGACCTGGTCCTCCGACGCCAGCCGTCTGGCATGGGTCACCAGCCGGCCCGGAGGCGACGACCCCGAGATCCGCTCGGCCCGCTTCGACGGCAGCGCCTGGATCCAGCAATCGACACCGTCTGCGCCGTTCCTGCTGTCATGGGATCCGACCACCACGCGCATCGCCGCGCTCGGACCGGGCCGGACGGGATTCGAGTTGGGCGTCGTCGACCTCGCCGCCGACGAACTCGACTACCAGCGGGTCGACGAGGGTTCGCCCTTCTGGTTCTCGTGGAGCCCCGACGGCGACGAGTTCCTGGTCCACGCGAGCGGCGTCCGCCTCGACATCGTGCCGCTCGAGGGGTCACCGCAGGTCCTCGAGCCCCTGCCCGGCGCCTTCCAGGCGCCCCAGTGGATGCAGGGGCCGGTGCCGCTCGTGTACGCCGACACCGTCGACGACGAGGACTTCCTGGTCGTCGCCGGCGACCAGGGGGCCGGCCGGCGCCCCATCGCCACCTACGACGGCTACCTCCAGTTCACCGTGGCCCCGGCCACGGGGCTGATCGCGTTGCAGGTCCTCGATCCGGCCGTCGCGCCGGTGCCCGAGACCATCACAGCGGCGTTCCAGCCCGACGACATCGTCGACATCGTCGATCCCATCCCGCGCGATCAGCTGACCCTGATGGCCACCTTCGGCGGCGATCCCATCCCCTTGCATCCCGATCCGCGCCAGCCCCGGTCCGAGGGTCCGGCGATCGCGTTCGTATGGAGCCCCGACGGCAACCAGCTGGCATGGCTCATCGAGGTCGAGGCCGGCAACGGCTGCGACACCGAGACTGCCGTGTACGAGTGGCGCTTCTGGACGGGCTCGGACATCGTCGATGGGCCGCGGTTCGTGCCCACGCCGACCTTCGCCTGCAACTACGTGCCGTTCTTCGACCAGTTCGAACAGAGCGTCACGTTCTGGTCTCCCGACAGCACCCAGATCGTCTATGCGGGCACCGACGTGGCAACCGGCGAGCGCGGGATCTTCACCCACCAGATCGGTTCGGTGCTCCCACCGTTGCGCCTGGCCGACGGCGAGCTCGGGGTGTGGTCGCCCGACGCCGCCGGCTCGGCGGCGAGCTCGGCGCTCTGACCCGACCGGCCCTCAGGTTCACGCCGCCTCAGGTACCGGGCGCGAAGGCGGGGCTCGGCGCCAGCGCCCGGCGCTCGGCCAGCACCACCCGGCGAGGCCGTCCGATGCGGACCTCGACACCGGGCGTCCAGTGCACCAGCGGCTCGGCCTCGGGCTGGGGATAGCCGGCGACCGTGCTGAGGGTGTCATCGAGCCGGTGCAGTTGCGCGCGGTGCAGCGGCCACTCGGGATGCTCGACCGGGGCGTACAGGACCCGACCGACGGCTCGCGAATAGAGCCCCCATCGGCACGTGAGGAAGCGTTCGAGGGAGGTGACCTCCTCGGCGGCGATGGGCGAACCGATGGCGATGTCGATGGCCGAGGTGGCCCGGGGGCCACCCCAGCGGCGGCGGCACTCGTAGACGCGGCGGTCGCCGGTGCGGCGGATCTGCATCTTGGACCACATGTACGGCAGTCCATAGGTGACGCGGGCGACCGCCGTCGGGATCAGTCGGGTGATGTCGAGGCTGTCGAACCACACACCGGGCCGGCCGGCGGCGTCGCGGACGTAGGTGCGGATGTTGGTCTCCGGGAACGTGCCGAGGTACGGGACGTGGAGCCCTCCGGCGCCGATGCGTTGCATGTGGAAGGCGACCAGGCCCACCCAGGCATGGCCGTCGTGGAGATCGGCATAGAGGCCCCGGGGCAGCCGATCCTGGACGGCGTCGACGGGGACGGGCCAGTGCACGAAAGCGAGGTCGTTCCACTCCTGACGCATGATCGCCCACCGCACCGGATCGGACGTCACGGGGGGATATGCGTTCACCTCCCCAACGCTAGTGCGGCATGCGACGCCAGCCGAGACCGGCGCCGAGAATCGTTGCCCTGGCGACGGTTTTCGGCGCCGGTTCCCATGGCCTGAGCCCGGCACGGCCCCGGGCAGCTAGCCCGGCCTGTTCAGTAGGTCCGTTGGTCGTGTAGGTGCCGATCCGCGAAGTGGCCCTTCTGGCAAGGGAATCTGTAGGTGCTCAAGCCAACAGA
>JBKAGO010000063.1:0-24539 GCA_046290435.1 Acidimicrobiales bacterium
ACCCCAGAACACCACCACGACCAACGCCTACCCAGACCGCCGATCGGTGGATTCAGGCTCAGAGCGGCTCCTGTAGGTCTCGGCGTGATTCCGAAAAGCCAGATCGTCCGTCAACTGCGCTTCGCAGGGTTCGAGTCGGCTCGGGACGAGTCGCCAGGGGTGACCGGCATCGACCTCGCCTCGGTCGTGCGCATCAGTCCCGAGGATGAGTGGCCGAGGGAGCGCCTGATCGAAGAGCTTGGAGCGCCGAGGTGAAGCGACCTGAACCGGAACCGTTCAACAAACTACAAGTGTGCAACTTCGTTTCTTCATCATAACCCGGTTCCTGGACCGTGTTATGACGTACAATCGGTGCATGCCCCGTATCGTTGACGAGCTCGCACGCCGCCAGCTAAAGGTCGGACGCCCGGATTCGTTCGACGTCGAACGAGCAGACACCGAGCTGCGGCGACTCACCGAGAACGGCAGTGTGCTGCAGCTCTCGAAGGGCTTCTACGTTCTCGTCCCCGAGGACCGACGGAGCCCGGACACGACCTGGCGGCCCACCATTGAAGGCGCAGCACTCGGCATGGCAGTCGCGCTCTACGGCCCTGACGAAGTCGCCCTCGTCGGCCCCTCGGCCGCCAGGGCGCACCGCTGCTACCCCCGAGCCCTCGGAACGGGCTATGTGTCGATCCCTGGGAGGTTGCGCACGAGGGGAACCATCGTCGGGACCATCCGATTCGTCACGCGCGACCTGTCGAACATGGACACCGTCCGCGTGGAGACCGACCTCGGGCCTGGCTGGGCCACCAGCGTCGAACAGACCGCACTCGACCTTTGTCGTGACCGGCCTGCATGGGGCATCACCGACGAGGCCCGAACCGAGATGATCCGTCGACTCGCCGACCGGATCGACTGGGACCTGATCGACGAGATCGCCGAATCGACACGCGGCGTCAAGACGCTGCACAGGCTTCGCACGATGCTTGGTCGACCCCGGCCATGATCGACCGCGCCGAGATCGAGACGGTCGCCGGCCGGTTCGGCGCGCCAGATACCCAGATCATCCGCGACAACCTCATCAGCCACGTGCTCGCTGCGATCGCCGACTGGCGCGACCGCGAACGCATCACGTTCTTCGGCGGCACCGCGCTCTGTCGCACATGGCTACCCGACCTCCGCCTGTCCGAAGACATCGACCTGCTCGTCGACAGCCCCGCCGACGGGGACGGTCTGCGGCCTCACATCACCAGACGGCTCCGTCGTGAGTTCCCCAGCCTCGCCTGGACCCGCCTCGGCTCCCAACATCAGGTCGAGACGTGGACCCTCGCCACCGACGACCTCGAGGTCAAGGTGCAGTTCGCTCGGCGGCCTGAGTGGCAGGCGATTCCGGCTGTCCTCGAAGCGGTTCAGCTCCGCTACTCCGACCTCCCGGAAGCTGCCGCACTCCGCGTGCCAACGCCCAGCGGATTCGCAGCGATGAAGCTCATGGCCTGGTTCGACCGCCATACCCCTCGCGACCTCTACGACCTCGCTGCACTCGCCGACGCCGGCCACATCGACGAAGCCGCCGTGGGGCTCGTGCGTTCGATCGCCGGTTTCACACCCGGCGCCGCCACCCTCGAGCGCACGGTCCCCCGCTCGGTCGTCTCGTCATGGCAGACCGAGCTCGGGCACCAGGCCTCCGACCTCGCCTCACCAGACGACTGCCTTGCTCGCGTGCGCGCCGCCCTCGACCGGGTCACAGAGTGACGCCCAGAGGATCGAACACCGGCTCAGATATCAGGAATCAAAACTCGACGGAACGTCAAGGCTTGACACCCTGGATCGGGTGAAGGCCGAGAGGATCAGCCCGAGTGCCCTGCCGGACTGGCTGCTCGGATCGTCACGGGGGCGTGGGGGCGCCGACCGGGCGCGTCGCACTGCAGATCGGGCGCGACGAAGCGCGGCAGCTGGCTGGAGATCGCGTGGGGGCGTTGTGGTTCATGGGATTTCGGTGCCGTCGGGGCGCAGGGTGTGCCAGTGGCCGTTGTCGTCTCGGTAGACGGTGAAGCCTTTCTGGCGGAATCGGTTGTGCATGCCGCAGTCGGGCCCCCCGTTGCCGGGGTTGGTTCTTCCTCCTCGGCTGTGTTCGGTGAGGTGGTCGATCTCACATGCCGAGGCGCGTACGCAGCAGCCGATGAAGATGCATTGGTGCGATGCCGCTCTGGCGGCGTCGCGGGCTGCGCCGGTGAAGAAGCGGCGTTCGCCGAGGTCGATGACGGTGCCTTTGGCGTCGACGATCATGCGCCGTATGGCGTGGACCATGGCGCAGGCGATGGCTTCGGTTGGGTCGAGGGGGACGCCGTCGATGGTTTCGCACCGGTAGGTGTCGGGATCGAGGGGCGTGTTGGTGTCGCCTGCGTAGCGGCGGGCCATGGTCTCGAACGTTTCGGCTGACCAGATGACGCTGTGGGTGAAGCTCGCGGGCACGGTGGGGGTGGAGGAGTTGGCGGCGTCTTCGAAGACGCGGACCAGGGCGTCGGCGCGGCGTTGGGCCGGGGTGCGGGCCAAGTGGAGTTCGCAGGTGTCGTCGCCGTGAACGAGGCGGGCGGCTTCCCAGTCGGCCAAGTATTCGGCGCGGATGTAGTACTGCCAGATCTCGTCGATCTGCGCGCCTTGCATGGCAGCGAAGCCCCCGTCGAGGTCCCAGGAGAGATCGATGGGGTTCTGCACGATCCGGGCGTCACGATTGCGATGCATACGCTCGTTCGCGGGTTCGGGCCCGTCTTCGTCGATCAACCGCTCCCATTCGCGGACCCTGATCTCGAACGTCCGGTAATCGCAGTGGCGGGCCTGGTCGAGGAACCATTCCTGACGCAACACCATCGCCCCCGCCACACGAGGGTTCGCGTGCACCCGACCCAACAGGTGCACCTGGTCGATGCCGATCCCCCCGACACGGAACGCCGCAGCCACGAGGTCCAGGGATGCGAGCATGCGTCGGGCCCGGTCACGATCCAACGCCTCACCGCCCGAGTGGCGCCCCGAATGACGCGCCAGGGTCTTGACGGATGCGAACCCGTCGCCACGGTGCAGGTTGCGGGCGTCGATGTTGGCCATCAACTCCAACTGGGCTGCGTGCACCCGCCGCGCCAGGCGATCCAGCTCGACCATCGCGGCGGTCGCCTCCGGCGACGACACCGGAGTGAGCCGGGAGTCGAAGAGCGCGTCGATGGCGGCGTCGAGCCCGACCAGGGGCCCGACTGCGTCGGAAGCGTCGGCCGGCCGGTCCGGCTGCGTCAACAACTCCATGCATCGAACACTAGTTCGGGGGTGTGACATTCTCGCCCGGGCCAGCCGCAACTCTGCCACCCCCTTCCTGGGGTTTCGTCGTTCGGTGGCCGGATCGTCGTGTGGACACCCGGAGCGCAGCGTGGCGATCAGTGCAGCACGGCAACGCAGCGTCGACACCGTTCGGCGACCAGATCGACGAGGCGTCCGGGTAGGTCCGACCCGAGGTCGGCGACCCCGCCGTCGGCGGCCCCGGCTGCGGTGGCGAATGCCTCCGGTGTGCGGGTGGCCAGGTCGATGACCCTTTCGACGAGCCGGGTCCGGTCGCTCCCGGCCAGCAGCAGGCCGTAGTTCTTGGCGTGGGCGTCGGTGCCGGCGATCAGCCAGTTGAAGGCCAGCGCGTCGGCGAACCGCCAGACGTCGGTCTCGGCATCGGGCGCCGGCAGCGCCGACCGCAGCAACTCGGCGATGCCGGCGGGCGTCGGGCCACCGTCGGCCTGGTACTTGCGGGCCGGGGCGACCGACAGCGCTTGGCAGAGATCCTCCTGGTGCACCCGGATGACCGCCCCGTTGCGCCGAGTCCGGTCGAAGCGCTCGACGACAACCGCGCTCTCGTCCTCGACGGTCTCCACCATGGTTCGCGCCGCCGAGAGGCCGAGCAGGCGCGCCGCCGTGAGGCAGAGGTGCTCGTTGAGATGCTGGGCCTCGAATCCGGCCACAGCCGGCTTGAGGATGTGTGTTGTCGCAGCTGCGCCGCTCGGCACCCCCATCGAGCGTCGGCGCTGTCGGGCAGATTCGATCGGCGGACAGGACGTCCGGCGCCATCAGCGGTTACAGAGTTGCGGAGTTTCAGAGCGGGTCTCGCAGCGGCCGCCGATGCGCGCCAGCCGGAGGTGCGGTCATCTCCGATCCGATCTCGGGTGCCGATTCGGCTCAGCGCACGACCAACGCCGACCAGGTGGATCGGTTCAGGGCCTGATCGATGGCGCGCACCCGGTACCCGGCGCCGGCCCGCGGAGCCTCGTCGACGAAGCTCGTCGTCCCGGCCGGCACCCATCCGTACCAACGCCCGTCGCGCTGGATGGCGTACTCCCGCAGCCCGGAGGCGCCGATGTCGACGACGGCGTCCCAGCTGACGGTGACCGTCCCGTCGGCGTTGTCGACGACCCGTGCGTTACGCGGTGTCGGCGGCGCGGTGACGTCGCGGCCCCCGAGCGAAACAGTCACCGGTGCGGACCAGCCCGACCTGTTGAGAGCCCGGTCGAAGGCGCGCACGCTGTAGGCGGCTCGATCGATGGGGCTCTCGTCGGTCCAGGTCGTCTCGTTGCCGGGTACCCAGGCGTACCAGGAGCCGTTTCGCCAGATGTGGTAGCCGCGGATGCCGGATTCCGGATCGGCCGACGGCGACCACGTGAGCAGGACGCGAGCACCAGCACCGCCACCGTCACCGGCACCGACGGCGTCGATCCAGTCGACGGGGCCGGATCCGAAGCGCATCGCCAGATCGTCGTAGCTCTGGGAGTGGGTCTTGGCGCTGTGCGTGCCGATGGTGACCGACGCGAGGGTGACGTCGTTGCCGACCGAGACGATGGTCCCCTGATCCACACCGTCGATCCGGACCGTCGCGCTGTGGCGCGTCCCGGCATAGGCAACGAGGACCTCGACCAGGTACCAGCGCCCCGGCACCACGGCGAAGCTGCTCTCGTCGCTGTCGCCCGAGTAGAGATCCCACTTGAAGCGCTGCATGTCGCCGGTGACGAAGAAGTCGAAGTTCCGCCGACCGTCGCTGTTGGCGACCGTGAGGAGGTCGACGCTCTGTTCCTCTCCCCGGCTCTCGAGGCGCACCCAGGTGCGGACCGACGCGTGGGTCGTGCCCGGCGGGACGACCCCGCTCCCCCATTGGGCGAACGACGGCGCATCGGTCGATGCGCTGCGCACACCGGCGTTGCCGGATCGTGCGGCCGAAGTCGCGACGTCGACGCGGATGCTCGACGTGGCTCCGGCGAGGCCCGGGGCCTCGCCGTCGACGCGCACATCGACGCCATCGTCGCCATCGCCGGGCAGGACCTGCGCCACAACACCGGTCGGGGTCGACGGGGCGGTCACGTCCTGTGCAGCGGCTCCCGGAGCGAATGCAGCGAACGCGGTCAGGCTCGAGGCGGCAACGAGCGTCGCGGCGAGGCGCCGACGGGCGGAGGTGGAGAGGCGAATCGACATGCCATGGAAAGGTACGAGCCGCTTCGGCGTCTCGAATCGGCCCCGAGGCTCGACGACATCGACAGAGCGTGACAGGCGCTCACCCAGAGTGATATCGATTCGGCTGGCCCGGCGCCCTCGCAGCTGTCCGGAAACCGGACGGTCGCCGTACGCTCCACGACGTGCGAGCACGGGACCGGTCAGGACGAGAGTACGCCCAGGCACGCAACCTGAACGACGCCACGGCGGCCGCGATCGACGAGGCTCTCCGTCTGGTGGCCACACTCGGACCCGAGCCGCACGTCGATGCAGGCATCGACGTGGCGTTCGCATCGGCGGGCGACGCAGTGTTCGCACGCAAACGCCTCAACGAGGCACTGGCAGTGCGCGAGCTGCTCGACGACGTCGAGGCCTGGGTGTGGGAATCGCGGCGCCACGTGAGCGCGCCTCTCACCGATGCGGGAAGGACGAACGGCTTCGAGCTGCGCGTCCGGCGCCGTCGCGCGAGCTGAGCCGCCGAAGCCTCAGGCCGCAGCCGCCATCATCCCGCCCGAGAGATTGACGACGTCGCCGAAGCCGATCGATTCGAGGTACTCGGCGGCGCGACCGCTGCGGGCACCGCTGCGGCACAACAACACCACCCGCCGGCTCGGGTCGAGCTCGCCGGCGCGGGCGGCGAGGTCGCCGAGCGGCAGGTTGCGCGCTCCGGGCAGGCTGCCGGAGGCGAACTCGTCTGGCTGGCGGACGTCGATGAGCTGGGCGCCGGGGGTGAGCGCTGACTCGTAGTCGGCGGTGGGGACCTCGAGGATGGTCATAGGGGGGCTCCTGTGGTCGGGGCCGCATCCTGGCGGCCGGGGGATGGTTCTGGTTCGGGGCTGGGCGATGCCGCCAGGGCGAGATCGGCGGGGGTCTCGATCAGGTGGAGTGCGCCGCCTCGGACATCGTGGACGGCGCCCCGGACGGTCAGCATCCCTGCTCGGACAGCGACACCAGCCGGGCCGTCGTGGCGGCCGATGGCCTCGATCGCCTCGATGACGTTGCGGGCCGAGAGCTCGTCGGGGTCGCTGATGCCACTTCGGCGGGCCAGCGCGCAGATCGGACCGGTGATCGGGTTGTAGGTGCCCTCGCACGCGCCTGCGAGGGCCGCACCGATCGCGCCGCACGCGGTGTGGCCGAGAACGACGACGAGTTCGACGCCGAGATGTTCGACGGCATAGTCGAGGCTTGCCAACGCCGTCGGCGTCGCGGTGTTGCCGGCGACGCGCACCACGAAGAGCTCGCCAGCCGGCTGGTCGAAGACGAGCGTGGGGGGGACCCGGGCGTCGGAGCACGCCAGCACGGCGACGCTCGGTCGGTGCACCGGCTCGTCACCGGTGCAGTTGAGCCGTTCGGGTGCAGTCGATGCCGCCGCGGCGAGGCTCTCCCAGGTGGCAGGGCCGCTACCAGGCATCGACGTGCCTCCGGTCTCGATAGATCCGCATATCCGTACATTATACGCCTGGGGGTATCGAGACAAGTACTGGCTCGCAGGCGCCGCTCGCGGGCGAGTGCGCCTCGGGCGTTTGCCGTCACCGCTCCGGGATAGTCCGTCGGTGGGGAATGCCGAGTTCCTCACCGACCATCGGAGGCCACGATGAACCACAGCGACCGATCGCAGACCCGGACCGACGGCGACGGGGCACGGGACGAGCCCTCCGACGCCGGCGGCGCGACCTCGGGCTCGGCAACCGCACCCGCCGAAGCGTCCGAGCCGACCGGTTCGACCGGGCAGAACGGAGGAAACCCCGAGCGCGGCATGCACATGGGCTACGGCCGCTTCGCCGCGATGATCGCCACCTCGACGGTGGCCATGTTCGTCCTGATGTACCTCAACACCTTCGCCTGGGACCACGTGCGCTGGAGCGAGACCCGCTTCTACATGGCATTCGTCATGGGCGCGACGATGGCGGTCATCATGCTCGCCTTCATGCTCGGCATGTATCGCAGCACCACGATCAACATCGCCATCGTCGCCGGCGCCGTGTTGGTTTTCGCCGGCGCCCTCTGGCTCGTCCGCAGTCAGGAGACCGTGCAGGACACCTCCTACATGCGGGCGATGATCCCCCACCACTCGATCGCCATCTTGACGAGCGAACGCTCCGAGCTCGCCGATGTGCGGGTGTGCGAACTCGCCGTGGAGATCATCGAGGCACAACGGCGGGAGATCGCCGAGATGGACTGGCTGATCGACGACATCGGCGACAACGGGGCGGCCGACACCGCAGCGGAGGCCGAAGCCCGGCCCGTGCCGGACTTCACCGGCACGGCGAGCCGCACCTGCGCCACGGAAGCTGCGAACTGACGGGCGGAGTACCGCCGAACTCCAGAGATCGCAATCGTCTGCGCGTTCGCGTCCTGGCGGATCCGGCGACCCGAGGGCCGACGAGACCGCCCATCCCGGTGACGCTCTGCAACACTGCCGGGATGCGCCGACTGATCCTCCTCTTCGTGTTCGTCGTCCCGACACTGGTGCTGGCATCGTGTGCAGACGATGACGGAACCGCCGAGGCCGCCACCGAGGAGACCGCCCTCGACGAAACCCCCGCCCCAGCCGCCGGCGAAGCATCCGGCGACGACACCGAAGGCTCCGGGGATGCTCCGCCCGTCACGACCGAGCAAGACGAGGCCGTCGCCGAGGAGGTTGCCCCTGAGGACGGTGCGACCGCAGACGACTCCGCCGCCGACGCCGCCGCCGCCGCCGATGAGACAACCGGATCCACCGGCGACCCCGCACCGGATCGCGATTTCTCCGCGATCGCCCCCATCATCGAGGCCAACATCGCCGAGCACGACCTGAACGGCGCCGGCCTCGTCATCGTGGACGCCGAGGACGGCATCGTCTTCGAGCAGCACTGGGGGGTCTTCGGACCCGACCGCGTCTCGCTCATCGCGTCGGCCACGAAGATGATCACCGCAGGCGTACTCCTCCACCTCGACGACCAGGGCCTCCTCGACATCGATGCCCCGGTGGCCGAGGTCGTCGACTGGGGTGCCGCCAATCCCGACATCACCCCGGCGCAGCTGCTGTCGAACAGCTCCGGGCTGGTGGGGCTGTTCCCGGACCCCGCCTTCGCCCCCTATCTCTGCCAGTACCTCGCCGCCGGCACGCTCCAGGAGTGCGGCGAGGCCATCTTCACGACGACCGGCGACGACGCCGATGTCGTCGCGCCCGACACCGAGTTCCGCTACGGCGGCGCCCAGTGGCAGGTCGCGGGCGCCGTGGCCGAGATCGCCTCCGGCAAGCCATGGGACCAGCTGATCGAGGAGATCTACATCGGGCCATGCGGGCTCGAGAGCCTCGAGTACAACAATCACTTCGGCCAGTTGGCCGGAGGGTTCTCCTACCCGGAGGCCTTCGACGGCGATCCGTCGGTGCTCTCCCCCACCTCCAACCCGAACATGGAAGGTGGCGCGTTCGTCACCACCGGCGACTATGCGCAGCTGCTGTTGATGCACCTGCGCGGCGGGGTCTGCGGCGACACCCAGGTCCTGTCGCCCGATGCGCTCGCACAGATGCACGCCGACCGGATCGCCGAGGAGTACGGCGGCAACGGCTTCACACCCGATCGTGGCTACGGCATGGGCTGGTGGGTCCAGCGCGACACGGGCCGCATCGACGATCCCGGCGCGTATGGCGCCTTCCCCTGGCTCGACCTCGACGACGGCTACGGCGCCTACCTGATCGTGGAGTCCCAGTCGGTGATCGGAGCCGAGATCGCAGCGGAGCTCGCCGAACCCGTGCACGAGGCCGTGACCACAGCCGGCTGAGCCGTCTGGCAGACTGCCGCCCATGACCGAGCAGCCCGACGGAACGACCTCCCGGAACCACCTCACCGACAAGGTGATCGTCATCACCGGCGGCGCCGGCGGCTTCGGCCGCCTGGTGGCGGCCAAGACCGCAGCCCGCGGGGCGCGTGTCGTCGTCGCCGACATCGACGAGGCCGGCGTCGGCGCCGTCGTCGACGAGATCATCACCGCCGGCGGAACGGCGACGGGTTCGGTGGCCGATGTCCGCGACCTCGCAGCGATGCGGGCGCTCGCCGATCACGCCGTCGAGCACCACGGCGCCATCGACGTCATGATCAACAACGCGGGCATCATGCCGCTCGCCTTCTACGCCGACCACGAGCAGGCCGCCGATGCCTGGGACCGCTGTATCGACATCAACATCAAGGGCGTGCTCAACGGCACCATCGCCGTCTACGACCAGATGATCGCCCAGGGCCGCGGCCACGTCGTCAACCTCTCGTCGATCTATGGCAACTTCCCCGTGGCAGGCGCCGCCGTCTACGGCGCCACGAAAGCCGCGGTCAACGTCTTGTCCGATGCGCTGCGTGTCGAGTCCCAGGGGCGGATCAAGGTCACGACCGTGCGCCCCACCGGCGTTCCCGGCACCGGCCTGGGCGACGGCATCGTCAACCCACAGGCCATCTCGGGCATCCTCGGCGGGAACCAGGACGAGTTCGCCGCAGCGATCGGCGAGGTGATGAGCGGCACCGACACCGGCGGGCGCACCGACCCCGACGACATCGGCTACTGGGCGATCAGCCCCGACGAGCTCGCCGACCAGATCGTGATGGTCATCGATCAGCCCTGGGGTCTGGTGATAAGCGATCTCACCGTTCGAGCCGCCGGTGAGCACTACGTGATCTGACGCCGGCCCTCGGGTGTTCGCCTGCCGGCGGTGACGCGTTCGGTGGTGGTGCGACATCGGTCACCTCTCGCAGCGGTCGGTCGTGGAGTACCATGAGAACACTCCGGTCGGGATCTCCTTCCGGTGGGTTCGCAGACGGGCAGTGGTTCTTCCGGTCATCGTGAACCGCCCCCATCTCATCCGACGACGCCTCTCGTGCATCCCGCGAACCCCCGAACGCCCTGCGCCTGCAGGGCAAGGAGCCCAATGCCCCCCACTTTCGCCCAACTGGGCGTTCCCTCACCCATTGTCGACGCGCTCGCCCGTCGTGGTATCACCGAGCCCTTCGAGATCCAGGCGGCCACCATCGCCGATGCCCTCGCCGGCCGTGACGTCTGTGGCCGAGCCCCGACCGGCTCGGGCAAGACCCTCGCCTTCGGTATCCCACTCGTCGCCACCGTCGACCGCGCCCAGACCCGCCGACCCCGAGCACTCGTGCTCGCACCGACACGTGAGCTGGCCGAACAGATCACCACCGAGTTGCGCAGCTTCGCCGGCGACGTCCGGATCGCCGCCGTCTACGGCGGCGTCGGGTACGGGCCCCAGATCAACGCGTTGCGCAAGGGCGTCGACGTGCTGGTTGCCTGCCCCGGACGCCTCGAGGATCTCATCCAGCAGGGCGATGTCCAGCTGGGTGACGTCGACAAGGTCGTGCTCGACGAGGCCGACCGCATGGCCGACATGGGCTTCATGCCGGCGGTGCGCCGCCTGCTCGACGCCACTGCTCCTTCCCGCCAGACGGTGCTGTTCTCGGCCACCCTGGACGGTGACGTCGCGAAGCTCACCCGCGACTACCAGCGCGACCCGGTCCGTCACGAAGTCGGCGAGGAGACGCCCGACATCACCGCGGCACACCATGTGTTCTGGCAGGCCGACAAGTCCCAGCGGACCGAGCTCACCGCGGAAGCGATCAATGCCGTCTGGCCGACCATCGTGTTCTGCCGGACCCGTCACGGTTCGGACCGCTTGACCAAGCAACTCAGCCGCAGCGACATCAAGGCAGTCGCCATCCACGGCGGCCGTAGTCAGGGCCAGCGCACCCGCGCTCTGGCCGACTTCGCCGCAGGTCGGGTCCATGCGCTCATCGCCACCGACGTCGCAGCGCGCGGCATCCACGTCGACGGCGTCGCCCAGGTCATCCACTTCGATCCGCCCGAGGACCACAAGACCTACGTGCACCGCTCGGGGCGCACCGCACGTGCGGGCGAGGGCGGCGTCGTGCTGTCGCTCGTGCAGCCGGATCAGCGCAAGGACACCCGTCGCCTCCAGCGCGAAGTCGACCTCGACGAACCGATCGCCGATCCCGACGCCGGTGCACTACGCGACCTGTCGAACGCTCCGGTTCGCCAGCTGGCACCAGCCCAGCCCGGAAACGAGGGCTCTCGATCCGACGGCGCCCGGTCCGGAGCCCAGGGCACGTCGTCGCGGCGTGGCGGCGGCCAGGGCCGTCGCGGCCAGGGCGGCGGCAAGCGCCAAGGTCAGGCCGGCAAGGCATCTGCCGGAAACGGACAGGGCCGGAACGGCCGGCGGTCGGGCGGCGGTCAGGCGTCCTCGGGCGACGGTTCGGCGAGCCCGTCTGGTGCACGTTCGGGCGGCGGCCGTTCGGGCAACGCCAAGTCCGCCACCTCGAACCGCAAGGCCCGCCGCGCGCCGCTCCAACAGGGCAAGCGGGCCGGCTGAACCGGCTCCGGAGCGGCCCATCGCGCTCCCTCCCAGGAGCGGCGACGGGTCCGCCTCCGGCCCGCGCGATACCGTCGGTTCGGCCACCCCGAAACCTCGACGACGCAGCGAGTTCACCCATGGCCGATCCCGTTTCCCGAAGAGGTGATCCCTTCGCCGACTGGCCCCGTCCCCTCGCGTTCGTGCTGTCGGGTGGGGGTGCATACGGCGCCACCCAGGTCGGCATGCTGGGCGCGCTCGCCGAAGCCGGGGTCGTCCCGGATCTCGTGGTCGGCGCCTCGGTGGGTGCGCTCAACGGCGTCGTGGTCGCAGCGCACGCCGACGATGCCGCCGACCGGCTCGCCGACGTCTGGCGCCGGATCGACCGGCGCACGATCTTCGGTGGTGGCGCCGTACGTGCGATGGCGACGCTGGTACGCACCCGCGCCAGCCTCTGCCGGCCCGACCTCCTCGCCGGTCTGATCGGCGAACACATCGACCACGAGACCTTCGAGGGCCTGCCCGTTCCGTTCGCCGCCGTCGCGACCGACCTCTTCACCGGCGAGCCCGAGCTGCTCAGCACCGGCGCGATCGGTCCTGCGCTGCTGGCGAGCGCGGCGATCCCGGGCGTGTTCCCGCGCGTCGAGATCGGCGGCCGCCACTACGTCGACGGCGGCGTGTCCGCCAATGTTCCGATCCGCCAGGCGATCACCTTCGGCGCAGCCAGCGCGCTCGTCCTCGACGCCAATCCCGCCCACACCGCCGACCGTCCGCCGCAGGGCCTGGTGCCGAGTCTGGTGCACACCGTGTCGGTGATGTTGCGCTCCCAGCGCGCCCACGCGGTGGACGAACTCGCCCACAGGTACCGGGTCGTGGGTCTCCCCCAGGTGACGCCTGCAGACATGAGCTCGTTCGACTTCCGACGTAGCACCGAGCTGATCGATGCCGCGCACCGTCACACCGCGGCCTTCCTCGCATCCTGGTCGGAGTCGGATCCCGGTCCGCCCGGGGTCGACCAGGACCACCGGCCCCGACGCATCGACTGAGGATCGCTCCGGAGCGTCGGTCAGGAGGCCGCTGCGGCGGTGCCTGCCAGGGTCCGCCCGAGCGGGAACGTGGTGACGATCTCGACGTCGTCACCGTCGACGTAGGCGATCGTGGTGTCGCTGAAGACCACCACCCGCCCGTCTTCGAGAACCGTGGCGTCGAGGCAGCCGACCGGTAGGGGATGCAGCGCCGTCAGCGAGGACACACCGCTCCTGTCGGCCACGACCACCACAGAGCTCCCGAAGCGCTGGAGGACGACGGCGACGGCCTCGTCGCCGTCGGTTCCGGCGGCGCTTCTCGTCGGCACGGGGACCATCAGGCCGCATCGTTGCCGGAATCGCTCGTCGGGCAGCTCCACCGTCTCGGAGGACCGCAGGTCGACGAGCTCGAGGTCCCCACAGTCGAGCGTGTCGTCACAGCTGCGGGTCAGAACCCAGTCGTGAGCTCCGGCGACGACCTCGCCGTCGACGTCGAGACGCCGTGCGCTCGAACCCGTGATGAGATAGCGATCCCCGCCCGCGTCGACGACGAGCCCGGAAGCCACCGCCAGCTGTGGTCGCGGGAGTCGCTCGAGGTCTCCGTCGCGGTCGAGCCAACGGTCCACGATGCGGTCGTCGACGAGGTCCCAGCGGAAGAACCCGTACGGGCTCTCGACCCACGCCATACGGCCGTCGGGGCTCACGGCCTCGAGACCCAGGGGTGTGACCGATGCCGTTGTCGTCACATCGACGAGGGACACGATCTCCACCCGATCGGCAGTGATGGCCAGCGTCAGATACGAGCCATCGGCGAGTTGGGCGACAGCGGTGTCGGATCCGAAGAAGCGGATGTCGACGAACTCGGCCAGCCCGAGCAGGGACCGGTTGTCGAGGAACGTCGCCGCTCCCGTCGCGCTGTCGACGCGCACGAAGTCGACGATGCCGCCGTCGATCGGCCGGGTGGCCATGACCAGCGTCGTCGCCATGGCCACCGGCGGGATCGCCGCCGTCGCTGCATGGCGACGATCCGATTCGGTATCGCCGGTGGCGGCATCTCCCCGCGCGGCGTCCCCGGAGCCGTCGCGATCGTCGGGAGCGACGGCCGGGACCGCCGTCGCAGCCGTCTCGGGCGCCGGTGCATCGCTACCGCCGTCGTCGTCGCCGAACAGTGTCGTGGCTGCGAGGGCTGCTACAGCCATGACAGCGAGCACCGGCAGCAGCCACGGGCGCCGGATGCGGACGGTGTCGGTGGCGTCGACGGCGGCACTGCCGTCGGACTCGTCGCGCAGGTCGACGACGTGGGCATCGTCGGGATCGACCATGGGATCGAACGTACTCGCTCCTCACGGCGCCCTCCCGGCAGCCCGGCACAACAAGCGATGCTGCGCGTGCGGGCCGCTCGGGCCCGGCATCTCCCGCTCTCGTTCGCTGCGCTCACGGGCCGCTCGGGCCCGGGTCACTTGCGAAGACATAACGGCATGTTTATATTTGCATGTCATGCAGGCACTGGTCGGAGCACTGAAGGCAGCGGGTGAACCCACCCGGCTTCGGATCCTCGCCCTGCTCGCCCACCACGAGCTCACGGTGTCCGAACTCGTCGCCATCCTCGGACAGAGCCAACCCCGTGTCAGCCGGCATCTCCGTGTCCTCGGCGACGCCGGTCTGGTGCACCGCCACGCCGAGGGCACCTCCGCGCTGTTCCGTCTCGAACGATCCGGTGAGCTCGGGCGACTCGTCCGGGCCATTCTCGACACCGTCGAAGCCGACGACCCCGATGTGCGTCGGGACCGGGGTCGCCTCGAAGAGATCCGCGCCGACCGCCGACGCCAGTCCGAGGACTACTTCCGCCGCCATGCGGCCGAATGGGATCTCATCAGCGATCACCACCCCGCCGACGCAGCCATCGAGCGCGCGCTGGTCGACCTGGTCACGGGCCTGGGCCGCATCGACCTGCTCGACCTCGGCACCGGTACCGGTCGCGTCCTCGAGCTCACCGGCCCGCAGATCCGCCGCGGGCTCGGCATCGATCGCAGTCGCGACATGCTCGCCATCGCCCGCGACCGCCTCGAACGGCGTTCCCTGCACAACTGTGAGGTCCGCCTGGGCGACATCGCCGCACTGGATCTCCCCGACGGTGTCGTCGACGTCGTCGTGCTGCACCACGTGGTGCACTTCCTCGACGATCCCGACCGGGCGCTCGCCGAAGCCGCTCGGGTGCTGCGTCCAGGCGGCACCCTGGCCATCGTCGACTTCGTACCGCATTCGCGGACCGAGCTCGCCGCTGCGCATGCACACCGCCGCCTGGGCGTCAGCACCGCCGAGATCGTCTCCTGGGCCGAACCCGCCGGCTTCGGCACCACACGCGAGGTCGTCTTTCCCTCACATGGCGGTCCCGATGCCGATGAACTCGCGGTAGCCCTGTGGATCGCCCGGCTCACCCCGCCCGAACCAGAACACGCTCCGGCACAGCGCCGGACGGATCCTCGTCGAGCCGCCCTGGAGGTCGCTTCGTGAACACCACACCCCGACACCGGCACGCCGCAGCCTCTGCTGCGGCGAACGCCCTGCTCGAGCGTGTACACGCCCAGGCCCCCGGAAATCCTTCGGCCGGCGTCGACGTGTCGTTCGAGTTCTTCCCGCCGGCGACACCGGCCGGTGCTGACAAGCTCTGGCAGACCGTGACCACCCTCGAGAGCTACCGGCCCCGGTACGTCTCCATGACCTATGGCGCCGGAGGCTCCACCCAGGACCGCACGATCGGCGAGATCGAGCGGATCATCACCAACTCGTCGCTCGCGGTCGTCGGCCATCTCACCACGGTCGGTCATCCCGCCGCCCACGTCGATGCGGTCATCGACCGCTATCTGGAGCTCGGCGTCGACGGCATCGTCGCGCTGCGTGGCGACCCGCCCGAGGGCTCCGACGACGGGCGCCATCCCGACGGCTACCCCGACGCTGCGGCACTCGTCGCCGCCATCAGGGCCCGCAGCGACGTCGAGATCGCAGTCGGGGCCTATCCAGAGACCCATCCCCGTGCTGCGTCGCCCGAGGCGGACCTGGACAATCTCAAGCGCAAGGTCGACGCAGGTGCCGACGTCGCGATCACCCAGTTCTTCTTCGACACCGACCTGTTCGAGGCCTTCGTCGACCGTGTCCGTACCGCCGGCATCGACGTGCCGATCGTGCCCGGCATCATGCCCATCGTGAACCTGGAGCGGGTGCATGCCTTCGCCGATCGCTGTGGCGCGACGGTGCCCGCCTGGGTCGACGAGCTCTACGTCGGCCTCGACGACGATCCCGAGACCCGGGCCGAGGTCTCGGCCGCGCTCGCCGCCGACCAGTGCCGGCGCCTCGCCGCTGCCGGGGCCGACTCGTTCCACTTCTACACCCTCAACCAGCCCAGCCTCACCACCCGGATCTGCGATCTCCTCGGGGTCGCTGCGACCTGAGGAACGGGCAGCAGGCGCGCCCGGACAGCCGGTTCAGGATGACTCGTCGGCGGTCGACACGACCGGCCCCTTCGAGCGCCGCACGCGGAGGTGCCAGACGAGCCACACCACGAACGGGATCCACAGGAACGGTACTGCGACCGCCAGGGCCAGGATCACGACGTTCGCGGCGAGCAGCAGCGCGTTCCAGCCTGCCGAAAAGGCAGCCGCCACGCCCGGCAGGGTGAGCTCCTGTTCGACGTCGAGGCGACCGTCGCCGGTCGCCTCCACCGTGCCGAATCCCAGGTCGACACCGTTGGCATCGACCGGCACCGCAGAGGCTCGGGCCGACCCGAAGATCGAGGGGCCCGCTTCGAACGATGCGACGAGGACAATCGCCGCGCCCGGCTCGAGCGGTGCCGCAAGATCACCCACGACCACAGCGAAGTCGTCGAGTTCGAGAGCGAGGTCGCGGTGCACCACGTCGAGCTCGGTCAGCATCGTGTCCCCGTCGTTGCGGACCTCGACGCAGACGGTCACGTCGTCGCCCTCGCCGACGGTCAGCTCCTCATCGCCCGAGCAGCTCTCACGAGCCTCGTCGGGGCCCTCGGAGTAGCGGACCTCGACGGTGAGGCCCGGATCGGGGCGGGCCTGGGTGAGCACCACGGTGATCGTGGCGAGGTCGACCTGGCCCCGCAACGTGCGCAGCTGCCCCCGGAGCAGTTCCAGATCCGTCTCTCGCACCAGGAGTTCACGCTCCAGCGACGCCACCTCTTCCAGCCCTGTGGCGCCCTCGAGAAATGTGCGGAGTCGCTCGACGCTCGCCTCTGCGGTGACGATCCGGCTCTCGAGATCGACGATGCGTTCGGTGACGTCGTCCGCGGTGATGACCTGGTCGGTCAGCACGCCCACCTCGCCGAGGCGGGCTACGGCCGTCTGGAACTGCTCGGGTGCGACCTTGAACACCAGGACCGTCCGGGGCGTGTCCGCCACCGAGGTCTCCTGACCGAAGAGCAGCCCACCCAGCGATTCGATGACCGTGAGCGCCTGTCTGCCGGCGACGACCACGTCGTCGACGGCCACCCCGATCTGCGCGGTGAACACGATGTCGCGACCGATGTCGATCGGCTGGAGGGCTCCGACGTCGGCGCCACCGGTGCCGAGAGCAGGTCCGTTGGCCCCATCCGACGGACCCGACTCCTCGCTCTGGGCCTCGACGGCAGCGTCGACTGCGTCGCTCGCGACGAGCGCCCCTGCATCCCCACCTTCTTCGCCCCCGTCCCCCATGGCGTCCTCAGCGGGCTCCTCGAAGCTCGTCGCGGCATCTTCCTCGTCGTCGCCGCTGCACGCAGCCGCAACCAGAACCAGCGCGAACAGGATCGACAGCATTCGCCGCCACCGACGTCGCCAGCGTCCGCTGCTCCCCGTGCGTGGCCGCGCAGATTGTCGACCGTCCACCCATGCGTTCATGGGACCCCTCCCCCGCCGACGGCGGAACTTCCGACGTCGACCCCACTCCGACGTCGCAACCGGACCCCTGGTTCCCGGAGCCTCCTCTAGGCCGCGATCGCTCGCCGCACGCCGCGGGCGCGGCGACTACCGTCGGACCATGAGTGCATCACGCAGCGGACTATTCGCAGCCGCCCCCGGCGCCGGCGAGGCGTTCTTCGAGTTGTACGGGACCTTCTGGCGCGACGGTCGCCTCGACCAGGAGCTGAAGGAGATCGTGCGGCTGCGAAACGCCCGCATCACCGACTGCGGGTATTGACGCAACGTCCGGTTCTCGCTCGCCCGTGAGGCGGGTCTCACCGAGGATCTCGCAGCCGAGATCGACGACACCTACGCACAGCGCGACCTCCCCGAGCAATGGAAGGTCGCGCTCGCCTTCTGCGACCACTTCCTGGCGTCACCCGGCCCCTTACCCGACGACCTCAGCGCAGCCATGGCCCGCCACTTCGATGCCGGCGAATGGACCGAGCTCGCACTGGGCCTCGGCCTCTTCCACGGCTTTTCGAAGATGCTCATCGCACTCGGGCTCGAGCCCGACCAGATGGACACCACCGTCCTCCCCACACCCCAGGCGACAGGGGCCGATGTGCCGCCACCGGACTTCGACGACCCCGTGGTGGCCCTGTTGGCCCCCCGGCCGGACCTCGCGGCGCCGTGGCAACACATGGCCCGGTGCCTCGACGCCCTTCCCGACGTCGATCCCCGTCTGTTGGCCGCCGCCCGCCGACGGCTGGCCGAGCTCATCGGCGTTGCCGAATTGGCACCGAGGCCTGCCGCCGATGACACCGACGAGGAGCATCACGGCCTCGTCGTCGAGCTGGCCGAGTTGTTCGCCATCGATGTGCGCGCCATCGACGTAGCGCACCGGGACCGTCTGCGCCAGGGGCTCGGTGAGGCCGGATTGGTCGGCCACATCATGAACCTCGCCGTCTACGACGGCATGTGGCGCGTGGCCGCCTGCCGAGTGGGCGCCCCGGCCTGAGCGAGCGGCGACGACCGCCGGCCGTCGTCGCCGGGGCAATGCCACGCGACGATCACGATCACGACAACGCGTCCTGCAAGGTCGACGCGAACTGGTCACCGGTCTCGGCACGGTTGGCCAGGCGACCGCCCTGGGTCAACACGGTGCGTTGGCCGGGGCGCAAACGGTTCCGGGCCCCTTCGAGGATCACCAGCTGTCCCGCGTCGCGTTTCCCATCGACGTCAGCTCCGGGCACGCCGATTGCCACATCGTCACGGCCATCGCCGTTCCAGTCGAGCACCGCGAGGGAGCTGCCGAAGAAGTCGCCCGGCGCCGGTGTCCGGCCGAGTGCCCGCCGTCCCGCCACGAGCTGTGCCTCGACCTCATCGCTCCAGCGCGGTCCACCACGAACCACATAGACGGCGCCGGCACCGGCGCGGTCATCGACCGTCGCGAACGGAGCGCCGACGATCAGGTCGCCGCAGCCGTCACTGCCCAGATCAGCTCCCGCCAGGGCCTTGCCGAAACCGGCGTTCGCCCGCGCTCCGGGCAGTCCACGGCGCCCGGCCGCCAACCGCACGACATCGCGGCGGTCGAGGCCGTCGGGAGATCCCCCGATGACCTGCACGATCCCGGTGTTGGGGTCGTTACCGAGGTCCTCGTTGGGGGAGCCGATGGCCAACTCGTCGAAGCCGTCACAGTCGAGGTCGACCGCAGCCACCGCGAAGCCGAAGAGATCACCGGCCTGAGCGCGGCCGCGCAACAGGGGCTGGGTGAAACGCTGATTCCCTTCGGTCCCGAGCCCGGTCTCGCTTCCGTACAGGACGTTGACCGCTCCGGCATCGCCCTGGCGGCGGACGCGCTCGCCGGGGACGCCGATAGCCAGGTCGTCGAAGCCGTCGCCGTCGAAATCGCCGACCGCCATCGAGCGTCCGAAGCTGTCGCCGTCTGCGGGCTGACCACCGATGGCGCCGGCCTGGCTGAACTGAGTGGAGCGCCCGGGGTCGATTCCGTCGGCGCTTCCCATCACGACCGTGACGGCGCCTGCGACCGTGGCGCCTCCGGCGCGTTCGCCGACGGCGCTGATGGCGATGTCGCCGAAGCCGTCACCGTCGAAGTCGCCCGAAGCGAGATCCCAGCCGAAGGCATTGTCGGGTCGTGGTGTGCCCGGGAGCCCGTCGCGACCCTCCACCAGGCGCACCGCTGCGGCACGTCGGAGGCCACGCGGGCCGCCGGGAACGACATGGACGACCCCGGCGCGGGTATGCGGGCCGACACGCTCACCCGGAGAGCCGATCACCGCATCGGCGTGACCGTCGCCGTCGATGTCCACGAGCTCGACCGAGCCGCCGAAGGCGTCACCGGGCCGCGGCTTGCCGGCGATCGGTCCGCCCTGGCGCAGGAATCCACCGAACCGCGGCCGCATGGCAGCCGATGGACCGAGCACCACATGCACCAGTCCGGCGTCTCGACGGCTGCCGAGATCCTCGAGAGGGACCCCGATCAGCAGGTCATCGCTACCGTCGCCGTTGATGTCGCGAAGCGAAGCGCCCCCCGCCGGAACGGCGATGGCGGCAGGAAATACGACCGCTACGGCCACCGCAGCCGCCACACGGCGGCGAAACGATCTGCCGGGCGCGTCGGGCAGGCGATGTCCGGGCACCGGGGCGCGGCGCTGGGAACGGCGTTGGATGGGACGGCGGGTCCGCATGGTCGTCTCCGATCTGTCGGCGCCCGGACATCGAACCGTAATGTCACCGGCCCCGGGACCCACGGATGTGTGACCGACGGCCTGTCCTCAGCGCCGGCCACTCAACCCACGGTGGTGACGCACCAGAGCCCGCCGAGACCGGGCCGGTAGATGGCATCGAACTCGTCGGCGCAGGTTCCCGCGCCTTCGATCGTTCCCCACACGATGGCGTCGTAACCCCCGCCGCAAGGCACCAGCTCGGCCACCGGGGAGAGATCGAGGCAACCAATGGGGGTGCCGGTGGGCAAGACCACCGGAGCCGGGCCGTCGGGCTCCTCGCCGCCGCCGCCGGCCACGAGCGCCGCGACCCCGACGACGACCGCCATGATTGCGAAGAGGGTTGCCAGCGCGCCGGGGCGTAGCAGCTTCGCGGTGCCCCGGATCTCCATCTCGCGGGCGTCGGCGACCTCCGGACCGGTCTCGCGCCGCGGCGGCGTGGGGGCTTCGCTGCGGTCGTAGGGCCGCCACGCGGTGTCGCTACGGCCATCGACGATCCGGGCGGTGCCTGATGTGACCGGGCGACCCGATCCCGCGCGCAGCCGGGCGTCGTAGGCCCGCCGCCTCTCGGGATCCGACACCACCGACCACGCGGCGTTCAGCTCCTGCATTGCCCGCTCTGCGCGGCGACGCTCATCGGCGGGCCGGCCGACGAACTGGTCGGGATGGAGGCGACGCGCCCGGTTCAGATAGGCACGCCGGAGCTGTTGGGGGGTGGCGTCGGGGGACGCTCCGAGGGTGTCGTAGTGGGTGGCCATGACCGGATTCGACGTGGGGGTTGGAGCAACCGACGATACCGGCGTCGGCTACCCGAGTTCGGGTCGGTCCGGCCGCGGAGTCGGCCGTTCGTGGCCGGCATCGCCGATCAGGCGGGCCGCGAGCACCTCGAGACCGGCCACCCGACTGCCCTTGACCAGGACCGCTGTGCCCTCGCCCAGAGTCGACGGGTCCAGCAACTCCATCGCCGCCTCGACGTCGTCGGCCACGGAGCCGCCGTAGTCGGCGGTGCCGACCGCGATCAGCTCGATGTTCTCGGCACGGAGCCGCTCTCCGACGCGCCGATGCTCGCTGAGATGACAATCGCCCAACTCGGCCATGATCCCCAGCACCGCGACACGCCGCGTAGCCGGCAGCGCGAGCAACGCATCGATGGCCGCGTGCACCGACATCGGATTGGCGTTGTACGCATCGTTGACCACGGTCCCCCCTGCCGCCGAACGGCCGACTTCCATCCTCCACGGTGAGACCTCGGCCTCGCCGAGACCGCCGGCGACGGCGTCGAGATCGCCTCCGACGATCATCGCGGCCGATATGGCCGCGAGGGCGTTGCCGACCGAGTGCACGCCGGCGGAGGCCAGCCGCACCGGGGCCGAGCCCCATGGGCTGTCGACGACGAAACGGGGACACAGGCCGTCGTCCACCGACAGATCCCGGGCTCGGACATCGCCGGTCGATCCATAGGTGACCACGGTGGCGGCGGTCCGAGCGGCCATGGCAGCGACCCTCGGATCGTCGGCGTTGAGCACGGCATGGCCCGACGGGGCGAGGCCCTCCACCATCTCGCCCTTGGCCCGGGCGACCCCCTCGAGATCGCCGAGCAGCTCGGTGTGGGCTGCGCCGACGGCGAGGACGACCCCGACCGACGGCTCGGCGATCGAACACAGCAGCGCGATGTGGCCGATGCCGCGCGCCCCCATCTCGGTGACGACGACCTCGGCGTCGTCGGGAGCGTTCAACAAGGTGAGGGGCACCCCGAGCTCGTTGTTGAACGACCGGGTGCTGGCGTGGACGCGCCGGCACGGCGCCAGCGCAGCGTGCAGGAGGTCCTTGGTGGTGGTCTTGCCCACCGACCCGGTGATCCCCACCACGGCGGGGTCGCGATCGCGGCGCGCGGCGAGCGCGATCTGCTGGAGAGCGTCGGTGGTGTCGGCGACGACGACGTGGGGTTCGGGCCCGCCGGGGCGAGCGGTCAGATGGGCGACAGCGCCGCGCTCGCGGGCAGCGGCGATGAAGTCGTGTCCGTCGCGAGCGGCGACGATCGGCACGAACAGCGATCCCGGCTCGAGAGCACGGGAGTCGATCGTCACGCCGTCGACGACCCCGTCCTCACCCACCAGCGTGCCACCGGACGCGGCGGCGATCTCGGAGAGGCGTAGCAGCATCGGGTCAGTGTTCCACGGCCGCTCAGCCCGCGCCGTGCATACCTGCAGCCTCTACGATTCGGTCCATGGCCCCGCATCCGCCCCGTACCGACATGTCGGTGGCCGACGCATGCGCCGTCCTCGGTGTCCGGTCGGACGCCGCCTGGGCCGACATCAGGGCCGCGTACCGCTCGGGTATGCGCCGGAACCACCCGGATCTCACCACCGGCGAAGGTGCGACGGCGCGCGCCGCGCGCCTCAACGCGGCGTTCGCCGTGCTCGCCGAGGCCACCGACCGGGGTCGGCGCCCTGCCGGGCCCACGGTGCAGCCGTCCCAGGCCCATCTGACACGACGACCCGAGCGGACCCCGACCCTCGAGGTACCTGCGGGTGATGTGTTCGTCCGTGTGCTCGAAGCGGCCTACGACATCGGCGACGTGAGCTACATCGATCCCGAGGCAGGGCTCATCCAGTTGCTGCTCGCCGACGGCGGGCCGGCGGCTTCGCAGCTGCTCATCGTCATCGACGAGTCGGTCGTCCCGGCGACGGCGTCGTTCACCCTCGATTCGATGGATGCCGACGTGGCCCCCGACATCCGCGATGTCGTCGGGCGCCTCAGCACGGCCCTCACCGCGGCCCGATGACCGGCGCAGCGGACCCCGCCGACGACCAGCGGGGATGGCACGCGGATCCCTTCGGTCGGCACCGGCAGCGCTGGTGGGACGGAACGCGCTGGACCGAACGCGTGCGATCGGGCGATGTGATGGGCATCGACCCTCCCGGCATCGACCCGACACCGGCGGCACCCGGTGTCGCCGATCCCGTGGGGCCCCTCGACCCGAAGCCACCGGTCGAGCTGCGATCGCTCAAGGTCCCCCAGGGTCTGCTGCTCGGGATGGTGCTGCTGATCCTCATCGTGACGCTGGTGATCGTCGGCCTGGTGTCCTGAGCCGGCAGCTCAACTCGTCGGCGCCGGTACCGATCGGGTGCCTGTGCCCCACGTGGTGACAACCGACGATCGACGGGCAGCCTCGACACTCGGCGAGCACCCGGAGCCGGAGCAGCCCATCGAACACGAGTCGGGACTCGATCGCCTGGTCGTCGCCGCACTCGTCGGCTTCTCGGCGTCGCTGATCGCCGCCTTTTGGGTCCCGACCCTCTCCGACGGACTCATGACCGACGAGCTGCTGAGCGCGTGGGTGAGCAGCGAGGGCGTGGTCGACGCAGTCGATCGGGCTTTCACCCACCAGGGAAACAGCCCGCTCTATTTCGTCCTGCTCTGGGCCTGGCGCGCCGTCGTGGGCTCCTCGGAACTGATGCTGCGCCTTCCGTCGGTACTCTGCATCGCAGCGGCTGCGTACCACCTGGCCCGATTGGGCATCGAGCTCGATGGCGGGCGCCGGTTGACCGGCGTCACCGCCGCCTTCGTCCTGCTCGCGAACACCGATGTGATGCTCGCGGGCGTCACGGCCCGCCCCTACGCCCTGCTGTTGCTCTCCGTCGTGGTGTCGGCGAGGGCGCTCGTCCACTTTCTCCACGACGGTCGTTGGCGGTGCGGTCTGGTCTGGGTCCTCGCAGCCGGGGTATCGATGCTCATGTCACCGTTCGCGGCGCTGGTGCTGCCGGCGCACCTGGTCGTGCTCGCCGACGCCGCACGCGGCCGCCGCATCACCCCATTCGGGAGCCCGACCCCGAGCGTCGACTCGCATCTGTGGCAGCGACGCATGCCTGGTCTCCTGGCACTCGGCGCACTGGCCACGTCGCCCCTCGTGCCGCAGGCGCTCGCGTTGGCACGGCGGAGCCAGGAGCTCGTCCTGGTGGGGGTGCCCGACGTCGCGGATCTCGTCGAGGCACTGGTGCCGGTTCCGCTCCTGGCCGCTGTCGCG
>JBKAGO010000064.1:0-10908 GCA_046290435.1 Acidimicrobiales bacterium
GGCCCACGCAGTGGCCGCCTCCCGGAAGTCGTCGAGGTCGGAGAGATCATCCACGGCCCACAACCTACGCGAGCCCGGGAACCAGAGGGGGCGAGTCGTACTCCCGACCAACTGCCGGGACCGAGACGGGGCGTCTCACACCCCGGGAACCACAGGGGTCAAGTCGTACTTTCAACCAACTCTGGGGTTGCGTGCCACCCGGCCGCTGTTCTCGGAGTTGGTTGAAAGTACGACTTGACCCCAGCGTTGGACCCCAGCGTTTGCTAGCTCCCGCTCCACTCCGGGGCGCGCTTCTGGGCGAAGGCTGCAGGGCCTTCCTTGGCATCGTTCGAGGTGAACACCTTGCCCATGTGGGGCTTCTGGAGCTCCCAGAACTCCTCTTCGGTGATGCCCTGCTGCTCGCGGATCAGCACCTTCGACGCGGCCACCGACAGCGGGGCGTTCTTGGCGATGCGCTCGGCGAGCTCCATGGCGACGTCGACCGCGCCACCCTTGGGGGCCACGCGGGCCAGCAGGCCGTACTCCAGCGCCTTCTCGGCGGTGATGGGGTCGGCCGTCAGCGCCATCTCCATCGCCACCCCGTAGGGCAGCCGTCGCGGCAGGCGCAGCAGCGCACCGCCGGCAGCGAACAGGCCGACGTTGGCCTCGGGGATGCCGATCTTGACGCCCTCGGCTGCGACCAGCAGGTCGCACGTCAGCGCGACCTCGAGGCCGCCGGCCAGGGCGAAGCCCTCGATGGCGGCGATGAGCGGCTTGGCCGACCCGTTGCGCAGGAACTCGTCGAAGCCCTGGGGCGGACCACCGGCGGCGAACGCCTTGAGGTCCATGCCCGAGCAGAACCCCCGGCCGGCGCCGGTGAGCACACCGGCGGTGAGGCCGTCGTCGCCGTCGAGCTGTTCGATCGCCCGCAACAGGCCTTGAGCAAGGTCGGTGTTGATCGCATTCATCTGGTCGGGCCGGTTCAGGGTGATCAGCAACACCCTGCCCCGGACCTCGGTGAGTACTTCGTCGGCCATGTGGATCCTCTCGTCGATGCTTCGGTGCCCGTGCGGGCTGGTGTTCGGGAGCGCAGGCGCCCATGGGCGCTGGGCGGGCGGGTGTCGTCGGTACCGGCGCCGGGCGACGGCGGGGCAGCGATCCGGGTGCAGCGGCCGTGGCGGGTGTGCCGCCGCCGTCGCAGCGGTCGCTCACCGACGCACCGGTCGCCGCCACGTCGGTGGGGCCCAAGAGGGCCCCACCGCAGGGGTTGCTACTTCGGGGGCAGGCGGACGCCGCCGTCGACCCGGATGGTCTCGCCGTTCATGTAGTCGTTGGTGATGCACGACAGCACCATGGCGGCGAGCTCGCTCGCGTGGCCGAGGCGCTTGGGGAACAGCACGCTGGCGCCCAGGTGCGCCTTGAACGCCTCGGAGGCCTCGCCCTCACCGTAGATGGGCGTGTCGATGAGCCCGGGGGCGACGGTGTTGACCCGGATGCCCAGGGGCACGAGGTCGCGGGCGATCGGCAGGGTCATGCCCACGACGCCGCCCTTGGAAGCGGAGTAGGCGTTCTGGCCGGTCTGGCCGTCGAACGCGGCGACCGAGGCCATGTTGACGATGGCGCCACGCTGGCCGTCGTCGTCGACCGGCTCGGTCTTGGCCATCGCGGCCGCCGCCAGGCGGATGCAGTTGAACGTGCCGATGAGGTTGACCCGGATGACGAACTCGAAGGTCTTGAGGTCCATCGGTTCGCCGTTGCGGTCGACGGTGCGGCTGGCGCTGCCGATACCTGCGCCATTGACCAGCACGCGCAGCGGGCCCATCTCCGATGCGGCCATGACCGCTGCCGAGACCTGCTCCTCGTTCGAGACGTCGGCCTTGACGAACACCCCACCGAGCTCCGAGGCGACGGCGTTGCCCTTGTCCTCGTTGAGGTCGACGATCACGCAGTGCGCGCCGAGGGCGGCGAGCTGGCGGGCGCAGGCCTCACCGAGACCCGACGCGCCGCCGGTGATGATGGCCGAAGCTCCGGAAACATCCATTGATCACTCCTGTGGTCGGGGCCGCCTTCGGCCCCGGATCGGTGGGCCCGTCGGGCCCGGTTGTGTTCTCCGGATCCGACGGATCCGGGGTTCTCTCTTGCAGTGGCCCTACCCACCGCCGGTGTCCGAGACCCTACGGGCCGGTGGCACCGCCGGTCGATGATCGGCCGTCGTCGAGGGCGGCCGCGAGGTTCTCCTGCAGCCGCACCAGCAGCGCCGCGAGCTGTTGGCGATCGGCCCGGCTGATGCCGGCCCGCAGTTCGCTGCGCAGCACCTGGTCGCTGGCGTTGACCTGTTCGACGAGGTCCTTGCCGGTTCGGGTGACGGTGACCAACCAGACCCGACGGTCGTCGGGATCGGGCTGGCGCTCGACCAGGCCGCGCTTCTCCAGCGAGTCGATGACCGATCCGGTGGCCGCCCGTCCGAGGCCGAGCCGCTGCGCCAGACGGGTCTGGGTCAGCGGTCCGGACTCCTCGACGAACGCCAGCAGGCTGGCCTCGGACAGGTTGAGCCCGAGGTCGGCGAAGCGCTGGTCGTAGCACTGACGGATCGCCCGTGCGGTGGCCATGATGGTGGACTCGACACGCAGCCACGGCGGCGCGTCGAGCTCGTGACCCGACGTCACGTGTGCCGCGCCTCAGCTCTCGCGGCGGATGAGGGTGCCGGTGCCGAGACCGCCGCCGCAGCACATCGAGACGATGGCGTGCTCGGCGTCGGTGCGCTGCAGCTCGTGGACGGCCTTGGTGATGAGAATGGCGCCGGTGCCGCCGAGAGGGTGACCCAGGGCGATGGCGCCGCCGTTGGGGTTGACCTTGTCCATGTCGGGGGACAGTTCCTTCTCCCATGCGAGCACGACCGAGGCGAAGGCCTCGTTGATCTCGAACACGTCGATGTCACCGATGGACATGTCGTTGTCGGCCAGCAGCTTCTGGGTGGCGCCGATGGGGCCGGTGAGCATGAGCACGGGGTCGGAGCCCACGAGGCAGCTGTCGACGATGGTGGCCATGGGCGTGAGGCCGAGCTCGTTGGCCTTCTCGCGGGTCATCATGAGCACGGCGCCGGCGCCGTCGGTGATCTGGCTGGACGTGCCGGCGGTGTGGACGCCACCCTCCAGGTTGGTCTTGAGCCCGGCGAGGGACTCCATGGTGGTCTCGCGCAGACCTTCGTCGCGCTCGACGCGGTGGGTGGTGTCGGCGGGCTTGCCGTCCTCGCCCTTGTCCGGTGCGTCGAGGCCGACGATCTGGGTGGCGAAGCGATCCTCGGCCCAGGCGCGGGCGGCACGTTCCTGGCTGAGCACGCCGAAGGCGTCGGTGTCCTGGCGGGTGATGCCCCACTGCTTGGCGATGCGTTCGGCGCCCTCGAACTGGCTGGTCAGCTCGTAGTGCTTCCAGTAGTTCTTGTTGACGGGCTTGCCGACGGCAGGGTCCTTCGGGATGGTGGCACCCATGAACACGTTGCTCATCGACTCGACGCCACAGCCGACCGCGGCGTCGACGACACCGGCGGCCACCAGGGCGTAGGCCAGGTTGGTGGCCTGCTGGGACGATCCGCACTGGGCGTCGACGGTGGTGGCGGCGACGTCGAGGGGCAGCCCGGCGGTGAGCCAGGCGTTGCGGGTGACGTTCATGGTCTGCATGCCGACCTGACCGACGCAGCCGCCGACGACCTGGCCGACCTCGGCGGGGTCCATCCCGGTGCGGGCGAACAGCTCGGCCTGGACGGCGCCGAGCAGGTCGATCGAATGCATGGCGGACAGGCCGCCGTTGCGCTTGCCCAACGGGCTCCGGACGGCTTCGACGATCACGACTTCACGCATGTGCGTTCCTCTCGAACTGCTGCTTTGGACTGCTGCGAGCCTGCCGGCGGCGAAACGGGTCCGTATCGCTTGACGTACACCGGCGTGCTGACGCCATACTGTATGTGACCATACGATCGACTGCCAGTGCGCCGCCCCGGAAGCCGCGCCGGCCCGTGCCCTGGCACCAGCACGAGGTGCCAGGGCGAGGACACCGCACCAGCGGCGATCGAACCGGATGCACAGGAGCACGACGTGACCAGCACCGCCACGACCATCACCGACGAAGAACTGCGCGAGCGCACCCGAGCGCTGCTCGACGATGTCGACCCTCACGCCACCGACCAGTACACCTTCCGTGGCGCCCAGTTCGACGCGGGGCTGGCCATGGTGCACTTCCCCGAGGGCAAGGGCGGCCTGGGCCTCAGCCGGTCGAAGCAGACCGTCATCGACGATGTCCTGCGCGAGGCGAAGGTCCCGTACCACGACCTGATGGTCAACCCCATCGGCATCGGCATGGGCGCGCCGGTGGTGCTCGAATACGGCACCGAGGAGATGCACCAGAAGCACCTCAAGAAGATCTTCACCGGCGAGGACATCTGGTGCCAGCTGTTCTCCGAGCCCACGTCGGGCTCCGACGTCGCCGGCATCCCCAGCCGCGGCATCCGCGACGGCGACGAGTGGATCGTCAACGGCCAGAAGGTCTGGACCACCCTGGCGCACGTATCGAACTACGGCATGCTGTTGACCCGCACCAACCCCGACGCCCCCAAACACAAGGGCCTCAGCTACTTCGTGCTGGACATGCACGCACCAGGCGTCGAGGTCCGCCCGCTGTACCAGATCACCGGCGAGGCCGAGTTCAACGAGGTCTTCCTGACCGACGTACGCATCCCCGACGGCAACCGCCTCGGCGACGAGGGCGACGGCTGGCGAGTGGCCATCACCACCCTGATGAACGAGCGCGTCGCCCTCGGTGGCGGCAGCGGCGGCAAGGGCGGCGGTCCCATCCGCACGCTCACCAACGTGTGGGCCAAGCGCCGTGACGATCTCGGCGAGGCCGAGCGCAAGGTCATGCGCGACAAGGTCGCCGACTTGTGGATCCGCTCGGAGGTCCTGCGCCTCACCAACCAGCGGGCCAAGACCCTGGCCAAGGCCGGCGTCGCCGGTCCCGAGGGGTCGGTGGGCAAGCTGATGTCGGCCGAGATCAACCAGGAGATCTACGAGGTCGCCATGGACCTCGAGGGCGCGAACGGCATGCTCCATGGCCCCGGGTACCCGATGACCCGCAGCGAAGAGGCCATGGGCATGAACGAGGTCAGCGGCATGTTCCTGCGCAGCCGGGCCAACACCATCGAGGGCGGCACGAGCGAGATCATGCGCAACATCCTCGGCGAGCGCGTCCTGGGCCTCCCCGGCGACGTCCGCGTCGACAAGGACGTCCCCTGGAGCGAGATCCCCCGGTAACCACCTGCGTGCCCCGATGTCCGGGGTCTGCGACCGTCGCTGCCTGCCCCGATCTTGTCGCGGTGGTCCACCGTGACGGTGGATGCACGCGACGAGATCGGGGTAGTCGGGGCACCGGCGTCGCCGAGCATCCGTTCGCCGGGGTGCTCGTCCCTCAGGCAGGGCCTCGCAAGGTCCGGTGGATGTCCTTCATGAGGAGCACGAGGTGGAACTCGTCGGTAGGCGACGGCTCGAACTCCGGCACGAGATGAAGGTAGAAATCGCGAGCCTGCGGGCTCTCGGCGTGCACCAGCAGACCTCGGCATCCGATCCGCATGCCGAGCTCGGCCGTCCGGATGATCGCATCCCGGAGGAGAGCAGCCCCGAGGCCTCGACCCTCGTGATCGACCGACACACCGAGGCGAGCCAACAGCGCGACCGGCTGCGGGTATCGACCGGCTCCTCGACGCATCCGTGCCGACGCATCGGCGAGCGCGATGCTCGCCATCGACCAGCCGTAGTAGGCGACGACGTCTGCCGACTCCACCTCGGTGACCACGAGCACCCGCGCCGTGCCGCTCGCATGTGCCTGGCGGGCATGACGTCGGAGCCACTCGGTCTGTTCGGCTGAACGGCACGAGAAGTCATCCAGGCCGTGATCGGCATCGAGCAGTCGTGGACCGAGATAGCGGCGGCTCACTCGTCGACGAAGGGTGACGGCCGTTCCATCAACGCGCGCAGACCTGGGAGGTCGCGGGCCCGACGGCGATTCACGGCTTCCCATGCTGCCCGTGCGTCAGCGTCGAGAGCGAACTCCGTGCGATCTGCGAGCACCCGCTGCGCAGCGATGGTGAGGTTCGCGACGACGAAGTCGGTCAGGTCGGTCCCTGCGGCCGAAACGGCCCGATCGATCAATGCCCGCTCCTCGGGCGTCGTGCGCACCTCGAGTCGTTCGCTGCGACGCCTGGCCGATGGTGCTGCCACTGCACCCTCCGATCTTCGGGGCCCCTGTTCGTGAGGGCGTACGGCCAACGTACGGCCATATCGGCCGACGGTCAAGACCGCTGAGCAGGAACGATCGACGCGTTCATCATTCATCGGGAGTGAGCATCTGGAGGTGGCGGAGCTCGGGCCGGATCTGCAAGAAGTCCCCTTCGCGCTCGATGACCGTGCCCACTCCGAAGCGGGCATAGCTGTTCGCCATCTCGATGATCTCGGTGACGATGCAGCCGACGAGTTCGTCGGTCGGATCGATCTCGGTCAGCCAACCTCCGTCGAACAGCGATCGGGCGGTGTGCTCCGCCAGGCGCTCGGCGGTGAGGTCGGGGCGCTCGGCCAGACATGCGGTCGTCGTCGCCTGGCGGCTGTCCAGACCGACGAAGCCTCGCGTGCAGCCGCACGACGGGTTCGAGCACTCCTGCCAGGCGAGGTAGACGAGCTCGCCGTTGGAAGAACACAACGAGATCCGGGCTGCCATGTACCTGTCAGTTCGTCGGGAGGGGATCGACGGCGACCAGCGCAGGGCCGATGCCGGTACCGAAGTCCGGGAAGATCGCAACGTTGGTGGCGTAGATGACCGTGCTGCCGTCGGCGCGGGCCGCGAGGGCCACGTTCGCCGGAAGGTCCAGGCCGTCCTCGGCACCCTGGGCGACTTCCTGCACGACCCCGTCGGGCGTCAACCGCGCGATGGCGCTGGGGCCCGCCATGGCGATGTAGATGTCGCCTCGCTCGTCGATGGTCAGCCCGTCGGGAGCGAAGACGAGCGGCGCCTCGGCCAGCACGCTGATCGGGCCGGGCGTGCCGTCGTCGAGAACCTCGATCGCGAGGATCAGGTTGGTGTCAGTGGTCGCGACGACGAGTGTGCCGTCATGGAGTGCGATGCCGTTGACCCCGATGGGGCCGAGCCCGAAGGGGTCGGTCCCACCGAGCATCGGATCCTCCAGCCACTTCGTTACCGAGCCGTCGGTCCCGATGCGCCAGATGGCGCCGAGCGCCTGGTCGCCATCGCTGCCGGAGTTGGAGTCGGTCACGAACAGGTTGCCATCGTCGTCGAACACCAGGCTGTTGGGCACACCGATCGCATCGGTCCCCTCCACCAGCGTGGGTTCGCCGGCACCACACTCGAAGCGCCACACACCCGTCGAGCCCGTCGACTGCGCCGCCGCGTACACGTGGCCCTCGTCATCGACGGCCAGGCCGAGGAGACCGAGACCCTCGCCTGTCCAGCCGGGAATCGATCCGATCATCTCGAAGGAGTCCGACCCGGGTGCAGCTCGCAGCAACTGGCCGAGCGGCGAGAACGTGATGAGGATGTTGCCCCCGCCATCGATCGCCAGTCCTTCCGCCAGCTGGCCCGCCTCGCGGTCGAACGTGGCCACGACTCCTGCCGGCACGTCTGCTGCCGGCGACTCGGTCGGGACGCACGTGGGCGAGGCCGGAGCCGGGTCGCCGTCGCCGCTCGCCTCGTCTTCGGCAGCGCCATCAGCGCCGGCCTCGGACTGGCCCGAGGCATCGACAGCAGCATCGGCATCGGTGGCATCGCCCGAGGGCGCATCGCCCGACGGCGCCGCCGGTTCGACCTCGACCACCGCAGTGGGTTCGGGGTCCGGCGCGGCAGCGGCGGTAGGGCCGTCGTCGTCGCCGCAACCGGCAGCCAGTATGACGACGCACAGTGCCGCAGCCAGTGTTCTCCAGTAGTTGTTCACCGTGAACTCCTTCGTTCCCGAACGGTTCGGGTCGCCCACGACGCTGGTGCTCGGGCCTTGTCGAGCGTTGTCTCCCGACTGTCCAGGGCGGGAAAGCCCCTGCTCACTGACTGCGCGGACAGAGGCGACTCGACGCATCGAGGCCGCCACCGCATGGCACCGTCGAGAGCACGTCGAGGACGACCTCACCACGAGCGACGAGTCACGGCCCGGAGAAGGGACTTGACCACAGCGCCCAGGACGGCCAACGTCGGCCCGATGAATACGACGGATCCAGACTTCGGCGTCAACCTCGGAGTACTCCCGTTCAACCGGTCGTACTGGGTCCTTCCCGGCAAGCTACTGGCCGGCTTCTATCCGTTCAGTAGTGATCCGATCACGGGTCGCCGACGCATCGAATCGCTCCTCGATGCCGGCGTCGACCACATCGTCGATCTGACCGAGGCAGGCGAGGGTAGCCATTTCGGCACGCCGCTCGCCGACTATGGCGAAACGCTCGCCGAGGTCGCTGCCGAGCGCGGCGCCGGCGTCACCTACCGCCGCCATCCGGTCGTCGATCTCGACATCCCGACCATCGAGACGATGGCATGCATCCTCGACGACATCGATGACGCCATCGCTGACGGACGCACGGTCTATGTGCACTGCTGGGGTGGACGAGGGCGCACAGGCACAGCGGTCGGTTGCTGGCTGGCACGCCACGCCATGGCCTCGGGTGCCGGTGCCTTGGCGATGATCCGCTACCTGCGCCGCACCGACGCCAAGGCCCACACCGAGGCGCCAGAGACCGAAGCCCAAAAGGGGTTCGTCGTCGATTGGCCCCGCGGTCGCTGATGGCCTGCGTCGTTGTCGTTGCGGAGAACGCGGTCGACGTAGTCGACACCAGCAGGCTGCTCGAAGACTTCTGTGCCTCTCAGCCGCACACCGGCTGCTGCGGCCTGGCACCCGGCACGTACAGCTCCCACTCCTGAGGGGTCAGCTCGCGGCCGACCAGTTCGCATGCCCGGGCGACCCAGATCTCGGGGTCGAGCGGGATGGCGATCAGGCGATCGCCGGTGATCATCCACAACGACGCAGTGGCCTCGTCGTACCAACCCGGCTCGCCGTCGGGGGTGCGCCGCGTCGCCGACGCCACCGTCGCCACGAAGGCGTCGATGCCGGTGTCCCACAGCCGGACGGTGCCATCGAGCTGGGTGATCGCCAGCAGCTCGCCGCGGGGCCCGAAGCCGAGGTTGCTGGCCGAGCCCGTGCGCGCCACGGTGTCGACCGAGCCGGTCGCCAGTTCGACGACGGCGGCGAGGTCGTCGTCGGACGCGACAGCCAGGCGTCGGCCGCTCGGATCGAGGGCGATGACATAGGAGTTGGGGGCACCGGTGTCGATTGTGGTGACGAGCGCGCCATCGGGCCCGAAGACCCTCAGCGTCCCATCGAGGGCCACCACGGCGACGCCGCCGTCGATGGTGGGCACCACTGCGGTGGCATCAGGTGTGGACACGCTGAAGACGAGCCGGGCATCGTCGCCGTCGAGCTCCAGCAGCGAGGTCTCGCGCATCCCGTCGGGGCCCGCACCGACCACCGCGTAGCGATCCCCGACACGCGTCCCGGTCTGCGAGGAAAGCAGCGGCACCTCGCCGACGTCGACAGTGCTGCCCATGTGCGTCTCTGTGCGCAGCTCACCATCGACGAACCGGGCGATGGTGTGGCGCGCCGAGACCACCCACAGACCCGCCTGGTCGGCGTACGCGGCGCGGGCCTCGAACGGATCGCCCGAGGGCGTGGTGAGTGCCACCGACGACCGATCCCCGGTGGCCACCTCGACGATCTCGACGGTGTCGCTCGTCGTGTCCAGCGCAGCCGCCCAGCCATCGTGCACGGCGATGTGCGCGTCGGCATCGACCGCCCAGCTGCGCTCGACGAACGCCGATGCCGCCGTGTCGTAGACCTCGAGGTCGGTGCCGGTCGACCGGATCACGACCAGGCCGTCCTCGCGCACCCAGGCATCGGCGAGACGGTCGAGCTCCACGACCCGGTCCGCCGAACCCGAGGTCGGGTCGATGACCACGATCGCGTTGCGCTCGACCACCACGATCTGGCCGTCGGGGCGGGCGCCCACATCGAACACCTCGCCGAACGCGTCGGTGTCGAAGGCCTCGACGGTCGTGCCGGTGGCCGGATCGATGGTGGCGATGCGACCACCGAAGAACGCCACCCGCATCAGCCCGGTCGACGGGTCGAACCGGAGAGCGCCGGCCGCACCTGCGAACACGACGTCGTGAAGCAGCACCCCGGTGTCGGTCGCGAAGATCACGAGCCGGCTCTCGCCGCTCGGCGCATCGGGCGTCCAGATGCTGCCGGCGAGGACGGTCCGGTCCGCTGACAGGTCCCAGGCGAGCTGGCTGCCCACGAGTTGGTGGGTCGCGTCGGCGCGTCCCGTCTCGATGTCGCGGAAGTCGAGCGTGCCCGGACCGACGCCATCGACGGTGTCGCTGGTCGTGATCAGCAGCTCGGCGTCCGAGTGGATCGGGAAGGTCGGCGTGTCGAAGGTGAACGATCGCTCCCACTCGGCGCCCTGCCAGATGGTCCGCAGGTCGATCGAGATCGCACCCCCACTCGTGGCGTCGCGGGTGCCGAGAGCGCACGGCGCCGGTGGCGGACCGTTGTCGGTCACCTCGCCGGTCAGGGTGTCGCGGGTCAGGGCGCGCCCGTCGACGGTGGCGAACTCCACCGCCCCGTGGGTCTGATCGGCGATGCCACTGAAGGGGAAGCAGTCGTCGACCAACAGGTCCCTGACCACGACCCGGCTGGCCACGGGTGAGCGGCCGAGGGCTTGCAGGGTCGCCCGGTCCGCGTCGGTACCCGGCATCTGCCGCCTCGCCTCCAACGCCAACAGCAGGGCGAGTTCGGGATCGTCGCCGATACTGGCCGCCGACCGGCTCACCAGG
>JBKAGO010000065.1:0-10835 GCA_046290435.1 Acidimicrobiales bacterium
GGCGGGGGGGGGGGCGCGGCCGGGCCCCCGGCGGCCCGCTCGCGGCACGAACGGTGACACGGGCCGGCGCCTGCTTCCTTCGCAGGGCGGGGAAGGCCGGGGCGGATGAGCGTCAGCGGCCCTGCGGGTAGTGCCCGAGCCGGCCATCGTTCCGGCGCCGAAAAGCGTCGCCAGAGCAGCACGTCTCGGCGCCAGAACCCCACGGCCATCGTTCCGGCGCCGAAAAGCGTCGCCAGAGCAGCACGTTTCGGCGCCAGAACCCCACGGCCATCGTTCCGGCGCCGAAAAACGTCGCCAGAGCAGCAGGTTTCGGCGCCAGGACCCCACGGCCATCGTTCCGGCGCCGAAAAGCGTCGCCAGAGCAGCAGGTTTCGGCGCCAGAGCGATGACCGCTTCGGATCGCGAGCGAAAGCTGGCGAGGGGGCTCAGGCAAGCAGTTCCTCGGCGGTGGCGAGCAACGCGGGGATGCGGTCGGCGACGGTGGCCATGCGCTCGTCGGTGCTGTCGCCCACGACCCAGCGATGATGGAGCTGCTGCACGACGGTGGCCGTCTTCCACTGGGCGAAGGCCTCGTACCAGCCGATGCCCGAGACGTCGATGCCCGACCTGGCCGCGTAGTGCTCGGCGAGCTCGCCCCGTGACGGCAGGCCCATGCGATCCATGCCGTCGTGGCTGGCTCGGGCGACGCCGGGCGGATCGGCCGGGTCGGGCCAGTAGCTGAGCAACGTGCCCAGGTCGATCAGCGGATCGCCGAGCGTCGTCATGTCCCAGTCGAAGATCGCCACCACCCGGTCCGGGTCGGCGGGGTCGACCATGGCGTTGTCGAGCTTCAGGTCGTTGTGCACGATCGACACGCGCTGGCTGGCCGGCAGCGTGTCGGCCAGCGCTTCGTGGATGGCGATCATGCGGGCGTCGTAACGCTCGTCGGCGACAAGGTCCCAGCGCTGACGCCAGCCGCGCACCTGGCGTTCGACGAATCCGTCGGGACGCCCCAGCTCGGCCAGGTCGCACGAAGCCGGGTCGACGGTGTGGAGCTGGCCCATGGCGTCGGCCAGAGCGAGGCCGACACGTCGGCCGACATCGTGGTGGTGGCGCATCGACGCCGGGATCACCCCGCGGATGACCTCGCCCCGACGGCGTTCCATGACGAAGAAGTCGGCGCCTGCGACGGTGTGGTCGTCGCAGAACACGAAGGCTCGTGGCGCCTTGTCGAAGACGCGCCACAGACGTGAGAGCACCCGGAACTCGCGCGCCATGTCGTGCGCTCCCGGGGCGAGGGTGCCGAACGGCGGCCGCCGCAGGACGAGCTCGAGGTCGCCGAACGCGACGAGGTACGTGAGGTTGGCCGATCCGTGGGGGAACTGCCGGACCCGCATGGGCGCGTGTGGGTCGAACGCCGGAGCATCGTCGACGTCGGCGAGGACGGCACGGACGTGATCCTCGATGGCGAGCCAGTTCAGCTGCTCGCCGGGACGGACCTCGGCGACCTCGACCGGCGTCGGATCGGCGAACGGATCGACCGGTCCAACGCCGTCCCCCTCATCGGTTTCCCCCATCCCGCCGATCGTAGACGGCGGTCACCGGACCGGCGCCGAAACCTGCCGCCAGAACAACGCGTTTCGGCGCCAGAACCCATGGCCACCCGGACCGGCGCCGAAACCTGCCGCCAGAACAACGCGTTTCGGCGCCAGAACCCATGGCCATCCGGACTGGCGCCGAAACCTGCTGCCAGAGCAACCGATTTCGGCGCCAGAGCGATGACCGCCCGGACCGGGGGCCACCGCTGTCACCAATAGGCTGGAACGCATCATGTCTTCGCTGCCGCACACCGATACCGACGCCACGACCGACGCCGAACGCTCGACTTCGTCCGGCGCCACCGATGACGCAGCGCCGGAGCTCACGCTGATCGATGCCGACGACGCTCGCGCTGGAGGGCTCGACCTCGACTTCGACAACCGCTTCACCGACGACCTCCCCGGCGATCCGTCCGATCTCAACCGGCCCCGTCAGGTCTTCGGCGCCGCCTGGTCGCCGGTCCTCCCGACCCCCACCGCCGCGCCACGGACGCTCATCGTCTCGCCCGAGGTCCTCGCCGACCTCGGACTCGCGGTGGACGCATTCGACACAGCCACAGCCACAGCCACAGCCACCGCCACCGGCACCGGCACCGGCACCGGCATCGGCACCGGCATCGGCACCGGCATCGGCGCAGCGGTCGACGCCTCCGGCACTGCTGCCGGAGTCGCAATCGACGCCGCCATGCCCGCCGAAGACACGCCCGCCCGCACCATGTTCGCCCGGGTCTTCTCGGGCAATGCCCTGCTGCCCGGCATGGTCTCCCACGCCGCCTGCTACGGCGGGCACCAGTTCGGCAACTGGGCCGGCCAGCTCGGCGACGGGCGCGCCATCACCCTCGGCGAGGTCGTCGGCGCCGACGGCAACCGTCACATGCTCCAGCTGAAGGGCGCCGGCCCCACCCCCTACTCGCGCTCGGGCGACGGCCGCGCCGTCCTGCGGTCATCGGTGCGCGAGTTCCTCTGCAGCGAAGCCATGTACCACCTCGGCGTCCCCACCACCCGCGCCCTCAGCCTCGCCCTCACCGGCGACCAGGTCGTCCGCGACATGTTCTACGACGGCCACCCCGAGGCCGAGCCCGGCGCGGTGGTGTGTCGCACCGCTCCGTCGTTCATCCGGTTCGGGAACTTCGAGATCTTCATGGCCCGCCAGGACACCGACATGCTCCGCCGCCTGGTCGACCACACCATCTCGCTGCACTTCCCCGAGCTGATCACCGTCGACGGCCGCGACGGCAATGGGCAGCTGACCACCGACGTCATCATGGAGTGGTACCGCGAGGTCGTACGCCGCACCGCCGACCTCATCGTGCACTGGCAACGCGTCGGGTTCGTCCACGGCGTCATGAACACCGACAACCTGTCCATCCACGGCCTGACGATCGACTACGGCCCCTACGGCTGGCTCGAGGGCTACGACCCCGACTGGACCCCGAACACCACCGATGCGTCGGGCCGCCGCTACCGCTACGGCAACCAGCCCGCCATCGGCCAGTGGAACCTGGCGCAGCTCGCGAACGCCATACTGCCGCTCGTCGGCGAGGTGGAACCGCTCCAGGAGGCGCTCGGCCTCTACGTCGAGCGCTACAACGACGGCTTCGCCGCCATGATGGGCGCCAAGCTCGGCCTGGCGACCTTCGACGGACACGACGGTGCCGACCAGGAACTGCTCGGCACGCTGTTGGGCCTGCTGACCGCGACCGAGACCGACATGACGATCTTCTTCCGCAACCTCGCCGACGTGCCAGCCTTGTCCGGCGGCGCAGCCGCTGGCGGCGCCTCAGCCATCGATGAAATCGAGGCCGACGGTGTCCCCGACAGCGGGTCCACGGGCTCCGAGCTCACCGGCGGCGAATCCAGCGACGATGCCCTGCTGGCGCCGCTGCTCGACGCCTACTACGCCCCTGAGGAGCTCACCGGCGACGTCCACGATGCGACGGTCGCCTGGCTGCGCAGCTACGTCGAGCGGGTCCGCCGCGAGGGCCGATCCGACGCCGATCGTCGTGCGGCGATGCATGCGGTCAACCCCCGCTACGTCCTGCGGAACTACCTGGCCCAGCTGGCCATCGACGACGCCGCGGCCGGCGACACGGCGATGTTGCACGAGCTCCTCGACACCCTGCGCCACCCCTACGACGACCAGCCCGGCCGCGAACGGTTCGCCGAGAAACGCCCCGAGTGGGCCCGCGTCCGCGCCGGCTGTTCGATGCTCAGCTGCTCGAGCTGAACCTCCGTACGACCCGGAAGGGGTCGACCCGGTGGGCGCGGCCCGCCGTCTCCCGCTTGTTCACTGCGCTCACCGGCCGGTCAGGTCACGGGCTGGTCGGGCCACGAGCTGGTCGAGACGTTCGACTGGGCGCCTTGCCGGTCAGCCCCGGCGTTCTCAGGTGCCTCGACCTGCGCTGCGGCCTTGTGCGGCGAGGGAGGTCGACCGGCGCTCCGGGCTGCTCCTCCGCGCAAGCTCGTGGAGAACTGCATCGATGAGATCGCTGCAGACGGTCCCAGCAGCCTCCGATCGGTCCGCATTCCTCTGCGGGTCATCTATCGGGCGGCGGCCCGAGCAGATCCCAACGGTTGCCTGCGATGTCGACGAAGACAACAACGCGTCCGTAGGGCTCGTCGCGTGGCTCGCCGACGAATGCGACCCCGAGCTCGAGCATCCGCCGGTACGAACTCTCGAAGTCCTCGACCCGCAGGAACAGGCCGACCCTGCCGGCGAACTGGTCGCCGACGCCGGCCTGTTGGCGGTCTCCGTCGGCACGAGCGAGCAGGATGCCGGTCTGCGCCAGTGGCGGCCGGACGACGACCCAGCGCTTCGGTCGGCCGTTGTTCGTCAGCGATGGTGTGTCTTCGACGAGCTCGAACCCGAGGGTTTCGACGAAGAATGCGATCGCTTCGTCGTAGTCGTCCACGATGATCGCCACGAGGTCGAGCTGCACGCCCGCAGCGTAGGCATGATGCGAACCACGACATGCGGGCCTGCCCCCGATGGCTGCGATTCGGCGACGGCAACCCAGTGCGCTTCGGCGCTGTCAGCGGGCTCGCCGGTGCCGAGGATCGATCAGCTGGTGGTTCCGTCGCCCGCCGGTCGATCGGTGGGGTGGCTGTCCCGGGGCGCACCCTCGGCGGAGCGTCGGGCGGGCTCGACGGCCGCTTCGCCTTCGTGGGCGTGGGAGTGGTCAGCGTCGGCTCCTCCCGCCTCCGGCGGCGGCGAGATGGCCGGGTCGATCCGGACGTAGTGCAGCCACCGGCGGGTGCCACAGGTCGAGCAGTGCCCACGGATGCGCTTGCCGGTCGACGCCGCCTTGTACCGGACCCCGCCGAGATCCCAGATCGACTTCGACGTGCTGCACACCGGGCACTGGATGTGCCAGGCCCGCGACTCGGCCTCGACGGCGGCGGCGTTGCTGCCCGAACGGGCTCGGATGAATCTCTGGATGCGGCCCATCCTTCGAGCATGGCGCAGATCTCACTCGTCCGGAAGGAGCCGCAAGGTTGCGCACGCCGTTGCGCCCGCGAGAACTCGACGCTGCTCGCCACCATCGCTTTCGGGCTCGGCCGCATGGTCGGGTCCGTCCGAGCCGGAGTCGGGTCGCGTCGGGACCGGCGAGTCGGACGGTCCGTGCCGAGAGCAGCGGAAGCGCGTCGTCTCGGGGACTCCAGCCGACCGCTCCGGACCGGACGCGCCGAACTGCTCAGCAGCGCAGGGCTGCGTCGACCGCCGGGCCCGGGCTCGAAAGGACCGGTATCGGGAAGTTGTCAGCCAGGAGTACGGAGACCGGTCGGCGACGAGCGCGTCGAACATGGCAACGTGTACCGCTGCGGTGTGGAGAAACCCGATCACCGACCGCGGCCCAGGAGTCCGATTCGACTGGTGCGCAGCGGCGCGACGTCAACGGTCGAGGATCTCGGTGCGGAAGCGGTCGAGGGTCTCGGCCCGGTTGTCGACGGTCATTGTGAAGTCGGGGACGACGAGCTCGTCGACGCCGGCGTCGATGTACTCGTCGATGCGGCGACGCAGCTGATCGACCGTGCCGACCAGGCCACCCCGGTTGTCCATCTTGTTGCGCAGGTGGTCGCTGTGGGCTTCGTCGTCGCAGAAGATCAGCAGCGCAGCGGCACTGCGGCGGATCTCGGCGGGATCGCGGCCGACCTCCGCGCAGTGGCGGTCGAGGATCGCCATCTTGTCGGTGAGGATCTCGGGCGTGCCCCAGACGTTCCACTCGTGGGCGTAGCGGGCCGTGGTCCGAAGCGTCCGCTTCTCGCCGCCGCCGCCGATGAGGATGGGCAGCGGCGACTGGATCGGCTTGGGCGAACACGGCGCTCCGTCGAGTTGGTAGTAGCGACCGTCGAAGGTGGTGCGGTCCTCGGTGAGCAGCCCACTGAGGACGGCGCAGGCCTCCTCGAAGCGGTCGGAGCGTTCGCGGGCTGTGCCCAGGTCGATTCCGTAGCGGCGATGTTCGTTCTCCTGCCAGCCGGCGCCGATGCCGAGCACCAGCCGTCCGCCCGACACGTGGTCGATGGTGGCGGCCATGTTGGCCAGCACCGCAGGGTGCCGGTAGGTGATGCCGGTGACCATCGCGCCGAGGCGCACCCGCGGCACGGCTGCCGCCAGGGCGGCCAGCAGGCTCCAGCCTTCGAGGAGCGGCTCGAGCTCGGCGTCGAGGCCGACTTCGTCCTCGGGGCCGTACCCGCCCGGTTGGGGCATGAAGTGGTCGGCCACCCAGATGCCGTCCCATCCGGTGGCTTCGGCGTGGCGGCAGCCGTCGAGGAGATCTCCCCACGACTGCCCTGTGTTTGCCCAGAACGAGATCTGCATGGCGTCGACCGTAGCGGGCGTCGCCAACGGCTGGACCGGGCGCCGACGACGACGTCCCGGCGCACCTCGACCGGCGGACGGCACCGGCGGCCATGTGTTCCGGCGCCGAAACACGTCGTCCTGGCAACCAGTTTCGGCGCCAGAACCCACGACCAACCGAACCGGCGCCGAAACACGTCGTCCTGGCAACCAGTTTCGGCGCCAGAACCCACGACCAACCGAACCGGCGCCGAAACACGTCGTCCTGGCAACCAGTTTCGGCGCCAGAACCAATGGCCAATCGAACTGGCGCCGAAGACCGTCGCCAGAGCAACACGTTTCGGCGCCAGTCCCGATGAACTCGCCGGCAGCACCGGCACCCGACGCGGGACCGATCGTCGACCAGGGTGGTCGATCCGCGATGTTGCCGCCATGATGCGAAGACCATGACCGCTCGACGCTCGAGGACCCCTCCCATGTCGCACGCCACCATCGACCAGCTCCTCGCCGAGTTCGACCGGGCGATCGCCTACACCGACTCGCTCTGGCAGGACCTCACCGTCGACGAGGTCCACTGGCGGCCCCACGACGACGCGAGCGCCATCGGCTGGCATCTCGGGCACCAGGCCGCCGTGTCGCACTACATGGTGCGCAACCTCACCGCCGCCGAACCCCCGCTCGATGCCGAACTCGACCGCCTCATGGACAGCGCCACGCCCGAACCCGACCGCGGCACCCTCCCCGACTTGGATCGCCTGCGGGCCTACCGCGACGGCGCCGCCGACCGGTTGCGGTTCCGGATGCGCAACATCGAGGCCGGCGACGTCGGCGCACCGGCTCAGTTGGCCGTCGTGGCCCGCTTGCTGATCACCGCCGTCGTCAACCACGAGTACCAGCACAGCCAGTGGATCGGCGAGGTCCGATCCCGAGACCTCGGCCACGCCCTCCCCGACCGCCCGACCTCGGATCTGCTGACGACCATCGACGGTTACCTCGTCCTCGCCTGATCACCGGCCGCCCAGCCGATGTGCGCGCCGTCCGGGGCAGCGGGCCCTGGGCCTCACCGCAGCGGGCGACGTGACGCCCGACCATCGGCAATCGGCAATCGGCAATCGGCAATCGGCAATCGGCAATCGGCAATCGGCAATCGTCGAGCAGACCACCCGCCCCGGTCGTAACGTACCGGGGTGACCGCTACTGCCGATCGACCCAGCGCGCCCGTTCGCAATGCGCCCGTGCAGGTCGGCAAGCTCAGCGAGCGCGAGCTGCTCACCATGATCTCGGCGATCATGGCCCTGATGGCCTTGGCCATCGACATGATGCTGCCGGCGTTCGACGACATGCGCAGCGAGTTCGGCCTCGCCGACGGCTCGAACGAGGTGGCCCAGGTCATCACCGTGTTCTTCTTCGGGCTGGCCGTCGCCCAACTGTTCTACGGACCCCTGGCCGATCGCTACGGCCGCAAACCGATCCTCTACAGCGGCATCGTCATCTACCTGATCGGCGCGGTCGGCTCGGCTTTGTCGCCCAGTCTCGAATGGCTGCTGGTCAGCCGGTTCGTGTGGGGTGTCGGCGCAGCCGGCGCACGGGTGGTGGCGACGGCGATCGTGCGCGACGTCTTCGCCGGGACCCGCATGGCAAAGGCGCTGTCGCAGATCATGGCGGTCTTCGTGCTGGTGCCGGTGATCGCACCGACGCTCGGCGCCGGGATCATCCTCGTGCTGCCCTGGCGATCCATCTTCTGGGCCTGCGTGGTGTGGACGATCATCGTGACGGTGTGGAGCTTCCGTCTCCCCGAGACGCTCGACCCCGCCAACCGCCGGCCGCTCGAGGCCCGGGTGATCGCCGACGGCTACCGAACCGTCGCTTCGAACCGGCTGACGGCCGGCTACACGCTGGCGACGGTGTTCCTGCAGGGGGTGTTCACCACGTACCTGGCGACGTCGGAGCTGATCATCGGCGAGATCTTCGGCCGCGGCGATCAGTTTCCGCTGGTGTTCGGGGCGGTGGCGTTGCTGTTCGGACTGGGCGCGTTCGCCAACGGCAACCTGGTGGGCCGCATCGGCCTGACCCGGCTGACCCACCGCGTCGCCATCATGTTGCTCACCGGCACGGTGCTGCTCGTCGTGATGAGCCTCGCCAGCGACGGCCGACCGCCGTTCTGGCTGTTCATGCCGCTGCTCGGGCTGTCGCTGTCGCTGTTCATGTTCCTGATGCCCAACCTCAACAGCGCCGCGATGGCCCCGCTGGGCGAGGTCGCCGGGTCGGCGTCGTCGCTCACCGGCGCTGCGCGCATGGCCGGCGGCGCCGTCCTGGGCGGCATCGCCAGCGGCATGGTGAGCGACAGCGTCACCCCGTTCGCGGTGGCGATGCTGGTGTTCGTCGCCGCCGCCGTCGCCTGCGTATTCGGCGCCGAACGCTTCGACAACGGCCGCAACGAGCTCATGAACTGAGCCGAGCCACGGTCGACTGCAGCAGGCTCAGCCGTCGGCGTCCTGCAGGGCGATGTATCGATCGATCGGGGACGCATGCTCAGCCCGCAGCTCGATCGGCACCTCGGTCGAAGCCAGCAGTCGTTCCACATCGTCGACGGTTGGCTCGTCGCCCAGGCGCTGTGACAGTGGAGCCGGAACCGATGGAATCGTCGTGTCACCGTCGCCGTCGACTCGCACCATCCAGTCGAGCAGCGCACCGCTGTCGTCCACCGGGATGATCGACTCGAACGTGAGCGGTCCGAGGCCGTCGGTCGGGAAGGTGCCGAGCGGCATGAGGTAGCGCTTGCCGACCTCGAGGTGCGGGAAGAAGGGCCGTTCGTTGTCGGGGCGGAACAGCCACCCTGCGCCGAAGATCTGGACCGTGGTGCCCTGCACGATCGGCTCGGCAGCAGGGTCCTCCCAAACGATCCGGTCGATGACGACCGAGTAGGACGAGAGCCCGGTCTCGGCTTGGCCTTCACCGAGCGCGGCCGGCTCGTCGACCTGTTCGTCCTCGACGGTGACCACCGCGACGTAGTCGGACAGCGCAACCCACTCCTCGGCAGTTGCAGCGGCGAGGAGCGACGTGTTCTCACTGAGTTGCACGAGGTTCTCAGAATCACTGCCGCAACCGAACAGAACGGCACTGAAGCATGCCGTCACTGCGATCAGTGCCGCGCCGGACCTGAATGCGCTCAATCTGATTTCCATGACTACTTGCAGTATCCCCCCCCGGATCCGTGTCAAGGGTCACACCAAAATGCGCCTGAGTTGCAGAGAGGCTGCGTCCAGCACGTCAGACGCCGGGCTCCTTCGGCAGACCGAGCAGACGTTCGCCGATGATGTTGCGCTGGACCTGGCTGGAGCCGCCGGCGATACGGCCGCCCGGTGCCGCCAGCAGGGCACCGACGCCGCGTCCCTCGAGCATGGCGTCGGCGCCGGCGAGGTCGGCGCGGAGCTCGGCGACGTCGAACATCAACTCGGTGATGCCCAACTTGTTGAGCGACGACGCCACCGACGCCGCGCCGCCCTGACGCATGCCCAGGTACTGGTAGCTCTTGCCCCGGCTCAACAGCTCGGCCAGGCGCTGGCGGGCGTGGTCGTCGAGGCCCGCGCCGCCGAGTGCGGCGATGGCATCGAGGCGACGTTGGGTGCCGATGGCCGCGGCGCCGATCGAGCCGCGCTCGTTGGTCAGGATGCTCATGCCGACGCCCCAACCACCGTTCTCCGGGCCCAACAGCCCATCGGCGGGGATGCGGACGTCGGTGAAGAAGACCTCGTCGAACTCGGCCTCGCCGGTCATCTGACGCAGCGGGCGGGTCTCGATGCCGTCGGTGTGCATATCGATCAAGAAGAACGAGATGCCCTTGTGCTTGGGCAAGTCGGGGTCCGTGCGGGCCATGAGGATGCCCCAGTCGCTGTAGCGCCCGCCGCTGCACCAGACCTTCTGGCCGTTGACGACGTACTGGTCGCCGTCGCGCACTGCGGTGGTGCGCAGCGACGCCAGGTCCGATCCCGCTTCCGGTTCGGAGAACAGCTGACACCACAGCCGCTCGGCGGTGATGATGGGCCGCAGGTGCTCGGCCTTCTGGGCATCGGTGCCGTAGACCTGACAGCCCTGGCCGGCCAGCACGAAGCCGACCATGTTGATGAACGGTGGCACCTCGGCCACCGCACACACCTCGAGCCAGATCGACTGGTGCGCGGGCGTGAGGCCCCGGCCGCCGTAATCGGTGGGCCAGTGGATGCCGGCCCACCCCTCGGCGAACAGATGCTGCTGCCAGGCCACGCCTGCGTCGACGAGGTCGGGCGGCAGGATGGCCCCGTAGTCGGGCGGCGCCACCGCCTTGTTGGCCGCCACCCACGCAGTGGCCGCCTCCCGGAAGTCGTCGAGGTCGGAGAGATCATCCACGGCCCACAACCTACGCGAGCCCGGGAACCAGAGGGGGCGAGTCGTACTCCCGACCAACTGCCGGGACCGAGACG
>JBKAGO010000066.1:0-312143 GCA_046290435.1 Acidimicrobiales bacterium
GTCGCCTTGGGCATTGCCGAGGTCGACGGTGCCGGTGGCGTCAGTGCCGATGGTGTTGGCGGTGATGATGGTCCCGGTGCTGGTGCCGTTGAGGGCGATGGCGGCGTTGAGGTGGCCGCCGATGAGGTTGTTGTGGATCTCGACATCGTTGCCGGTGACGATGATGCCTTCGGTGCCGTTGCCGAGGCCGGTGATGCCATCGGGCAGCACCCCGATGAACATGTCGTGGATCCGGACGCGGTCGGCGTTTGCATGCATTCCGTCGCCGGGGTACGAGACGATCGCCAGGTGGCCGATGGTTGTGTCGGCGCCTCCGGGCTCGATCATGAAGCCGTCGAGGTCACCGGTGAGGGCTGAGCCGTCGAGGACGATGATGGGGTCGGCCGTCCAGCCGGGTTGGGTGGACCCGTCGATCGACACGGTCGAGACGATCGAGGGCAGTGGCGTCGTCGCGGGGGCGATCGTCCACACACCCGTGGCATGGCCGGGGTCGCTCACCGGGATGGCGAAGTGGATGGTGTCGGCGCCGGGCCAGGCGTTGGTCTCTTCGATGGCGGCGCGCAGGGTGCAGGCGGGGTCGCCGTCGGCGTTGAAGCCGCCGGTCCGACAGACACCGTCGCCGGGGGTCAGGTCGCCGGCGTCGCCGGTGGAGTTGACGACGAACGGGCCGCGGTCGAGGTCGAGGATGTAGATGGCGCCGCGGTCGGTGCCGCCGTCGTCGTCGAGGTAGGCGCCGACGGCGAGGCCGATGGTGCCGTCGCCGTCGAGGTCGCCGATGCCGGCGATGGCGCCGCCGAACAGGTCGCCGTCGTCGAGTGCGGCGGTGAGGCCGCCGGTGAGGTCGCTGATCTTCTGTTCGGCGGCGACGGTGCCGTCGGCGTTCATGAACAGCACGTGCACCGCGCCGCGGTTGGAGCCGCGTCATCGTCGTGGTGGCGCCGCATCGGCTGTCGGGGTTGCCCTGGTCGCAGGTCGCCGGCGCCGGTGACCCGACGCGGACTGATCGCCGTCGGCGAGTGCGGCGACCAGGCCGCCGGTGGTGTCGCTGATCTTCTGTTCGGCGCGGACGGTGCCGTCGGGGTTGAGGAACAGGATGTGTGCGGCGCCGCGGTCGGGGCCTCCGTCGTCGTTGCCGCTTGCCCCGACGACGAGGTCGACGGTGCCATCGCCGTCGAGGTCGCCGATAGCGGTTGCGGCGCGGCCGAAGAGGTCGGTGTCGTCGAGTGCGGCGACCAGGCCGCCGGTGAGGTCGCTGATCTTCTGTTCGGCTCTGACGGTGCCGTCGGCGTTCAGCAACAGGATGTAGACGGCGCCGCGGTCGGGGCCGCCGTCGTCGTCGAGGTGGGCGCCGACGGCGATGTCGGGGTTGCCGTCGCCGTCGAGGTCGCCGATACCGGCAACGGAGACGCCGAACCAGTCGCCGTTGTCGAGTGGTCCGGTGAGGCCGCCTTGGAGGCTCGAGATCTTCTGTTCGGCTTTGACGGTGCCGTCGGCGTTCAGGAACAGGATGTGGACGGCGCCGCGGTTGGTGCCGCCGTCGCCGTCGCGAGCCGCGCTGACGGCGATGTCGGGGACGGCGTCGCCGTCGAGGTCGCCGATGCCGGCGACCGCGAACCCGAACTGGACGCCATCGCCGGGTGTGGCGACCAGGCCGCCCGCGAGGTCGCTGATCTTCTGTTCGGCTCGAACGGTCCCGTCGGCGTTCATGAACAGGATGTACACGGCGCCGCGGTCGGGGCCGCCGTCGTCGTCGCCGCTCGCGCCGACGGCGAGGTCGACGATGCCGTCGCCGTCGATGTCGCCGATCGATGCCGTCGAGCGGCCGAAACGGTCCACGTCGTCCAGGGTGGCCGTCAACCCGCCGGTGAGATCGCTGATCTTCTGTTCGTCGACGACGGTGCCACCGGTGGGGCCGGTGGGGGCGTCGAGCCAGTCGGGTTGGCCGTCACGGTCGGTGTCGAGGGCGTCGCGGGGGTCGCCGTCGCCGTTGGGGTCGGCGTTCTCGTTGGCGGTCGGGATGCCGTCGCCGTCGTCGTCGCTGTCGAAGCGGTTGACGACGAGATCGCTGTCGGTGTCGCCGTAGGGTTGTTCGTGGATGTCGCAGAGCCCGTCGCCGTCGCTGTCGAGGCAGCGGAGGTCGAGGACGTAGACGGCGCCACGGTTGCCGCCACCGTCGTCGTCCAGCATCGCACCGGCGGCGATGCCGATCGTGCCGTCGCCGTCGAGGTCGCCGACACCTGCGACGCTGATGCCGAAGTTGTCGTTGTCGTCGAGGGTGGCGGTGAGGCCGCCACTGGTGTCGCTGATCTTGTACCCGGAGGCGACGGTGCCGTCGGCGTTCATGAGGAGGATGTGGACGGCGCCACGGTCGGGGCCACCGTCGTCGTCGAGGCGTGCGCCGACGGCGATGTCGGGGATGCCGTTGCGGTCGAGGTCGCCGATGCCGCTGACTGCCGTGCCGAAGATGTCGCTGTTGTCGAGCGTCGCAGCCAGGCCACCGGTGGTGTCGCTGATCTTCTGTTCGGCGCGGACGGTGCCGTCGGGGTTCAGGAAGAGGATGTGGACGGCGCCACGGTCGAGTCCTCCGTCGTCGTCGTTGTGGGCGCCGACGGGTTGGCAATGCCGTCGCCGAGGTGCCGATCCCGGCGACGGCGTTGCCGAACCAGTCGCTGTTGTCGATCGTCCGGCAGCGCCGGTGGCGTCTATTCTGTTCGGTGCGGACGGTGCCGTCGGTTCGGAGCAGGATGTGACGGCGCCGGGGGCGTCGTTGGCGCCGTGGCGATGTGGGTGCCGTCGCCGTCGAGGTCGCCGATGCACGCGCCGAAGATCGCATCGTCCAGGTGGCGGCCAGGCCACCGGTGGTGTCGCTGATCTTCTGTTCGGCGCGGACGGTGCCGTCGGGGTTCAGGAAGAGGATGTGGACGGCGCCGCGGTTGGTGCCTCCGTCGTCGTCGTTGTGGGCGCCGATGGCGATGTCGTTGGTGCCGTCGCCGTCGAGGTCGCCGATGCCCGCGACAGCGGCGCCGAAGAGATCGTCATCGTCGAGGGTGGCGGCCAGGCCGCCGGTGGTGTCGCTGATCTTTTGTTCGGTGCGGACGGTGCCGTCGGGGTTCAGGAAGAGGATGTGGACGGCGCCGCGGTCGGTGCCGCCGTCGTCGTCGAGACGCGCGCCCACGGCGAGATCGACGACGCCGTCGCCGTCCACATCGCCGATCGAGGCGGTCGCGTGTCCGAACCAGTCGGCGTTGTCCAGGACGGCGGTGAGCCCGCCGGCGAGGTCGCTGATCTTCTGTTCGGTGGCGACGGTTCCGCCGGTGGGGGCGGTGGGATGGTCGAGCCAGTCGGGTTGGCCGTCGCGGTCGGTGTCGAGGGCGTCGCGGGGGTCGCCGTCGCCGTTGGGGTCGGCGTTCTCGGATGCGGTGGGGATGCCGTCGCCGTCGTCGTCGGCGTCGAAGCGGTTGACGACGAGGTCGCCGTCGGTGTCGCCGTAGAGATCCTCGAAACGGCTGCACAGGCCGTCGCCGTCGGGATCGTCGCAGACGATGTCCAGGTCCAGCACGTACGCGGCGCCGGCGCCGGTGGCGCCGTCGTCGTCGCCGGGGGCACCGACCACCAGGCCGATGGTGCCGTCGCCGTCGAGATCTCCGGTACCGGCGACGGAATAGCCGAACCAGTCACCGTTGTCGAGGGTGGCACCGAACCCGCCGACGGTGTCGGAGATCTTGGTCTCGGCGCGCACGGTGCCGTCGGTGTTCATGAACAGGACGTGGACCGCGCCCCGCTCGACACCGAGGCTCGCCCCACCGTCGTCGTCGCGGTAGGCGCCGACGGCCAGGTCGGGGGTGCCGTCGCCGTCGAGGTCGCCGACGCCGGCGACGGCGAATGCGAACTGGTCGTTGTCGTCGAGGGTGGCGCCGAATCCGCCGGCGGTGTCGGAGATCTTCGTCTCAGCTCGGACGGTGCCGTTCGTGTTCAGGAACAGGACGTACGCGCCCCCGCGATCGGTGCCGCCGTCGTCGTCGAGCGACGCGCCGACGACGAGGTCGGGGATGCCGTCGCCGTCGATGTCGCCAGGCCCGGCCACCGACTGGCCGAACAGGTCGGTGTTGCCGAGCAGCGTGGTGAATCCACCGATCGTGTCCGAGATCTTCTGCGTGGTACGGACGGTGCCGTCGGCGTTCAGGAACAGGACGTACGCAGCGCCGCGGTTCGAGCCGCCGTCATCGTCTTGGGGGGCGCCGACGGCGAGGTCGGGGATGCCGTCGCCATCGACGTCGCCGAGGCCCGCGACGGCGGCGCCGAACCAGTCGAAGCTCTCGATCGTCGCCGTCAGGCCACCCGTGGCACCGCTGATCTTCTGTTCGGCGCGGACGGTGCCGTCGGCGTTCATGAACAACACGAAGACCGAGCCGTCGTTCGTTCCCACCTCACTGTCACGGAGTGCACCGACGGCCAGGTCGGGGATGCCGTCGCCGTCGACATCGCCCAGACCTGCAACCGAACTGCCGAAGTTGTCGAAGTCGGACAGGGGCTCCGCGAGCCCACCGGCCAGGTCGCTGATCTTCTGTTCGGCGCGGACGGTGCCGTCGGCGTTCATGAACAGCACGTACACGGCACCACGATTGCTGCCGCCGTCGTTTGCGGTACCGGCGACGGCCAGGTCGACGACGCCGTCGCGGTCGAGGTCGCCGATCGACGCGACCGCCGAGCCGAACTCGTCGGCGGCGTCGAGGGTCGTGGCGAGACCACCTGCGAGATTGCTGATCTTCTGCTCGGTGGCGACGGTGCCGCCGGTGGGGTCGGTGGGGGCGTCGAGCCAGTCGGGTTGACCGTCGCGGTCCGAGTCGATGGCGTCGCTCGGGTTGCCGTCGCCGTTGGGGTCGGCGTTCTCGAGGGCGGTGGGGATGCCGTCGCCGTCGTCGTCGGGATCGTTCTGGTTGGGGAGCGTGTCGCCGTCGGTGTCGCCGTAGAGGGCCTCGTAGCAGTCGCCCAGACCGTCGCCGTCGCTGTCGGAACAGGCGGCCCGCACCCACACCCGGTGGATGGTGTTGTTGGCGGAGCTGTCGGGGAAGTCGTCGACTTCCCAGCGGAAGCCCGAACCTCTGATGCCCCAGTGGTTGGCCGCCCCCGCGTAGTAGGGGAAGCTGGTGAGCGCGAAGTCGCCCTCGTCGTCGAAGCCGGCCCCGGCATTGGCGGGCAGGAACGCGTCATGGCCGGGTAGCGCCGTGAAGTTCGTCGCGATCCCGCCGGTGACGAAGTTCGGTTCAGCGGTGCTCTGGAATTCTCCCAGGACCGGCGATCTGAAGTGAATGGTTCGCGCGTGGCCCGAGGTCTCGCCGAACCAGCGGAGCTCGAGGTCGGCCGCAGGGTCGGGGATCGATGCCGCTGCGGCCTGTCCGGTGTGGCCCCAGGCCGCGGTGCCCGAGGTGTTCGCACCGAGTGCGGCGGAGGAGAATTCGGGCCAGTCCTCGCCGACGGCACGCACGTCCAGGGTCGGGTTGGTGCCGCCTTGGTGTTGGTACTGCAGCACCAGCACCCAGCGGCCGCCGTTGGAGGAATCGACCGATGCCCGGAACGGGCGGTCGCCGAAGTCGAACCAGAACATGCCGTCGGCGGTCGGAGGCACCTCGGCGAGCGAGGTGAAGGGGCACGACACGCTGCCGGGGCCGGCAGCGCACGCCTCCGCGAGGTCGAGGATGTAGACGGCGCCGCGGTCGGTGCCGCCGTCGTCGTCACCGAGGGCGCCGATGGCGAGGCCGATGGTGCCGTCGCCGTCGAGGTCGCCGATCCCGGCGAGGCTGTGGCCGAAGAAGTCGGAGTTGTCGAGGGTGCCGGCCAGTCCACCGGTGGTGTCGCTGATCTTCTGTTCGAAGCGAACGGTGCCATCGGACCTCAGCAGGAGGATGTGGACTGCGCCGCGGTCGCCGCCGCCGTCGTCGTCGATCCAGGCGCCGGCTGCGAGGTCGGGGGTGCCGTCGCCGTCGAGGTCGCCGATGCCGGTGAGGCCATGGCCGAAGTTGTCATTGTCGTCGAGAATGGCGGCCAGGCCGCCGGTGGTGTCGCTGATCTTCTGTTCGGCTCTGACGGTGCCGTTGGTGTTGAGGAACAGGATGTGGATGGCGCCGCGGTTGGTGCCGCCGTCGTCGTCGCCGAGGGCGCCCACGGCGAGGTCGGGGGTGCCGTCGCCGTCGAGGTCGCCGGGACCGGCGATGGATCGGCCGAAGTGGTCGCTGTTGTCGAGGGCGGCGGTCAGGCCGCCTACGGTGTCGCTGATCTTCTGTTCGGCGCGGACGGTGCCGTTGGTGTCGAGAAAGAGAACGTAGGCGGCGCCGCGGTCGGTGCCGCCGTCGTCGTCGCCGGAGGCGCCGACGACGAGGTCGGGGATGCCGTCGCCGTCGAGGTCGCCGAGGCCGGTGACGCTGTCGCCGAAGAGATCTCCGTTGTCGAGTGGCCCGGTGAGGCCGCCGATGGTGTCGGAGACCTCTTGTTCGGCCTTGACGGTGCCGTCGGCGTTGAGGAACAGGATGTGGATGGCGCCGCGGTCGAAGCCGGCGCCGTCGTCGCCGGCGGCGCCGACTGCGATGTCGGGGGTGCCGTCGCCGTCGAGGTCGCCGATGCCGGCGACGCTCCAGCCGAACTGGTCGAAGTCGGCGAGGGTGGCGGTGAGGCCGCCGGTGGTGTCGGAGATCTTCTGTTCGGCGCGGACGGTGCCGTCGGCGTTGAGGAACAGCACGTACAGGGCGCCGCGGTCGGGGCCGCCGTCGTCGTCGCGGCTGGCGCCGACGGCGAGGTCGACGATGCCGTCACCGTCGATGTCGCCGATCGAGGCGGTCGAGAAGCCGAACACATCACCGTCGTCGAGGATGGCGGCCAGACCGCCGGTGGTGTCGGAGATCTTTTGTTCGTCGGCGACGGTGCCGCCGGTGGCGATGGTGGGGGCGTCGAGGTAGTCGGGTTGGCCGTCGCGGTCGGTGTCGCGGGCGTCGCGGGGATCGCCGTCGCCGTTGGGGTCGGCGTTCTCGAGGGCGGTGGGGATGCCGTCGCCGTCGTCGTCAGGGTCGTTCGGGTTGGCGACGGTGTCGCCGTCGGTGTCGCCGTAGAGGGCTTCGAAGTGGCTGCACAGGCCGTCGCCGTCGGGGTCCGCGCACACTGTCGCCGCGAGGGAGAACTCCGAGGTCGATCCGTAGGCGCCGCCGCCGAGATCTTCGGTGGTGTTGAGGGACAGGTCAGCGCCACCACTGCCGGTGTAGGTGAGCTGGAAGGACTCGGAGCCGGTGCCGGTGTGGGTGATGGTCGTCGTGGCTGCGAGGGATTGGCCTTCGCCGTAGCCCGAGGGGTCGGCGCCGGTGGGGTTGGTGAACGCCTGGACGCGGTAGTCGCCGGCGGGGGCGTCGAGGGTGTAGTCGACGGTGACGGTGCCCGCCGCCTCCGTTGCCGAGGTGATGACGGGGAAGTTGAGCAGGCTGTTGGCGCCGAGGTCGCCGTCGCCGGCGTCGTTCGCGGTGACGCCGGGTGCGTTTTCGGCGCCGCCACCGAGGTCGATGGCGAGGCCGCCGTTGCCGCTGATCTGGTTGTCCAGGACGGTGACGGCGCTCTCGCCCTGCGGCCCCGCAACTGCGGTGCCGGGACGCCAACCACCCGCGCCGGCGGGGCCCGCGGCCACGAATCGGTCCCCGGGGATGGTCTGGGGAGCGTTGGTGCCGTTGCGTTGCCAGGCCACCTGCACGTGGTCGCCGCCGCCGAGCTCCTTGACCATCGCCTCCAGGTAGTAGGTGCGACCTGCCACGAGGGGGACCGGTGCCGATTGCTGGTTCGCTTCGGTGGCGAACTGGCCGATGTCGGTCCAGTTGGTGACGGTGGCGATGACCGTGGCCTCCGACGGATCGGTCCCGGTTGCATCGAGCAGGAGGGCGCCGGCGTCGTCGCTGACGAGCCAGAACGTGTAGTTGCCCGAGAGGGCCGGCGTGAGCAGGACACGGACGCGGCCACCGAAGTTGTCGAGGTTCGTGTCGACGAGCAGACCGGTGGCGGACAGGTCGAGCTGGGTCGTCGTGGTCGGGGCGGTGCCGGTCGGGATGTCGGTGAGTGCCGGGCCGACGCCGAAGCCGTCCCACTGATCCCACGATGCCGTGCCGACCGCGATGGGGGAGACCGCCACGCCGTCGCCGGCGTTGCCGGTGATGGTGTTGGCGATGAGCTCGGCGATGCGGCCGGTGACCGTCACGCCCTCGCCGCCGTTGTCCCTGATGGTGTTGCCCTCGATGGTCGTGGCGGTGGCGTCGCCGACGTCGATGCCGTCGTCGCCCTGCGAAGCGATGGTGTTCGCTGCGCCCGCAGCCGATCCGCCGACGGTGGTGGCGTAGGAGCCCCCGTCGACGAGGATGCCGTCGAATGTGTTGCCGATCGGTGTGGTGCCGTCGGCGCCGAGGCCGATGAGGTTGCCTCGCAACACTGCCCGGTCCGATGACACCACATGGACGCCGTTGTCGGTGTTGCCCGAGATGACGTTGTCGAGCACCACGGTGTCATCGGCGCCGACGAGGTCGATGCCGTCGTCGCCGTTGCCGCGGTCGAGCAGGCCCGTGGTGTCGGTGCCGATGAAGTTCCCTTCGACGACGTTGTCCTCGGACCACACCAGGATGCCGTCGCCGCCGTTGCCGGAGATGACGTTGCGGTCGGCGGCAGCCGGCCCGCCGATGGTGTTGCCCGTCGAGCTCCCTCGGACGGCGATGCCGTCGTCGGCGACACCCGCTGCGGTGGTGCCATCGGGGAGGAGGCCGATCCAGTTGCCGGCGATCGTGTTCCCACCGGCGTTGTCGAGTTCGATGCCGTCGTTGGTGAACGAATGGATCACGAGGCCGCGGATGGTGCTCGAGCCGGCGTTGACATCGAGACCGACGCCCACGACGCCGCCGCCGTCGAGCGCCACGATCGGGTCGGCAGTCCAGCCGGTCTGGGTGGTGGCGTCGACCACGACCGGCGCGGTGATGGCGGGTAGCTGGGTAGCGGGGCTGATGGTCCAGGTGGGGCCGGCGCCGGGGATGGCGAAGTGGATGGTGTCGACCACCGCCGACGCGTTGGCCTCGGCGATCGCAGCTCGCAGGGTGCACTGGTTGGGGCCGTCGGGAAGCGCGCCGGTGTCGCAGTAGCCGTCGCCGGGGAAGCGGTCGGCGCCGTCGGCGGTGGAGTTGACGGTCACCACGTTCGGGCCGGTGCCGGACCAGGTGATGACCTGCCAGGGCAGGTCGGCGGTGGCGGAGCCGGTGAGGTCGCGTTGGATGCGGAGCTGGCTGGCTGTGGTGAGTTGGTAGGTGCCGGTGCCGACGCCGATGTTGTCGTCGGTGGTGAAGCTCGTGCGGCCGGCGTAGCCCATGTGGCCGCCGACGGCGACCGAACGGGCGGGGTCGATGGCGGTGATGGTCTGGGGCACCGAGGTGATCGTGGTGGAGAACGCGGCGGAGCCGCGCTGGACCGACGTGGCGTCGGCGAAGTTGACGACGTGGTAGCGCACGGTCATGGCCTGGCCGGTCGCTGACCGGTCGAAGGTCAGCGTGGATGCGTTCGAGATCTGGCCGCGAACGAGCTTCTGGCCGATGTTCGTCCCGGTGCCGCTACCGGTGGTGGTCGAGGTGAGCAGCCACGCCTTGGATGTGTCGGGGATCGAGACCGCGGCGGTTCGGCTCGAATCGGTCGTCGAGAAGGCGACCGTTCCGGTCTGCACGGTCGCCTCGTCGTAGGTGACGACCTGCCAGGAGACGATCGCGTTGGTGCCGGCTGCCTCGAGGCGGAGGTTGGTGGGTGAGCTGAGATGCGCGGCGACGAAATCGTTGTTGCCGATCTCACTACCGGGGGCCCGCGCTGTCGTGATGGGGAACGATCTGGTGGTGTCGGCGGCGGTGATGGCCACGTCGGTCGTGGTCGATGACACCGTCGTCGTGCCCCGCTGCACCCGGACGCCGCTGGTGAAGCTGACCACCTGCCACTCGACGGTGATGTCGCCTTGGGTACCGAACCGTTGCAGCGTGATGGTGTCGGCTGCGGTGAGCTGCGCGTCGAAGAGGATGTCGTCGGGGCTGTTGTTGTTACCGCGGGCGGTGACCAGGAGGAAGGAGCGATCGAGGTCGACGGCGTCGATCGTCACCGTGCGAGACGCCGAGCCGTTGGCGATCGTCGTGATGCCCTTCTGGATCCGGTCGAGCACCGCCGGCTCGGCGGGCACCGGTGGGGCCGTGGCCACAGCGACGTCGGAGATCTCCGATGTCGACCCGTACACGCCTGCGCTCGGTGATGCGGTGGCCGTCATCGTGAGCTCGTCGCCGGCGGCGCCGGGGTAGACGAGCTGATAGGTCTGGGCCCCGCCGCCGGGATGCACGACGGTGGTGGCCGCCTTCAGGACCTCGGCCTCGTCCGCCGGGTTCGTGGCCGTGGGGTTGGCGAAGACCTCGAGGCGGTAGGTGCCTGCGGGGACGTCGAGCGACGCCTCGACGGTCACGGTGCCGCCGCTCACGGTGGCTTCGCTGATCACCGGGTGGTTCAGCAGGCCGTTGGGTCCGGTGTCGACGTCGCCGGCGTCGTTGGCGGTGCTTCCGTCGAGCCCGAGGTCGATACCGATCTGTGGAATGTCGATGATCGTGTTGCCGACGATGGCGACGTCGGTGCCGGAATCGAGACTGATGCCCTGGGCGTTCGACGAGATCACGTTGCCCTCGCCGGGGCCGGTACCGCCGATGAGGATGTCCGAATACGCACCAATGAAGAGCACGCCCTGCCACTGCGATGTGCCGATGGGCGTGGAGCCGTCGGCGGTGCGGCCGATGATGTTGCCCTGGATGACCACGTCGGTCGCGGCGCTGTAGGAGCCGATGCCCTGGCTGTTGCCGGCGATGACGTTGTCGATGATGCGTGCGCCGGTGTTGCCCAGACCGCCGTCGATCTGGATGCCTTCCTGGGTGTTGCCCACGGTCGCGGTGCCGGCGGCGTTCAGCCCGATCAGGTTCTCTCGGATCAGGACCCGGTCGGCGTTGTCGAGCACGAGGACCCCATCGAGGTCGTTGCCCGAGATGACGTTGCCGTCGATGACGACGTCGGCGCCGTCGACCATGACACCGACGGCCGCATTGCCGAGGTCGGTGTCGCCTGCACCGGTGCCGACGCCGATGCGGTTGTCGGCCACCACGACGCCGTCGCCCTGGGCCATCACGCCGACGCCGCCCCAGCGGGTGACGGCCAGGCCACGGATCTCGCTGTCGGCCGCCGACAACTGAAAGCCACGCGAGGTGCCGCCGACGGTGGCGCCGTCGACGCGGACGACGGGAGCGCCGGCCCAGCCGCTCTGGGTGGTGGCGTCGATCACGACCCGTTGGCCGATCGTGTCGAAGGGCGATCCGGGGGTGATCGTCCACGTGGGACCTGCCCCCGGAAGGGCGAAGGTGATGAGGTTCGGGTCCGCGAAGACGTTCGCCTCGCGGATCGCAGCGCGCAGGGTGCACACGCCGCCGGCCGTCGCGCACACCCCATCGAACGGGGCGGCGTCGTCGGCGTCGCCGGCGTCGTTCACCACGAACGGGACGACGACGGTGACCTGGTGGGCAGGCTCGAAGGCGAGGTCTCTGGGCCCGAACGGCGCAGCCTCGGCGATCCGGACGTCGAGCAGTGCGCCCGTGGAGGGGTCGAATCGGGCGATGTTCTCGTTCCAGTAGTCGCTGACCCACAGGGCGCCGTCGGGTCCGAAGGTCACCGATGACGGATTGGTCAGACCTGTCGACGCGAACGTGCCGAGCACGGCGCCCGTGGAGGGGTCGACCCGGTCGACCCGTCCGGCATCCTGCAGGGCGACGTAGAGGTTGCCGTCGGGCCCGAATGCCAGGTCGACCGGGGTGGAGCCGGCGGCCATCGTCGCGAACGAGCCGCCGGTGGCCCCGGTGGGGCCGCTGTAGCGCATGATCTGGTCGTCGGCGGTGTCGGTGACGTAGAGGGAGCCGTCGTTGCCCCAGGCGATGCCGCCGGGGGTGTCGAGGCTGCTGCCGCCGTAGGTGCCGATGTGCGCGCCGGTCGTGCCGTTGTAGTAGCGGACGTTGCCCTCGAGCGAGGACGACACGTAGAGGTTGCCGTCGGGGCCGAATGCCAGGCTCCTCGGGCCGTTGAGACCGCCGGAGCCGGCGGTCACGAACGTGCCGAGGAAGGCGCCCGTCTGCGGGTCGTAGCGGAGCACCCGATCGTTGCCGAAGCTCGCGACGTAGAGCAGGCCGTCGGGCCCGATCGTGGTGGCTCGGGCATCGGTGAGCGCCCCTGCGCTCGCAGCCAGATCGGTGAGGCGGGCGCCGGTCGCGGGCGCGAACCGAGCGACGGTGTCGAGGTCGTCGGCGGCGGGGACGAACACGTCGCCACCGATCCAGGTGCCGTCTTCGTCGGTGACCGACACGGTGATGTCGCGGGTGAGCCCGGCCGAGGCCGCTGCATAGGTGTGGCTCTGCGTGCCGGGCGCACCGACGCCCGTGCTGACGCTGCCGTCGCCCCAGTTGATGGTCCATCCCGACACGGTGTCGGCGCCGGGGTCCTCGACGGTGACCGCGACCGAGTAGGTGCCGCCTGCGGCTGCCATGCCGCCGGCGTCGACGGAAACGGTGGGTTCGGTGTTGGTGACGGTCAGTGTCGTCGACGCGGTGGCGGTCGTAGTGCCGTCGGAGACCTCGAGGCCGACGGGATAGCTGCCGTCGTCGTCGATGCCGAACTCCACCAGGCGCCACCAGTCGACCGTGGCGGTCTCACCGATCGCATCGTCGTACTGGCCGTCGTTGTCGAGATCCCACCGCCACGACGTGATCGACCCGGTCGAGGCCGAGCCGTCCAGCGCCAGCTCGCCGCCCTCGGCGATCGACAGTGGCCCACCCGCGTCTGCGTTCAACCCGCCCGGCGTCGGCGTCGGCGCCGGCGTGGGCGTCGGCGATCCCACGGGCGGCTGGATCGCCAGCAGCACACCGATGGAGTCGTGGCTCGTCGGCGTGGCCGGATTCGCCGTGCGGGTGCCGGTGGCGCCGGTGACCGAGATCGTCTGGCTCGCGGCATAGGTGGCAACGACGCCACGCTTGCCGTCCATGCGCTCGGTCATTCCCCCCGGCGGGGTGTAGCCCAAGCCACCGTCCTGGCCCAGGTACATCGCGAGCAGCAGCGAATCGGGGCGGTTGACGTTGATCGACGGGGCGATCATGTCCGTGATCGCCGTATTGGTCTGCGCCTGATGTTCGCCGAACGGAGCGGACGGGTCAGCGCCACGGATGCGGAATCGGGTGATGATCGTGTCGGCGCTGCCACCCGAGAACGACCACGTCGAGCTTCCCGGCTGGAGGCCGTCGTCGACCCGGAAGTAGATCGCCTGGAACGACGTTGCCAGCGAGTCGTACCGCAGCTGGGTCCATCCCGCAGGGGGTACGACCGAATCGTTGCTGTTGCGCGCGATCTGCACGACGACCAGGTCGTCGGCAACGCTCGTGCCGTTGGAGACCAGCAGGGTGTCCGTCGTGCCTTGCGTCTGGTTGACTCCGACGATCGACGGGGCAGCCTGGGCACGGGCATCGCCGACCCCGAAGACGGCGACCAGCCCGATCAGGGACGCGACGATGACCCAGCCGGCGAGTGTTCTCGCACGGCTGGGCCATTGTCTCGGGGGGTCCACCAAGGAACGCATCAAGCGTCGGATCGAGACCGGTCTAGGGGTTGTTGGCGGTCTGTTCGGCGTCGAAGGTGAAGGTCGCCGTCGTCGTCAGCCCCTGGACTGCGTTGGTTGCCGACAGCGGCAACGTGACGTTGAGGCAGAGGTCTTCGCTGGCGCCTGCAGCGAGCACCCGGTCGCCCAGCTGGGCGCCGGTGGCGTTCGAGCCGAACAGGGCCGTGCCCGCCACGGTGCCGAGCACACCCGAGTAGATCTCGGTGCCCGAGGCATCCCAGGTGGCGTCGATGCAGTCCGCTGCAGCCACGCCTTCACGGATGGAGAGCACGAGTTCGGCCGCCAGGACGTCCTCGGTCGTCGTCGAGATCGCCGAGTAGCGGAGCTCCAAGGTCCCGTTGTTGGCCAGCAACATCGGTGCAGTCACCTCGTCGCCGGGTGCCATGGCCGGCATGGTCACCGCAGCGGTCGCCGGTGACGCAGCGATGTCGATGGTGCCGGTGGTGAACAGGTTGTCGGTGGTGCTCTCCTGGTCGGTGAACAGTGCCAACGATGCAATGAGGAACAAGGCTCCTGCGAATGCGAGGATCGCAATCGACACGATGATCTTGGTGGCTGTTCCCCGGCGTGGGTCGAGGGTGGTGGTGGTGGTCATGGGTTGTCCGTCCTGAGGGTCCCGAGTTGTCGGGGGAACAATCGGTCATTCGGCCCAGGAGTTGACACCTCGGGTGATTTCGCCCAGAGCCTGGCGGGTGCCCCACAGGCGGGGAGGATCAGCGCGGGAGCACCACCAGATCGGCGTCGTCACCGAACACGCCATGGGGATCCTGCTGGTCACGGGCGGCGCCGTTGCCGTAGTAGACGAACGCCTCGGTGTCGCCGCCGGAAGTGAGCCCGGGTACGAGGACCCATGCAGCCAGCCGACCGGTCGCCTGGTCCCAGGATTCGACGGCGTGATCGAGTCGGGTCACCCCGTCATCCGCGGTGAACACGATGTCGGCGCCGTCGACTCGGGCCCTGGTTGCCATCTCGGCGTCGGTCACCGACACGAGCACCGCGAATGGGTCGGGAGAACCACTCACCTGGGCGCCGTCGACGGTGATCGGCTTGCGGTGGCTCCACGTTCCCTGGGTCAGCCAGGTACCGGTCTCGGGCGGGCCCTCGACCACGAAGCCGGCGTTCGTCGCCTGCGCGACCTGGGCGCCGAACCACGCTGCGGGCTCGGCTCGTTGGGATATCCGCACCTCGTCGAGGGTGCCGTCGAACGGTGCAGCGGGTCGTCCGGTCCCGCGGTCGCCGAGCCGCATGGGGTCGGTCGACTGGCCGAGCGAGCCCACTGCGGGCACGGGGGTTCCGGCCGCACCGTCGACCCAGACGGTCAGCTCGGTGCCGTCCCAACTCGCAGCCACGTGGTGCCAGGCGCCGGTGGCGACCAAGTCGCCGGTCGCGTCGACCGGTGCACCGTCGATGTCGATCGTCGCGCGCGCCGTGGCGACGGTGGCCGACACCGGTTCGAGCCACAGCGAAACGGTCGAGGTGGCGCCGGTGCCGGCATCGACAATGGCGGCGTCGCCGCCGAAGGTGTCGGCACGCAGCCACGACGACACGGTGAACCCGCCCGCGGCGCCGATCGGCACCGCAGGCACCTCGATGTGGTCGTCGACGCCGTCGAGACGTATCCCGGTTCCGATGATCCCGGGCACCTGATCCGCAGTGGTCATCGAACCGCGCGGCGTGCCATCGGCGTTGCGGGGGCCGTCGTCGTCCGCGAGCGGTGCGGAGCCCGCTGGATCCTCTGCCAGATGCCACACCGCGTCGAGATCGGCCCAGACGGTTCGTGGTGACTGGCCATCGGGGGCATCGGGCGCCCCGGCGTACAGGTAGAGCTGGGTGGCCGAGGCAGCTGCGATGGACGGGACACGCACCCAGGCGGTGAGCTCGCCGCCGACCGGATTCCACCGCTCGATCTCGAACGGCAGCAGGGTCGAGCCGTCGCCGGCGGTGAAGCGGATGTCGCTGCCGTCGGCCTGCGCCGCAGCCGCGAGTGCCGGATCGGTGAGCTGCACCAGCAGGGGCAGATCGGTCAGGTCGCCGGCGACCGACGTTGCGGGCACCGTCAACGTGCGGCGGTACGTCCACGGGTCGGCCTCGTACCATGCTGTGCCCGTGGTGCGGTCCTCGAAGTCACCGAGCGTGCCGGCGTCGAAGTCTTCGACCAGGGCGAAGACCGCCTCGGGGTCCTCGGGGGGTAGCAGCGGCGTCTCGTCGCCGAAGTACAGCCAGTAACTGGCCGTGCTCTCGGGGTCGATCGGGTCGTCGGTGCGGAACAGCAACGTGGTCGTCGCGGTGCCGAACGCCGAGCCCTCGTCGAGGATGCGATCGAGCTCGGTCCAAGATGTTCCGTCCCAGCGCAGCACCCGCAGGTCGTCGCCATCGGGCAGCGACAGGCCGTTGGCCACCAAGCCAGCGTGATCGACGGTGACCGGCACGGTATAGCCGCCGGGGGCTGCGGCGACATCGGTGTTGACGTCGATGCGTTGGCGGAACGGGTAGTCGGGGTTCCACCACGACGGGCCGGCCCACTCGATCACCTGCCACCCGAACGACGCTGCGGCCGTGCGGGCGTCGCGGGTCAAGGTGACGGTGCGGGGATCGGTGACCTCGAAGGTGGCGCTGGCCTCGCCGATCACGTCGTCGGCGACCATGTCGGTGCTGCCGCCGGCGCTCGGCCCGGGGATGGCCACCGTCGACAGCGCCACCGAACGGGTCGGGTCGACCGGATCCATGGCCACCGATGCGGTGGCCTCGTTGGCTGCGAGGTCGACCGTCCCATGCCGCACCGTCGACCCGTCGCGCAAGGTGACGACCTGCACCGACACCTGGAGTGTCTCGCCGCCGACGAGGCGGGAGATCTCGATCGTGGTGGGGGAGCTCAGGTGGGCCCGGATGGCGCGCGCCCCGATGTCGGCGCCGCTCCCGGTCGTCGTGGCCGATGCCAGCAGGAAGGTGGTCCGCTCGTCGGCGGGTGTCGGGAGCGTGAGGGTCGTCGTGGTGGCCGACAGCGTTCCGGTGACGGTCTGGACGGCGATGTCGCCCGGGTCGTCGAAGGTGACGACCTGCCAGGACACGGTGCGCGTGGCAGGGAGGTTCGTGCCGCCGACGATCGCCAGCGTGGTCGGGGATTCGATCGTGGCCGTCAACAGGTCCGCGGCTCCGAACGAGTTGTGCGCGGCGGTACCGCCGCTGGAGACGATGGCGAAGCTGCGCTCGGGTGGCGCGTTCGTCAACGGCACGTCGATGCGAGGGTCGCCGTCGCCGGTCGTGGTGCCACGTTGCACGGAGATGCCACAGGTGTAGGTGATCACCGACCACGACACGACCACCGGCGTGGGGGTCGCCTCGACTGCGTCGCGGATGAGTTCGACGCTGGTTCCACCGCCGGCGAGACGGACTTCGACGGTGGAGTCCGACGGGTCGCCGTCGTCGCTGCGAACCGACGCCAGCACGAACGACTCGGTCGGATCGACCGCGGTGATCGGAATGGTCATCGTGCCGTCGACCGCATGGATCTGCTCGCCCCGCTGGACCGAACCCAACTGGGGATCGAAGCACTCGCGCGTGCCGAAGATGTTGGCGGACACGTCATCGTTCCCCTGGAACAGGGCGAAGGCCGTCCCCACGGTCATGGCCGCGGTCAGTGGCAACGCACTCCAGGCCAGACGGCGGCGGCGTCGTCTGCTGCGAGAATCGGGTCGTGGGCGTTCGACCGCCGCGGCCGTGGCGCTCGCGTCGACCGGCACCGGTTGCGGGTTCCGCCAGATACGGCGGATCTGGCCGACGGCCACGAACGCGATCGCCAGACCGACCAACGCCAGCGCATAGCTGGGCGCCAGCACCAGCTGCATGCGTCGACCCCAGTCGTCGGCATACCAGCGACCCACCAGCTGGTCGCCCTGGAGAGGGAATGGCGCCGCGTCGGGTGCCTCGTTGGCGTCGCCCTGGGTGATGGCGAAACGCGCCGTCCCGGCGGTTTCGATCTCGATCACCCGGTGGGTGACCGTCGGACCACCGGCCGGGCGCATCACCAGCACGTCGCTCACCGCCACCGAATCGGCGCTGACCGGTCGGGCGATGACCAATGCTCCCGGGGGCGCGGTCTCGCCCATCGAACCGGTCTGGATGACGACCGGGCGGTAGCCCGCGGCGAGCCCGCCCATGACCACGCCCATCGACAGGATCAGGCCGATGGCGGCCAGCAGCAGCAGCCGGGCCCCGATGCGTCGTATCCGTGTTCCTGCGACGGACCTCATGGTTCGCTCCCGTCGTCGCCTGCCTCGGAGGCGGCGATGTCGTGCTCGGCGTCGATGATCAGGTCGAAGACGAGTGCGGTGCCCTGGGTGTCGTTGCCGGCGTCGGGCGGCAGGGTCGCCCGAAGACAGATCGTCTCTGCGGCATCCGGCGCGAGCGACCGATCGCCCGCCTGACGGCCCGTCGTCGGGTCCCCGAGAACCGCGACCCGCGGCGCATCGAGCAGGAGGCCGGTGACGAGCAGGCTGTCGACGACGGGTGGCACGTCGCAGTCGTCGGCGGGCCAGACATCGAAGCGGAGCCACACGCCGAGTGCGCCCCCGTCGGTCGTGGCCGATATGGCGTAGATCAGGGGCAGCGTCCCGGCGTTGGTCAGATCGAGCCGGCCCGACACGGTGTCGCCGGGAGCGAGGTTCGTCGCCGTCAACGTCGCCTCGGTCGAGCCGAGCTCGATGTCGAGGGTCGCGGCCCCCAGCCGGTTCGTCCCGATCTCGCTGACGCCGGCGGCGTTGGCGCCCGATGTCGTGGCGCGCAACGCGATGGCGCCGGGCACCGCCACCGCTACCAACGCCAGGAGGGCGAGGACCACGGTGATCACCATGCGGCCGCGACGATCCGGGGCCGCGACTGCAGCCGCAGGCACATCGCCGGGATCGTCGGGATGGTCGGGGTGGCCGTCGAAGCGATCCTCGGGATCGTCGCCGAATCGGACATCGCTCATGACGGGCGCACCTCCCACACGAAGCCGGCGGTGGTCGTGAGGCCCAACGCCTCGTTGGTGTCGGCGACCTCGAAGGTGACCCGGAAGGACCGGGTCTCGCCCGTGTTGCGCAACGTCACCACCGGCGTCGCGCCCGCCGCTGCGAGCTCGGCCAGCGTCCCGGAGTACACCACGGCCTCGGGCTCGAAGCCCTCACAGGATTCGAAGCCGCCGCCCTCGCCCACCTCGATGCTCGTCTCCATGAAGGGGGCGAGGTCGCCTTGGGCCTCGGCGGCGACGGTGAGGTCGACCGGCAGGATCGTGCCGTCGTAGGTCACGGACAGGCAGCCCTCGAACGGTCGACCGGGAGCGATGTCGGTGAGATCGAACAGTGAGCGACCGTCGTCGTCGTCGACGAGGGAGACCGTGCCCGCGGTCGCAGTCGTCGCCGCTGACGTGCCGTCGGTGTCGAGCGCGCTTCCCGAACGAGACACCACAAAGGTCGAGATCAGCAGCGCCGAGAGCGCGGCGGCGAAGGCGCGTGCGGTAGAACGCGCGAGACGGCGCTCGTTCGGCGTCTCTTCGGAGGTCACCACGATGTCATCGAGACGGTGGCTCACGAGACCGACCCCGATCCGATCGACGCTGTGGCCCGATCCGTGGTCGGCCGGGCGACGACCGCAGGCTTCGGCGCCACCGGGACCGCAGCGGTGCCGACCTGGTCGAGAACGGCTCGCAACGAGGCCAATGGCATCGGCCGATGGAGCAGATAGCCCTGCAGCAGGTCAGCTCCCGCCTCGATGGTCGCCACACGGTGCTCTTCGGTCTCGAGACCCTCGGCCACGACCAGCAGACCGAGGCCGTGCGCGAGGTTCACCACCGAATCGAGGATGACGCGGTCGGGATGCGACGTCGCCGCCTGTTGGACCAGGACCCGGTCGATCTTCAGCATCGAGATGGGCAGACCGCGCAGATGGGCCAGCGAGGTGCTGCCGCTGCCGAAGTCGTCGAGCGCGAGTTGCACGCCGAGGCCGCTGAGGCGCAGCAGGTTCTCGGCATGGGATATGTCGCCGGTGACGATGCGCTCGCTCAACTCGATGACGAGGTTGTGCGCGGCCAGGCCGGAGACCTCGAGCGCGTTCGCCACGTTCATCGGCAGGAACTCCGACGCGAGCTCTGTTGGCGACGCGTTGACGGCGACGAAGAAGTCCCTGTCCGAGGGCAACCCGAGCGAGCGGACGTCGCGGGCGGCCCGGCCGAGGATCCACCGGTTGAGCTCCGGGACCAGCCGACCGCGCTCGGCCACCTGCAGCATCGACGCGACGCTGACCGAACCCAGGTCCCGGTGGTTCCATCGCAGCAGCGCCTCGGCGCCGCACAGGCCGTGATCGGCCCGCAGCACCGGTTGGTAGTAGAGCTCCAGCTCGTCGGCACGCATCGCCTTGACGAACTCGTCGGCGAGGCGGGCCTCCCGGCGATCGTTGGCATCGAGGTCGGTGTGGTAGACGACGAACGGTAGGACGGCCTTCTGGGCCTTTGCCGCGTACATGGCGGCGTCCGCTCGTCGCAGGAGCTCCCCCGCCGAGAGGCCGGCACCCGAATACGCCATGCCGACGCTGGCCGCGACCGTCACCACATGGGGCCCGATGCGGTACGGCGCGCTGGTGGCGTCGCGGATCTCCTTGGCGATCTTCTCCGCCTCGGCGGGGGTGGCAACGGGGTTGAGCAGCGCGGTGAACTCGTCGCCGCCGAGGCGGGCGACGAACCCACGTGCGCCGACGATGGTGTCGAGGCGGGTGGCGACGGCCTCGAGGAGCCGATCGCCGATGTCGTGGCCGAGGTCGTCGTTCACCGGTTTGAACCCGTCGAGATCCATGAACAGCACGACGTGACGTCGAGACGGGTCCGTCGCTCCGGCCACGGCGGCTTCGAGCCGGGCCATGAAGTGGCCTCGGTTCGGCAACCCCGTGAGGCTGTCGTGGTTGGCCTGGCGCTCCATCTCGTCGTGCACGCTCTGGAGTTCGCTGATGAGCCGCTCGTTCTGCAGGGCCACGGTTGCCTGGCCCGCGAGCAACCGCAGCGCCTCGATGCCTCCGGTGCGCAACGTCGCCGGGTCGGCGACCATGGCCCGCAGCACGATCATGGCGTCGTCGCGGTCCGACAGGGTGAGCCGGGCCAGGTAGCCGACGCCGAGCGCCTCGAGCGCCGAAGCGTCGTCGTGGTCGTGGTCGTCGCTCGTGACTGCGACCTCGCGCAGCTCGAGATCCACCGGGCGCAGCCCGCTACCAGGAGCCCCGGGCGTGGGCAGCGGCGGCCCGGTCGTACCGGCTGCCTGGAGGATGACCCAGTCGTCGCCGACGCGCATCGCAACGTCGGTGCGGTCGAAACCGACGGCCTGAACCGCCTCCGCGATGGCCTCGAACACTTCGCTGCCGATGCGGTTGATGTCGCGGCTGACCTCTGCGACGTGTTCGAGCATGCGGCCCCGTTCGACGGCGCGCTCGGTCACCTTCCGCTGCGCCAGGACGTCGCCGGTCAGTTGCTCGATCAGGTGGGCGCCGGGGATGACGACCAGCAGCAGGACGCTGAGCTGATCGAGGACTCGCTCGAGTTCACCGATGAGCTCGGTCGTCGCGCCCGGGGCGCGTTCGATCATCCAGACCCGCGATGCGAGTGCGATGCCGGTGAGCACCATCCAGTGCACCAGCGCTCCGGAGAGACGGAAGCGCGCCGCGGCTTCGATGATCGGCAGCGCGAAGAGGACCCAGCCGATGCCACTCGTACCGGTCGCAGTCGTCAACCCGATCACCATGACGGTGTCGCCGACGAGCTCGAGCATCGACATGCGCGCGACCCGGCCGGAATCCTCCGAACGCGCCGTCACGAACGATGCCGTGTTGATGAGCGCCAGCATGCCGAGCGACCCGGCGAGGAGCTGCCACGGCGCGAGCCCGACCCCGGAGATCTCGAAGCGGCTCGAGTCGATGACGAACTGCCCGATGATCATCGCCGCCACGAGCGTGCGCACGCGCCGGATCGCCCGGCCCGCAGCCGGGGTGTGCCGGGCTCGCTCTCGCTTGTCACCGTCACGGCGATAGCGACGAACCCGGGCGAAGGCCACCACCAGGGCACCCAGACTGAGGACACCCCACGCTACGAGCGAGCTCGTGTCGCCCCGTTCGAGCCACAACAGCGGCAGCCCGACGAGGGGCACGACCAACCGGGCCACGCCCTCGATGGAATCGACCGCGACCTTCGAGGTGTCCGGCGTCGGGTTGGCGTCACCCTTGGTGACATAGCCGTCGTCGTCGACCGCGTGGACCCTGTGGGTGACCAGCTCGCCCGAGCCATCGGGGTCGGTGTAGGTGATGACGTTTCGCTGGGCCAGCAGATCCGGCGGGTGCTCGTCGAGCAGCACGATGTCGCCGGGGCGCAGGGTGGGCTGCATCGACCCGCTCGATATCACCACCGGCATCCAGCCGGTCAGGAGCATGGCGAGCACGACCCACGCGCCGAGCAGCGCGATGAGATAGAGGTAGAGCCAGGCCGCCATGCCCGACACGGACTCGACGAGGCGCACGAGACGCCGGCCGGTCGCGGGTGACGCTCCTGCAGGCGCACCAAGGGCTTCTGCATCCGCCGGGTCGGATGGCGCCGGCGGCGCATCGACCGGGAGGGGCGCCGTCGTCGGCGCGGTCACCTCCGGGAGGGGAGCCGCCCCGGCAGGCGCGTTCATGGACGGACCTCGACCAGCATCGAGAACTCGACGACGCGTCCCTGGGCGCGGTTGTCGTCCCGTACGACCGCCACCGCCCGCAGCCCCACGGTGTCGCCGGTCTGGGCGCGAGGTTCGATCGTCAGCCCGGTTGCGAAGCTGTCATGGGTCTGCCAGAAGTCCATGAGCGAGCCGGTGAAGACCACGCTGCCCGATGCGTCGGACGCGCAGTCGGGTGCCACCTCGAGGGTCATGTCCACGAATCGGTCGAGGCCCGTCGTCGCCGCCGGCGTCGCATAGGCGCGCATGGTCCCGGCGAGAGACCCCGTGTACGCGATGTCCACGCAGCCCTCGATGGTCGAGCCCGGATACAGACCATCCGCGTCGAACAGAAACCGTTGCGCGCTCGATTCCTGCTGGAGCTCCACCGTGCCCGAGCGGAAGAAGCCGACCGTTTCGGTGGTCGCACTCACCCGCGCCGAACTGGTCGCGACTGCGGACCAGACCAGTGCTCCGGCCGCGACGATCACGGCGATCCCGCCGACGAGGACGCCGACACGACGTATGCCACCGGTCATGGAGCGGGATCCTCAACGGATTCGGGGTCGACAGCGGGGTCCGTGACGGTGGATGCATCGGCTTCGGCGGGTTCCAGGGGCGAGATCGTCGGCTGCCCACCCTCACCGGCGCCGGGCTCGCCGGGCTCGCCGGATTCGGCGGTCGGGGTCGGTGCCTCACCGTCGCCGGGATCATCCTGGGTCACCTGATCCGATGATGCGATCGGCGGTTCGGGTTCGGGTTCGGTGGGCGTGGGCGTGGGCGTGGGCGTGGGCGTGGATGTGGATGTGGGTCGGGGATCGGCGGGCGCCTCGTCGGTGACGGGCGCAGCGGCCTGGAGGGGCACGACCGTCCCCGACGGCAACGCCACCTCGGTACCGCCGACGATCTCGAGCTTCACGACTTCGCCGTCGACGGTGCGCACCGTAATTCGCCCGGGCAGCAACTCGATGCCCGACTCGAACGGCTGCCAGCCCGATCCCATGTCGATCTCGTCGACCGTCGGCCCGGAGGGATCCTGCACGAGCCGGACCAGCTCGACGACGACGGCGCCGTTGTCGTCCACATCGGCGATCACACGGCGCCCGTCGAGGGTGACCTCGAGCGTCGCGGTGTCGACCCCGCCGACGGTGTCGAGAGCCAAACAGCCGTCGATGCCGGTGATGCCTGCAGCGCTCCAGCCGGGATCAGTGGCGTCGACGCCCTGCACATAGGTCTGGATCTCGAGACCCTCGATGCCGCCGGCCGAGGACGTGACGCAGATGCTCGACGGCACTGCGGCGAACGCCGGGCCCGCCGCTGCGGTCGTGATTCCCAGCACCGCTGCGGTCGCGGTCAGGGCACGGAGCGCCCGACGCCGCAACGGTGCGGTGGCGATCTCGAAGTCCCCGGGACACTGCTCGGGCGCGGCGCTCGCGGGCTCGGCGGCATGCAGGGCCAGGAAGGGCTGCTCGATCGTGCAGTACGAGATGAGTGCCGCCCGGTCGACGGCTGTCAGGTCGGCCAACGTCGCCCCGACCCGGACCCGGCCATCGTCGAGAGCAACCACGGAGCGGACGGTCGCCATTGCCCGGACCTGCGACGTCGACCCGTCGATGCGGGGCAGGTGCAGCTCGATGGCGAGCGGAGCGCCGGCATCCGGCGCGGTGTGCGTCACGAACCCGACACCGTTTGCTGCGAGGTCGATCGTCGTCGCCCGTTCGCCGTCCACGACGATCGGGATGGCGGTCCTGATGCGGAACGCCTGCCGGCGCTGACGGCGGCCCACGACCAGCTGCACGACGTCGAGCATCGGCACCAGGGTCGCCAGCCCGACAGCGATCACGAGGACCCGTTCGGCAGAGGTGAACGCCGGGAGCATGCCGTCCCAGATCAGGGTCGCGGCCCGAGCCAGGATCGCGAGCTCGACCAGGACGATCGAGGCCGTCAACAGCCGGAGGCGGCCCAGCCGTTGCCAGGCTGCATCGCCGACATGGTCCGCAGCTTGGCTGCGGCGCATCATCGACACGGCCGCGATGCCGGCCATGTCGGCGCCCGCTGTCCGCCATGCGCCACGGATCCAGTCGCCGAGCGCCATCGTGTCGCCGGCGATGCGGCGCCTCGCCAGGGTGCCGAGGAGGAACACGATGCCGGCCGCGGGCGCCATGACATGCACCGGCGCGGAGAAGGGGATCGTGCCCGACACGATCACCGCACTCAACACGACTGCGAACGCGACCAGCCGGATGCCGTCGAACCAGGGGGTCAGCGTGGCGAGATGTCGCAATCGGACGCGCATGGGGATGGAGCGTCCGGTCAGCGGACTGTCGACGCCGCGCACGATGGCGAGCGAGCGGGCCACGTGCGCGCTGCGTTCGGCGAGGTACGCGTCGAGGGTGTCAGGAGCTGCGACCCGCACGAGGGGACGTCGTTCGAAGCGGCTCTCGAACCCGGCGGCGTGCAGGCGCACGAGCAGCGACTCGACGCTGCGGGTTCGTCCCCGCATCGGTGGCGCCTGGGCGGTGGCGGCGACGAGCGGCTCGCGGCGCACGACCGACCCCGGACCGTCCCATGGGGCGAGGCCGCGGGTCGACAGCGCAGGATTCAGGACACTCCTGCCGAGCGCGTGCTCGTCACGGCCCCTGTCGATGTGCACCATCGAGTCGTCATTGCGGGCGCCGACCCCGATCTGGACGACAGCGACCCGCGGGTCGTCGAGCATGCGTGCGGCGGAGTCGACGTCGGGCATCGGTGTCTGCCCGGCGCTGATCCACAGGACCCGGTCGTTCGAGACCAGATCCGAGAACAGCACCAGCGGGTCGTCGACCGGAGCCGTCGGCGCGAGGTCGTAGAACACGCCGTGATTGCGTGCCAGGTCGGCGATCTCGGGGCGGCGGATCGTGTCGAGGACCACGATCGCCCGTTCGCTTGGCAGCGCGTCGCATGCGATCAGCGAGATCTCGACCTCGTCGGGTGTCGCGCCTGCGGCGCCGATCACGACGTCGAGCGGTGAGTGGGTCACCTCGTCGATGCCGGCCAGAGGCCGCTGGCGGCGCCGCGCCAGCAACGCAAGGGCGGTCAGGCTCGACGCAGCCCAGATCTCGACCAGCAGGAGCGGGATCGACAACGCCAGACGCGAGCCCGTCCCGAGCGTTGTGGAACGCCATGCCAGGTAGGCGAAGGTGGCGCCGAGGGCGAGGAGCACGGCCGGATCCGGGCGCGCCGCGCGAGGGCGACCTCGGGTGTCCCTACGCGCACCGAACGGCGACCTCATCGGCTCTCCATCGACATCTACCGACTCAGAATCGGCAGAAGGCCTGCCGAAATGAGCCTGTGCGGAGGGTCGGGCACCTTCGCCCAGAGCCTCCGGCGGTGCCATTGCCGAGCGTCGTAGGGTGTCAGCACCGACGGTCACTGCGATGGGAGCAACCATGGGGTTCGGGCACGACACCACCGCCGACGAGGTCCTCGACGGCATCGATCTGACAGGGCGGACGATGGTGGTGACCGGTGCTTCGGGAGGAATCGGCCTCGAGACGGCACGGGCGTTGGCAGCGCACGGCGCCACCGTGGTGCTCGCCGCGCGCGACGAGGCGAAACTGGCCGCCGCCATCGAGTCGATCACCGCTGCGCACCCCGGCGTGTCCGTCGACACCCTTGTCGTCGACCTCGCCGATCTGGCCTCGGTGCGGATTGCGGCGAACGGACTCCGGGCGCGGTATCCCGCCATCGACGCGCTCATCAACAATGCCGGTGTCATGGCCACCCCCGACCAGCACCGGACCGCCGACGGGTTCGAGACCCAGTTCGGCGTCAACCATCTGGGGCACTTTGCGTTCACGCTGTTGCTGTCCGGTGCGCTCGAGGCCGCGAAGCCGGCACGCCTGGTGAACCTCAGCTCCGCCGGACACGGCATGGGCGACATCGACTTCGACGACCCCAACTTCGAGCGTCGCCCCTACGACAAGTTCGAGGCCTACGGGCAGTCGAAGATGGCCAACATCTTGTTCACGGTCGGCTTCGACCGCCTCTTCGGACCGCGGGGCGTGCGGGCCTACGCCGTGCACCCGGGCGGGATCCGCACCGATCTCGGCCGCCACTTCACCGCCGAGGACGCGAAGCGACTGATGGAGCAGATCGCACAGGCGAGCACCGCCGACGGCGAGCCGATGCGTTGGAAGAGCCCGGCCGAGGGCGCGGCCACGACGGTGTGGGCGGCGGTGTCGCCCGACCTCGACGGCCACGGCGGCATCTATCTCGAGGACTGCGGGTTCTCCCAGCCCCGGACTCCGGGGGGCGGCAAGGGCAGCGGCTATGAGCCCTCTGCGCTCGATCCCGATCGGGCCGAACGGCTGTGGCAGCTCTCGATGGATCTCGTCGGCGATGCCATCACCGGCTGACCGGCTCGCGGAGCCCAGCCGGCGGGGTCAGGGCCGACCGGCTCGTCGGGTGGACCGGCGTTTCGAGGCCGACCCGGCTCGGCGGGGCCGACCCGGGCGATCGAGCCCGGCGGGGAACCGGCGGTCAGGCGACGCGGACGCCGATGGTGTGGTGGCCGGTGGCGCCGTCGGGAGCGACCGGTGTGCGCTCCGGCGGCTGGGTCTCGCCCAGCCCGTCGGTGGCGCGGACCTGGATGGTGTGATCGCCGGGCGTCGCGTCCCAGCTGATCATCCACTGCCGCCACGAGTTCTCCGACAGCTCGCCGCTGAGTGTCGCCTCGATCCAGTCGCCGTCGTCGATGCGGACCTCGACCCGGTCGACGGACCGCTTGCCCGCCCAGGCGACCCCGGCGACGGCGGTCGGACCGGCGGGCACGGTGGCGCCGTTCGACGGCACATCGATACGGCTCTGGGTCTTGATGGGGCCTTCCTTGGCCCAGCCACGCGGGATCCAGTAGCCGTCGTAGCCCTCCCAGGTGGTGAGCTCGATCTCCTTCAGCCACTTCGTGGCCGAGACGTACCCGTAGAGGCCGGGCACGACGAGGCGGGCGGGGAAGCCGTGCCGGACCGGCAACGGCTCGCCGTTCATGGTGAGTGCCACCATCGCCGGACGGCCGTCGTAGGCGACCTCGGTGGGGAAGCCGCCGGTCCAATCGTCGACCGAGCGCCCGACGATCTGGGTGGCGCCGTCTTGGACGCCGGCCATGTCGAGCAGCGTCGAGAGGGGAACGCCGGTCCACACGGCATTGCCGACGAGGCCGCCGCCGACCTCGTTCGACACACAGGACAGGGTGATGACCTCTTCGATCTGGTCCATGGCGAGGAGGTCGTCGAAGGTGAGCGTGACCTCGTTGTCGACCATGCCCATGATGGTGAGGTTCCAGTCGCCCGGGTCGACCTGCGGCGGCGAGAACGCCGTGTCGATGCGGTAGAAGTCGTCGTTGGGGGTGACGAGCGCCGAGATCCCCTCGACCGCGTCGAAGGTCTCCGAGGCGGGCACGGCGTCGAGCACGGTGCTGGGGGAGTCGAGCACCCCGCCGGAGGAGCCGCCCAGCTGCGCGGCCACCTGCGTTCGGGCGCTCTCGACATTCTGGCCGTTGCGCAGGGCCCGCCCGACTGCGGATCCGAACAGGGCGAAGAGCGCCGCGCCGCCGGCGACGCCGAGGAACCGACGCCGTGCGGGGCTCGAGAATGCTGCCGGACCGACGTACTGGGCTTCGGCCCCGTCGGCTGTCCGGTGATCGGCGACATCGGCGGGGCTGCCGGGCAGCCAGCGCAGGAGCCGGGTGAGGACGAACACGCCGACGGCGATGGTCGTGAGCGCTGCGACCCAGGACCAGAACGCCGAGCCGAGCGGGCTCCGGGCCGCGGCCCAGCCGCCGAAGAGGCCGGCGGCGACGAACGCGCCGACACCGATGCGGCGGTTGCGTCGGGATGCGACGCCGACAACGGCGCCGAGCACGAGGGTGGTGGCGACGATGCCGACGACGGTGACGGTCTTCTGGTTGGTGCCGAAGGTCTCGCGGCTCCAGCTGGTGATTCCCTGAGGGCTGAAGTCGACGAGGACGTCGAAGATCGCCACGGGCAGCGACACGATGCTCGTGGACAGCCCGGAGAAGAGCTCGCCGGTCGCGAGCGCAGCGGCTGCCGCTATCAGCCCGGCCAGCGCCGCCCAGACAGCGCCGCCGAGGGGTGCGTCGGCGGGAGTGGAGGCGGCGTGGCCCGTACCCGGGAGGGCGGCGGCAGGTCCGCCGGAGATGTCGGCCGCCCGAGGCCGGTCGGTGCTCGGCTCGCGACGGGGCGACGAAGAGCTGCCGGGTGCGTCGGGCCGGTCGGCGGTGTTGCCGGTGCCGTCGCTGTCGATGGTCGAGGTCATGGAGTCGCCTGCTGATCTGGTGCGAGAGGTCGTCGGCCCCGGGAATGCCGGGCGACGGTGTTGCCGTCGGAAGGCGTAACGCCGGTGCGGAGCCGATGGTTCCATTCGTTCGGCGGGTGTCGTCATGTCGTGTCGTGCGGCCGGTCGCGCCCCACGGAACCGCCCTCCATGATGCCCCCTCGGTGAGGTCAGATGGTTCCGGCGCCGAAACTGGTTGCTCTGGCGACGGTTTTCGGCGCCGGTTGGGTGGGGTCATGGTTCTGGCGCCGAAACTGGTTGCTCTGGCGACGGTTTTCGGCGCCGGTTCGATGGCCGTGCGAGGTGGGGCACACTGAGGGGGTGACCGACCACGCAACGCTCGACCGGCTCGGCTGGGCTCGCTACTGCGAACGTGCTCGGTCCGACGGCGACGCATCGACGACGGCCGAAGCCGGCCTCGTCCTCGGTCGGGTGCGACGGGTCGACCGCGGCGAGTGCGACGTGAGCACTGGCAGCGGCGAGCTCCGCGTCCTCTCCGACAGCACCCGAGCCCAACGCGTGACCGCCCCCGCCACCGGCGACTGGGTCCTCGTCGACGCCGACGCCGCACCCGCGCCGCGCCTCGAACGCGTCCTGCCCCGAGCCACGGCCATCGTGCGGCGCGACCCCTCCGAAGAGGTGATCGAACAGGTCCTGGTGGCCAACGTCGACGTCGTCGGCGTCGTCGCCGCGGTGGACCGTCCCCTCAACCTCGCCAAGATCGAACGGTTTCTCGTCCTGGCCGCGGACAGCGGCGCAGAGCCTGTGGTCGTCTGCACGAAGGTCGATCTCGGAGTCGGCGACGAATGGGCGCAGCTCCCCGATCTGCTCGGTGACATCCCGGTGCTCCACACCAGCGCCTCGGCCCGCAGCGGCGTCGACGCCGTGCACGACCTGGTGCGCGACGACCGCACCCTCGTCCTGCTCGGTGAGTCCGGAGCGGGGAAGTCGACCCTCGTCAACGCACTCGTCGGCGCCGAGGTGCAGCGCACCACCGAGGTCCGCTCCGGCGATGCGAAGGGTCGCCACACCACGACCGCCCGTGAGCTCGTGCTGGTGCCCGGCGGCGGCGTGTTGATCGACACCCCCGGCGTGCGTGGCGTGGGTCTTTGGGACGCCGAGGGCGCGGTCGAACGGGTCTTCGCCGACATCGGCGACCTCGCCGACGAGTGTCGCTTCGGCGACTGCAGCCACCGCGTCGAACCCGGTTGCGCCGTCAAGGCCGCAGTCGAAGTGGGAGAACTCGACGGCGCCCGGGTGGCTCGCTACCTACGCCTCCGAGACGAACTCGACGAACAGGCCGAACGCCGCGAAGACCAGCGTCGCCGAGCCCGCGGCCGCCGCCGCTGAGGAGCTGGGCGGCCGAGCTGCAAGGTGGCTGCGGATGGCTCGGCCGTGGGTGGCCGTGAACCGCTGGGCTCTGAACCGCTGGGGTCAAGTCGTACTTTCAACCAACTCTCGTCCTCAGGCCTCCACGGCTCCTGCGCTGGAGTTGGTGAAATACGACTTGACCCCTGTGTTGCCCGAGCCGTCGGAACGGGTGGAGTGGTGTCAGATTTCGCTACTCGCCGACTCTCTCGGTTCTTGCTGCCAGGGCCACTGGCCGGTGATCTCGACCTCGAGGGTGAACGACAGGAACGTCCGGATCGCGACGATCCCCGCCAACACGCCGACCGAGGTGAACGACGGCGACACCGCCACGGTACGGATGATGTCGCCCGCGACCAGGACCTCGATGCCCAACAGGATCGACCGGCCGACCGAGCGGCGGCCCTCGACATAGAGGTTCCGGCTGCCTTGGCCGTTGCGGTCGTCGTCGCCGAGCTCCGACGCCCCTGCGGGGCGGGACCGCTGCTGGCGAAACCAACGGACGCTCATCGCTGCGAGCGACAGGAGCGTGCCGCCGGCGACGATCGCCACCCCCACGATCTCGAGGGCGGCGCCGACGGGATCGACCACATGTTCCAGTGCCATGGCCGCTTGCTACCCGGATGTCGCACCGACACGCACAACCGTGGAACGGCCCGGTGGGGAGGCAGTGGAACGGTCCAGTGGGGAGGCCGTCGGGGCGCGTCGCGTCAACGGGCACGGCACAACTGACGGTGTGTCAGATCGGCGCAGTACGCTCTGCGGGCGATGGACTTCCGATTCAGCCCCGCAGAGCTCGATTTCGTCGACGAGGTCCGGACCTGGCTCGACGAGCACCTCACCGGCCCGTTCGCCGAGTTGAAGGGCCGTGGCCTCACCGGCCACGACGACGTCGACCCCGAGCTGCAGATCGCGTGGGAGCGAGAGCTCGCCACCGGTGGCTGGCTGGGCATCGATTTCCCGACCGAGATCGGCGGCCGTGGCTGCACCCTGGTCGAGCAGGTCCTGTTCCACAAGACCTACACCGAGGCCCGGGCACCGGGCCGCATCCCCAACATGGGTGTGACGCTGCTCGGCCCGACGGTCATGGCCTTCGGCACGCCAGAACAACAGCAGCGTTTCGTGCCGCCCATCCTCGAAGGCACCGAGCTGTGGTGCCAGGGCTACAGCGAGCCCGACGCCGGCTCGGACCTCGCCAACGTCAAGACCCGTGCCGTCCTCGAGGGCGACCGCTGGGTCCTCAACGGCCAGAAGGTGTGGACGTCGCTCGCGCAGTACGCCGACTGGGTCTTCGTCGTCGCCCGCACCGAACCCGGTTCGGAGCGCCATGCCGGCTTGTCGTACCTGCTCGTCCCCATGGACCAGCCCGGTATCGAGATCCGACCGATCATCCAGATCACCGGCGGCGCCGAGTTCAACGAGACGTTCTTCTCCGACGCGGTCACCGACGCCGACCTCGTCGTCGGCGGCGTCGGCAACGGCTGGAAGGTCGCCATGGGCACCCTCGCCTTCGAGCGCGGCGCCTCCACGCTCGGACAACAGGTCAGCTTCCGTCAGGAGCTCGACGAGCTCCTCGCCGCCGCAAGGGCAAACGGCCGCGCCGACGATCCCGTCGTGCGCCAGGAGCTCGTGAAGTCCTACGAGACGCTCGAGATCCTGCGCTACAACCAGCTGCGCATGCTCACGGCGCTGGCCGCCGACGGCGTGCCGGGACCCGAGCAGTCCATCGGCAAGCTCTACTGGGCCAGCTGGCACCGCCGCCTCGGCGAGCTGTGGATGCTCGTGCGGGGAGCGTCGGGCATGGTCGCCGGCGCCGCCGGGGGAGAGGCCTACCCCGGCCACGACGGCGAGCCCTACGTACTCGACCGCGACCAGCGCACGTTCCTCTACAGCCGCGCCCACACCATCTACGGCGGCTCCAACCAGGTCCAGCGCAACGTGATCGGCGAACGCGTCCTGGGCCTGCCCCGCGAACCGCGCTGAGTCGGGCCGCTCAGGCGGTCTTCTCCAGCCAGAGGCTCCCGCCGCCGAAGGGTTGACCGGCCGGCCGGCCCAGCGCAGCGGCGACCTCGTCGGGAAAGCGATGCAGTGCGTAGGCGCAGCCGAAGCGCACCGCGAATGCAGAGGAGTACATCAGCAGGGCTCGCAGCACGTACTGCTCGTTCCAGCTGCGCCGGTCGAAGAGCACCCACTGGGCCGGGTAGTCGTGGGGCAGGAAGATGTCGTGGACGTGGATCCGCACCCCGGCGGCCAGGCGGGGCAACACGTCGAAGTAGAGGTGGTTGACGTCGCTGCCCGTCTTCGACACGTGCGACGAGTCGATGAACAAGATGTCGCCGGCCTCGAGCCGGTCGTACTCGGTGAGGGGCACGTCCTGCACCTTGTCGACGATCACCCGTGCAAGACCCGGCACCTGCCCCTCGACGAGGAACGGCCGGGGGTAGGGCTCGATGCAGGTGATGTCGACCGTTCCGCCCAGGAAGCGTTGGTTGACGTCGGCCATCAGCAACGACGAGAAGCCCGAGCCGACCTCGATGATGCGCCGGGGTCGCCAGTGGCGCAGCAGCACGAACAGCGTGCGTGCGTCGAGCCACGAGAACTGCGAGTTCCGGGTGAAGAACTGGTGCGGGGCGGCGATCTGGTCCTCGGTCTCGGGGTAGTCGTAGTCCGCCATGAACTGTCCGAAGACGTTCGTCAGGACGGTGTGGTGGTGCTCGTCGTCGAAGTCGATGCCGAGGCAGGTCGGGTCGTCGGGCCAGACCTGTTCGCCGCGGGCTGCGACATCGTCGCGATCGACGACGGGGGAGTAGAAGTGCCCCGACGGAAATGGCTCGGTGTCCATGCGACACAACGGTAGTTGGCGGCAGTCGTCGCACCGTGGAGGACGGCTCGCGACCCATCTGCCCGGTGGCGAAGGACCGGCGGTTCGGTCCGCCCTTTGCGCGCAGCGCCGACCGTCAGCGGAAGGCGCAGATCTCGCCGGCCCACAGGTCGGTGACGGTGGCCCGGTTGCCGCGACCCGAGAGCAGACCCCGGATGGCGTCGGGCGCCGCCGGATCGGTGCCGGTGCTGAACTCGACGCCGAGGGTCGAGTCGACCAGTTCGATCACGTAGGCCCCGTCGAGTTCGGCGCGGGTCGAGCCGATACCGACACCGGTGAGCGTGGTCAGCCCGGAGTCCGGGCGCAGCGACCAGGAGATCAGTTCGCCTCCGCGGAGCTCGACCTGCAGGCCGGCGTCGGACCAGAGCACCGACCGGTCGGCCTGGTTGGGACACTCGGGACTCGCCGGGCTGCGCTCGCCCTCGCCGAGGAGACGGTCGAGGACGTCGAGCACCTGGCCGGCCGGCGACCCGAACGGCAGGCGGCTGACGGAGCCGGAGTCGGGTGCGATGAAGCCGAGCCCGTCGCCTTTGAGGATCACCGCGGCGGCGCTCTGGGCTGGAGCGGGTTCGTCGCCGCCCCCTTCGTCGGGATGGGCGTCTGCGCCGTTGCCCTCCGCCGGTGCCTGCCCATCGGCGGCATCGCCGTCGTCGATGGTCGCCACGTTCTGGTCGGTGTCGTCGCCGCCGCCGAAGACCGCCAGGCCGAGCAGCAGCAGCACCGCGGCCACGGCGCCACCGATGGCCACCGGCACGACCCACCGGCGCCTGCCCTCGAGTTCACGCAGCGCGGCCATGGTGTCCACCTTCCTGGCGTCGTTGCCGAGGCTCTCGAACGCTGCCCGGATGTCGTGCTCGGTGTCGCGTGCGGCGAAGTGGTCGCCGCCGCCGGCCGTGCGATCGCCAGGTATGTCGTCGTGGTCGGTCATCGCCGGGCCTCCTTCGGATCCATCGACTGCAGGCGGTCCCGCAGTGCGGTGCGGCCCCGGTGCAGGTGCACCCTGGCCGTCGAGGGCGAACAGCCCAGCACGTCGGCGATCTCGCCGATCGGGCGATCCTCCAGGTAGTGCAGGGCCACGGCGGCGCGCTGTTTGCCGGGCAGCTTCGCAACGGCGGCCCACACTGGCGCGTGCTCGGCGGCGCTCGGCGGCAGGTCGGCGTCGCCGAGGCGGCCCACACGCACCAGCGCCCTCGCCTCAGCTGCGAGACGGCGCCGCCGCGACAGCGCCAGGTTGATCGTCACCCGGCGCACCCACGCGCCGGGGCGTTCGTAGTCGTGGACCTTCGACCAGTTGAGCTGGAGTCGCTGCATGGCCTCGGCGGCGATGTCCTCGGCGTCGCTCGGCCGCCCCGACACGGCGGCAGCCAACGCCACCATCGAGGGGTACTCCGCCACGAACACCGACTCGAACGTCGGCGTGACCGTCAAGGGGGGAGACGCAGCGTGGCGGGGCTCGTCGGTCACGTCGCCCATCCTGCTGGATCCACGCATCGATCGTTCGTCACGCGGCCACACGCCACACCCACGCACCAGCGGGCCTCGACGTTTACCCGCGGCGCGAAGAACACGGGATCGGGCCCGCATTCCGCGTCTCTCACGGGCCGACCGGCAGGGCTCGGGCGTGACGCCGGTGGTTGCGTGGCACAATTGCGGGGTTAGACATTTCCAGCTCGAAGAGGAGCATGCACATGGGTGAGGCCTACATCATCGACGCCGTCCGGACGCCGGTCGGGCGCAGGGGAGGGGGCCTGTCCCAGGAGCACCCCGCCGACATCGGCGCCCATGCCATCAAGGGCCTGATCGAGCGCACCGGCATCGACCCCATGGCCGTCGACGACGTCATCATGGGTTGCCTCGACAACATGGGCCCCCAGGCCGGCGACATCGCCCGCACCGCCTGGCTCGCTGCGGGTCTGCCCGAGGCCATCCCCGGCACCACCGTCGATCGCCAGTGCGGCTCGGGCCAGCAGGCCGTCAGCTTCGCGGCCATGGGCGTCATGGCCGGCGTGCAGGATCTGGTCGTCGCCGGCGGCATCCAGAACATGAGCCTCATCCCCATCGGCGCCGCCATGGGCGTCATGGGTCACGAGTCCATCGGCCACCCCGAGATCGAGGACCCGTTTTCCACGTCCAAGGGCTGGGTCGAGCGCTACGGCACCCAGGAGATCAGCCAGTTCCGTGGCGCCGAGCTCATCGCCCAGAAGTGGGGCTTCCGCCGTGAAGACCTCGAGGTGTTCGCACTCGAGTCCCACGAGCGCGCCGCTCGCGCCCAGGACGAGGGCCGCTTCGACAACGAGATCCTCGCCTACGGCGACGTCACCGCCGACGAAGGCGTCCGTCGGGGCACCACGCTCGAGAAGATGGCATCGCTGCCCACCCTCGAGCCGGGCGGCGTCATCACCGCCGCGGTCGCCAGCCAGATCAGCGACGGTGCCGCCGCCATCCTCGTCGCCGGCGAACAGGCCGTGAAGGACCACGGTCTCACGCCGCGGGCCCGCATCCACCACATCTCGGTGCGTGGCGACGATCCGGTGTTCATGCTCACCGGTCCCATCCCGGCTACTGCCTACGCCCTCGAGAAGACCGGCATGAAGATCGAGGACTTCGACCTCTTCGAGTGCAACGAGGCCTTCGCCCCGGTGCCGATGGCGTGGATGCACGAACATCAGATCCCCCACGAGAAGGTCAACGTCAACGGCGGCGCCATCGCCCTGGGCCATCCGCTGGGCTGCACCGGCGCCCGGTTGATGACCACCATGCTCAACGAGCTGGAGCGCTCCGGCGGCACCTGGGGCCTCCAGACGATGTGCGAGGGCGGCGGTCAGGCCAACGTCACCATCATCGAGGTCCTGCGCTGATCCGCTTGCGTCGACTGCGCCCGATCGTGCGCTGACCGGTCTGCCGGATCGACGCACGCCCGTTCGCCGGACGGCCCGCCCGACCCGCTCGGGCGGGCCGTTGCGCGTCCACGCCCCGGATCTTCCGGCCGTCCGGATTTTCTCGCGACTTTCTCCGGAGAAGATCCGTCAGGAGGTCTGCCAGAAAGGACGGCAGCATGAGAAATGCGGGAATCTCCATCTTCGGGACGGCGCTGGCAGCGGTCGCCGGCCTCGTCATCGCCTCGAACCTCGGGTTGATCGGCGTCACATGGCCATGGGAGCGCATCCCGGAGGTCATGGCTGCCGAGACCGTGGTCGAACAGCCGACCGAAGCCGTCGTGTACGACATCGAGCCGATCGCCCTCGACTGCCGGGCCCGGATCCGGGCCAGCGTGCCGATCGAGGGTCGCCGCGAGCACACGATGCTCGGGCAGGTCTACCGCACCGACACCGTTTCGATGACCGCCCTGGGCGACATCGACACCTGCGTCGCCGCCGACCAGGTCCAGATCGCCGAGCTGACCGACGGTCGTTTCCAGGTGCTGATCCCCGCCTCTGCCATCACCTTCGAGCGGCCCCGGGTCGACGCCGTCGCCACGCGCGACAGCGTCCGCATCGACAAGGGGATGATCGGCAAGTTCACCGATGCCCTGCCCTGGGTCAGCGACGGTAGCGGCCTCACGCCGGCCGCGTACGCCTATGCCCAGGACGTGGTCGGCAGCAGCGAGTGCATGCGCCGGGCCTGGGACATCACCGCCGTCACCGTCCGGCGGGCCTATCAGGAACAGCTGGCCGGACAGGGCGGCGACCGCAGCGCCATCACGGTGGTCATCTCCGGGGCGCCCGAGTTCCCCGACCCGCCGGCCGAGCGCATCGAGGCATTCGATTTCACCGTGGCCGGTGCCGGTGTCGACTGTCGGGTCGACGGCGATGCCTACGAGTTCGAGGCTGGACCGAACGGAGCCGCTACGGTGCGCGCAGCGCCGTCCGGCTGACGCCCCAGCCACGAGATCGGGTGGTCACAGCCGGGCCAACAGCTGAGGGACACAGCTGCCGGCTCCCTGACCACCCCTCCCCGTCCTGGTCGGGTTCGACCGCTCGAGCAGACACCTGCTCGCGGTCGTTCCCGTCCGGGGCGGTGGTAGACGCCTGCGATCGTCGACGATGGCGAGCCGACGAGCCGGCCGAGCTCAGACGAGACGGTCGACGATGCCCCAGGCCAACGCCTCGGCGGCGTCGAGTTCCCGGCCGGTGAGGGCCAGGAAACACGTGCGGGGCCGCCCGATGCGTCGGGTCAGGCTGACGGTGCCGCCGGCGCCGGGCACCAGGCCCATGGCCACCTCGGGCAGGCGGATGCGGGTGTCGGGTGCCGCCAGGATCGTGCCGGCGAACGCTGCGAGTTCGATGCCGGCCCCGATGGCCGCACCGTGGAGGTGCGCTCGGGTACGGGCCCCGACCCGATGCACCCACCACGCAGGACTGCGGGTGGTCCGGATGGCGTGTGCGGCGGCGGGGTCGGGGAGCGAACCGAACTCGGCGAGGTCGCCGCCGCTCGAGAACGACGCGCCGGCGCCGCGCAGCGACACCGCTTCGATGGTGGGGTCGGCGTCGGCGAGGGTGAGCGCCTCGACCAGGGCGTCGCGCACAGCGGCGGTGACCGCGTTGGCCCGATGCGGACGGTTGAAGGTGACGGTCAGGTGGCCGTCCGTTCGCGTCACGAGCACCGGCGGTTCGGGGTCGGGCGGCACCGTGGCCGGTCCCCGCTCGGCGAGCCACGCTGCGAACTCCGAGCCCGACTGCAGCATCGAGTACACGAACGACTCCGCTGCGAGGCCCGCAGCCACGTCCTCCCAGGCGCCGATGCGCAACAGCTGCGCCAGCGCCACCGCAGCCTGGGGATTGGCGCCGGCGCCGGCACCGATGGCCGCGATGGCCGCACCATGGTCGGGGGAGGGAACCGCCACCAGCGATCCGAGGTCGGGGTCGGCCAGCACGATGTCGAACGCCGCGGCGAGGTGCTCGAGGCGCAGCCCGATGGGCTCGTCGAGGATTGCGACCGTGATGGCCCGTACTACGCCGAGGTCGTCGACGAGGCGGCTCATGGCGACGTCGTCGAGCGCGGCGTGGTTGTCGAGGCGGGTGACCACCAGGGGCTCGTCGGCGTGGGCGAGCTCCTCGAGCGCGCCGGGGGCACGAAGCGCCGACGCAAGGTCGGCGAGGTCGACGACGCTGCGACCGTCGAAGGTCACCACGAACCTCGGGGTGCCCGTGGCCGAACCGGGCCGGGTGTCACTCGGTGAGGTCTGCGAACTGTTCGCGCAGGACCCGGCGCAACAGCTTGCCGGTCTCGTTGTACGGCAGCTCGTCCATCACCACCACGTGGTCCGGCGTCCGCGACGACCGCAGCTTCTCCTTGACATGGGCCCTCAGCGTGTCGGCATCGATGGTCGAGCCCTCCTTGGGGACGATGGCCACCGCGATGACCTCGCCCCACTGCTCGTCGGGGACACCGAGGGCTGCGACGTCGGCGATCTCGTCGAGGCCGAGCAGGACGTCTTCGATCTCGCCGGGAGAGATGTTCTCGCCGCCGCGGATGATGATGTCGTCGATGCGCCCCTCGACGTAGAGGTAGCCGGCCTCGTCGATGGAGCCGCCGTCGTTGGTGGGCAACCAGCCGTCGGCGGTGAGCCGGGAGTCGCGTCCGAGGTACTCGCCGGAGACCTGCTCGCCGCGGACCCAGATCTCGCCGCTGGTCCCGGCGGGAACGGGTTGGCCCTCTTCGTCGCGGATCTCGACCTCGAGGGTGGGCAGCGGACGCCCGACCGAGCCGAGGCGGGCCCGAACGGCCGGGTCGTCGGAACCATGGGCCTCGCGGTGGTCGTCGGGGCCCAGCACGGCGATGGTGGAGCTGGTCTCGGTGAGGCCGTAGGCGTTGACGAACGCGGTGTCGGGCATGAGATCGAGCGCCCGGGCGATGACCGGACCGGGCATCTTGCCGCCGCCGTAGGACAGCGCCCGCAGGCTTGGGATGCCGCCGTCGCCGCGTTCCTGGAGGCGGTCGACGATGCGGGCCAGCATCGTCGGCACGACCATGGCGTGGGTGATCTCCTCGGCACGGGCGAGATCGATCCAGGTGTCGGCGTCGAAGTTGGCGAGCTGGACGATGCGCCGACCGGCGTAGACCGAGCTGCACAGCGCCGCCATCCCGGCGATGTGATACGGCGGGACCGACACCAGGGTGGCCTCTTCCTCGCCGGCGCCCATGAACTCGACCGAACCCAGGATGTAGGAGACCAGGTGCTTGTGGCGTAGCACTGCGGCCTTGGGGGCGCCGGTGGTGCCCGAGGTGAACAACAGAATCGCGATCTCGTCGGGATCCATGTTCCAGCTGGGATCCGGGGCGTCGGCGTCGGTGACCGAACCGAGGAAGTCCTCGCGCTGGAGGTGCGCCACGCCCTCGATCTCGCCGACCGTCGCAGAGGTGTCGACGTTGACGATGGCCACGGCCGGGGCGACCTGGCCGCCGAGGGCTCGCAGTTCCTCGGCCGTGAGGCGGTAGTTGAGCGGGACGAACGGCTTGCCCGCCCAGGCCGAGCCGAACAGCGCAACGGGCAGCGCAGGCGAGCTGATGTCGATCAACGCCACCCGCTCGGCGTCGCTGTCGGCGAAATGGGCGGCGGCGGCGCCGGCGCGCCGGAACAGCTCGGCGTAGGTGAGCCCCGAACCGTCCCGTGATCCGAGAGCGGTGCGGTCGCCGAAGCCGCTCGCGGCCATCTCGAGCAGCATCATGACGTTCATGTGATTCCCCCGTTGAGGATCGCGCAGCGCGCCCCGGCGCGCCGCAGGTGGTCGAAGCGCCCGCTGCTGCGGGCAGGAGGGGTCAGTCCGATGCCGGAAGCGGCTTGGCTTCTTTGAGGGTGAGCGCCGTGTCGCCGATGCCCAACGCGCCGGCACCAGGCTTGGTGCAGAGCAACTCGATGGTGTCGCCCTCGTCGACGTAGCGCTTGCCCATCAGGGTGCCGGTGTCGAGTCCGGCGGCGGGCTCGCCCCGCTCGTCGACCGCGGTGCCGGCATCGACCATCGGGGCCCCGCCGCAGGTGATGTCGTGGTCGCCGGATCCCTTGACGGCGATGACCTCGGTGTCGCAGACGGTGCTCTTGAGACGGCTGCCCGGTCGCAGTTCCATGTGGTGGTGTTCCTCCCCTACGTTGACGAGTGGAGATGTTTTCGTACCTGAGCGCCCGGCGCCAACCAAACCTGCCGGCGTTCGATCCGTCGGCCATGGGTTCTGGCGCCGAAACGCGTCGCTCTGGCGACGGTTTTCGGCGCCAGTCCTACTCTAGCGGGGGGCTGCGCCCCCATCGCCCCCCGGCGCTGGCGCGCCGCCCCCATCGCCGCCCGGCTCGCTGGCGCTCGCGCGGTCGGCATGTCGTGGGGCTCGACAGCCAACGCTTGTCACAGAATCACGAGTGTCGAGCCCCAAGAGATCTGGCATCGCCGGGGCACACCCGCCGGCTCTACAGTTCGCACATGGCCACGACTGCGGTCTCTGCTCCGGTCGCCGACGCGTTCGACCACCTCACCCGCCTCGTCGCAGGGCTCGACCCGACCGGCATCGGCCACCTCGCCGACGGCACCGGTACCGGGGTCGATCTGGACGCGCTGGCCCGGGCCCGGCCCGAGTGGCCGCCGTGGCCCACCCCGTCGTTGGCCATGCTCGTCGGGCCGCCGGCGGTCGTTCCCCGCCGCCTCGACCTCACCTGGCTGCACCGATTCGACGCCAGCTGCAGACTCCTCGATGCCATCGTCGCGGGCCTCGGCGGCCCCATGGGCGGCCCGAGCGCACTGTCGCTGCTGGTGGAGCGAGCGGCGTTGCTGCGTCACCGCACCTGGGGCACCACGTCGGCGGGAACGTCGTGTCGGCTGCTGCCCGGCGCAGACCGCTGGGTGGCGATCAACCTGCCCCGACCCGACGACATCGACGCAGTGCCCGCGTTGGCGGGATTACTCGGCGCCGAGATCGCCGTCGGCGGAGACGACGCCGGCGGCGCTGGTGTCTGGGATGCGCTGGCACCGATCATCGCCGCAACACCCGCGGCCGATGTGTTGGCAGCAGCCAGGGTCCTCGGACTCGCCGTGGCCGTCGCGCCACACCTGCGGTCGAGTACGTCCGAGGCCCCGACAACACCCGGCGCGCCTGCCGTACCGAGCGCACTGGTCGTGACCCCAGGTTCTGCAGCGTCGCAGGCCACTCCGTCACGCCCGCTTCGGGTCGTCGACCTGTCGTCGTTGTGGGCCGGCCCTCTCTGTGGCTGGTACCTGGTGCGTGCCGGCGCCGATGTCGTCAAGGTCGAATCGAGCACCCGCCCCGACGGCGCCCGCGCCGGCTCGCCCGCATTTTGGCGACGCCTCAACGGCGACAAGACCCTCGTCGAGCTCGACCTCGCGGCCACCGGGGGAGTCGAACAGCTGCGCCGCCTCCTGGCGGCCGCCGACGTCGTGATCGAGGCCAGCAGGCCGCGGGCGATGGCCGGCTTCGGCATCGACCCTGCCGAGGTGATCGCCCGCGGCGGCATCTGGTGCTCCATCAGCGGCCACGGCCGTACCGACGGTGACCGCATCGCCTTCGGCGATGATGCCGCCGTTGCCGGCGGCCTGGTGGCCGACACCGGCGACGAGCCCTGGTTCATCGGCGACGCTGCCGCCGACCCCATCGCAGGAGTCACCGCAGCACTCGGGGTCGCCTCGCTGTGGGCCGCCGGCCGTGGAGGCTTCGTCGACGTGGCCATGAGCAGCGCTGTGGCTGCGCTGACTGGCGGTGGACCGGTCACCTGCGTGCCCTGACCCCGGTCCTGGCGGCACGGGTCGCCCCGCTGCGAGTCGCCGCCTCGGTTCAGGGCTGATGCGTCTTCACGTTCCGATCGATCGCGACAACGACCGACATCAACAGGGGCAAATGGAACATCCACCACAGGAGGAAGAACGTTCTGCCTCCTGTGGATAGCGAGAAGAGAACGGGGGGCGAGAGCACATGGATGGTCACGAGCACCAGGTACGTGCCATCTCGCAAGGCCAGGGACCCGATCGCCAGAGGCAAGACCGTGATGATTGCCAACACTGCAAGGTTCATGGAGGGCCCGATTGGTTGCAAGTCGTCGGAATCGTCCCAACGTGAGACCGCGGCAAACATGACCAGCGATGCGCTATGCGCGACCGTTCCCACGAGCCATCGATTGATCCGGATGGTCACCGAACCGCCTCCAACGCAACCGACTCGGGGGATTCGACAGTCACCAGTGTCCTCCGCAGCCTCGGCAGGTCCAGTCGAATCCTGGCATCGTCGTGACGAACCGATACGACCCTGTTTGCAGGCTCGGTCGGTCGGGAACCACCCGACGGTTGCGTTGCTGGGTGTGACACGGGCGACACGGCCGCCGCTACGCCCGACGCAATCTGCAACGGACGAGCCGGACGCTAGTTTGCCGCAGCACGATCGGGGGGCTCTGGAGTTTCGATCTGACGCAGCTGGCAGATCCCTTGCTCATAGAGCGCTCCGAAAGCCTTGGCGGTGACCTCATCGGTTTCGAGAGTCTCAAAGCTGAGCACCCAACCAGGATCCTGGCTGGCGGCAAGACGGTCGATTTCGGTCACGAGCGCACTACCGAAGTCTGCCAGTACCGGATCGGCGAGGCGACCTATGGTGGGCCGTACGGCGTCTCCGGCCGCGCCGAGCGTCTGCCTGGCCTCGCGGTCTAGTCCAGCAGAGCGTTCTGCCGCTGCTTCGATGACGTCATCTGGAAGCGGAGTATCGGTCGCCTCAGCGCGTGCGTACGCCGCCAATGCATCTGGGTCGAAGTCTGTGGCGAAGTCCACCGTGATCTGCATGGCTTCGTCGACAAGCCAACAGAGTGCGCCTTCTGGGGTGGAAGCATCGTTGGGGTTCGGACCGATGCCGGCGGAACGCTGGGCTTCGTAGATCTCCCATTGTCGGAGACGATCCTCGATCTGCGCTTCGAGCATCGGCGCTTCCTCGCCAGCTAGAGAGTCTTGGTTTGACCGGTTTTCGTCGTCTTCGATGTGCACGTCATCGTCTGACGATGAAGTAAGTTGACCGGCAAGGACACCCTGAGATGAGCCGTCGCCTCCTGCGCAGCCAGAGGTGAACGCAAGCGCAGCCGCTGCGATGATCAGAAGGAAGCGACAACGACGTCTACCAGTGTCGAATGTCCCATCGCTCCCTCCCTGCGTTGTTGCAGGAGACGGATCGAAGGTCCTCATTGAGGGTGGTGTTCGGAACACGAAGGCACTCTCCATTGTATTGGCTGGATCGCAATGAATACCGATTCTGGCCGTTGTGCCCGCGGATCTGGAACGCCAGATCCGCTCCGCCAATGCACGGCGACACGCTTACACGAGGTGGGAAGGCCGCCGGCCTGACTCGTGCGCACCGTCCGAGCGCAGCAGTTGGCCGAAGCTCGAAGAACCCTGGTCGGCTGGGGGCTGGGCGGACCTGCCAGCGGCGGTCGCTGACCAGCGTTGTTGGACAGCTCTCTTGTTGGATCACCGCACCGGGCACCACGCTGCCTTGCACGCCGATACAGAGGCCTGAGAACCTGTTGCGGACAGTGACCCATCCCGGTTCAAGATTGGTGGAGCCCAGAAGTACGACGGCGTTGTAGTGCAAGTCGCGAGTGTCAAGGCATGCAAGTCTTTGCACGGCACTCCACCACGAATGGCGTTGTTCGCAGTACGTTGTCATGAGTGTGCGAAACTCTGAGTCGCAGCTTAGCTTGCTAACAGTGCCTCCAAGGCCGGACCGCCGAAGATCGTAGCAGTAGTCGTGAGCTGAGCAAGGGACCTCGAAATTAAGCAAACCGGGCACGTAACTGACTGCTGGCGCAGAGCATTTGTCGCCAAATTGATTTGTCGCGACCTTGCCGTGTGGCGCCAAGTACTGCTCGTATCCCCAAGCTGGCAAATAGCCGCGCGAAGCTATGAAGACACTTAGGGACGGGCAGAAGGGGTTGCTGTCGTTGCCGGACATGTTGATGTAGTTGGCTGCGGACCGGTTCATCTGGAAGCGGCCGCACAGCAAGGTGCTGTAGGACGGATCGAAGGCGACAGCGCCACGAGCTTCTCTTGCATCGACGACCTGCCGGAGTCTCGGTCCGTCGGCTTCGTACCAAGTGCGGAGAGAGGTGCCGGCTTCATCGACTGCCCACGGAGGATCCACCAAAACATAAGCCTCGTCGTCGTTTGGTGCGAGGAGATGGAGCAGCGCTTGTCCGCTCTCGAGAACTTCTGCTCGCAAGGCGGCATCCTGGGCGCCAGGGCAGGCGACTCGATGGGAGAAGACTGCTGCGACGTGACCCGCGCGAGGCATCGAGGAGTATCCGATGACGTGGCTACGGCCGACACTGTCAACCTGCGTGAAACGGAGGGATTGGTCGGTGCTCGAGACGTCGACGGACAGCATCGGTTGGGTGCCTGGCTCGATCGGCTGGGGGGCCAAGGAGTCGAGAACTCGTTGATCAGTCAACCAGCTTGGCATCGCCGAGGTGGCATCGCTTGTGATCCCGGAACAGCCGTCGAATACCGAGCGTTGCTCGTCCTCTGCGGGCTCGGGCGCTTCAGGGCCCGGACGGTCTTGAGCACCTGCGTCCTGCGGGGCAACGGTCGCAACGAATCAGAAGACAGCCGCGTACGCGAGGAACCGGAGCAGTCGATTCGGGCGGCGCTGGTCGGGCGAGATCTCCATTGCCCCAGGTTGGCCGCTCCGGGGGGGTGTCAACAGTCACATATTCGGAGGCGCTTTCGGATCGGCCTCGGACTCGGCCGCTAGCCTGCCGCGGCGGGCTAGCTTGCACGTATGGCCGATTCTCGACCGGATCTCGAACCCCGGCCCGAGCACCATCACCGCAACGTGCAGGCCGGCGCGGCGAGGGCGGCGGTGTTCGGGGCCAGCGACGGCCTGGTCTCCAACGTGTCGCTCATCCTGGGGGTCGCCGGCGCCGACCCGTCCCAGGGGCTCGTGCGGGTCGCCGGTGTGGCCGGGCTCATCGCCGGTGCGGTGTCGATGGCGGCCGGCGAGTACATCTCGATGAAGGCCCAGCAGGAGCTGCTCGAACGCGAGCTCGCCATCGAACGCAGAGAGATCGACCGCAACCCCAACGTCGAGATGGTCGAGCTCTCCCAGCTCTACCAGTCGCGTGGTATCGACCCCGACGTCGCCCGGGACATGGCCAAGAGCATCATGGCCGACCCCGAGCTCGCTCTCGAGGTCCACGCCCGAGAAGAGCTCGGCATCGACCCCGGCGAGCTCGGCAACCCCATCGGCGCGGCGCTGAGCTCGTTCGGCGCATTCTCCGTCGGCGCCATCGTGCCGCTGGTGCCGTGGTTCTTCGGCGGCGGCACCGGCGCCATCGTCGCATCGGTGATCCTCGGGCTGGTCGGCGCGCTCGCCGTCGGCGCGGCGCTCGCTGTCGCCACGGGCCGATCGGTCATCAGGTCGGCCACCCGCCAAGCGCTCATCGCCGCGCTGGCTGCCGGGGTCACGTTCGCTATCGGCTCACTCGTAGGAACCGAGGTCTGAAGATGGATCCATCGATCTGGGACTCGCGCCCACTCGACCCCGAGGCGATCCGCCTCGACGGGCGCCGAGCAGTGGTCACCGGTGCTGCGCAGGGCATCGGCCGCGCCACGGCGCTGGCCCTGGCCCGCTTCGGCGCCGATGTCGCCGTGTGCGACCGCCTCGCCGAGGGCCTGGCATCGACGGTCGCCGAGCTCGACGCCCTGGGCGTGCGCACCCACCATGCGGTGCTCGACGTCCGCGACGACGACGCCGTCGGGGCGTGGATCCCCGAGGTCGCTCAGGCCTTCGGCGGCATCGACGTCCTGGTCAACAACGCCGGCGGCGGGTTCTGGGCGCCCTTCGCCGACGTCAGCCCCAAGGGCGAGCACGCCCTCATCCGCGAGAACTTCTCCAGCGTCACGCTGTGCACCCGGGCCGTGGTCCCGCACATGGTCGACGGCGGCGCCATCGTCAACGTCACCTCCATCGAGGCCCACCGCGCCGGACCCGGGTTCGCCGTGTACTCGGCGATGAAAGCTGCGGTCGCCAACCTCACGATGAGCCTCGCCATGGAGCTCGCCGATCGGCGCATCCGCATCAACTGCATCGCCCCCGACATGATCCCCACCCCCGGCGACGAGGTCCTCGGCGCCGACAGCGCCGCGCTGAGCGTCGAGGGCTTGGTGCCCCAGGTCTGGCCCGAGACCGGTGCGCCCGAGGACTGCGCCGCAGCTGTGGTGTTCCTGGCATCGGACATGGCCCGGTTCATCACCGGCTCGACCATCCACGTCGACGGCGGCAACTGGGGCGCCGGCGGCTGGAAGGTCGCCACCGACGGCTCGTTCCGACTCTGAGCAGACGGGCCCGACCCATCTGACGGGCCGTCAGGGCATTCGCCCGGCAGATCGATGCCGCAGATAACCTCTGGCGGATGGATCTGGGCGAACTCTCCGACACCGACGAGACACTGCGGACCGTCGACGGTCGGTTGCCCGGCGAACGGGGCCGCAAGACGCGCACCCGGCTGCTCGAGGTCACCGCCGACATGCTGCGTGCCGGTTCGTACCGGGACCTCGCCGTGGTGGAGATCGCACGCGAAGCCGGCGTGTCACCCGCGACGTTCTACCAGTACTTCCCCGACGTCGAGACCGCCATCTTCTTCATGGCCGACCACATCGTCGTCGACGGCCACGATCGCCTCGCGGCCCTGGTGAGCGACCTCGACTGCTCCGGCGACACCGACACGGCCATGGCGGGGGCTCGGGCGCTGGCCGACGGCTTCCTCGAGTTCTGGCGCGAGTTCTACTCGATCCTGCGGGTCCTCGACCTCGGCGCCGCCGAGAAGGACAGCCGGTTCCAACAGCGGCGGACCCAGCTGCTGGCCGGACCCACCGAGGCGTTCGCCGCCGCCGTCGAGGCCCAACGCGACGCCGGCCACATCTCCCACGACATCGACCCGCGAGCGGTCGCAGCCGTGCTGGTGTCGATGCTGTCGCACGTCGCGGCGCACCGAACGGGGCTGCGCGACTGGGGCGTGGCCCGCGCCGACCTGGTCGAGGCCATGGCCCGGGTCATCCACTGCACCCTGCTCGAACGCGTGCCCTGAGGCCTCAGTCCCCGTCGATGGTCGGCTCGACCCGCTCGGGATCGGTCCGGGTCTCGACGTCGCCCTCGCCGGCGAAGGGCAACAGCAACGGCGGGGGCTCCTCGGTCGCCGTCGGGTCGGAGCCGTCGCCGGGTGCGGCCACCGAGGGTTCCCGGTTGTCGCGTCGGGCGTTGCGGAGCCAGGTGTCGACCAGCCACGTGGTCACCGCCTCGGTGTCGCGCCGCCACACGTGCCGGTCCCAATCCTCGTCGCGCCAACCCTCGGGCCCCTTGCCGACGATGCCCTCGAGATCGGGGTCGGGTACCGCCAGCGCGGTCGCGTAGGTACGGGCCGCGCTCGTGACGTTCGCCAGGTAGACCCGTGACCGGTTGTACGACAGCACGCTGCGTTCGATGTCGGCGTCGGTGCGGACGTCGCTCGAGGCGCAGAGGTACCCGGCCGCACTCAAGGCACCGTCGTAGAGGTTGTGCGGGTCGGCGAAACCGTCGCCGGTCGAGTCGAGCGCGTGGCGTGACCACGTGCCGGGGATGAACTGGAACGGGCCCACGGCGGCGTCGAACTCGGCGTTGCCGTCGAGGGCGCCGCCGTCGGTGTCGGTGATCACCATCGTCCCCTCCAGCGAGCCGTCGAGCAGCGGGCCGAGGATCCGCTGCGACACGTCGCCGTCAGGCCCGACGGTTGCGCCGCCGAAGGTGGCGTGGGCCGATTCGATGCGGGCGATGCCGCCCAGCAGGTACCACGGGACGGCGCAGGTCGGGTAGAAGTCGGCCACGTCGTTCTGGGCGCGGACGTAGGCGTCGAGGTTGACCAGCGGGAACGGCACCGCCGACGGGGTGCCGAGGGCGCGGGCATCGTGGGCTGCGGCCATCGCCGCCGGCATCGCCGCCAGCTGGGCGTTGCGGTCGTCGCGCGTGGCCCGGAGGCGGGTGTTCAACGAGTCGATGGCGTCGTTGAGGTCGTCCAGCTGCTCCCGGAGGTCCGCTCGTCGCGCCTCGGCGGCCCGGCGCTCGTCGAGCAGCGACCGAAGCACGGCCTGTTCGGCAGCGATCGCGGCCTCGAGGCCCCGGCGCATCGAGCCCAACTCGTCGAAGGTCGCGTCGACCTGCACGATCAACTCGGCGTGCTCGTTGTAGGCAGCGACGTCTCCCATTGCGGACACCGGCCCCTGCGAGCCGTTGGTGTACATCCCGATCGCGGCCTCGCGGATGGCGGTGATGACAGCTGCGAGGTCGTCGCCCAGCACGCCGAGACGGATCTCGCTCGCTGCGATCGAGGTGGCCAGGACCGACAGCTGTGCGTCGACCTCCACGATGGATTCGGCGGTGCGGTGGGCCCGGGCGCCGGTCACCTGACGGGCCAGGCGCAGGGATGCGATGAGGTCGATGGTGCCGGCGAAACGGTCGAGGGTTTCGAGCATGACGGTGCGGCCGGTTTCGGCCGCGGCGCCCTCGACGGCGACGAGCGCCAGACCCGTCTCGGTGGGCGCCAGCAGGTACCAGGCGCCGAGCAGGCCGGTCCGGTCGAGGGCCTCGCCGAGCTCGGCGTCGATGCCGGGCTCGGGACCGGCCGGCACGCCTGCGAGTGGCGCCGGTGGTGGCGGCGGGGGAGTGGGGGTCGCCTCGGCCTCGTCGTCGGGGTCGGTGCGGTCGGGCTCGTCGCCATCGGGGTCGTTGGCGGCGGGTACGGGCCGGGGCCGGTCGGCGGGGTCATCGGCGGGGGCGCCGTCGGGCGTGTCCGCAGGGTCGGAGTCCGTGGGTTCGTCGGTGGCGGCCTCGCCCTGGCGGGCGGCCCGATCGGGGCCCGGATCGCCAGCAGCGGGCAGCGGCACCGCCAGGACCGCGCACGCGCAGCACCAGGCAACGACGGCGCGCCGAAAGGACCGATCTCTCACTGACCACACATCGGCCGAACGGGCCCGAAGATGATCCCTGCGGTGCGGGCCGACGCTGCAGCCTGAGCTGGCCCAGGGGCCCGAGCGGCCCGTGAGCGCAGCGAACAAGAGCGGGAGGCGGCGGGTCCGGATCCGAGCGGGTGCGCCGATCTCCGCAGCCTCGAGGACTCAGTTGACGGCGAGGTCCTCGGGGAACGTCGCCAACCAGGCCGTCGAGCCGGGCTGACGGGAGATGACCCGACGCCACATGGTGGCGGGATCGGGGTCAAGGGCATCGCCGGGTCGGGCATCGACGACCAGCCAGCCGTTCGCGCCGAGCTCGCCGTCGAGCTGGCCCGGACCCCAGCCCGCATAGCCGGCGAACAGACGCACCTCGGTGAAGCCGGCGACGACGGGATCCTCGTCGAGATCGACGGTGGCGATGTTGCCGACGACGCGCCGCCCCGCTCCCGGCGCCACGGCACTCGAGATGCGGCCGAGGCAGATCACCGAGTCGGGCGACACGGGCCCGCCGAGGAAGAACACGTCGGGGTCGGCCGCCAGCGGGGCCCACTGGTCGATGATCTCGCCGACGGCGGTCCCGCTGGGGCGGTTGAGCACCAATCCGAGGGCGCCGTCATCGTCGTGTTCGATCATCAACACGACCGTGCGCGAGAAGTTGGGGTCGACCAGCAGCGGGTTGGCGACCAGCAGCCGCCCCGCCGTCGAGCTCACCTGCCCGGCTCCATCTACAAGCGACCGACCACGTGGTCGACGCTCGCCGTCAGGGCGGCGACATCGTCGGGATCGACGCCGGGGAACAGCGACACCCGGAGCTGGTTGCGTCCGAGCTTGCGGTAGCCGCCGATGTCGAGGATGCCGTTGGCGGCGCACACGGCGATGATGTCGTCGGCCGAGTACGCGTCGTCGATGTCGATGGTGGCGACGACGTGGCTCCGCAGCGCCGGGTCGGTGACGAACGGTGTGGCGTAGTCGCTGGCCTCGGCCCAGTCGTAGATGATCCCGGCCGAGCGATCCGACCGCCCGGCCGCCCACTCGAGGCCGCCGTTGGCGTTGAACCACTCGATCTGGTGGACGGCCAGGAAGACCGTGACCAGCGCAGGCGTGTTGTAGGTCTGGTTCTTGCGGCTGTTGTCGAGCGCAATACCGAGATCGATCGATGCCGGGCACCAGCGGCCGCTCGCTGCGATCCGCTCGATGCGCTCCACCGCCGCCGGCGAACAGGCGGCGAGCCAGAGGCCGCCGTCGGAACCGAGGCACTTCTGGGGGGCGAAGTAGTAGCAGTCGACCTGGGCAGGGTCCCAGCGGAGCCCGCCGGCGGCGGAGGTGGCGTCGACGGCCACCAGGGCGTCGGCGGCGGTGGTCCCGGCGGGGCGCATCGGGGCGACCGCCACGCCGGTGGAGGTCTCGTTGTGGGTGAGGGCGTAGAGATCGACGTCGGACGCGACGGCCGACGGGGCGCCGGGGGGCTCGGCCACGATGATCTCGGGGTCCTCGAGATGCGGGGCAGCGGCCGCCGCAGCAGCGAACTTCGAGGAGAACTCGCCGTAGGAGAGGTGCTGGCTGCGCCGCTCGATGAGGCCGAAGGTGGCAGCGTCCCAGAACACCGTGGTGCCCCCGTTGCCGAGGACGATCTCCCACCCGTCGGGCAGCGAGAACAGCTCGTGGAGGCCGCTCCGGAGCCGCCCGACCATGTCCTTGACGGCGTCCTGGCGGTGGCTGGTGCCCAGGTAGGTGTCGGCCTCGGCGGCGAGGGCCTCGATCGCCTCGTGGCGCACCACCGACGGCCCGACGCAGAAGCGTCCGTCGCGAGGAAGCAGGTCCGACGGGATCTCGATGTCGAGGGCAGCCATGGGGGCCACGCTATCCGGCAGTTTTCCCGCCAGACTGTGCCAACATCTGCCCGATCGCCCTGCCGTCCCCTGGAGGCTGCCCCCGTGTCCACCCAGAACCGCATCTCGCGCCGTGTCGCGGCCATCGCGCCCTCGGCGACCCTCGCCGTCGACGCCAAGGCCAAGGCGCTCAAGGCCGCGGGGGAGCCGGTCATCGGCTTCGGTGCCGGCGAGCCAGACTTCGCCACGCCGGCCCACATCGTCGAGGCCGCCATCGCCGCCTGCTCGGATCCGGCCAGCCACCGGTACTCCCCGGCGCCAGGCTTGCCGGCGCTGCGCGAGGCCATCGCGGCCAAGACGATGCGGGACTCCGGCTTCGAGGTCAGCCCCGAGCAGGTCGTGGTCACCAACGGCGGCAAGCACGCGGTCTACAACACGGCGCAGGTGCTGCTCGACGCGGGCGACGAGATGCTGCTCCCCGCGCCGTACTGGACCACCTATCCCGAGCCCGTGGCGTTGGCAGGTGCCACCACGACGGTGCTGCCCACCGACGCCGCCAGCGGTTTCCGGGTCACGGTCGACCAGCTCGAATCGGCACGCACGGCCCGCACCAAGGCGCTGATGTTCGTGTCGCCGTCCAACCCCACCGGCGCGGTGTACCCCCGCGACGAGATCGAGGCCATCGGCGCCTGGGCCGCCGAACACGGCATCTGGATCCTCGCCGACGAGATCTACGAACACCTCGTGTACGGCGACGCCGAACACCACTCGATGGCCACCCTCGTGCCCGAGATAGCAGACCGTTGCGTCATCCTCAACGGTGTCGCCAAGACCTACGCCATGACCGGCTGGCGGGTCGGGTGGCTCATCGCCCCGCTCGATGTCGCGAAGGCGGCGTCGACATTGCAGTCGCATCAGACCTCGAACGTGGCGAACGTCGCGCAGAAGGCCGCTCTTGCTGCGGTGTCGGGCCCGCTCGACGCGGTCGTCGAGATGCGCACTGCCTTCGATCGTCGTCGCCGCACCATGGTCGAACTCCTCGGCGCCATCGACGGTGTCGAGTGCCTCGAACCCGAAGGCGCCTTCTACGCGTTCCCCAGCTTCGAAGGGGTACTCGGGCGCGAGATCGGCGGGCGGATCCCCACCACCACCCTCGAGCTCGCCGACATCCTGCTCGAGGAGGCCAAGGTGGCCATCGTGCCCGGCGAGGCCTTCGGCGCGCCCGGCTACGCCCGCCTGTCGTTCGCTCTGGGCGATGACGACCTGGCCGAGGGCATCGGCCGCATCGCCGACATCTTGTCGAAGTGAGCACCGGGCACGAGCCCATCGTCGAGCGCCGCCCCTACGGCAGCTGGCCGTCGCCGATCTCGGCAGCGTCGCTGGTCGAGGGCGTGGTGGGTGTCACCGATCTCGTCACCGACGGCGACGACATCTGGTGGTCCGAGTCCCGCCCCTCCGAGGGCGGCCGGACCGCCGTCATGCGCCACCGCGACGACGAGACGGTCGAGATCACCCCGCCCGACGCCAACGTGCGCAGCCGCGTGCACGAGTACGGAGGCGGCGCCTGGTGGGTGCACCAAGGAACGCTGTACTACGTCGACGACGGCGACCAGCGGCTCCGGCGCCTGGAGCCCGGCGGCGAGGTCGAGCTCCTCACGCCCGAACCCCCCGAGCCGCGGGCCTGGCGCTACGCCGACGGCCGGGTCACCCCCGATGGGGCGTGGTTCGTATGCGTGCGGGAGAAGCACCATCAGGTCCCCGGCGGCGGCCACCTCGAGCCCGACAACCAGATCGTCGCCATCGCGCTCGACGGCTCGGGCGAGCTGCGCGAGCTGGTGGTGGGGGCGGACTTCTTCGCCAACCCCCGCCCGTCGCCCGACGGCAACCTTCTGGCCTGGGTCCAGTGGTCGCATCCCAACATGCCCTGGGACGGCACCGAGTTGTGGGTGGGCGAGCTGGTCGACGGCACCGTCGTGCGGGGGCGTCTCGTGGCCGGCGGCCCCGACGAGTCCGTCATGCAACCCGAGTGGTCGCCCGCCAGCGACCTCTACTTCCTCAGCGACCGCAGCGGCCGCTCCAACCTGTACCGGCTCACCGCCGACGGCGCCGAGATCGAGATCGGCGGCGACTTCGACATCGCAGGCCCCATGTGGTCGCTCGGTAACTCCCGTTATGCCATCGGCGACGACGGCGCGCTCGTCGTGGCGATGTCGCGCCCCCAGGGCGAGGTCGTGCTCCTCGACGCCACCGACACCGTCGAATCCGGCTGGTCCAGCGTCGAGGCGGTCCGGGCGCTGCCCGGCGGAGGAGCGGCATACATCGGCGCCACCCACCGCGCCGAACCGGCAGCCGTCGAGCACCGCGACGAGCCCCGCTACGTCAGCACCCCGCCGCTGCACGGGCTGGTCGATGCGTACCTGCCGGCACCCGAACCGATCACCTTCGCCACCGGCGGCGGGGCCGAGGCCCACGCACTGTTCTACCGGCCGGCGCATCCGGTGATGATCGGGCCCGACGGCGAGCGCCCGCCGCTGCTGGTGCTGGCCCACGGCGGCCCCACCGGATCGGCGCGCCGACACCTGAACCTGGCGCTGCGCTACTGGACGTCCCGGGGGTGGGCGGTGGTCGACGTCGACTACCGCGGCAGCACCGGCTACGGCCGCGACTACATGCGGGCCCTCGACGGCGCCTGGGGCGTCGCCGATGTCGAGGACTGCATCGCCGCCGCCCGGTTCCTGGAGCAACGCGGCGACGTCGACGGCGATCGTCTGGCCATCCGTGGCGGCAGCGCCGGGGGCTTCACCGTGCTGGCGGCGCTGACGTTCCACGACGTCTTCGCCGCCGGCGCCAGCCGGTACGGCATCGGCGATCTCGCGGCGCTGGCGAGCGACACCCACAAGTTCGAGTCCCGGTACCTCGACGGGTTGGTGGGCCGCTGGCCCGACGACGAGGACGTCTACCGGGCACGCTCGCCCATCCACCACACCGACCGGCTCAGCGCCCCGATGATCATCCTGCAGGGCCTCGACGACGCCGTCGTGCCCCCGAACCAGGCCGAGATGATGGTCGAGGCCCTGTTGGCAAAGGGCATCCCGCACGCGTACCTGCCGTTCGAGGACGAAGGCCATGGCTTCCGTCGGGCCGAGACCATCGTCGCCGCCCTCGAGGCCGAGTACTCGTTCTTCGCCCAGGTGTTCGGCTACCAACCCTCCGACACGATCGCGCCGGTGCGCGTCATCGGCCTCGACGCCTGATCATGGCGCCGGCGTACCGCTACGACCACGACGAACGGTTGCCGGTCGAGATCCTGGTGTTCCGGGTCGACCCCGACCATGTCACCGAGTTCCTCGCGGTCGACCACGACGTGTGGACCCTCGGCGAGGCCGGCCTGCCCGGCTTCGAGCGCATTCCGTTCCTGTCGAAAGAGGTCTGGCTCGACGACTCCCGCCCGGGCGAGATCACCATCGTCTTCGTTTGGGAGTCGATGGACGCCTGGATGGCCGTGGGAGCCGACGACATCCAGCAGCGCCTCCAGGCCGCCTTCGACGACCGGTTCGAGCATCCCGTCGAGCTGCTGCGCGCCATCCACGAGGAGCGCTCGATGGGCATCCACCGCTGGAGCCGCTTCGAACGCACCGACTGATTGCCGGGGTCAAGTCGTACTTTCAACCAACTCCGAGCTGATCAGCCCGGAGGCCACGCGGCCACGAGTTGGGTGAAAGTACGACTTGACCCCAGTGGTTGCGGGCCTGGAGGCCGCTGCGTGACGAGTTGGTTGAAAGTACGACTTGACCCCAGTGGTTGTGCCCCAGTGGTTGCGCCCCATCGTCGACTCAGCCGATGAGGACCGCAGCAGCCGCCATGCCCGAGCGGGCGGCGCCTTCGACCTTCGGGCCGCCGAAGGCGTCACCGGCGAACACCAGCGGCGCTCCGGCCACCGTCGTGGTGACGCACTCGGCGGGCAGGGGCTGCACCGGCCCGGCGTAGCGCCACTTCTTGAGCTGTGCTTCGACGACTGCGGCGTCGCCGAGCCACGGGGCTGCGAACTCGAGCAGTTCGGCACGCACCTCGTCGGGGTCGTCGTCGTAGCGGGTGATGCTGTAGTCGTGATTCGCGTGCAACGTCACGGCCTCGGCGGCCGAGATGCCCTTGCGGCGGTTGTCCGCCACGAAGGTGAACGGCTCGGTCTCGGGCAACTGCACGCCACCGGGCTCGGGCACCGCGGGAGCGCCGTCGAGGGTCACCAGCAGCGCCAGCGTTGCGAAGTACTCGACGGACTCGAGGTCGGAGCGAACCGTGGCTTCGAGTTCGACATCGCCGGCATCGACCAGCGCCAGCGACTGGGCAACCGGCGCCGTCAGCACCAGCGCATCGGCATCGAGGCCGGTGCCGTCGACCATGGCGAGCTTCCATCCCTGTCCGCCCACAGCGGGAGCGAACGACGCGACCTGGCACGCAGTCGTGACGTCGAGCCCCACCGCCAGCCACTTCGCCAACGCGTTCATGCCGCCGTGGCAGGCATGGCGCGGGTAGCCGTCGCCCTCGGCGTCGAAGCCGTGGCACCACTCGTACACGACGCCCGCCTCGATGGCCTCGGCCACCAGCGCAGCGAACTCGGGGGAGCGCACGGTGAAGAACTGGGCGCCGTGATCGAGCGTTGCGTCGCCGATGCGGCGCGTGGCGAGGCGCCCCCCCACCGAGCGGCCCTTGTCGACCAGCCGCACGGATCGGCCCGCGGCGACCAGGCCGCGGGCCGCGACCAGTCCCGACAGGCCTGCGCCGACGATGGCGACGTCGACGTGGGTGTCGCTCACGCAGCGAGCGCAGAGCGCGGCGTCACCAGCGCTCGCCCGTTGTCGTGCATGATCGCCTCGATGGCGTCGTCGCCGAAGCCGGTGAGGTCGTCGGCGAAGTCGGTGGGCACAGCGAGCCCTTCGGCGTGGGGATAGTCGGACCCGAAGATGATCTGGCTGATGCCGACGGCGTCGGCCAGGGCCTCGATGTCGTCCTCGTAGTACGGCGCAACCCACACGTTGGTGCGGAGCCGTTCGACCGGGTCGGCACCGAAGGCGTGCTTGGCCTGCTTGTAGGCCTTGGTGAAGCGGCCGACGAGTCCGGCCACCCAGTCCGAGCCACTCTCGATGGTGGCGATACGGACGTTGGGATGGCGATCGAAGACGCCGCCGGTGATGATCGCTGCGACGGTGTCGGCGATGTTGGAGTAGCACAGCACACGCTTGAGCGGGTCGTAGCGGAAGGCCTCGAACTCCGTCGGCAGGCCCCAGTGCTCGAACATGAAGTCGTAGGCGGCGTCGCCGGCATGGAAGGCCACGGTGATGCCGGCCTCGTTCACGCGGGCCCAGAACGGATCGAACATCGGGTCGCCGGGGGAGCGCTGGCCGTTCGCGGTGGTGACAGCCGACGATCGCATGTTGACCACCCGGGCATCGTGGGCCAGGGCGAATTCGAGTTCGGCCACCGCGTGGTCGACGTCGGAGAGCGTGATGTAGGGCGCCGCGTAGATGCGGTCGTCGTAGTTGAAGCCCCAGTCCTCGTCGAGCCAGCGGTTGAAGGCGCTGAACGCGGCCTGCATGGCCGGCAGGTCGTGTTCGAGGGAGGACTCCATGCCGACACCGAGGGTGGGGAACATCAGGCACGACTCGATCTTCTGCGCATCGAGCAGAGCCACCCTGGCATCGCGGTCGCGATACTCCGGACGGCTGCTGAGCGGCTCGAGTTCGCCGAACGCCGCACGCATGTCGGCGACGGCCTGCTTGCCCCGGAAGTAGTCGTCGAGACAGCCGGGCTTGGCGATGGGGTCGAAGGTGGGGTTCGGGATGAACCGGTTGACCCGACCGCCGACGAGCAGCCGCTTCTTGCCGTCGATGGTGGCCCACTGCATGGCCCGCTTGGCCATCTTCGGGTCGATGTGGCGGATGAACGCGTCCTCGGCCTCGTAGTAGTGGTGATCGCAATCGAAGGCGGCGAAGGGCAGCTCGGCCATGGCAACAACTCCTGATGGTGTGTCAGATCTTCTCTCACCGTAGCGCAGGGGTTGGGCCTGCTCCGAAGCCGAAAGGCGCCAGTAGCCTTCGGCCCCATGGCTCGCATCCTGGTCACCGAAGAGATCGCCGAGCGTGGACTGGCGCAGCTACGCGCTGCCGGCCACGAGGTCGACGTGCAGCTGTCGCTGACGCACGACCAGCTGCTCGAAGCCGTGCGCGGCGCGCACGCTCTCATCATCCGATCGGCCACCACCGTGTCGGCCGACGTCCTCGCCGCAGGTGTCGGCCTGGTCGTCGTCGGGCGTGCGGGCATCGGCCTCGACAACGTCGATGTCGACGCCGCCACCCGCCACGGCGTCATGGTCGCCAACGCGCCCCAGTCCAACACGCTGTCCGCTGCCGAGCACACCATGGCGCTGCTGCTGGCCCAGGCCCGCAACGTGCCCCAGGCTCACGCCGCGCTCACCTCGGGGCGCTGGGAGCGCAGCAAGTGGACCGGTGTCGAGCTGTCCGACAAGACCCTCGGGGTCATCGGCCTCGGGCGCATCGGCAAGCTGGTCGCCCAGCGGGCGCTGGCCTTCGGCATGCGCCTCGTCGCCTACGACCCCTTCGTCGCCCCCGAACGGGCCAGCCAGATGTCGGTCGAGCTCATGGACCTCGAGACGCTCATGGCCGAAGCGGACTTCGTCACCATCCACGTCGCGAAGACCCCCGACACCGTCGGCATCGTCAACGCTGCGCTGCTGGCCAAGGCCAAGCCGGGCCTGCGCATCGTCAACGTGGCCCGCGGCGGCATCATCGTCGAGGCCGACCTGGCCGACGCCATCCGCTCGGGTCACATCGGGGGTGCCGCCCTCGACGTGTTCGACACCGAGCCGTGCACCGACTCGCCGCTGTTCGGCCTCCCCGAGGTCGTCGTCACCCCCCACCTGGGCGCCAGCACCCGTGAGGCACAGGACAAGGCCGGCGAGACCATCGCCGAGCAGGTCGGCTTGGCCCTCGCCGGCGAGTTCGTGCCGTTCGCCGTCAACGTGTCGGCCTCGGAGGCCACCGAGACGGTGCGCCCGTTCCTGCCGTTGGCCGAACAGCTCGGCGCGTTGTTCGCTGCGCTCAACCCGAAGCTCCCCAAGACCCTCGACATCGAGTTCGCGGGCGAGATCGGCGGCTACGACAACAAGATCACCGAGCTGTCGGTGGTCAAGGGAATGCTCGGCGCCATCAGCGACCAGCCGGTGTCGTACGTGAACGCCCTCGACGTCGCGAAGGACCGCGGCGTGAAGGTGCGATCGATCTCCACCACCTCCTCGAGCGACTACGTCAACCTCATCACCGTCAGCGGCGGCGACCACAACCTGGCGGGGACGCTGGTCGGCATCAAGTCCGAACCGCGGATCGTGATGGTCGACGATCACACCGTCGACCTCCCCCCGGCGCCGCACATGATCATCGTGCGCAACGACGACCGCCCCGGCGTCATCGGTCGGGTCGGCACCATCTTGGGCGAGGCCCAGGTGAACATCTCCGACATGAACGTCGGCCGCAACCCCGACGGGCTCGGAGCGCTCATGGTCATCACCACCAGCGACACGGTGCCCGACACGGTGGCCGAACGTCTGCGGGGCGCCGACGGGGTCACCGAGGTCTATCTGATCGAGCTCGGTTCCTTCGGCGACGAGGGCTGAGGCCCGGCCGGCAGCGCCTCGTACCGCACGCGACGGCTCAGCGCTTGGCGGCCCGGAAGCCGTCGGCCTCGGCGTCGGCACCCGTCGCGTAGCAGCGGTCGGCCCTGGTGCGGTCGTAGGAGAAGCCGCCCGGCACGTGATGGATGCCGCTCGCCTCCTTCACCTTGACCGGATGCGACAGGGGGCAGTTGCCCTCGTCGTCGGGAGCGACCCAGGCGTCGGCGGGAACCGAAGCGGCATCATCGCCCGGCAACGGGTTCAACGGCGGCCACTGCGCGGTGCCCGGCGCGGCCTCGTCGACGATCTCGGGCTCGCGATGGCGGAACCACGCACCCACCATCGCGGCGATCGCCGCGGCGAGCACCGCCTTCCACCAACCCCGCGCTGATGCCATGGCGCCAGAGTGTACGGCGGGTCGACCGCCGGTGAGGTGATCGGCCCCGGGGTTCGGGCGTTCAGGCCGAGGTCGGCATCCAGATGGGGCGTGACGATTCGAAGGCGTCGATGTCGTCGCCATGGGTCAGCGTGATGCCGATGTCGTCGAGACCCTCGAGGAGCCGGTGCTGGATGGACGCGTCGAGTGGGAACTCGGCGACCAGCCCGATGGCGGGGGCCTCGACGCTGCGGCGGGCGACGTCGATGGTGATCTCGAGGGTCGGATCGGCCAGCACCGCCTCCATGAGGGCGCGGCCCACCTCGGCGCTGACCTCGACGGGGAGGAGCCCGTTCTTGGTGGCGTTGTTGGCGAAGATCGGGCCGAAACGCGGCGAGATCACGGCCGCGAAGCCGTACTGCTGGATGGCCCAGACGGCGTGTTCGCGCGATGAGCCGGTACCGAAGTTGGGGCCGCCGATGAGGATCGTCGCTCCCGCGTACTGCTCGTCGTTCATGACGAACGACGGGTCGTCGCGCCACTCCGAGAACAGGCCCTTCTCGAAGCCCGTGCGCTCGACGCGCTTGAGCCAATCCGACGGGATGATCTGATCGGTGTCGACGTCGGAGCGATCGAGGGGCACCGCGGTGCCCGAGACGATGTGGACGGGTTCCATCACGATGTTCCTCTCACAGGTCCGCGGGGGTGGCGAACCGACCCGCGATGGCCGTGGCCGCAGCGACGCCGGGGGACACCAGGTGGGTGCGCCCGCCGCGGCCCTGGCGGCCCTCGAAGTTGCGGTTGCTGGTGCTCGCGGCGCGCTCGCCCGGGGCGAGCTTGTCGGGGTTCATCGCCAGGCACATCGAACAGCCCGGTTCGCGCCAGTCGAATCCGGCGGCACGGAACACGACGTCGAGCCCCTCGGCCTCGGCCTGTTCCTTCACCAGGCCAGAGCCGGGCACCACCAGGGTGCGCACGCCGTCGGCGACCCGGCGCCCCTCGGCGACCGCGGCGGCGGCTCGGAGGTCCTCGATGCGGCTGTTGGTGCAGCTGCCGATGAACACCGTGTCGACGCCGACGTCGCGCATCGGGACGCCCGCCTCGAGACCCATGTACTCGAGCGCCCGTGCGGCGGCGTCGCGCTCGGAGGAGTCGGCGAAGTCGTCCGGTGACGGGACGGTCGCGGAGATCGGGATGACCTGGCCGGGGTTGGTGCCCCACGTGACGTGGGGGGTGATGTCGGCGCCGTGGAGCACGACCTCGCGGTCGAACACGGCGTCGTCGTCGGTGCGCAGCTCGCGCCAGGCGGCGACCGCATCGTCCCATGCGGCGCCGCTGGGGGCATGGGGACGGCCCTCGAGGTAGGCGAAGGTGACGTCGTCGGGGGCGATCAGGCCGGCCTTGGCGCCGAACTCGATCGACATGTTGCACACCGTCATGCGGCCCTCCATCGACAGCGCCTCGATGACGCTGCCGCGGAACTCGGCGATGGCGCCGATGCCGCCGCCGGTGCCGGTGCGGCCGAGGATGGCGAGCACGACGTCTTTGGCCGTCGAACCCTCGGGGAGGGTGCCGTCGACGGTGATGGCCATGGTGTCCTGACGCCGCTGGGGCAACGTCTGGGTGGCGAGGACGTGTTCGACCTCGCTGGTGCCGATGCCGAACGCCAACGCTCCGAACGCCCCGTGGGTGGAGGTGTGGCTGTCGCCGCACACCACGGTCATGCCCGGCTGGGTCAGGCCCAGTTCGGGACCGATGACGTGCACGATGCCCTGGTTGCGGTGACCCATCGGGTAGTGCGTGATCCCGAACTCGGTGGTGTTGGCCCGCAGCGTCTCGACCTGCTTGGCGCTGATGGGATCGGCGATGGGTTGATCGATGTCGGCGGTGGGGACGTTGTGGTCCTCGGTGGCGACGGTGAGGTCGGGTCGGCGGACGGTGCGGCCTGTCAGGCGCAGACCGTCGAAGGCCTGGGGCGACGTGACCTCGTGGACGAGGTGGAGATCGATGTAGAGCAGGTCGGGTTCGCCATCGCCACGACGGACGAGGTGGTTGTCCCAGACCTTCTGGCTGAGGGTGCGGCCCACGGTTCGGCTGGTGCTCCTTGGTGCTCGGGTTGGGCGCGACGTGGAAGCGTCGGCGCTACCGGCGATGGTCGGCGTGGCAGTATACGGCCGCGGCCGGGCGGGCCTTCGGCCCGGTCGTTCAGCGTGGGGTCGGGAACTCGTCGGGCGCCGAGGCGCAGCTGACGATGCCCACCGTCGACGGCACGAACGTGGGCACGTCGCGGGCCTCGACCCACAGCTGCAGCGGCGGCGGATCCGGGTTGCGGAACGCCAGCCAGCGGCTGTCGGCGGTGCGCCCGGCGATGAGCAACGCGCCGGGGGGTGGCAGGAGCGCGACCGGATCGGGATCGCCGGCACACTCGTACACCGCGACCTCCGCACTCGGCGTCGGTGTGGGCTCGGCGACCGCGTTGTCGTCGTCTCTGGCCGAGAAGCGGTCGGAGATCTCGAGGCCCGCGACGGCCAGCACTGCCACCAGGACGGCTACGACGGTGAGCTTCAGGAACAGCAGCCCCCAATTGGGTGGCAGGTAGTAGTCGTCGGGGTAGTAGCCGTACTCGTCGGGTTCGGGACCGGTGCGCGGCGCGCGCCGCTCGAAGCCCTGGCCTCCCGGCGGTGGCAGACGCGGCGTGCCCCACGCCGGGGCGGGTGCCGGCAGCGACACCGGCATGGGCGCAGGCGGACCAGCGGGGTACACGCTGGTCCCCGACGGAGTGTGCGCGTCGACTACATCGGTGTCGGTGTCGGTGTCGGTGTCGGTGTCGGTGTCGGGACCGGTGGGATCGGGCATGCCGACGGCCGCCGCGAAGATGTCGTCGGGAGCCACGTCGAGGGGCGCGGTCTCGTTTGCGTGATCGTCGGGGCCCCCATCGGGGCCGTCACCCTGGGTCGGGGTCATGGGGGGCGGTCGGTCGTCAGTCGACCGTGACCACCTCGACGCCCAGGGTCCCGCCGGGGGCCTCGTAGGTGACTCGGTCGCCGGCGGACGCGCCCATGAGCGCGGCACCGAGCGGGGAGGAGGGGGAGATGACGTCGAGTTCGTCGTGGCGTTCCTCGATGGAGCCGATCAGGTAGCGCTCGACCTCGTCGTCGCCGTCGTAACGGATGGAGACGATCGACCCGGCACCGACGGTGTCACCACCGGCGAGTTCGTCGACGACCACGGCGTTCTCGAGGGTCTGGGCCAGCTGGGCGATGCGCCCCTCCATCTTGCCCTGTTCCTCCTTGGCGGCGTGGTAGTCGCCGTTCTCGCTCAGGTCCCCGAGTTCTCGGGCAGTCTCGATCTTGCGGGCGATGTCGACGCGCCCGATCGTCGTCAGATGGTCGTACTCGGTCTTGAGGCGGTCGTACGCGGCCTGGGAGAGCTGATGGGTCACTGCCATCCGCCCGATCGTAGTGGCCCCGCGGCACGTAGGATGTTCGTCGCCGTCGGCGGGCTTCGCGTCGATCGGACTTCACAACGACGAGGAGACACGACGTGGCACACAGGATCGGCGTGATCGGGGGCGACGGCATCGGTCCGGAGGTCATCGCGGAGGGGCTCAAGGTCATCCGTGCCGCCGGCGTCCGTTTCGACACCGTCGACTACGACCTCGGTGGCGCCCGTTATCTGCGTGACGGCACGGTCCTGCCCGACGAGATCATCGACGAGTGGCGCGACCTCGACGTGTTGTACCTCGGCGCCGTCGGGACGCCGCACGTTCCTCCCGGGCTCATCGAACGCGGCCTGTTGTTGAAGATGCGCTTCGAGCTCGACCTCTACGTCAACCTGCGGCCGTTCACCTCCGCCGGTGACGGCACGCGCCCCCCGCACGATTTCGTCGTCATCCGGGAGAACACCGAGGGCACCTACGCCGGCGAGGGTGGCTTCCTGCGCAAGGGCACCGCGCACGAGGTGGCCACGCAGGGCTCGGTCAACACCCGCATGGGCGTCGAGCGCTGCATCCGCTACGGCTTCGAGCTCGCGAGCATGAGCGAACGCAAACACCTCACGTTGGTCCACAAGACCAATGTCTTGACCTTCGCCGGCGATCTCTGGGAGCGCGCCTTCCACGAGGTCGCCGCCGAGTATCCCGACGTCGAGACCGCCTACAACCACGTCGATGCCGCCTGCATCTACTTCGTGCAGGACCCCCAGCGTTACGACGTCATCGTCACCGACAACCTCTTCGGTGACATCCTCACCGATCTCGGTGGCGCCGTCTCGGGCGGCATCGGGCTGGCCAGCAGCGCCAATCTCAATCCCGACCGCACCGGCCCCTCGATGTTCGAGCCCGTCCACGGCTCGGCACCCGACATCGTCGGCACCGGCGCCGCCAACCCCACCGCCGCCATCTTGTCGGGCGCGCTGATGCTCGACTTCCTCGGCGAGGCCGATGCCGCAGCCCGCATTCGGGCGGCGTGCGCCGATCCCGCCACCCAGACCGGCACCACCGCCGCCATCGGTGATGCCATCGCGGCGCGCGTCTGACACCATCGCGTCCACGACCCATCCGACCACCGACAAGCACCGAAGAGACCTCTGATGCCCATCGAGCCCACCGCGAAGATCTGGATGAACGGCCAACTCGTCGACTGGGACGACGCCCGCATCCACGTCCTCACCCACACCCTGCACTACGGAACCGGCGTCTTCGAGGGCATCCGGGCCTACGAGACCGCCGACGGGCCCGCGGTGTTCCGCCTCACCGAGCACATGGAGCGCCTGGTCAACTCGGCGAAGATCATGGCGATGCCGATGCCCTACACCGTCGAGGAGCTCGTCGAGGCCACCAAGGCCGTCGTGGCGGCGTCGGGGCTGCCCAGCTGCTACATCCGCCCCATCGCGTACTACGGCTACGGCGAGATGGGCCTGGCCACCACCAACTGCACCGTCGACGTGTCCATCGCCTGCTGGCCGTGGGGCGCGTACCTCGGCGACGACGCCCTGACCAAGGGTGTGCGCATGAAGATCTCGTCGTGGACCCGCCACGACCACAACATCATGCCGCCGGCGTCGAAGACCACCGGCAACTACGCCAACAGCACCCTGGCCAAGATGGAGGCGCTGCGCGCCGGCTACGACGAGGCCATCATGTTGAACGGCGCCGGCCTCGTCGCCGAGTGCACCGGCGAGAACCTCTTCGTCAGCCGCCAGGGCCGCCTGATAACCCCGCCGCTCACCGCCGGCGCGCTCGAGGGCATCACCCAGAGCTCGGTCATCACCATCGCGAAGGACCTCGGCATCGACGTCGAGGTCGGCGGCCTGGCCCGCAGCGACCTCTACATCGCGGATGAGATCTTCGTCGTGGGCACCGCAGCGGAGGTCAGCGCCGTCAACAGCGTCGACGACCGCGAGGTGCCGTGCCCGGGACCGGCCACCAAGGCCATCGCCGACATGTACGCCGAGGCGGTCCGCGGCCGCGTCGAGGCCTACCGCCACTGGTGCGAGGTCGTGGCATGAGTGGGGGAGCCGAGCGGACACCCGCGGCGGTCGAGATCTACGACACGACCCTGCGCGACGGCAGCCAGCTCGAGGGCATCTCGCTGACCGTCGACGACAAGCTCCACATCGCCCAGCAGCTCGATCACCTCGGCGTGCACTACATCGAGGGCGGCTGGCCGGGGGCGAACCCCAAAGACGTCGAGTTCTTCGCCCGCGCCGCCGACGAGCTGGTGTTGCACCATGCCACGTTCGTCGCGTTCGGGTCGACCCGGCGGGCCAAGGGCCGCGTCGACTCCGACGACACCCTCGCCAACCTGTTGTCGGCCGGCACCGAGGTCGTGTGCATCGTCGGCAAGTGCTGGGACTACCACGTCACCGAGGCCCTGCGGACCACCCTCGACGAGGGCGTGGCCATGGTCGCCGACTCCGTCGAGTTCCTCGTGTCGCAGGGCCGGCGGGTCTTCTTCGACGCCGAGCACTTCTTCGACGGCTACCGCAACGACCCCGAGTTCTCCCTGCAGGTGCTCGAAGCCGCCGCGATCGCCGGCGCCGAGCGGTTGATCCTGTGCGACACCAACGGCGGGTCGTTGCCCCACGACATCGAGGCTGCGGTGGGAGCCGTGGTCGATCACCTCGACGTCGGCGTCGGCGTGCACCTCCACAACGACACCGGCTGCGGCGTGGCCAACGCCATCGCCGGCGTGCGTGCAGGCGCCGTGCAGGTGCAGGGCACCATCAACGGCTACGGCGAGCGCACCGGCAACTGCGACCTCGTGCCGATCATCGCCAACCTCAGCCTGAAGATGGGCATCGAGACCATTCCGGCCGACCGCCTCGATCGCCTCACCGCGGTCGCGCACCACGTCGCCGAGCTGGTCAACTTCACGCCCGACCCCCAACAGCCCTACGTCGGCTCCTCCGCGTTCGCCCACAAGGCGGGCCTGCACACCAGCGCCATCGCCCGGCGCCCCGACGCCTACGAGCACATCTCTCCGGCGGCGGTCGGCAACGGCACCCGGTTCGTGGTGTCGGAGATGGCGGGGCGTTCCACGCTCGAGCTCAAGGCAGCCGAACTCGGCATCGAGGTCGACGGCCAGGCACTCGGCGAGATCGTCGAGACCCTCAAGCGCCTCGAACACGACGGCTACCACTTCGAGGTCGCCGACGCGTCGCTCGAGTTGCTCATGCGCGGCGCTGCCGGCTGGGAGCAGGACTGGTTCAGCATCGAGTCCTTCCACGTCGACATGCACCACCGCGGCGCCGGAAGCCGAGCCTGGAACGACATCGCGGTCGACGTCGACACCGAAGCGGTCGTCAAGCTCTGGGTGGGTGACGAACGCCTCATCGGCATCGGCGAGGGCAACGGCCCGGTCAACGCGCTCGACACCGCGCTCCGGTCCGTGCTCACCGACCGGTACCCCCAGCTCGCCGCCATCACCCTGGCCGACTACAAGGTCCGGGTCCTCGACACCGACAAGGGCACCGGTGCCATAACCCGGGTCCTCATCGACTTCTCCAACCGCGACCGGACCTGGACCACCATCGGCGTGTCGGAGAACATCATCGAGGCCAGTTGGCAGGCCCTGATGGACGGCATCGTGTACGGCCTGCTCGTGGCCGGGGCCTGACGGCACCGACGACGATGCTGCAGGTCGACCGCAACGGGCTGCGCTTCCTGCTCTTCGGGTTCCCGACGCGCATCCAGCCGTCGTTCGTCCTGATCGTCCTGCTGCTCGGTCTGTTCCCCGGCGCCACCGTGGCCTCGGTCGCCATCTGGACGGGGGTCGCCGCGGTGTCGATCCTGTGGCACGAGCTCGGCCATGCGGTCGCCGCCCGGCGTCTCGGCGCCGACCCGACCATCGACCTCTACAGCTTCGGCGGGCTGACCCACTGGCGTCCCGCCAACGACGCCAGCCGATGGCAGCTGATCAGCGTCGCCGCAGCAGGCCCCGTCGCCGGGCTGGTGCTGGGGGGCCTCGTCGCCGGCGCCGCTGCGTTGTCGGGTGACATCGACTCCGAGCACCTCAGGTTCTTCGTGGTGGTCATGTTGTGGATCAACGTCGGCTGGGGGTTGGTCAACCTGCTGCCGGTGCTGCCGCTCGACGGCGGCCACATCCTGGCCGAGCTGCTGCCCGGCGAACGCAGTCAACGCTGGCGACGCGCCGCCGTCGTGTCGGTCATCACCGGCGGTGTCGCCGCGGTCGTCCTGGTCGCCGTCGGCTACTTCTGGGGTGCGCTGGTGTTCGGGTGGGCGGTCGCAACCAACATCACCACGCTGCGCACCGAGGGCCGGGCCGTCGACGACTCCCGCTACGACGATCAGATCCGGTCGCTGCTGCGGCGTATCAGCAACCACGACGCGGACGCCGGGGCCGAGCTCGCCGCGGTCACGGCGCACCTGGCACCGGAGCGGCAGGCTGCGGTCAAGGTCGCAGCGGTCGAGTCCGCCGCGGCATCGGGCGACGCCGCGGCGGCACGGTCAATGCTCGACACGCTGCCGGGACCGGTCCCGCCGGCGCTGCACGCGCTGGTCCATGTCGCCGAGACGGGCGGCGCCCAGGGCGTGGCCGAACTCGAGGAGATCTTCCGACGCGAGCCCGATCGTCTTCACGCCCGGTGGCTCACCTTCGGGCTGCTCGAGGCGGGCCGGCTGCACGAGGTGGTCGACGAGTTGCACCGTCTCCCCGCTGTGGCTCGGCGCCGAGACATCGTCGAGGCGGTCGCCGGTGTTGCCGAGTGGGCAGGCAGCGACGCCGTCGCGAACGCCGCCCGGGCGGTCTGAGCCCGATCCGGGCCGTCGGTCAGCGCAGGCGGACGTGGGTGCGTTCGAGCTGGTTGATGACGGCATCGAGGTGGGTGTGGGCCCCCGGGGCGAACTCGATGCCGTAGGTGACCGACTTGTCGCCGTCGAAGCGCCGGTTCTGGATCCGGCCGACGATGGCGCTGTCGCCCAGGGCGGTGTTGTCCGCGAACCGCACTTCGACGCGCGACGCGGTGGCCAGCTGTCGCTCGGCCGCAGCGGGGCACACCAGGCTCACACCGGTGCGCGAGAGGTCGAGCACCTTGCCCCGGGCCTCGCCTGCGCTGCAGCGGATCGCCGCACGCATCGGGCGCTCCTCCGGAATCGGGACGCGCACGGCCCGTCGCTCACCGACCGGCAGGTCGCCGTGATCGGCAGGTCCGGGTTGCAGGTCGAACTCGAACATGATGAGGTCGGCGGCGACGTCGATGCGGTGGGCCACGACCGCCTGGCGCTGGGCCTCACGGCGCTCCTCGTCGTTGGCCAGTACCAGGGTGCCGGTGCGGCCGACGGCCGGTAAGGCGGGCGACGGCGCGAACATCGCCTCGATCCGGTGCGGGCCGATGCGCACCACCGAACCCGTCGCCGCTCCGCTGCCGAACGCCGTCTTGACGCGCCACGCCCGCGGGTCGACCCACACTCCGTGGTATCGGCGCGCGTCGACGGTCATGGGTGCCTCCATCGGTGGCCTCGCGTGCGAGTTGAGCGTGCCTGAGCCTCTATGCTCAGGCCCGTGGCTGCACCCGACTATGTCCCCCTGCCCCCGAACCGTGCGCGCGTCTACGAGTCCCCGCCGCGCCGGGAGGACTCCTGGCGGGCCCAGCGTCCCGGCGACATCCCCACCGGCCTCCCCGAAGGCGACGGTTTCGGCCGGCAGGGACCCGATCAGGGCTACGCCCTGAAGCTGGTCAGACAGTTCGCCGACCAGGTGCACCTGCACGACGGCGAGCGCTGGGAGGACGCCGCGGCGGGGTGCGTCCTCGTCGGTCTCAAACGGGCGTCGCTGTTCGGCCGGGCCCCGGTCCGCCACGACCTCGAGATCGCGTTCCGCGTGTGGGGGTATCTCGATGCCGATACCCCCGCCGAGCTGGTCGAGATCCGGCGACATGCGTTCGACCGGGTCGACAATCCCCACCACTACCTGGAGGGCCGCCGCATCACCGAAGCGGTGCCCGCAGAGGTCCTGCGCCAGACCCCGGCCCAGGTCGCCGACCGCTACGGCCGCGACTGGCGTGATCAGCTCGACCTCGACGTCTTGGCCGGGTCGGCTGCGGACACGCACTGATGCCGGGCGCCCCACGGGTCCGATTCGCTCCTGCACCCACCGGATTCCTCCATGTCGGCAGCGCCCGTTCGGCGCTGTTCAACTGGCTCTTCGCCCGCCATCACGGTGGCACCATGGTGCTGCGCATCGAGGACACCAACGCTGCGCTGGCCACGCCGGCGTTCTACGACGCCATCACCGAGCCGCTCGCATGGCTGGGCATCGACTGGGACGAAGGCCCGATCCGCCAGTCCGACCGGACCGAGCACTACCTCGGCGCCATCGAACGCCTCGTCGAGTCGGGTGCCGCCTACCGCTGCGACTGCACCCGTGAGGCCATCGACGCCCGCAATGCGGCCACCGGCTTCAAGGGCGGCTACGACGGGCACTGCCGGACGCGCGAGGTCGCCGACGGTGACGGCGTCGTGGTCCGCTTCGCCACCCCCGACACCGGCGAGGTCGTCATCGACGACATCATCAGGGGTCGGGTGCGCTTCGACGTCGGCGAGCTCGAGGACTTCGTGGTCCGACGCGGCGACGGCACCCCGGTGTTCCTCGTCGCCAACGCGGTCGACGACGCCGACATGGCCATCACCCACGTCATCCGGGGCGAGGACCTGCTCAACACCACCCCCAAGGTGCTGCTGTTGTGGCGTGCCCTGACCGACCGCGAGCCACCCACCTACGCGCATCTGCCGCTGCTCGTCGGCGCCGACCGCAAGAAGCTCTCCAAGCGCAAGGATTCGGTGGCGCTCGCTGATTTCCGGGCTCAGGGCTTCCTGCCCGAGGCCATGGCCAATCATCTGGCGCTGCTCGGTTGGGGGCCGCCCGACGACATCGAGATCCGGCCGATGGCCGAGATCATCGAACTGTTCGACCTCGCGGCGGTCAACAAGTCGCCGGCGTTCTTCGACATGGCGAAGCTCGAGCACATCAACGGCCACTACATCCGGGCGCTCGATGCCGACGCCCTCGTCGAGGCCCTCGGCCCCTGGGTGGGCGCCGATGCCCCCTGGCCTGCAGAGCGCTTCGATCCCGACGTCCTGCGGGCGGTCATACCCCACATCCGCGAGCGGCTGCGCCGTCTCGGCGATGTCGTGCCCCTGGTCGACTGGCTCTTCACCGTCGAGGCCCCGGTCGAGACCGACGACAAGGAGGCCGCCAAGATCGCCAAGGCCATGGCCGGCGATCAGGTGGCTGCGGTCCTCGACGCCGTCATCGAGCGCTTCTCCTCGTGCGACTGGACACCGGAAGCCCTGGCGGCGGTCGTCGCCGAGGTCGGTGACGAGCTGGGCGCGAAGTCCCAGGTCCCGGTGCGTATCGCAGTGACCGGGCGTCGTGTCGGTCCGCCGCTGTTCGAGCCGATGGCGCTCATGGATCGCGATCTGGTCATCGAGCGCCTCTGCGCGGCTCGGGCCTCGCTGGACTGAGCGTGGTGGCCGACGGCGGCGTCGGTGGTGCCCGGTCCGGGTGGCGCATCGTCCGGCTCACCGTCGTCGCGGTCGTCGCGCTCGGATGCCTCTATGTCGGGGTCACGTTCGTGCAGGTGTGGCAGACGAGCCGGGACGACGCCGCCCGGCCCGCCGATGCCATCGTCGTGTTGGGCGCCGCCCAGTACGACGGGCGGCCTTCACCGGTCCTGCAGGCGCGCCTCGACACCGCGCTCGACCTCTACCGGCGCGGCATCGCGCCGGTCATCGTCACGACGGGGTCGAATCAGGCCGGTGACCGGTTCACGCAGGGGTTCGCCGGGTTCACGTACCTGCGCGACGCCGGCGTACCCGAAGCCGACCTGCGGGTCGTCGTCGACGGCACCACCACCTACGAAGAGCTCACCGCCACCGCCAACGTGTTGATCACCGAGGACATCGGCACCGACGTCGTCGTGGTGTCGGACCCCTATCACGGGCTCCGGGCGGTGGAGACCGCCCGGGAGGTGGGCCTCGACGCCGTCTTCTCTCCGACCGATCTGGACTCGTCGTTCTCGCAGCTGGCGCGGGAAACCGCCGGCGTGAGTCTCGGTCGGCTGGCGCGGATGCGGGCCTCACTGAGGCCCGAGATCCGCCGGACCGGACGGTCGGATCAGTCGTTGCGGGCGTGGGCAGGCTGGGTGCTGCGCATGCGGCGGCTGGTGAGGGCGATGCCGGTACCGGCAGCGACCAGGCCGAGGCCCAGGGCCACGAGGGGCACGCTCTCGGAGCCGGTCTCGGGCAGCTGACCGCCGCCGCCGCCACCACCACCGCCACCGGGCGGCACCGTGGGCGTGGCGGGCGGGAGGATGGTCGGTTCGGGGGAGGGCTCGGGCGTCGGCTCGGGCGTCGGCTCGGTCGGCGGCAGCACCGTGGGCTCAGGGCTCGGCTCGGGGGTGGGCTCTGGTGTCGGCTCGGGTGTCGGTTCCGGGGTCGGCTCGGGCGTGGGCTCGGGCGTCGGGGGAATCTCGGGCTCGTTGCACTTGAGGATCGAGACGATGTTCTCGCCCTCCGGTGCTTCGATCAGGGCGTTGGCGCCCGGGTCGTCGACCCGGAACTGGCCACCGCTCTCGAGGTTCGCGATGACGAAGTCGTAGGCGTTGGGCACGATGACGGACGGCCCCGTCGGGACGATGAGGAGCTGACACGTGGCGCCGTCGGGCCCCGGCTCGGTCTGCGCGGCCGCCGGGGCGGCCAGTGCGACTCCGGCGAAGAGGGTGGCGGCGAGGGCGAGGCGCGAGCCCGCCCGGACTCGCGAGCGTGTGGTTGCGTGCATCATGGGGCGCACCCTATCGCCCGGATCCGGCGCGGGGGAGCCGGTTCGGACGAGTAGAGGGAGTCACATGGTCGAGTGGTCGAACTGGGCGGGAAATCAACGATGCAGACCCGAGGATCTCGTCTTCGTGCGCAGCGTGGAGGAGCTCGGCGCCGTCGTCGGTGCCGCGGCTGCCGCGGGACGACGGGTGCGGGCCGCGGGCGCCGGGCACAGCCACGCCCGCCTGGTACCCACCGACGACGTCATCGTCGATCTGTCCGGGCTCAGCGGCGTGATCGGCGTCGATGCGGGCGCCGGCACCGCTCGGGTGTGGGCCGGCACGCCGATCGCTGCGCTGGGGCGACCCCTCGGTGACGCCGGGGTCGCGCTCGCCAATCAGGGCGACATCGATCGCCAGAGCATCGGCGGGGCGGTCGCCACCGGCACCCATGGCACCGGCTCGACCCTGGCCTCGCTGACCGCCGCTGTCCGGGCGATGGGCATCGTCGGCGCCGACGGCGAACTCTGCGAGCTCTCCGGGTCGGAGTCCGCCGAACGGTTCGCAGCTGCCCGTCTCGGGTTGGGTGCGTTCGGGGTCGTGGCCTGGCTCGAGCTCGCCGTACGACCCGCGTACCGGCTGGCCGAACAGGGCTGGACCGAGCCCTATGCCGAGTTGCGGGATCGCGTCGGCGACCTCGTGACGACGCACCGCCACGCCGAGTTCTTCTGGTACCCGCATCGGGACCGCTGCATCGCCAAGGTCATCGACGAGACCGACGAACCGGCGCAGTACCCGCTGGCCCCAGAGGGCGGGCGCGTCGGCTGGAGCCACGAGGTGCTCCCGAACCACCGCCCCGACCTGCACACCGAGATGGAGTTCGCCGTGCCACTGGAGGGCTCGCTCGACTGTCTCGACGAGATCCGGTCGCTGCTGCTCGAGCGGTTCGCCGACCTGCGCTGGCCGGTGGAGTACCGCACCCTCGCCGCTGACGACGTGTGGCTGTCGCAAGCGTATGGGCGCCCGAGCGCGACGATCTCGGTGCACCAGGGCATCGACCAGCCCGCCGACGAGCTGTTCGCCGACTGCGAGGCGGTGTTCCGAGCCCACGGCGGCAGGCCCCACTGGGGCAAGGTCCACAGCTTCGACGGCGTCGCGTTGGCCGCGGCGCATCCCCGCTGGCACGACTGGTGGCACCAGCGCGACCTGGCGGACCCCGCCGGAGTCTTCTGCAACGACCTGCTGGAGTCCTGGCGCCCGGGCTAGCCCGGCGATCGTGTTCGGGTTGTGGCACGTTCCAGGCCCTTGCGGGCTTCGCGGGTCGCCACCTTGTTGGGGCTCCGGTGGTCGTCGAGGAAGCGCTGGACGGCGTCGGGGTCGAAGCGGGTGAGGTCCCGCAGTGCCCAGCCGATGGCCTTGGCGACGAAGAACTCCGGGTCCGACCAGTGACGGTCGCACAACCCGAGGACCCGGGCGATGTCGGTCCGCTTCCTCCAGCCGCGTTGGTGCTGGATGGCGGCCCGCACGAGCCACATATCGCCCGACTCGGACCAGCGGTCGACGGTGCTGGCGATGTCGTCGCGCAGGCCCAGCGGCCGCACCGCCGCGCTGCCGATGCCGTCGACGGTGTCCCACCAGGGTTTCGTCGTCAGCAGCGGCTCGACCCATAGGCCGAGGAAGGCTTCGTCGGCGCAGCCGACGAACCGGCCGATCAGGTCATGGGCGGCGTAGTGGTACTCGCGCTCGTCGAGCTCCACCAGTCGGAGCGCGGTGCGGCCGAGCCCGTCGGAGCTCGGCTCGGCCACGCCCGCGAGGGCCTCGCCCACCAGGCGTCGCCGTTCGTCGGTCGGAATGCCGAGGAATGGTGCGACGTGCTTCATGTAGCGCTCGGCTGCGACCGCTCGTCCGGGATCGCCCCGGTCGTGCAGCGCGGCGACGATCCGAGCGACCACGTCATCACTCCAGTCCACGCAACGAACGGTAGACGAACGCCCGCACTGCACTCGCCGTGCTGATCCCGATGCCTCGCACCGCTCGATCGATCTGACAGCATGCGAGGATGCCGAAGCTGACCGACGACGAGCTCGATGCGTTCCTCGACGAGCGCGAGCACCTCGCCCGGATCGCCACCGTCGACGACGACGGGTTCCCCCGGGTACTGCCCCTGTGGTTCATCCGTGACGGTTCGCGGCTGCTGTTCACACCCCGGGCGCCGGCGGTGATCTGGCGCAACATCCAGCGCGACCCGAAGGTCGGCATCTCGATCGACGAGAGCGAACAGCCGTACCGGAAGGTGACCGTGCAGGGCGTGGTCGACGTCGTCCACCCGCCAGGCGAGGACGATGCCTGGCGTGATCGCTACCGGGCGATCGCCAAGCGCTACACCGCCGACTGGTTCGCCGACACCTATGTCGACGGCACCGACGACCAGCCGCGAGCGCTGTGCGCAGTGGAACTCGCGGCAGCGACCACGAGGCTGTCGACCTGGCGTATGCCGGTGGCGGGCGAGGACCGTCGCGGCGTCTGGGCCAAGCGCTACTACCTGCCGGGCACGAAGTGGAGCGACCGATGACCGCAGCCGCAGCAGGCGACGACGCCACCGACTACCTCAAGCGCATCCTCACGTCTCGGGTGTACGACGTCGTCGACGAGACGCCCCTGGAGGCCGCGCCCCGTCTTTCCGAGCGGCTCGGTAACGAGTTGCTCCTCAAACGCGAGGACCTGCAGCCGGTCTTCTCGTTCAAGATCCGCGGCGCGTACAACAAGATGGCCAACCTGTCGGCCGAACAGCTCGCCCGTGGGGTGATCGCAGCGTCGGCGGGCAACCACGCCCAGGGCGTGGCGCTCGCTGCCAAGAAGCTGGGCTGCCGGGCGGTGATCGTCATGCCCACCACCACTCCGCTGTTGAAGGTCGACGCCGTGCGGGCGTCGGGCGCCGAGGTGGTGCTCGCCGGCGAGTCCTACAGCGACAGCCACCGCCGGGCGGTCGAGCTGATGGGGGAGCGGGGGCTGACGTTCGTGCATCCCTTCGACGATCCCGACGTGATCGCCGGACAGGGCACCATCGCGATGGAGATCCTGCGCCAGCACACCGCGCCCATCCACGCCGTGTTCGTGGCCGTGGGCGGCGGCGGGCTCATCTCGGGTATCGCGACGTACCTCAAGGCGCTGCATCCCGAGACCCTCGTGATCGGCGTGCAGACCGACGACTCCGACGCCATGGCCCGATCGATCGAGGCCGGCGAGCGCATCGAGCTCGACAGCGTCGGGCTGTTCTCCGACGGCACTGCGGTGAAGCTGGTAGGCGAGGAGACGTTCCGCCTGACGCGCCGCTACGTCGACGACATCATCCGTGTCGACACCGACCAGGTGTGTGCGGCGATCAAGGACGTCTTCACCGACACCCGCGCGATCCTCGAACCCGCGGGGGCGCTCGCCATCGCCGGGGCCAAGGCCTACGTGGAGCGCACCGGCGTGACGGGCCGGACCCTCGTCGCGGTCGCGTGCGGCGCCAACATGAACTTCGACCGGCTGGGCTTCGTGTCCGAACGCGCCGAGATCGGCGAGCGACGCGAAGCCATCTTCGCGGTGACGATCCCCGAGCGGCGCGGCAGCTTCCGGCGCTTCATCGAGCTGATCGGCCCCGACCGCTCCATCACCGAGTTCAACTACCGCATCGCCGACGCCGACGCGGCCCATGTGTTCGTGGGCGTGCAGGTGGCCAGCGCAGCGGAGGCGGACGCGCTGGCCGATGCGTTCCGCGCCGCCGAGCTCGACACGCTCGACCTCACCGACGACGAGCTCGCCAAGCTCCACGTCCGTCACCTCGTCGGCGGCCGCTCGCCGCTCGCGCACGACGAGCGCCTGTACCGTTTCGAGTTCCCCGAGCGGCCCGGCGCCCTGATCGGCTTCCTCACCGCCATGGCACCGGACTGGAACATCTCGCTGTTCCACTACCGCAACCACGGCTCCGACGTCGGGCGGGTGCTGGTGGGCATGCAGGTTCCGGCGGCCGACCACGACGAGTTCGGGGAGTTCCTCGCCCGCCTCGGCTACCGCCACTGGGACGAGAGCGCGAACCCCGCCTACCGGCTGTTCCTGGCCTGATCGGTGGGCTGCGGGTAGGGCCGCAGCGAGAAGGTCGTGGCGTGTTCGACGAGTTCGTCGAGGGTGCACCAGCGGTCGCGCACCCACATGTTGGCCACGGTCCGCAGCGAGCCGACGGTTGCGTAGGCCCAGGTGCGGACCGCCTCGGGTGGGTGCGCGGCGCCGTCGGCGGATTCGGCGAAGCCGTCGATGAACGGCTGGGCTGCCCGTTCGATGAGGAGCGCCGTGTGGCTCCCGTCGGCAGATCCCCATCCCTGCTCGACGAACAGGAACAGCGCCTGCTCCTCGGCCAGATACTCGAAGACCGAACGCACGGCGGCCATGAAGCGGCGCTCCGGGTCGGTCTCGCAGGCGCTCGCCTCGAAGCCCGCGGCCTCGACCTGCAGCGAGAGGTACTCGGCGAGGGCGAGGCCGATCGCCGCCTTGTCGCCGACGGTCCGATAGATGATCGGCTTCGTGACGCCGGCCTCGGCGGCGATCTCGTCCATCGTCACGTCTGGTCCGACCCGACGTACCGCGCGCACCGCAGCGGCGATGATCTGGTCGCGGTCGGCGGCGGGCCGGCTGCCTCGGGGACGCCCCCGGCCGCGGCCCAGCGCTCGCTGCGACGGCACCGCGCCGGCGGCCACCACGCTCTCCGGGTCAGCGCTGCGGGGTGCGGCCATGCCGGGAGGATACCGGCGCAGGTGGATGGCCCCTTTACTGTCGGTAAATAACGGGCTAGCTTTCGCCGAAACGGCTGTCCATGCCGGCCTCTCGGCCGGCGTTCGGCCGAGACTGGGGGGTCTCGATGGTCAAGGTCCGGTTCCACCGACGCTGGCATCTGCTCGCAGCGATGTTGGCGGTCTTCGCCCTCATCGCCGCCGCATGTGGCGATGACGATTCCGCAGACACCGCTGCCGATACCGAGGAGAGTTCCTCCGAAGAGGCGGCCACGTCCGACGACGAGGCCGAGGACGATGAACCGGCCGCCGAGACCGACGAGGAGCCCGCAGCCGAGGGTGACGAAGAGCCGGCGGCCGAGGAGGAACCACCCGCCGAGGGCGACGCCACGGTCCGTGACATCGGCGCGCTCGGCCCGCCGACGGGTGAACCGATCGTGATCGGCTTCGTCAACACCGAGGGGCCGGCCGGGTTGAACTTCCCGGAGCTCGAGGACGCCGCGGCGGCGTCGGTCGACTACCTCAACGAGCACGGCGGCATGGGGAATCGCCCCATCCAGTTCGAGGTGTGCATCGCAGAGGGCTCACCGGAGTCCTCCCAGGCATGTGCCCAGGAACTCGCCGGCAAGAACGTCGAGATGGTTCTGCTCGGTCTCGACCTGTTCCCGGACTATGCCACCTACGACGCAGCGGGCATACCTGTCGCGGGCATCATCCCGCTGTTCCCCGCGGACTACGCATCCGACGCCATCTACCTCGGTGGCGGCAACGCCACACTCGCGGCGGGGAATGCCTACGTCGCCAAGGAGTTCTTCGGTGCCACGAAGGTGGCGATCATCAGCGCCGACAATGCCGGGGCCAACAGCTCCGAGGCCTCCGTCATCGCAGCGCTCGAGAAGGCCGGTATCGAATACCGGTCGATCAAGGGTGCCGAGAGCGAGACCGACGCCGGAGCGCAGGGCCTCGTCCGCGAGGCGCTCAGCGACGATCCGGACCTGTTGATCAGCCTCTACGGCGACGCCGGCTGCATCGGCATGATCCGTGGCCGGGCCGCGCTCGGTAGCGACGTTCCCGTGCTGGCGGCCAACACCTGCACGAACAGCGAGGTCCTCGAGGCAGTGGGCGATGATGCCTTCGGCTGGATCTTCCTGCCGGGCGGCGAGCCCCCCGGGACCGCCGAGGCGCTCGCACTCAAGACCGCCATCGCGCCCGTCGCCGGCGTCGAGAATCCCGAAGACGTGGTCCCGAGTGACCTGGGCCTCGGAAGCCTCTCGCCCATCGTCGTGTTCACCGTCGCCGCCGCAGCCAACGACCTGGCCGCCACCGGCGGCGAGGTCACCGGGGCCGCGGTGGCCGAGCACATGAAGACGAACCCCGACGGCAGGCTCTCCGTCTTCCCCGACGGGGCGACCCTGACCTGCGGCCAGGCCGAGGCCTACCCGAGCGTCTGCGACCTCAGCCTGTTCGCCGGCGAGTACGTCGGCGACGGCAGGATCGAACTCGTCGAAGGCCTCGAGAGCTTCGACGTCACCGAGTACCTCCCCTGATGTCGGGCTGCGACAGGTCATCGACCGGGCGGCCCACATGACCGACTATCTCGGTTACCTGGTGCTGGGGACCGGAGCCGGCGCGATCATCGCCGCAATGGCTCTCGGGCTCCTGCTGTGCCAGCAGGGTGCGTCGATCGTCAATTTCTCGATCGGCGCGTCGATGACCTGGGTCGCGCACGTGTACGCCGACCTCCGGCGTGGCTCGTACGTGTTCCCCTTCCCGGGGCTGCCGGACCGCTACGACTTCGGTGACGACGTCGGTCTGTTCTGGGCGCTGGTCCTGGCGCTCGCCACCGCAGCGCTCATGGGTCTGTTGCTGTACCGGCTCGTCTTCCGTCCGCTGTACCACGCGCCGTCGTTGTCGACCATCGTGGCCAACATCGGCATCATCATCGTCATCACGACGCTGGTGCAGCGACGTTTCGAGGGCGGATCCGGCCTGCGGGTCGATCCCATCTTCCCCAACGATCCCGTCACCATCATCGGCGACATCACGATGCCCCAGGACGGGCTGTGGGTCGCCGGCACCGTCGGGATCATCGGGCTCGTGGCCTGGCTGGTCATGCGCTTCACCCGCATCGGTCTGGTCACCCGGGCCGCCGCGTCGAACGAGAAGGGCGTCATCCTGCTCGGCTTCTCGCCGATCCGCCTGGCCCAGGGCAGCTACATCATGGCGACGGTCGTGACCGGGCTCGTGGCCATCCTCGCCTCGCCGATGCTGCAGCTGGAGGCGACGACGTTCACCTTCATCTTCCTCATCCCGGCGCTCGGTGCGGCGCTGGTGGGACGGTTCAAGGCCATCGGCGTGACCATCGTCGTCGGCATGGCCATCGGCATGGTGCAGTCGTCGTTCACGAAGTTCCAGGTCGACTTCGAGTGGTGGCCCCGCTACGGCGCCCGTGAGGGCCTGCCGTTCCTGGTGATCATCGCCGCGATGTGGTTCATGGGCGAGGCGTTGCCCAACCGTGCGGCGGTCGACACCTGGCGGCTCCCGAAGGTGCCCCAGTCCCGGCTGACCGTCGTCAACGTCGGCGTGCCCATCGTGTTGGCCGTTACCGGGCTGCTGTTCTTCGGTCCGCTGTGGCGGGCCGCCATCATGACCACGACGATCGCCGTGGTGTTCGCTCTGTCGTTCGTGGTGGTCACCGGCCTCGGCGGCCAGACCACCCTGGCGCAGATGGCCATCGCCGGGATCGCAGGGTTCACGCTGTCACGCCTGGCGACCGACGTCGGTATCCCGTTTCCGATCGCGCCGCTGTTGGCCTGCCTCATCGCCACCGCAGCCGGGGTCCTGGTGGGGTTCCCGGCATTGCGCGTACGCGGCACCAATCTGGCCATCGTCACGTTGGGCGGATCGGTGGCCATCACCGAGTTCCTGTTCAAGAACCCGAACTTCGTCGGCGACCTCGCCAGCGGCGGTGCCACCGTTCCCAATCCGAAGATCGGGGGATGGGACTTCGGGCTCGTGCTCGGGACGGAATCGTCCCGGCCGATCTTCGGCATCTTCCTGGTGGTCGTCGCGACGGTGCTCGCTCTGGCCGTGTCGAACATGCGTCGCAGCGGCACCGGTCGCCGGTTGCTCGCAGCCCGGGGCAACGAGCGGGCCGCGGCGGCGGCCGGGATCAACGTGCCGGGCATCAAGCTGCAGGGTTACGCGATCTCGTCGTTCATCGCCGGTGTGGGCGGCTGCCTCATCGCCTACCGCTTCGGGCGGGTGTCCGACGCGTCGTTCGGGACGCTCGCATCGCTGACCGCGTTGGCGATCGCCTACCTCGGCGGCATCACCAGTGTCAGCGGCGCAGTGACCGCAGGCATCGTCGCGGCGTCGGGCGTCGCCTTCTTCGGCATGGGCGAGCTGATCGGCGGGCTCGGCACGTGGGAGGCGTTGATCGGCGGCGTCCTGCTCATCCTCACTGCGATCCTCAATCCCGAGGGCATCGCCGGAGGCTTCCATGACGCCGCAAAGGCCAAACGGGAGGCCAAGGCGAATGCCTCCGAGGCCGACGGCGACGACGGAGCGGGCTCGGTCGGGGCGACCGCGACGGCTGCGGCGACGGTCGACCTGCTCGAGCCGGTCACCAAGCGGTAGCTCTCGGCACAACCCGCTGCGAACGCCTCGCTCCTTTCGGGCGAGGCGAGTGGGCTCCCGGCCCGGGTGAACGCGTCGTCTGTCCCACGGCGCTGATCACCGGGCCGGGGGTCGCTCAGCCGGGACGGCCCGGCCACCAGGGCCGGGAAGTGCGAGGCTGCCCCGGCGGGTTCACCGCCCCGTGCACGCGTCCCAAACGGAGGAACAACCGACATGACAACGATGCAGGCCGTCTGGAACGGCAAGATCATCGCCACGAGCGACGACACCGTCGTGGTCGAGGGCAACCACTACTTCCCGGCCGACAGCGTCGACCCGGGCGTGCTCCTGGCCTCCGACAAGACCACCGTCTGCCCCTGGAAGGGCACCGCCAACTACCACTCGATCGTCGTCGACGGCGCCGAGAACGCCGATGCCGCCTGGTACTACGCCACGCCCAAGGACGCAGCCGCAGAGATCGCCGGCCGCATCGCCTTCTGGCGCGGCGTCGAGGTGCGCCCCGCAGAGTGATCTGGCAACCATCTCGAGACTCGTGACGTAACGGATCGGTGCGGTCGTCGTCTTGCACCGTGGACGGGATCCGCCGTCCGCTACGAACCAGGAGCACACCGATGACCAGCGCTGAGCACTCCGGCATCCGCATCGAGATCGAGATCCAGCCCGGTTACCAGCCTCCGGCCCGCGTCGCCGCCGCCCTCGTCGAACTCGGTGACGCACTCGAAGAGGCCGCCGGCGACGTCGCTGGATACGGATTCATGGACACCGTCAAGCAGCAGGTCCAGGTCCAGCCGCTGCCGAACCTGTCCCGACGGCTCACGAACAACGAGGTCATCGAAGGCGTCTTCAAGTTCTGAGTCCGGCTCCCAGCAAACAGCGCGGGGTGCTCGGGTTCGCCCGACTCCATAGGATCGGCACCCATGAGACGCCGGGACTTCGTCAAGATGTGTGCGGTCCTCGGCATCGCCGGGCCCGTCGTGGCCTGCGGTGGCGACGACGAGCTCGATGAGGCAACCGGTGACCCTGGCGGGAGTGCGACGTCGGTCCTCATCGTCGGCGCGGGTGCGGCCGGCCTGTCCGCCGGGTACTTGCTGACGCAACAGGGCATCGACTGCACGATCCTCGAGGCGGGATCGACCCACGGTGGTCGCATCCGACGCGCCGATGACTTCGTCGACTTCCCCATCCCGCTCGGCGGCGAGTGGCTCCACGACGAGGCCGACGTCCTGGCCGACATCGTCGCCGACGACGCCGTCGAGATCGGCACCGAGCTCGTCGGCTACGAGCCCGACGACCAGTTCGGGTTCTACGACGGTGCGGAGCTGACGATCGGCCCGCTCGGCGAATACACCGACCTCAAGTTCGTCGGGGCCACCTGGCTGGACTTCTTCGACACCTACGTGGTGCCCGGCATCGCCGACAAGATGGTGTTCGACACGGTGGTGGAACGCATCGACCACGGCGGCGATCAGGTGGTCGTCACCGATGCCGCCGGCACCGAGTACAGCGCCGACTTCGTCGTCGTCACCGTGCCGCTCACCATCCTGCGTGACGGCGACATCGAGTTCGTCCCCGATCTCGACGAGGACCGGCGTGCGGCGCTCGCCGACGCCGACGTCTGGGGCGGCATGAAGGTGTTCGTCGAGTTCTCCGAGCGCTTCTACCCGACGTTCGTGGCCTTCCCCGACAGCGACACACGCGAAGGCCAGCGCGTCTACTACGACGCCGCGTACGGCCAGCGCAGCGAAGCGCACGTGCTCGGCCTGTTCGCTGTCGGTGCACCCGCCGAGCCGTACCAGGCCCGCACCGGCGACGAGCTGCGTGATCACATCCTGGCCGAGCTCGACGAGGTCTTCGACGGAGCGGCGTCGCCTGCGTACCTGGGGCACATCGCGCAGAACTGGAGCGCCGAGCCGTTCGTGCGCCAGGCGTACCTGGCCGACCATGCCGACTGGCAGGTCGCTCGCGAACTCGGCAGACCGGGGGGCGACCGCCTCTACTTCGCCGGCGACGCCTACACCGACGGCGAGAACTGGAGCGAGGTGCACGTCGCCGCCGCCTCGGCCCGCACCGCCGTCGAGGCGATCATCGACCGGCTCTGACGGCTGACGGCAAGCCGAAGCCGGCGACGCCGGTGCGTCACTCCTGGATGACGAAGATCTTCTTCACCCGTGTGGGTTGGTGCCAACTGATGACGGCATCGCGGGCGATGGTGAAGCTGTCGCCGGCCTCGAAACGATGCTCGGTGCCGTCGGGGGAGCGGAGGACGATCGTGCCGTCGATGATGGTGATGAACTCGTCCATCCCGTAGCCGTCGGGGAAGTCCTCGTCGAAGGGCTCTGCCTCCCAGATACCGGCCGAGAAGCCGGTGCCGGTGGCCGTCTGGGCGCTGGTGCGCGCTGGCGTGCCGACACCGGTGGGCTCGTCGACGAAGTCGGTTGGGTCGGTGTCGATGCGGACGATGCCGGGGTTTGTCATCGCGTCATTCTGGCCCAGTTGCGGATATGGGGCGCGAGACCTAAACCCCAGCTGTGTCGAACCGATGACTAAGCTATGGCAAATGCTGTTCTGACTCGTCGACCGAGGTCCCGATCCCGTGCGATCCCTGCCTTCGATCGGCTGCTGACCCAGAGCCGACCGGCGCTCGACGCGATCGTCGAGAACGTGATGATCGCCGACCGGTCGTTGACACTGCGCTACGTCAATCCCGCAGCGCTGCACACGCTGCATCTCATCGCCGACGACATCCACCAGGTTTTCGGGCTGCGGATCGACGAGCTCGTCGGCGGTTCGATCCACCGGTTCCATCACGACCCGGCCAACGTCGAGCGCATTCTCGCCGAGCAGGACCGTTTCACGCTCCCCCACGAGGCCGAGTTCGGTTTCGGGCGGGTCACCCTGCGGACCAAGATCGTCGGCTTCGACGATCCGGTCGACGGGCGTGTCGGCTATCTCGTCTCGTGGGCCGACGTCAGCGACCTCCGCCATGCCGAGTCCCAGCGCGAGCAGCTCAGCGAACGCCTCGCCACGGCGGCCAGAGCCGTCGAGGACCTCAACGACAGCATCGGGCCCATTGCCCGCAGCGCGCACGAGACCGCCGACCTGGCGACCGGCTCGGCCCGTCAGACCCGGGCGCTCGCCGAGGAGATCGTCCGGCTCGACACCCAGAGTTCCGAGATCCACTCGGCGATCGCATCGATCAGCGCGGTGGCCCAGCAGACGAACCTCCTCGCCCTCAACGCCACGATCGAGGCCGCCCGTGCGGGTGCGGCCGGCAAGGGGTTCGCCGTCGTCGCAGGCGAGGTGAAGAACCTCGCCGGGAACACCGCGACGGTCACCGCCGACATCGCCATGAACCTCACTGCGATCACCGACCTCGTCGCCCAGATCCGCGTCGAGATCGAAGACGTCGGGCAGCGCATCGACGACATCGTGGCGCACCAGACGAGCATCGCCGGCGCCGTCGAGGAGCAGAGCGCCGTGGTGTCCGATCTCGCCCGCAGCATCGCAGAGGCCAGCAACAGCAACAGGTGACGTGAGTCGGGGAGACCAAGTAGGGGGCGCAGCCCGGGCGGACCCGCACGATGAGCGACGACACGCGACCCCGTCGAAGCGCCGGACGCGCCCGCGGACGCGTTGCTCGCCTGCGGTTCGGCTGACCGTCGGACGCGTCGCTGCTCCCGTGGTTGGCGGTTTCGCAGGGTGATCGCCTGACGCGTCCGCGGACGCGTTGGTGCCCAGGGGTTCGCGATTTCGCAGGTCGCCGGACGCGTCCGCGGACGCGTCGCTGACCTGGGCATTCGCAGTTTCGGGTGTGATTGTCGGACGCGTCCGGTCCCGGCGAGAGTGTCACAGGGTGTCGCTACGATCGAGGGAACCGCCCTTCTCCCCTCTGACCGTTCCTGATCGGGTGCGACACCCAAGGAGGCGAGGGTGGAGAAGACGAGACCTCGAGCGAGGCCCTGTGGGTGGGGGTCCGCTCGGGGCAGAGCTGGTGGCGTTGTCCGGCGAGCTCCGCCGTTATCAGTACCGCATCGTCGTGGCTGCGGCGGCGTTCGCGGAGTCGCCGGAGTGGATTCTGGACGGGTCGCCGACGGCGGCGCACTGGCTGGCGACGGTGGCCGATGTCGAGGCGTGCACGGCTCGGGAGTGGATCCGTATCGGCAAAGCGCTCACACAGCTGCCGGTCACGGCTGCGGCGTTCGCGGAGCGGCGCCTGTCGTATTCGACGGTGCGGACCTTGACGCGTACGGCGACGCCGGAGAACGAGGCCGAGCTCGTCGAGTTGGTCACGGGTGTGCCGGCGTCGGAGGTCGGCAAGGTCATCGCTGCATGGATGCGGCGCAACCTTCCGGCCGAGGACATCGCGGCGCGTCAGCGGGCGTCGCGTTCGGTGAAGTGGCGTACCGAGGCCGACGGCATGGTCGTGTTCACCCTGCGCCTGCAACCCCACATCGCGGCGGTGTTGATCTCGTTGTTGTCGGTGCTGGTCATGCGCTCCAAGGCCCGCCGCGAAGCCGACGGCACGTATCCGTCGACGGCGGCGCAGTACGCGGACGCGGTCGAGGAGATCCTCGACTCCGGCACCGGACGCGTCGACACCGAGGTGATCTTCCATGTCCGCGGCGACGGCGCGACGACTGATGACGGCACCCCGATCTGCGACAGCGTCATCGCCGAGTTGGTGCCGGACGCGTTCCTGCGGGTGTTGATCCACGACGCGGAGGCCAAGCCCATCAACGCGTCCGGTAGGCAGCGTCACCCCACAGCCCGTCAACGACGGGTCGTGAAGGAACGAGACCGCAACTGTGCGGACTGCGGCCGCCACGACCTCGGCGAATACGACCACGTCCCCGCATACGAGACCACCCGCCGCACCCTCGTCGAGGAGCTCCAGCTTCGCTGCGCCCCCTGCCACCACCGACGCCATCACCCACCGACGGTCGGCTGACGAGCGGGGGCATCACCCCGAGGTCAGCGGGCCTCGCCCATGCGAACATGGCGGCGCCGCTCGAGATCGCAGAACAGGTAGCTCATGGAAATCGACACATGACGGCCGCCGACGCGGCGTCAACAGATGTTGACGAAGGCTGGCCTCCGAGGTAGCCTGAGCGGGTGGACATCGAGGCGACAGCCCGGAAGCACGGGCTCGCCGATGACGACATGCTCCATGCTCTTCGGCACCACTGGCGAGGCTTCGAGACCGATGATCCCGACGTGACCATGTTCATCGGGCCGTCGACCACCGGTGAGCCGATCGAGGTCGGTGTTGTCGATGATGTGGATGGCGTCGCCATCATTCATGCGATGCCTGCCCGATCGAAGTTCCTGAAAGGTTGGTGGACCCCATGACCAAGACACGCGCACAACGCGCCGAGGCACTCGAGCGCTGGTCCGACGACGTGGACGGCGATGATCTGGTCGAAGCGAAGACCGCAGCGCTTCGTACGATCGCCGAGCTCGTCGAGCGGCGAGACGACTTGGACACGGCGTTGCTCGAAGCCGTTCGTGATGCGCGCGGTGCTGACCGTTCCTGGTCAGAGATCGGCGCGATGCTCGGCGTGTCCAAGCAGGCTGCCCAGCGGAAGTACGCCGCCAAGGTCTCGGCCTAGCCATGGACAACAGCCGGGCACGCAAGGTTCGTGCTGGGCCCGTGAGCGAATCAGCGGGAGTCCGCGACATCCCGGAGCAGGCAGAAGATGGAAGGTGACACATGGCGTGGACAGTCGTCGAGTGAGGCTCCCTCGAGGACCATGCAGGGCAGTATCGAATCGAACGTCAGTCGTGGATGATTCTTGTACTCAACGGTCCCAACGTCCCATTTCAACGGAAACGTTGGCGAGTTCACGTTGTCTCCGCCGGACGGCCCGATCGGGTGATCGGGCCATTCCGTTCGAGAGATGAAGCGAATGAGGCTCTCCAGGGGATCCGTGCTGGTGAAGACCTTGCGTAGACCGGGAAGGGGTGCCTGATGCGTCCTAGATGATGACGAGGGTGGGCCAGGTCCAGGGGGCGTCCGTATCTCTGGCCCGGGCCTCGATCGCACGGGCGAGGGCCGCGAGTTCTGAGCGGGCATCGTTGTGTCCGGAACAGGCCAGGTGCTCCGCTGCGAAACGGCCGCCGTTCGATGTCGTGATCTCCAGGGTGATCGACGGGAACGGGGTTCGCCCCTTGATCAGCTCGACATGGGCGATCTCGCCGATCCGATCTGGCTGGCCAAGATCACGCTCGCGACGCGGAGGTCGTCGTCGGCCTTATCGAGCCAGCCTCGTCCACCGGACGCAGAATCCATGCCGACACCCGCGGAAGTGAACACGGCGCCCGTCGAGGAGCGCGGCCCGCTCGACGGTGCCGGGGATCGACGACCGCTGCTCGAAGCGAGTTCGGTCGGTGAAGCAGACGTCGAATGGGGCCGCAGAAGTGACCGACCGGATCGCCTTGGTCTTCAACTCGATCGCGCCAGCCGGGTCTCGAGCCTGCGGAGCGACCAGTCCTGCGGCGCGCCCAACGAGCCCGGGCGAGCGCCCCCGATCGTCGTGGTCACCGATGCTGTTGTTCGAGCGAGCGGTGCGCGTTGGTTTCGCTGGGTGGTGTTCGGGTGCGGTGTCCCAGATGGTGCCGTGTTCGGGCCACAGATTGATGTGCCGGTGCCGAAACAACGGCGCGGAGGGATGCCAAGGGCCTGCGTGGCCCGAACGCCCACAGCGGAGCGGAGACATGAGGGCAAAACGCACGAGCACGCCTGCGAGAGCAGGCGTGCCGAGCATGTACCCCGTACGGGATTTGAACCCGTGCTACCACCTTGAGAGGGTGGCGTCCTAGGCCGCTAGACGAACGGGGCTCGGATCCGCCGGAGCGGATTCGACCGGTCGGCAGCGTAGCGCCTGGGAGCGCTGCTGCGTCACTCGGTGTTCGGGGAGGAGGACTCGAACCCCCAATGGCTGGACCAGAACCAGCTGTGTTACCAATTACACCATCCCCGAGCGCAGGCTCTGCGGCCGGCACCCGAAAGCCGCCGCGTCGTTGCGTCGTTGCGTCGGCTGCGAGCCAGTGCAGGATAGCCACCACCGGGGTGGCCGCCCAACACGCCGGGGCCTGTATTCGCGTCGAGGGCGCGGCTCGCCACCGAGGCGGGTGGTCCTTCTAGGGTGGCGCCGTGCCCGACGCCGACGACGCCGATCGATCCGACCAGACCGCCGCCCCCGGCCCGAGCAGTGCCTCGCCCGCACCGCTGGTTCCCGGGGCACGCCCGACCATTGGTGGTCTGTCGCCGGTGCTGTCGCGCATCGGGGCCCGGCCCGATGCCGTGGACGAGATGCGTGGCACGATCGTCTCCCGGTCGGCCATCCGGCGCCACGAACGGCTGCGCCCCGCCACGTTGATGATGCTCGCCGACGTCGTGGTGGGTATGCGCCACGAGGCCAGGGTCGAGGAGTGGACCTTCACCACCGACTATTCGTGGCGCCTCGCCGACCGTCGCCCCGTCGCCGAAGGCGAGACCATCACCGCCGCAGCCCGCGAGCTGCGGATCGGACGCCGCCTCATCATCGAGGCGGTCGACTATCTCGACGATTCCGGCGCTCTGTTGGCCAGTACACAGATCACGTTCATGCGGACCCCGCAGCGACCCGGCGACGACCCCAAGCCCGACATCTCCGGCGTGCGTGCCCTCATGGCGGGCGCTCCGGAGGAACCGCTCGAGACGCCGCTGGTCGAAGCGGCAGGCCTCGAGATCATCGACGCCGCGGCGGGCACGGTGCGCCTCGAGATCAGCGACCGCATCCGACGTCCCGGAGGCATGGTGCAGGGCTCGATCATGACCCTGCTGGGCGAGGTCGCCGCCGAGACCATGGCCGAGCACACCCTCGGTGGCCCCTGCATCGTCACCGGCCTCGATGTGCGGTACCTCCTGGGCGGCCGCACCGGTCCGCTCGTCACCCGTTCGTCGTGGGTGGGCCCGCCCGAGCGGGGCACCGTCGCCGTCGACGTCGTCGACACCGGCCGCGACGATGCGCTCACCACCACCTTCTACGTGCAGGTCGAACCGCTCTGACCTACCCGACGCCGGAGCCAGTGGTGGCGGCAGGTGCGGACATGGACGGGCATCGAGGGCGCTCGATGTCGGCTGCGGTGTCGATCAGAGGTCGAAGACCAGATCGATGCGACGGTTGCGCTCGGCATCGTCGCCGTCGTCGCCGTGGGTCAGGGGCCGGCTCGAACCTCGTCCGAGCGCCGTCACCTGGGCTCGGGCGGCGCCGGCATCGATGACGGCCTCTGCGAAGGCCTGGGCCCGCCGTCGCGTCGTGTCGAGTGCAGCGATGGGATCGCCGATGTCGTCGAGGTGGGCCACCACCGTCACCTGGCGGGCAGTTCCATCTGCCAACACCGAGGCGACGGCTTCGGCGACCGGCAGCAGCGCAGGGTCCAGTGCAGCGGTATCGGGTGCCCATGCCGCAGCGTCATCGACGCGGACCTCGAGCGAGTCCGGGGCGTCGGCACGTTCGTCGAGGACCAGGGCATCGAGGACGGCGTCGGGACCCGCCAACGTCTCGGCGACGGCGATCACCGCGTCGGCCTCGTCTCGTCCGGGCACCGCGCCGATGAGGTGGATCCGGTCGTCGGCCCAGATCGCGCCCAGCGACGGAAGGTCGCCGGCCTCGGCGCGAGCCAGCGACGCTGCGACCTCCGGGGGCGCATCGTCATCGATCACCGCATCGGGGTCGGACCGGGCGACCGCCGACGTCGGAGTGGTCGCCTCCGCAGGCGGGGCCGTGGGCTCGGCGGTCGGTTCGGGCTGTGCGGTCGGTTCGAGAGTCGGAGTGTCTGCGTCGTCGTCGAATTCGATCAACCCGGTCACCCAGAGCAGGAACGGGACGAGGAGCGCGGCGGCCACGACCAGTATCCAGTTGCTCGATCCGAACGGTCGATCGTCGCTCATCGGGTCCTCGCCAGAGAGAGTCGCCGGTGTGCGGTACACCGCCCGGCAGAGCCAGGGAATCGTCAGGCGGCACCGACGTCAACGCCGGCAGCGTGAAACAGCGCAAAGGAGGCCCCGATCCGCCACCCGGTGCGGTCGAACGGCTACCTGAGGTGAGGTCGCTGCTGAGTCGTGCGGCGCAAGGATCCCAGCTCAGCTGGCCGGGCCCGGACCTTGTCCGTACGGTGGTCGGACATGGAAGCACTGGTCATCGCTCTCGCCGTTGTGGCGATCATCCTGATCGTCCTCTGGCTGTTGCGGTGGTTCCAGCGCCGCCGGTCGAACGGTTCCACGCCCGGCCAGGACCGTGTCGAGCTGCCAGTGGTCGTCGTGATCGACATCCCTCACGGGCAACGAGCCTCCCTCGTCGCTGCGCTGGAGAAGCGCCTCGACGATCCCATCCGCATCGGAGCCGGCGCCCACCGCTCGATGGTGCCGCCGCCTTCGGCGACCGTGCCCGGGCGCGACCAGGTGGTCATCAACTCCCGGAATGGCTCCCGCACCCTCGACCTCGTGCTCGCCGAACTGCGTGGCCGTGGGTTCCGGGTCGAGTCCGCCGAGGGACGCACCATCACCCTGTCGGGTTGGGCCGGCGCCGAGGCGACCGTCGCGGTGCGCGGCGTGGGCCGCGACGCAGCCTGACCGACGTCGGCCAGGCGGCTACAGCTCCACCACGGGCAACCCGAGGCGAGCCGCCAACTCGACCAGTTCGGCATGGACATCGCCATGGGCGATGCAGAGGTGGTGCTCGAGCCCTTCGGCAACGAAGGTGTGCAGCACCTCGTGGACGGAGGATTCGAAGGTGACGACCCCGGCGGTGCCGCGATAGGGGAGCGGCCGGTCGATGATGTCGACCGAACCGACCACCATCCGCAGCACTCCCCGCGACTGCGAGAGGCGGGCGACGGTCGCCGGGCCGGGCCGAAGCGAGAACTCGTGGGTCAGTGCGACGCGGCGGTTGGGGTGGCGAGCCGCCTGCGGCGGCGCCTGCGGTGATGCCATCGAGAACGGGGCCACGCCGCAGTGCCACACCACGGCGGTGTCGTCATCGGCGTCGATGTCGACGAGGTCGGCGAGGAACGCCGGGGTTCCCGTCAGCCACTGCAGCACCAACAGCGTGACCGATCCGAGGGCGTCGGCCTCGCAGCCGCCGGGGATCCCGTGGCTCGCACAATGGGCCAGAGCGGTGCAGACGGCGCCGTGGCAGTCCTCGAAGCACTCGGGCCAACATCGTGTCGCCACCGCGTCGAGACCGAACTGCTCGCTCAGCTCGTCGAGACGTCCCGCGAGGCGCAACGACGGCTCGATCTCCTCCGGCCCGAGGTCGTCGAGCCCCCCGAGCTGCGACGACAGCTCCACCCGCACGCCGTCGGTCGACTCGACGGGTTCGATCAGCGTCAACTGTTCGATCGGCAGGCGCACGGCTGATACCCCGAGCCGAGCGGCCGCAGGTGCGCCGAGATCGCAGGGCTCGAAACCGTCGGGGCGATCACCGATGATCCCCAACCGGCTGCGCCCGAGGCGGGCTACGACCGTGTCGACCGCCCGCGCTGCGGTCGAGTCGCCGGTCGGGGTCGGCGGCGCGGCGATGGGTGGGCGCGGCGCAGGGGGCCGGCGCAGGACCTCGCGCAGCGCATCAGCGGCGTCGGGCAGCCGGGGATCGTGATGGAGATGACGGACCGGACGGTCTTCGAGGCCCAACCGGTAGGCGGCGAGGGTCAGGCCACACAATGAGTTGAGCCGGAGCCGGCCGCCGTTGCGCTGGTCCGGGAACGACCAGAGCACGATCGGCGCCGACGTGGCGGCCGCCACATGCGCGACGAAGCGGCTGTCGGTGAAGGTCGCCTGCACGACCACCACGACGTCGGGCTCGAACGCCCAGGCGGCCACTGCGCCGATGACGGTGTCGGGATCGGTCACGAGGCTGCCCGAACCCGTCACGTCCGACACGACATCGCCGACCACCGCCGCGGCCGCGGCCGCGAGCTCCCCGGCGAGATCGGTGTCGAAGGTGCCCCGGGCGACGGCCACCACGGCTGCCGAGGCCACCGAAGCCCGAGGGAACGGGACCGACGCAGTCGTCGGGCGAGGTGCGGTCATGACTCCACCTTCGCAACGCCGGGTACCGCGAGGGAGGGGCCAACGTCCTCTCTGTAGGGACCGATGTCCGTCCAGCGGGCCCTCCAGCGAAGGGGGTAGCGGGCGGACGGACAGCTCAGGCAGCCAGGCAGGCCGCGACCTCGTCGTCGGCGACCTGGCCGAAGCGGCGGTAGTGACGCCCGACGCTGGCGAACCCCTCCGGGGTGGCCACCGCCACGTAGACATCGGCGGCATCTCCCAGACGTCCCACCCAGTCCGGTGGCGCCACCGGGGTGGCCAACACCACCTGCGCGGCGCCGGCGGCGCGCGCCACTCGGCAGGCCGCAGCCGCCGTGGCGCCCGTGGCGACGCCGTCGTCGACCACCACGACCCGGGCGCCGGCGAGGGGGACACCGGGCCGGTCGCCTCGGTAGCGGCGCACGCGACGCTCCAGTTCGGCGACCTCTTCCGCTTCGACCCGCCTGATGGTGGCCTCGTCGATGCCGGCCATGGCGACGACGTCTTCGTTCAGGACCCGCACGCCATGTTCGCCGATGGCGCCCATGGCCAGCTCGGGTTGGATGGGGACGCCCAGCTTGCGCACGACGATGACGTCGAGCGGTGCATCGAGCGCGGCTGCGACCACGCGGGCCACAGGCACCCCGCCGCGCGGCAGCCCGACGACGACCGTCGGTGTCTCGGGGTCGGGGTGGGGGAGTTCGTCGCGCAGCAGGGCCGCCAGCCGTCGGCCCGCGTCGGCGCGGTCGGCGAAGGTGGCGGTCGGGTTCATCGCGATCACTCCTCGATGGATTCGGGAGGTGCCGGGATGACCACCCCGGGACAGCTCAGGTGGTGGATCACCCAGTTCGCGACCGAACCCAGCATCATGCCCAGCAGGCCGCGGTGGGCCCGCTCGCCGACGACCAGCAGGTCGCGGTCGGCGGCGAGGTCCACCAGCCCTTGCGCTGCGGGGCCCACGTCGAAGGCACGGACGAAACGGCCTGCTTCGCCGATCTCGTGCTCGGCCTGCAGGACGCCGGCCTCGAACCGGCGCTCCGACGCGGCGCGCAAGGCCTGCCAGGTGGAGGTGTCGAGGCCCTCGTAGCCGGTGGCGGCCGGCTCCCAGAAGCCCGCAGCACAGACCTCGGCATCGGGCCCGGCGAAGTGGTGCGCCCACACCAGCGCGTTGACCGAGGTGTCGGATCCGTCGACGCCGACCACGACGCGCTCGATGCCGCGGGCCGTGGCGGTCGCCGGCACGATGACGCACGGGCGGTCGGAGTGGGTTGCGACCTGATGGCTGACCGAACCGAGCAGCAGCCGGCGGAAGCCCCCACGGCCCCTGCAGCCGACCACGACCAGATCGGCATCGGCGTCGTCGACTGCCTCGAGGATGGCGCGTGCCGCGCCCCCGAGATAGGTGGACACCTCGATGGGCGTTCCGGTCGCGGCGCTGAGTTCGCCGGCGGTGGCGGTCACCGCAGCCGTGACGCCGTACTCGACCTCGGCGTCGCCGGTCGATCGATCGTCGCCGCCGACGGCCATCGGCACCTCCGACGGTGCATGCTCGACCGCGACGACGGCCCGCACCAGCGAGGCCCGACCTGCGCCGACGCGTGCGGCCCAGTCGAGGGCGCTGCGGGAATTGTCGGAATCGTCGCAGCCGACGATCCAGACGGAACCGTCGGCGTCCGACGATACGGCGGTGGTCTTGGTGCTGAGCTCGGTCATGGCCACCAGCATGTCCGACGGCGGCGCGCCCGTGCAGGGCCTATGGTCATCGCCGCCTGTCGGCCCGCGCCCGCCGGCGTCGGTTGACGGCGCGGCGACCCCTCCGAGGTCTCGGGTGCAGCCTGGTGGGTAACGTCGTCGTCGTGCCCGACGATCGAGTCCCCGGCGAGCCGGTCGCGACCGATGGCACTGCGGTCGACCCCGACGCCGGCACCGCTCCCTGGGCGACCACCGTCGCCGAGGTCGCCGCCCGCCACGACGTCGACCCGATCGTCGGGCTCGAGGCCGGCGAAGCGGCCGGACGCCTCGACCGCGTCGGCCGCAACGAGCTCACTGCGACCGAGGCGGAGCCGTGGTGGCGGCGACTGCTGGCCCAGTTCACCGACCCGCTCGTGGTGCTCCTGCTCGCTGCGATCGTGATCTCGCCGACCGCCTGGCTGCTCGAAGGCGCCGACGAGGCGCCGTTCGAGGCCATCGTCATCGCCGTGGTGGTGATCCTCAACGCGGTCATCGGGCTCTGGCAGGAGGCCAGGGCAGAGGCCGCGGTCGCAGCGCTCGCCCGGCTCGCGGCGCCGATGGCCCGGGTACGTCGCGACGGGATCACCCGCGAGATCCCCGCCGGCGAGGTCGTACCCGGCGATGTGCTCCTGTTGGCCGAGGGCGATGCGGTCTGTGCCGACGCCCGACTGATCGAGGTCGCGTCGTTGCGGGTTGCCGAGGCTGCGCTCACCGGCGAGAGCGAGCCCGTCCAGAAGCGTGTCGAGCCGGTCGATGGCCCGACGGTCGTCGGCGACCGGGTGAACATGGTGTTCTCCGCAACGGCGGTCTCGGCTGGTCGCGGCGAGGCCATCGTGACCTCGACGGCGATGGCCACCGAGATCGGCCGGATCGCAACGATGCTCGAGGGCACCGAGGCGGCTCCCACGCCCCTACAGCGCGAGATCGCGCTGGTGGGCAGGGTCCTGGGCATCGCCGTCGTCGCCATCGCGCTGGTGGTCCTCGGCGCCATCTTCGCCACGTCCGACATCGACTCCGGCGGCGACGTCATGGACGCGCTGCTCGTTGCGGTGTCGCTGGCGGTTGCCGCCGTTCCCGAGGGCTTGCCGGCCATCCTCGCCGTCGTGTTGGCCCTCGGCGTGCAACGCATGGCCGGGCGCAACGCCATCGTGAAGAAGCTCCCGTCGGTGGAGACGCTCGGGTCGGCGTCGGTGATCTGCTCGGACAAGACGGGCACCCTGACCCGCAACGAGATGACCATCGAGCGGATCGTCACCGCATCGGGTGAGGCGGAACTCGTCGGCGGCAGCCCCGGTCCGAGCGGCGACGGTGGCGCCGAGTTGCGAAACGAGGGCGCCGTCGTGAGCGCCGGCCCGCTCCGGGACGAGATCGAACTGGTCGTCCGCGGTGGCAGCCTGGCCAACGACGCGTCGCTGCACCACGCCGACGGGCAGCTGGTCGCCAGCGGCGACCCGACCGAAACGGCCTTCCTCGTCGCCGAGGCCGAGCTCGGCACCGCGGACGCCCGGCGGCGGTACCGGCGGGTCCACGAGCTGCCGTTCAGTTCGGATCGCAAGATGATGAGCACCGTCGAAGTCGACGAGACCGACCCGGGCCATCCGCTCGTGGTCTCGAAGGGTGCACCGGACGTGTTGTTGGAGCACTGCACCCACGAGTGGATCGCCGGTGACGCCGTGGTGCTCAGCGCCGAGCGTCGGGAACGCATCGAGGCCGGCATCGAGGCCATGGCCGACGACGCCATGCGGACGCTGGCCGTCGCGTTCCGTCGCCTCGACGATCCCGGAAGGCCGATGGACGGATCGCTCGAGGAGGACCTCGTGTTCGTCGGCACGGTGGGCATCGTCGACCCGCCCCGGGCGGAGGCCCGCGAGGCCATCGCCGAGGCGCACGCCGCCGGCATCCGGATCGTCATGATCACCGGCGATCACCCCCGCACCGCCGGCCGCATCGCCCAGCAGCTGGGCATCACCGCCCGGGCCGACGACGCGGTGACCGGCGTCGAGATCGATGCCATGGACGACGCCACGTTCGAGCGCACGGTCCGCGAAGTGGCGGTGTTCGCCCGGGTGGCGCCCGAGCACAAGCTCCGCATCGTCGAGGTGCTGCGGTCCGGGGGCGACATCGTGGCGATGACCGGCGACGGCGTCAACGACGCCCCGGCCCTGAAGGCCGCGGACATCGGCGTGGCCATGGGCATCACCGGCACAGAGGTGTCGAAGGAAGCCGCCGAGATGATCCTGGCCGACGACGACTTCGCCACCATCGTCACCGCAGTACGCGAGGGCAGGAGCATCTTCTCGGGCATCCGCAAGTTCCTGCGGTACCTGCTGTCGTCGAACACCGGCGAGGTGCTCACGATGCTGATCGGGGTGTTGCTGGCCGCACAGCTGGCCCTCGACGAGACCGGCGAGGCGATCGCGGCCCCGCTGCTGGCGACCCAGATCCTGTGGATCAACCTGCTGACCGACACGACGCTGGCGCTGGCGCTGGGCGTCGACCCTCCTGTCGACGACGTCATGGACGGACCTCCGCGCGGGCTGACGGATCGGGTCATCGATCGGGAGATGCAGCTCGGGGTGCTGTTGACGGGTTTCGTCATGGCCGTCGCGGCGCTGGTGGCGCTCGACGTGACGTTGGTGGGTGGGTGGCTGGGTGGCGACGGCGACATCGTCGAGGCCCGCACGATGGCGTTCACGACGCTGGTGGTGGCGCAGTTGTTCAACTGTGTGAACAGCCGCTCGTCGCGCACGAGCGCGCTGCGGGGGTTGTTCACCAACCGACTGCTGTGGGGAGCGATCGCGCTGTCGCTGGCACTGCAGGTGCTGGTGGTGCACCTGCCGGCGCTCAACGAGGCCTTCGAGACCACCGGACTGTCGGTGGGGCAGTGGCTGCTCTGCACGGCGCTGGCGAGCACGGTGCTGGTGGTCGACGAGGTGAAGAAGCTCGCGCTGCGTCACCTGGCCTGATCGGGCATGGGACCGACCGGATCGAGCGGTCATTGGTTCTGGCGCCGAAACTGGTTGTTCTGGCGACGTTTTTCGGCGCCGGTGTGGTTGGCCATTGGTTCTGGCGCCGAAACTGGTTGTTCTGGCGACGTTTTTCGGCGCCGGTCCGGTTGGACGTTGGTCAGGCTCGGCAGTGGGCGGAAACCGCGTCGAGGTAGCGGCGGGTGCCCCGGCGTTGGAGCCAGTGGCCGATGGGGCCGCTCAGGCGAGCCAGCAGCGTCGCGGGTTCGAACACCACGTCGATGTCGAAGGTGACCTCGCCGGCGTCGTTGCGGTTGACGGTGAACGACTCGATCCCTCGTTCGGGGTGACCGGGCAAGGTCGCATACGTGAACCCCGCCCGGCGCGGCTCGTCGAACACCTCGACCACCCGGCACGGTGCAAGGACCCACAAGCCGGCCTGGCGGGTGGCCACGACGACCGTGGCCCCGACCACCGGCGCGTGCGACGGCGTCACCGACATGCCCGACCCGCGCTGCGCGACCCAGCTCGACACGGCGGCGCGCCCCCGATCCCACACCTCCTCGCCGCTCCCGCAGGCGACCGCGTGATGTTCCACGGTCATGTCGTCGGCGGGATCGCCCGGGAGGTGGGTGGGCGAGGTCGCCGAGACCTCGCGGAGGTAGCGGTCGATGACGTCGGGGCTCGGTCGGCGCAGGGAGATCACCCGTGCAGTGTGCAACGCCCGGCGCCCGCCGGCGCAGCCAACCGTCAGTTCGGCAGGGCCACGTGGGTGAAGTCGTCGGGCACCACGACGTCGTCGAACACGGCGCCGGCCTCTGCTCGGAAGCCCGCGAGGTCGTCGTAACGCTCGGAGAAGTGCGACAGCACGAGCCGCCGCGCCCCGGCCCGACGGGCCAGCGTCGCGGCCTGCGACGCCGTCATGTGCCCGTTGGCAGCGGCGCGGTCGGACTCGGCGTCGAGGTAGGTGGCCTCGCACACCAACAGATCGACGTCGCGGGCCAGGATCTCGGCGTTGGCGCAGGGCCGAGTGTCCATCACGAACGCGAACGACCTGCCGCGCCGCATCTCGCTGACGTCGGCCAAACGGACCGTGCCGGCAGCGACATCGACTTCGCCGTCGCGTCGGAGTTGCCCCGCGTCGGCGCCCTCGACGCCGACCTCGGCGAGCAGATCGGGGACCAGATGTCGCCGGGGCGGTTCCTCGATGCGCCAGCCCATGGCCGGGACCGTGTGGTCGAGGGCCAGGCCCGTCAGGTCGAAGTGGGGCAGCCGCAGTGTCTCGCCCGACCGGTGGGGGAAGCGGTCGATGCCCAGATCGAAGTCGATGGCCGAACCGCCGAGGAGCCGATCGACGTGCTCGTCGCCCCAGTCGCCGTAGTGCAGGGTGACCCGCGACGGCCTGCCGGACAGCCGTCGCCGCTGGAGCAGCCCCGGCAGGCCCAGGCAGTGATCGCCGTGGAAGTGGGTGATGAGGACCCGGTCGACACGCCCGACGTGCACGCCGGCCTGCATCATCAGCTGCTGGGTGTTCTCGCCGGGATCGATGACGACCAGTTCGTCCTTCCAGCGCAGCACGTAGCTGCTCTGGTTGCGGGTGGCGGTGGGTGTCTGGGCCGACGTCCCGAGGACGACCAACTCCCGGGCGACGGTGGAAGGGCGGGTCCTGCCGGCGGCGGGCGCCGTGAACGGTTCCCGGGGCGGAGATCGGGGGTGGAGGGACGTCATGTCGTGGCGATCGCCCGAAGCACGTCGAGCTTGGCCGCCCGCCGCGCCGGTCGTATCGCCGCGACCACCCCGGCCACGGCGGCGATCGCGGCGATGACCAGCAGGGTCTGGTACGGGAACACGAACTGCGAGAACCCTTCGTCGCGCAGCGCCTCGACCATGACCCAGCCGAAGAACACCCCGATCACCATCCCGAGGACCGTGCCGAAAACGGCGATCATGACCGACTCCCACCGCACCGTCGCCCGCAGTTGCGGGCGGGTCATGCCGACGGCACGGAGCAGCCCGAGCTCGCGTGTCCGCTCGACGATGGACAGCGCCAAGGTGTTGGCGATGCCGATGAGCGCAATGATGATGGCGAGCGCCAGCAGCGCGTAGACCAGGCCCAGGAGCTGGTTGATCTGGTCCGCCTGGGCCTGCTTGAACTCCTGCAGGTCCTGCACCTCGGCGTTCGCATAGCCGGCGGCGACCGATTCCACCGCCGTCCGGGCCTGCTCGGGGGTCGCTCCCTCGGCGCGCAGCACGTACACCTGGAAGTCGAACTGATCGCGGTAGTTCGCCTCGTAGGCCGGTGCACCGATGACGAAGTTGCCCGTCAGGTCGTCCTCGGTGAACAACACCGCCACCTCGAAGACCTGAGTGCCCGTCTCGGCGAAACGCACCGGCACGGTGTCGCCGATGCTCCACCCCTGTTCGTCGGCGTACTCGTCGTGGACGGCGAGGTCGTTCTCGTCGAGTGACTCGACGGAGCCCTCGACGACGCCGACGTCGACGATGTCGCCCATCGTGGCCGGGTCGACCCCGAACAAGACGCTGCTCTCGCCGTCGATCTCCGCGAACCCCAGCCGCACGCCCGAGGCCGCCTCGACCTCGGGCAGCTCGTTGAGCTCCGCCGCCAACTCGGGGCTGAGGCCCCCGAAGCCGAACGATCCGGAATCGATGACGAGATCGCCGACGAATGCCTCGTCGATGGTCTCGGCGATCGATGCGTTCGCCGACGCCGCGAAGATCGTGATCGCCGACACCAACCCCACCCCGATCATCAGTGCCGCGGCCGTGGTACTGGTGCGCTTGGGATTGCGGATGGTGTTCTCCTGGGCGAGCTCGCCGGGCACACCCCGCGACGCCGCTATGGGGCGCCCGACGGCGCGCGCGTACGGCGCCACGGCCAGCGGACTCAGCGCCGCCACCGCCAAGAAGACGCCGGCGGCCCCGGGGCCGATCACCAAGAGCCGGTCGGGGGGCGACCCGAACAGGCCCCACAACAGCAACGCGAGGCCGGTGCCGAGCAGGACTGCGCCGAGCACCAGGCGGGTCCTGAGGCTGCCGAGTCCGTCGGCGGTGCTGGTGCGCAGCGCTTCCATCGGGGCGATCGCCGAGGCGCGCCGCGAGGGCACAACCGCCGAGACGGCGGTGACCCCGATACCCACGGCGAGTGACACCCAGACGGTGTCTGCTTCGAACACCAGCGAGCCGGTGGGGATGTCGATGCCGAAGCCTGCCAGGAGCTGTTTCAACAGCGATGCGACGCCGAGCCCGGCGACGATGCCGAGCACCGACGCGGCCAGGCCGACGATGACCGCCTCGAGCATCACCGACCCCAGGATCTGACCCCGACCCGCGCCGAGCGCACGCAGCAGGGCGAGCTCGCGGGTTCGTTGGGCCAGGATGATCGAGAACGTGTTGTAGATGATGAACGCCGCGACGAACAGCGCGACGACGGCGAACACCAGCATGAACGTGTTGAAGAAGCCGAGCGCCGACTCGACGTCGTCCTGGTTCTCGGTGGTCAGGGCCTCGCCGGTGATGACCTCGGTGCCCGCCCCGCCGGGTGCGGCCGTGAGGGCCGTGGCGACCCGGTCCGCCAGCTCCTGCTGGCCGATGCCGTCGGCGCCGACGGCGCTGACGGTGTCGACGCGGCCTGGCTCGCCGAGGACCCGCTGCGCGGTCTCCGGCGTGAAGATCGTGATCGACGATCCCAGCGCGGTGTCGGCATCGCCGAACGTGGCGATGCCACTGACGCGGAACTGCTCGGGCGGCCCCTCGAGGAGCACGGTCACGGTGTCGCCCACCGAGAACGGACCCTGGTCGGCGCTGAAGCGGTCGATCACGACCTCGTCGGGCTCCCGTGGCGGTTCGCCCTCGACCATGACCATGGGGTTGAGTTCGTCGACGTCGGTCCAGTTGAACCCGAACGTGGGGGCTCCCTGGCCCGGATTGCCGATGGGGTCGCCGTCGACGTCGACGAGTTGGGCATAGCCGGTGATGTCGGCGTCGGCGGCGACGACACCGTCGACGTCACGCACGATGCCCAGGACGCGCTCGTCGATGGTGCCGCGGATCTCGGCGAAGTCGGCGTCGATGACCTCGTCGCTGCGCACGACGACGTCGACCTCTTCGTAGATGTCGGCGAAGAGATCGTCGAAGGTGCTGCCGATCGTGTCGATGAGCACCATCGAGCCCGCGAGGAACGCGACACCGATCATGACCGACAGCGACGTCGACACCAGACGGAACTTGCGGGCGAAGAGGTTCTCGAGGGCGAGGCGGTACATGGTGGGTGACCCTCAGCCTTCGAGGGCCTTGAGCCGCTCGAGGATCGCGGCGGTGCTGGGTGCGTGCATCTCGTCGACGATGCGACCGTCGCCCAGGAACACCACGTGGTCCGCATACGCGGCGGCCGCGGCGTCGTGGGTCACCATCACCACGGCCTGGTGGAGATCGTCGACCGCGCTGCGCAGGAGCCCCATGACCTCCTGCCCCGAGGCCGAGTCGAGGTTGCCCGTGGGTTCGTCGGCGAAGATGATCGCCGGGCGGTTCACGAGGGCCCGGGCCACCGCGACCCGTTGTTGCTGGCCGCCCGACAGCTCAGAGGGACGGTGGTGCAGGCGGTCCTGCAGCCCGAGGGTGGTCACGACGGCGTCGAACCACTCCCGGTCGACGCTGCGGCGCCCCAGCCGGAGTTGCAGGGTGATGTTCTTCTCCGCCGTGAGGGTCGGCACGAGGTTGAAGGCCTGGAACACGAAGCCGATGCGGTCGCGGCGCAGCACCGTGAGCCCGCGGTCGTCGAGCGTGCCGAGGTCGACGCCGTCGACGAGCACGCGGCCCGACGTGATGCGCTCGAGGCCGGCCATGCAGTGCAACAGGGTCGACTTCCCGGAGCCCGACGGGCCCATGATGGCGCTGAAGCGCCGGCCGGCGAAGTCGATGCTGACGCCGTCGAGTGCACGGACCTCGGTGGCGTCCTCGCCGTAGACCTTCACGATCGCCTCGGCCTGTGCGGCCATGGCGGCGGGCGTCTCGGTGGGGGACGCGGGGCTGTCGATGCCGGGTTCCGCCGCGACCTGGGTCCGGGTGAATGAGCGAGCCATCGAAGAAGTCCTCCTCCAGAGGGGTTGCGAAGAGGCTTACCCGGCAAGCTCGCGTGAAACCCGGGCGCGCCCAAGAGTCGAAAGTCACCCGACCGGCGGCTGTCGCTCGCCGCTTCCCGGCCGCCCACCGAAGGCGCCCGGCTCGTTGGCGGTCGACGCTTGTCACGGGACGACGCTCGTTGGCGGACGACTTTGTGCCCTGTCGGGATTCGTCGATCCGGTGCCTCATGGAGGCTGCCGAGGACCGAGCCGGCACCGACGAACCGATCGGCCGCCGGCATACGCCACCGCGAGGAGGAGCGACGATGACCGCCGACCACGACCAGATCGAGACGACCCAGACCGAACGGGCGCTGCGGGCGCTGCACGCCGATGACAGCGAGTGGGCACTCGAGGCGGGCGATCTCGACCGTCTCGCAGCGTTCAGCGAGATCGTCGTGCCACTGGCAGCGGAGCGCGACAGCAGCCGTGGCCTCTACGTCGCAGCCAGGCTCGCAGAGCGCTGGGACGTGCCGATCCGCCTCATATCGGTGGACCCCACCGGACCGGCCGGTTCGGTCACCATCGCCGCCGGGGGCCGCCTGGAGGGCGCCCGGGCCGCGCTGATGGCGCGCCACCCGGCGCTCGAGGTCTCCGACGTCCTCCTCGGCGCCGTCGACGAGCCGGTCGCCGCACTCCACGATGCCCTGACAGCAGGCGACCTCGTGGTGCTGGCCACCGACGCCGCCGGTACGGGCACGAGGCCGTCGTTCGCCGAAGCGCTGGCCGACCGTTGGGGCGGCCCGCTGCTGCTGATCGGGCCCGAAGCCGACATCGACCTGGACATCGAACCGGGCGCGGAGATCATCGTGGGCGTCGACGGGTCGGCGCTCGCAGAGCGTGCGCTACCGCTCGCACTGGCGATGGCCCACCGGTTCGAGCTGCGCCCGCTGCTGATGCAGGTCGTCTCGACGGACCATGCCGCCCAACTGGATCGACTCCGCTCCAGGGGAGAAGCCGTCTCGGACAGTGCCTATCTGCGCGACGTCGCCGAACGCCTCGGCGCAGGTTGGGAGATCGTCCACGACGATGATCCCGTCGCGGCGCTGGTGCGTGTCACCGCAGAACGCCGGGTGCCGCTGGTGGTGCTGTCGACCCACGGTGCGACCGGCCTGGCCCGCCAGGTCTTCGGCAGCGTCGCGATGGGTGTCGTCCACGGGGCCCGATGCCCGGTGCTGGTCCGCAGCGGCTACCGGTCGCGACCCCTGGCGCTGCCGGGCACCACAGCGGCACGCAGGCCCCGGGACTGATCCTCACGTTCGGCGAGGCGCTCCGGTGCTGTCGCGGACGATCAACTCGACGGGAAGGCGGAGCTGGACCGGGAGCCGATCGGGATCCTCGAGTCGCTCCAGCAGTAGCTGGACGGCCTGTGATCCCATCTCGTCGAAGGCCTGCCGAACGGTCGTGAGGCCCGGCGACATGAGGGCCGCTTCGGGTATGTCGTCGAAGCCGGTGATCGACAGGTCCGCCGGTACGTCGAGGCCTCGTTTGCGTGCAGCGCGGAGCACGGCCATCGCGGCCTCGTCGGAGGGGGCGACGATCGCGGTGGGAGGATCGGAGAGGTCGAGCAGCGTCTGGGCGGCTTCGTAGGCGCCGGGCTCGAGGTAGTCGCCGGGCACGACCAGAGCGGGATCGGTGTCGAGCCCAAGGGCGGAGACCGCCTGGCGGTGGGCCTCGATGCGTTCGGTGGTGGCGGCCCGACCCGCACGTCCGGCGATGGCGCCGATGCGGCGGTGCCCGGCCGCATGGAGGTGGTCGATGATCATCCACATGCCGCGGGCGTTGTCGGAGATGACGTTGCTGGCGTGCACCGACTGACCATGGTCCACCAGCACGCAGGGCACGTGCCGCTCGGCGAGGGTGGCGGCGTAGCGCTCGGCTTCGGTGGGGATGACCACGATCAGCCCATCGACGGCACCGTTCGCGAGGCGTTGGACGTAGGTGTGCTCGCGAAGCTCCCGGCGGTGCGTGGTGCACAGCAGCAGGTCCAGTCCCTCGTCGGCCAGCGCCTGGTCGACGCTGCGCACGATCTGGTTCAGGTAGCTGCTCCCGAGGTCGAACACGACCAGCCCGACGCAGCCCAGACGTCCGCCGGCGAGTGACCGGGCCCGGGTGTCGGCCACGTAGCCGAGCCGGGCGAGGGCATCTTCGACACGTCGCCGGGTCTCGGCACTGATGTTGGGCCTGCCGTTGAGCACCCGTGACACCGTGGAGTGCGATACACCGGCGGCGCGTGCGACGTCGACGATGGTGGGTGGGCGCCGGGTCACGTGGTTGTTCGATCGGTCGTCGGCCACGGGTGCGGGTCGGGACGTGGCGCTGGTCACGAGCGACCGCGCATCCTAGTGGACGATGCACGCGTGTGCAGTTCGGTCGCTCTGTGGTGGCCGGGATGTCGATGCCGGGGCGTCGTGGTCGCGCGTGGCGGCCGTTGCACACGTGTGCAGCCACCGGTACCGTGTCCGCGTCGACAGCCGAGTACAACGCTTTGTCCCTGCCCCGGGTCGTTGCGGCGGTGCCACGGGCGGTCGACCACAGGCGGGCGACGTCGACGGCGGAGGTTCGGGCTCGCACCCGGCCGTCCCCGTCGGCGGCGCCGCCCGGAGGCAGGCTTCGTCGGGACGACTGGATTCGAACCAGCGACCCCCTGCTCCCAAAGCACGCCGAGGGCAGTCTGCTGACCAGCGGATTCTCACGAAATCCCTGCTCAGAGGGGGTGTCGCACGGTCTGCTCCTCACCCCTGATATCCGGCATTCGCTGCAGCTACGCGCGCGATACGCGCGCGAAAGAGATCGGCGAGGTCGTGTGTTTCGGCGTCGGTGGGCCTTGTCGCGCGTCTGATGTGCCGGCCCGGATAGGCGAGCGTGGCGCTCGCGCAGCCGCCAGGACGGGTGATGGCCTATTCCGGTCCGAGGACGAGGAGGGCCTCGTCGGCGTCTTCGGCGAAGGCTGCGACGGTGTCGTATGCGTCGGCGAGGAGTCGGTGGATGTCGTTCGTCGTCGCGTTGCCGACTCGAAGCCAGATGGCCTTTGGCGGTGGGCCGTGGAGAAAGGCGAGCTGGCGGAAGTCGGAGTCCTTCGATGCGATGACGAAGCCGTGGTCGCCGGCGTACTTCCAGATGTCGGCGTCGGTGGCGGTGTCGAGAGCGAGCTCGACGACGTGGCGGCTACCCGGGTACTCCATCGCGAGCCGGTGCACGAGGGTGCGGGACAGGTTCTGGTCGAAGAGCAGTTTCACGCGGGAGCGGCGAGGCGCCGTTCGCGTTGGGCGGCGAACTCGAGGGCGGCGCGGACGTGAGTGTCGCTGAGCTCGGGAAAGTCGTCGACGATCTCTTGGGAGGTCATGCCGGCGGCGAGGTAGTCGAGGACGTCATAGACCGCGATGCGCGTGCCGATGAAGCATGGCTTGCCGCTCCGAACGCCGGGGCGGGCTTCGATCACGGTCGTGAGATCCATCGGTTCACGGTAGCCGCGCAGGGCCTGGTGCACGATGGCGCCTCCCGCCGCTTGCCCGTGGGTACCCGAGCGAGCGGGACTGGATCTCGATCGGGCGCTCGGTGCCATCGAGCATCCGAAGGCGAAGGCTGTCGACTGATTGGTCGACGAGCCCGTAGACCACCAGGGGATGCCCGCCGCCGCGGGATGAGGTCGCAGCCAGGCGAGCGTCGGGAGCGATCAGTATTGGACCGCGCCCGCCCGAACCGATCCAGAAGAAGAGCGCGGCGCCGTCGCTCGTGCTCGCGCTCAGGATGATCGTCTGGCCTCGGCCCCGCCCGCCGGGCGGAGGTCCACGCGCTTGAAGGCTTCGCCTTTCGTGGGGTCGAGTTGCCGGTCGATGTCATCGAGGGCTGACCCGGCGAGACGTACTGCTCTCAACGGCGCCGCAGCGCGGCGGCTATCGCCAGCTCGTGCTCTTCGAGGCTCCGTCGATCGAGTGCCTCTTGTGCGGCCGGCGAGAGCGGCTGGTTCGGGTCGGCGAATCGGACCTCTGCATCCGTGCCCGCCTCGGTGTCTCGCTGCGATGGTGCCATCGGCTCAGAATAGATCCCAGCAGTGACAGCGAAAGGGGCGGCCGCCCGGAGGCTCAGGGCTCACCACGGTGGGCGTCGTCCTCGGTGGCGACGTTCTTGCGGTGCAATCTGGCGGTCGCTACCCATGAACCTCACGAGATCTGGGTTGTCCGGGCCTCTTCAGTCCGTGGCCGACTGCATTGCAGTCGGTGCCGCCGCTGCTCGAGGAGAGCGCTGTGCCCGCGCTGGCCGATGCGATTGCGCCGTTCCTCGCCAGCGAGGAGGGTCCGTTCCTGCCTCAGGACGGGTGGCGGCTCCTGGAGGTTCGCGGAGGTGACCGGGCCGTGATCGTTCACCCGGGTGAGGGCGGGAGGGCGGGGCTTCTCTTCATGTACGCCGAACGGACCGCCGACGGGTGGGAGTGGTCGGGAGCGTCGGGACCAGGCAGCTGTGACCTCGTGCTCGAACCGCCTTCGGGTGTATCGGTCGTCGAGTGGGCGATCGACCCCAGGGCCGAGCCGCTCGGTGCGGAGTCGACGACGGTCGCAGTGCTGGCGACCGAGAGTGCGTGTGCAAGCGGTGAGGCCATGGGGGATCGTCTCAACGTGCCGGTGGTGACCTACACCGACGATGCGGTTCTGCTCCAGCTCACCGCCGAGCGACGAGCGGGATATCAGGAATGCCCGGGCAACTCGAGCCAGCGAGTCGAGATCGAACTCACCGAGCGTCTCGGGGACCGGATCGTCGTAGACGCCAGAACGACAGACCTGGGAGACCTCTCCGAGATCCTGCAACGCCTGCTCGCAACGGAGTAGTTGCAGGCTGCGCCTCTCAACGGCGCAGGCCCCGCTGCTGTCCACAGAGCTACGCTGATCCGATGGCCCGTCAGTCGGACGATTTGCGTGCAGCGGTCTTGGCATTGCCCGACGGCGCACGCGCCGAACTGGCGGCTGAGCTGTTGATGAGCCTCCAGCCTGATCCGGAGCTGGATCTCGATGATGTCCGCTCGCAGTGGGCAGCCGAGATCGAAGGCCGAGCTCGGCGACTCCTCGATGGTGACACGACCAGTCAGACGTGGACCGACGTCCGGCAGCGGTTAGCTGACGCGCTCGGCGAGTGACGGCGCGGGTCCGTCTCGTCGACGAGGCAGTCGTCGAATTGGAGGACGCTGCTCGTTGGTACGAAGAGCAGCGTGCAGGCCTCGGCTTCGGCTTCGTCGCAGCCGTCGATCGAACCATCGATCGCATGGCCCATTGGCCCTTCAGCGGTTCGCTGATCGATGGAGTCGACGAAGTCCTGCAAGTTCGCCGGTTGCCGGTCAAGAGATTTCCGAACTACGTCGCATACCTCTTCGGGGCCTGAAGATCTGACGGTCCTTGCCGTCGCTCACGAGCGGCGACGTCCGCTCTACTGGGGTGGCAGAGTCGGCTGACGGCGTAGGGTCCGAAGGCGACGGAGCGGCCGGTGGGGTCGAGGTGGTCGCCTCGGTGGAGGTCGGCCTCGGTGGTGGCGAGCCAGCGGGTGGCGTCGGCCTTGGTGGTGAAGATGACCGCAGGCCTGTGACCTGCGGTTTCGTCTGATTCTGTGTTGTCGGGACGACTGGATTCGAACCAGCGACCCCCTGCTCCCAAAGCAGGTGCGCTACCAAGCTGCGCCACGTCCCGTGGCGGGCGATCCTACCGCCGCCGATGCCCCAGAGTGCGAGGCGGTACCATCAAGGCCCATGAGCCGCCGCATCCTCGAACGTTGCGCATCGATGCCGGTGCGACGACTCGACCCAGGCGACGTGCTCATCGTCGAGGGCGAACGCAGCGGCCTCATGCACGTCGTCGTCGACGGCTCCTTCGCAGTGAGTCAGGGCGACGCCATCCTGCCCACCATCGTCGAGCCCGGTGTCGTGCTCGGCGAGCTCTCCGTTCTGCTCGACATCCCCCACACCGCAACGGTCACCGCCACCGTCCCGTCGTCGGTCGTCAGCATCGCCGAGCCGCTCGCCTTCGTCAGCGAGGACACCGAGAGCCTGCTGGAGCTGACCCGGCTGCTCGCACGTCGCGTGCATCGCCTCACCGCGTATCTCGACGATCTGCGTGTCCAGTACGGCGACTCCGGCGGGCACCTCGGCATGGTCGACGCGATTCTCAAGGAGCTCTCCGCGGGAGACCTGCCCGAGATCGACAGCGGCTCCGAGCGCGAGCCCGACCCCTACTCCTGAGGCCCCGGCGTCGCTCGTCGCCCGGGTCGCTGGCGGGCGACCGGCCACCCTCGACCCGGCCACAGCCTCAACCCGACCACAGGGCCTCGTCGCCGGTGCCGTAGGCCGACCACCATGTGGCGCGGTCCTCGGCGGTGTCGATCTCGACGTGAGCAGGGATCGGCCCGGTGTGGCGGCCCGCGTTGATCACCTTCGTCGTCCCCATCGTCGCCGACCACGAGCCCCCGTCACGGAACGGCGCATCGTGGATGTGGCCCGTCAGCACCACGTCGGGGCTGTGCTCGGCGATCCACGCCGTCAGGTCGCGGTCGCCGATGTGGCGGGTGCCCACCCACGACACCGGGCTCTCGTCGGGTGGGTAGTGGTAGATCCACATCCAGCGGCGGCCGTCGTCGGGCCGGTCGCCGGCCAGCTGATCGGCGACGTCGGATCTGGTCGCCGGGCCGTCCCACCACGGACAGACCGTGATTCGCAGGTCGTCGGTGTCGAGGGTCATCCAGTCGACGATGGCGCCGGCCGGGCCCATCGCCTCGATCCACGGCGCGGCCTTCTCGCCGTGGGCGTTGCGGGCGGTGAGGTCGTGGTTGCCCGAGCAGACGATGGTCGTCGTGCGTTCGGTCAGCGCCCGGACGGTGGCCTGCATGGCCACGACCTGGGTCTCGAGCGGAACGAGCGAGGAGATGTCGAGCAGGTCTCCGGCGAGCACCACCACGTCGAACTCGGGTGCCCGCTCGAGTACCCAGTCGAACTGGCGCAACACGTAGTGGAGATCGGACACCAGCAACAGGCGCATCGCCCCGGAGTGTAGGAGACGGCCCGAAGCCGGTCGCGGGGACCAGGACCGCAGGCCCGGGCCTGGGCAGATCGACCCGTTGGGGACCTCGACGGGACCGCCCGGCCTAGTGCGATGGGTGCAGTTGGGTCAATCGACTCCACCCCGAGGCGACTGTTGACCTGTGAAGCGCGGAGTAGGCCTTCCAACCAAGCGTCGTCGTCGGGTCCTGCCGGGCGCACTGGCGGCCCTCGTGGCCGTCGGTGCCCTCGCCGCGGCAGGACTCGGTGACGCACGCGCCCAGACCGCGGCTGCGGGCGACTTCGACGGCGATGGCTATGCCGACCTCGTCGTCGGCGTGCCCGGCAAGGACCTCGGGCCACGCTCCGATGCAGGACTCATCGCAGTGGTGCCCGGCGATCGTCGCGGGCTCGATCTGCGCAGCAGCCGGTTGTTGCGCCAGGGTCCCGGCGACACGGGCAGAGCGCGGCCGGGCAATCACTTCGGGCGGACCTTCGCGAGCGGCGACATCGACGGCGATGGCTTCGCCGATCTGGTCGTGGGCGCTCCCAACGATCGCGTGCGCGGCGCAGAGGATGCCGGTTCGGTGATTGCGTTCCACGGGTCGAGGCGGGGGTTGTCGCCGGCCGCTTCGTCGCGTCTCGTGCAGCCTGCCAACGCGTCAGGTGGACCGGAGACCGGCGACAGGTACGGATCTGCGGTGGCTCTCGGCGACTTCGACGGCGACGGGTTCGCGGACCTCGCGGTCGGTGTCGCAGGCGAAGACGTCGACGGCACCGTCGATGCCGGCGCGGTCGACATCCACCGCGGATCGCGTTCGGGCCTCGTGGCGCAGGCGGACACGATCTCGCTCGCGACCGCCATGGCGGAGTCGCCCGAGGTCGGTGCGCCCGAGATCGGTGACCGCCTCGGCGCGGCGCTCGTCGTCGGCGATTTCGACGGTGACGGCTTCGACGATCTCGCAATCGGCGCGCCGGGTAGGGACGTGGGATCGGCAGCCGAGGCCGGCGCCGTTCTCGTCGTGTACGGCTCGCCGGTCGGCCTGCAACAGTCTCGTGCCCAGCTCTGGCACCAGGGCGCCGGCATCAGGAATACCCCGGATATCCACGAGGCGTTCGGCACGGCGATCGCGTCGGGCGACTTCGACGACGACGGCCGCGACGATCTCGCCGTCGGTGTCCCGGGAGAGACCATCGCGGGCAAGGCTCGCGCCGGCGGCGTCTCGGTGATCATGGGCGGACCTGAAGGCCTGCGGACGAACGGCAATCGGTTCCTCAGCCAGCGCTCGCCGCTGCGCGGCAAGCCCCGACCGGGCAACACGTTCGGCGCCGCTCTCGCCGCCGGCGACTTCGACCGCGACGGCCGTGATGAGCTCGCGATCGGCGTGCCCGGCGAGACCGTGCGCCGTCAGTCGGAGGCGGGGTCGGTCGTGGTCGTCGACACCAACGCTCGGGGCCTGCGTCTGAAGGGCAGCAAACGCTTCACCCAGGGCGGGCGCATCTCCGATCGGCCCGGCAGCCACGATCGGTTCGGTTCGTCACTGCTCGCCGTCGACCTGAACGGCGACCGTCGCGACGACCTCGTCATCGGTGCCCCCGGAGAAGACATCCGCAGCATCGAGGACGCAGGCATCAGCCATGTCCTCTTCGGCAGCCACAGGGGCCTGCATGCTCGCGGCGACATGGTGGTGTCCCAGGCGAACGGCGTCCGCGGGCGAGCCAAGCAGGGTGACGGGTTCGGCCAACGCCGCTTCGAGACCTGGCTCGACCGGGTGAACCTCTATCGGTCCCAGGCGGGGCTCGATCCGGTGCGAGAGCGCGACGACCTGTCGGCCGACGCCCTGTCGCACTCGCGTTATCTCGTGCTCAACGGCGTGGTGGCCCACGAGCAGGACCTGAGCCTGCCCGGCTCCAGCCAGGCCGGCCACGACTCGGGCATGCGCTCGAACGTGTACGGCACCACGGCCTCGAACGTCGCCGACGTCACGGCGGTGGACGGCTGGGTGACCGGTCCGTTCCATGCCGTCGGCTTCTTGACCCCGAGCCTGCGCGAGGTCGGCTACGGCGCCTGGCGCGACCCCGACGCCGGCCTCATCCGGATGGCAGCGACGCTCGACATCTACGGCGCTGAGCGCGACTGGAGCCGCACCATCGACAGGGCCTACGCCTGGCCCGGCAACGGTTCGGTCGTGCCGGTCAACCGCCACATCACCGAGTGGCCGTCGCCGCGCAGCCACTGCCCGGGCCACAACGGCCTGCCCGTGCTGGCCTTCTTCGAGCAGACGCCGTCGGTGTCACAGGCCACGTTCACCCGCGGCGGCGAAGAGCTGGACTTCTGTGTGTTCGACGGGTCGGACTTCCGCAGCGACGACAGCGCCGCACAAGAGACCGGCCGGGCGATCCTGTCGGGTACCAACAGTGTCGTGGTGATGGGCAAGGAAGCCCTGACACCCGGTGGCCGCTACTGCTTCTCGGTGCGCTCGCGCGGCGAGTCGGTGCAGTCGTGCTTCCGGGTGGATCCCAACGCCTGATCGACGCCCGATGACGGGCCCCGGGAGGCGGTGACGCTCAGACGAGTGCGCCGTCGACCTTGGCGGTGGCGTCGTCCTCGCTGACGTCGAGGGCGAAGCTGAGCTCGGACACCAAGACGTTGCGGGCCTTGTTGTAGAGCGTCTTCTCGCCGGCGGAGAGCCCCTTGTCGCGGTCGCGCAAGGCCAGGTTCCGGACCACTTCGGCGACCTGGTAGACGTCCCCGGACTTGAGCTTCTCCTGGTGGTTCTTGAAGCGCCGGCTCCAGTTGGCGGGCTCGCGGACGTCGCGTCGCTTGAGGACGTCGAACAGGTCGTCGACGTCTTCGCCGCTGATGGGCCAGCGCATGCCGACCTCTTCGGCCTTGTCGACGGGAACCGACAACATCATCTCCCCATGCGCCATCCGGAGGACGAGGTACTCGGTCTTTTCGCCGAACACCTCCTTGACCTCGGTTTTTTCGATGATGGCAGCCCCGTGATGGGGGTAGACGACCCGGTCGCCAGCCTTGAATGCCATGGTGCTCCCTGCGAAGTTACTCGACCCTCAATCATGCCATCGAGCGCCCCGGATCGCACCTTCGCCCAGCCATGCCCCCCGTTGTCACAGGCGCTGATTAGGGTGCTCTCCATGGCCGACTCCGCCGCCGAGCCCACCCCACAGGTTCCTGCGTCCACCCGGCGCGGTGCCCGCACGACCTCCACGTCGTCGTTCGGCGCGGGCCGCCGCGAGGGCCACGACGCCTCGGACTTCTACGCCCGCTTCAGCCCGCCGAACATCTCCTCGGACGCGACGGTCCACGGCCCGGTCCCCGAGCTCGGCTCCGGTGCGTGCCTGCTGGGCGATGCCGCCGACATGCATCATCTGCCCGACAACAGCGTCGCGCTCGTGGTGACCTCGCCGCCGTACTTCGTCGGCAAGGAGTACGAACTCGCCGTCACCGCCGAGGCCGAGCACCCCGACCGACGCATCCCCGAGACCTACCTCGACTTCCTGCAGATGCTGCGGTCGGTCTTCGCCGAGTGCGTGCGGGTGCTCGAGCCGGGTGGGCGCATCGCCGTCAACGTCGCGAACCTCGGCCGCAAGCCCTACCGCAGCCTGTCGGCCGACGTCATCGCCATCCTCCAGGACGATCTCGGGCTGCTGTTGCGGGGCGAGGTCATCTGGCAGAAGGGCAAGACGTCGTCTGGTTCGTGTGCCTGGGGGTCGTTCGCCAAGGCCGCCAACCCGGTGTTGCGCGACATCACCGAGCGGGTCGTCATCGCCAGCAAGGGCCGCTTCGATCGGGCCCTGTCGGCCCCGGAGCGCCGGGCCCAGGGCCTGCCGCACCGCTCCAGCATCCCCAACGACGAGTTCGTCGACGTCACCCGCGACGTGTGGGAGATCGACGCCGAATCCGCCACTCGGGTCGGGCATCCGGCTCCGTTCCCGGTGGAGCTGCCCCGGCGTCTGATCGACCTCTACACCTACGAGGGCGACATCGTGTGCGACCCGTTCATGGGGTCGGGATCGACGCTGGTGGCCGCGGCGCGCACCGGGCGCGTCGGGGTGGGCTACGACCTCGACGCCGACTACGTCGATCTGGCCGAGCGCCGGGTCGCCGCCGAACACGAACGCAGCGCGCGGATCGCCTCGGTCACGGCCTCGGTCACCGAACAGCCCGAGCTCGAGCTGCAGCTCCAGCTCATCGAGACCCTCAGCCACGACGAGCGCCAGGATCACTTCCAGGCCCGTGCCGTGCAGGACGGCAAGAAGGCCCAGGACATCGCCCAGGCGTTGCTCGAGCGGTCCGGGATGATCGTCGAGGACAAGGCCCGGGTGCCCCAGGCCGGTATCCAGTTCACCTTCAAGGTGGCGTCGCAGGACTCCGGCGGGCACTGGTTCGTCGACGTCTCGGGAGCGTTCACCACCTCGCGGCCGGGTCTGCTCCGGACCGACACACTGTGGAAGATGCTGGGGAGGCTGCACGTTCTGCAGTCGGTGCTGGTCGCCCTCGACGACCCGCCACTCGGTGTCATCGTGCTCACGTCCAACCAGCCACGCCCGGGCAGCGAGGGCGACAAGGCCCTGCGTGCGGTCGGTCCCCGGGGGGTGTTCGACGTCATCGAGCTGCACGACCCCAAGGGCGAAGAGCGTCTGCGTCGCTACGCGGCCGGCCACACCGAACCCCTGGCCGGGTTCTGGAGCGAGGCCGAGGTCGCCGCCTTCACCGCACGGGGCGCGTGAACTGTTGGCCGGTGTCGCCTACGCCGTGGTGCGTTCGGATCCGCCCGACGTCTACCTCGCCGACGACGTCGAGATCCTGGCCCGGGTGCTCGCACTGGAGCTCGTGGCGCGCTCGGACCCGGCGAAGCTCCCCGCCGGCCGGGCCGAGGCGCTCCGGTCGGCGCTGCTCGACGAGCGTTGGGCCGACGCGCTGGTCGAGTGGATGAGCATCACCGGCATGGCCGTCGACGGCTACACCCACCTCCACGTCTACAGCGCCACCGATCTGCCCGCCGAGATGCTCGGCGCCCAGCTGCAGTTCTCGCCGTTGTTCCGCGAGCGCTGAGTCGGCAGGCCGCGTCGTGGTCGCGCTCCGCACCGAGATCACCGAGATCGTCACCGGCCTGGCGATGCTCGGTTACCGCAGCCTCGACGACGCGCTCGAGATCCGGCCCGGTCACATCCTCAACGTCGGCGCCGGGGAGTTCGACCGCCTGGCGGCGGCACGGGCCGACGGCACCCATCCCGCAGAGTTCGCCACCGCATGGGCCAACGGTTCACCATCGACCACGTGTACCTCGTGAGCTGCAAGTACGGGTCTGCCATCCTGCACAACGCGGGACCGGCACATCTGCTGGATCGGCGCCTCACCGACCGCGGCGGCGAACGCATCGACTGGTTCGCTGCGGTCGCCCCCGAGGCCCATCAGGCGCTGTACGCGGCGTACATCGACGAGCTCGGCCTCGACGACATGCCCGCACATGTCGAGGATCTCCAGCCCGACCATCGTCGGCGCATCAAGAACGCTGCGGTGCGCGGGCCCTGGCCGGGCCGTGCCGCGGCGCCGGCATCGGATTTCGCGCTCGCGGCGGCGCAGGGCAGCGCCGAGCGCTGGCACGCCAGCCTCGATACCCGGGCCCGTCGCGAAGAGATGGTGTGGCGGCTCCTGCGGCTGCAGGCGGCGCCGTACTTCGTGCTCGGTGCCGACCTCGGCGGCGACCCGCTGCGCTATCGCGTTGCCACGCCGTGGGACTTCCGTCAGGCCTTCGATCTGCGGAGCTTCGATGTCTGGCCCGACGCTGCGGGCCAGCCGCTGGTGCGCTGGCGCATCGATGTGCACGACCGCGTCGCAGGCGGCGATCGCTTCGTCGACGGGCACGTCGAGATCCGGTGGAGCCACGGACGGTTCTCGGGCGCGCCCGAGGCCAAGGTGTACCTCGACACGCCGCCCCACGACGTCGCCGGCTATCTGCCTCTCGACGACGCAGCGGCGCCCGAGCGCCGATGAGCCCGGCAGCCGGGGCCGCTGCGGGTGCGTGTGTGTTCTGCCGCATCGTCGCCGAGGCCGAGCCCGCGGCGGTCGTGTTCGCCGACGAGGTCGCCGTGGCCTTCCTCGACCGCCGTCCGTTGTTCGTCGGCCACACCCTGGTGGTGCCCCGGATTCACCACGGCACCCTCGCCGATCTGCCGGTCGAGACGATCGGGCCGCTCTTCGAGCGGGTCCAGCGGCTGTCGGCGGCCATGGAGAGCGGTCTCGGCCACGCGGGCACGTTCGTCGCCATGAACAACCGCATCAGCCAGAGCGTCGCTCATCTGCACGTCCACGTGGTGCCCCGCAACCCCAAGGACGGGCTGCGGGGATTCTTCTGGCCCCGCACCTCCTACCACGACGATGCCCACATGGCCGCGGTCGCAGCCGAGGTCGGGCAGGCTTACACACGATTGGTGCCGTGAGCGACCCCACCGTCGTCGGCGTCGATGGCAGCGCCGGGGCATGGGTGGCAGCGGTGCTCGGGTCCGGTGCGGCTCCTCGGCTGCGCTGGTGCGCCGACATCGATGTGGTCCTACGCCTCGCCGCCGCGGTGGGGGCCACGGTCATCGGTACCGACATGCCCATCGGGCTGCCCGAAGACGCACCGCGTCCCAGCGACCGGGCCGCCCGGTTGCTGCTCGGGCCGCGCCGCTCCACGCTGTTCCCCACGCCGATGCGGACCGTGCTCGACGCGGTCGACTACCCCGACGCTCTGGCCCGCAGCCGCGCCGTCAGCGGCCGGGGCCTGTCGAAGCAGGCGTGGAACCTGGTGCCGGCCATCCGCCAGGTCCGCACAGCGGCGCTGGCTGCCCAGCGCAGCGGCGGACCCAGGTTCGTCGAGGTCCATCCCGAGACCTCGTTCACGGTCATGGCCGGCCGGCCGCTGGCTCCCAAGCGCAGCTCCGAGGGCGTGGCCGAGCGGATCGAGGTGCTCGCCGAGGCCCTGGGCGACACGGGCCTCGTTGCGGAGGCCCTGCGCGATCCCGTCGGGCTCGTGCGCCGGGCCGAGACCGCCGCGGGTGCCGCCGACGGTTCCGCCGACGAGGCTGCCGTGGCGATGGGACGGTTCGGCGTCGACGACGTGCTCGATGCCCTCGCGGCCGCGTGGTCGGCCCGCCGCTACGCCCTCGGCCAGGCGACGGTGCTCGGCGACGGTGTCGACGCCGACGGCCTGCCCCTGACGCTCGTCGTCTGAGGGAAACGCTGAGCCAACCGCTGGGGTCAAGTCGTACTATCAACCAACTCTGGGCTGTGCGCCACCCGGCCGTTGTTCTCGGAGTTGGTCGAAAGTACGACTTGACCCCTGTCCCTGAGCGCAGGGGCCTGGGGTCCCATGCCGCGATGTCGGGACGGAGGACTCGACCCCTTTTCCTCAGGCGGGGACGAAATCCACCACGAACATGGTCGGCCAGAGTTTGCCGGTGATCAACCAGCGGCCGGTGTCGTGGTCGCGGGCGATGCCGTTGAGGACGTCGGCTCCCGCCAGTTCGGCCGGGGTCAACAGGCCCCTGGCGTCGATGACCGACACGACCGTGCCGTCGGCGGGGTCGATCACGACGATCGAGTCGGTCAGCCAGACGTTTGCCCACACCAGGCCGTCGACACACTCGAGTTCGTTGATGTTGTCCAGCGGGGCGCCGTCGAGCGTCACGTCGACCGAGCCCGTCGGGGCGAACGTCTCGGGATCCCGGAACGTCAGGACATCGGTGCCGTCCGACATGATCAGACGCCGGCCGGCGCCCGCTTCGTCGAGGCAGAGACCCCATCCCTCACCCAGGTACGTGAACTCGTCGACCACGGCGAAGGTGTCGATGTCGTAGACGAAGGCTCGTTCCTCCCGCCAGGTGATCTGGATGATGCGATCGTCGACCACCGTGATGCCCTCGGCGAAGAACTCGTCGGCCAAGTCGGTGCGGCGCAGGACGGCGCCGGTGACGGGATCGATCTCGGTCAGGGCGGATCGACCGTAGAGGCCCCGGCTCTCGTAGAGGCGTCCCTCGTGGAACTCGAGCCCCTGGGTGAAGGCGGTGGTGTCGTGGCCGAGCCGTTCGAGCACGTCGACGACCAGATTCGCAGTCACGGGCCGGTCTGGAGTCGCATCGTCTGCGGGGTCGGCGGGCAATCGGGGGGTGGTGGGACCCTCGGTGGCGGGCTCGGCTACCCGCTGGGTCGACAGGGTCGGGCGGCGACGGATCGCTGCCGCCACTCCCACCGTCGGCCGTCGGTGTCGGGTCGGTCTCGCCTGCGGTGGGTGTGGCGAGCGGCGTCGGCGTGGCATCGGGGTCGGCTGTCTCGTCGGGCCCGTCGACGAGCGTCGGGGTTGGACCCGTCGTGGGGGAGGGCGCCTCGATGGTGGCGGTCGGTGTCGTGGACGGGTCGTCGATTGCGCCGCCGGCGCGGCCGTCGGCGTCGTTGCTGCACGACGAGGCCACCAGGGCGAACCCGGCGACCACGATGACCATCAAGCGACGGATCCGGGTTCCCATGACGGCCACCATCGTGCCAGGGGCAGGGGTCGTTGCGGTGGCGGAACCCCGGGCCGGATGCCGCGGCGGGTCGACGTCCCCGGGCGTCAGCGCCTCGTGACGTCGGCGCCTTCGGTGCGGACGACGGGTTCGGGGCCGGTGAGGTCGAGCACCGGTTCGGAACGCCCGGTGTGCTCCTCGATGGCGCCTTCGAGTTCGCGGATGCGTCGCTCGAGACCGGGCACCCGGGCAGCGACCGCGCGCAACGAAGCGTTCTCTGTCTCGATCCCGATGATCTCGGCGTAGCGGGCGCGTTCGTCGCGCTCGAGACGAGCAGCGGCCGCCATGTCGGCACCGGCCGGACCCGGCTCCGACTCCGCCTCCGCCTCCGAATCGGTCGTGTCGGCCGAGGAGGCGCCCGCAGCCTTCGCGAGCGGCGCCTGGGCCGGGACGCCCGACGCCCGGACGCGACGCGTGGCGAACCAGCCGCCGACCACTCCCAGGACGAAGGCCACGATCGCGATCAGCACCACCCAAAGCACCGCCAGCTCCACGAGCCCAACCATACGACACAGCGGGAACGGCAGGGTCGTTGGTCACCGAACTGCGTCGTATGCTCGGCTCCCATGCTCGGCCCGGGTCAGGTCCCCCACAGCCCGACGATGTCCGGCGCCACCCCCTCGGGTGACCGCCCCTTGTCGGTCGACGCCCTCGTCGCCGGCGCCCGGACCGCGACGGGCCTGCAGGAACTCGGCGATGCCCAGGCAATCGAAGCCCTGGGTGTACTGGTCGAATCGATCGAAACCGAAGCCCGGCCCAGCGCCGCTGGCCGCCGGCGCATGGGGGCGATGCTCGGCGATCTGCTCCAGCAACGGCTGCGCATGGTCGACTTCGCGGCCACGAGCGACGTCGTCGACTACGAGACGGTCCGCTCGCCGATCGTGGTCACCGGCCTGCCTCGCACCGGCACCACCATGCTCGCCGACCTCCTGGCCCAGGACCCGTTCAACCGTGCCCTGCTGGGATGGCAGGCCGCCACGGTGGCCCCGCCGCCCACCCTCGCCGACCTGGGAAGCGACCCGCGACTGCGTGAGGCGCTCGCCCGCGACGAGCGCCGTGATGGCCTCGTTCCCGACCTGCCCGCCAAACGTGCCCTGGGGGCGACCCGGCCCACCGAGTGCGTGCAACTCCTCGCCACGAGCTTCGCCAGCCTGTCGTTCGAGACCATCCTCGACGTACCGGGCTATGCCGCCTGGTGCGATGCCGCAGACATGATCCAGCCGTACCGCTTCCACCACCTGGGTCTGCGAACACTGCAGACGACCGTGCCCACCGAGCGGTGGTCGTTGAAGTCCCCGGCACACCTCTGGCACCTCGACGCTCTGCGCGCCGTCTACCCCGACGCCCGCCTGATCGTCACCCACCGTGACCCGGCGAAGGTCGTCCCGAGCGTCGCCAGCCTCTGCACCACGCTGCGGTCGATGTTCAGCGATGCCATCGACCCCGAAGCCGTCGGCCGGCAATGGCGAGCCCGCTGCCATCACGCACTCGAGGTGTCGGCCGCCCACCTGGCCGACTGGGACCCCGCCACGGTGTTCCACCTGCCCTATGCAGAGCTCGTCGACGATCCGGTCGGCTCCATCGAGCGCGCCTACCAGCGCTTCGGGTTCGACCTCTGCGACCTCGGTCGCCGGCGCATGGCGGCCTGGCACGAGCAGCATCCCCGTGACCGCAACGGTGCACACCGCTACGACGCGTCGTCATTCGGGCTCGACGAGGGTGCCCTCCGGCGCGAGTTCGCCGGCTACATGGCCGACCACCACGTGCCCTCGGAGCTCTGAGCAGCCGCCTCGACCGTCGGTGTCGGCCATGACGACCTGGCATGGGTCGCTCGGCCCAGACTGCGACGACCGGCTCAGCAGCGATGCGGCCCTCGCCGATGGTGCGCCGATGCAGTCGGTTGCCCCCGCGCCCCAGGTCCTGGCCGACCCCAACTCGATCGCGCCCGAGTTCATCGCTCGTGCAGGTGTCGCAGTGGGGCTCGTCGTCGCGTTGGTCGGGATCGGCGTCTGGCTGGTCTTTCTCGGCCGCAAGCGTCTGATCCAGGACCTCCCGACCTCGTCGACACGCGGGGTGTCCCTGGGCCTCAACGAGCTGATGGGCCGGGCGGAGTCCGACGAGTCCGTACCGAGCCCGCAGTCAGCGGTCGAATGCGTGTGGTGGAAGAACGAGTTCTACGTCGAGAACGACGACAACGGCTGGAAGAAGACCGGTGAGAAGGTCGGCGGGCCCATCGCCTTCCGTCTCGTCGACGACGACGGCGACATCGAGGTCCGGCCCCGCCGGGCCGAGGTGCAAGGTCGCGAGACCTACGACGGCCCGTACGCGCTGCTCCAGCCGGCGCTCGACCCGAACCCGACGCTGGCGAGCCGCCACATCGCGGCCCGGACGCTCGGTACCAAGAGGCGGCGTGTCGTCGAAAAGGTCATCCCCGTCGGCGCCGACGTCTACGTCCTCGGCACTGCCCAGCTCCCCTACGAAGGTCTCATGCCGCTGATCGGCCAGGACCGCCACGGCCAACACCGCTTCCTCGTCCGGGTGGGTACCGAGGCGGACGCGCTCTACGTCGAACGTGTCGGGGTCGGCATGGGTTTCGTCGCGGCCATGGTGGGCGCCATCGCCGCCGCCGTGGCCTGGCACGACGGCGAGGCGCTCGCCGCGGAGACCATCACCTGGAGCCAGATCTCGCCGTGGGGGCCGGCCGCGGGCATCGTGTTCGCGCTGATGGTCATGTCGGCTTTGTCGATCGTGTTCACCTACAACGGCCTGGTACTGCTGCGTGAGCGCGTCCAGAGCGCCTGGTCGCTCATCGACGTCCAGCTCCGACGCCGTCACGACCTGATCCCGGCGCTCGCCGAGGTGGTGCGGGCCCACGCCGCGCACGAGAGCGAGGTCCAGCGCGCGGTCGCCGAACTGCGATCGACGCTGGCGAACGATCTCCCCGCGAAGCCCACCGACGAGGCGGTGCACACCGCCGAGCGCCAGATCCGGGCCGAGACCGCAGCCCTGCACCGCGTCCTCGCGCTCGTCGAGGCCTACCCGACGTTGACCGCCGACGAGTCCTTCGCCGGCCTGCGCGCCGCGCTGATCGACACAGAGGACCGCATCGCCCTGGCCCGTGGGTTCTACAACGCCAGCGTGCAGGCGCTGCACGATCGAGCACAGGCGGTGCCCGGCAACCTCGTGGCCGCGCTGTTCGGCCTGGATCTCGATGCGGAGTTCACCGTGACCAGGGATGCAGCGCCGGCCGCGGCGGCCGAGCCGCCCCGGGTCGCAGGGGTCGACTTCCCGACATCGCTGCCGCCGGCCGCCCTCGCCCGCCGCCTCCGCACCTGACCCGACGGTCCCCGGCCGGGCCCCGTCGAGCCGCGCCGCCCGCCCCGATCGGCTCTGCGGCGGTGTCGCCTCCATCGCGGCAGCGACGAGCATCTGCCTCGTCACGCCGAGGCGTCGGTGCCCGCGAGTTCGGCGATCTCGTCGTCGGTGAAGCCCAGCTCGGAGAGGACCTCGGCGGTGTGCTCGCCGAGGCCCGGTGCGGTGCGGCGCGGTGCCCAGGGCGTGCCGTGGAAGTCCACCGGGGTGGACACCATGCGGGTGCTCGACACGCCGTCGGGGACGTCGACGAACAGCCCCGACGCCGCGCTCTGGGGATCGGCGAGGACGTCGTCGACGGTGTTGACCGGCGCCCAGAAGAAGTCGGGTTCGGTGGCGAAGATCTCGGCCCACTCGTCGAGGGTCTTGGTGGCGAACGCCTCGTCGAGCAGCTGCACCAGCTCGGCCGCGTTCTGGGCCCGACCCATGGGCGTGGCGAACCGCTCGTCCTCGAGCCACTCGGGATGGCCGACCACCCGGGCGATCGGCGGCCAGTGGCGCGCTCCCTCGAGCCCGACGATCCAGAACCGGCGACCGTCGCCGGCCACGTAGTTGTTGACCGACGGGTTGCCCATGGCTTCGCGGCGGCCGACCTGCAGGGTCAGCCCCCACAGTAGGGCGATGTTCATGTCGAAGCCCACGGTGTACGCGCCCTGGCGATACAGCGACGTGGACACGAGCTGACCCTCGCCGGTCTTCTCCCGGGCATAGAGCGCCGCCGACACCGCGGCGGCGCCGGCGAGACCGGTGCTGTGGTCGCCCATGCCGCCACGCTGGAACGGGGGATCGGACCCCTCGGGGGTCAAGAGGCTGGCGATGCCCGAGCGCGCCCAGAAGGCGGCGATGTCGTAGGCGGGCCGGTTGGCGTCGTCGCCCTCGAGGCCATAGCCGGTGATGGAGCAGTAGATCAGCCTGGGGTTGCGGGCCTGCAGCGACGGCCAGTCGAGCCCGAGGCGGGCGAGGCCCTCGGTGCGGACGTTGGTGACGAACACATCGGCATCGTCGAGCAGCCGCAGCGCCGCCGCGATGCCGGCCTCGGTGCCCAGGTCGAGCACGACCGAGCGCTTCGATCGGTTGTCGAGCTCGAAGGGCGGGTTGGTGGGCATGTCGCCGCCGAGCATGCGCTGGAACACCCGGGCGGGGTCGCCGGTGGGCGGCTCGATCTTGACGACATCGGCGCCCCAGTCGGCGAGGATCCCGCCGGCGGCCGGCCCCGCAACCCACACCCCCAGCTCCACGACACGCACGCCATCCATCGGTCCCGGCATCGGATCTCCCCTCGGCTGTCGACGAGCGCCGGCGGCACCCGGATCGGTCGGCCCCCATCGAAGGCCCGGCGCCGACGCTAGCGCATGAGGTGAGACGCCTGACACAGCGTCAGATATCAGCCATGATGGGGCCATGAACACTTCCGCGCCCTACGACCTGCTCATCCGTGGCGGCACCGTCGTCGACGGCACCGGTAGCCCCCGACGCCTGGCCGACATCGCGATCCGCGACGGCGAGATCGTCGCCGTCGGTGCTGACCTCGAGGGCGAGGCCACCGACACGATCGACGCCACCGGCCTCGTCGTCACGCCCGGTTTCGTCGACGTCCACACCCACTACGACGGCCAGGCCAGCTGGGACGACGAGCTCGCGCCCAGCTCGATGCACGGCGTCACCACCCTGGTGATGGGCAACTGCGGGGTCGGTTTCGCCCCGGTGCGACCCGGTTCCGAGGAATGGCTCATCCAGCTGATGGAGGGTGTCGAGGACATCCCGGGCGCCGCACTGGCCGAGGGCATCGACTGGCAGTGGGAGACCTTCCCGGAGTACCTCGACCACCTCGAGAGCCGCCGCTTCGCCGTCGACATCGCCACCCAGGTCGCCCACGGCGCCGTCCGCGGCTACGTGATGGGCGAGCGCGGCGCCAAGAACGAGGCCGCCACCGAGACCGACATCGAACAGATGGCCGCCATCGTGCGCGAGGCCGTCGAAGCCGGCGCGCTGGGCGTCTCGACGTCGCGCACCATCGCCCACCGGGCCATCGACGGCGAGCCGGTGCCGGGCACCTTCGCCGCCGAGGACGAACTGTTCGGCCTCGGCCGTGCCCTGGCCGCCGGCGGCGGCGGTGTCTTCGAGCTCGCCCCGGTCGGTTCCGCGGGCGAGGACGTCATCAACCCGCCCAAGGAGGTCGAGTGGATGGCCCGCCTGGCGGAGGAGACCGGCGTGACGGTCACCTTCGCCCTGTTGCAGGTCGAGGCCGCACCGGATCTGTGGAAGGAGCTGATGGCCGAGTCGATGGCCGCCGCCGAGCGCGGCGCCGACCTGCGTCCCCAGGTCGCAGCGCGGCCCTTCGGCATGCTCATCGGGCTGCAGACCCACCATGCCTTCGCCCGCCGGCCGAGCTACCGGGCCATCGCCCACCTGCCCCTCGGCGAGCGCGTTGCCGCCATGGGCACCCCCGAGGTGCGGGCCGCCATCCTCGGCGAGGACGACGCTCCGGCCGATCCCACCCAGCTGTGGGACGGTGTGGCCGGGCTGGTCCAGGCGATGCTGCATCGCCTCTACGTGCTGGGCGATCCCCCCGATTACGAGCCCACCCCCGACCGTTCCATCGTCGCCATCGCCGAGGCCAACGGTGTCAGCCCGCTCGAGGCGTTCTACGACGCCTGCCTGGCCGACGACGGCATGGCCATGATGATGCTGCCGCTGTTCAACTACGTCGAGGAGAACCACGACGTCATCCGCGAACAGCTCACGCATCCACGGGGCGTGTCGGGCCTGTCCGACGGCGGGGCGCACTGCGGCATGATCTGCGACGCGTCGATCCCGACGTACCTGCTCACCCACTGGGCGCGCGACCGCAGCCGCGGCGAGAAGCTCGACCTCGAGTTCGTGGTGCAGAAGCAGACCCAGGACACCGCCGCCATGTTCGGCCTGGGCGACCGCGGCACCATCGAGGTCGGCAAGCGCGCCGACCTCAACGTCATCGACTTCGATCGCCTGAAGCTGCGGGCGCCCCGTCTGGTGCACGACCTGCCCGCGGGCGGTCGGCGCCTGGTGCAGGACGCCGAGGGCTACGTGGCCACCATCGTCGCCGGCGAGGTGACCCGCCGCGAGGGCGCCGACACCGGCGCCCGCCCCGGACGGCTCGTACGCGGGCGTCGCTGATGGTGCGGACGGCGTCGACGGAGCGGGCGTGGTCGATGGCGCAGGCGTCCTCGGCCCCGGAGCAATAGGTGGCCGACGGCACCGAGCGCTTCGCCGACGCCGCGCGCGACCTCGGCTTCGAACCCGAGATCGGCCGCTTTCCCGACGGCACCCGCACCGCTGCCGACGCAGCGGCCGCGGTCGGGTGCGAGCTGGGTCAGATCGTGAAGTCGCTGGTGTTCGTCGCCGGCGACCAGCCGGTGCTGGTGCTGACGTCGGGCTCCAACCGCGTCGACGAGCGCCTGGTCGCCGCAGCACTCGGCGTCGATCACGTGGGCAAGGCCGATGCGGCCATGGTGCGGTCGGCCACCGGGTTCGCCATCGGCGGCACCCCGCCGTTCGGTCACGTCGGCGAGCTCGTCACCCTCGTCGACACCGACCTCTTCGCCCACGACGTCGTGTGGGCGGCAGCCGGCACCCCCGACTCGTGCTTCCCGATCGCGCCAGACCGCCTGGCCGAGCTCGCGGGCGGCCGCCGAGCGGCCGTGGCTGCCGCCGGCTGACGCCGAGGTCCGTCGGCTCCTTCGCCGCTGCGCAGTGGCCGGCACGGTACGGTCGCGCTAGAACCTGACGGTTCGTCAGATCGTTGGCCGATGCGGCCGGGAAGGAACAACCCCATGGGTATCTGCGAGGGACAGGTCGTGATCGTCACCGGCGCCGGCCGAGGTCTCGGCCGGGCGCACGCACTCGAGCTGGCGGCCCAGGGTGCCCACGTCCTGGTCAACGACCTGGGCGTCAGCCGTGACGGCCACGACGCCACCGAGGGCCCGGCCCACGACGTCGTCGCCGAGATCGAAGCCATGGGCGGCCAAGCTGCCGCCAACGGTGCCGACGTCGCCGACTGGGACCAGGCCGCGGCGATGATCGCCCAGGCCGTCGACACCTGGGGTCGTCTCGACGCGCTCGTCTGCAACGCCGGGTTCCTGCGCGACCGGATGCTGGCGAGCATGAGCGAACAGGAATGGGACGACGTGGTCCGTGTACACCTCAAGGGCCACTTCGCCCCGGCCCGCCACGCCATCGACCACTGGCGCGAGCGCTCCAAGGCCGGCGAGGACGTCGTGGCCCGCGTCGTCAACACCAGCTCGGGCGCCGGGCTGATGGGCTCGATCGGGCAGGGCAACTACGCGGCCGCGAAGGCCGCGATCGCCCAGCTGACCATCCAGCAGGCCGCCGAGTGGGGCCGCTACGGCGTGCTCGCAAACGCAGTCGCGCCCGACGCCCGGACCCGCATGACCGAGGGCATCTTCTACTCGGCCGACGTCGACCCCGACACCTTCGACGAGAAGGCGCCGGAGAACGTGAGCCCGCTGGTGGCCTGGTTGGCGAGCCCGCTGTGCGATGTCACCGGCCGCACCTTCGAGGCCACCGGTGGCCAGCTCAACGTCTGCGACGGCTGGCAGCACGGCCCCGTCGAGTCCGTCGGCGACCGGCGCATGACAGCGGACGAGGTGGGGGCGCTGGTGCACGCGAGCATCGCCGCCGCTCCGGCCCCGGCACCGGTCTACGGCGCGTCCTGATCGGGCGGCCCTGACGATCCGACGTTCCGGCCGGCTCGGCTGACCGTTCGGTCCTTACATCGTTTGCGAAATCTGGATATCTGGGGCCTCGGGCACGACCAGATCTCCAGATTTCGCAGGGTTGATCAGCGTGGCTCGGTCTCAGGCGGGGTCGTCGCCGGTCTCGACCGGACGGTCCGGATCGGCGCCCCAGTCCGACCAGCTGCCGACGTAGAGGCGACCGTCGCCGATGCCGGCGAGACGGAGTGCCAGCAGGTCGTGACAGGCGGTGACGCCCGAGCCGCACGACGCGATGACGGGCGTGCCCTCGCCGATACCGAGCCCGGCCAGGCCACTGCGCAGCTCGTCTGCGCTGCGGAACCGACCCTCGGACAGGTTCGCAGCGACGGGACGGCTGCGGGCGCCGGGGATGTGGCCGAAGCGCGGGTCGATGGGATTCGGGTCGCCGCGGTACCGCTCAGGGGGTCGGGCGTCGAGCACGACCGTGGCGGGGCCGCGAGTCGCGACGGCGTCGGCGTCGACGAAGCGTTCGGGCGGCCACTGGCGGGGCGTGAACGTCGCCGGGCCCGGCCGGGCCGGTTCCGTCGACAGCGGCTCGGGCCATGCGTCGATACCGCCGTCGAGCACGGCGACGTCGATCCCGAGGCTGTCGAGCATCCACCACAGGCGTGCGGCGATGGCGCCGCCGGCATCGTCGTAGGCGACGACGCTGCAGTGGTCGCCGATGCCGAGGCGCGTCATCGACTCGGCGAAACGCTCCGGCGTGGGCAGCGGATGGCGCCCGCCGGGGGAGCGAGGCGGGTCGGACAGATCGACGTCGAGATCGACGAACACCGACCCCTCGATGTGGCCGGCCTCGTAGGCGGCGCGTCCGCTGCGCCCGTCGAGGTACCAGCGCACGTCGCAGACGACGACTTGGTCGAGGCATTCGACGAGGGTCGCTGCGCCGATCAGGGGTCCGATCGGCGAGGTCATGGGCGGCGTGGTCATGGTCGGGCCGGTGGGGGATCGGCGAGTGCATCGCGCACGGCGCCGATGGCTGCGTCGTCGTCGACGTCGAGTTGCCGCACCGTCACCGCATAGGCGCGGGCCGCTTCGTCGAGATGACGCTTCTGCTCGATGGTGGAGTAGGCGTTGGGTGGGGCGTCGGCGACGAAGGTGCCCCGGCGGCCCCGGCCGACGATGATGCCGGCGTAGTCGAGCTCTCGGTACGCCCGGGCGACCGTCCCGTTGGACAGCTGCAGGGTCTGGGCGAGACCCCGCACCGTGGGCAGTCGTGCGCCTGGCCGGAGGCGGCCCGAGGCCACCATCAGGGCCAGCTGAGCGCGGAGCTGCTCGAACGGCGGAATGCGTGAGCCCGGGTCGATCGAGATCCGGGTTCCGAGCCGATCGGCGTCCATGTAGTCCGAGGTTAGTACAAAGCTTCACGGGTTCAGGCGTCATATATGCGACAGTTCTTGACGTTTCGCGCGGATTCTGTGCTATCTGTACTGCTACGAAATGCCCCCGGCGGTCGGCGCGTCCAAGGCGCTGCCGGTCCCGGTCAGGCCCGTCCACGAGAGAGAGCGCACCGTCATGAAGTTGATCACCGCAGTCATCAAGCCGCACCAGGTCGAAGAGGTCAAAGAGTCCCTGGCTCCCCTGGGCGTGCAGGGCATGACCGTCACCGAGGCGCAGGGCTTCGGTCGCCAGGGCGGCCACACCGAGACCTACCGCGGCACCGAGTACAAGGTGGCGTTCACTCCCAAGAGCCGCCTCGAGATCGTCGTTTCCGACGACGACGCCGACGCCGCGGTCGACGCGCTGATGGGCGCAGCGCGCACCGGCAAGATCGGCGACGGCAAGATCTGGGTCACCTCCGTCGAACGCCTGGTGCGCATCCGTACCGGCGAAGAGGGCGCTGACGCCTTGTAGTCCCCTGCGGCCCGCGTCCGCGAGGTCGCGGGAGTCGTAGTGGTCGGCGGCTCTCTCGATCGGGCGGCCGGCGGACCCGTCAACGGCGGTCGTGTGGCCCCACCGGTGGTCGGAGGGGCCACACGGCGGGGCTGCACGGGCAGGCGAACAGTGGTGGTGGACGCAGCAGAGCCTGCGTGTGCCGCCACTGTTTGCGCGTTCGGGGGCGGTTGGGCTCGATCGAGGGCCTCGAGGTTGTTACATTCTGGCAAGCGCCGAATCTGATGGAGTGTCAGAAACCATGTTCTTGCAGGAGACCCCCGAGCAGCAGGCCTTCCGCAAGGAGGTCCGTGAGTACTTTGCCGATCTGATCACCGACGACGTCCGCACCGCCCTGCGTGGCGCCCACGAGACCTCGCCGGTCCGGCGCGAACTGTTCCGCAAGATGGGCTCCGACGGCATGTTGGGCATCGGCTGGCCGGTGGAATACGGCGGCCAGGGCCGGCCGCCGACCGATCAGTTCATCTTCTTCGATGAGGCCCAGCGGGCGAACGCCCCGATGCCCTTCGTCACCCTCAACACGGTGGGCCCCACCCTCATCGAGCACGGCTCGGCCGAGCACAAGGCCTTCTACCTGCCCAAGATCCTCGCCGGCGAGATCACCTTCGCGATCGGCTACAGCGAGGCGTCGGCGGGCACCGACCTGGCGTCGCTCACGACGCGCGCCGAGCGCGACGGCGACGAGTGGCTCATCAACGGCCAGAAGATGTGGACCAGCGGCGCCAACGAGGCCGACTACGTGTGGCTGGCGTGCCGGACCAACCCCGAGGTCAAGAAGCACAAGGGCATCTCGATCATCATCGTGCCCACCGACAACCCCGGCTTCGGGTTCACGCCCATCGTCACCGTCGGCCACGCCACCACCACCGCCACCTACTACGACGACGTGCGGGTGCCCTACGGCAACCTCGTCGGCGACCTCGACGGCGGCTGGCGCCTGATCACCAGCCAGCTCAACCACGAGCGGGTGGGCCTGGCTGCGGTCAGCGTGCTGTCGTTCCGCCTCTTCGACGACATCGTCCACTGGGCGGCCACCACCCCGGCGGGCCCCGGCAGCGACGAGCTGATCATCGACCTGCCGTGGGTGCAGATGGACCTGGCGAAGAGCCACGCCAAGCTCGAGGCACTCAACCTGTTGAACTGGCGGATGACCGTTGCGGTCGAGGCCGGCGAGCTGCAGGCCCATCAGGCCTCGACGGCCAAGGTCTACGGCACCGAGGCGGTCGCCGACGTCTACCACCTGTTCCTCGGCATCCTCGGCGCCGCCGGCCATCTGCGTGACGGCTCGCCCGGGGCGATGCTGCGCGGCGAGGTCGAGGCGGCGGGCCGCTCGGCGCAGATCAACACCTTCGGCGGTGGCGTCAACGAGATCCAGCGCGAGATCGTCGCCTGGATGGGTCTGGGCATGGCGAGGAGCGCCCGATGAGCGGCGGCGGGTCGGTTACCGGTTCGGGCGCGGATCGCCCGGGGTACAGCACGAGGAGCGCCCGATGAGCGGCGGCGGGTCGGTTACCGGTTCGGGCGCGGATCGCCCGGGGTACAGCACGAGGAGCGCCCGATGAACTTCGATCTCACCGACGAGCAGGTGGCGCTGGCCGAGCTGGCCGAACAGATCTTCACCGGCTCGAGCCCGGTCGAGCGCGTGGTCGACATCGAGGCCACCGACGACCGCTTCGACCGCGAGCTCTGGACCGAGCTGGCCTCCGCCAACCTCCTGGGCGTCAGCGTTCCCGAAGAGCACGGCGGGCTCGGGTTCGGCGTCTTCGAGCTCTGCATGGTGCTCGAGCAGCAGGGGCGTCGGGTCGCACCCGTGCCGCTGCTGCCCAGCCTGGTGATGGGCGCGATGCCCGTCGCCGAGTTCGGATCGGCCGAGCTGCAGTCTGCGCTGCTGCCCGGTGTCGTCGACGGCAGCATCGTGCTGTCAGGCGCCTACCAGGAGTGGGGCGCCAACGACCCGATGACGTCGTCGATCAGCGCAGTCGCCGATGGCGACGGCTGGGTTCTGTCGGGCACCAAGCCTGCAGTGCCGGCGGCGGCCGTTGCCGATCGGATCCTGGTGCCTGCAGCGACCGGCCCCGACGCGCTGACCGTGTTCGTCATCGACCCATCGGCCGAGGGCGTGTCGATGCTGTTGTCCGACACCACCAACCGCGAGCTCCACGGCGAGCTCGTCCTCGACGGCCACCGCGTCGGCGCCGACCAGGTGCTGGGCACCGTCGACCAGGGCCGCTCGGTCGTCGCCTGGGCGGTCGAGCGGGTCAATGTGGCCATGGCCGCCATAGCGGTCGGTTGCTGTGCCGAGGCCACGAAGATGGCCGCCGAGTACACCAGCCAACGCGAGCAGTTCGGCCGCCCACTGTCGACCAACCAGGGTGTCGCACTGCGTGCCGCCGACTGCTACATCGACACCGATGCCATGCGGCTGGTGCAGTGGCAGGCGGCATGGCGGCTCGATGCCGGCCTCCCGGCGAGCGAGGCCGTCGCTGTGGCCAAGTGGTGGGCCGCCGAGGGCGGCCAGCGGGTGGTGCACGGCACCCAGCACCTCCACGGGGGTATGGGCGCCGATGTCGACTACCCCGTGCACCGGTATTTTCTGTGGGTCAAGCAGCTCGAGAACACCCTCGGCGGCGGGAGCTGGCAGCTGGCCTCGCTGGGGGCGCGCATCGCTGCCCGGGCCAAGGCCGGCGTCGGCGCCTGAGCGTTCCCGATTCCCGGGGTCGGCGTCGCTTCGCCGGCGTGGGGCCGAGCCCCGCTCCCGTCGTCGCTCGATGGCGACGGGCACGGCCCGACGCGGCGCTGATTCGTTGGGCGTAACGTGCGCTCATGAGTGAGAACCTGCGCCGCTACACCAAGGCCCTGTACACCCTCGACGCCGTTGCCCGACGGGTGCCCGAGGGCGCGTGGGACAACCCGTCGTGCTGCGAGGGCTGGACCGCACGTCAGGTTGCCGGCCATGCCACGTGGGTGATCCGCAACGTCGGCGCCGTCACCGGCGCGAACCCGGCACCCGAGCGGGCCGACGAGGCCGATGTCGCCGGCGACGACCCGGCCGCCACCATCGCCGAGGCTGTCGACACCACCCTGGCCGGCCTCGATCAGCTGGGGATCCTGCAGCGGGTGGCGGCCACGCCCTTCGGTGAGATACCCGTCGATGCGTTCATCGGGGCGCTGTGGGTCGATCCGTTGACCCATGCCTTCGACATCGCAGATGCGGCCGGGATCGACCACGGCATCGATGCCGCCACCGCCGAGGCAGCGCACGCGTCGTTGGCGCTGATCGCCGATGCGATCCGGGGTCCGGGTCGCTTCGACGACGCCATCGAGGTCGACACCGACGATGCGCTGACTCGCTTCATCGCCTTCACGGGACGTCGCCCCGTCACGTTCTGAGACGGGCAGGGCCGTCGGAACTGGCGCCGAAAACTGTCGTCAGGGCGACGAGTTTCGGCGCCAGACGCGTTGGCCATCGGAACTGGCGCCGAAAACTGTCGTCAGGGCGACGAGTTTCGGCGCCAGACGCGTTGGCCATCGGAACTGGCGCCGAAAACTGTCGTCAGGGCGCGAGTTTCGGCGCCAGAGCGATGTCAGTGGGCGAGCGCGAGGCCCGGGCGGGGCCAGTCGATCGCCAGGAGGCTGCCGATGCCCGACTCGGTCAGATAGGCCGTGGTCGGACCTTCGCCGGCGAATGCCACGTTGGTGATCAGTGGTCCGTCGACGGCGAGGAACTCGTGGGTCTCGTCGGGGCGCACCACCAAGAGGCCGTCGCGCAGTGCCGCGACCACCACGGTGCCGTCGGCTTCGACGGCGAGGGAGTCGAGGCTGCCCAGGGTGTTGGCGATGCATCGTCCGCGTGGGTTGGCCAACTCGCCGGGGGCGACGACGTCGTAGGCCCACAGGCGCCCGGTGGTGGTCTGGGCGACATAGAGCGTCGAGCCGTCGGGGGAGAGGCCGCAGCCGTTGGGATGGTCGATGCTGGGGACCCGCCGGGCGACGGACGAGCCATCGGCCTTGGCGTAGAACACCCCGCCCTTGTCGACGTCCCACTGGCGCTGCTTGCCGAGATCGGTGAACCAGAAGCCGCCGTGGCCGTCGAAGACCAGGTCGTTCGGGCCGCAGAGACGGTGTCCGTCGCACTGGTCGTAAAGGGTGGTGATGGTGCCGGTGTCGAGGTCGACCCGGTCGATCGAGCCGGTCACATAGGCGGGGGACTGGTTCGCGCCGGTGGCGCGCTCGCCGGGAAAGCGGAGGCCTCGGTCGGACCAGATGAAGCCGCCGTTGTTGCAGACGTACATTGCGCCGTCGGGTCCGAGCGCGGCGCCGTTGGGCCCCGCGGAGGCGGGGTCGTCCCACTCGGCGACGACCGTAGTGGTGCCGTCGGGGTGGACCCTGGTCAGGCGGGGTCCGGCGATCTCGACGACGATGACCGATCCGTCGGGCATGACCACCGGTCCCTCGGGAAAGGCGAGCCCCTCGGCGACGACGCGGTGTTCGAGTACGGATGCGGATGTGGCCATGGCGGTCCCCCTGGTTCGGCGTGGCGGAGCGCAGCGTAGACCCGTGTGCCCGGTGCCATCCTTCCGGCGCCGAAACTGGTTGTCTGGGCGACAGTTTTCGGCGCCGGTTCGGGTGGTCGTGGGTTCTGGCGCCGAAACTGGTTGCCAGGGCGACGGTTTTCGGCGCCAGACCCGATGGCCTCTGGGATAGCGGGGCGGTGGGGTACGGTCGACGGCCATGATCATCGACGTCGACCGCGCCGCCGCTTCTGTCACCGTCGTCGAGCCGGACGTCCTCGACGCCTTCTCGGCGCGCAGCGACACCACCGACGACGCCGCCGTCGGTGAGGCAATGGGCCCTGCCGGCCACGCGGCCGGCGACGCCCACGTCTGGGTCGACGCCGCTTGGGTGCGCAGCCAGGTCGGCGACAGCGCCGGCGCCGACTGGGCCGAGCGCTTCGATCAGATGGTCGCCTACGCCGCCTCGAAGGGCTGGACCGACGAGGCAGGCACCCACGTCAAGGCCCACATCGAACTGCGTCCCTGACCATCACCGCCGGTCTCGGGATTGCCCGACCGCGACCGCCGGGCTCGGGACAGCCTGACCATCCCCGGTCGGCTCGGGAGCGCCTGACCGTCACCGGCCACCCGCCACGCTGAGGTCTCCTGGATCGTCTCGACCAGGCGATCGCCCGCTCTGGCGGATCTGACGACGCGTCAGGGATGATAGAACGCAGCCGTCGAACCGACCGACAGGGAGAACCATGGCGCTGATCGCACGCAACCTCTGGGAGCTCGTCGAGGCTCGGGCCGCGGCCACCCCCGACGCCGAGATGCTCGTCGACGAGCAGGGCCGTCGGATGACCTTCGCCCAGTACCGCGACGCGGCCGAGGTGATGGCCGCGGGCCTGGCCGACCTCGGTGTCGGTGCCGGCGACGTCGTCGCCTGGGAGCTGCCGACCTGGCTCGAGACCGTGGTCCTCGCCGCGGCAGGCGCCCGGCTCGGTGTCGTGCAGAACCCCATCATCGCCATCTACCGCGAACGCGAGGTCCGCTTCTGCGTCCGCCAGGCCGGAGCGAAGCTGCTCCTCACCCCGGGTGAATACCGCGGGTTCGACTTCGGCGCCATGGCAGCCGCCATCGCAGCCGACACCGACGGGCTGCGCTCGCTCGTCGTCGAGCCCGGCGCGTTCCCGGCCGGCGACCCGGCCACGCTGCCGGCCCCGCCCGACAGCGACGGCACCGACCTCCGCTGGCTCTGCTACACGTCGGGCACGACGGCCGACCCGAAGGGGGCGCGCCACACCGACTCGTCGGTCCACGCCATCGGGCTCGCCATGGCCGAACGCCTCGACGTCGCCGAGGGCGACCGTCCTGCGCTGATCTTCCCGTTCCCCCACATCGGCGGGCTCACGTGGCTGTTCTCGTCGCTGCAGTACGGCGCAGCGCTGCTCTGCGACGCGGCGTTCGATCCGGCCACCACCATCCCGCTGCTGGTCCGCGAGGGCTGCACGCATCCGGGATCGGGCACTCCGTTCCACATGGCGTACCTGGCCGCCCAGCGGGCCCAGCCCGACACGCCGCTGTTCCCGAACATCAAGAACTTCCCCGGCGGCGGGGCGCCGAAGCCGCCGACGCTGCACCAGCAGATGAAGGACGAGCTCGGGGGCACCGGCATCGTGTCGGGTTGGGGCCTCACCGAGGCGCCGATCCTCACCATGGGCGCCGATGGCGATCCCGACGACAAGCTCGCCACCAGCGAGGGCCGGGCCATGCCCGGCGTCGAGCTCATCGCGGTCAAGCTCGACGGCACCCTCGCCGGCCCGGGCGAGGAGGGTGAGCTGCGGGCCAAGGCTCCCCAGATGATGCTCGGTTACCTCGACTCCTCCCTCGACGCCGAGGCCTTCGACGACAACGGCTACTTCCGCACCGGCGACCTCGGCATCATCGACGACGAGGGCTTCGTGGTGATCTCGGGCCGCCTGAAGGACGTCATCATCCGCCACGGCGAGAACATCTCGGCCAAAGAGGTCGAGGATCTGCTGTTCACCCACCCCCAGGTGGGCGACGTGGCCGTCGTGGGCCTGCCCGACGACGTCACCGGCGAGCGTGCCTGTGCGGCGGTGACCACCCCCGAGGGCGCCGAGCCGCTCGACATGGCCACCATGCGGGCCTTCTGCAAGGACGCCGGGCTGCGCACCAACGCCATCCCCGAACAGCTGGTCCACGTCGATGCGATCCCGCGCAACCCCAGCGGCAAGATCACCAAGAACGTCCTGCGCGATCACCTGGCGAAGGAGCCGTTCAGCCGCTGAGCGGCTGCTCCGGCCTGTTCCCGGAACGCCGGCGCAGCGATTGCGTCGTGGCGAGGTCGGCCGGTGGGTCGGCGTGGCGCGTCCGGTGACCGCGGCGACACGTGGACGTCTCCCGCCGGAGATGCCGCAGGCGAGCGACTACGCGGCCGGAGGTCCGTCGGCGTAGCGGTCGCAGAGGGCGGCGATGAGCTCGATCTCGGGCTCGTCGGGCATCGAGAGGGCGACGCGGTCGGCGATGCCGACGAAGCGATGGTGCAGCTCGTCGGCGACGACGTCGGGCGTGCCGATGATCGCCAGCGTCGCCACCTGCTCGGCGTCGTAGCGGCTGCCCAGCTGGTCCCAGCGGCCGGTCTTGGTCAGCTCGCGCAGCTCCGGCTGCAGGTCGCCCCAGCCGTGCGCGTCGAGCACGCTGCGGTACGCAGGCGTCGAGCCGTAGAAGCCCAGGGTGCCGCGCACGACGGCTTCGGCGCGTTGCTGCGACGACTCGGTGCCGTCGTGGAGGCCGACGATGGCACCGATGACCCGGGTCAGCGGCGCCAGGCTCTCGGCCCTCGATGCGGCGCCGGCCTCGAGCGCAGGGATGGTGCGCTCGAGGACGTGATGGCGAGACGTGAAGGGATGCACGACGACGCCGTCGGCGATGCGGCCGACCATCTCGGTCATGCGGGGCCCGAGCGCGCCCGCCCAGATCGGTGGGGGGCCGGCCTCGATCGGCGGCGGGGTGAGGGCCGGCGGCATGAGGGTGTGGCGGGTCCAGCGACCCTCGAAGGCCAGTGGTTCGCCGTGCTGCCAGGTGGCGAAGATGGCACGGATGGCCTCGATCCACTCGGCCATCTGCTGCACCGGTGACTCCCAGACGGCGCCGAAGCGACGTTCGACGTGCGCCTTGATCTGGGAGCCGACGCCGAGCGCGAAGCGCCCGTTGCTGAGGCGTTGGAGATCCCAGGCCTGCTGCGCGAGGTGCATCGGGCTGCGGGGGAGTGCCACCGCGATGTTGGTGTAGAGCAGCCCGTTGGTGTGGTCGGCGGCCCGGGCGATGGGGAAGAACGGATCGCCCTGTCCCTCGTAGGTGAACAACCCGGCCAGTCCTGCACGGTCGAGCGCTGCGGCACGGTCGGCCGCATCGGCGAGAGGCGACGAGAGCAACAGGTCCAGCGCAGCAGGCATCGCCGGACTGTAGTTGCGGTGCCGGCAGCCAGCGTCGTCTCCAGCCGCCACCGACGCTCGGTGGCCGATTTTGGTCAATATGTCACTATTGGTGGTCGCTGGGTCGCCCTGCGTCGACCGCGGACTGAGGCGGGAGCCACTTCGCATGCGCCGGCTCTTTCCCCCGACGGCGGTGACCCGTACTACTTGTGTCCGTGAGGAGAAGCGGTACCCGCTCCGGTTGCATGGATCCGGCGCAGGAACCCGTCGGGCTCCTCACCCTTCGAGCGACACCGCTCGCTCCCCGGGATCGGCAGAACCCGGGAAGGTCGAGTGTCGAGGGTGGCAGCTGCGATCGTCGGATGGGCGACTGACGATCAACCAGCGGCGGCCACCCTCGACCTCACCACTGGGGTCGGACCCCACGTGGCGCCTCGCCCCTCGGCCCGGCCTCTCACTCCCAGTCGGCGGGGTGGCGCACCTCGCCGGGCTCGAGCGGGCGCATCAGCAGGTCGATGGCCGTCCAGAGCGTCTTGGAGACCGGGTAGTAGAACACCGGCACCAGGCCGTAGACGGCAGCTGCGGCGAACACCCACGGCCCCGCCGGGATGTCCGGGTACGTCGCGATGAAGAACGCCGACAGCAACAGCACCAGCAGCCCGAACGAGACGATGGTGTTGATGCCGACCGCTCCGATGTAGTGGCCCTCGGTCCGCTCGAAGGTCAACCCGCAGCGGGGACACTCGTCGGCCATGATCACCCAGCGGCGGAACAGCCCCCGCCGTCGGCCGCACACGCCACATGCCTTGGTGGCGCCACGCCACAGCACCCGCAGTGGCGTGTCGGAGAGGCGCAGGGCGGGATGGGTGTTCGCAGCCACGTCGGTCCACCGTAACGGGCCGATTTCGATGCTCCCGGCGCGGCACCTGCGAGCGCGGCGACCACAGCGGCGCCGACCGGCTACAGTCGCCGATCTGACGACCTATCAGATCTCTCCGGGGGATTTCATCACATGATCGCAGCCGTGCTCCGCAACATCGGCGACACCGACCTCGACGTGACCGACACCATCGAGGTCAACGACCCCGGGCCCGACGACGTCATCGTCAAGATCACCCACACCGGCGTCTGCCACAGCGACGTCTCCGCGATGAACGGCACCATCCCCCAGCCGGCCCCGGCCGTGCTCGGCCACGAAGGCGCCGGCATCGTCGAGGCCGTCGGTGCCAACGTGACCAACGTCGTTCCCGGCGACCACGTCATCGTGGTGTGGTCGGCGCCGTGTGGCGAGTGCATCTACTGCACCGGCCGCAAGCAGCCGAACCTGTGCATGAACATCCAGATGTCGACGTTCATGACCCCCCACTTCCACGAGGGCGACACGCCCATCCAGGCCATGGCCGGCGCCGGCACCTTCGCCGAGTACACGCTGTTGCCCAAGCAGGGCGTGGTCAAGATCGACCCCGACATCCCCCTCGACGTCGCGTCGCTCATCGGCTGTGGCGTCATGACCGGAGCGGGTGCAGCCATCAACACCGCCAAGGTCACCCCCGGCTCGTCGGTCATCGTCTACGGCTGTGGCGGTGTCGGCGTCGCCGCCATCCAGGGCGCCCGCATCGCCGGTGCCGCGGAGATCGTGGCGGTCGACCTCAACGACGCCAAGCTCGACGACGCCCGCCGCTTCGGCGCCACCCACGCGGTCAAGCCCGAAGACGTCGATGCCGCCAAGGCCGAGGTCACCGGGGGCGACGGCTTCGATTTCGCCCTCGAGTGCATCGGGCGCCCCGTCACGATGCGTGCCGCCTACGACGCAACCCGCCGTGGCGGCACCACCTGCATCGTCGGGGTCGGCCGGGCAGACGAGATGGTCGAGTTCAACGCCTTCGAGCTGTTCTTCCTGGAGAAGACCCTCGTCGGCTCGTACTACGGCGGCACCGACGTGCGCACCGACTTCCACAAGCTGCTGCGCCTCTACGCCGCCGGCAAGCTCGACCTCGAGGGCATGATCACCCGCCGCATCAAGATCGACGAGATCAATCCCGCCCTCGAGGCCGTCCGCCAGGGCGAGGTCATCCGCCAGGTCATCGAGTTCTAGTCCGTTCCTCGCCGAACGGCGAGCGACGATTCCACGGGGGGATCCATGCCTGATCAAGAGCGCCTCTCGGCGCAGATGGTGCACGAGTACCCGTTCAACCGGACCACCGGTCCGGTCATCGGGGCGTTCATGACGGGCTTACGAGAAGGCATCGTCTGTGGCATCCGCCGCGCCGACGGTTCCGTGCTCGTCCCGCCCGCCGAGTACGACCCGGTCACCGCCGAGGCGCTCACCGAGATCGTCGAGGTCGCCCAGGAGGGCACCGTCGTCACCTGGACCTGGCTCGACGAACCCCGGCCCCAGTCGCCCTGGGGCGCCCCCCACGCGCTGGCGCTGGTGCAGCTCGACGGCAGCGATACGCCGCTGCTGCACGGGGTGCTCGTCGACTCCGCCGATGCCATGAGCACCGGCATGCGGGTCCGTATCCGTTGGAACGAGCAACGCGAAGGCCACATCCGCGACATCGAGGGCTTCGAGCCTGTGGAGGCATCGGCATGACCGAGCACCACGACGCCAGCGGGCGTCGAGTCATGAGCGAGGTCAGTGCCCCGGCGCCGACCCTGCCCGCATCACTGCAGGACGTCGAGGCGGTGCGCTCGGTCCGGACCCCGATCCGCATGGAGTACACCTTCACCCCCGGTGTCGGGGCCCAGACCTACCTGCAGGCCTTCGCCGACCGGCGCATCCTCGGCAACGTGTCGCCCGTCGACGGTGCCGTGCTCACCCCGCCGCGCGGCGTCGACCCTCGCTCTGGAGTCATGTGCACCGAGTTCGTCGACCTGCCCGACCGCGGTCACGTCGGCTCGTTCTGTGTCACCCGGGTCCCCATCCCCGGGCGCGACGACCTCACGCCGCCCTACATCTCGGCGTGGATCTTCCTCGACGGCGCCGACACCGGTTTCCTCAACGTGGTCGCCGAATGCGAGCCTGCCGACTGCCGCATCGGCATGCGAGTCGAGGCCGTCTGGAAAGAGGGCGATCTCGGAGCCACCGCCGAGAACATCCTGTGGTGGCGCCCCACGGGCGAGCCCGACATCCCGTTCGACCAGGCCGGTGTGCGCGGTTGGCGTCACCGACGCGCCGGCGGCAGCGATGGAGGGGGCAGCTGATGGTCACGCTCCATACCGGATCGAGAGAGGTCGCCGTCGTCTCGGCGGCAACCATCTCCGCTCCCGAGCTCACCGACACCGAGGCCGAGTTCATGGTCCCGCTGATCGACGAGGCTCGCTCGTCGCTCGGGCTCACCCAGGCCGACATGGGCTTCACGTGCTCGGGCAGCACGGACTTCATCGCCGGACAGGCATTCTCGTTCGTCGCGACGCTCGAAGCGGTGGGTGCGGTGCCGCCCATCTCCGAGAGCCACGTCGAGATGGACGGTGCCTGGGCGCTCTACGAAGCGTGGGTGAAGCTCCAGATCGGCGACATCGACACGGCGCTGGTCTACAGCTACGGCAAGCCGTCGCCCGGTTCGCTGCGCGACGTGCTCGTCACTCAGCTCGACCCGTATCACCTGGCGCCACTGTGGCCCGACGCCTGGTCGCTCGCCGCGCTCCAGGCCCGCTTGGTGCTCGAGGGCGGCGTCGACCCCGAAGCCCTCGCCGCCATCGCCGTGCGTGAAGGCCGCGTCGGATCCGTCGAGGAGTACCTCGCCCAGCCGATGGCCGCCGATCCGCTGCGTCTCGCCGACTGCCCCGCAGAAGCCGACGGCGGTGTCGCCATCGTCCTCGCTGCCGGCGACCGGGCCCGCGAGCTCGTCGAGCGGCCCGCATGGATCACCGGCATCGACCACCGCATCGACCCGCACCATCTCGGCGCCCGTGACCTCACCGATGCCCCGTCGGCACGCCTGGCCGCCGAGCGGGCCGGCGCCGACGGCGCCTTCGATGTCGTCGAGTTGCACGCCCCGTTCACCACCCAGGAGATCATCCTCCGCCGGGCGATGGGCATCGCCGACGACGCCACCGTGTGCCCCAGCGGTGGAGCGCTCGCCGCCGACACCATGATGGCGTCGGGCCTGCTGCGCATCGCCGAGGCCGCCCGTGCCGTCTGGCGCGGAGACGCCGGCAGGGCGCTGGCGCATGCCACAGCAGGGCCGTTGCTGCAACAGAATCTCGTGTGCGTCCTCGAGGGGGAGAACTGATGGGTGCAGGAGGCCAACGCGCCGCCGTGGTCGGCGTCGGCATGACCAAGTTCTCGGCCACCCGGGGCGATGTCTCGATGGCCGGGCTCGTCCGCGAGGCCGCCATGCGCGCCCTCGACGACGCCGGGATGACCTGGGACGACATCGACGCCGTCGTCATGGGCAAGGCGCCCGACTTCTTCGAGGGCGCGATGATGCCCGAGATCTTCCTCGCCGAGGCCCTGGGCTGTTCGGGCAAGCCGATGCTGCGGGTCCACACCGCCGGCTCGGTCGGGGGTTCGACGTCGCTCGTCGCCGCGTCGCTCGTGCACGCCGGCATCCACGAGCGGGTGCTCACCGTGGCCTGGGAGAAGCAGAGCGAATCCAACGCGATGTGGGCGCTCAGCCTGAAGATCCCGTTCCAGGTCTCGTCGAACGCAGGCGCCGGCGGGTACTTCTCGCCGATCATCCGCCAGTACATGGTCGAGACCGGCGCCCCCGAGCTCATCGGCTGCATGGTGGCGTTCAAGGACCGCCAGCACGCCCTGCGCAACCCCTACGCCCACCTGCACCAGCCCGACCTCACCTTCGAACAGGTCGTCGAGTCGCCCATGCTGTGGGAACCGATCCGGTACTCCGAGACCTGCCCGAGCTCCGACGGCGCCTGCGCGATGGTCATCGGCAGCGAAGCCGTCGGCGACGCCTCGCCCAACCCCGCATGGATCCACGCCGGCGCGATGCGCAGCGAGGCCAACAACTTCCCGGGCCGTGACGAGGTCAGCCCTCAGGCCAGCCGCGAATGCGCCGCCGACCTCTGGCGCCAGGCCGGCATCACCGACCCCCGCAGCGAGATCGACGTCGCCGAGATGTACGTGCCGTTCAGCTGGTACGAACCCATGTGGCTCGAGAGCCTCGGCTTCGCCGAACGCGGCGAGGGCTGGCGCATGGTCGAATCCGGCGCCACCCACATCGACGGCGGCGACCTGCCGGTCAACTGCTCCGGCGGCGTGCTGTCGACCAACCCCATCGGGGCCTCCGGCATGATCCGATTCGCCGAGGCCGCGCTGCAGGTACGGGGCATGGCCGGCGAACACCAGGTCGACGGCGCCCGCCGCGCCCTCGGTCACGCCTACGGCGGCGGCGCCCAGTACTTCGCCATGTGGGTGGTCGGCGCCGACAAGCCCTGACCCCCGCAGGCCGGGCGCCCATGCACGCCCGCCCCGGTGAACGCAGGCGATACTGGCAGGGATGCGTCGCCCCGCCCACCGAATGCTGCCTCTGCTTGCCGCGGCCGTGATCCTGCTCGGTGCCTGCGCAGGCGACGACGGCGGCGACCTCGAGGCATTCTGCGACCTCGTACGCGAAGGCGTCGGCATCGATCCGGGCGAAGGCGTCGTCGATGCCGACGACTACGACCGCCTCCTCGAGGTCGCACCCGAAGACATCGAGGACACCATCGCCCGGCTCGCGAACGCCAGCCGGGACCTACGCGAGATCACCGACCTCGACGACCTCTTCGACGCGGCCTTCGACCCCGAGGCCCAGGCCGCCCGCGATGCGTTCGACGCGCACATCGTCGAGGTGTGTGGCCTCGACGCCGACGCCCTGCCCCAGGGCCGCATCGACTCGTCCGCCGACCTCCTCGCCGAGCTCGTCGACTACGTCCAGGCCAACTTCGCCAACGAGACCTGGACCTCGAAGGTGCGGTACGCGGTCGAGCGCGACAACGGCGAACTCCACGGCGTCACCGTGACCTTTGCCGTCGACTCCGTCGGCGACGAACCCCTCTCGGTCTGCAACGCCCTGCGCCCCTGGCTCTACCGGATACGCGGCGCCGACGGCCCCATCGAGGTCGTCAGCGGCGACCTCGCCCTCGCCCGCAGCGACGGCCCCGACACCAACTGCGTTGCGCTGTAGTTTCTGGGCCGGCTCGTCTCCCAGTCCCTGTCCACAGGGACCGAGCCTGTCAGCCTCGTTGTCGCCGTGGCCCGTTCGGCACGTCGCCGGCTGGTGTCGGCGTGCTGCGCAGCAGCGGCGGTCGCCGAGACGGCTGGGGGGTGCCCAAGAGGCCAGCGGGGGTTCGTCGCCGTCTCGGGGGAGGCGAGAGCGCCGACATGTGCGCCCAGGGGTCTGCCCGGTAGGGGGTGTCTCTGGGGCGCCGACATGTCCACTGGGAACGTCTGAGGCGTTGGGGCGGTGGCTCCGCCGACGCCTGAGTTGCCCGAGCCTCTCGGCGCCCGTCCTGGCTGCCTGGAGGCTGACGAGGTCGCACGGCAACCGTCGGCGCTCTCGCCTCTTCCCGAGACGGCTGGGTATCCCGGTGGGTCGCTTGGGTACCCCCGAGCCGTCTCGGCACGTCGCTGCTGCTGCGCAGCACGCCGACACCGGCCGGCGACGTGCGTCCCGGAAGGTGCGTGCGACGACGCAAGCACTGGGATCCCGGCGCGTGCACGCCGGAGACGAGCCGGCCCAGGAACACCGCGCCGGCCCAGGAACACCGCGCTACTGTGGCTCCGCTGTACGAGAACCGTGTGAGGAGTCACAAATGGGCTACCGAGTCGTCGTCGATTTCGACCTGTGCGAGAGCAATGCCATCTGCATGCAGGTCGCGCCCGAGGTGTTCGAGGTGCGCGACGACGACTTCCTCTACATCTTGGACGAGACCCCGAGCGAGGACCTCCGTCCCAAGGTCGAAGAGGCCGTTCAGCGCTGCCCCAAGCAGGCCATCTCCATCGCCGAGGACTGATCCGGCGCCCACGCCGCGATCACTCCGGAACCCGTAATGGAATCCATCGCCATCATCGGCGCGTCCCTGGCCGGCCTGCGTGCCGCGGAGACGCTCCGTCGTGAGGGCTACACCGGTTCGCTGACCGTCGTCGGCGACGAGGTCCACCAGCCCTACGATCGCCCACCGCTCTCCAAGCAGATCCTGTCCGGTGCATGGGACGCCGACCGAGCCCCGCTCGCCACCCCTGAGGCATTGGACGGGCTCGGCGCCGACTGGCGTCTCGGGGTCGCCGCCACCGGCCTCGACCTCGACGCACGCAGCGTCGCCCTGAGCGACGGCACCACCGTCGCCTTCGACGGGCTGGTCATCGCCACCGGCGCCCGATGCCGCACCATCGCCGGCACCGACGGCCTCGCCGGGGTGTTCACCCTGCGCACCCTCGACGACTGTCTCGCCATCCGCTCCCAGCTCACCGACGGCCCCCGCCGGGTCGTCGTCGTCGGCGCTGGGTTCATCGGCGCCGAGGTCGCGGCCACCGCCCGCCAGCTCGGCCACGACGTCACGATGGTCGAGATGGCATCGGTTCCCTTCGAGCGCATCCTCGGCACCGAGATGGGCCAGGTGCTCACCGACGTGCACGGCGAGCACGGTGTCGATGTCCGTACCGGTGTCGGCGTCGAGGCCATCGAGGGCACCGATCACGTCGAGCGGGTCCGCCTCGGCGATGGCACCGTCCTCGAAGCCGATGTGGTCGTCGTCGGGGTCGGGGTGGTCCCGAACACCGAATGGCTCGAAGGCAGCGGCCTCACCCTCGACAACGGTGTCCTCTGCGACGAGACCTGTCTGGCAGCTCCCGGTGTCGTCGCCGCAGGCGATGTGGCCCGCTGGCCCAACCGGCGTTTCGACGAGGTCATGCGCGTCGAGCACTGGGACAACGCGGTGGAGCAGGGCGTCTACGCCGCCCGTCGCCTGCTCGATCTCCACGAGGGCCCGTACACGCCGGTCCCGTGGTTCTGGAGCGACCAGTACGACCGCAAGATCCAGCTCGCCGGCCGGGCCCGCCCCGACGACGAGATCGCCATCGTCACCGGCTCGCTCGAGGAGCGCCGCTTCGCCGCCATCTACGGCCGCGACGACAAGCTGGTCGCCATCTTGGGCTTCAACCGCCCACGCCACGTCATGCAGTACCGGCGCCTCATCGACGAAGGCGCCTCGTGGGACGACGCCCTCGCCTTCGCCGAAGCGGCCGCCCAGCAGGGCTGAAGCAACACAGCGGAGCTGCAGCAACACAGCGGAGCTGCAGCAACACAGCAGCGCTGAGACGTTTGTGACGCTTTTGCACACGCTCGAGCGTGTGCAAAAGCGTCACAAACGTTGGTCGGTGGATCCTCAGCGCCAGGTGACGGTGAAGCAGCGGTCTTCGATGCGGCCCGGTGACCAGTGGCTCCACCAGCCGCCCAGGGCCCTCCCGGTGCGTTCGGTCCATTCGAGCGCCGCGGGGGCGGCGATCCGGCGCACCGTCTGGGTCAGCCCGCCTTCGTGCACCACATAGCCACACCAGGTGCCGGGATAGTCCTTCGACGATCCCAGCTCCGCCAGCGTGAGTCCACCGAGGTAGCGGCGGCGATGTCGATGGGTGTGACCCGACGCGAAGACCACGTTGGGATTGCGCTCTGCGATCGCAGCGGTCAGCGCCCGCACCGGCGAACCCAGTATGCCCTTGGGGTATATCGGTGGCCACGGCGTCGCATGCAGCTGATGGTGGTGCAGCACCAGCATCGGCACGCCGTCGCCGGCCAGGCTCACCAGGTCGTCGTGCACGTGCGCGATGCGGCCCGCATGGCTGTCGGGGGTGCTCGTGTCGACCAGCACCACCCGCAGGCCCGGGAGCTCGATGACCTCGATGGCTTCGTTCGATGCCCCAAGGAGCTCGAATTGCTCGCGGGAACGGTCGTGGCGCCGATGCGCCGCCTCGTGGTTGCCGAAGGTCGCATGCACCGGCACCGGCGACCACGTCAAGAGCTCGCCGAGCATCTCCCATTCGACCGCCCGGCCGAGATGCACGATGTCGCCCTTCAGGAACAGCGCCTGCGCGCCCCAGTCGACGGCTTCGACGAAGGCCGCCGTCGCGCAGCGCATCGACGTGCAGTCGGTGTCGCCGGGTTCGGCGATGCGGTGGGTCAATCCGAAGGTGTGCAGGCCGAGGTGCAGGTCGTTCATGGTGGCGAAGCGGCTGAGCTCGGCTCCGCCCGGGTGGGGGAGCGTGGTGAGGCGGCGTTCCACGGTCGCCCCGTCGACCTCGATCGACAATGCCACCGTGGCGGCCGCAGACAGCCCGTCCACGACGAGCGCCCCCGGGCGCCCACCCGCATCGATCGACGCGTGCACGTCGGCGTCCGCGCTGTGGCCGCCCGAGGTCACTCGCACGTCGCGCGCCGGACGGGTCCAGACGATCTGGGCGTCGGTGGTGCCGACACCGAACACCGCGGGGGAGCGCGGCGCGGGGATGAATCGCATCAAGCGGCGCCGGAACGCAGACGACCGGCCAGGTCGACGGTCAGCGCCATGCGCTCGAGTGACTGGTCGAGCGTCTTGCCCGCCTGGGGGACGGGATGGTCGGCGAAGAACACCCGGATACGCGCTGCGAGATCGGCGTCGCCGACCGAGGTGATGCCGCCGATCATGCGCGGGATCGAGTTGGTCGGGTAGCGATCGTTGATGAGCTCCCAGTGGTCGGCCACCCAATCCCAGGCCATGGCGCCGTTGTCGCGGTTCGCGATGGCGGCGCCCAGGAGGTAAGCCGCATCCTGGGAGCGGACGGCGTCGTCGCCGACCATCGCCAGCAGTGAGGCCATCTGGTCGGCTTCGGGGAAGATGGGCAGGGCGAACAGGTACCGGCGTTCGTCCTGGGGTGTGGTGGCGCTGCGGTAGCGCTCGGAGAAGTCGGCGAAGTCGGCGGCGTCACCGTGCGCCGCTATGACCCGCACGTAGGCGGCGTTGGCGTCGGGGTCCGCGGGCGCAGGGTGACCACGGCGGGCCTGGTCGACGAGGGTTTCGTCGCCGAGGAGGCCGCCGGCGCCGACGAGCGCGAACCGCAGCTCGTTGCGTCGGGGCGGCTCGTCGTCGGTGCGGGTCCGGCCGATGCGGTCCAGCGTGGCGCCGATGAGGCCGTTGGCCCACCGGCGGAGCTCGGCCCGGTCGTCGCCGTCGAGATGTCGGTCGAGCACCCCGAAGACGCCGCAGATGCGTCGCCACACCGACAGGTCGGTCTCGGTGTCCGCGAGGGCCTCGACGATGCGGCGGACCTCGTCGAGGGTGCCGACACCGTGCACCAGGGCAGCGGCGGCGTCGTCGACCAGTCCGTACCGTTCGATGGCACCGAGGTGGTCGAGCGAGGTGAGCACGTCGGTGCCGGCGTCGCCGATGAGGCGGGTGCGGTAGAAGCCGCTCCCGTCGGCGTTGGCGACGACCCAGTCGAGCGGTCCGTCGACGGGTACCACGACCGCTTCGTCGCGCAGGAGCGCGGGCGTCGTGATGCGGGTCCCGCCTCCGGTCCCCAGTACGAGCGGCACGCTCCAGCGGCGGCCCGGGTCGTCGGTCGCGCCGAAGGGCGACTGGGTGAGCCGCAGGCTGTGGTCGTCGATGCGCTCGACGGTGATGACCGGGTGGCCACCCTGGAAGATCCAGCTGTCCATGATCTCGCGCACGGGTTCGCCGGTGGTGCTCTCGATGGCGTCCCAGAGATCGGTGGTATCTGCGGTGCCGTAGGCGAAGGTCGCCAGATAGTGCCGGATGCCGTCACGGAACCGGTCGGCGCCGAGGTACTGCTCGAGCATCCGCACGACCGCGGCGCCCTTTTCGTAGGTCAGCACGTCGTACATGGCCTCGGCCTCGTCGGGCGTGGTGACGTCGAACTCGATGGCGCGGGTGCTGGCCAGGGCATCGACGTCGAAGGCCGCAGTGCGGCTCAAACCGAAGTCGACCCAGCGATCCCACTCGGGTCGCCAGGCGTCGGTGCAGTGCATCTCGCAGAAGGTCGCGAAGGCCTCCTTCAACCAGATGCCGTTCCACCACGACATCGTCACGAGGTCGCCGAACCACATGTGGGCGATCTCGTGGGCGATCACGTCGGCGGCGCGTTGTTGTTCGGGCTGGGTGCTGGTCTCGGGATCGATCAGCAGCAGCGCCTCGCGGAACGTCGCGCACCCCATGTTCTCCATGGCCCCGAACGCGAAGTCCGGGACGGCGACGAGATCGAGCTTGTCGCCGGGGTAGGGGATGGCGAAGTAGTCGCTGAAGTGGCGGAGGCTGAACGCTCCGATGTCCAGGGCGAAGTCCGTGAGGTGGCCCTTGCCGATGGGGTGCACGATGCGCAACGGGACACCGTCGACGTCGACGGCCTCGGTGGCCTCGAGCGGCCCGACGACGAATGCGAGCAGGTAGGTCGACAACGCCATCGTGGGTGCAAACCGGACGGCGACGCGGCCGCCGTCGAGCGGGGTGCGCTCGACCTCGGCAGCCGAGGAGATGGCCATGAGGTCGGCGTCGACGATCAGCGTCACTGCGAACACGGCCTTGTGTTCGGGTTCGTCCCAGCACGGAAAGGCCCGGCGGGCGTTGGTGGACTCGAACTGGGTGGTGGCGATGGTGCGCTCGACGCCGTCGGTGTCGACGAAGGTGCTGCGGTAGAAGCCCCGGAGGCGATCGTTGAGCTCGCCGGTGAACTCGAGATGGAGCGTCGCCTCGCCTGCGACGAGCGCCTGGTCGAGGTGCAGGATCAGCCGTTCGGACTCGTCGTCGAGCTCGATGTCGGTGATGGCCACAGTGGGCGCCTCGGCGCCGGAGCCATCCCGAGCCGCAGCGGTGAGGCTTGCCGCGTTGATGACCAGCTCGGCGGCGTGCAGCACGATCCGGTCGGTGGCCTCCGCGACGGTCACCTCGATGTCGGCGGTGCCGGTGAACGTGGCCGTGCCGAGATCGGGCGCGAGCTCGAGGTCGTAGCGGCGGGGCAGGACCGCGCGGGGCAGCCGGGGATCGGTCATGGGGATTGATCCTTCGATGGGTGTGGCGACGACCACGGAGCGTACCGGCGGGTGGGCCGACGGTCGCTCGATCACCCCGGCAGCGCGGCCGGGACCGGTAGGGTCTGCCGTTGGATTTCGGGGAAGGACCCAACGTGAGCGAACGACGCCATGACGTCGTCGGCATCGGCAATGCCATCGTCGACGTGATCAGCCAGGAGCAAGAGGAGTTCATCGCCGAGCACGGCCTGGTCCGTGGGGCCATGACGCTGATCGACGCCGAGCGGGCCACGAAGCTCTACGCCATGATGGCGCCGGCCATCGAGACCTCGGGCGGCTCGGCGGCCAACACCGTCGCAGGCCTCGCGTCCTTCGGCGCCGACGTCGCCTACATCGGCAAGGTCCGCGACGATCAGCTCGGCGAGGTGTTCGCCCACGACATCCGCGCCGTCGGCGTCGGCTTCGACGTCGCTCCCGGAACCGAGGGCCCACCGACGGCTCGCTGTCTGATCGTGGTCACTCCCGACGCGGCCCGCACGATGAACACCTTCCTCGGCATCAGCAGCCACCTGCATCCAGACGACATCGACACCGCACTGGTCGAGTCCGCGCAGGTCCTCTACTGCGAGGGCTACATCTGGGACATCGAGCTCACCAAGACCGCCATCCGCAAAGCCGTCGACGCCGCCCGCGCCGCCGGCAAGAAGGTGTCGTTCACCCTGTCGGACAGCTTCTGTGTCGAGCGCCACCACGACGAATGGCTCGAGCTCGTCGACGGGCCCATCGACATCCTGTTCGGCAACGCCGCCGAGATCGCCACCCTCTACGGCACCGACGACTTCGACGAAGCCGTCGACATCGTGCAGGGCCGCTGCGAGGTCACCTGCCTGACGCGTGGGCCGGCCGGCAGCGTCATCATCACGCCCGATCGCGTGCTCGAGATCGCGGCCGAACCGGTCGACCACGTCGTCGACACCACCGGCGCCGGCGACCTCTACGCCTCGGGTTTCCTCTACGGCTACACCCGTGGTCTCGACCTCGAGACGTGCGGTCGCCTGGCCTCGATCGCCGCAGCGGAGATCATCTCCCATGTCGGTGCGCGCCCTGCCGTGCCGTTGTCGACGTTGGCGAAGGACCTGCTGGGCTCCTGAGCCACCTCGGTCTCGGGCCCCTGACCAGGGCTTTCGTCCGATCCCAAAAGAAATTCCAGAGAATCGGGAAGGCCCCCCCTTCTGCGGGTGAGTACTGGGTGAGGGTTCGTGCAGCGAAGCTGCCGGACCCTCGTCAACCCACCTGTCGACGAGGGGACATCCGATGCGACCACCGCTCCGCCGGAGCATTGCCATCCTGGCGCTGCTCTCCCAGCTCGCGCTCGGGCTCGCCTTGGCGAGCGCGCCGCCCGCCGCGGCCACCACTCATGGCCGCTGCGACCCGGGCGACATGTGCCTGTACAACCTGGACTGGTTCAGCGGCTGCCGTTTCACGAACCCCAGCTCGATCCCGGTGCTGAGCAGCTGGTCGTGGGCGAACTGCCCGAACCACTCGCCGGCCAACGCCGCGAACTCCTTCGAGAACCGAGGCACGGTATGCACGGCCCGGCTCTACGACTGGAACTGGTATTCGGGCGGGTTCAAGTGGGTCTCGAGACAGGGCCTCGGGGGCTACTGGGCCGACGGCAACCTCGGCAACAACTACTGGGGCGGCCAGGTCGGTGGCTCCAGCGGCACCATCATCGAGAACGACACCCAGTCGTACCTGTTCTGCTGACGCACGCTCACGACTCCTCGGAGGAACCCATGGAAATCCATCATCAACCCATCTCTTCGACGCCGCGCCTGCGGTCGTCGATGTTCGGCGCTTGTGTCCTGTTCGCTGTGGCGGCGAGCTTGACCTCGAGCGTCCCGGTCGCAGCGGGGGAAACCAATGTCCCGCCCTCTCCCGCTGCGACCTCCTTCACGCCCGCCACCGCGTCCCCGGTGACGATCTCCGCAGAGCCGGCGACGGTCGAGCCGGATCAGCCGGCGGCGGTTCCCGTCGACGCGGTGCGGGGGGAAGAACCTCCCGCACCGCCGGCGGGCGACGAGCACCTCCTCGAACGGCACGCACCGAACGGGGCGGTGATCCATCTCGATGACGACGGGCTGCTCGTGGCGCCCACGGGTGCCGCCGATCCCGCCGGGATCCGATCCGTCACCTGCACGGGCGAGACGCCCGACTACCGGCGGGTCACCGCCGACCGCACCGAGGTGTCGGCGGAATCGGCGGGGTCGCTCGATGCGATTCTGACCATCATGGGCTGCGACGTCACGGGCTTCCGCATCGAGGTCGACGGCCGCACCGCCACTGCCGTCGTCGGTGCCGCCACCCGCGACGCCGAGAAGCGGCTGCTCGCCGCGGCGGCCGAACTCCCGGCGGGTCTCGAGGTCAGGGTCGTGCTCGACGAGACCCGCTACGGCTGAGCCGTGCTGCGAGCCCCGAGATCGGCGACGCTGATTCTCCTGTGCGCACTCGTCGGCTGCGGCGCTGCTGCGGGGTCCGGGCTCGATGATGCGACGGGTGCGGAGTCGGGCGATGTCGTCGACTCCGGCGACGTCACGGGCGCCGCCGAGGCGGACCCGTCCGAGCCGCTGTTCACGCTGCCGCTCGACGGGGCTCTGCCGTTGCGTGACCCCATGACGGCGTGGCGGTTCGACCGGGCCCTCGATGCGGCGCTCGCCCGGTGTGTGGGCGATGCCGGCGCCGCTCTCGAGGTACCGGACCGGCCCCAACCGTCGTCGCCGTGGGTGCACGAACGTCGCTACGGCGCCATGCGTCCCGACGATGCGGCCCGGTGGGGCTACCGGCCGGCCCCGGTGGACGGCGTCGATGCCCTGCTGGCAGCGCAGGCGGCGATCGGTCCCGATGCCCGTGCCGCACTCGACGGCGTCGGTGACGAGCCGGGATGCCTGGACATCGTCGGTGGCGAGGTCGCCCTGCGCGACGATCCCCGATGGTCGTCGTTCCTCGCCGTCGAGTCGATGTTGAACTCGACCCTCGATGCCGCAGCCGAACAGGCTCCGGTCCAGGAGGCGATCGACCGGTGGAGCGACTGCCTCCACGACGCCACGGGGCGCCGTTTCGCCCATCCCGCCGCGCCGCTCTCGGTCTTCGTCGACGGGGACGAGGCCGACGCCGAGGAGCGTCTCGTCGCATCCGCCGATGCGGTATGCAAGCACTCGGTCGGGCTCATCGAGAGCTGGGCGGCCGAGGAGTCGCGCCTCCAGGAGGCGCTGCTGGCCGACCAGGATGATCTGGTGGCCGAGGCCATGGCGCTCCAGTCCGACATCCTCGCTGCCGTCGACGCGATCGAGTCGCGGGAGTGACCGGGAGCCCGCTGGTCGGAGGGGACCGCAGGGGCTCGAAGGCCGACACCGCTGCGCTAGCCTCACCGCATCCGCGCGTCACCCAGCCCCCGTTTCGCCGATGTCTCCGACACCTCGTCCGACGATGCCGCCATCGTGGCGCGCTCGGTCGCCGACCCCGGGGCGTTCCGTCTGGTCGTCGAACGCCACGGCGACCGCATGTACGGCTACCTGGCTGCACGCGTCGGGATCGGCCCTGCGGAGGACCTCTGCTGCGACCTGTGGGAGCAGGCCTTCAACGCCCGGCGCAGCTTCGACCCTGCCCACGGAACGGTCGTCGGATGGCTCTACGGCTTCGCCCGTCCGCTGGTGCTCAAGCACCGGCGCCGGGTGGCCCGCACCGATCGCCTCCACCAGCGGGCCGCGGTCATGTTGGTCGAGGTGAGCGACGCTCCCGACGAGGCGGTCATCGCCGCCACCGACAGCGCCACGGCTGCGCCGGCGGTGCTCGCGGCCCTTGCCCGCCTGAGCGACGACGACCGGGACCTCTTCGAGCTCGCCGTGTGGGAAGAGCTGAGTTACCAGGAGATCGGCCAGGTGTTGGGTATCGCGACCAACACCGTCGGCAGCCGCCTGACCCGTGCCCGCAACCGCCTCGCGGCCGAAGCCGGTCTGCGATGGACATCGTGAACGCCGCCGGGGCGCCATCGTGACCTCGCCCGACGATCTGTTGCGCGGCGCGCGCCCCGAGCGCCCGCCCATGCCCGATCACGTGCGTCGCGCCATCGACGCCCGCCTCAGCGAAGCCGCGTGGCGGGAGATGCATCGCCTCGACCGAGACGGGTTCTCCGAAGGCGGCACAGACGAGCAGGTTGGCGACGCCGTCGTCGCCCGTCTCGACGACTTCCGGGTGGTGCCCCCTCGTCGTCGGAGCCTGCCGGTCGTGGCGGCGGTGGTCGCCTTGATCGTCGGCGCCGTGGGTGTTGCGGCGATGACCGTCGATCGCCGCGCGCCCGAACCGGCGGCGACATCGGCGGCCCGACCCGCCCCCGGATCCGGCGCCGCAGATGACCGACCTGTCGAACCGGCGGCCACGGCTGCGGGGCCCTCGCCCACGGTTGCAGAGCCGATGTCGGCCATCGATCCGGAGATCGAGGCCATCCTCGCCGGCCTCCCGACCGCGGGCCTCGCTGCCGACCGGCTCGGCGCCGCGCTCGCAGGCGTCGAGGCGCCGGCTACCGGCACCGCAGCGGAGGTGGAACGCGCCACCCGCTCGGTCATCTCCGGTGTCGCATGCGCGTGGGTCGGTCACTGGCAGGAGGCCGTCGGCAACGGCGATGTGGTCGAGGCCGACCGTGCCGTCGCAGCGTTCGCCGACTTCGACCGCTGGACCGCGCTCGACGGCCCCGGGCTCGAAGCGGTCACCCGACGTGTGGCAGAGGTCGCCGACGTGGTGGTCGCCGCCGGGGCGTCGCCCGCCGACGCCGGCGCAGTGTCCGCCTCCGTGCGCCCGCTGGTCTGCGACGCCTGAGCGTCGCCGTCGGGGACTGCCGGCAGTGGTCCACCTCAGCCGGCACGAGCAGGTACATTCGGGCGCCATGGCGGAGTCTGTCGAGGACCTCTTGGACACAGCACGCGCCTGGATGGCGGTCGACCCAGACCCCGTCACCCGCGCCGAGCTCCAGGCGTTGATCGATGCAGGCGACACCGAGGGCCTCGCCGAGCGCTTCGACGGACGGCTCCGCTTCGGTACCGCCGGGATCCGCGGTGTCCAGGGAGCGGGGCCCAACCGCATGAACCGGGTCGTGGTGCGGCGGATGGCGGCCGGCGTGGGCTCCTGGATAGGCCCCGGCGCCCGGGCGGTCGTCGGCTACGACGCCCGGCCCAACAGCGACGTCTACGCGCATGATCTGGCGGCGGTGCTCGCCAGCCTGGGCGTCGAGGCGATGATCCTGCCCACCGTGGTGCCGACGCCGGTGCTCGCGTACGCCGTGCGCGAGCTGCGCACCACCGTCGGGCTCATGGTCACCGCCAGCCACAATCCTCCCGCCGACAACGGCGTCAAGGTCTTCCTGGCCGACGGCGCCCAGCTACGCGCCCCCCACGACGCCGAGATCGAACGGTCGATCGACGCAGCGCCGCTCGTCGGCCCCACCGTCGACGAGCCCCTCCCTCCCGGGTCGGTCACCGTGCTCGATCGCTACGTCATCGACCGCTACGTCGACGACATCGCGCACTCCGTCGAGCGTCCCTTCTCCGGGAGCCTCATGGTCGCGTACACCCCGCTGCACGGCGTGGGGCGGGCGACCCTCGAGGCCGTGTTCGATGCCACCGGGCTGCCTGCACCGGTGGTGGCAGCCGATCAGGCCGAGCCAGACGGCACCTTTCCGACGGTCGCCTTCCCCAATCCCGAAGAACCCGGGGCGATGGATTCGCTGATCGCGACCGCCATCGCAGCCGGCGCGGACCTTGCGATCGCCAACGATCCCGACGCCGATCGCCTCGCGGTGGCCCTCCCAGAAGGCGATCGCTGGCGGGTGCTCACCGGCGACGAGGTGGGCGCACTGCTCGCCGACCGCATGCTCGCGGTCACGTCGGGCCCCGACCGGATCGTCGTCTCGACGGTGGTGTGCTCCTCGCTCGTCGAGAAGATCGCCACCGCCGCCGGGGTCCGGCACCAGACGACGCTCACCGGGTTCAAGTGGATCATCGGCAGTGCCTACGCCGACGTTCGCTACCGCCCGGTGCTGGCGTACGAGGAATCGCTGGGCTACGCCTGCACGGCGGATGTCCGCGACAAGGATGGCATCTCCGCTGCGTTGCGGTTCGTGGAGCTCACCGAGGCCCTCGCCGAGCGGGGCATCACCCCACTACGCCGACTCGACGAGCTCGCCGTCGAGCACGGCCTCCACGCCACCCGGGCCTTCAGCGTCCGCTTCGACGGCGCAGGTGCCGTCCAGGCGGCGGGGGCTGCGGTCGATCGGCTGCGCCGCGAACCCCCGACGGTGCTGGCGGGCCGATCCGTGACGGCCATCGAGGACTTCGCCGAGGGCGGCTGGTTGCCGCCCACCAACCTGCTGCGCCTCGATCTCGATGGCGGCGTCCGGGTCCTGATGCGCCCGAGCGGGACCGAACCCAAGACCAAGGTGTACCTCGAGGCGGTCGTCGCGGTCGACGACGTCGATGCCGTGCCCGAGGCCCGCATGCAGGCGCTCGCGATGCTCGACGGGCTGCGTGGCCCGCTCACCGACGGTCTGCTCGCCGACTGACGAAGAGGTCGAGTACCGCTCGACCTCAGCGGCTGTCAGGCCAGGCCGAACTGACGGTCGCCGGCGTCGCCGAGCCCTGGAACGATGAACGCCACGTCGTTGAGGCCCTCGTCGATCGATGCCGTGAACACCCGGGCATCGAACCCCTCGTTGCCGAAGGACTCGATGCCCTCCGGCGCGGCGAGCACACACACCACCGTGATCGACCCGGCGTTCGATTCGCGCAGTAGCGAACACGTGTGGATCAGCGAGCCGCCCGTTGCCAACATGGGGTCGAGCACCAGCACCGACTTGCCGTCGAGATCCTCGGGCACGGTGTTGACATATGCGTCGGGCAGCAGCGTCTCCTCGTTGCGCTTCGCGCCGATGAAACCGACACGACCGTTCGGCAGCAGCTCCAGGGCGGCGTCGAGCATGCCGAGCCCGGCGCGCAGGATGGGAACGATCAGCGGCGGGTCGGCGATCTGGACCCCGCGCGCCGGCGCCATCGGGGTGTCGATGTCGACGTCGACCGACGGTTGGTCGCGCAGCGCCTCGTAGATGAGGAACGTCGACAGCTCGTGCAGGTTGCGGCGGAAGCCCGCACGCTTGGTGGTCCGGTCGCGTAGCCGGGTGAGGCGTTCTCGGACCAGGGGGTGATCGACGACGGTGGTCTTCATGGCGCCAAGCTTGGCGCATCGCGACGCCTCGGGACGAAACGGACATGAACCTCGCCGTGACCGTCGCCAACTACGGTGGCGGCCGTGGCTCACGCGGCCGCAGCAATGCGGTCCCCGTACCGTTCGCCAGGAGGCTGAACCATCGAATCGCGATTCGTGTTGGGAGTCGATCTCGACGGTGTCTGCGGCGACCACACCGGCATCTTCCGGCGCATCGTCGCCGCCGAGCTCGGGGTGCCCCTCGAGAAGCTTCCGCTGCAACGCAGCTGGAGTTTCGTCGAGTGGGGGCTCACCGACGCCGAGTTCGAGCGGCTCCACGAGCTCGCCGTGGTGGAACACCGGATGTTCCGCGACATGGACGTCATCGACGGTGTCGCCGAGGCGCTGTGGCGCCTCTCCGACGAAGGTGTGTGGATCCGCATCATCAGCCATCGGCTCTACGTCAACTGGGGTCACGCCACCGCGGCGGGCGACACCGCGGCCTGGCTCGACCGGGCACGGATCCCGTACCGCGACCTCTGCTTCATCGGCGCGAAGTCCGACATCGGCGCCGACGTGTACATCGAGGACGGCCCCCACAACATCGAGGCGTTCCAGCGCGACGGCCGCGACGTGATCATCTTCGACCAGCCCTACAACGCCCACCTCGACGGGCCCCGGGCCCGCGACTGGGTCGAGGTCGAAGCGATGGTCCTCGACCGCCTGGCCCGCCACCGCGGGGCCGCCCAGGCCCAGTTGCCCGGTGTCGATGCCGGTGCCGACCGCCTCGACCGTCGCCGTCGCGCCACCTCGTGAGCGAAACAGTCGGCGAGCCGGCCGGCGATGCGACACCCGCGCCGGCGGGTGCCTTCGACGAAACTGCGGCTGCGCCGGACGAGGCTGCGGCTACGCCGGACGAAACTGCGGCTGCGCCGGACGAAACTGCGGCTGCGCCGGACGAGGCTGCGCCGGAAGACGCTGCGGCTGCGCTCGATGACGCAGCGCCGGGGCCGGACGAATCGGCGCCGGGGCCCGTGACGGTGTCGGGGTTCGGCGAACCGGCGCCGGGCCTCGACCGATCAGCCATGGCCGCGGCACGCGAGCGCTGGGCGACGCGGGCCAAACCGCCGGGATCGCTCGGCGCCCTCGAAGACCTCGGCGTCCACCTCGCGGGCCTCGCCGGCACCTGCCCGCCTCCGGTGCCGACGCGGCCGGCTGTCGTGGTGTTCGCAGGTGATCACGGGGTGGTGGCCGACGGCGCCAGCGCGTGGCCGTCGCAGGTCACGGTGGCCATGGTCGCCTCGATGGCGGCCGGGGGTGCCGCAATCAACGCCTTCGCCCGGACGGTGGGGGCGTCGGTCACCGTGGTCGACGTCGGCGTCGCAGGACCGATCCCAGGCGACCTCGGTGTGCTCGACCGCCGGGTGCGTCCGGGCACCGGATCGATCGTGCGGGGTCCGGCGATGACCCTCGCCGAGGCCGAGGCGGCCATCGCCGTCGGTGCCGAGCTCGCCGGGGCGCAGCTGGCGACGGGCGTCGATTGCCTCGTCGGCGGGGAGATGGGCATCGGCAACACGACACCGTCGGCAGCGCTGATCGCCGTCCTCGCCGGGGTCGCAGCCGAGGTCGTGGTCGGCCCGGGTGCAGGCGTGCCCGACAAGGGGATCGACCACAAGCAGGCGCTGGTGGCCGCCGCCATCGAGCGGGCGGGGCCGCCGACGGGCGGACTCGAGCTGCTCGCCGAGCTCGGCGGTCTCGAGATCGCCGCGCTGTGCGGGTTCCAGATCGGCGCCGCTCGGGCACGGGTGCCGTTCGTCGTCGACGGCGTCATCGCGCTGGCGGCGTTGTGTATCGCCGACCTGCTGGCGCCGGGCACGGCCGGCATGGCCATCGCCGGGCACCGCTCGTCGGAGCCTGCGGCCACGGTGGCCCTGGCGCATCTGCAGCTCGAGCCGTTACTGGACCTGGGCTTGCGCCTGGGCGAGGGCACCGGGGCCTGCCTGGCGGTGCCCCTGGTGACCGCTGCCGCCCGTGCCCTGGCCGACATGGCCGACATCCCGACCTGAACCGGGCCCGAAACCGCTGGGGTCAAGTCGTACTTTCAACCAACTCCGAACGCGGCCCGGGGCTCGTCGACGATGAGTTGGTTGAAAGTACGACTTGACCCCGGTACTTCGGAACCCGAGCAGGACTTGACCCCGGGGGTCGGGACCCCGGTAGTTCGGAACCCGAGCACGACTCGACCTGGTGGTCCGTGACCCCGGTAGTCCCCGGTAGTCCGGCGACCCGGTCAGGCGAGGGCGGTCCAGGCGACGGCGATCTGGGCGGCGACCTCGGCGTTGTGGCGGGCCAGCGCGAGGTTGGCGGGAATGCTCTCGCCTTCGGTGGCCGCCGCGATGCGCTCCAGCACGAACGGCGTGACGGGGGCGCCCCGCAGGCCGGAGGCGTCGGCGTCGCGCTGGGCGGCCTCGACGACGGCCCACACCCGGTCGGCGTCGAGCGCGTCGGCTTCGGGAATCGGCGGGGTGACCAGGACGCCCTGGGGGAGTCCGAACCCGATCGAGGCCCGCAGCGCCGCCGCGGCTTCCTCCGCCGAATCGATCCGGCGTGACACGGGCAGTCCACTGGTTCGCAGGTAGAACGCCGGGAACTCCTCGGTCCGCCAGCCGAGCACGGGCACGCCCAGGGTGTCGAGCATCTCGAGGGTGCGGCCGAGGTCGAGGAACGCCTTGGCGCCGGCGCTGACGCACACCACCCGGTGGCGGGCCAGCGCCGCGAGGTCGGCGCTGACGTCGCCGGTCAGCTCGGCGCCGCGATGGACGCCGCCGATGCCGCCGGTGGCGAAGACAGCGACCCCGGCGGCCTCGGCCAGCGCCAGGCTGGCCGACACGGTGGTGACCCCGACGTCCCAGCCCTGAGCGACAGCCACGCCCAACTCTCGTGACGCTGTCTTGGCCGTGGCGCCCAGGATGCGTTCGTGGTCGGCCGCGTCGATGCCGACACGGGCCACGCCGTCGATCACCGCGGTCACCGCAGGGACCGCTCCGTGAGATGCGACGGCCTCGAGGCACTGGTGCAACGCCGTCTGGTTGTGCGGCGCCGGCAGGCCCAGGCTGGAGAACACGGTGGACTCGAGCGCGACGACGGGCCGGCCGTCGGCGAGTGCGTCGGCGACGGCTTCGCTGAGTCGGATCATCAGTAGGTCTTGGGGCCGTACCAAGGCTTGATGGCCTTGTTGATGATCTCGAGGCGCTCGTCGAAGGGGATGAACGCGCTCTTCATGGCGTTGATCGTCAGCCACTGCACGTGCCACCAGCCCCATCCGAAGGCGTCGCAGCACACATCGAACTCGTTGGTCATCGACGTGTTGCTCATCAGCCGGTTGTCGGTGTTCATCGTGACCCGGAAGCGCAGGTCGACGAGCTCGCCGATGGGGTGTTCGGCGATGGACGCTGCAGCGCCGGTGTGGACGTTGGAGCTCGGGCACACCTCGAGCGGGATGCGACGATCGCGGACGTAGGCGGCGAGGCGGCCGAGGGTGCCGTCGTCGGCGATGTCGTCGACGATGCGCACGCCATGGCCGAGGCGCTCGGCGCCGCAGTACTGGATTGCTTCCCAGATCGACGGCGGGCCGTAGGCCTCGCCGGCATGGATGGTCACATGGAAGTTCTCGCGATGGATCTGCTGGAACGCATCGAGGTGACGCGTCGGGGGGTTGCCGGCCTCGGCGCCCGCGATGTCGAAGCCGACCACACCGTTGTCGCGATGGCGCACCGCGAGCTCGGCGATCTCGAGGCTCCGGGCCGCGGTGCGCATGGCGGTGACCAACGTGCCGATGCGGATGTCGCGATCGGCCGAACCGTCGGCGAATCCGGCGACGACCGCCTCGACGACCTCGTCGAGGCTGAGGCCCTGCTCGACGTGGAGTTCGGGGGCGAACCGGACCTCGGCATAGACGACGCCGTCGTCGGCGAGGTCCTCGGCGCATTCGGCAGCCACGCGATAGAGCGCGTCACGGGTCTGCATGACGCCGACGGTGTGGGCGAAGGTCTCGAGGTACAACTCGAGATCGAGGCGGCTCGCGCCGCGCACCATCCACGTGGCCAGCTCGTCGGCGTCGGTGGTGGGAAGGCCGCCGTAGCCGTGTTCGGCGGCCAGGTCGATCACGGTCTGGGGTCGCAGGCCGCCGTCGAGGTGATCGTGGAGGACCACCTTGGGGGCCGCTCGCAGGTCGTCGGTGCTGAGGGTCGTCGCCATCGCCCGAGGCTAGCGGTCCTGATCGAATCCCCGGAGCGGCATCGCCGGGCTGCGCTGGAGCCAGTTGTCGGCCGGGTAGTGGGCGTCGCCCTCGATGATGTGCAGCGTGTAGGCGTGGCGGCTGGTGGGGGAGGTGTTGGGCGCCGACCAGTGGGGGAGCAGCCCGTCGAGGAGCACGAGCGTGCCGGTGGTGGCCTCGAGGGGGATGGCCTCACTGGTGGGGAACGGCTCGGGATCGAGGACCTCGGTGATCGTTCCGCCGTGGCCGTCGCGTCGGAAGCGTTCCTTGGGTGCCAGATGGTGCTGACCCGGCAGGCACCAGAGACAGCCGTTGTCGACGGTGGCATCCTCGAGTGCCACCCAGAACCCGGTCACCGACCGTGGTTCGGTCCAAAGGAACGGGTGGTCGGTGTGCCAGACCACCTCGCCGCCGATCCGGGGCTGTTTGAAGATGTACATCGACTGCAACAGCTTGGGGTCCCGGTAGCCGATGTCGGCGGCGACCTCGGCCAGGGCCGGAGTGCGCGAGAAGGCGGAGAACACCGGGTCGAGGTCGTGCATGGCGTGGCCGACCTTGTTGAGCACCTCGGGCAGCGGGCCGGTCAGGGCGCCGTCGGCGTCGAAGGCGTCCTCTTCGAAGAAGAAGCGGATCTTGTCGCCCGAGTCGAGGAACCAGTCGTCACGGCTGTGGGACCGGTCGGTGGTGGAGAAGATGGTCGACGCCTCGGTGGGGTCGAAGTCGTCGACGAGGGTGGCCATACGGTCGCGCAGAGCGGTGCAGGCGTCGACGGCGAAGAAGCCGGGCAGCACGAGCACACCGTCGGTGGCGAAGCGGTGCTTCTGTTCGTCGGTGAGCATCGGCGTCTCCGTCGTCCGGTGGGTCATTCGTTCTGGCGCCGAGAATCGTTGCCAGAGCATCAGGTTACGGCGCCAGAACGATGGGCTCGCCGGACCGGCGCCGAGAACTGCTGCCAGAACGACGCGTTTCGGCGCCAGAACCGATGGCCTCGCCGGGCACGAGACCTGCGGGGCTACTGCGCCGACGGATCTGCGGGGATGTCGTCGGCGACGAAAGCGCCGGGCAGCAGCGTTGCCGCGGTCCACGTCTCGTTGACGGCCAGGTCGGGCCCGCCCATCTCGAGCAGGATCTGGCGACACCTGCCGCACGGGCTCAGTAACCGGCCGTTCTCGTCCGTCGCCACGAGGGCGACGAGCCTGCCGCCGCCGCCGGTCACGAGCCCACCGATCAGGCTCACCTCCGCACACAACGTCAGGCCGAAACTGGCGTTCTCGACATTGACCCCCGTGATGATCCTGCCGTCGTCGGTCAGCGCCGCAGCGCCGACGTGCAGGCCCGAGTACGGCGCATACGCATTGACCGCCGCCTCCGCCGCGGCAGACCGCAGCGCAGCCCAGTCGATATCGACGCTCATCGTCGGGCCCTGGGATCGGGATCACGGGGGGAAGTCACGGCGTCACCGTACCGCTATGGTTCGCTGCGCTCACGGGCCGCTCGGGCGGCGGTGTCTCCCGCTCTGGTTCGCTGCGCTCACGGGCCGCTCGGGCAGCGGTGTCTCCCGCTCTGGTTCGCTGCGCTCACGGGCCGCTCGGGCAGCGGTGTCTCCCGCTCTGGTTCGCTGCGCTCACGGGCCGCTCGGGCGGCGGTGTCTCCCGCTCTGGTTCGCTGCGCTCACGGGCCGCTCGGGCCCTCTACGCTCTCGGCGTGGCGCCATCCTCCGACCTCGTTGCGCTCAGCCTCGACGCGGTGATCGTGGCGGTCACGAACGACGTCCCGCGCGTCCTGGTGGTCGACGACCCCACCGTCGAGGCCTCGGCCATCCCGTCGGGCCCGCTCGACGTCGCCGACGATGCCACCCTCGAGCTCGGCATGCGTCGCTGGATCCGGGCGCGAGCCGGCATCGAGGTCGGCTACATCGAACAGCTCTACACCTTCGGTGACCGTGGTCGGGCCCGGGCGTCCGCCACAGCGCGGCCGGTGAGCGTCGCCTACCTCGCGCTGGTCCAGGAGACGGTGCCGACCGCCGGAGCCCGGTGGGCCGACGTCTACGAGCTGTTGCCATGGGAGGACCATCGCAACGGATCCCCAGCAGCGCTCGAGGCCATCACGCCGGCACTCGACCACTGGGCCGGCGACGACCCGGACCGGCGGGCCCGGATCCACCTCACCTTCGGCGACCCCTGGGACGGCATCCGGGTGCTCGACCGCTACGAGCTCCTGTACTCGGCCGGTGCGGTCGCCGAGGCCGCGGTCGACGCGGGCTTGCCGGTGCCCGACGGCGTCGTCGGCGAGGCCATGTTCGCCGACCACCGTCGGGTCGTCGCCACGGCCCTCGGACGCCTCCGCGGCAAGCTCACCTATCGCCCGCTCGTGTTCGAGCTGTTGGGCGAACGCTTCACGTTGCTCGAACTCCAACGCACCGTCGAGGCGCTGGCCGGTGTCCGTCGTCACAAGCAGAACTTCCGGCGCTTCGTCGAACGATCACGGCTCGTCGAAGGCACCGGCGAACGGGCCGCCGCGGGGACGGGCAGGCCCGCCGAACTCTTCCGCTACCGCCCGGAGGTGCAGCTCGAACGCTCGCGCCCCGGCCTCGGCCAGCCGTACGGCTGAGGCGGCCGGCCGAACGGCTGCGGCGGCCGGCCGTATGGCCGCGATGGCCGGGACGTACGGCTGAGGCGAGGAGGTGCTGCGGTTGAGGCGGCGGGGCCGTGGGGATCTGCGGCTGAGGTGACGCACGCACCGGCGGGGTGGGGGAGCGGCGTCGGGGTGGCCACTGTCGGAGGGATCGGGTAGCGTGTCGAGACCCCTTATGCTCCGGGTGAGTATAAGGGTGTGTCCCGAGTACCCAGTGAAGGACCCAGTCATGGCCACACGAGCACGCACGCTCATCCCTGTCCGCGAACGCCTCGACGGTGTGTTGCCGGAGGTCGAGCAGCTCGTCCTCGAGCCGATCATCGCCGACATCGACCGCCTCAAGCGCGAGCGCAACGCCGTGGTGCTGGCACACAACTACATGACGCCCGACATCTTCTTCGGGGTCGCCGACCTGCGCGGCGACTCGCTGCAGCTGGCGCGCATGGCCGCCGAGACCGACGCCGACGTCATCGTCATGGCCGGGGTGCACTTCATGGCCGAGACCGCCAAGATCCTCTGCCCGGACAAGACCGTCCTCATCCCCGACACCCGGGCGGGCTGTTCGCTCGCAGAGTCGATCACCGCAGCCGACGTCCGCGCCCTGCGGGCCGAGCACCCCGGTGTCCCGATCGTCACCTACGTCAACACCTCGGCCGCCGTGAAGGCTGAGTGCGACATCACCTGCACGTCGTCCAACGCCTTGGCCATCGTCGAATCGCTCGGCGCCGACAAGGTCATCTTCCTGCCCGACCAGTACCTGGCCGACTGGGTCGACCGCCAGACCGACATCGAGATCGTCACCTGGGCGGGAGCGTGTGAAGTCCACGAACGCTTCACCGGTGAGGAGCTCGCGGCGCTACGCAACGAGTACCCCGGTGTGCAGATCATCGCCCACCCCGAATGCCCCGGCGACGTCCTCGACGAGGCCGACTACGTCGGCTCCACCTCGGGGATGACCAACTGGCTCGAGGCCAACAAGCCCGAGCGGGTGGTCATGGTGACCGAGTGCTCGATGGCCGACAACGTGGCCGAGGTCGCCCCGGACACAGAGTTCGTCCGTCCCTGCAACCTGTGCCCCCACATGAAGCGGATCACGGTGCACAACATCCGCACTGCTCTCGAGGATCTCCAACACGAGGTCCTCATCGACCCCGCGGTCGCCACCCGGGCCCGGGCCGCCGTCGAGGCGATGCTGGCGGTCCGGTGAGTGCGACCGTCGGCGCCCGCCGCGGCGGCCGCGCCATCGTCGTGGGGTCGGGTATCGCCGGGCTCACCGCGGCACTCCAGTTGGGGAACTGCACCGTCGTCACCAAGAGCGAGCTGGGTGCGGGTTCGAGTCGGTGGGCCCAGGGTGGGCTGGCCGCGGCCCTCGGCGCCGACGACGCGCCGCACCTTCATGCGGCCGACACCGTGGCGGTGTCGGGCGGGCTGGGCGACCCCGACATCGCCGATCTCGTCGCCACCGACGCGCCCGCGCGGGTGCGGTGGCTGACGGCCATGGGCACCGAGTTCGACCGCGACGACACGGGCGAGCTCGCACTCGGTCGCGAGGCCGGTCACCGCGTCCGGCGCATCGTGCACGCAGGAGGCGACGCCACCGGCGCCGAGATCATGCGGGCGCTCGCCGCTGCGGTCCTCGCCCGCCCCGACATCGTCGTGGCCGATGCGACGATGGCCGTCGACCTCGTCGTCGGGGCCGGCAGGGTGGTGGGCATCACCACCGTCGACGCCGACGGGCGCCCGGGGGTCCTGCTCGCACCCGCGGTGCTGCTCGCCACCGGGGGCATCGGCAGGCTGTACGGCCACACGACGAATCCGGTCGAGGCCACCGGCGACGGCCTCGCGATGGCCATCCGTGTCGGCGCCCGGATCCGCAATCCCGAGTTCGTCCAGTTCCACCCGACGGCGCTCGACAGCGACCTCGATCCGCTGCCGCTGCTCACCGAGGCCCTCCGCGGCGAGGGTGCGCTGCTCGTCGACGCGTCGGGACGTCGCTACATGGTGGACGAACATCCGGATGCAGAACTGGCCCCGCGCGACGTCGTGGCCCGCGCCAACTGGCGGGCCCGTCGGTCGGGCCCGACCTATCTCGACTGCCGACCCATCGGTCCGGGCTTCGCCGAGCACTTCCCGACGGTGGCGGCCTACGCCCGCGCCGCAGGTCTCGATCCCGAGCGCGACCTGTTGCCGGTCACGCCGGCGCAGCACTACCACATGGGTGGTGTCGAGACCGACGCCGCCGGCCGCACCTCCGTGCCGGGTCTCTACGCCTGCGGCGAGGTCGCGTCCACCGGTCTCCACGGAGCCAATCGCCTGGCCAGCAACTCGCTGCTCGAAGGCCTGGTGTTCGCGAGTCGGGCCGCCGTCGACATCGCAGCCACGGATCCCGACGCCGTGGACCGAGCGGTCCGCTGTGGGCTCTCGGTGCCCATCGGGGGAGTCGACGGCTTCGGCGACGACGACGGCGCCATCGCCGTGTTGCGGGCCACGATGGACGACTGCGCCGGCGTGCTCCGCGATCACGATGGCCTGCGCCACGGGCAGGAGGTGCTCGCAGCCCTGCGGGGGCGTCTCGACCACTCGATCGAGGGCCGCAACCTCGCAGCGGTGGCCGGGGTTGTGCTCGATGCCGCGCTGGCTCGCCGGGAGTCGCGCGGCGGCCATCACCGTGTCGATCATCCGGAGCCATCGGCCGAGTTCGCCGCCCCCACGACCCTGGAGTGCCCGGCCGAACCGCGGATCGCCGTCGATGTGCCCGTGGCGGTCCCCGCTGCGTGAACCGGGCCGGCGATGTCGGCTGCGATGTGCTCGATGGCGATCCGTCCTGGGTGGTTACCCATCGGTAGAAGAGTTGACAGAGAAGTAACCCGAACGTGACGAGAGCTACTTGCAATCGGGAAACGCACCATTAGTCTGTCCCAACGCCCGAGCCCCGGGTGATGCGTGCACACTGGAGGGAATCCCTGTGAAGCAGTCTTGGCGACTCCTCGTCGCCCTCTTTCTCGTCTTCGCCCTCGTCGCAGCTGCCTGCGGCGACGACGAAGAAGAAGCGGACACATCCGAACCGGCCGCCGACGACGGCGGCGATGAGGCCGGCGACGGCGGTGATGAGGCCGGCGACGGCGGCGACGAAGGCGCCTCCGAGTGCGGTCCCGGCGGTGTCGAGGCGCCGCAGAGCTCGGTTGCCGGCACATCGAGCGGCGATGGCTCGGCGCTGACCATCGGTCTGGTCCACAACGGCCGCGGCGACGGCTCGTTCAACGACTCGGCAGTTGCCGGCCTCGATGCCGCAGTCGCCGACTTCGGCATCACTCCCCAGGAAGTCGTGGTCAACCTCACCGGCGGCGAGACCGGCGCCACCGAGGTCGAGACCCTCGCCCAGTCGGGCACCGACTACAACGTGCTCGTCGGCTTCCTGCTCGCCGATGCGGCGGCAGCGGCAGCGACGTCGTTCCCCGATGCCCAGTTCGGCATCATCGACTCCGTCGTCGACGCTCCCAACGTGCAGGGCCTGGTCTTCGCCGAGGAGCAGGGCTCGTTCCTGGTCGGCGTCGCCGCTGCGCTGTGCAGCCAGTCCGGCACCGTCGGCTTCATCGGCGGCGTCCAGAACGAACTCATCGGCAAGTTCGAGGCGGGCTTCGTCGCCGGCGCCACGGCTGCAAACCCCGACATCAACGTCGAGGTCGCCTACATCACCCAGCCGCCGGACTTCAGCGGCTTCGGTGACCCGGTCCGTGCCAAGGAGATCGCATTGGCGCAGCTCGAAGCCGGCGCCGACGTGATCTACGCGGCCGCCGGTGGTTCCGGCAACGGCATGTTCGAGGCCATTGCCGAGGCGAACGAGGCCGGCGAGTACGCCTGGGCCATCGGCGTCGACTCCGATCAGGCTGCGGCGGACATCCCGACGGTGCCCAACGAGGTGAAGCCCTACATCCTCACCTCGATGCTCAAGCGGGTCGACATCGCGGTGTACAACACCGTCGATGCGGTCGTGAACGGCACCTACACCCCGGGTGGGGTCAACGTGTTCGACCTCTCCAACGACGCCGTCGGCTACTCCACCACCGGTGGCCTCATGAGCCAGGGAGTCATCGACCAGATCGAGGACTTCAAGGCCCAGATCGTCGCCGGCGACATCGAAGTGCCCGCAGCGCCTTGATGCGCTAGACACTGCAGCGATGAACGCCGAACCGGGATCCCCAGACACAACGGACGGGGATCCCGGTTTCGCGTCCGGCGGCGGGTCGTCGACACCGGCCATCGAGGTCCGCGGCATCGTCAAACGATTCCCCGGTGTCGTCGCCAACGACGGCATCGACTTCTCGGTGCGGCCCGGCACCATCCACGCCATCGTCGGGGAGAACGGCGCGGGCAAGTCGACGCTGATGAAGATCCTGTACGGGATGCAGCGTCCCGACGAGGGCACCATGGCCGTCGACGGCGACGAAGTCCAGTTCAAGTCGCCGAAAGCCGCCATCGAGCGCGGCATCGGCATGGTGCACCAGCACTTCATGCTGGCGGACAACTTCACGGTCACCGAGAACGTCATCCTCGGCGACGAACCGACCAATGGCCCGGCCCTCGACTTCGGTCGGGCCAGAACCCGCATCGACGAGCTCGCCCGGGCCTACGGTCTCGACATCCACCCCGATGCCGTCGTCGCCGAGCTGGGTGTCGGCGAGCGCCAGCGGGTCGAGATCCTCAAGGTGCTCTACCGGGGCGCTCGGATCATCATCCTCGACGAGCCCACGGCCGTGCTCGTGCCCCAGGAGGTCGAGGAGCTGTTCGCGTCGCTGCGCGAGCTCGTCGGCCAGGGCAACACGGTGCTTTTCATCAGCCACAAACTCGACGAGGTGCTCGGCGTCGCCGACGACATCACCGTCATCCGGGCCGGCAAGACCATCGCCACGGTGCGGCCGGCCGATGTCACGGCAACCCAGCTCGCCGAGCTGATGGTCGGCAGCGAGCTGCCGACGCCCGAGACCACAGAGTCGACCGTCACCGACACCGTCGTGCTCTCGATCGATCACGCCGTCGTTTCGCGTCCGGCCACCGCACGACGAGCCGTCGACGACGTCTCACTGCGGGTACGCGCCGGCGAGGTCGTCGGCATCGCCGGCGTCGAGGGCAACGGTCAGCACGAACTGATCGCCGCGATCATCGGCCTCGAGAAGCTCGATTCGGGCACGATCAGCCTCGGGGGACAGGACATGACCGCCATGTCCACCCGCGAACGGCGTGAACACGGCATCGCCTACATCTCCGAGGACCGCAGCCGCGAGGGGCTGCTGATGCATGCGCCGCTCTACGAGAACGCCGCGCTCGGTCATCAGACCCGGCCGCCGTTCGCCCGGGGCATCTGGTTCGACCGCGAGGCGGCGCGCGAGCGCACGGCCGAGATCGTCGAGGAGTTCGATGTCCGCACCCCCGGGGTGGATGTCAGCGCGTTGGCACTGTCGGGCGGCAACCAGCAGAAGCTCATCTTCGGGCGCGAGATGCGCTCCGAGCCCCTGTTGTTGCTGGCCTCGCAGCCGACCCGTGGCATCGACGTCGGCGCGCAGGCGGCCATCTGGGATCAGATACGCGAGGCCCGGGCCAAGGGTCTGGCGGTCTTGTTGTTCTCCGCGGACCTCGAGGAGCTGATCGGCTTGTCCGACACGTTGATGGTCATGTTCCGGGGCCGTCTGGTCGCAGAGCTCGATCCCGCGGCGGTGACGCCCAGCGAGCTCGGCTCGTACATGACCGGCGCCGCCATCGACACCGACGAGGCGAATCGATGAGCGAAGCGGGGGCCGCCCGGCCCGGCCGTCAGGCCACGAGGGCGAAGCGATGAGCCGCGGCGAACGCATCCGGTGGAGCGCCATCGCGCTCGGCTCGGCGATCGTGATCTCGGTGGCCATCACCTCGATCGCTCTGCTGTTGACGGGCAACAACCCGATTTCCGCGTTCTCGTCGATGCTGGACTTCGGGTTCACCCGCAACTCGATCACCGAGGTCTTCAACCGGGCAACGCCGCTGTACATCTCGGGCCTGGCGGTTGCGGTGGGTTTCAAGATGAACCTGTTCAACATCGGTGTCGACGGCCAGTACCGCATCGCCGCCATCCTGGCTGCGTGGCTGGGTGCCCAGGTCAGCCTGCCGCCGGTGCTGCACGTGCCGTTCATCTGTCTGGTTGCGATGCTCGTGGGTGCCGGTTGGGCAGGCATCGCGGGTGCGCTCAAGGTGCGGCGCGGTGTGTCCGAGGTGATCTCGACGATCATGCTCAACTTCATCGCCACAGGTGTCGCTGCCTATCTGCTGTCGGAGTATCTGCGAGAGGAGCGGGAAGGGATCAGCACCAACGTGTCTCGCACCGAACAGCTCCCCGACTCGGCGCGCATCCCCACCTTGAACCGGGTGCTCAACTGGTTCCTCGAGCCGGTCGGTTTCGAGCTCGATCCGATCCGCTCCGACGTGTTCGGCTCGGTGCTGCTGGCGGTTCTGGTCGGCGTGGTCATGTACGTGATCTTCAACCGCACCCGTTTCGGCTACGACCTGCGGGCGTCGGGTATGAACGCCTCGGCAGCGCGGGCTTCGGGTGTCGATCCCGACCGGATGGTCATGCGGACGATGCTCATGTCGGGCGCCATCGCCGGACTCGTCGGCATCCCGCAGCTGCTGGGCGAGTTCTTCGAGTTCCGCGACACCTTCCCGTCGAACCTCGGCTTCGACGGCATCGCCGTCGCGCTGCTGGGTCGTAACAGCCCCGTGGGTATCGCTTTCGCCGCGCTGTTGTGGGGGTTCCTCGAGGTGAGCTCGGCGGTGTTGAACCTCGAGGGAATTCCGCCCGAGATCGTGCGCATCATGCAGGGCACGGTGCTGTTGTCGATGGTCATCGCCTACTCGGTGGTGGGCCGCTACCAGGCCGTCGCCGAGGTGCGCGCGGCGGCTGCCCGCTCGGCCGCCGCCCACGACCACGAGGACGCAGAGGTGGCAAAGTGAGCGTCCCGACCGCCACCACTGCGACCGACACCGTCGAGGCGCCACCGTCGAGGCGTCCGAGCGGTTCGGACCTTCCGTCCTGGGTGCAGGCGGGCATGACCTCGGCTGGACGGGCTGCGCTCATCCTGGCCTTCGTGGTCGCCGTAGCTCAGATCACCGGCGAGGACGCCCTGGTCTCGGGCGGAACCGCCGGCGCGACGCTGCGGCTCATGTTGCCCATCCTCTTCGCGGCGCTGGGTGGCATCTTCGCCGAGCGGTCCGGCATCGTGAACATCGGCCTCGAGGGGATGATGATCCTCGGCACCTGGTTCGGTGCGTATTTCGGTTTCGAGTCCTTCGAGGTCCTCGGCGTCAGCTTCGGTGGCAACGCCTGGTGGGGGCTCCTGTTCTCGGCGGTCGGCGGCGCGCTGGGCGGGGTCGTCCTGGGGCTGTCGGCGGTGACCTTCGGCGTCGACCACGTCGTCGCCGGCGTGGCGTTGAACCTCATCGCCCCCGGCATCACGCGGTTCCTGGCCGGCGAGTTCTTCATTCCCGCCGGCGGGTCGCTGTCGAACAGCCCCCAGATCCAGGGCAAGATCGGCACCGTCGATCTGCCGTACTTCGGGGCGGTGTCGTGGGCGGCGCTGCTGGGTCTGGCGATGGTGCCGGTGTTGACGTTCATCTTGTGGCGGACGTCGTTCGGGTTGCGCCTGCGCTCGGCCGGCGAGCACCCGTGGGGTGCCGACTCCCTCGGCGTTCCGGTGTATCGGATGCAGTGGTACGGCGTCCTGATCTCGGGTGCGTTGGCCGGAGCGGGTGGGGGCCTGCTGGTGGTCGACGGCGCCAACATCTATCGCGAGGGCCAGACCGGCGGGCGGGGCTTCATCGCCCTCGCGGCGGTGATCTTCGGGAACTGGCGTCCCCAGGGTGCGCTGGTGGGCTCGGTCCTGTTCGGGTACATCCTGGCGTTGCAGCTGCGCAGCGAGAGCGCCGTCCATGCGCTGTTGCTGGCGGTGGCGATAGCGGGGCTGATCGCCTGCGCTTGGTTCGTGTGGAAGAAGCAGTACGTGCCGGCGGCGTGGACCGGTGCCGCAGGTGTCGTGGTGGGGGTCATCTATTTCGCCACCGAGTCGCTGCCCAGCCAGTTGGTGTTCACCGCCCCGTACGTGGTGACGCTGCTGGTGCTGGTCTTCGCATCCCAGCGGCTGCGCCCGCCCAAGGCCGTGGGCCTGCGCTGGCGCAAGGGCGACATCGTCTGAATTCGGCACAACCCTTCGTGGGTGTGCCCCTTGACACGGCGATAATGACCGTTATCATCGATGGCTGTGAACGCCATCGACGATCGATTGCTGGCTGCGGCGGCGGAGGTCTTCGCCGAGCGCGGCTACGACGGCGCAGGCGTGGCCGAGATCGCCCGGCGTGCCGGTGTCACCACTGGAGCCATCTACTCGCGCTACCGGGGTAAGGCCGAGCTGCTGGTGGATGCCCTCGACGTCGCGATGGCGAGTCACCTCGAGACCGTCCTCGCCACCAGCGGTGCCCGCGACGTCACCGGCGTGCTCGCCGCACTCGGCACCCACCTGCTGAGCGCTGATTCCCATGGCAGCGACGGCCTGCTCGTCGAAGCCGTCGTGGCGACACGCCGCGAGCCCGAACTGGCCGCGATGCTCGAACGGCGTCTGGCCGACGAGCGTGCCCGCCTCGGCAAGGTCATCGAAGCCGGCAAGGCCGATGGCCTGTTCGACCCGGACCTCGACGGCGAGGCCGTCGTCACGTTCATCCAGTCCATAGGCCTCGGTTTCGTGCTCTTCCGGACGATCGGGACACCGATGCCCGATGCCGACGCCTGGCAGGTCGTCATCGACCGTGTCATCACCGCCGCCCGACCTGCACCGAACCAGACCGCACCATCCCAGACCGCACCCGCCTCGGCGGGCGAATCCCCAGGAGTACCGAAGACATGACCGCCACCGAGCCCACCACCATGCGTTCCGATGCGGAGATCCTCGATCGTGACCGTGTCGACGACGTCGACGCCATCATGGACATCGCGATCTGGAACGCCGATCCCGACGAGGTCGCCCACGCGGTGTCGGATCAGGCCGAAGCGCTGTTCACCTGGGACTACACCAAGGCGGCCCGCCCGAAGCTCGACAAGCTCTACGAAAAGGCCAAGGTCAGCCAGTGGAACGCCCAGACCGACCTCGACTGGAGCATCGAGGTCGATCCCTACGAGGCGTTCAGCATCATGACCGAGAGCGGCGGCCAGCTCTCGGACCACTGGAGCAAGGATCCGGCGTCGCCGGCGCTGCACTTCGGCCCCGAGGAGTGGAAGGAGTTCTCCCTCCAGTCGTTCGCATGGCGCCTCAGCCAGTTCCTCCACGGCGAGCAGGGTGCGCTGTTGTGCACGGCCAAGATCGTCGAGACCGTGCCGTGGATCGACGCCAAGTACTACGCGGCCACCCAGGTGGTCGACGAGGCCCGCCACGTCGAGGTGTTCAACAAGTACATCGACGAAAAGGTCGGCGTTCGCTACCCGGTCAACCCGCACCTGCGCCTGCTGCTCGACGACATCATCGAGGACAGCCGCTGGGACATGACCTACCTGGGCATGCAGATCATGGTGGAGGGTCTGGCGCTGGCCGCGTTCGGGTTCATGCATCAGCTGACCACCGAGCCGCTGCTGAAGAAGCTCCTGCGCTACGTCATGGCCGACGAGGCCCGCCACGTCGCCTTCGGCGTGCTGAGCCTGCAGGAGGTCTACGACGAGATGACCGCCGCCGAGGTCCGTGAGCGCCAGGAGTTCGCCTTCGAGGCGGCCGTGCGCATGCGCGACCGGTTCCTCCAGCAGGAGGTCTGGGACCGGATGGGCTGCGATGTCCGCAAGGCCGTGGCGCACGGCATCAACATCCCCGAGGACCAGAAGATCTTCCAGCAGCTGCTGTTCTCGAAGATCGTGCCCAACTGCAAGAAGCTGGGACTGCTCGATGCGGCCGACGGCTGGCTGCGCGATCGTTTCACCGAGATCGGTGTGATCCAGTTCGAGGATCTCGCCGACACCGGCGAGGAGTACGAGTCGCTGTCGCTCGAGAACGCCTGAGCGACAGGCCCGTCCGGGCTACCCGGGTGCTCGGCGGGGGGCGAGCAACGCGACCGCGATGAGCGAGCCCACCAGGCCGCCGGTCGACGACAGGAACAGGTCGCCGATGGTGTCCTCGTAGGTGAGGGCGAGGCCGCCTGCGCCGCCGAAGCCGTCCTCGGACACGGCCCACTCGAGGATCTCCCACCACACGATCGTGATGGCACCGAACCCGTAGCCGAGCATCACCGCGTCGCGGCGGTCGTCGACGTTGCGGAACCGGAACGCGTGGTAGGCCCCGACGAGCAGGATCCAGTTGAGGGCGTGCAGGACGTCGTCGGTGCGCTGGTAGTCGTCGTACAGGCCCAGCAGGTTGCCGAGCGTGTCGAGCAGGAACGGTGCGCTGAGCAGCGCATCGGCGGTGTGGGGATAGGGGTCCCAGTTGCGCCACCGGGCGACGATCGGCACCAGGATGGCCGGAGCGAGGAACAACGGAGCCCGGAATCCCATGGCCTTGCCCTCGACGGTGTCGGGCGAGAAACCGATCGCGATGACGAAGCTCGTCACGAGTGCGACCTTGACGGCGAGGTTGACGACCCGCGTCGCCGGCATGACATCGATCTCGAGTACCCGGCGCTGTGGCACCGCCGGACAGTACCGCCCCGTCGCCCGTGCACAGCGGACCTCGGTCGATCGACTGCCTCGCATTCTCGCTTTGTGACGCTTTTGCACACGCTCGAGCGTGTGCAAAAGCGTCACAAAGCCCGAGCGAACCGCTGCGCAGGCCTACTCGTCGGGGAGGTGGGCGAGGTCGAGATCGCCCAGGCGCACCAGCGCAGCGGCGATCCATCCGCCGAGCGCAGCCAACTCGGTGTCGATCCGGGTGCTGTCCTCGAGTGTCTCCTCGTCGAGCTCGTAGCTGCCTGCGTAGGCCACCTCGAAGGCGTTGGCGCAGCTGGTGAGCTCGGGGTCGTAGACCCGTTCGACGGTGAGGCCCGATCGGACGAGAGGGTCACGGCCCAGGGTCGGGCCCTCGGGAGGGGCGGTGGCGCTGAGGCGTTCGATGTCGGGCGGATCGACCAGGCGCTGGATCCGCAACGACACCTCGATGTCGATCCGTGGCGGTTCGGCGAATCCCTCGCTCACGTACCAGTCGCGAAACGCCGACTGCGACCAGGTCGACCACAACAGCGTGATGTCGGCGCGCACGCGCGCCGGGTCGGTCTCGCCGAGGAGGCCGTAGCTGGTCTCGAACGTCAGGTCGCCGAGCAGGACATCGGCATTCAGGTGCTCCTCGACGGCGAGGCGTTCGAGCAGTGCCTGCTCGAGGCTGCCGCGCAGCGCGTCGATGGCATCGGTGAAGACGTGGTCGAGCACCTGGGTCGGTCGGGAGAAGCCGGGGCGGTGGAAGCCGGTTGGCGTTCCACCGGAGCGGTCAGCTGTTGCGGCCCGCGTTGGGCTTGCGGCCGTGGTTGGCCTTCTTGCGGCGGGCGTTCGCCTTCTTCTTGTTCGTGCGCTTCGACATCGGTTGACCTTCTGCAATCGGACCGGCATTGGATGCTACCGCCGCCAGAGACGACTGGCTCCTCGTGAGGTCCCGGTAGCCTCGGCGGCCATGGAGAAATTCGGGTTCGTTGGTCTGCCCAATGCGGGGAAGTCGTCGCTCTACAACGCCCTCACCGGGGGGAGCGCGCTCGCTGCCCCCTATGCGTTCGCGACCACCGACCCCAACATCGGCGTGGCCCGGGTGCCCGACGACCGTCTCGACCAGCTGGCCGAGATGAGCGGCTCCAAGAACGTCGTGCACACCAGCGTGCAATTCACCGACATCGGCGGGCTCGTCGAGGGGGCCAGCGAGGGCGAGGGTCTCGGCAACAAGTTCCTCGCGAACATCCGCGAGGTCGATGCCGTCGTCTATGTCCTGCGGGCCTTCGACGACCCCGACGTGCCCGGGACCCCCGACCCCCTCGAACAGCTGCGGGTGGTCGAGACCGAGCTCACGCTCGCCGACCTCGAGTCGGTCGAACGGCAGGTCGACAAGAAGGCCAAGGCGGCCAAGCTCGACAAGTCACTCGTCGCCGAGGCCGAAGCGCTCGCCGCCGCCCACGAGATCCTGGCCGAGGGCACGCCGATCTACCGCAGCGACCTGTCCGACGAGTACCAGCCGGCGCTGCGCCCGTACTTCCTGCTCACCAACAAGCCGGTCCTGGCCATCGTCAACGTGGGTGAGGACCAGCTCGACGAACTCGACGCGATCGTCGCTCCCGTGCAGGCCGAGCTGGGCGCCGAGGCCGATGTCATCGGCGTGTGCATCCAGCTCGAGGCCGAGGCCGCGCAGCTCGCGCCCGAGGACCGGCGCGAGATGCTCGAGGCGCTGGGCCTCGGCGAGGGCGCACTGCCCCGCTTCATCCGCACCGCCTACCACGTGCTGGGGCTGCGGACCTTCTTGACCACGGGCGAGAAGGAGAGCCGGGCCTGGACCTTCCGGGAGGGCTCCACCGCCCCCGAGGCCGCCGGACGGATCCACACCGACTTCCAGCGGGGCTTCATCCGCGCCGAGACCATCCAGTGGGACGAGCTCCTGGCCGCCGGGAGCTGGGCCAAGGCCCGAGACCTCGGCAAGGTCCGGGTCGAGGGCAAGGACTACATCGTCGCCGACGGCGACGTCATGGACTTCCGCTTCAACGTCTGATTCGACACCGCCAGACCCACGAAAGGGCGCCAATGCGACTGCGACGCGGCGATGACGACCTCGGTCCCGTCGAACGGGCCGTCACCATCGCAGCGCGCACGCGGGGGCTGCTCGGACGCACCGGGGTCGATGGCGCGCTGGTGTTGTCGCCGGCGTCGTCGGTGCACACCATCGGCATGCGCTTCGCCATCGACGTCGCCCATCTCGACGCCGACCTGCGGGTGCTGCGCACCACGACCATGGCACCCCATCGCCTCGGGCGACCGGTGCGGGGTAGCCGTCACGTCCTCGAGGCCGAGGCGGGCACTTTCGCCCGTTGGGGTCTGTGTCTGGGCGATGTCGTCGCGTTCGTCGACGACGGCGCGCCGGTCGGGCACGCCACGGGCGATGCCGACGACCGGCGGGGGACACGATGAGCGCAGCGCTCGTGCTGGTCGGTACGCCCATCGGCAATCTCGGCGATCTCTCGCCCCGGGCGATCGAAGCCTTGGCATCGGCCGACGCCATCTGTTGTGAGGACACCCGCCGCACCGGACGGCTGTTGGCCCATGCCGGCATCGAGCGGCCGACGCTCGTGATGGTCAACGATCACAACGAGTCCGCGCGCCGGGCCGAGATCGTTCGTCGGCTCGACCAGGGCCAGCGCGTCGCGGTGGTCACCGACGCCGGCATGCCGGGCGTGTCCGATCCCGGCGAACGGCTGGTCGCTGCCGCTGTTGCGGCGGGCCATGTCGTCGAGGTCGTTCCCGGTCCCTCGGCGGGGATCTCGGCGCTCGTGGCCAGCGGTCTGCCCGCGGGCCGGTTCTGTTTCGAGGGTTTCCTGCCCCGCAAGGGATCGGGGCGCACCGAGCGCCTGGCCGCGGTGGCAGCTGAGCAACGCACGACCGTGATCTACGAGGCGCCCCACCGCCTGGCGCGCACCCTGGCCGACCTCGAGGTGGCGGCAGGACCGCACCGCAAGGTGGCGGTGGCTCGCGAGCTCACCAAGTTGCACGAGGAGATCTGGCGGGGAACCGTGCGCGAGGCCGCCGCCTGGGCCGCAGCGACGCCGCCACGTGGCGAGATCGTGATCGTGCTCGATGCCGCACCGGCGCCTGCCGCGCCCGACGACGACGCGCTGCGGGCGCTGCTCGATGTCGAACTCGCCGGCGGGGCCACGACACGTGACGCCGTCGACACGGTGGCTGCGTCCACCGGTGAGGCCCGCAAACGGATCTACCGCCTCGCGCTCGAGCGCTGAGGCGGTAGATCCGTTGGCGGGGTTCGCTCGGCGCTCAGCGGTCCTCCGGCGCAGCTTCGCTGAAGACCTGGCCGATCGCACGCCACGCGACGACCGACGCGGCCGCGTAGGTCCCGATGAACGCGAGGGCCCACAGGCTGCTCTCGCCGTCGTCGGGGCCCAGGCGGTCGATCAGCTGACCGACCACGTGGGCGCCGACGACGCAGACCACGAAGATGAATGCCGCTCGGCCGCGTGCAGGATCGGGCGCATCGGCGTTGCGGGAGATCAGCAGGAGCGCCGGGGCGAAGATCACCCCGAGGAACAGCAGCGCGAGCAACCCGACCACGACCAGCGCCAGAATGCTGCTGTCGCCGTCGGTGGGGTCGTCGTCGAGAGCGGCCAGGAGCGCCGCCAACGCCGGCCCGGCCGCCAGGACGATCCATGGCCACCAGACGATGCCGAGCGGTTCCTCTGCGGGATGGTTCGACGTTTGCTCGGTCATGGCTCGGGACTCACCGGCAGAACCGTAGATCCTGGCGGGCCCGGAACCGAGATCGTCCGGTCGGGTCGGTGCAGGCGGGTCAGGCGAGCGGTGCCTCTGCGAAGCCGACCCCGAAGCGCACGCACCAGATGACGACCGTGTCGAACTGGGCGAGGTCGACCTCGACGGGGATCTCGTAGTTCTGGCTGCCGATGTTGCCCCGCAGGTCGCCGAGGTCGACATAGCCGGCGTCGACGTCGCCGCCGACGGTCAGGTAGACGTTGAGGTCCGGGCCGTTGCTGGTCTCGAAGTTCTCCTCGAACCGCAGGAAGCGCTGCTCGGTGCCGTCGTTGAGCACGACCGCGTCACCGCCGCCGGAGTAGCTGCCGAGGCCGGTGAAGCTGCCCGACACGAGGGTGACGATCTCGGCCGGGGCGTCGGCTTCGGCGTCGTCGGCGGGCTCGGGGGCCGTGCCGCCGTCGGCTGCTGCGGCGTCGGCCTCGCCATCGGTGGCCTCGGCCTCGTCGTCGGCGTCGGTGGTCGGGGCGGCGTCGCCGTCGGCTGCTGCGGGTTCGTCCGCAGCAGCGCCCGAAGCGAAGACGGGGCCCGCTTCGGAGACCTCGTCGTCGATGAAGGCGGTGTGGATCCCGAAGTAGCCGAACGCGAGCCAGGCCAGGCCGGCGAGGGCAAGGGTCCCGGCGCCGAGGACGGCGAGCAGGTTGCGGCGGATGAAGCCCGGGGTCGGAGGGGGAGTCTGTGGCTGCATGCGACTCCAACGGTAGGACATGCGCTGCGGTTCCGCCGGAGTCCGAGATTTTCCGGGCGGCCGTGGGCGCCGGGGAGGAGCAGCGTCCCGACCGAGGCCCCGGGCACACCGACGTCCTACCCTGGGCGCATGGGCGCACTGGACCGGTGGGACGACTGGGAGGACGAGGTCGACGACTGGTTGGCCGCGGCCGGACGTCCCCTCGAGGAGCTCTACGACGACGGCACCGTGGAGGCGATCGACGCCGGCGCAGGCGAACCCGAGCGCCGGACCAGGCGGCTGCGCAGCGCCGTGGTGGGTGCCGCCGCCGGGGCGGCCGCAGCGGGGCTCGCACGCGGCGTGCACGACGTGCTGGCCGACGAGGACGCCGAACCCGAAGAAGCCGGCGAGATCGAGGTTGCGCCGGTCGAACGGCGACTCGAACCGGTCACGGTCATCCTGGTCCCCGGCGACCCCGCGGCCTCGGTGGCCATCGTCCGCCGCTGGCTCTTCTGACTATCGAGCTCGGTCTACCACCCCTGCCATGACCGCTGCGATGCCTCGGTAGGTTCTCGGCCATGGACCTCGTCGTCGCCGCCGGCCCGCTGGTGGTCCTGGTGGTGGGCGTCACGGTTGCAGGGTGGGCCGTGCCCCGAGCGGCCACGGTGGCCCTCGTCACGGTCGTCGCTGCCGCCTGGTGGTGGGACGTCACAGCCGCGACGCTCGTGGGGTCCACGCTCCGGGGGCTGTTCATCGCCGTCGAGATCCTCGTCCTGGTGGTGGGCGCACTGGCGATCGTCGCGTTGTTGGAGCGCCTGGACCTGTTCACGCCCATCCGGGCCAGGCTCGCAGCGATCTCCGGCGACCATCGGGTGCAGACGCTGGTCATCGCCTTCGCCATGGTGTCGGTCATCGAGGGCGCCGCCGGCTTCGGTACCCCGGCCCTGTTCGCCATCCCGCTACTGGTGGCGCTGGGCTTCGCTCCCGTCCACGCCGTGGTGCTCGCGCTGGTGGGGGACTCGATACCGGTGGTGTTCGGCGCCGTCGGGGTCCCGGTCACCCTCGGCGTCGGTTCCGTCCTGGCGCCGCTGACCCCCGATGCCGCGGCGATCACCGACGATGCAGCCGCCGCGGCGGCACTGCTCAACATCTTCGGGGCGGTGATCGTGGCCAATGTCCTCGTGTGGCTGAGCGTCCGGTTCCGCGGCGAGCCCCGACGTGCCGCCGTGGAGATGGTGCCGTTCGCGACCATGGCCGGGCTCGCCGTGGCGGTTCCGGCGTGGGCGGTGGCGGTGACCCTCGGCCCGGCGCTGCCGTCGATCATCGGCGGGCTCGTCGGGCTGGTGGCGCTGTCGTTGCTGGCCCGTCACGGGCTGCTGCTACCGGCAGGGGCCCGAGCGCAGCCTGCGCCGCCGGCGGTCGGTCCCGCCGATGCCCCGGTCGCCGCAGGGCCGACGCCGGCCGCCGAGGCCGCCCGGACCGACGAGATCTTCGGGGCTCCCGGACGCCCACCGACGCTCGTGCGGGCGCTGGTGCCCTACCTCTGCCTGGTCGCGCTGCTCGTGGTGACGCGGATGCCGCTGTTCGGGCTCGACGACTGGTTCGCCGACCAGGCGGTCGAGCTCGCCGGGTTGGCCGGCTCCGACGTCGACTACCGCATTGCGCCGCTGGTGTCGCCGGCCATCGCGCTGGCGGTCGTGGCGGTGGTCAGCGTCCTCGCGCTGGGGGCCGACCTCGCCGATGGGCGCCGGGCCCTGATCGCCGACGTGTTCCAGCGCACCGTGGCGCCTGCCATGGCGCTGGTCCCGGTGCTGGTGTTCGTCCAGATCTTCGTCAACAGCACCCCCGACGCCGGCGACCCGGCGACGATGCCGGCAGTCATCGCCGAGCGCCTGGGCGACGTCGTCGGAGGCGGTTGGCCGCTGGTCGGCCCCGCGGTGGGTGCGCTGGGTTCGTTTGTCTCTGGATCGGCGACCGTGTCGAACCTGGTGTTCACGGGCCTGGTCCACGACGTCGCCATCGCATCGGACCTCGACGTGGCCGACACCGTGGCGCTGCAGATGAACGGCGCGGCGATGGGCAACATGGTCGCGCTCCACAACGTCATCGCCGCGCTGACCGTCGCGGGCCTCGGCCACGACCGCACCCGCGACGTGCTGCGCCACACGGCCGTTCCCATGGCGGCGCTCGTCGCCATCTTCGGCCTGATCGGCTGGTTCGTGTCGCTGGGTTGAGCCGGACTCCCGGTGGCGACCTGGGACCGATCGAAGGCTCAGCCGAGGTCGACGGAGGTCTCGTCGACCTCGAGCCAGCGGAAGTAGTGATGGTAGAAGTGGCGGATCTTCGACTCGTTGTAGGAGGCGAAGATCACCTCCTGCTGCTCCTGGGCCTTCAGGCCGGTCTGGACGTGGGGCAGGTTGAGCGAGTCCTGCTGGAACACCTTGGCCAGCGGGCCGAGTTCGGTGGCGGTGGTCCAGTCGTCGTCGAAGCCCAGGTCGGTGATGGTGGCGATGGGCGGACGGTTGTCCGGATCGGGCGCCGGCGGAAACAGCATGACCTCGAAGATGCAGGTCTCGTGATCGTCGCCGTTTGGACGGAACCGGTAGAAGATGTGGTGGAAGCAGCCCCACGGCGACCAGTTCGGGAACACCGAGTAGAACATGGCATCGATCATCTCGGCGTCGCTGACGTTGTCGAGGTCGAGCAGATCGCCCCACTGCTCACGCAGCGCCGCCCGCTTGGTCTCGGCAGCGGTGGCCCGGAGCTGCGCGATCTCCTCGGGCGTCTCCACCGGAGGCGGCAACATGAGCGGCACCTCGTCGAAGCCGGCCATGTTGGGCCCGCCCACCCACATGCACAGGTGCGGGTCGGCCTGGGTCTGTGGGCCTTCGAGCCAGTTGCCCTCGGCGTCGAAGAAGCTGTCCTGGCCGTCGAGGTTGGTGACCCGGACGCGGTCCTCTTCGATGCGTTCGTAGATGTGTCCGCTCATCGGGTGCTTCCAGCGGGCGAACTGGAGGCCATCGGTGAGGCGCTCGTACTGAGGCATGTTGGCCAGGTGCGGGCTCTCGACGGCGTGGGGTGAGATGGCCCGCGAGTAGTTGCCGTACACGTCGTAGCGGCTGTTGGCGTCGCCCAGGTTCTGCATCAGCGTCGGGTGCGTGGCGACCGTGTGGTAGGCCTCCATGAAGGCCTCCTGGCAGACCTTCCAGTTCATCGGCATGAGCTTGCGGACGTGCGCCGCCTTGTAGCGCTTGTCGAAGGGCAGGTGCGTGAAGTGCTCGTCGATGTCGCCGAGGAACTCCGCCAGCGGCGCGGCGTCGCGGTCGGGGTTGATGAACACGAAGCCCTGCCAGGTGTCGACGCGAGCCTCGGGCAGGCCGTAGAGGTCGGGTTCGACGTCGGGGAAGTCCCACTGGCAGGGGATCTCCTTGAGCGAGCCGTCGAGGTTCCAGGCCCAGCCGTGGAACGCACACCGCAGATTGGCGGCGCCCTTGCCGGCGCAGGTGCGGAGCTTGCGGCCCCGGTGCAGGCAGGCGTTGCGGTAGGCCTTGATCTCGTCGGGTGCGCTGCGCACGATCAGGAACGACATCGAGGCGATGTCGTAGACGTGGTAGTCGCCGACCTCGGGGATCTCCTCTTCGAGGCAGGCCAGCTGCCACACGCGGCCCCAGAGCTTCTCGACCTCGAGATCGTGCCAGGCCTTGGAGGTGTAGACCCCGGCGGGGACGCGGGTGTTGCCGGCGGGCATCGGCGACTCGCGGCGCATCACCTCGCTGACGGGGTGGGAGTCGAGCTCGAGCAGGCGGGCGAAGCTCACCCCTGCGGAGCGGTCGGTGCCGGTGAGGATCTCGGTCATGGCGTGGCCTCGTGCGGAAGACGTGTGGACATGAACAACTGTTCACGAATGCTAGTGCACCGGCCCGAACCGCTGCCGGGTGCCCCGGCCCGTCGAGCCCTATCGTCGGGGCCGATGCTCGAGATCGTCCTGGCCGGGTGTGTGGCCGTCCTCGCCGTTGCCGTCGTCGTCCTCGTCGCGCAGCGGCGCGCGTCACCGGACGCACGCACCACGGTGCCGTCGAACCGGACCGACGAGGTCGACCCATCCGACGTCGCCACAGACGACGGCGTCGAGACCCGCCGCAACGGCGATGCCATCGAGCTGTGGTGGCCGGGAGGAACGAAGCTGGCGACGTTGCGCCTCGGGCAGGCCGCCACGACCGGAGCCTCGCTGCCGGCGCCGTGGGCCCGCGGCGCGGTCACGAGCCTCGTCCGGCGAGCGCGTCGTGGCTCGGGCGACTCCGGTGCCGGCCGCTACCGCATCACGATCCCGCCCGATCTGGCCACCACGATCCGAGAAGGTGGCGAGCTCGACGTCGTGCTCGGTGCCGGCGCCAACCTGTCGATGCTCGGTCGCGGCGCGGGCGCCGTGGTGGCGCCGACGGCTGCAGCGCTCACCGTCGGCACCCTGGCCCTGGGCATCGCCCAGCAGCAGCGGCTCGACCGCACCCTGGCGGTCATCGACCGGCGCCTCGGCCTCGTGGTCGATCGGCTCCGCGACGACGACCACGGCCGTCTCGACGCCGCCGAGGCCCTGCTCGAACTCGTCGACGGCCGCGACGCCGAAGTGCCCGGCAGCCAGCTGCGCACCGAGCTGGCCGTCGCCCGCCAAGACGTCGAGGCCGTCTACTTCGCCCGCCGGCGCTACGCCGAGCGCCTGGCGGCGGCCATCGGCGACGCCCAGCTCGCGGAGGAGGCCGACAGCGGCGAGGCCCGGGCGTGGGCCGACGGGGTGCTCGACGCGGTGGCAGACCCCGCAGAGCTGCGGTCGGAGCTGTTCGTGTATCTGCGGGCGCTGGTCGTGCGGGCCCGTCTCGCCACGACGACCTCGACGATCATCGCCCTCGACGGCGACGGCCCCGACGCCGCCCGGCTGCTGAGCGACACCGTCGAGGAGCTGCGCCGGGACTTCTACGCCGTCTACCGGCGGCTCCGGCCCCTGGCCCACTGGGCCCCCGCACGGGGGCGGTCGCTGCGGCGCCGGGACTGGGAGCGGGCGCACGAGACCGTGCGGGAGGTCTTCGCTCTCATGGCCGGTGAGATCGAGCCGCTCCTTCCGCCCGCCGACGGGCTCGCCGTGGAGCTCGACGTGGTGGTCGGCGAGGACGGTGTGGTCACCGATGCCTCGGTGGTGGTCGCAGACGAGACCGACACGAACCGCGCGCCGGGGGCGCTCGTCTCGGGCCCCGAGGCCGCCAGGGCGCCCGGTTCGCCGCCGACCGGAGCTGCGGCGCCACCCACCGTGGCCCGATCTGGCCCGCCGGCCTGATCGAGCCCCCAGCGGCGGCGGCCCGCGTCGGACTTCGGCCGATCCTGCGCTAGAACGGAGCCCGATGCGCATTCTGGCGGCGTGCGGCGCGCTCCTCGTCATGGTGGTGACCATTCCGATGCTCGTCGTCGGGCTGGATGCTCCACGCGCCGACGCTGCGCCCGAACGCCGCCTGCCGCCGGTCGATGTCGACCTCGACTACCAGCTCGGGGGCGCCTACCGTCCGGCGAGCAACGTCGGCGTGGTGACCCGCGATTGGTACAGCGGCAGGCCGATGCGTCGTGGCTACTCGATCTGCTACGTCAACGCGTTCCAGACCCAGGGCGACATCCCCGGGATCGAACGCCCCGACGAGCAGGGCAACTGGCCCCGCCGGCTCGTGCTCTGGAGGGCCGGCGACGACCCCAACTGGCCCGGCGAGTACCCGATCGACATTCGTACTCCGGCCAAGCGCAAGCGAGCCGCAAACTGGGTGCGCCAGATGGTGCAGACCTGCGCCGACAAGGGCTTCGACGCGGTGGAGTTCGACAACCTCGACACGTGGACCCGCTTCGGTGACATCGACGGCGTCAGGAAACAGATCCGCAAGCGCCACGCCGTCTGGTACGCCCGGCTCCTGGTCCGTCACGCGCACTCGCTCGGCCTGGCGGTCGGGCAGAAGAACTCGAGCCTGCTGACCGCCCGTCAGTCCCTCGACCGCATCGGCTTCGACTTCGTCGTCGCCGAGCAGTGCGGCACCTACCGCGAGTGCCACCGCTACACGCGGGTGTTCGGCAACCGCGTCCTGGCCATCGAGTACGACCCGGCGAGCTTCGCGTACACCTGCAACGAGATCGGTGGACAGGTCGCCGTCGTGCTGCGCGACGTGCTGCTCCGCCCGCGCAGCGTCGAAGGCCACGTCTTCGACACCTGCTGATCGTCGCTCGTACGTCGAAACCTCCAGACCACGCCGGTGTGGTCGATGGGATCAGCCCGAGCGTTCACGTATCGTTGGCCCGAGCCGTTCGCCGGCCACCGCTACGCTTCGCTCTCGATCAGGGGGGGTGAGGATGCGACAAACGGCCGAAGACCTCATCGAGGCTGCGGCGGCATGCACGACCGCTGCCGCCGGCACGACGGGCGATGTGGCCGCGTTCGTGGTCGGTTACCTGCGCCACCTCGACCGATCCGATCTCGCCCAGCGCAACGCGGTCGACCTGGCCGGTGTCGCCCTCGAGCACCGTCGCCTCGCCGAGCGCTGGCAGCCGGGCCAGACGGTGGTGTCCGTGCTGAACCCCCGCGCCCATGTCGACGGCTGGGAGAGCCCACACACCGTCGTGATGATCGTCACCGACGACGTCCCCTTCCTGGTCAGCTCGGTGTCCATGGCCCTGGCCCGCCACGAACTCGGCATCCATCTGGTCGCCCATCCCGTCTTCCGGGACCATCGGAGCATCGACGAGGGATTCGCCGACCCCGTCGTCATCGAGGCAAACGGCAAGCCGTCGGTGTCGATGACGATGGTCGAGGTCGATCGGCTGACGGACCCGTCGGCCATCGACGCGCTCACCCGGGACCTGTCGTCGGTCGTCGCCGACGTGCGCCTCGCCGTGGACGACTGGCGGGTGATGCGCGACGCCATGGCCGAAGCCGCCGACCAGCTCGACGCCGCCCGCGCCGGCCATGGCGGGCACGCCGAGGCCATGGAGTTCCTCCGCTGGCTCGTCGACGACCACTTCACCTTCCTGGGCGTGCGCGACCACGATCTCGACCACGACGATCCCGATGCCGACGCCGGCAGTCACGTCCTCCGGCCGGTCGGGGACTCCGGCCTCGGCCTGTTGCGTGATCCTGGGGCCCCGTTCGATCTGGTGTCGGCCGACCGGGTGATCACCGACGAGGAACTGACATCGCTCGTCACCGTCACCAAGTCGAGCCACCGCTCGCGTGTCCATCGCCCCGGGTTCATGGACCAGATCGCCGTCGCCCGGTTCGGTCCCGACGGTCAGGTCATCGGCCAGCGCCGGTTCGTGGGTCTGTTCAGCAGTGAGGCCTATCGCCGCAGCGTCCTCGACATCCCCATCGTGAAGGGCCTCGTCGCCGAGATCCTCGAGCGCAGCGACTACCCGTCCGGCGGCCACGACGCGAAGCGCCTGCTCGGCGTGCTCGAGACCTATCCCCGCGACGAGCTCTTCGAGGTCTCCGCAGACGAGCTGATGCCGATCGTGCTCGGGATAACCCAGCTCCAGGAGCGGCGGCGCGTCCGGGTCTTCGAACGGCGCGAACGCCACGGCCGGTTCGTGACCGTGCTGGTGTACCTGCCGCGCGACCGCTATACGACCGCGTCGAGGACGGCGATCGAAGCGGCACTGCGCGAGGCATACGACGGCGAGGTCCTCGACTGGAACGCCATGGTCGGCGAGTCCGTTCTGGCCCGGTTGGTGTTCACGGTGCAACTCGACGCCGGACCGGCGCCGGTGGTCGACCTCGACGTGCTCGAGGAGGACATCGCAGGGCTCATCAGGGCCTGGGACGACGAGCTCGCCGAACGGCTGGTGCTCACACTCGGCGAAGACGTCGGCATGCATCACGCTCGCCGCTCCGGGGGCCGTTTCCCGGCCGGGTACCAGGCCACGAACGATGCCCGTGCCGCCGTCGCCGACATCGTCACCATCAGCGAGTTGCTCGGCGACGAGCCCGACGCCGGGCCCGGCGATGCGATGGACACCGGCACGATCTCGGTGCGCTGCTACCGGCGACCCGGCCGTCCCGACGAGGAGCTCGGCGTCAAGCTGTTCCATGTGGGGAACGGGTTGTCGCTGACCGAGCTGATGCCGACCCTGGGCAACCTCGGGCTGACCGTGCTCGACGAGCAGCCGCACCGCATCGACACGGCCGACGTCGTCGGGTCGGTGTGGATCTATGACTTCACGGTCTGCCGGCACGGCCCGCCGTTGGCGTTCGAACGCGTCGCCGAGCTCATCGGCGAGACGGTCGAGTCGGTCCTGGCCGGCGAGCTCGCCGACGACGGGTTCAACCGCCTCGTGCTGGCCACCGGTCTCGACGCCCGAGAGGTCAGCGTGTTGCGCAGTTGCGCCCGCTACCTGCGCCAGCTGTCGATCCCGTTCAGTCAGGCCTACATCGAGGCCGCCCTGGTGCGCCACGCCGGCGTCGCCCGCAGGATCTTCGAGGTGTTCGCCACCCGGTTCGATCCGTCGGTCGACGACGGCGAGCTGAACGTGCCCGAGCGGGTGCTCGTCGTGCTCGACGAGATCGACGCCATCGACAGCCTCGACGACGACCGCATCCTGCGTGCGTTCCTCGATCTGGTCATGGCGATGACGCGCACCACCTACTACCAGCGCGAGCCCGACGGTTCCCGCCGCCCCTACCTCGCCCACAAGATCGAACCCGCCGAGCTCGAGGGCGTCCCCGAGCCTCGCCCCCGTTTCGAGATCTACGTCCACTCGCCCCGGATGGAAGGCGTGCACCTGCGGGCCGGCCCGGTGTCGCGCGGCGGGTTGCGGTGGTCGGAACGACTCGAGGACTACCGCACCGAGATCCTCGGTCTGCTCAAGGCGCAGATCGTCAAGAACGCAGTGATCGTGCCCGAGGGCGCCAAGGGTGGTTTCGTCGCGAAGGCGCTACCCGACGATCCCGACGCCCGACGCGCCGAGGTCACCGCCTGCTACCGGCTGTTCGTGTCGGGGCTGCTGGCCCTCACCGACGACCTGGTCGACGGCGAGGTCCGCCACCCCGAGGCCACGCGCTGTCTCGACGGTGACGACCCGTACCTCGTCGTCGCCGCCGACAAGGGCACGGCGACGTTCTCCGACCTCGCCAACGAGATCGCCGCCGACCACGGCTTCTGGCTCGACGATGCGTTCGCGTCCGGCGGGTCCAACGGCTACGACCACAAGGCGATGGGTATCACCGCCCGCGGCGCGTGGGAGTCGGTGCTGCGTCACTTCCGGGAGCTCGGTCACGACATCGCCGCCGAGCCCTTCACCGCGGTGGGGATCGGTGACATGTCCGGCGATGTCTTCGGCAACGGCATGCTCCTGTCGGACCGCATCAGGTTGATCGCGGCGTTCGACCACCGCCACATCTTCATCGATCCCGATCCCGATCCGGCCGTGTCCTACGCCGAACGGCAGCGGCTCTTCGCCCTGCCCGCCTCGTCGTGGGGACAGTACGACCGGTCGCTGCTGTCGTTCGGCGGGGCCATCCACCCGCGCTCGGCGAAGTCGATCACCCTCAGCGACACCGCCCGGCTGGCGCTCGGTGTCGAGACGGCCGTGCTGACCCCCGACGAGGTCATCAGCGCCATCCTGCGGGCGCCGGTCGACCTGCTCTGGAACGGCGGCATCGGCACCTACGTGAAGGGATCGAACGAGGCGCACCTCGACGTGGGCGACAAGGCCAACGACGCCATCCGGGTCGACGGGTGTGACGTGCGCGCCAGGATCATCGGCGAGGGCGGCAACCTCGGCCTCACCCAGCGCGGCCGGATCGAGTTCGCCCGCAACGGCGGTCGGGTGTTCACCGACGCCATCGACAACTCCGCCGGCGTCGACTGTTCGGACCACGAGGTCAACATCAAGATCCTGCTCGACGGGGCCATCACCCGTGGCGAGCTGACTCCGCGCGATCGCAATGAACTGCTCGTCGAGATGACCGACGAGGTCGCAGAGCTGGTGCTGGCGCACAACCGCAGCCAGACGCTGGCGCTCAGCATCGCCTGCGTCCAGGCCCGCCACATGACCGACGTGCATGCCCGCTACATCCATGATCTGGAGGCCGCGGGCCTGCTGTCGCGCGAGCTCGAGGCCCTGCCCGACGCCGAAGAGCTCGCCGAGCGCCGCCTCGCGGGCGAAGGGCTCACCGCTCCCGAGTTGGCCGTCCTGCTGGCGGTTGGCAAGAACCGCCTCTCGGCCGAACTGGTGGCCGGCGACGCTCCGGACCGGGAATCGGTCGCGCATCTCGCCCACGCGTACTTCCCGAGGCCGTTGCGCGAGCGCTTCGCCGGCGGGATCGAGAGCCATCCGCTGCGGCGGGAGATCATCGCCAATCGGATCGCGAACAGTGTCCTCGACCGTGCAGGGACGACGATGCTGCATCGCCTGGCGGGAGAGACCGGCGCCTCGTCCCAGGACCTCGCGCTGGCGCACCTGGCCGCGTGGCGGGTATTCGACCTCGAGCCGCTGTGGCAGCAAGCCGCGGCGCTCGGCCACGACGTCGCCTCCGCCGCGCAGATCGACGCGCTCCTGGCTGTCCGACGCCTCGGCGAGCGAGCCACCCGCTGGTTCGTCCGCCACCGAGCGGCGACGCTCGACCCCGGCGTGCTCGACGCCGAGTTCGGCGCCACCACCCGCGCGACCACTGCGGCGCTGGCCGATCTGGTCACGGGCACGGCCCGCCGCGACATCGTCGCCAGAGTCCGGGCTGCAACGGAGGCGGGCATCGGCGAGGACCTGGCCTGGCGCCTCGCAGTGCTCGAGCCCGCCATCGCCGTGCTCGACATCGTCGAGATCGCCCACGGCCGAGGGCTCGATGCGGCGAGCGTCGCATCGGAGTACTTCGCGGTCGCCGCCGCGCTCGAGCTCTACTGGTTGCACGATCGCATCGACGACCTGCCCCGCACCACCCGCTGGGAGGCGCTGGCCCGTCTGTCGCTGCGCGGCGATCTCGAGAGCCTCCATGCCCGCATCACCGACGCCGTCGCCGCGACCGCGGACGCGGCGACGGGCGATCCCGTCATCGACGGCGATCGTGCCGACGATGCCGTCGATCGATGGATCGCCGGCCGGGGACCGACCGCAACGCGCTACCTGTCCTCGATCGCCGACCTGCGCGCCGGCGGGCGCACCGAGTTGGCTGCGCTGCTGGTCGCCTGCGGGGAACTCGCCGAGTTGGCGCCGACGGATCGAACCGACACGAATCGTGATGATCCCGGTCGGGATCGCACCGACGGCGCCAACGAATAGCGGCCTGGCAGCTGCAGACCGGCCCGCTCAGTGGAGGCGTGCGTCCATGGCCTGGAGTCGCTTCGCGAGCTCGTAGGCGATGGCGGTGCCGAGGCCGGGAACGTCGTCGAGGACCTGCGCGAAGCGCTGGTGGGGGATCATCAGCAACGACATCGGCGACGAAGCCACGACGGTGGCCGAGGCCGGCTGACGGGTGAGCAGGCCGATCTCGCCGATCATCTCGCCCTCGGGTATCTCGGCGATGACCTCGCCGTCGATCGAGACGGTGGCGGTGCCGGACTCGATGACGAACGCTTCGTGCTGCATGGCGCCCTGGCGGAACAGCGTCGCCCCCTCCTCGACCTCGATCACATCGATTGCCGACGCCAGCCGCTCGAGCGACTTCTTGTCGCTCGAGGCGAACAGCGGCACTGCAGCGAGTCGTTCGACCTTGGGATCCATGCGATTCCCCCTCCTTGACACGTGTCGGGCGGCATCATAGTGCTGAGCGCAGTCGCGGGTGTCGAGAGACGTTCGCACCGGCCGGAACACCGGCGATGCGGCGTCGTCGTGGCGATACGGTGAGGCGATGCTCGACGCGTCGCCACTCGCCTCGCTGCCCGAGCCGGGGTCGCGACGCATCGCCGTACGGGTCACCCCGGATGCCGAACGCCAGATCCGCGGCGGCCACCCCTGGGTGTACGACCGGTCCATCCGTAGCGTCGGATCCGACGGTGCCCCCGGCGACCTGGCGGTGGTGTTCGACCGCTCGCGCGCGTTCCTCGCGGTCGGGCTGTACGACCCGACCTCACCGATCCGGGTCCGGATCCTCCACAAGGGCCGACCCACGACGATCGACGAGGCATGGTTCGGCGCCGCGCTCGACGCCGCGCTCGACCGACGGGCGGGGGCATTCCCCGCGGTGGACGCGGGGGGAACCGTGCGCACCGACGCCTACCGCATCGTGCACGGAGAGAACGACGGGCTCGGTGGGCTCGTCATCGATCGCTACGGCGACCACCTCGTCGTCGAGGTGTTCACTGCCGCGTGGCTGCCTCACCTGCGCGTGATCGTGGAGGTGTTGCGCGAGCGTCTCGACGCACGCCGGGTGGTCGTCCGTCTGGCGCGCCTGGTGCAACGCCAGGCGACCCATGGGCTCTTCGACGGCCAGATCGTCGCCGGCGAGGACGCCGGAGCGATGGCCGAGACGGTGGCGTTCCAGGAGAACGGATTCCGCTTCACCGCCGATCTCGGTCGTGGCCAGAAGACGGGGCACTTCTGCGATCAGCGCGACAACCGCGCCGCGATCGGCGACCACAGCGCCGGAGCGACGGTGCTCGACGTGTTCAGCTGTACCGGGGGCTTCTCGGTGCACGCTGCCGGCGGTGGCGCGGTCTCGGTGACGTCGGTCGACCGGAGCGAACACGCACTGGCCTCGGCCCGGACCCACATGGTCCTCAACGCCGACGCAGGGACAGCCGACACCGAGCACCGGACCATCGCCGGCGACGCGTTCGACGTGATGGATTCGCTGGCGCAGCAGGGCCGCACCTATGACGTCGTCGTGGTCGATCCGCCGTCGTTCGCCCGCAACGCCGATCAGGTGTCGCCGGCGCTCGAGGCCTACCGGCGTCTGGCCGAATCGAGCGCTGCGCTGGTGCGCCCCGGTGGCCTGCACCTGCAGGCATCGTGCTCGGCACGGATCGATGCCGACATGTTGACCGACGCTGTCGACGCAGGCCTGGCCCGGCGGGGCCGGGCCCCGACCGAGCGCTGGCACACCGGACAACCGGCCGATCATCCGGTCGGCTTCGCGCAGGGCGCCTATCTCGACGCGGTGTGGTCGGTGCTCTGACCGTCGGCCCTCCGGCGGCGCCGCCGGGGCAGCTCGTCTAGTTTCGGAGCACCTGCCGTCGCGGCACCGCCCGGTTCCGCCGTCCGCAAGGGGGAGACCATGCTCACGACCTATCCGTTCTTCCAGGAGGCCTACCTCGTCAACGACATCGAGGCCTCGGTGCAGAAGTGGAGCGACCTGTTCGGGGCGGGCCCGTTCGTTGTCACCCACCACCACCGCACCGACCGCTTCGACTACCGCGGCACCGATCACGAGGCCGACGTCTCGTATGCCTTTGGTTATCTGGGCGACACGATGATCCAGTTCATCCAGCAACACGACGACACGCCGTCGATCTACCGGGACATGTTCGACGCCGGCCAGGAGGGCTTCCATCACGTCGGCTGTCTGGTCCATGATTTCGAGGCCGAGTTCGAGCGCCTCCAGGGGCTCGGGTTCGACTGCGCCACCCGGCTCTACGCCGACGGCGTCGACGCGGCCTACTTCGACACCCGGTCGGTCAACGGTTGCTTCACCGAGATCCACGGCGACCCGCCCCACATCCTCGGTGCCTTCGCCACCTGGAAGCGGGCGCACGATCTGCGCCGTCCCGGTGACGACCCCTTCCTGCGCCGGTGACGGCTCACTTCACGATCAGCACGCTGCGATCGGCATGGTTCGCGACGTGATGCGACACGCTGCCGCGCAACAGGCGTGTGGCGCGACCGAGGCCGCGGCTGCCGATGACGATCAGGTCGGCGTCGCGGCGTTCGGCCTCGTCGATGATGACCTCGGCGGGATGGCCCTCGTAGAGGTCGCCGTCGTGGCTGACGCCGCGGCTGTCCAGGTACCGGCCTGCGGCCGTCAGGACATCACGTTCGGTCGCCATGGCGTCGTAGGCGTTGCGGAACTCCTCGGGCATCTGCCGGAGCGTCTCGGCCACCTCGTGGGCCGACGGGTAGTGGACGCCACAGACCAGGTGGATGGTTCCGCCCGAGGCCAGGGCGAGCTCTGCGGCTTCGGAGAGCGCTCGTTGCGCGTGGTCGGATCCGTCGATGCCGACGACGATGGTGTTGAAGGCCATGGCGGGCTCCTCCTCGGTGACACCCCGGCGACGCTGGGGCGCTCATCGTGCGCCGACGCAGGGCCCCAGCGGCAGGGTCGAACGTCCCGGCCTGTGCCGGTGCCCCGATGACGATCCCGGTGGAGCGGCCCGAGCCCTGGACGCCTGCGCTCGTCTTGGCCCGCCAGCGGGGGTTGGAGATCGAACAGCTGCGTCGTCTGCCGTCGGATCTGGTCGATGCCCTGGCGGCGTCGGGGATCTTCCGGCGTTGGATCCCCGCAGCCCATGACGGCCATCAGGCCAGCCTCTCCGAGGGGCTCGCGACCATCGAGTCTGCGGCCTACCACGACGGCTCGACGGGATGGTGCGTGATGATCGCGCTGACGACGTCGCTGCTGGCCGCCTCGTTGCCCGCCGACCATGCCGACGCGATCTACCGGCCGCCGGGAGCGATCACCGGCGGCTACGCCGCGCCGGTCGGGCGGGCCCGCATCGAGGGCGACACGCTCGTGGTCGACGGCACCTGGTCGTGGGGGAGCGGCTCCAGCCATTGCACCTGGATCGGTGGCGGCGCTCAGGTCGTCGACGCCGCAGGCGACCCCGCCCGGCTCGACGACGGGGCGTCGCGGGTGTTCGCCTTCTTCGCTATCGACGAGGTGGAGTTGCTCGACACCTGGCGGGTGTCGGGTATGCGGGGCACGGCCTCGACGGACTACGTCGCGGACGGCATCGTCGTCCCGAACGGGCGATGGGTGCCGCTCGACGTCGGCGCCCGCCGCATCGACGATCCGCTCTACCGCTTCTCGAGCTTCGGGGCGCTGGCTGCCGGGGTCGCCGCGGTGTGCCTCGGTCTGGGACGCAGGGCGGTCGACGAGCTGGCCGACGTCGGTGCCACCGTTCCGGCCGGCAGCGGTCGGCCCCTCGCTGAGCGGGCGCCCATCCAGGCGACGCTGGCGCGTGCCGAGGCCCAGGTCCGAGCCGCCCGGGCGCTGCTCGGCGAGGTCGTCGAGGTCGCCTGGGCCTGCACGATCACCGAAGGTCGGGTGGGCGACGAGAACCGCCGGCTCCTGCGTCTGGCAGCCTGCCACGCAGCCATCGAGTCCGCCGCGGCGGTCGAGGCGTGCTACCGGGCCGCCGGTGGCCAGGCCGTGTACGAGGACAGCGCGCTCCAGCGGGTGTTCCGCGATGTGAACGTGGCCACCCAGCACGCGATGGTGTCGCCGCGGGTGCTCGAGCCCCTCGGCCGGATCGGCTTCGGTCTCCCGACCGACAACCGCATGCTCTGATCGGTCGCCGGCGGGTGCGGACGGCGGTCGGTGCTCAGGCGTCGGCCGGGGGACGGCGTTGACCGTACATCGCGACCATGCGGGCCACGAAGGTCGCCAGGAAGACCTGCCCGGTGAGCGCTTCGAGGGCCACGAGGCGTCCGGCGAAGGGGCTGGTGGGTACCTCGTTGCCGAAGCCCAGCGTGGTGAGGACGACGAAGCTGAACTCCGAGTACGACCACACCTCGGTCTCGTCGAGGGAGAACGCGTCGTTGTCCACGATGTCGATTGCCAGGTACAGCCACGAGAAGGCCAGACCGATCAGCAGATACGCGGAGATCACGCCGATGATCGTCTGGCCCGATACCACGTCGTGGCGCAGGACGGTGGCCACGATGGCCACCACCAGTGTGCTGAGCACGACGAACTCACCGATCGCAGTGAGCGCGATCAGTCGGTCGCCGTCGCTGGTGAACGTCCCGAGGACGGCAGCGGCGATGCCGACGCCCGCGATGGCAGCGAGGCGAGGCATCGAGGTGCGCAGTGAGGTGGCCCGGAACGCCACGATGATGAGCGCGGCGTTGGTGAACAGGCTCAGCCGGGCAGCCCATCGCGCCTCGATGCCGAGCAGCAGGAAGCCCACGAGGACGAGGAGCAGCAGGCGACCGAAGTGGTCAGGAGGGGGTGGCGCCATGGGCGGCGACGTTAGCGCCGGAGCGGGTGCCCTCTGGGCCCTCCAGCGGAGGGAGTCACGATCAGGGGTTCAGCCAGGCTGGGGGATACCCCGCCCAGGGCCTGGGCCCGAGCGCCCGGATCAACTCGTTCGACTCGTGCAGCACCGCGTCGATCCGGGCGACGACCTGTGGGTCGACGTCGAGGTCGGGCTCGCGGCGATTCGGCAGGGGCACCGCGGCCATGCGGGCCATGACCGGCTTTGCCATCGGGGCGAGCCGTCGGTGCAGACCGCCCGGGAGGATCCGTCCGATTCGTTCGGCGCCACCGTGCACGAGCGCCGGCATCGCAGATGTCGTGCGCCGGGCAGCGTTGGCCCGTTCGGCCGACGCGGTCATTGCCAGGCCGGTCCAGGAGCGCAGCGCCTCGATGGTGGCACGGTCGTCGAGGGTCTCCGCTGCGACGACACGGGTCCGGTCGCCCAACGGGCCGTCGAGGAGGCGCTGGAGGTACGGGCCGTACCGGGTGGTACCGAGGTATCGGCGGCTGAGATCCCGCCCGGCGCGGTCGGTCGTCACCATCGGCTGGTCGAGTTCGGCGATCAGCGCCTGCTGGAGCGGGCGCTTCTCGAAGCCCTGCATGAACTGGTCGAGGTACAGCGAACGGATCCGACTCCACGGCTCGCGTATCGACACCAGCAGGTGTGTCGCGGTCCCGAGCCGCTCGATGCGCTCCAGCGCCCGGGTGTCGTAGATGTAGTACGGCGTCGCGTCGATCCGTGGGCCGCTCACGGCGGTGGGGTAGTAGCCGCGATAGGCCGACACGATGTCGCCGACCTTGTCGTCGTCGAGCAGGAGAACCGACGGCTCCTTGACCGTCGCCGACACCGCGCCGGCGTCGACCAGGCGTCGGTGCAGGGTCGTGGAGCCGGTCTTGGGGAAACCCAGGACGAACAGGCTCGGCAGGTCGGTGGCGGCGGATCGGGTCGGGGTGATCTGTTCAGTGCCCACGTGGCCGAACCGTAAGAGGCCGACGTGAACGGTGGGTGACCTCGGATCGACACCTGGGACACCCCTGCGGAATCGGATCGATGGACCCAGGGTGGGGTGTCGTCAGCGCCGCTTGGCTGCACGGTGGGCGGTCGTTCGCGCGCCGAGCGTGGCCGTCGAGCAACGGAAGACCCGGCACCGAATCGTAGGGGGGAGCGGTCAGGCGATACGCTCCGGCAGGCGACGGACTAGGCGCCCGCGCCCGTCGAGTCCTCGTGACCCCGACCGTACCGTCGGCCCGCGGTGGCTCTCGGACGCGTGGATCGCAGTCTCGTAGTGGCCGAGGAGTTCGTCACCCAACGCCGTCCAGGTACGGTGCTCCACCGCTTGTCGCGCTGCAGAACCCATGCGCTCTCGCAGCGCCCGGTCGCCGAGCAGCGTCGCGGCGATCGCGGTGAGCAACTCGGGATGCGCCGACGGATACAGGTAGCCGGTACGGCCGTGCTGCACGAGGTCGAGAGGCCCGCCCGACGCCGGCGCGATCACCGGCACGCCGCTCGCCATGGCCTCCTGGATGGCCTGGCAGAAGGTCTCGTGGGGACCGGTGTGCACGAACACATCGAGTGACGCCATGGCAGCTGCGAGCTGCTCGCCGTGCAGGAGCCCGAGGAATCGGGTGCCGTCGAGCGTCCGCTCGAGGCGGCCCCGGGCAGGCCCGTCGCCGATGACCACCGAGTGTGCGCCCGGCAGCGAGGCGGGCCCGGCCAGGTGCTGCACGCGCTTCTCCGAGGCGAGACGACCGACGTAGCCCACGATCGGTCGGTCGTCGGGCGACAGTTCCCTTCGCAGGGCATCGTCGCGTCGAGCCGGATGGAAGCGGATGCTGTCCACCCCTCGGCCCCAGATGGCCAGCGGGCCGATGCCGTGACGGCGGAGATCGAAGGCGCTGGCCGAGGACGGCACCAGGGTCAGCTCCGCGAGGTCGTGGACGCGCCGGAGCCATGCCCACACGCCACGCCCGGCGACACCGAGGCCGTAGTCGCGCACGAAGCCCGACAGGTCCGTCTGGAACACCGCCACCGACGGCACCCGCTCACGGGCCGCCGCGCTCGCGACCGCGGCGCCCAACACGACGGGAGCGGCGAGATGAACAACATCGGGACGGAACCGCCGGATCTCCTCGGAGATACGCGCCGGGGCCCGCCAGCCGACGTTCAGCGATCGGTAGCGCGGCAGCGAGATGCCCGGGACCCGCAGGACCGGTACACCGTCGATCTCGACGGGGCCGGGAGCCGCCGCGATGACCATTGCGTCATGGCCACGCCGATCGAGGTGCGCCAGCACCTGCAGCACCGAGTTGGTGACGCCGTTGACCTCGGGAACGAAGCTCTCCGCGGAGATGAGGACACGCATCACCGCCCTCCTGAGATCGCGAGCCGCCCCGTGACGGCTACGGGCGCAGCGCTCGCGGTGCGGATCCGTGACTCCGGTGTGTTCACGGAACGTCAGCGTGACGGCGTGAGGCGAAGCCGAGGGGCTACTGCGCTGACGCGCCGGTGAAGGCTTGCCGAATTCCGGGCCGCAACGAACTTCGCCGGCAGGCGCAGTGGGCGTTCAGCTGATGGAGACGAGCTCCAGATCGAAGGTGAGCGCTTCCCCGGCCAAGGGGTGGTTGGCGTCGACGACGACATGTTCGTCGGTGACATCGACGACGACGGCCGGGTGCTCGCCCACCATGACCGGCGTACCGGGCGTGAGGCCCTCGGGGGCGTCGGCCTTGGGGACGCCGAGCACCATGGTCTCGTCCCGGTCGCCATAGGCCTCGGCGCTCTCGATGCGTACCGACCGGGCGTCGCCCACGGCGAGGCCGCGGACACCTTGGTCGAAACCGGGGATCACGGCGTTCGAGCCGATCGTGAAGCTGAGCGGTTCGCGCCCTTCGGACGAGTCGAACACCTCGCCCGAGTCGAGGCGCCCGGTGTAGTGGACCTCGACGGTGTGGCCTTCGGCTGCAATCGGTGCAGTCATGATTCGCTCCCTGCTGGCGTCATTCCACCGTAGGCGGCGATGGCGCCCGGGCCAACGGTCCGACGACACGAACTCCACCGGCGTCTGCTCATCGACGAAGGTCCCTGGCCGAGCGGCGGCGTCGTTGGCAGGATGATCGGATGGGACCGACGCTGCGATGCCAGGGACTGACCAAACGGTTCGGCGACCGTGTGGCGGTCGACGACGTATCGTTCTCCATCGTCGCCGGCGAGACCTATGGGCTGCTCGGGCCCAACGGCGCCGGCAAGACGACGACGATCTCGATGCTCTGCGGCTTGTTGGGGCGCGATGGCGGCACGGTCGAGCTCGCCGGCCTCGACCTCGACGACCAACCGCAGCAGCTCAAGTCCCGACTCGGCTACGTGCCCCAGGACCTCGCCGTCTACCCGGACCTCACCGCCACCGAGAACCTGCGGTTCTTCGGACGACTCCAGGGCCTCGACACGACTGCGCTCGACGAACGCATCGACGTCGTGCTCGAAACCGTCGGACTGTCCGAGCGTGCCGACGACCGCACCGAGGAGTACTCCGGTGGCATGAAGCGGCGGCTCAACATCGCCGTGGGGCTGTTGCACGAGCCACTCCTGCTGGTCCTCGACGAGCCCACGGTGGGCGTCGACCCCCAGAGCCGCAACGCCATCCTCGAGTCGGTCGAACGCTTGGGGGGCGGTGGCATGGCGGTGCTGTACACCACGCACTACATGGAGGAGGCCGAGCGGCTCTGCGACCGGGTGGGCATCATCGACGAGGGGCGCCTGATCGCCGAGGGCACCCGCCGTCAACTCATCGAACGCATCGACGGTCACGACCGGGTGCGGCTGAAGATGGACCGTCACGACGGCGACGCCCGCGCCGTGCTCGGTGGCGTCGCCGGGGTCTCTGGGGTCACCGTGCTCGACGGCGAGGTCGAGATCGTGTGCGACAACGGCCACGAGGTCCTCGCAGACCTGTTGGCTGCGAGCCGGGACTCGTCGATGGTGGTCACCTCGGTCGAGCTGATCGAACCCGACCTCGAGGCGGTGTTCCTGGAGATGACCGGCAAGGGCCTGCGCAACTGACACCCGAGGGCTGCGGGTCAGCGGGTGAGGGCCCGGTGCAGCGACACCGAGGCCACCCCGATGAGCACCAGGGCGAATCCAGCCAGCACGGCCAGTTCGGTGGCGATGTCACCGATGCCGCCGCCTTCGCGGATGATGGTCGAGAAGCCCTCGTTGGCCCAGGCATGGGGCGTGATGTGGGCGATGCGTCGCAGCCCGTCGGAGTACACCTCCAACGGCACCATGGAGCCGCCGAGCGCGGCGAGGCCCAGTGCTGCGAAGATCCCGAACGGTCCGGCCTGGGCCTCGTTCGAAAAGGTCGAGCCGACGAGGATCGCCGCGCCGGTGCCGACGAGCGCGAACATCACCACCAGCGAGAGCGATGCCACCGGATCGCCCCAGTCGACGCCGAAGACGGCCCACGCGGCCACGACGATGAACACGCCCTGGAACGCGGCGATGGCGAATCGGCCGAGGCCGATGCCGGCGACCACTTCCCATGTCCGCGTCGGGGTGGCCAGCATCCGGCGGGCCACACCCAGCCTGCGGGTGGTGATGATCGCCGTGGCCGCAGCGAGGGAGTTGACGAACACGAACAGCACCAGCTGTTGGGCCGCGAGGAAGCCCCGCTGATCGGTGTCCGACGGCGGCCTGCCATCGGGGTCCTGCACGGCGACGGACAGGTCCGGACCGGTCGCCGACGCCACGGTGTCGTCGCCCAGCGCCTCGTCGAACCCGACCAGCCCTTCACCGTCGAGGAACCGGGCGATGGAGAGCCGAGCAGCGGTGTCCGCGATGACGGCATCGACGAGGGTACGGGTCTCGAATCCCCCCGAGTCCGGTACCGACACGAAGCCGATCTCGACCGACTCGCCGGCGCGGATGCGTGCCCCGAGGTCGTCGGGGACGATCACGACCGCCTCGAGGTCGTCGCGTCGCAGCGACCGCAGGGCGGCATCGACGTCGGTACCGGTCTCGACGTCGGCTCCGTCGATGTCCTCGATGGCCGCCACCAGGTCGGCGGCGATCGGATCGTCGCCGTCGTGGATCACCGCGATGCGTGGCTCGAAGCTCCCGAACACCGTGCCCAGGACGAGGATCAGCACCAGCGGCAGGACCAGCACGAAGAACAGGTTGGACCGCTCCCGGAACAGCCGCCGCAGGTCGGTGCCTGCGATGGCGAGGATCCGCCGGTACGCCCCGGTGTTCATCCGGCCACCAGGCGTTTGGCAGAGAGCAGGCCGACGACACCGGTCACGACGGCGAAGATCGACAGCGCGACGATGCTCGCCGTCACGTCGGCCAAGCTGCCGCCGGCGCCGAGCTCGCGGAAGCCGTCGAGCAGCCAACGATGCGGGGTGAGGCGGCTGACCACATCGAGGGCCGCCGGCCCGAAGGAGATGGGGAAGAACGAGCCACCGAAGACGGCCATCACGATGGCCACCATGGAGGTGATCGACTCCGCCTGGGCGGAGTTGCGGGCGAAGCCACCGACGACGGCGACGATCCCCATCGCGGACAACACGCCGAGCACCACCAAGATGCTCACCGGGACCACCGGTCCCCACGAGGCCCCGAGCACCACGGTCGTGGCGATCACGAGGGTGGCCATGCTCGTGATGCCGAGGACGAACGCGGCGAGCACCTTGCCGCCGACCACCGCAGCCGGCGCGATCGGGGAGGAGAGCAGGCGCGCCAACGTGCCGTTGTCGCGTTCTTCGACGAGGCCGAGCACGCCGTACTGGACGGTGAAGAACAAGAAGAAGACGGCGATGCCGACGGCGTAGTAGGTGGCGAAGTCGAAACCGCCCTCGCCGGCCGAGTCCGATCCGAGGGTGAGCACCGGCGGCGCTGCGGCGGCGCGTCGTGCCAGGGCGTCGATGTCCGCCGGCTCGGCACCGGCTGCCAGGGCTGCGGTGACCGACCGCTGGACCGCTTGCACCCGGGCGGCATAACCACGGGCGATCGCCGCTGCGACGTCGGTCCCGATGGCCGCTTCGGGATTGGCGATGACGAGTATCTCGGCGTCGGCGCCGGCGGTGACCGCATCCGACATGCCTGCCGGCACGACGAACGAAGCTGCGACCTGGTCCTGGTCGGCGAGCGCACGGGCGGCGGCCTCGTCGCCCGCATCGACGATGGTGAACTGCCCGCCGGCGTCGAGCTCGTCGAGCAGACCGACGAAGCCTGCGGCGACCTCGCCGCCATCACGATCGGCGTAGGCGAACTCGAACCCGAAGTCGTCGCCTCCGCCGCCGAAGGTGGCGCTCATGATCAGCGCGAGTCCGAACGGAGCGAGGAACCCGACGATGAACGCGGACCGGTCCCGCAGGCGCTGGCGCAGGTCCTTCGCCGCGATGGTGACGGCGGCAGTCGGGGCGGTGACCGTGCGGGCGCTCACGCGGCGAGTATCGCCCAGCCCCTGCGAACGGACCAGGGACCATCGACACCCGTCGGGGAACCCCGCGGTCGGGCGCGCGAAGTGCGGTGGCGATGCGCCACACTCATGGGCGTGTCCGACGATCGACCACCGCTGTTCACCGCCGACGAGATCGGTTTCAGCGTCGACGACGAGGGACGCATCTGGCCGACGGTGGTCATCGATGTCGAAGGGCACCCCGCCATCGCCGATCTGGCGCGGGTGCACGCGCTCGAGGGCATCGGCGACGTGCGAACCACGGCGCGACGTATCCACCGCACCGGGACCGACCTGTTCCTCCTGGGCGTCGCGCTGACCACGCCGGTGCGGGCGGCGTTCGCGATCGCCTTCGAGCTGCCACCGCACGAGGACTTCCTGCGCACGGCGGCCGCCGCGGCGCACCTGGCGATCGCGACGACACCGACCGAACACCTCGACGACCACGCGCCCGTGTGGCTCGCGGTCGACCTCGACGCGGACCAGCTCGAGGCTGCCCTTGCCTGAGCGGTCACGCGCTACGAGGCACGGGGTCGGGTCGGCGCCCGGCTGTCTGACACGGCACTAGGGTGCGGCCATGACGAGAACAGTGTTGATCACCGGGGCCGGGTCGGGATTCGGGCGCGGCGCAGCCATCGAGCTCGCAGCGCGGGGCCATCGGGTCCTCGCCACCACCGAGACCGCCGAGCAGGCCGCAGAGCTCGCCGCGGCCCATCCCGAGCTCACCACCATGAAGCTCGACGTCACCGACGACGCCGACGTGGCCGGAGCCGCCGAACTCGGGGTCGACGTGTTGATCAACAACGCGGGCCTCGGCGTGCTGGGCCCGATGGCCACCGTCCCGATGGACCGGGTACGGGCCAGCTTCGACGTCAACGTGTTCGGCATGGTCGCACTGTCCCAGGCGGTGATCCCGGGCATGCGCGAGCGCGGCTGGGGGCGGATCATCAACGTGTCGTCCATCGCCGGGGTCCTCGCGTCGCCGCTCGGATCGCCCTATTGCATGACCAAGCACGCGGTCGAGGCCTTCACGAAGTCGCTGCGGGCGAGCTCGCCCGCACGGCATCGACGTCACCAGGTCAATCCCGGTCCCTACGACACGGGGTTCAACGACCGCATGGTCAACGCGATCCCGGGCTACATCGAACCCGACGACGAGGCCGCGAAGGCGACGCATGAGTTCGTCTCCCAGGCCATCCTCGGCGACCAGCTCGACCCGTCCGAGGTCTCGCGATGCCTGGCGGACCTCGCCGAGGCCGACGAGACGCCCGCCGAGGTGTTCCTGCCCGAGGGTGTGCTGGACATGATCAACGCGGTGCTCGCATCCCAGCAGTGAGAAGGCGCCGGGCTGCGCCATGGCCGCGGTCGAGGGCATCGGCGAGTTCGGCTCCCTCTGCTCGCGCGCACAGATAACCGGCGGCAAAGGCATCGCCGGCGCCGGTGGTGTCGGCCGGCTCCGGCAACGGTTCCGCCGCGCGGGTGAGCGTCTCGTCGCCGTGGCGCGCCGAGGCCTCCCGGGCGCCGTGGACCACCACGGTCGCCCCGGCGTCGACCATGGGGTCGAGGTGATCGACCATCACTGCGGCTTCGTCCTCGTTGGCGAACACCACGGCAGGGGCCAGGCGGGCGAGGAGCGCCGCGAACGCGTCGATGCCGTAGTCCGCCAACAAAGCGGTGGAGGACAGGTCGATCGACACCGCCATGGCGCGCTCGTGGGCCTGGGTGATGAGGTCGGCGGCGGTGCCGGCCATGGGCTCGACGGCCAGCGAATAGGCGGGGACGTGCAGGGTGTGGATGCCGTCGAGCCAGCCGCCGACGGGATCGACGAGCTCGTGGGAGCTGCCCCGGTCGGTGAGCATCGTGCGTTCGCCGTCGGCGCCGACCAGCACGACGATGGAGCCGGTGCGTCCGCCCCGCCGACCGGCGATCTCGACGCCGGCATCGGCGAGCATCGCTGCCATCGCGTCGCCGATCGGGTCGTTGCCCACCTGGCCGATGAAGCGGGCGCGGCCCTCGATCGCTGCGGCGGCCACGGCGACGTTGGCGGCACTGCCGCCGCGGGTGCGGACGATGCGGGCCTCGGTGTCGGTGGCGACGTTGACCGGTCCGGACAACTGCACACGGATGTCCTCGACGAGGTCGCCGAGTGCGCCGAGAACGAGGGGCCTGCGGTCGCTCATGGGGCCCGAGTCTGCACGATCGCCCCCGCCGGGGTCGGGATCGCGGTCAGGGGCTCGGATCGACTCGCTTCGGGCCGCCGGACCGGTGCAGGTGACATTCGGCCCGTGCGTCGGCGCTGCGGGACGCGCAGTATCGGTGGTGAGGACCGAGAGCGCCGCGGGCAAGGCCCGGGCGCAGGCCGACCCGAGGGAGCCGACATGCGAGCAGTCGTGGTGTACGAGTCGATGTTCGGGAACACCCACACCGTCGCCGACCACATCGCCCGCGGCATGGGTGCCGGCGTCGATGTGGCCGTGGTGCCCGTCGAACGGGCGACAGCGGATCTGTTGGACGGCGTCGACCTGGTGGTCGTCGGCGGTCCGACCCACGTCCATGGGATGTCGACGAAGACGTCTCGTTCGGGGGCGAAGGACACCGCGGCCTCCGACGAGGATCTCGAGCTCGACCCCGACGCCGAGGGCCCCGGCCTGCGCGACTGGTTCGATGGGCTCGCCGGCGACGACACGCCCGCCGCGGCGTTCGACACGCGCATCGATGCGTCGGCGATGTTGACGGGCCGGGCCTCCAAGGGCATCGCCCGGCGGCTGCGCCACCACGGCTTCGCGCTGGTGGCCGACCCGGAGAGCTTCCTGGTCGACAAGGAGAACCACCTCCTCGCCGGCGAGGACGACCGCGCCGAGACCTGGGGCGCCGCGCTCGCCGCGGCGCTCGAACTGAAGCGGTCGCGGATCTGATCAGCACGAACCGTGCAGTGCAGGTGTGGCGGGACCAGTGACCCTGCGGGTGCAACAGGGGTGTCCGGCTTGCGGGACGGAACCACTCCAAGCGCCCGCAGGGTCACGTAGCGTGATCCTTGCCTATCGGTCGGCGCCCGACATGAGGCATCGGGCCCCTGTCGATGTCCTCGCCGGTGAGTCAGGATCCGCCGACGTGCACCAGCAGCTTCCCGAGGTTGGCGCCGTCGAACATCATCTGGAGCGCCTCGGGGAAGCGCTCGATGCCCTCGACGATCTCCTCGGGCATCTGCAGCGAACCGTCGGCCAGCCAGCCGGCCAGCTCGGTCGTGGCCTGCTCGAAGCTCTCGGGGAAGTGGAACACGGCGAACCCCTCCATGCGGGACTGCCGCTCGGCGAGGCGCAGATACATCGTCGGGCCCACCACATCGCCGCTGCGTTCGTACTGGGAGATCGCTCCGCAGATGACGACGCGGGCGCGCATGGCGATCTGGTCGAGCACGATGTCGAGGATCTCGCCGCCGACGTTGTCGAAGAACACGTCGACGCCGTCGGGTGCCAGTTCGCGCAGGCGCGCCGCCACGTCGTCGGTCTTGTAGTCGATCGCCGCGTCGAGGCCGAGCTCGTCGACGAGGAAGGCGGTCTTGCGTTCGCCGCCGGCGATGCCGATGACCCGGGCGCCGTCGATCTTCGCGATCTGCCCCGCGATCGAGCCGACGGCGCCGGCAGCGGCCGACACCACGAACGTCTCGCCGGGCTGTGGGCGACCGACGTTGCGGACCCCGACCCAGGCGGTCATCCCGGTGGTGAGCCCGAGCGCGCCGAGGTGCGCGGGCAGGGGAGCGATGGAGGTGTCCGCTGCCTGCACCGCCTCGCCGGGCAGGGTGGCGTGAGTCTGCGCGCCCAGTCCGCCCTTGACGGTGTCGCCCACCTGCCAGGCCTCGGAGGCCGACTCGACGATGTGGCCCGCCCCGAGCGCACCGATGGTGCCACCGATCGGCACGGTCTGGTGGAAGCCCTCGTCGCGCAAGGTGGTGCGGATGAACGCATCGACCGACACGTAGTCGACGCCCACCCGCACCTGCCCGGGCTCGAGCGGCGCGAGCTCCTCGGTCTCGATCGAGAAACAGTCAGGCGACAACGCGCCGTCGGGTCGTCGGAGCAGCACCACACGCGTATTGAGTTCAGCCATGGGGCGATCCTTCCAGATCGGCGGCAGGCGTGCGCTGGGTCGTGCGTTCAGACCATGACGATGGCGCGTCCGACGGTGCGGCGATCGGCCATGGCGTCGATCAACTCGGGGAGTTCGTCGAACGCGACGACCGAGCCCACGACGGGTCGTACCGTGCCTCGCCGGACGCGGTCGACGATGTCGGCCATGATCCGTTCGCCGAGCGCGGTGGGGGCGACGTTCCAGCCCATGGCGGTCTTGAGCATGGCGATCATGTCGTCGCCCGCGTAGTTGAGCAGGACGCCGCAGAGCTTGATGTTGGCCAGTGCGATGCGGCGGGGAACGATGAACGGCTCGTCCGCCACCTCCTTGTTGGACGCGAAGCCCATCATCACGTAGCGGCCGTTGTAGGCGGTGACCGCCAGCGACTTCTCCATAACGGCCTCGCCGACGTTGTCGAACACGACGTCGACGCCCCGGTTCTCGGTCTCGGCCAGCACGACCTCGGCGAAGTCGGTGGTGGTGTAGTCGATGGCGACGTCGGCGCCGAGCTCGCGGCACAGGGCCAGCTTCTCCTCGCTGCCGGCGGTCGCGATCACCCGGGCGCCGGTGTCGACGGCCAGCTGTACCGCTGCCGACCCGGCCCCACCGGCAGCGGCGTGGACCAGGACGGTCTCGCCGGGCTGGAGGTCAGCCCGGTCGAACAGGCCCAACCACGCCAGGTGGAAGGGGAAGTACAGCGCCGCCGCGCCGGGTAGCTCGATGTCGTCGGGCATGTCGAACAGGGCTGCGGTGGTGCAGATGGCCTGCTCGGCGAACCCGCCGTGAGCCCGGCGCGTCGTGGCCACCACGCGCCGCCCCGCCCACGCTTCGGCCCCCTCGCCGCAGGCGTCGACGACGCCCATGACCTCCATGCCGGGGCTGTACGGGAACTCCGGCGGCGCCATCATGTTGCCGCCGGTGATGCGCTCGAGGTCGTTGAGGTTCATCGGGATGGCCTGCACCCGGACACGGACCTCGCCGGGGCCGGGCGTCGGGATCTCCACGGTGTCGAGGCGCAACACCTCGAGCGGTCGGCCGTACTCGTGGACCCGCCAGGCCCGCATGGTCTCTGCTGCTTCGGTGTGGGTGCTCATCGGGCTGCTCTCGTTCATTCCGGGCGGAGGTCGAAGTGGTCGATGTAGGCCCCGAACTCGGACCGGACCCGGTCGGGTTCGACACCGAACTCCTCGGGGGCGTAGCGGTGGATGCCGTGTTTGCCGGGCGGGTTGTCGTCGATGAACGCCCGCATGCGATCGGCGGCCTCGCCGGTCATGGGCAGATCGAGCGCCTCGTAGATGCCCTCGACGGTGCGGAACTGATCGGTGATGAAATCGCCGAAGAACATGTCGTGGAACACGGCCTCGGGATAGTCCCGGGCCGCGCGGATCTCGATGCCGCGCAGCAGCACGCGACGGAGCCGGGCGATCCAGTCGTCGGCCACCTCGATCGGGTCGACGGTGTCGCTGCCGACCCGGCGCACGATCGAGGTCAGGCTGGCATAGGAGGTCATCGACTTGACCGGGTCGCGGTGGGTGAAGACGATCCGGGCGTCGGGATAGGTGGCGAGCAACTGGTCGAGGCCCCACAGGTGGGCGCCGGTCTTGAGCACCCACCGGTCGCCGGCATGGCCCGACTGGAGGTGCTGGAGCTGGCGGTGGTGGAAGGCGTACACACCGGCCCAGTCGGCTTCGTGGTCCACCCAGTCCTGGTAGGTGGGCACCCGGAACTGGTTGTGGAACAGCGGCGTGCACATCGTCTCGCCCATCATCACGACGCATTCCTGGGTGAGTTGGGGCCCCATGGGATGGATGGCGTCGAAGCCCGGGAGCCGGGTGTCGCGGGCCGGCATGGTGGCCGCGCAGCGGGCGATGCGCTCGTCGGTGCCGAACGTCGCCGTCTGTGGTGGGGGAGAGGGGAACATGACCTCCCACGTCAACGGCGCCCGGCTCGCACGGTCCTGGGACATGATGTCGTGCAGGATCGTTGTGCCGGTGCGGGGCATGCCGATGATGAACACCGGCTTCACGATCCGCTGCTCGGCGATCTCGGGGTTGCGCTGTCGATCGGCGACGTAGCCGAGCCGGTTGACCGTGTGCAGGATCATGCGCTCGTTGGCGATCATGCGCCCGATGTCGTTCAGGCCCGCGTCGGCGGCGAGGGAGTCGACCAGGCGCCCCATCGGTTCGACGAAGGCGCCGTCGCCGAGCTCGTCGAGGCCCCCGGTGCGTTGCGCCGCGGTGGCGAGCACGCCATCGACATCGAGGAGGGGTACGGCGGCGGGCTCGGTCATGGCCGCAGGTCTAGCGCATCCGCGTGCGGCGCTGCGTGGCCCCATGGTCTCGAGCGGGAAGCCTGTCATGGCCCCGCAGTAGGTTGTTCGGTCGTGACCCCGGCACACAAGATCGCCTTCATCGGCTCGCACTCGGTGCGCAAGACCAATGCCGTGCACTCCTTCGCCGGTGCGGTGGGTCGCAGCGGTCGCAGCGTCGAGGTCGGTCGCGAGGTCGTGCGCTTCAGCCCCCTCGGCCTCAACGAGGGCGCCACCCCCGAGGCGCAGCTCTGGACCCTGATGACCCAGATCCAACAGGAGCTCGAGCTGCGGACCCGCGCGGAGGTGTTGGTTCTGGACCGGTCGGTGGTCGACAACTTCGCGTATTTCCTGCGGGCAACCGGCGGCGAGGACCCCTTCGACGTCAAGCCCCTGGTGGCGCGTTGGGCGCAGACCTACGACCTCTTCGTCCGCCTGCGGCCCGACACACCGCTGCGTGCCGATGGGGTACGCAGCACCAACGAGCGGTTCCGCAACGAGATCGAGAAGATCCTCGACGTCATCATCCCCCGGTATGTGCCCGACGACCGCCTGGTGGAGCTGCGGGCCTCGGAGGTGACCGAGACGTTCGACTGGAACACCCTGGTCGAGCGTCTCTGTGGGCCACCGCCGGCAGGGGCACCCGAGCCGAAGCCGGTCGCGTACGCCCCGCGGCTCTGGGACTGACAGCCGGCAACGCGGCCGACGCTCACCGTTCAACTGATTGTTGCCGTCGAGAAGTTGACTGAGTCCAGAATTGGCCGCCTATACTTCGACCCATGCCTGTCGAGCCCGCAGAGATGTTGCAAGGAGCCGGGCTCCAGGTGACAGCCCAGCGGCTCGCCGTCCTGCGCGCCGTCAGCGCCCACCCTCACAGCACGGCCAACGACGTCGCAGCAGTCGTGCGCGAGCAGATCGGCGCCATCTCGCGCCAGTCGGTGTACGACACGCTCACCGCCCTCACCGACCACGACATCATCCGCCGCATCCAGCCCGCCGGTTCGCCCACCAGGTACGAAGACCGCGTCGGCGACAACCACCACCATCTCGTGTGCAAGAGCTGCGACCGTCTCGTCGACGTCGACTGCGCCGTCGACCACACGCCGTGTCTGACTCCGGCACAGGACTGGCAGTTCGACGTCCACGAGGCCGAGGTCATCTACTGGGGCATCTGTCCCGAGTGCAAGGACCTCGACGCATGAGCGAGCCTGCCGCTCGCCGTTCCGCCTGCGCGGGTCCGATCCCGTTCCAATCCACCAACAAACCCAACCGCCCAAAGAGAAATGGGGAGAATCCATGAGCGATAGCCCGACCAAGACACCCGAGTGGGGTGCTCTCACCTCCGGTGAGGCCCAGTCCAACGACAAGTGGTGGCCCAACCAGCTGAACCTGCGGATCCTGCACCAGCGCCATCCCGAGTCCAACCCGCTCGGTGAGGACTTCGACTACGCCGCTGCGGTCGCTTCGATCGACATCGACGAGCTCACCCGCGACGTCGATGCGATCATGACCGACTCGAAGGAATGGTGGCCCGCGGACTGGGGTCACTACGGCGGGTTCATGATCCGCATGAGCTGGCACGCCGCCGGCACCTACCGGGTGAGCGACGGTCGTGGCGGTGCCGGCACCGGCGCCCAGCGCTTCGCCCCGCTCAACTCCTGGCCAGACAACGGCAACCTCGACAAGGCCCGCCGCCTGCTCCTTCCGATCAAGCAGAAGTACGGCCGGAACATCTCCTGGGCCGACCTGTTCGTCTTCGCCGGCAACCGCGCCCTCGAGACCATGGGCTTCAAGACCTTCGGCTTCTCCTTCGGCCGCCCCGACATCTGGGCACCCGAGGACGACATCTACTGGGGCCCCGAGACCGAGTGGCTGGGCGACGAGCGCTACTCCGGCGACCGCGAGCTCGCCGAACCGCTGGGAGCGGTCCAGATGGGTCTCATCTACGTGAACCCCACGGGCCCCAACGGCGTCCCCGACGCCCTCGCTTCGGCACGCGACATCCGCGAGACCTTCGCCCGCATGGCGATGAACGACGAGGAGACCGTCGCGCTGACCGTCGGCGGTCACACCTTCGGCAAGATGCACGGCGCCGGCCCCGAGGCCGCTGTCGGCGCCGAGCCCGAAGCCGGTGCCATGGCCGACCAGGGCTTCGGCTGGATCAACAGCCACGAGACCGGCCTCGGCCAGCACACCATCACCTCCGGCCTCGAAGGTGCCTGGACCCCCACGCCCACCCAGTGGGACAACAAGTACCTCGAGACCCTGTTCTCGCACGAGTGGGAGCTGACCGAGTCGCCCGCCGGCGCACCCCAGTGGCAGCCCCGCGAGGTCAAGGAAGGCTTCATGGTGCCGCCGGTCGAGCCCGGTGCACCCGAGACCAAGCCGACCATGTCCACCGCCGACATGGCGATGATCACCGACCCGGCCTACCTCGAGATCTCCAAGCGCTACTTCGAGAACCCCGACCAGCTCGCCGATGCCTTCGCCCGTGCCTGGTTCAAGCTGCTCCACCGTGACATGGGCCCTGCCATCCGCTACGTCGGTCCCCAGGTCCCGTCCGAGGAGTTGGTGTGGCAGGACAACGTCCCCGCCCACGAGGGTGCGCTCATCGGTGACGCCGAGATCGCCGAGCTCAAGGCCACGATCCTCGGTTCGGGCCTCGGCGTCGATCAGCTGGTCAAGACGGCGTGGGCCTCGGCTTCGACGTTCCGCCAGACCGACTTCCGCGGCGGTGCCAACGGTGCCCGCATCCGTCTGTCGCCCCAGGCCGACTGGGACGTCAACGTCCAGGCCGGCGTGTCCAGCGTCATCGCCCAGCTCGAGCAGATCCAGAGCGACTTCAACGCCAAGGGCGGTGCCCAGGTGTCGCTGGCCGATCTCATCGTCCTCGGTGGCACCGCTGCCGTCGAGGCCGCAGCCAAGGCAGCCGGTCACGACATCACCGTTCCGTTCACGCCGGGTCGTACCGACGCCGATCAGGACAGCACCGATGTCGAGTCGTTCTCGTGGCTCGAGCCCCGTGCCGATGGCTTCCGGAACTATGTGGCCAAGCAGGGTGCTGTGCCGACCGAGCACATGCTCATCGACAAGGCCTTCATGTTGAACCTCTCGGCGCCGCAGATGACTGCCCTCGTGGGTGGCCTCCGGGTGCTGGGCAACAACGTCGGCTCCGAAGGCCACGGCGTGTTCACGGACCGTCCCGGTCAGCTGACCAACGACTTCTTCACGAACCTGCTCGACATGGGCGTGAAGTGGTCGGCCGTCGGCGAAGCCGAAGATGTCTTCGAGGGCCGCGATCGCGCCACCGACGAGCTCAAGTGGACCGGCACCCGTGTCGACCTCGTGTTCGGCTCGAACAGCCAGCTGCGTGCCATCGCCGAGGAGTTCGGCGCCGCAGGCGGCGAGGAGCTCATGCTCGACGCCTTCGTCTCCGGCTGGGTGAAGGTCATGGAGAACGACCGCTTCGATCTCGACTGAGATCCTCGTGATCGTCTGACATTCCGGACACCGACCGGTGGGGCGCTGCGATCCGCAGCGCCCCGCCGGCGCGTTCGGAGCACGGTTGCTCCGCGGGCTCAGGCGGTGACCTGCGCCTCCTTCTTCTCTGCATCCTCTTCGGCGGCTGCCGTCTCTTCCTTGCTGAGCCAGAACGACGCGGCGATGCTCGGCCGGTAGCCGTCGTGGGCGCTGACCTTCTGGGCGATGATCGCCAGCAGGACGCCGTACACGGCCTTGGACGAGATGTCGGCGAAGCTGTAGACGAAGCTGCGGATCACGACACCGTTCGACGAGTCCGCGATCTGCGGCATCAGGTAGCCGAGCGGGTAGATCGTCCAGGAGACGAGGAACAGGATCCACACGGCGCTGAGCAGACGGGTGACCGACGGCGGCGACAGGCGCTTGGCGTCGTTGATCGACTGCCAGGCGATGTACAGCAGCCACAGGTAGAAGACGGTGCTGATGGCGCCCCAGATCCAGAAGCGGGCGCCGCCGTCGACCTCGTCGAACTGGCCGATGTAGCCGGTCCAGATCATCGCCAACCCCGCGACGACGAACGAGGCCCAGCGGGTCATGAAGACCCGCCCGGTCAGTCCGGCGACGATGAGGAGCTGGGTCAACAAGACGGGAACGTCGATGCTCCAGTTCATGTAGCGGAAGCCGTTGGAGAACAGCGATCCGCCGGTCTGGACGTATGCCTGGCCGTCGAAGCTGAAGGCGCTCGACCATTGCAGGGCGAGCAGCCCGAGCTCGATCGTCGCCGACACCATCACGACGCCGGTCAGGACCGACAGGATCCGGTAGCGGGGACTGAGCGAACTGGCGGTCGCCAGTGAGTAGACCAGCACGGCGGCGAATACCGCTGCGGTCAGGGTGAAGACGCTCAGCACGGCGTCGTACTGCGCCGGGCTGTAGCTGTGGAGATTCTCGAAGGACACGAGAAGCCTTTCCAGTATGTGGGTGATGAATGCTGCCGCGCGGGAGCGCTGTCGAACCGAGTCGCCGATCGGCAGAGCGTGTGGGACACGTCTCGAGCGCAGTCACGAACCCCGGTGATGACATGCAGCGCCTTGAACACTCGATCAAAAGTGAATCAGGTGCCCTGTCATGTGGGCTTTTCCGGGCGGCGGCGCCGGAATCGGGTCGAATCTCGCTCGCTTCAGGCCGTTGCGTGGGCTATGGCGTCGGCGAACAGCTCCACCAATCCGACCCCTGCAGCCGCGGCCATCGTGACGACGACCGAGCTCGGAGCGAACGAGCAGTAGGGCCCCGCTTCGAGGAACCACGGGCGTCCCTCGGGGTCGATCCGGACGTCGACCAGGCCGTGGTGATGGCAGCCCACTGCGACGTGCACCGTGCGGGCCAGGTCGTGGACGGCCCCGACGACGGGGTCGTCGTGGGCCACGATCCAGGCGTGATCGGCGTTTTTGGCCACCAGGTGGAGATCGCCGGCGCCGTCTCTGGCGAGCTTGTCGTCGGCGCCGCGTATCGGCTTGGTGACCGGGTCGACCGCGTACTCCTCCAGTGGCAGCGCGAGCAAGCGGCCGTGGCGACGGATCGTGCCGCAGCGGACCTCGCGCCCCAGCGCGACGAACTCCTCGACCAGCGCCGCCGGCGAGATCTCGAGCGCGGCATCGAGGGCGTCGGCCAGCGCGGTCGAGTCGTCGACGAGACAGACGCCGGTGGAGTTGTCGGCATCGACGGGCTTGACGACGACCGGCCCCGTCAGCGCCGGCACCGGGTCGCCACGGTGTACCACGACCGCAGCGGGCACCGCGACGCCGGCGGCGGCCACGACCGCTCGGGTCTTGGCCTTGTCGGCGGTGAGTGCCATGACGGCGGCAGGGTTGCCGACCGAGGCGATCCCGAGCAACGAGAGCAGGGCCCGGTGGTCGGTGAGCCCGGGTGGGCAGAAGAGCTGGGGCACACCGACGTCGGCGTCCAGTGCAGCGAGGCGGGCCAGACCGCTGGCCCGGTCGAGGGGCTCGGCGGCCGCCACATCGTCGGGTCGCAACGATGCGGGGAAGCGCCACGTGCCGTCGGGGGCGACGTCGAGGAGGACGTGCTCCCACCGCCCGTCGACCGTCGCGTCGGCAGCGCACAGCGTGTCGAGTGCCTCGCCTGCGTAGAGACGAGAGAGGTCGGCCCAGCTGTCGCTGACCGGCGACCCGGTGAGGTGGACGATGCGGACCGGCGCCGGGCTCGGGGCCACTGTCAGTCGCCACCCGGTTCGACGAGCTTGCCGATGTTGATGTCGATCTTCACCCAGTCGGTTCCGTGGACGAACGCACCGAGGAGCAGCGACGCGATCTGCAGGTGGGGCACGAGCACGAACGGCAGCGGGTCGTGCGGATCGAGCAGGGCCTCACGGCCACGCAGGACTTCCCGCATTCGGCTCGGCGCGTTGCGCGGGTCGGTGATCATGCGCCACAGCTCCATGTGCCACCAGTAGGTGGGGCGGCTGTCCGGGAGCGGCACCAGGGTGTCGATCCCGTCCTCGAGGTAGCCGCGGGCCAGGTCGGGATGGTCGTAGAACATGGTGATGGCCGAGTGGGTCCGGGGGTTGCACTCGATCGCCACCGCACGGTCGTCGGCATCGACGATGAAGTCCAGCGACACCTGGCCGGTCAGGCCCAGCGCCTCGACATAGGTACGAACCCACTTCTCGATGTCGGGCCGGTCGACCATCTCGTAGTTCAGCTGGCTGGGTGACGATCGACAACACGCCCACACCTGGAGGTTGCCGCCGCGCACGGTGCCGTGGGTGCAGTACTCGTCGCCCTCGATGAACTCCTGGAGCACCCACGGCCGCTCCTCGCTGATCGGCAACGACCGGACGTGAGCGGCGGTGGCCTCGGCGGTTGCCAGCGGCAGCAGCGTCATGTCGAGGCGATGGACCGGGTCGTAGGGGATCGACTTCAGCAGGTAGCGGCGACCGGGTCGCCGTTCGAAGTCGAAGTCGATCACCTGGCTGGGATCGGTGATCCGATGGGTCTCGGGCGCAGCCAGGCCGAGGGGGTCGGCGCTCGCGGCGAAGGCGTCCTTGTCGTCGAGGGTGCAGATGACGTCGGCGTCGACATGGATGACCTCGCACCGGTCGCCGAGCGCCGCGGCGGCTTCGGCCTCGTAGCGGCTCGACAGAGGACTGCACACCGGGACGTAGACGTCGACGCCCTCCTCCTCGACGATGCGTGCGAGCGCGCCGGGGTAGTCCGGATGGTCGGCGGGGGGCACGACGCGGAACGCATCGACACAGTTCGAGAACCGGTGCCCCGACCAGCGGTAGCGGGTCGTCTCGACCAGCACGACGCGGTGACCGGCCCGGTGGAACGCGCGGGCGAGGGCGAGGGCCTTGGTCATCTTCGCGCCCGACAGCAGCACCGTGCGCGGTGTCGTCGTCGGGGTGACCGGTGGCATCGGACGGAGCGCGCCGGCCGTTGCGGCAACCCCCGCGAGGGCGAGGTCGAGCGGCAGGGTCGCGGTGAGCAGGCCCAGCATCGTGGCGGACCGCAGCCGTGCCGCCGCACGCGAGGGCCCTTTCGTCACCGGACGCGGACCCGCGCGAGGGTGACGCCGTCGCGCAACGGCAACAGCACCTGGTCGACCCGGTCGTCGGCCACGACGGCCGCATTGAACTCGGCGATGGCACGGCCGTTGGGGCCGACGTCGACGCCGTCGGCGTAGGGCTCGCCCTGCAGCAACGTGTTGTCGGCGACGATGAGCGCGCCGTCGCCGACCATGCCGTGGTCGAGCACGAACCGGAAGACCGGCAGGTAGCCGGGCTTGTCGGCGTCGAGGAAGACGAGATCGAAACGCTCGCCGGCGGCGGCGAGCGACTCGAGCGTGGCCAGCGCGGGCCCGAGCTCGATCCGGATGCGAGCGCCCGCGGGCGATGCCGCGAACGCTGCCGCCGCCATCTCGGCGACGCCCGGATCGAGCTCGCAGGTGACGACCTCGCCGCCGTCGCCGGTCGCTTCGGCCATCGCCAGCGCCGAGTAACCGGTGAAGGTGCCGACATCGAGGACTCGCCGTGCGCCCGACAGCTGCACCAGCAGTGCGAGCAGCTGCCCCTCGACGTGACCGGAGAGCATCTCGGCCTCGAGCGGATGCTCCGGGTCCCACCGATGCCCGTCGCTGCCGCGCGCCAGCGCAGCCAGAGCGGGCGAAGCCGGTGTGGTGCAGGCGGACAGGTAGGCATCGATGCCGCGGAGCAACGCCAGTGCTCGGGGGGCGTCGCCGAGCTCGAGTGCCTCGACGGCCAGGCCGACCGGCGTGACCGGACGCAGGCGGGGCACGTCGGTCGCGCTCATTTCAGAACCGAGGGCTCGAGTCGGTCGACCACCGTGTCCGCAGCCGCGAAGTCGTGGCCGACGGTGTTCTCGTTGGGCATGGCCACGCAGCGCACGCCTGCGCCGGTGGCCGCAGCAACGCCATCGATGTTGTCCTCGACGGCGATGGCATCGGCGGCGTCCACCCCCATGCGAGCGAGGGCTTCCTGGTAGGCGGCCGGGTGGGGCTTGGGCTCGGTCACGTCGTCGGCGGTGATGATCACGTCGAAGTCGGCGGCGGACAGCAGCGGGGCCAGCGCCGCGAGCAGGGCGTCGACGTTGGCCCTCGATGTCGTGGTCACGAGCCCCACCGGGTTGCCGACGGCGCGTGCTGCCGCGATGACGTCGATCACCCCCGGTCGGGACTCCACACCGGAAGCGACCAGCCGCTCCTGGAACAGGCGCGACTTCGTGGCATGGACGGCCTGTGCGTCGACGTCGACGCCGCGTTCGCGTGCGTACGCTGCGATGCGCTCGATGCCGCCGGCGGTGGCGAGCATCGCCCGGTAGGTGTCGCGATCCCACCGCCAGTCGAGGCCGTGTTCGCCGAATGCGGCGTTGAAGGCCGAGCGTTGGCGTTCGGAGGTGTCGGCGAGGGTCGAGATCGACCCGATGAGCAGTGCGGGCATGGTGGCTTCTCCTGGTTCGGTCACGCGGCGTCGACGACGACCGCGGGCGGGGCGGGATGGTCGGCGGCGACCACCGACGGGTCCTCGAGGTCGACATCACTGCAGAGGGGTTCGATCCCGATGCCGCCGCGCAAGCCTGCGGTGGCGAGGGACCGGTAGTCGACCAGCGCGGACTCGAGCTCGTCGCGGGTGGGAGCGCCGAGGTAGCCGACCATGCCGATGCGGCCCCGCGGCACCGGCGCGAGCAACTGCCCGCCGCGCTTTTCGACCATCCGCTCCTGGGATGCCCACAGCAGGTCGTGGTCGTCGAGCACGTCGTGCCAAAGCGAAAGGCCCAGGCGGGTCAGCAACGCCAGGATCCGGTGGAGATCGCCTTCGGGCAGCAGGCCGGCGCGGTGGGCCAAGAAGGCGCCGAAGCCCATGCCGATCGAAACGGCATGGCCGTGGAGCAGACCTGCGGCGATCTCGAAGCCTGGCGACCACGTGTGGCCGTAGGCGTGCGGACGGAGTTGGTGTGTCTCGTAGAGGTTGTCGTACTCGACGCCGACGTAGCTGCGCAGCGCCGCCGCGATGATTCGGTCGGCGGCCGGGCCGACGTCGGCGATGCCCTCCACCTCGATGGTGCCGAAGCGTGTGGTCACCAGGTCGGGGCCGGCTTCTTCGAGCATCGCGAAGAGTTCGGCGTCGTCGACGATGGCCATCTTGGCGATCTCGGCGAGGCCGTGGCGTAGCCATCCCTCACGCATGCTGGCGAACAGCGTCCGGTCGGTGATCGACAGGATGGGTGGGTGGTAGGCGCCGAGCAGGTTCTTGTAGCCGAAGCCGTCGCAGCAGGTGCGCGGCGACGGGCCGGCGTCGATCCCCGCGACCAGCGACGTCGACAGCATCACGTAGGGCGTGGAGCGGTGGTAGAGCGCACAGGCGAGCCCCGCGGTGTCGGCGAGGACGCCGCCGCCGACGACCAGGACGGGTTCGTGGCGGGCCACGCCGTGCGCCTTCAGCTCGCCCAGCATGGTCTCGACGGTGCGGATGCCCTTGTCGATCTCCATGCCGCGGTGGACGAGCACGTGGAGCTCGATGCCATGGTGATCGAAGTAGCCGACGAGGGCATCGCTGTGGTGCTCCATCACGTTGCTGTCGACGAAGGCGACGCAACGACCCAGCGGGGCGTAGAGATCGGCGAGGAGGGGCTCGAAGGGGTCGAGCACACCGTCGACGACACGCAGCGAGGTGAAGGTCTGTTGGGTCATCACCGCTTCGACGGAGCGAGCATCGGCGCTGGCAACGATGTGGCCGCCCGATCGTCGGTAGGGCGACGTGGCGGCGATTGCGTGGGGGTCCTCGAGAGCGAGGGCCTCGACCCACTCCCGATGGCCCAGTGCCTCGAGCACCCGACGCCCGCCGGCTTCGGTCCCGACCAGCCGTCGGGCGAGCGAGTCGAACGCCGCGGGCCCGTCGGCTTCGGGGGCGAGCCCGGCCAGGACGCGCGCCAACAGTCCGAACGCCGTGGCCGTCGAGGTCGTGAGCGCGCTGCGCAGTCGCCGCAGGTCGCCGAGCAGATGCACCGAGTCGACAGCGAGCAGGGCGTCGGCGACCGCTTCGTCATCGATGTCGACGCTGGTGACCTCGATCAGGACCTGTTCGAACACCGTCGAAGAGAGCAATGCATCGACGGCTCCGTCGAGATCGTCGAGGAGCGCCGAGCTCGGCTCGAACCGCTCGGCCAGGTCGACGAGGCGGGCGACGACCGTCGTTGGGGCAGCAATTGGGCGCGACGAAGCAGCGGTCACTGGGGACTCCGAAGGTGACGGCGGACGGGGGGCTGGTCCGGAACTCGACGTGCGCAACGTATTGGCCGTGAGCGCAGAGGCCCAAGCCCATTGGCGCATATTCGATGAACCTGCGACGCCTTCGACGTGCGTCCTCGTGGAAGCCGTGGCTTCGTGGTCAGCCGGTGAGCGGTAGTTCCTGGCGCCGGACTCGAGCCGACAGTTGCTGGCGAATCGTGACCGGTTGCTCCGCGTCGCGTTCGCCCCAGTCGTAGACCTCGACGGTTCCCGACAGTGCGTCGTGGATCGTCCGGCGCTCCCGCCCCAGAACCGTCCCGACGAGCAGCGGAGGGAACAGGACGGACACCGGGAGCACGAGCGCGCGCACGAACGCCCGGCGGCTGTTGGCGACGTCGCCGTCGCGGCGCACCACGGCGAGGCCGAGAACGGCCATGAACAGTGTCCGGCCGAACAGCGCAACGGGAACCCAGAAGTAGCCGACGAATGCCGCCACGACGACCACGACACCGACCAATCGAGCAATGCCCGATGGCGTGTCCGCGCCGAAGACCAGTCCCAGGAAGAAGAACGCGACCCACCCGAGTGCGGCCTGCAGGCCGACTGCGGCGAACACGTCGCCGGCGAGCGCCAGGAGCCGCGTCACGGGTCCGGCGTAGTGGCCGCTCACGTCGCGGCGCTGCAGCTCGTTCCCGTCGAGGGCTCCGGTCGGGGTCGCCTGCACGCGGTCGGCGAGCAGGCCCGGGGCGTCGGGACGGGCGTCGGGCTCTCGCCGGACCAGCCTGTCGACGAGCGAGTCGACTGTCGCATCGGCTCGGACGAGCTGGCGACGCACGAGGTCCAGCCCGGTGACAGCGACGTCCTGGGTGGCCCCGGCCGTGATCTTGGCGAGGTCGAGGCGGTTGGCGATGGCGTTGACGTCGAGGCGTTCGATGAGGGCGTCGAGGTCGAGGCGGTTGGCGATGGCGTCGATGTCGAGTCGTTCGATGAGGGCGTCGAGGTCGAGGCGGTGGCGATGGCGTCGATGTCGAGTCGTCGATGAGGCGTCGAGGTCGAGCGGTGGCGATGGCGTCGATGTCGAGTCGTCGATGAGGCGTCGAGGTCGAAGCGTGGTGGCGATGGCGTCGATGTCGAGTCGTCGATGAGGGCGTCAGGTCGAGCGGTTGGCGATGGCGTTGACGTCGAGTCGTCGATCAGGGCGTCGAGGTCGAGGCGGTTGGCGATGGCGTTGACGTCGAGGCGTTCGACGAGGACATCGAGATCCAGCTCGCCGGCGATGACGTTGACGTCGATCGCGTCGACGAGGTCATTGGCGTCGATCTGGCGCATGACCGTCGGTGCCACGACACCGACAGCGCGCCCGATCAGTCCTCGTCGATGCGGTGTGCTCCGCGGATCCGCCACGGTCGACAACGTAGTGGGCCCCGGGGTGAGCCGCCCCGGATCGAGTACGCCTCGTGAGCGCGCCGTGCGAGCACGGCTCCGGGCCTCGACCACCCGAGCGAACGTGCCCGGTCAGGCCACCAACTCGCTGCGGGAGCGGTCAATCGAGTTCGACCCGGTACAGACACAGGTGACAGGTGGACCCTTCCTCTTCGATGTAGGGCACTACCTCGACCGACACCTCGCTCCAGCGACCGTCATCGGTCAGCGCCTGCAGGGCAGAGGGGTAGTCGTCACGCTGCCACGCCTCGTCGCGGACCGAGAAACAGAGGTAGCCGCCGGGGCGCGTGACCCTGACCAGCCCACCGAGAGCGGACGGCCCGACGTGGCCGAGGGTTTAGGCCAGCTTTTCAAACCCCGCCGGCGGACGTTGCGTTGCCGGACGTGAGATTCGTGGGTGATGCCGGTGCGTCGACCGACGGTGCCGATGTGACGGCGTCGAGGCCGGCCGCTTCGGAGAGAATCGACGCGAGTCCCGCAGCGCGTTCGTAGACAGCTGCGAAGTACGGCGCGGCGATGACGCCGTTGAGGGGAGCGGGACCCAGCGAGTGGAGCATCGCCATCGGATCGGAGACCTCGGTCGTGAACGACTCGGGCGTCGGCAATGCCGTGCTCTCGCCCCAGAACGAGACTGGATCGTGCTGAGGCTTCTTCGGCTGCTTCTTTCCGGTCGTCTTCCGGCGCTTCTGGCTGCGGTTGTGGCTCTGTGCCTTCTTGCGCTGGCTCATGATGCGAGATCGTCGTCGGAGTCGCGGGTGAGGAGCAGGTCGGCGTCGATGCCGAGCGCTTGTTGCAGTTGATCGGCATCGAGGTCGCCGATCGAACTGGACTTCGGCAGTACCAGGTTGGCGATCTGTCTCTTGCCGGCGACGATCTGCTCCACGCGTTCGTCGACGGTTCCCGGACACACCAGCCGGTGGGCGATGACGGTCTTGGTCTGCCCGATTCGCCAGGCCCGGTCTCGTGCCTGATCTTCGACCGCCGGGTTCCACCACCGGTCGTAGAGCACGACGTGGTTCGCTGCGGTCAGGTTGAGGCCGGTTCCGCCGGCCTTCAAGGACAGAACGAGCGCCCCTGAACCACGTTCGTTCTGAAACCGCTCGATCATGCGGTCGCGCGCCCCACGCGCGAGCCCGCCGTGGTAGCACTCGATGGTCTGGCCGGTGTGGGTGGTGAGGAACTCGGCGAGTCGCTCGCCCCACGACGCGAAGTGCGTGAAGACCAGCATCTTCTCGTCAGCGGCGAACACCGACTCGATGAGCTCGGTGAGCCGGTTGAGCTTGCCGGAGCGGCCCTCGAGTGGGCGATCGTCGGCTCGATAGTTGACCGGATGGTTGCAGATCTGCTTGAGGGCGGTGATCGCAGCGAGAACAGCGCCCTTGCGCTGCGCAGACCCCGGCTCGGCGTCGCTCGTCTCGGCGACGAGGGTGTCGAGGACGGCTTGATAGAGCCCGATCTGTTCGGAAGTCATCGTGCAGTGGTCGAGTTGGTCGATTCTGTCGGGAAGCTCGGCTGCGATTTCGGGCTCGGCCTTGGTTCGCCGGTAGACGAGGACACCGTTGAGGGCCTTCAACGCGTCTTCGCCGGCGCCCTTGGGGGTGACAGACCCACCGGTGCCCGAATCGTCTGGTGTCAGGTTGGCGACGAAGGATGCTCGGTCGCCGACCAGACCCGGGTTCGCCCAGTCCAGAATCGACCAGAGGTCGCCCAGGCCGTTCTCGATAGGGGTGCCGGTGAGCGCGATTCGGGAGTGGGCGCGGAGCCGTCGCAACTGTTGTGAGACGTCGGCAGTCGGGTTCTTGATCGTTTGCGCTTCGTCGATGACGATCCTCGACCACTCGACCTCGGCCAGTTGGTCGATGTCGCGGACTGCGGTGCCGTATGTGGTGATGATCAGGTCGTGTTCGGCGATGATCGCCAGCAGGTCGTCGCCCTCGGCGCGAGAAGCCCCGTGGTGCAGGTGTACCCGAAGGGTCGGGGCGAAGATCTGGGCCTCGGCCGCCCAGTTGCCGACGACCGCGGGAGGAGCGATCACCAGGCCGGTGCCCGTGTCGGTCGAGGCTGCGAACGCCGCGAGCGTGGTCGGTGTCTTGCCGAGGCCCATGTCGAGTGCGAGGCAGCCGCCGAGGCCTGCGTCATGGAGGAAGCCGAGCCATGCGAGCGCGTCGGCCTGATACGAGCGCAGTGTCCCGGCGAAACCAGTTGGTGTGGCTTCGGGCTGGTCGGGCAGTGCCTCGATGCTCTGAAACAGGTTGGATGCCCAGCTGTCGCCTGCGAGGCTGACGCCGGCGGCCAACGGACTGCCGGTCAGCCCGAGTGCCTCTCGCAACATGTCGGCGCCGGTCATCGTGGTCCGATCCGCTCGCTCGGCGAGCGCGGCGGCCGCCGCGTCGAGGTCGACCTGGTCGATCTCGACCCATTGGCCATGGGAGCGGACCATGGGCTTCGCCTCGGCAGCGAGACGAGCGATGTCGTCCGCGCTGAGCTCGACGTCGTCGAAGACCACCGACCACCGCACGTTCGCGAGCTGCTGGGCGCCGACCATCGATTTGCCACTGTCGATCGCCGTGAGCCGGAGTCCGGCCGTGGCCTTCTTCGGCGAGAGTTTCGGGACTCTCATGTCGAAGCCGGCGAGACCGAGACTGTGGCCGTCGTCGCTCATGAGGCGCCAGGCCTCGCTCTGGGAGAGAACCACCTGGCCACGGCGACGGCCTCCGCCCCGGAACAGCGCCGGGAACAGGCGCTCGAGTCGGCTGGCATGCTCGGCCACGAGGCGGCTGCGGGACTTCGATTGTGACGCCTCGGCGAGCTCGAGCGGTTCGACGCCGCTGCCGTCGGCCACCGGGACGAGCACCTGCGCGAACCAGCCGTTCGTGTCGTCGGGTGGATCGAGTTGCACGATGAGTCGGATCGGGTCCTTGGCCTCGACCGGCCTGGCCCAGGCGTTGAGTCGCGACGACAGATCCGAGGCGAGCGATTCGGGCGCGGCGAATTCCGTGCCATCGAGGTTCGCCAGGACCGCTTCGGCCAGGTCGTTCTTGCCCCGGATGCTCGGCGGCGCCGCCGGGGCGGGCACCATCGCCGCTGCCGTCGCGACCATCGTGTGCACGAGGTCGCTCAGAACGGCGTTCGTGAACGCGGTCGCGTCGCGTTCGGGCTGGCCGACCATCACCGTGCCGGGGACACAGCCGGCCAAGGCCTCGATGGCCTGGGTGTCGAGCATCGCCGGGGCCCAGCGCACTCGGTACCGGGCGGCGGTCGGTTGAGCTCCCTGCCGGCCGCGGACCCGCGACAACTTGGGTACGAATCGTCCGTGGGCGAGGTGTTCGATTGCGCGGGTGGCGACGAGGCCCATCCATCGAACGCTCGGGCCGCTCGAGGGCCCTGATCGATCGACGGTCAAGCCGGCCAGCCAGCCGATGGTCGTGGACAGCTCGGCGGTGAGACTGTCGGTCTTCCCGCTGCCGGGCACGGTGAGCCTCTGGCCCGGCGTCCAGTCGATCGATCCCGCGCCGGCGTCGCTCAGGAGTTGCCGCAGTTGTTCGTGACCGGCCGCATCGGCATCGTGTCCGCCGGCCCATGCGATGAGACGGCCGTCGCTCCAGGAGAGCTGGAGTCGTGTCGTCCTGGTGCCCTCGGGCTCCGGTGCCTCTTCCTTCTTCTCGGGTGTCTGCGGCTTCTCGGGAGTCCGCGGGCGTGGAAGCGGCTGGAGTTGGTCCTCGGTTGGTGGTCCGTCGAACCTGGTGATCGCATCGTCGATCCGGAAGCACTCTTCGTCGAGATCGTCGAGGATGTTGGCGCGGCCCGGCCCGTCGACGTCGCGGCGAGCTCGTTCGAGCGCTGCTTCGGCGGCGTCGAGCAGGCGCCAGAGGCTCTCGACCCCGAACGATCGGTCGGAGTCGAGCAGCGCGAGCTGCTCTTCGGTTGCCAGCCCGTCGACGAATGCCTGGGCCGCAGCCTTGAAGGCGTCCTCGCGCTGATGTTGTTGCGTCGTTGTGACGGCCGTACTCCCGGTTCGATGGTCGAGTCGGCGCGTGCCCAGCCGCGGCACACATTGCGCAGGCTGGTGCCTCGGTTGCGGCGATGTGGCGGGCATGCCGACCGGCGGCGCAGTCCGACGGGCTCGACGGACGGATCGCTCCGGGTGACAAAGATATCCGGGTGCGTCGCATTGCCACCAGCAGGCCGCGCAATGAGCGGAATCCGCTCGAGGCCGACGCGGAAGCGGCCCGCTGTCGACGGAGTGAGGAGCAGATCTCGAGGCCGCGGCTCGCAGAGCCTCGAACACGGAGGACAACGCCACGGTCGTCCGATGGATGTCAGCTTTCGAATCCTCGTGGACTGCTCGGCGATGGGTGAGCGTGCGGCGCGGTCACCGCACCTCGGGGTCGAAATCGCCGAGTTCGTCGACCAGCTCCGGAAGGTCGATCGTCACGGTTCTCCAGAGAATGTCGAGATCGATGTCGAAGTAGTGGTGGACGAGTCGGTCCCGGGTTCTGGCTGCGGCTGACCAGGGGACGCCGGGCAGCTCGGCCCTGCCGGCCGGGGTGATCTGCTTGGCGGCTTCTCCGACGATCTCGACGAGCTTCGTGAGCGCCAGGCGGAGCTCTCGTCCTCGTCGAGATCGGATCGGTTCCGTCCCGCGATGAAGCGGGCTGCGGTGGCGGCCGGGTCGAGGAGATGGCGGAGCCGGATGCGGTCCTCAGGCTGCATAGATCTCGCGGGCGCGCGCCCGCACGTCGTCGCGGAAGTAGCGGCTGAGATCGCCGTGGGTTCGCAGGTCGACCCGCCGTCCGAGCAGGCTCTCGAGTTCGAGTTCCATTGTCGACAGGCCGATCAGTCCGGGCGTCCGGTCCTGTTCGAAGGCGACGAGGATGTCGACATCGCTGCGGTCGGTGAAGCCATCGTCGAGCACGGACCCGAAGACGGCAAGGCGCTGCACGCCATGGCGCGTACAGAATGCCTCCAGCAGGTCGTCAGCAATCGACAGGCCGTGTCCGAGATCCACGAGGTTCATTGTCCCAGATCTCCGCCGCCTGCGGAGGCAGCGGCCTCACGGGACCTCCCGACGGCTGTGGCGGTCGCTCCGGGGAGTGTGATGGCCCGCTGCTACCGTTCGGAGATGACATCTCGCAGCAGGATCTGGACGGCGCAGGAGATGGAGACCATGAGCCCCGACGAACGTGATGCGATCGTGCGGGCCGGCTTCGAGACCGACTTGACGGCCGTGTCGCCCGAACTGCTCGAGTCGACGCGGAGCAAGGTCCGAGCCCACATCGAAGCCAACGAGGGAACGACCCCCGCCCAGCCGTGACGAGGCGCCGGCGAGTCCGCGTCGATCAGCTGTTCTTCGACGACCTCGATGGCCAGCTCGGCGCAAGCCGCGGTCCCAATGGTGAGTCTTCCAGCACTGAGATGGTGTGCGACGAGGATTCCACCGCCCGCGGTACGGCTGGACCGCCGCGACGTAGCGAGGTCATCCGATTCGGGGTCTGGGCTGTGTTCGCATGGACAACGAGCCTGGGCTTCTGCGTGCCGATATCGGTCTGGGCGTGGTACGTGGTGGCAACGGACTGGGAGGGTCTTCGAGTCCCATACATCGCCATTGGGCTTCTTCTCGCAGGTTGGATCGTCTACTTCGTCATCCGTCGTCGACGCAACGCGACCTCGGTGACCTGGCAACGAAGGTGCGTCGATGTGCGTCGGGGCTCGAAGCGGTGGGTATTCCACTTCGATGAGATCGAGGTAGTCGAGATACCGCAGCATCAATCGTTTGGGGACATGTGGCCGCCGTCAGCGGTTCTTGTTGATACAGAGGGACGTCGTCACAAGCTGCCCTATTGCCATGCTCAGGCTTGGCCTTGGCCGAGTCCGCGTCGAGACCGGTTCCGCGCCGCCCTGGAGGCGAACAGTGTTGTCGTGCTCCGTAGCTGAGTCCGAGGCGCGAAGATCAGGAGTTTCCTGGCGGCGCCGCGGCCACGATGGCCGCCAGGGACGACGAGGACCTGATAGGAGAGCTCTCGAACCCTGCCGCCATGGCAGCCACGACGGATCGTACGAACTACAGGTCGATCTCGATGCCGACGAGGTGAATCACCCCTTCGGTCGTTTCGATGCCGTGTACCACGAATGCGGGGACAAGGGCTCCGCTGCCGATGAACATGCGAATGGCACGAACACCACTCGTCGCCTCGGGCAAGTTGTCGAACGCGGCCGCAAACTGCTCCACGATCGCCGGAAGGTCGACGACGATGAAGTCCGTTGCCGAGGGTTGGCCGTGAGGACCGCGCTCGGCGCCGAGTTGATCGTCGAGTTCAGCGAAGAAGGACTCCGAGACACGAACCTCGCGACGACGCGTCACGGGGTTTCGGTGTCGAGCAATCCGTACTCTTCCGCTATGCGGCGACTCTTGGCATCGACGCGAGCCCTGAACTCCGGGTCGAGGTCATCGAGCGAGGTGCGCATGCCTTGCCGAACCAGACGAGCGCGCTCATCTGGGCTCATGAGCTCCATCTCGGCGGCGGTCCAGACTCGGTGTGGGGCCATGTCGACACACTAGTCCGACCCGCTGACACCCCGGCTGCGGGAAAGCAGGCTCGACGCTGGATGCGCAGCTGCTCCGAAGGCGGCTGCGAGTCGGACCCGGACCCCTTCTGGTCGAGCCATGCAGGTGCGTGGGATCATGGGACAGGTGGAGCGAGTGCGGGGAGCCGAGACAAGCGATGGGCCAGCCGAACGAACCGCATCGCGCTCCCAGTGGTTCGGTTGGTGGATCGCGATGCTTGTCGGATCTGGTGGCCTCGGCCTCTTGTTGGGCTGGTTCGGCTGAGCGCCAAAGCCTCCGTGGCGTCTGAACGGCCCGAGCGGAGCGGGGAGTGGGGCGGCGCAGCGCCCATGACCCCCAGCCGGCCTCCGGCCGGCCGCTGGTCGTGGACCTCATAGGACAGCTTTCCAACCCCGCGGAGCGGTTCGGCTGAGCGCCGAGCCTCCGTGGCGTCTGAACGGCCCGAGCGGAGCGGGGAGTGGGGCGGCGCAGCGCCCACGGCGACGAGCGCAGCGAGGAGCGGTGGGCGCAGAGGGACTCGAACCCCCGACATCTTCCTTGTAAGGGAAGCGCTCTAGCCAACTGAGCTATGCGCCCGGAGATGGTGAGGCTAGCGCTCCGGCGGGGCGGCCTCGTCGGGATGGGGGAGCAATCCCACCGCTGCGAGCAGCAGGTCGGTGAACTCGAGCAGTTCGGCGGGCAAGGCGTCGAGGGCGAACCAGTCGGCGTCGGTGATCTCGGAGGTGGCGGGGGCGACGGCGTCAGCAGCGGCATCGTCGACGGCGGCGGTGAACACGTAGTTGAAGTGCCGCCGGCCCGGTGTCAGCACGGCGGTGGCGTGACGTTGCACGTCGACGTCGAGGCCGACCTCTTCGCGGACCTCGCGGCGCACCGTCATGGCGGGTGTCTCGCCCCGGTCGAGCAGACCGCCGGGTAGACCCCAACCGGCGTTGTAGGCGTGGGTGACCAGAAGCACCCGACCGTCGGGGCGGGTCGCGGCGACCACCGCACCGCCGGTGAAGGTGGGGGACAGGTACCGCACCACCCGGTGGCGCACCGGGCGGGGGAGCGCTGCGAACACCTGCAGCGCCACATCGTGCAACGAGGGTCGGGGCACCTCAGGCTGCGCCGACGGCGGTGTTGACGACGGCTCGGAGTTCGTCGCGGATCGCCGGACATGCGCCGGCGACCACTGCCTGGCGGGAGCCGGCGTCGAGGTCGACGAGCGGCCTGCCGTCGAGGCACGAGATCGACGCGCCCGCCTCGACACAGATGAGCGCAGCCCCCAGGTGATCCCACGGTGACAGGCCGACGCCGCAGTCGACGAAGCCGTCGAAGGTGCCGTCGGCCACCGCACAGAGGTCGAGGGCCGCGGCGCCGTAGATCCGGAACTGGCGGGCGCCGAGGCGGGGCGGCAGGTCGTTGACCACCACGATCGCATCGCTCAACGTGCGGCACGGCGACGGCGCGATCCGCGCGCCGTCGCGACGTGCGCCCTGCCCGGCGACGGCGGTGTAGGTGACGCCCAGAGCCTGGTTGCGGACCATCGACGCCACCACGGCGCGCGTGCCGGCCTCGTCGTCGGCTCGTCCGATCAGCTCCCGGCGTACCGCCGCGATGCTCGTCGCGAACCACGGCAGCCCGATCGACGCGTTGGTCGACCCGTCGACCGGGTCGAGCACGGCGATGACCTCCCTGCCGGGCTCGTGCTCACCCGATTCCTCGCTGAGCACACCGAACCCGGCATCGAGCAACATCGGGACTGCGACCGCGTCGGCGACGACGTCGTGGCGGTATTGGCTGGGCGTGTCGGGCACCCGCACCCAGTCGTCGAGTCCGTCGAGCGCGTCACGCACCGAATCGGCAACCGAGCAGAAGGCCTCGACCATGGCTGTGGGTTCCATGCCCCGACGGTATCCTCAGGCGTCAGTCGCCCGCCGTGGGTGATGGTCCGCAGCCGTCGAAGTTGGAGCAGTCTCAGTGGCGATCGTCGATCTCGCGACCTTCATCGCCGACGTGAAGGACCACGCCGCCGACCACGGGTTCCACGTCCACGACGAGCGTCACTTCGTCGAGACGTACACGATGCGCCAGGCCTGGGAGGTCGATCTCCACCCTGCGCACGCCTGCGGCGGACCGCTCGACATGCACATCTCGCTCGACGTCGACCCTCGCGTCATGTTCGCGTTCGAAGACGTCGTCATGGAGCTCCCCGAAGGCGCCGACCCGCCCGACGAACATCATCTCCCGCTCGTGCTCACATGGACCCTGCCGCCACTGCCCAAGGGCCCCGACCTGCTGGTGCTCGCCACGGACCTCGCCGGCATCGGCGGTACCGACATGCCCCTCGAGGTGTCAGCGGTCGATCTGTACGCATCGGTCACCGACAGCCCCGAGCGCAGCCTCAACCTGGCGGCGCGCTCGGAGGTCTCCTTGGCCCGGATCTACCTGGCACAGGAACACCTGAGCGATCTGTTCGACCGCGCCTACGACGTCTCGGAGTACCTGCTCGACCGAGCTCACGTCTGGCTCGGCGACGGCTTGGCGTAGCCACCCGACGCCTCGGCGCGAGCCACCCTCGCCCGGAGCCGGTCCCGCGCTCCCAGCGCCAGGATGTGCACGCCGAGGGCTGCGGCGCCCAGGAGCAGCCACGGCGCTTGGCCGTGGGTGACGCTGACCGTCGTGGTGCCGGCGGATGCGACGATCTCGTGGGAGGCACCGGGCAGCGCCGACAACGTCACGGTCGAGATACTGGTGATCGCTTCGCCTGGCGCGAGGTCGACCGGTGCGGTCATCGCCGCCGATCCCGTGGTCTGCACCCGCACCACCACGTCGCGCTCGATACCGGTGCCGGTGTTCGTCACCCGCACGGCGACCTCGGCGCGGTGGGGTGCGCCGGCCATCGCGATGAGCTGATCCAGCCCGCCCGTGTCGGTGCCGAGGATCTCGACGCGCAGCGTGGGGGCTCGGTCGTCTGCGGTGGCCGCCGCAGGAGCGGTACCTGCCGCCATCGCCACGGCCAGGAGCCACACGATCGCGGCGCCGAGACGGAGATGACGTGCTCGCATGCTCTGCGAGTGTGCGTCGGACCGCAGGCGACGCCCATGGGCGAATGCACCCAGCGTCGCTCTGCGTGCCGCACCGAAGATGCCGGATGGGCCAGAAGGCCGCGACAGCCTGGGCGGAAGCTCCCGAACTCCTTGACCGGCCGGGCTGCATCCGGTGCCCTGAGGTCGGACCCGCACATCGCAGGACCAGGAGGACTCGCCCCATGCCTCGGACCGCACCGGACGGCGCCGTCGACAGCGACAGCGCAATCCACGCCGACACACCCGCCGCACCAGACCGCGCCGCCGTGCGCAGCGTGACCACACGGTCCGCCCAGGGTGCCGAGCGCCTGCGCCTCGCCGCGCTGGTCGTCGGTGCGCTGGCAATGGTGCTCACCATCGCACCGGCGATCGCCCAACAGGGTGGCGGCAACGCCGATCGGCGCCTCGACGTCACCGTCACCGCGCAAGGCGATGCCCCGCGCCGCAACATCGTCACCGTCGACGTCGACGGTCTCTCCGCCTTCGCCGAGGGCACCCTCGTCGTCTACCAGTGCGGCAACGCCGACAGGACCGGGCGTCCGATCGAACCCACCGAGGACGACTGCTTCGCCCCCGACGACGACGGCTACACCACCGTGTCGATCGAAGACGAGGCGTCGGCCACCGTCCGCTACCAGATCGCCCGCAGGGGTATCGGTGCCAACGCCGCACGCTGCATCCCCACCCTCGACGGTGCCGCACCCTGCCAGATCGTCGTCGGTGCGGTCGATGGCGCCGATGCCGAGATCGTCGGCGTCGCCCTCGATGACGTGCTGGCCGACCTCGACGAAGCGGCGGCGGCCGACCGCCCCGGCACACCAGGTGCCGGCGAGCCGGTCACCACGCTGCCGGTCACCGGACCGGGAACCCGCGGTGTGGCGATAGCGCTCTTCATCGCGGCCGGGTGTCTCTACACCGGTTCGCTGTTGCGCTCGGCCACCCAAGCCGCCTGACCCGCGGCCGCGTCGGGTGCACGCACCCGGGCGCGGCGCACTCCTACAGTGGAGCCTCCGCGCCCGCCGGCTCCCAGGAGTGCGAACAGCCCATGCCCCGAACCCGTGTGTCCCGCCGCGTCCTGTCGTGTCTGGTGGTGGCCGTCTCGCTGGTCGCTGCATCGACCGTGCCCGCCGCAGCCGAGGCCGGCGACCTCGACGGCGATGGCTACGACGATCTCGCCATCGGGGTCCCCGACGAAGACCTCGGTGCCGCGCCCGATGCAGGTCTCGTCCACGTGCTCAGGGGAAGCCAGCGCGGGATACGGACGGTACGGGACGTCATCTTGACCCAGCAGAGCTTCGGTGGCGCTCCCGAACCCGCCGATCGCTTCGGTGGCGCGATCGCCTACGGCGACTTCGACGGTGACGGTCGCGACGACCTGGCTCTCGGCGCGGCGGCCGAGGATCTCTTCGGACTCCGTGACACCGGCGTCGTCCATGTCGTGTATGGCGCGAATCGGGGCCTCGTGGGCCGCAACCAGCTGCTGTCGCAGCAGGGCAGGATCGGGGGCAAGCCGCAGGCCGGCGACTTCTTCGGTGCTGCGCTCGCGGTGGGGAACTTCAACGGGGATCGCTTCGACGACCTCATCATCGGCGTCCCCGGCAAGGATCGCCGTCGGGGCACACGCATCGCTGCCGGCGCCGTGGTCGTCGTCTACGGAGGGCCGCAGGGACTGCGCCCCTTTGGGAGTCGGCTCTTCTCCCAGACCGGGCCGGTTCTCGGTGTCCCGCAGGATTTCGACGCCTTCGGGGTCGCAGTCGCGGCCGGCGACCTGAACGGTGACGGCTTCGACGACATCGCGGTCGGCGCCCCCGGCGAGGCCATCGGCGGGCAGCCGTCGGCCGGTCAGGTGCACGTGCTGTTCGGATCGCGTCGCGGCATCCAGCCGGCGGGCAACCTCGTCGTGAGACAGAGCGATGCCGGCGGTGTCGTCGAAGCCGGCGATGCGTTCGGACGCGTGGTGGCCGTCGGCGACTTCGATGCCGACGGGACCGACGAGTTGGCCGTCTCGGCCACCGGCCAGAGCGCAGCCGCTGGAGCGGTGTCGGTGTTCGACGACGGTCCGGCATCGCCGGGCCGCACCCTGGTGCCCGGCGAGGGCACGATTCCCGGCGTCGCCGAGGCGGGGGCCGAGTGGGGCCGCAGCCTGGCGGCCGGCGACTTCAACGGCGACGGCGACGACGACCTCGCCGTCGGCGCTCCGTTCGCGACCGCCTTCGGCCGCAGCGAGGCAGGCTCGGTGACCATCATCGGTGGCGATGCCGGAGGACTCGGCGTTCCCGGTGGCTTCGTGATCACCCAGCGCGAGGTCCGGCGCACGGGGCTCGGCGCCGGCGACCAGTTCGGCTGGGCGCTCCGTGCCGGCAACTTCGACGGCGACGATTTCGTCGACCTGGCCGTCGCCGCCCGCGGCAAGGACCGGCGCAACGCCGATGCGGGCATGGTGCACGTGCTGCCCGGGTCGAGCTCGAGCATCGATCCGTCGCGGCCCAGACACATCTGGCAGGGCATCAGCGGCATCGCCGAACGTCCCGAGAGCGGCGACCGCCTGGGCACCGGACTGTAGGAATACGGCCCTGTTCGGGTCACGTGATACACGTCACGTTGCGTGTTGGAATGCATTCCGGCACCATCGAGTTCAACGATCTCGACAACCTCACCGGCTCGACACCCTCCCCCCAGGTCAGAGCCGGTGACCCATACGGTGGTCTGGTCCCGCTTCCCCCGGCTGGTGACCGCCACCGAACCATGCGCCCCGCCAACTGCCCCCCGGTTCGGCGGGGCGCAGAGGTTTTCAGGGTCGGTTCCAGCCACCCGCTGGGGTGACGACACCGACGCTGCGGGGCCCGGTAGCGTTACCGGGTCATGCGACGTATGAGCGCCGCGCTGCGGCTCGTGATCACCATTGCTCTCGGCAGCGTCGTCGCTGCGTTCACGGTCGTTCTCGTCGCGCCGCAGCTCCAGCAGGTCGTCACCGCGGGCGAGTGGTCCCACACCGAGGTCAGCCTGAACGAGACCCCCACACGGTCACTGGTGTACGACTCGCGCGGCAACCTGATGGCCACCTGGTTCCGCGACAACCGGTCGCCCATCGCGCTCGAGTACGTCCCCTACGAGGTGATCGAGGCGATCATCGCCATCGAGGACGCCGACTTCTATCAGCACCAGGGCATCAACCTGAAGGCCATCGGCCGGTCCATCGTCGAGAACGTCGACGCCGGTGGCATCAGCCAGGGTGGTTCGACCATCACCCAGCAGCTCATCAAGAACCTGGTCCTCACCGACGAACAGACCATCGAACGAAAGATCCAGGAGGCATCCCTGGCGGTGCGCCTCGAGGATCAGATGACCAAGGACCAGATCCTCGAGGCCTACCTCAACACGGTGTTCTTCGGATCCGGTGCCTATGGCGTGAAGGCCGCCGCCGAGGTGTACTTCGGTCTCGAGACCGCCAACGTGCCCGACGAGGAAGCGGCCGTCATCCTCGAGGAGGGCATCGGCTGGCCCGAGGCGGCGCTGCTCGCCAGCCTCATCTCCAATCCCACCGCCAACGATCCCACCCTCAATCCCGAGACGTCGCGCTATCAGCGCAGCATCGTGCTGCAACGGCTCGCCGACCTCGAGCTCATCACCCCCGAAGAGGCCGAGGAGTACAACAGCACGCCCATCCCCACCGAGCGCCAGGAGCTCACCCGACCGTCGGAGAACGACTTCTTCCTCCAGGAGGTCCGCCGCCTCCTCCTCGAGGACGAGCGGTTCCTGGGCGGCGGACCCGACTCGCGCGAAGAAACGCTCCTCGGCGGGGGCCTGCGGATCTACACCAGCTACGACCGTCGTAGCCAGCGCATGGCCGAACAGGCCCGCACCCAGGTGCTGCGGGGCCAGGACCCCAACAACCCGCTCGTCCCGTACGACTACACGATGTCGATCGCGGCCATCGATCCCGCCAACGGCGCAGTGCGGGCGATGCTCGGCGAGCGGCGTCGGGTCGGCAACCGCGACCGCAACTACAATCTGGCCCTCGACGGGGCCCGACAACCCGGCTCGTCGTTCAAGACCTTCACGCTGGTCGCGGCGCTCCGGGAAGGCATCCAGACCAACGACCAGGTCAACGGTCAGGGTCCGTGCCGGTTCGACAACCCGAGCGACCCGCGCGGCTACGACGAGTTCGAGAACTTCGCCAACTCGCGTGGCGGCGTCACGACGATCACGTCGCTGACCACGTCGTCGTCCAACTGTGGCTACGTGCGGATCGCGGATCTCGCGGGGCTCGACAAGGTCATCGAGACGACTCGCCTGCTCGGTGTCGACACGTCGCGGATGCAGGAGTTCCGTTCGCTGACCCTCGGTGCGTTCGAGGTCACGCCAATGGACATGGCCGAGGCATACGCCACCATCGCCTCGGGTGGCATCCATCACGAGCCGTACTTCATCGAGCGCATCGAGGACCGCAACGGCAACGTCATCTACGACCGCAAGGACGATCCCCGCTACCAGGGCACACGGGTGATCAGCGAAGAGATCGCCTGTTGGACGACGCAGGCCCTGGCCGCGAACGTCACCGGTGGTACCGGCACCGGTGCATCGCTGCCCACCCAGGTCTCGGCCGGCAAGACCGGCACCGCCGAGGAGTTCCGCGATGCGTGGTACGTCGGGTTCACTCCACATCTCGCCACCGCGGTGTGGATGGGCAATCCCGACACCAACGAGGATCAGATGTTGGGGATCGGGGGTCTGGGCAGCGTGACCGGTGGGTCGTTCCCTGCGCAGGCCTTCCGGGTCTTCAACACCGCCTATCACGAGCGGTTGGATCCCGAGCCGTTCCCCAGCTGTCCCGGGTTCGCCCGTGCCGGCAAGTTCCAGAAGCTCGAGGGCGATGTGCCCATCGGCAACAGTCCGTGCCCGGCGGATTCGATCGTCCTGAGCATCAACGGCGAGCGCCAGGCATGTCGCCCCGACGTTCCCGATCGGGCCGAGCCCTGCGGCGACTCGGGCTTCATCGACGACAACAACCAGCCGGTACCGCTGTACTGCATCGAGCGTCCCACCGGCGGCGATGACGACGGCGGCGATGATGACGATGGCGCCGCCGATGGTGATGGCGGCGGCGGTGACGGCGGTGGTGGCGACGGCGGCGGGGCCGATGGTGGTGCTGCTGATGGCGGCGGCGACGGTGGCGCTGGCGGCGGCGATGGTGGCGATGGCGGTGCTGCCGATGGCGGTGGTGGCGATGGTGGTGGTGGCGATGGTGGCGCGGCCGACGGTGATGGTGGCGCGGCCGATGGCGGCGCGGCTGATGGTGGCGCGGCTGATGGTGGCGCGGCTGATGGTGGCGCGGCTGATGGTGGCGCGGCTGATGGTGGCGCGGCCGACGGTGGCGCGGCCGACGGTGGTGGTGGCGCCGATGGTGGCGCCGATGGTGGCGGCGGCGGCGGTGGTGGTGGCGGCGGCGATGGCGGTGCGGCTGACGACGGCGAGGCCGACGATTCCGGGCTGTGACACACTCACACCCATGCCCCCGTCGATGAACCGCACCGCGTGAACGCCGACCCCGCAACCCTCAAGATCCTTCTCGGGGTCCAGGAGCTCGACCGTCGGCTCGATCGCCTCGCCCACGATCGCACCACGTTGCCCGAGCTCACCTCGATCGCCGAGATCGACCAGCGGCTGGCCGCCCTCGACGCCGAGGCCGCCGAGGTCGAAGCGAGACGTCACGAGCTCGGCCGCGAGCAGAAGCGCCACGAGGACGAGGTCGCCCTCATCGAGGACCGCATCGCCAAAGAGGACGCGAAGCTCTACAGCGGCAGTGTCACGGCCTTGAAGGAACTGCAGGCCCTCCAGGACGAGATCGCAGCCTTGAACGCTCGGCGCAGCACCGTCGAGGACCACGTCCTCGAGGTCATGGAAGCCATCGAACCCGTCGATGCCGAGCTCGCAGCCATCGCTGGGCGGCGCGACGCACTCACCACCGAGCGGGCCGGCTTCGAGGAGACAGTCGAGGTCCGCCGCTCCGAGATCGACGCCGAGGCCGAGAGCGTGCGTACCCAGCGGGTCGACCACGTGGCCCAACTCGACGCAGACCTCCTCGCCGAGTACGAGCGGTTGCGGGCCCGCCCGGGCCAGGTCGGTGTCGCCCGGCTGGTCGGCACGACGTGCCACGGCTGCCACCTCGACCTCTCTGCCGTCGAGGCCGACCGTCTGAAGAAGCTTCCCGCCAACGATCTCGTCCACTGCGACGAGTGCGGCTGCATCCTGGTGCGCTGAGCACACCCTGCCGCCATGTTCTTCTGGTTCATCGGTTGCAGCGTCCTGATCGTCGCGTGGGTCTTCGCGAGCCCCGCCATCGACTACCGCCTCGTTGCGCTCGGATCGGTCCTGCCGGTCATCGAGCTCTTCTTCGACGGCCCCTGGTTCCTGCACACTCTCCTCGCTCCGGTGGCGGTGATGACCGCGGTGATGGTCGTGTTGCAGGGACGACGTCTGCAACAGCGCCGGTGGCTGGGCATCCCCATCGGCATGTTCTTCTATCTGGTGCTCGACGGTGGCTGGACCCGCACCGAGCTGTTCTGGTGGCCTGCTCTGGGCACGACGATCGACGACGCCGACCTCCCGGCATGGGACGCTGTCGGGGTGACGCTGCTGAAGGAGGCGATCGGTATCGTGGCGCTGGCCTACACCGTCCGCCGCTTCGGCCTGACCGACCCGGCCGCACGGCGGGACCTGATCCGCACCGGCCGCCTCCCGCGTGCCTCGATGTCGGCGACACCGCCCACATGCTGATCACCCTCGTGCGCCACGGCCGCACCGTGGCCAACGCCGGCGGGCTCCTGCAGGGGCGCGTCGACAATCCCCTCGACGACGTCGGTCGTCGCCAGGCGCGGGCCGCCGCGGCGATGGTCGGCCCGGTCGATGCCGTCATCACGAGTCCGCTCGTACGAGCAGCCGAGACTGCCGCAGCGTTCGTCAGCGCCGAGGGCGTGGTCAGCGACGACCGATGGCTCGAGCTCGACTACGGCGAATGGGACGGCCGTCCCGTGGCCGACGTACCCGCCGACACGTGGAGCCTCTGGCGCCAGGATCTGACCTTCCGGCCGCCCGGTGGCGAGAGCCTGGACGAGCTCGGGAGGCGCATCCGCGGCGCACTCGACGACCTCGTCGCAGCCCCGCCCGGCGACCACGTCGTGGTGGTCACCCACGTGTCGCCCATCAAGGCGGCGGTCGCCTGGGCGCTGGGTGTGGGCGACGAGGTCGGGTGGCGCACCTACCTCGACACGGGGTCGATCACCCGGCTGCGGATCGAGGGTCGTCGCTCGCTGACGGCGTTCAACGTGGTCCCGGTGGTCGACGCCACGCCGGAGCCGGAGGCGAGCGCATGACCACATCCGAGGAACTGCGCCGCACCGCACGGCGCCGGGGCATCGAGACTCGTTGGCGCGACACCAAGAAGGTCTGGAACGACGTCTCCGACGACACGCTGCGAGCGCTGCTCGAGGTCCTCGGCCCGGAACCCGAACCGGCTCCGGTGCCGCCGATCGTGGTCACCGCCGACGGCCGCTCGGCGGCGATCGACGTGTCCGGCACGGCCGGCGATGTCGCCGTCGCCGTCGACGAACGCAGCCACGTCACAGGAGCCGATGCCACGATCGCGGTTGCCGTGGCCGGCGATCGGATCACCCTGACGGGTCTGCCCGTCGGCCGCCACCTCCTCGACGTCGGCTTCGCCGACGGTTCGTCTGCCCGCTGCACCGTCATCGTGGCGCCGCCGCAGAGCCTCGCCTCGCCGCGGGGCTCGTCGTCGGTGTTCGTGCCCACCTATGCGCTGCACCGCCCCGCCCGCGGCCACGGCGCCGGCGATCTCGCCGACCTCGATGCGCTGGCCGCAGGCCTTGCGGGCCACGGTGTCGACGTCGTCACCATCCTGCCGATCCACCCCATGTTCTGTGGCGATCGGCCGTTCGACCCCAGCCCGTACTCGCCGGTCACCCGGCTGCACTGGAGCGAGCTCGTCGCCGACCTCAGCGGCCTCCCCGGACCCGACGGATCGCCGGCGTTCGACGACGCAGCCCGCCGGCGCGCCGCCGAGCTCGCCGCGGCGCCTCTGATCGACTGGCGCGGCGTCGCCGGACTCGTCCACGACGTCCTCGATCGAGCGCTGTCGGTGCCGGCGATCGCCGCCGATGTGGCCGCCTTCGCTGCCGCCGAGCCCGACGTCGTCGACTACGCCCGTTTTCGGGCCCACGTGGCCCGTACCGGGGCCCCGCCGGCGCACGACACCTGTCTCGATCAGGACATCGCCGACCCGGCGGTCGGGCGTCACGTGCTCGGGCAGCTGGTGGTGCGTCGACAGCTCGACGAGCTCGGCGAGACGCTGGGTCGGCGCGGTCAGCTCCTGGCGTTGGACCTGCCGGTCGGCAGCCACCCCGCCGGGCACGAGGCCTGGCAGCGCCACCGCTCGTTCGCGCTCGGAGCCGCCGTCGGCGCGCCACCCGACGACTTCTTCGTCGGTGGGCAGAACTGGGGTTTCCCCCCGCTGCATCCCGAACACGCCCGCGCCGACGGCCACCAGGTGTGGCACGACGTCATCGACGCCGTCGCCCGGCGCTGCGGGCTCCTGCGTATCGATCACGTCATGGCACTGCATCGCCTGTGGTGGATCCCCGACGGCGCCGCCGCCACCGACGGGGCCTACGTGCGTTTCCGGCCCGACGAGCTGTGGGCCACCGTCGCGACCACCTCGGTGCTGCGCGACACCATCGTCGTCGGCGAGGACCTCGGTACCGTCCCCGACGAGGTCACCGAGGCCCGCCGGTCGTGGGCGGTGCTGGGCATGTACGAAGAGCAGTTCACCGCCGACCGCCCCGAGCCGGACGAGCTCCCCGAGGTGCCCGACGATGTGGTCGCAGGCGTCCGCACCCACGACATGATGCCCTTCGCGGCGTTCGCCACCGGTAGCGACATCGAGCTGCGGGCCTCGCTCGGTATCGCCGCCCCCGACGGCTCGGGTGCGCTCGATCGTGCGACACGGTTGTCGGCGTGGCGTCGCCTGCTCGCCGACGAACTCGGTCACGCCGTCGACGACGACCCCGTGGCGCTCCTCGCTGCGGCGCTCGAACGTCTCGGTGTATCCGATGCGGCCATCGTCGTCGCCGACATCGACGACCTCACCGGCATCGTGATGCCGCACAACGTGCCGGGCGTGCCGTCCTATCCGGGGGCCTGGAGCCGGCGCACCGCTCGCGACGTCGAGGGGCTGCTCGCCGATCCGCAGATGACCGAGCTGCTGGGTGTCCTGGCCGAAGCCCGCAGGCGCTGAGGTCGCGGGGTGCGATCAGCGCTGGGTCCGTCGAGTTCACCCGCTGGTCACCTGGCACGTACGGCGACGTCGGTCGGGCCCGGTACGGTGCGCCCGTGACCACCATCGATCAGCAGGCCCTCCTCGAGGGCTGCGCAAACTTCCGTGATCTCGGCGGGCTTCCCGTACCGGGTGTCGGCGCCACCGTCGCCGGCAGGCTCTACCGCAGCGACTCGCTCCATCGCCTCACCCCAGCCGACATCGTCCGCTGCGCCGACGAGCTGGGTATCGGCCTGGCCATCGATCTGCGCAGCGACCACGAACTCGAGCTCGTCGGCACCGCCCCGGTGGTCGAAGGGATGACCCTCGCGCACGTGCCCACCGTCGATGCCACGATGCAGGCCCCGATGGAACACGCCGATGCGACCTCCATCGTCGAGGGGTACCGGCTGATGCTCGATCAGTCGAGGGCCAATCTGGCCCGGGCGCTGGACACCCTGGGGTCGAACCCGGCGCCTGCGGTCTTCTTCTGCATGGCAGGCAAGGACCGCACCGGGCTCCTGGCCGCATTGGCCCTGGGCCTCGCCGGTGTCGAGCGCGACGCCATCGTCGACGACTACGCCCGCACCACCGCGGCGATGCCGGCGATCATCGCCCGGATCGAGGCCGAGCAGCCCGGTGCCGCCGACCGCTGGGAGCACCTGGCCGCCGACGTCTTGTCGGCGCTGCCCCGGACCATGGCCGACACCCTGGAGCTCCTCGACACCGAACACGGTGGCATCGAGGCCTATGTGCGCGGCGCCGGTCTGACCGATGCTGCCATCGACGGCATCCGCAGTCGCCTGCTCGAACCCTGACCCAGGGGGTCGGACCCGGTTTCCGAACGCTCCGTGCGCTGCGCCGGACTATTGGCCGCCGGCGACGACGATGCTCTGGCCGGTCACCCACGAACCGGCCGGCGACACCAACCAGAGCACGGCCGCGGCGATGTCCTCCGGCGTACCCAGACGCCCGAGTGGGATACGAGACGCCAGCTTCGGGATGTCCTCGGGGGCGGTCCCGCCGATGGTCGTGGTCGCACGCGTCGGCACGTTGCCCGGCAGCACGGCGTTGGCCCGGATGCCCCGGGGTGCGAGCTCGATGGCGAGGGTCTGGGTCAGGTTGTTCATCCCGGCCTTCGCGGCGCCGTAGGCCGCGAAGTTGACCGCCGCCCGCAGCGACGCGATCGACGAGATCCCGATGATCGACGAGCCCGGCTGCATCACCTCCATACAGGCCTTGGCGGCGATGAAGTGGGGCCGCAGGTTGAGGGCGATCTGTTCGTCCCAGTGCCACAGCGGGAAGTCGGCGAACGCGAAGTTGCCCTGGTGCTCGGAGCCGCCGGCATTGGTCACCCAGATGTCGAGGCGGCCGTGGTCGCCCGTTGCGGTCTCGACCAACGCGGCGATGGTGGCCTCGTCGGTGATGTCGCCGGGATGGACGGCGGCCCGGCCACCTCTGGACTCGATGACCGCTGCCGTGTCGGCCAACTCGTTCTCGCTGCGTGAAGTCACCACCACCGTGGCTCCGGCATCGGCCAGGCCGATGGCGATGCCCCGGCCGATCCCACGACCGGCGCCGGTGACGACGGCGACCGTGCCGTCGAGACGGAACCGGTCGACGAGTGACGTGTCGGGAACGGGCTCTGGTTGATGTTCGACGGTCATGGACGCTCCTCGGGTGGGCGGTCGTGCGTCGGCCAGCTTGGCATCTCCCGACCCTCGAGGTGGCGGGCACGCCGTCGCCGGTGGCACCCGAGGTCGTTCGGGGGAGCACCATGCGGTCGGCGTCAGCCGGTACCGTGGGCTCGTGCGCCGTACCAGGGGGATCCACCGCTGCGGCCTGGGACTGACGTTCGCGCTGCTGCTGGCGGCCTGTGGAGGTGGGGCCGCAGATGACCCCGACCGCGCCGGCACCGCTCCCGCCTCCACCGCAGGATCCGCCGATGCCGTCTCGGGCGACACCGCCGATGCCGATCCCGCCGCTCCCCGGGACGCTCCCGCTGCGCTCGAGGCCTATGTCGCGGCCTGGGAGACGGGCGACTGGTCCACCATCCAGACGCTCGTGAACGACCCCGCTCTGGGCGCCGATGCCATCCACCGCAACGTCTGGGAGACCCTCGGCGTCCGGTCGACCTCGATCGAGATCGTGGGTGACGTCGACGCCGGGGCTGCCGAGGAGACCGGCACCGTTGCCGTGCGTCTCGAGGTGAACGTCGAGCTCGACCAGATCGGGCCGTGGACCTATCCCACCGAGGTGACCGTCGTCCGGTCCGGTGACCAGTGGGTGGTTGCCTGGGCCCCGGCCACGGTGCACCCGGCACTCGTCGACGGACGTCGTCTGGTGGCCCAGCGGCAGTGGCCGCCCCGCGGTGCGCTCCTCGGCGCCGACGGCACCGCACTGCGCGTCGAGCGGCCGGTCGTGTCGGTCGGTATCGAACCCCAGCGCATCACCGACCGCGATCGCCTCCTGACCCGACTCGAGACCATTCTCGACGTGCCCGCCGACGAAGTGGCGACCTCGCTCGATGCGCCCGGTGTTCAGCCGGACTGGTTCGTCCCGGTCACCGTGCTCGATGACGATGTGGCGCCACTCACGCGCGCCGCCCTCGAAGGTCTCGACGGTGTCGTCCTGCGCGAGACGAGCCAGCGCCTGGCCCCGACGCGACGCTACGCGCGCCAGGTCCTCGGCGAGACCGGTCCGATAACCGCCGAGCTACTCGCCGATTGGGGCCCGCCGTACCAGGCCGGCGACGTCGTCGGCCTGTCGGGCCTCGAGCTCGCATTCGAACGCGAGCTGGCCGGTTCGCCCGGCGGCGACGTCAGGGTCGTCGACGCCGACGGCGAACTCGTCGCGGTGCTGCATCGCCTCCGCGGCGCCGAACCCGTCGACGTGGTCACCACGATCGATCCGGCTACCCAGGAGGCTGCCGAGGCGGCGCTCGACGGCGTGACCGAACCCGTCGCGCTCGTCGCCATCGATGCCGCATCGGGCGAGGTGCGCGCCGTGGTCAGCAGGCCCATCGACGAGTTCGGCCGGGCCTTCGGTGGGGCCTACCCGCCCGGGTCGACGTTCAAGATCGTCACCACCGCAGCGGCCCTCCAGGCCGGGCTGTCGCCGGGCTCGCCGGCACCGTGCCCCGCCGAGACCTTCCTCGGCGGTCTGCGCTTCACCAACGCCGGCGGTGCCGACCTGGGTGCGGTCGATCTGGCCACGTCGTTGGCGGCATCGTGCAACACGGCATTCGTGGACCTCGTGGCAGAACTCGGCGCCGAGAGCCTGGCCGACGCAGCCGCGCAGTTCGGGGTCGGTGTGGACCTCGACACCGGGCTCGGCGCGACGGGTATCGCTCTGCCCGAGCCCATCGACGATGCCGAGCTGGGCGCCCATGCGATCGGTCAGGGGCGGGTCACCGTCAGTCCGCTGGCCATGGCGTCGGTCGCCGCCGCGGTCGCCGACGGGACATGGCGCGAACCGGTGCTCGTCACCGAGCCGGCGGGACCCGAACCCGAGACCCGCTCCCTCGACGACGGCGTCGCCGAGGCACTGCGGACCATGATGCGTGGCGTCGTCACCGGCGGCACGGCTGCCGCGGGGCTGGGGCAGGTACCGGGCGAGGTCATCGCCAAGACCGGGTCCGCCGAGTTCGCCGGCGGCGACCCACCGCCGACCCATGCGTGGGTCATCGGGGCACGCGACGGCCTGGCCTTCGCCGTGGTCGTCGAAGGCGGCGGCGCCGGGGGAGCGGTGGCCGCTCCGATCGCCGCGGCGTTCCTGACAGCCCTGGGCTGAGGCAGCACAGCCCTGGGCTGAGGCAGCAGAGCCCTGAGCTGAGGCACGGGCACGGGCGGGCGTTGCCACCGGTACCTTCGGACCATGTCGTCAGTACCGCCGCCAGAGAATGCCCCTTCCACCCGATCGGGGGACGGCCCACGGGAGGTCGACCTCGTCGTGCTGGGCGAGGTCGTCACCATGGACGCCGACCGGCGCATCATCGCCGATGGCGCAGTGGCCGTCGACGGCGAGGTCATCGTCGCCGTCGGGCCCGCTTCGGAGCTCCTGGCGACCCACCGGCCCCAACGCGTCATCGGCCATCGCGATCACCTCGTCACGCCGGGGTACCTGAACGGCCACCAGCACCTCACCGGCGATCGGCTCATCCAGTCGGTGATCCCCGACGACCTCGCACCCGGAGAGGCCATCTTCAGCTGGGTCGTTCCCGTCCATGGCGAACACCTGCCCGACGACGACGAGCTGACGGCCACGCTCACCCTGGCCGAGTCGCTGCGTCACGGCATCACGAGCACGTTCGAGGCCGGCACCGTCGCGCATCCCGAACGCGTGGCTGCGGCGGCCGAGGCGGTCGGGGCCCGCGTCACCGTGGGTCGGTGGGGCTGGGACGTCGAACAGGGCCCGTTCGCGGCGCCCGTCGATGAGGTGCTCGCCCGCCAACGCGAGCTGGTCACCTCGCTGCGCGGTCCCCGGGTCGACTCGTGGGTGACGCTCGTCGGCCACGATCTCATGAGCGACGAACTGGCCGTCGGGGCATCGCAGCTGGCGCGCGATCTGGGCGTCGGTCTGACGTTCCACCTCTCGCCGACCACCAGTGATCCCGACAGCTACCTGGCCCGCACGGGTCGGCGGCCGGTCCAGCATCTCGACGACCTCGGGGTGTTCGGCGATCACGTCGTCCTCGGCCACGCCGTCCACGTCGACGACGCCGAGCTCGACATCCTGGTCGAGCGGCGCACCGCGGTGGTCAGCTGCCCCTGGGCGTATCTGCGCCTCGGGCAGGGCATCAGTCGCGAGATGCGTCACCTCGATCTGTGGCGACGCGGCGGGCGCCTCGCTCTCGGGTGTGACGCCGAGAACGCCGGCGATCTCGTCGATGCGCTCCGGGCTGCAGCGCTGTTCGCCGGGCTGGCCAAGGACGTGCCGGTCGATCCCACGATCTTCGGGGCCCACGATGCCTTCGAGCTCATCACCATCGCCGGCGCCGAGGCGCTCGGGGTCGCCGATCGGGTGGGGTCGATCGAGGTCGGCAAGCAGGCCGACCTCGTGGTGCACGACCGTCACGCGCTGCCTTTCGTGCCTGCCAGCGCCGATCCCGTGCTCCAGCTGGTGTGGGGAGCCGACGGACGCACGGTTCGCTGGGTGACCGTCGCCGGAGCTGTCGCCGTGGACGACGGACGGGTCACCACCATCGACCTCAGGGCATTGGCGGGCGAAGCCGCCCAGCGGAGCCGGGCGATCATGACCCGGGCGGGCGTGACGCCGCAGCCACGCTGGTAGCCGTCTGACCGATCGACCGATGATTCCTGGTCCCCTGTAACCGCCCGCCGCCGCCGTCGTCCCGCCCCATCGGCGCCTGTGGCGCGCCACGAGCGCCGTATGTGGGCGTGACACGACGATGGAGGATGCATGACCGCCGAGCATCGAGTCGAGATCGCCGACGGCGAGGGAACACGCCGTCTGCGGATCGAAGGCATCGCGGATTTCGGACGTGAGTCCGGCGATGTGATCCTGAGCGACCAGTCGGTGTCACGGCTCCACCTCCGTCTCGATGCCACCGGCGACACCCTGGTCGCCACAGACCTCGGCAGCTCCAATGGGACGCTGGTCAACGGGGTGAGGATCGGCGGCCCCACCGCCGTCAGTCCCGGCGACACCATCCAGATCGGCGCGACCGTGCTCACGGTGCTCGCGCCTTCGACGGCGACGGCGGCCGTGCCGGTGACCACGGCGTCGTCGGGCGGTGCCACCGCTGCGGTGCGGCCCACCGATGCCGTCTCCCCCGAAGGTCCCGCTGCTACGGCCGAGCCGCCCGGCGCCGTGCCACCCCCCGAAGGGGCGGCGCTGCCGCTCGCGTCGGGTACCGAATCCCACCGCAACGACACCGTCGAGGTCCGCTACCGGCCCGGCACCTACGGCGCCGAGATCGCCCGCAGCTACGCCAGCCGGGTGGCGAAGGCCCGCAAGGCCCTCGCCGGCCTCGGATCGGAGTCCTGGGGGACCGTCGTCGTCTTCCATCTCGTCGACCCGTTCCACCAGACCGATCCCGCCACCGGCGCGACCGAGGTGGTCAGCTCGGGGACCATCGTCGACGGCGCCACCAACCAGGCATGGATCGTGGTGACCCCCGAGTCCCCGCCAGAGGAGCCCCACCGGGCGCTCGCGCTGCTCTACGGCGCGGCGCTTCCGTGCGCCGACCTCCCCGAGGTCGAGCTCTTGACCGAGGGTTACGGCCTCCACGCATCCAAGCTGCCGGATCCCGACGAACAGCTCGCCGGCAATGCGCTCCCACCCTTCGGCGACGCGGATCCGGAGCTGCGGGGGGCGATGACCCTGTCGTTCACCCGGTTCCTGATCGAACGCGAGGGCGACGAGGCGCTGCGCCGGGCGCTCGGTGCCCCGGCCGGACGCTTCGACGAGACCGTGCGCGAGATCTACGGCGTGCCGCTGGTGGCCCTCGAACAACAGTGGCGACGCAAGGTGATCGTCGGCGAACCCGACGTCAAGACCGGCGAGTTCCTGCGGCTGTCGCTGCGTTACCTGCGGCCCTACAAGCTCCGTCAGGCCGAGATCTTCGCGTACATGCTGCTCAGCCTTGCCTTCACGGCAGCGTTCCCGTTCGTGACCCAGCGCCTGTTCGACACCGCGCTGCCGAGCGGCGAGTTCTCCCAGGTGCTCACCCTGCTGATCGCGCTGGGCATCGCGTTCCTCATCTCGCTCATCGCCGGTGTCCGCCAGGCCTACCAGACCGCCTGGGTCAGCGGCGCCGTCACCCGCGACATCCGCCAGACGATCTTCGACCGGGCCCAGAAGCTCCCGGCGTCGTGGTACCACGACCACCCCCAGGGCGACCTGCTGTCGCGGTTGTTCTCCGACGTCGGTGCCGTGGAGGCGGGGCTCTCCCAGGCCATCGGGCAGGGCATCTTCCAGATGCTCACCCTGGTGGTCAGCGGCGCCATCATGTTGACGATCAACTTCTGGCTCGGGTTGATCGTGCTCGTGTCCGCGCCCTTGGTGGGCTTCGTCTATCGCCGCATGGCGGCCGGCGCCCTCGAGCGATCCATCGCCGTGCAGGAGAACAGCTCTGCGTTGCTCAGCGTCGCCGCCGAGAACTACAGCGCCAACCCCGTCGTCAAGATGTTCGGCCTCGGGTCCCGGGAGGGTCAGCGCTTCGCGCAGCAGGGCGACCGCCTGTTCCGGTCCGAACGTCGCCTGCAGCTGTGGGGCGGCCTGTTCGGCCTGTCGGTCAACCTGATCGTCACCGTGCTGCGCCTCTTCGTGCTCGGTCTGGGCGCATGGCTGATCCTCGAGGGCAACTTCACCATCGGCGGTCTCGTCGCGTTCCTGTCGATCATGGGCGAGGTCCTCTCGCCGGTCACGGTGCTCGTGTCGCTGAGCCAGGACGTGCAGGCGTCGATGGGCAGCCTCATGCGCATCAACGAGGTGGTCGACGCCGATCCCGAGCCCGACGACCCGTCTCTGCCCGCGCTGGGGTCGGTGTCGCGCGACATCCGCTTCGTCGACGTCGCCCTGGCCTACACGCCCGAACGTCGGGCACTCGACCAGTTCGACGTCACCATCCCCGCCGGCAGCCGCGTCGCGTTCGTCGGGCCCTCCGGCTCGGGCAAGAGCACCGTCCTGCGGCTCCTCATGCGGATGTACGAACCCGACGAGGGAGCGATCCTCGTCGATGGTGTCGATCTCCGAGCGGCGAGCCTGACATCGTGGCGCGATCAGCTCGGCGTCGTCTTCCAGGACTCGTTCCTGTTCGACACGACCCTGCGCGAGAACATCGCCCTCGGCAAGCCCGGCGCCACCGACGCCGACATCCAGGCGGCCATGGATGCCGCCGAGATCGATGCCTTCATCGACAACCTGCCACGCGGCTGGGACACCCTCGTCGGCGAGGGCGGCTCCAACCTGTCGGGCGGGCAACGCCAGCGTGTGGCCATCGCCCGGGCACTGGTCCGCAACCCCTCGGTGCTGGTCCTCGACGAGGCGACCTCTGCGCTCGACCCCGCGACCGAGCGCCAGATCAACGAGACCATCGAGCGCATCGCCCGCCAGCGGACCGTGGTGTCGGTCACGCACCGTCTGGCGTCGATCACCGACTACGACAAGATCGTGGTGATCGTCGACGGTTTCCTCGAGGAGCAGGGGACGCACACCGAACTGCTCGCCAACCGGGGAACGTACGCCCGGCTGTGGGCAGAGCAGACGGGCCAGCCCCTGCCCGAAGAGCCTCCGTTCGACCTCGTGGCCGCGCTCGACCGCGTGGCGTTCCTGCACGGCCTCGGCGACGAGATCCTCGGTGCGGTGGCCGGCGCCATGCGTACCTTCACCGTCGACGCCGGCCGCGCCGTCGACGACAGCGGCGGGCTCATCGTCGTCGAACGGGGTCACGGCGAGGTCGTCCAGGCCGCTGCCGGCGGGGGCGAGACCGTCACCGCTCAGCTGCGCCCCGGCGACGCGTTCGGCGTCGCGTCGGCGCTGGGAGCACCGGCAACAGCCGCACTGCGTGCCATCGACCCCCTGTCGCTGGTGTTGTTGGACCACTCCTCGCTCGTGCGGCTCGCCGCAGCGCACCCTGCGCTGGCCGCCCGCCTCGCCGGAGCGGGCGAGCAGGTGCCCGCAGCGGGGGGACACCGGCTCAGCCGCCTCACCCTCGGTCCGGGCCTCCCATCGAGGGCGACGCTGGTCCCGGGTGCGGCAGCGACCGCTCCGGCCCCGGTCCGGCCGTCCACGGGGCGATCCACCGTGTCGGTGGCCGCGACGACCCGAGGCACCGGAGCGTTCCCCCGTGTCGGCTGATCCGCGCCGGCGTCACGCCGCGGGTGATCCGGCCCATGACGGACGGCTCCCGTCCCCACCCATCCGCCTGCTCGTGGCATCATCGAGGCCGAGTTCGGCCACATCCAGCAATGGCGCCGACCGAAGGAGCTACCACCCACCGTGGACACCATGCGACCCACCTACCTCGCGCTCATCCGTGCCGCGGTCGAAGCCACGGGCGCTGCCCGGGGCTGGCTCCTGCGAGTCGAGGACGACCATCTCGCCGTCGTCGCCGCACACGGCGACCCTGCGGCCTCGGGTCGGGTCGGGCTGCTCCGCCCGGTCGCCGGTACCGCGGGCTATGTCGCTGCGTCCGGTCAGCCAGCGGCCATCCAGACCCGCCCCGGCGACGTCGACAACGTGGGCGCCGGTGGCGCCGATGCGCTCCCGTCGTCGATCCTCGCCGCACCGTGTGAGTCCGGCGAACTGGTCGGGGTGCTCGAGGTCGTCGACGCAGTCAACGGATCGTTCACCTACGACGACGTCGAGACCCTCACGCTGCTGGCGGAGATCGCCGGAGCCGCCCTCGCCGAGGGCGACGAGCTCGCGGCGCCACCGTCGCCCGCACGCCTCGGCGAGGCCCTGTCGTCGTTGTCGACCACCGATCCCGGCCGCTACCGCGAGGTCGCTCGTGCCGTCGAGGCGCTCCTGTGAGCGACGGGCCACGTCCGGCCTGGACCCGGGACTCGGTCGTCCTGCGCCTCCCCGGCGCGGCGCTGTCGCTGTCGGATCTCAGCGACGAGTGGGCCTTCGGCGGCGCTGACGGCTCGGGGGTGCGGGTCGCGGTCGTCGACAGCGGCATCGACGCCGACCATCCCGAGTTGCACGGCTGCGTCGACACCGAGGCCTGCATCGAGTTCTCCGTCGATGCCGACGGGGGAGTGGTGGCGGTCGAGGGCCCCCACGGCGACAGCTTCGGCCACGGCACGGCGTGTGCGGGCATCATCCACTCGCTCGCGCCGCAGGCCCGCATCACCAGCGTCAAGGTCCTCGGCCCGGGCCTGACCGGAAAGGCCGCAGCCTTCCACGCCGGGTTGGAATGGGCGGTCGCTCAGGGCTTCGACGTCGTGAACCTCTCCCTCGGGACCCGCAAACGCGACTGGGCATTGGCGTTCCACGACGTCTGCGACCGGGCCTACTTCTCGGGCACCTTCGTGGTGACGGCGGCCAACAACATGCAGTCGGCGAGCTACCCGTCGCTGTACGCATCGGTCACCAGCGTCGCCTGCAACCTCACCGAGGACCCCCGGCGCTACCACCACAACCCCGAACCCCCGACGGAGTTCCTGGCCCGCGGCATCGACGTACCGGTGCTGTGGACCAACCACGGGACCTCGGTGTCGACGGGCAACTCCTACGCGGCACCCCACATCGCGGGCCTGGCCGCGCAGATCAAGTCGAAGCACCCCGAGCTGCGGCCTTTCCAGCTCAAGACCGTGCTCTGGGCACGCTCGGCCAACGTGGTCGAGTCCGGCGGCACCGCCGAGATCGCCGGCAAGCTCAGCCGGGTCCTCAACGCCACCTCCGCCACCCGGATGACGACAGCGACACGAGCCATCCCGGTCATCCGCAGCGGCACCGCCGCGGCAGCAGAGCACCCAGCACCGGCAGCAACACCAGCGCCGCCGCCTCCGCCACCGCCACCGCCGCCACCCGAGCCGCCTGCGGTCCGCCGCTTCTGAGCGGCCCGGAACTACTGGGGTCAAGTCGTACTTTCAACCAACTCCGCACACCGCGGCCCGGAGGCTGCTCAACCCCGAGTTGGTTGAAAGTACGACTTGACCCCGGCGGTCAGATCCTGCGGCTCCGTGCGCCGCCCTGCCGCTCGGCGACGAATCGGGAAAGCGCTGCTCGGTCCCGGCGGTCACCGCAACCGTGCGAGGACCTCGGCGGCGCCGGTGATGGTTTCGCGCAGGCCTTCGTACATCGACGCGCGGTTGACGGCGGCGAGGTTGCAGCTGACGCCGTCGAAGCCCAGGGCCATCAGCTCACGGAGCTGGTCGGCGCACTGGGCGGGCGTGCCGACGATGGCGAACTGGCGGGCGAGGTCGGCGTCGATCAGGCGCAGCATCTCGGGTGGGTCGTGGCGCTCGAGGTCGAAGTACCAGCCCGTGGCGTCGTCGAGGGTGGCGACGATGGCAGCCCGCCGATCGGGGTCGACCGGCGGACCGTTGTCGCCCAGGATCCACAGATAGTGGGCTGCGAAACGCTTGACGCTCTCGACGGCCAGCTCCTCGTCGTCGGACACGCACAACGTCACCCGGGGCAGCACCTCGATCTCGGCGACGTCACGGCCGACCCTCGCCGCCCCTTCGGCAAGCCAGGTGCGGTACTGCGCCACGATCTCGGGTGTGAGGTGGCGGGCCCCGACCAGGGCGGTGTCGGCGATCTCGCCGGCCAGGCGCATCACGCCGGGGCTGCGGGTGCCGATGGCCACCGGCACCGGCTGCGCAGGAGGACGGAAGAGGCGCCCGCCTTCGATGGTGAGCGTCTCGCCCTCCAGGTTGACCTCGTCGCCGGCCAGGAGCCCCCGTACCGCCCCGACCGTCTCGCGTAGTGTCCGGACGGGACGTGGATAGGCCATGCCCAGATCCTCGAGGCCGGCACCGACGCCGAGCCCGAAGAACGCCCGCCCGCCCGACAGCTCCTGCAGCGTGGCCAACGCCGACGCGTGCACCGCAGCGTGGCGGGTGTATGGGTTGGTGACCATCGACCCGATGTGGATCCGGGTCGTGTGCGCAGCGATGAGCGCCTGCAGCTGGTAGGTGTCGGGCCAGAATGCCACGCAGGACACGCCGAGGCGGTCGAAGCCGACCTCTTCGGCCAGGCAGCCCAACTCGACCGCCTCGCCCGGCGCCATGCCGGGCGTGATCTCGGCCTCCATCGTTGGGGTCAGACCCCGCTTTCCCGCTTTCTCCACGCTCATCGGGCCACCCTTCGTCCTTCATGTGAGAAAGCGGGAAAGCGGGGTCTGACCCCATGCAGTGTCACCAGGTCGGCCACTTGGCCTTGTCGGGCAGGCCCGATCGGGCAGTGATGGCCTCACCGGCCGCCTGGCAGCGACCGTAGAAGGTCTCCTCGTCGATGGTGGTCATGCGGCCGTCCTCGACCACCTTGGCGCCGTCGACGAACACCGTGTGCACGCCCCGGCCGTCGGCGGACCACACCAGCTGGTTGGCGACGTTGAGCAGCGGGCGCCACTCGGGCCGGTCGGTGTCGTGGAGCACGACGTCGGCCTTCTTGCCCACCTCGAGGCTGCCGATCCGATCGGCCATGCCCATGGTCTTCGCGCCGCCGATGGTGGCCATCTCGTACGCCATCTCGGCCGGGAACATCTGGGGGTCCTGGCGGCCGTCCTTGAACAGGCCGGCCACGAGGTACGTGGCCCGCATCAGGTCGGAGTAGTTCGATGCGTTGTTGCCGTCGGTGCCGATGCTGACGTTGATGCCCATCTGCATCATCTCGGGCATCTTGCCGATCTGGGTGACGCCGTAGCTGACCTTCAGGGCGGTGGTGGGGCAGTGGGCCACCGACACGGCGTGTTCGGCCATGACGGCCAGTTCGGTGTCGTCGACCTGCACGCAGTGGGTCATGGCGACGTCGTCGCGCAGGATGCCCAGCTCGGCCAGGTGGATCATCGGGCGTTGGCCGAACTCGGCGATGAACCCCTCGGGGTCGAGCTTTGCGGGCGACATGTGGAAGCTCATGCCGGTGCCGTGCTCGTCGGCGAGCTCACGGGCCGCCTTCCACAGCGGATCCGATGCGGTGGTGTGCCCGACCAGGATCGACCAGGCGCCCAGGCGGTCGTCGGGCGTGCACGAGAAGTCGGTGAGCTGGCGCTGCAGGTGCGCGATGGCGGTGTCGGTGTCCTGCATGTACACGTCGGGCTCGGGCGGGAGATCCCAGATCCAGCGCCCGACCCGACCCCGGATGCCGACCTCGTCGAGACCGTCGACGACCTCGTCGAGGAACCGGATGGTGCCGGCCTCGAGGAACGTCGTGGTGCCCGACTTGAGCATCTCGACCGCTGCGAGCTGGGCCGACAGGCGCTCCTCCTCGGCGGTGTAGACCGCGTAGAGCGGGCACAGCCACATGAACACGTTCTCCTCGAACGGCGTGTCGTCGGGGACATAGCCACGCGTCAGCGGCTCGCCCGTGATGTGGATGTGGGTGTTGACCATGCCGGGGGTGACGACGAACCGGTTGCCGCCGACTGTCTCTGCCGCCTCGTAGCGCGACGCGAGGTCGTCGGCCTTGCCGACGTCGACGATGACGCCGTCACGGATCGCGACGCCGCCGTCGCGGATGATGTCGCGGGTGCCGTTGACCGTGACGACGTGGCTGCCACGGATCAGGGTGTCGATGCGTTCGGGCACTGGAGATCTCCTCGATTCAGATGGGCGCTGTGGGTTTGCGGGCGACGAAGCTCTGCTGGAAGCCGATGGGTTCGATGAGGCGGATCTCTGCGAAGCCGGCGTCGGCGAGCCATTCGGAGAACTGGCGGTGGGTGAAGCAGAAGCCCCGGGTGGTGCTGGCCATCATGGTCGTCCCCATGATGACGGCGTGGGGGTTGGCCTTGCGTTCGATGTCGGTGAAGTAGTCGGCGAGTACCAAGCGGCCGCCGGGCACGAGGGCCCGGTGGGCCCGGTCGATGAGGTGGCGGGCGCCGTCTGCGCCCTCGGTGCGGCACACGTGGCCGAGCACGACGATGTCGTAGTGGTCGTCCTCGAGGTCGATGGTGTGGAAGTCGCCGGGCCGGAACTCGCAGCGGTCGGCGACGCTGTGCTCGGCCGTCTTCGCGGTGGCGACGTCGATGACGCCCGGGAGGTCGTTGACGACGGCAGTGCCGTCGGGGCAGGCGTTGAGCATGGCGATGGACCAGGGGGCGCCGCCGGCGCCGAGGTCGAGGATGCGGGGGGACCGCAGCGCCGAGTAGCGCATCTTGAGGTCGGCGCGGGTGGCGCAGCGGAACATCGTGGTGAAGGTGCCCTCGACGAGGGGCACGTAGAACGCCGCGGCGTCGTCCTCGATGGGCGTGGCGGGCCGGCCGTTGCGGACGGTGTCGGCGAGGCGGGTCCAGTTGTCGTGGGGGCCGGGCGCGACCGGGATGAGGTCGGCCATCGACGCCGGGCCGTCCGACACCAGGTAGCGCCGTGCCGTGTCGTTGAGTTCGTAGAGGTCACGGACCTGGTCGAGTAGCCCGAGGGCGACGACGCCGTCGAGGAGCGACCCGAGGTGGGGCACAGACACGTCGAGTTCCGCAGCCAGCGTCTCGACGCGTGCCGGTCCGGTGCGGGCGAGGGTGTCGAACACGTCGAGCTCGAGCGCCGCGGTGAGGATGTAGTACCGGCCCAGCCCCTCGATGGCCGCCCACACCGGCGCCGCCGCCGGCGGCTTGTAGTCCGTCCACGGCCGCCCCACGTGGGCCATCGTGTGGGTCTTCTTCAGCTCCGGATAGGGGGCGTCGCGCGGTTCCCCGAAACTCACGGCCGCAGGACGATCTTGCCGAAGAAGTCCGAGCTCAGCATCTTGTCCTGGGCGGTGGCCGCGTCGGCGAGGGGGAACTCGCTGTCGATCACCACGGTGAAGTCACCGGTGCAGAAGGTGTCCCAGACGGGGCCGAACTCCTCGGGGCGGTACGGGTCCGAGCCGATGATCGAGATGCCGGAGTGGAACAGGTAGCCGAGCGAGGGGATGGTGGCCTCGTCGCCGGAGGAGTTGCCGCAGTTGACCAGACGGCCCCGCACCCCGGTCGCGAACAGCGACGCTGCGAACAGGGCGGTGCCGACGTGGTCGAACACCATGTTCACACCGGCGCCGGCGGTGACCTGGCGGGCCCAGGCGGTGACATCGCCGGTGCGGTTGTTGAGCACGTGGTCGGCGCCGATGGCCAGGGCCTGTTCGCACTTGTCGTCGGTGCCGGCGGTGGCCAGCACGGTGGCGCCGGCGTTCTTGGCCAACTGGATGCCGGCGGTCGACACGCCCGAGCCTGCGGCGTGGATCATGACGGTCTCGCCGGCGGCGAGCTTGCCGACGTCGAACAGGGCGTGGGCGGCGGTGAGGTAGCAGGTGGGGAACGTGGCGGCGTGCTCGATGGGCATCGAGTCCGGCACTGCGTACACGTGGCTGGCAGGGACCAGGCACTTCTCGGCGTAGCCGCCCGCCACGGTGCCGCCGATGATGCCCAGCTCGCCGTAGAGGTCGCCCATGCCCGCGAGCTTCGAGTCGTCGGCCACTCCGGCCAGCGACGGGTCGACCACGACCCGGTCGCCGACCGCGACGTCGGTCACGGCGTCGCCGACGGCCGACACGGTGCCCGCGACGTCCATGCCGGCGATGTGGGGGTAGGTGAACCCGGGCATCTGGAACCAGCCGTTGCGCTGCACGACGTCGAGACGGTTGAGCGAGGTGGCCTCGACATCGACGATGACGTCGCCCGGGCCCGGTTCGGGGTCGGCCACGTCGACGTACTCCAGCACGTCGGGTCCGCCGGGGGAGTGGTACAGCATTGCCTTCACGGGAGCTCCTCGGGGGTTGGTGGTGTCATCGGCCGGCCCAGCGGGGGCGGCGACGGCGGGTGGGGTCGAGCGCCGGTGGGTGCCAGCCGGCGTCGGCGGCGTTCAGGACCGTGCCCGGCGGACACACGGCGTCGATGGCGTCGAGCACGTCGGCCTCCAGACGGAGGTCGGCGGCGCCCAACAGGTCGTCGAGCTGGTCCTCGGTACGCGGTCCGATCAGCGCAGCGGTGACCGCGGGATGCTCGATGTTCCACGCCAGCGCAAGATGCGCCAGCGAGATGCCGGCCTCGGCTGCGATGCCGGCGAGGGCCTCGACGGCATCGAACTTGGCGGGGTTGGCGACGTCGAAGTGGTCGGGGTTGGTGGCGCCGCGGCTGCCGCCGGGGGCCGGGTCGTCGCGGCGGTACTTGCCCGTCAGCCAGCCGCCCGACAGCGGACTCCAGGTGAGGACGCCCATGCCGTGGCGCTGCACGGCCGGCAGGACGTCGGCCTCGACCCCACGGTTGAGGATGGAGTAGGGCGGCTGCTCGCAATGGGGGCCGACCGCTGATCGCCGCTCGGCGGCCCAGTGGGCTTCGACGATGTCGGCAGCCGGGAACGTCGAGGTTCCCCACGCCCGGATCTTGCCGGCCCGCACCAGATCGGTGAGAGATTCGACCGTCTCGTCGATGGCGGTGTCGGGGTCGGGCCGGTGCACCTGGTAGAGGTCGATGCGGTCGGTACCGAGGCGGCGAAGGCTGTGCTCGACGGCGGTCATGATCCAGCGGCGGGAGTTGCCCCGGCGGTTGGGGTCGTCGTGATCGCCGACGGGGTGATGGAACTTCGTGCACAGGACGACGTCGTCGCGCCGGCCGGCCAGGGCCGCGCCGACGATGGTCTCGTTCTCGCCGTCGCCGTACATGTCGGCGGTGTCGACCAGGTTGATCCCTGCGTCGAGTGCCTTGTGGATGATCCGGTGGCAGGCATCGAGGTCGGTGTTGCCCCAGGCGCCGAGCACCATCGTGCCCAGGCCGAGGCAGCTGACGTGCATGCCGGTGCGGCCGAGGACGCGCGTCTGCATGGGCCGATTCCTACTTGAGGCCGCGCAGGAACGGGCGGGTGAGCGCCGCCGGCGGCCGCACACGATGGGCGAAGATCGCCATGCCGACGATGGTGACGATGTAGGGCAGCGCCTGCAAGAGCTCGGTGTTCACCGACTCGTAGCCGGCTTCGGGCAGCGACAGCCGGAACGACAGCACTGCACCGAAGAGCAGGCAACCGGCCACCGTCCCCTTGAGGGTCCAGCCACCGAAGATGACCGCGGCGATTGCGATGAAGCCCCGCCCACCGATGACCGAATCGGCGAACGAGCCGATGACACCGAGGACCAGGTAGGCGCCGCCGAGGCCCGAGGTGAGCCCGGCGAGATAGATGGTCTGGCGCCGCCGCTTGTTGACATGGATGCCCGAGACGTCGGCGGCGTTGGGGTCCTCGCCCGCGGCGCGCACCTCGAGGCCCCACCGGGTCCGGTACACCAGCCACCAACACAGCGGCACGAGGCCGTACACGAGGTACAGGGGCCAGGTCTGTGCGAAGAGCGCGCCGCCGATGAGCGGGATGCTGCTGAGCACCGGGATCTCGACGACCCCGGCTCTGCTGACCGACGGCTCGATGGCCGTGTCGAGGAAGCCCACCAGACCCAGCACCAAGATGTTGAGGGTCAGCCCCACGACGAACTGATCGGCGGGGAGGCGGTGGCTGAGGTTGGCCTGCACCAGCGAGACGACGAGCCCGGCCAGTGCACCGGCCAACAGCGCCAGCCACATCGAGTCGACCAGATCGATGCTGACCGCGGCGGCGAACGCCCCGCTGAGCAACATGCCCTCGACCGAGATGTTGAGGGTGCCGGCCCGCTCGGCCACCCATTCGCCGCACGCGGCGAACAGCAACAACGCAGCGAAGCGCACGGCGCTCTCGTAGATGACCTCGGTGGTCAGCAGATCCCAGACCGCACCCATCGCTACACCCGTTCCTTCGAGGCGTTGAGCGCCCGGCGGCGCTCACGGATGTACAGCACCGCCGGCGGGACCAGCAGGGCGAGGACCAGCAGGGCCTGCACGACGTCGGTGATCTTGCGTTCGACACCGGTGGCGGCCAGGAAGCCGGAACCGGTGCGCAGCGCAGCGAACACGAACGCAACGGCGATGGCGGCGACGGCCTTCTCCCGGGCGACGAGCGCCACGAGCAGGCCGGTCCAGCCGATGTTGGTGCTGAAGCCGGGCACGAGCTGGTAGTTGCCGAAGTCGCCGCCGGCGAGCATCGTCGCGCCGGCCAGGCCGGCGAAGCCCCCGGAGATGAGCATCGATGCCATGCCGTAGCGGGTGGCGCCGACGCCTGCACGCTGGGCGGTACGGGGGTTCTGGCCGAGCATCCGTAGTCGGAACCCGGGCACCGTGCGCGCAAGCGCGAACGCCACGAGCGCAGCGAGCGCGATGGCCAGGAAGACCGTGGTGGGGAACTCGTTGCCGAACCACGTGATGCGTGGGATGCGGCTGTCGTCGGCCACTTGTTCGCTGACCTGGTTGCGGTTGGCGCGGCCGTCGGAGGGGGCCAGCAGCAACCAGTCGTTCTTGAGGCCGTAGCCCACGGCCTGCGCAGCGATGGTGACCATCAACAAGGTCGTGAGCACCTCGGGTACACCGCGCCAGTAGCGCAGGGCGCCGGCGATGCCCGCCCAGATCGCGCCGCCGACGATGCCGGCGAGACACAGCGAGATCAACACCATCGGGCCGGGACCACCGAGCCGGACCCCGATGTAGGTCGCGAACGCCGCGCCCATGAGCAGCTGGCCCTCCTGGCCGATGTTCACCAGGCCGGCCCGGGCGTTGACGATGGTGCCCAGAGCGACCAGCAGCAATGGTGCGGCCACCCCGAGGGTCAGCCCCCACCGCCCCGGATTGCGGATGCTGCCGTCGAGCAGCGCAGCGAACACGTCGGCGGCGGACCCGCCGGTGGCGGCGACCAGCAGCGCGGCGAGGGCGATCGCAGTACCGATGGACAGGGCGTAGAGGGTGATGACCTCGCCGATGATGTGGTGGCGGGCCCGGGCGGCTGCGCTGAATTCGGGTGTGGCGCCGTCGACGGGACGCTCGGTGACGAGATCGGTCATCGTGCACCACCGGAGGTGGCGTGGGCCTTGTCGTCGGCGCCGCCCATCAGCAGGCCGAGGCGCTCGAGGTCGACCTCGGTGCGGGCCATCTCGCCGACGATGCGGCCCCGGCTGATGACGACGATGCGGTGGGCGAGGTCGAGGATCTCCTCGAGCTCGGTGGAGATGAGGAGCACGGCGACGCCTTCGGAGGCGGCGCTGCGAAGCTGTTCGGACATGTATTCGATGGCGCCGACGTCGAGGCCGCGCGTGGGCTGGGCGGCGACGAGTACGGTCGGATCGTGGGCGAGCTCGCGGGCGAGGACCACCCGCTGCTGGTTGCCGCCGGACAGCGACCACATGGGCGCCTCGGGTCCGGGGCAGCTGATGGAGAACCGTTCGATGAGCTCCTCGGCTCGCTCGTTCATGCGGCGCCGGTCCAGGACACCGGCGCGGGCCATCAGATGGGGATCGGAGAGGAAGAGGTTCTCGGCGATCGTCATCTCGAGGACGCAGCCCGAATCGTGGCGGTCCTCGGGGACGATCGCGATGCCTGCCTTGGACATCGCACCGGGCGCACCCGCCCGAACGGATGTCCCGTTGACCTTGATCTCGCCCGAGCGGATGTGGACCAGGCTCGACAGCAGATCACCCAGCGGGCGCTGGCCGTTGCCCTCGACGCCGGCGACGCCGACGATCTCGCCGGGTGCGACCGTGAGGCTGAGATGATCGAGCAACGTCCGGCCATCGGGCGCCTCCGCACAGACGTCGACGAGCTCGAGGACCGGCCGGAGCGCGCCCCTTCCGTCTGCGGCTGCGGCGCCGGCATCGATCTCGGCAGTAGCCAGGCCCAGGGCCGCCCGCTCGGAGCGCAGCGAAACGGGTCGGCCGACCATGGCCCGGGCCAGTCCGGGAGCGTCGCAGTCGGCGGTGGCGTTGCGTTCGACGACCTGGCCCTGGCGCATGATGGTGACGTCGTCGGTGGCGTGGAGGATCTCGTCGAGCTTGTGGCTGACCAGCGCCACGGCCCGCCCTTCCTCGTCGACCACCCGCCGCAGCGCGGCGAAGAGCTGCTCGGACTCGGCCGGGGTGAGCACCGAGGTGGGCTCGTCGAAGATGAGCGTCTTGGGATCGCGGCGCAGGCACTTGATGATCTCGACCCGCTGGCGCATGCCGGCGGGCAGCTCGCCCACCACAGCGTCGGGTTCGATGGCCAGGCCGTAGTGGCGGCTGATGTCGCCTATGCGGTCGCGGATGGCTGCGGGCTCGAGGCGCCCGATGTCTCCGAGGGCCACGTTCTCCCACACCGTCAGCGCATCCACGACGCTGAAGTGCTGGTGCACCATGCCGATGCCCACCGACGCCGCGTGGATGGGATCGGTGATCGTGGTGCGGACGCCGTCGATGTGGACCTGACCCTCGTCGGGCAGGACCAGCCCGATGAGGACCTTCATCAGCGTCGACTTGCCGGCGCCGTTCTCGCCGAGGACGCCGTGGATGCGGCCCCGGTGCAGCGTCAGGTCGACCTGATCGCAGGCGACCACGGCGCCGTAGCGCTTGGTGACGCCGACGAGCTCGACCGCCGGGGGGTCGGGGCGCTCGGCCCCGGCCCCGCCGGCGGTGTCGATGTCGACTGAGCTCATATCTCGGATCGGGTCGTCACGGGCGATGGAGGGGCCGGCTCAGCCGCCGTAGGCCTCGCCCTTGATGGCGCCGAAGGCCCCGGCGAGCTCGCCGGCCGCGATGCGGGCGTAGACCTCGTCCATGGCGGCCTGCTGTTCGGGGGTGGCGTCGCAGATGATCGCGCCGGGCTCGGGATCGACGCCGACACGGAACGTGTAGATGTCGCCCTCCTGGACCTCACCTGACAGGATCAGCGGGAAGATGGCGGCCACGTAGTCGCCGCCATCGAAGCGGGCTGCGATCGAGTAGTCGAGCGGCTCTTCGGGCTCGCAGACGTTGGACGCACCGGCGCTGGTGGTGATGAGGCCGACTTCGTTGGCCGCTTCGACCACGGGTCGGTGGGCACCGCCCAGGTACGGCACGACGGCACCGGCGCCGCCTTCGACGGCGTTGTTCAGCGCCTCGGTGGCGTTGGCGACGTTGTCGAAGTCGAACGGGAAGTCGCCGGTGGGCACGTAGGTGACGCTCAGGTCGGGGTTGGTGTCGGTCAGACCGAGCTCGAAGGCCAGCAGGAACTCGACCTCGAAGCCGAGGTCGCAGCAGCCGAGGAACGCCACGTCGGTGGATTCGCCGCCCTCCATGAGCAGCGCTGTCGCCACGCCGGTGGTGTAGCCGATCTCGGCACCGTCATCGAGGCTCTGGGCCAGGCCCGGGGTCTCGGGGAAGCCGGCGCCGCAGTTGCAGTACCAGAACACGTCGGCGAACTGCTCGGTGAGGTCACCGAGGGGCTCGGCGATCTCGGAGGCACCGACGATGACGATGTCGACCTGGGCAGCGAGGTCGGCCAGCGCGGTGGCCGAATCGGCGGGCGTGACCTCGTCGACGACGATGACGTCGTTGAAGCCGTTCTCGGCCGACAGGGCTTCGGCGGCGTCGATGACGGCCTGGTAGTAGGCGCCGTCGTCGGCGGGGCCGGCTGCGGCCACACCGATGGTGATGGAGCCGTCGCCGTTGGCGTCGAACGAGCTGAAGTCGCCCGGAGCGGCGCCCTCTTCTTCGGGGGCCTCTTCCTCTTCCGGTGCTTCTTCCTCGGGTGCTTCTTCCTCGGGAGTCTCTTCTTCGGCCGGGGTCTCCTCGCCCTCGACGGCGTCGCCGTCGGCGGGTTCCTCGGTGTCGGTCGTGGTGTCTTCGTCATCGTCGCCGCAGGCGGCGGCGATCAGCGCGAAGGCCAGGAACATGGCCACCAACAGGTGCCATGGCGACCGTCGCAGGTTCGTCTCGTTGGTTGCAGATCGTGTGCTTTGCATAAGGACCCCTCCTCGAGCTTTGGGCTGATGGTCTTACCATCCGGCGACAACCTAGACGCTTCCGCCGCCGGTGTCCGCAATTCTGGAGATAACCATCTCGTGACGGCCGTCTGTCGCCAAGCTGTCGCCGTCGATGGTAGTTGTGGACGGGCGAGCTGATGGGGCGAGTGGTGTCCCGCTCGGCGTGCGGCCGCCCGCCGCCTGCGGGCGATGGCGACCTCGGACTGGCACCCATCCTCCTGTGGATCCTGGCCGTCGGCGGCGCCGGCATCTGGCATACGTCGCGCCGCGTCTGTACGGTACGACGGTCAGACCATGTAGAGGAGTCAACATGAGCGGCGCAGTGCAAAGCCGATGTCGATTCGACCTGGACGGCTCGTCCCGGTGAGCGCTCCCCTGAACCACTGCTGGTACGCGGTCGCCGACGCCGAGTCGGTAGGCGAGGCACCTCTGGGCTTCGAGTTGCTCGACGTGCCCTACGTCGTGTGGCGCTCGAACGATCACGGCCTCACCGTGGTGCGGGACCGGTGCAGTCATCGAGAAGCCAAGCTGTCACTCGGCACCGTCGAGAACGGATGCCTTCGGTGCCCCTACCACGGGTGGACCTTCGAAGGCGACGGGCGCTGCGTGAGTATTCCGTCATCAGGGCTCCGAGCAGCCATCCCGCCCGTCGCCCATCTCCAGACCCTCTCTGTCGCCGAACACTATGGCCTCGTGTGGGTGTGTCCCGACGAGCCCCATCAGCCCGTGCCGTATCTGCACGTCGAGCACGATGCCAGCTTCACTCGACTGAACACGGTCACCGAGGTGTGGAACTGTTCCGTGACGCGCATGATCGACAACATGCTCGACGTCGCGCACTTTCCGTACACCCACGCGGGCACGTTCGGGCGCGAACAAGAACAAGTCGTGCCGACCTTCAGTCTCCGCCAGCTCGACGAGGTCTTTCATGGCTACGAGTACTCGGTCGTCGTCAACAACGAGGGTGATGCCAAGGCGATGTCCGGGGTCGGTGACGACGTCATCGGCCTCTCCATGTCAACGGGCTTCGCGCTGCCGTACTCGGTTCGGAGCACGATGTCGTATGAAAACGGCATCGAGCAGACGTTGTTCATGACGGCCGCGCCGATGAGCCGTGAGCGGAGCTACTTCTCCTTCGTCCTCTGGAGAAATGACGATGTCGCAACGACGGGGCAGCAGATCGTCGACTTCGAGGTGGCGGTTGCCCGCGAAGATCGCGCCATGCTCGAAAATCTGTCGGGCGAATTGCCACTGGAACGCGGTGCACTGGCCGACGTGCAGTCGGACAAGGCATCGCTCGAATGGAGGCGACAGTACGCTGCGTTCATCGGCGCCCAGGCGTCATGAACCAGATGTGGCCCCAGGGTCTAGGGTGCTGCCTCGGCAAGGTAACGGTCGACGAGCCACGTGTTGAACTGGGGCAGAACCGCCTCCTGCCATGAGTACCTTCCTTGGGGCGCGAACCGGGATGACATCCCGAGTTGCGTGGCGACATTGGTTGGCATGTCTTGTCGATTGAAGTTCGACACGCCTGCGATTGCCGCTTCCAAGGTCTCGCCGAAATCGGGCAGATCAATTGTCGACTGGGGAAATATGTACGCCATGCTCAGCGAGTGTGTGGTCGGTCCGGTCGGATCGACGCAGAACCAGAACGCCGAGTCCGCCTGAAATCCCATCAGAAGTGACGGCGCAATGAAGGCGAATACGATCTGTTGGCGGTCCTCCATGGTTGTTCCCGGTAGTGGAGGAAAGAGGGCCTTGAACGTCGGATTGAAGCCACCGTCAGGCTCTACCGTCCGGTTGAATCCGAACATTGCTCCGTCGCCGACCTCGTGGTCGGCGTACCACGCGCCCGACGAGGGAGCGAAGTCATGGATTCCCTTGTGGAGTCGACTGTTGTGGTACATCTCCATGAAGTTCTCGATCATGATCTTCCAGTTGAACGGAACGTCAGGGATCGTCACGGGGTCGACCGTCACGAGCGACGCCACGTCGTAGTTCGAGAGCGCTGCTTCGAGTTTCTCGAGGCGTGGCGAGAGCGGCGCTGCGCTGCGGTCGAGGTTGGCGAACACGAAGCCCTGCCAGATCTCGACGGCGAGTTCGGGCAAGCGCACCTCGGCCGGATCGAAGCCCGTGGTCTTCGCCATCTCGGGTGCACCAATGAGTCGCCCGTCCAAGTCGTAGACCCAGTAGTGGTAGGGGCATCGGAAGTTGCGGGTCGTGCCGGAGATCAGTACGGGGGAATCGAACAGGTCGTCGTCTGTGCGATCGGTCGAGGCGGTGATGCACATCGCTCGGTGCTGACAGACCGCGGACATCACCCGTATCGACCTGTCCTGGGTCCGGACGACGATCAGTGGCTCACCTGCGCGAATGACCGACAGGTAGTCGCCGGGCTCGGGAATCTGTTCCTGACGACCGACACACAGCCACTCGGACCCGAAGATGGCCTGCATCTCGAATCGGTGGAACTCGTCGTCGACGTATACCTCCGGCGGGAGGCCAATGGCATCTCGATACGTTCCTCGAGAGTGGACGAGCCGATCCGCAGAGATCGTGGAAGGTAAGACCATCAGACCAGCCTAGTGCTGGAGGGAGTGCACCGTCCGAGGGCAGGCACCATGGGTGGCCTCTGGAAGATCAACGTACGATCGGGCCGAATCGGACGCCGCCCGAAGGTCGAGCTTTCGAAAACGCCGGCTGTGCCGACTGTCGTGTCGGCGATCAACCCGCGTTCGCGGCGGCGCGGTAGCGTTGCACGAGCCAGCGGTTGAACTGGATGTGGCTCTCTTCCTGCCAGGAGTAGCGACCCCGGGGAGCGAAGCGCGACCGCAGGCCGCGCTGGACCTTGGTGGTGGCGTCCTGGTCCTGGCGGACGAACACCTGCACCCCGGCATCGGAGAGCGTCATCTTCTCCTCGAAGAGCGGATCCTCGAGTGCGATCGGGTGGAAGATGTAGCCGATCTCGACGTCGATGGTCTCGGGCCCGGTGGGTCGCACAAGGAAGAAGAAGCACTGGTCCGGGGCGGTGCCGAAGCACAGCGTCGGCGGCATGAGCGCGAACGTCGACCGGCTGCGCTCCTCCTCGGTCAGATCGGGGAACACCGGCATGATCACCCGGTGCGTGGCATTGAAGCCGCCGTCGATGTGGGTGTAGCCGGCGGTGCGGAAGATGACGTTGGAGTCGTCGCTCCACGGCACCGGGAACGCCGACATGTTGGACGGGCAGAAGTCCTGCACGTACTGGTGCAGCCGGTTGGCGTGGTAGCCGTCGTTGAAGTTCTCGAACATGACCTTCCAGTTCCAGGGCATGTTCTCGAGCGTGAACGTGCCCGGGCACACGGCGTTGGCCAGGTCGTAGTTGCCGAGCAGCGGCTCGTAGCGCGACAGCGTCGGCGCCAGGGGAGCGGCGTCGGCGTCGAAGTTGACGAACACGAAGCCCTGCCACTCCTCGACGGCCAGACGCGGCAGGCCCCAGTCGGCTTTGTCGAAGTCCTCGGTGCGCTCCATGGCGGGCGCCCCCAGCAGGCGGCCGTCGAGGCCGTAGATCCAATGGTGGTAAGGGCACTTGAAGGTCGTGTTGTTGCCCTGACCCTCACAGACCGCCATGGCCCGGTGCTGACACACCGCGGACATGGCGACCACGTCGCCGCCCTTGTCGCGGGCGACGATGATGGGCTCGTCGCAGATCGTGACGGTGAACCAGTCGCCCGCTTCGGGGATGCGCTCGGCGCGCCCGACACAGCACCACTCCTTCATGAACACCGCCTCCTTCTCGAAGGCGAGGGCCTCGGGCGAGGTGTAGAGCGACGCGGGCAGGGTCACCGCTTTGGAGACATCGGCGATCGACGCGTCGAGGTCGACCAGGAAGTCGGGGCCGAAGAGATCTGTGCTGGTCATGAGGCGTCCTCCTGGAGGATGAACTTGCGGATCTTGCCGACCGAGGTGCGGGGCAACTCGTCGAGGAACGTGAAGTCCCGGGGGCGCTTGGCCTTCGAGAGCCGATCTTCGCACCACGCGGTCAACTCGTCGATGGTCGGCGGCTGCGCCGGGTCTGCGGGCACGACATAGGCGACGGGCACCTCGTCGCGCACCGGGTCGGGCGCGCCGACCACCGAGGCCTCGAGCACGGCGGGGTGCGCCGTCAGGACGGCTTCGACCTCGACGGTCGAGACGTTCTCGCCGGCCACCTTCAACACGTCCGAGCGCCGGCCGTCGAAACGGAACCGGCCGTCGGCGTCGCGACTGGCCCGGTCGCCGGTTCGGAACCAGCCGTCGCGGAAGCTCGCCTCGGTCGTGGCGGGGTCGTCGAGGTAGCCGGCGAACAACGTGATGCCCGGCTCGCCCCCGACGACGATCTCGCCGACCTCGTTGGGCGCGGCGGACCGGCCGTCTGCGTCGTGGATCTCGACCGAACAGCCCGGCGTGACGTAGCCCATCGTGTCGTGGCGGGGATCGGCGGCCTCGTCGGTGAGCACGGCGGGGATGGTCTCGGTCATGCCGTAGAGCTGACGGGGACGGCACCCGAACCAGTCGGCGATGGTGGCGTACTGATCCTCTGCGAGGTTCTGCGCGAACCAGCAATGGCGCAACGTGAGGCCGTCGGCCGGGCCGCCGCGGGCGAGGATCATCCGCATCGGGGCGGCGAACAGGCTGGCGTGGGTCGCCCGGTGGCGAGCCGCCTGGGGCAGGAAGCCGCTTGCCGAGAAGGTGTGCATCAACGCGACGCTCGCGCCGACGGCGATGGCCGACGCGAACGAGTAGTACTGCGCGTTCGCATGGAACAGCGGCAGCACCACGAGCTGGCGGTCGTCTGGGCCGAGATCGGCCGCTGCGGCCATGGTCGTCCCGGCGAACGCGTAGTTGGCCTGGGTGATCTCGACGCCCTTCGGGCGCCCGGTGGTGCCCGAGGTGAACATGACCGCGGCCCGGTCGGTGGGTCGGGGGTCGGCCCAGTCGGCCCACTCGCGCTCGGGCAGCCATGGGAGGTCGATGTCGGCCTCGTCGACCTCGATCACCGCGAGGCCCGGTGGCGCCGCCCCCCGATAGGGCTCGGCGCGTGCCGCAGCGCAGAAGCCGACCACCGGTGCGGTCCGCGTGATGTGGTCGGCGAGCTCGGCCTCGGTGGCCATCGGATCCGAGGGCACGATCCAGGCGCCCATCCGGTTGGCCGCCAGCCACACCGCCACGAACGTGGGGGAGTTGGTCAGGGCGAGGTGGACGCAGCTGCCCTCGCCGACGCCGTGGTCGCACAGCAACGACGCGGTGCGGCCGACCACACGGTCGAAATCGCCGTAGGTCCATTCGGCGACGTGGCCGTCGGGACCCTCGAAGATCAGGAACGTCTCGGCAGCGCGCGCGGCAACGCTGTGTGCCCACTGATGGGCGAACGTGTCGGTGCGGGCCGAGGCGTCCATGTCAGCTGCTGTCGCCGTTCGAACCGTTGGTGGCGGCGCCGTAGCCGCCGCCACCGGGGAGCTCGAGGGTCACGACGTCGGCGGGGGTGAGCGTGATGCGGGCCTGGGTGGTGACCGCTTCGCCGTTGACCTTGAACGAGCCCGCGGCGCCGGCCTCGCCGCCGAAGATGCCCTCGGGCGCGTGCGCGAGGCGCGACGTGACCGCGTTGAGCTGCCACGGGCGGCTGGTGTCGACGCTGAACTCGATGGTCTGGCCCAGGCCGCCGGTCTGGGCGCCGGGGCCCCCGGAGTCGTTGCGCAGCGCCTTGCGGCTGAACCGGATGGGCGCCGACGCCTCGACCACCTCGATGGGCACGGCGGCCACACCGGTGGGGTAGGAGCAGGCGTTCAGTCCGGACTTCGTCGCCCGGGCTCCCACGCCGCCGGCGTAGGTGAACATCGCGGTGATGAAGGGGCTGCCGTCGTCGTGGTTGCCGCTGACCTGCATGGTCCACACGGCGCCCGAGCCCTCGGCCATGGCCTGGTCGGGCCGGATCTGGGCCAGGGCCTTGAGCAGTGCGTTGGGCAGGAACATCCCCACGACGTGGCGGGCCGTGCACGGCTGGGGGGACACGGCGTTCACGATCGATCCCTCGGGGGCGATCATCTCGATGGGCGCCAGGCTGCCGTGGTTGTTGGGGATGTCGGGATTGAGGACCGAGCGCACCGTGAAGGTGGTGTAGGCGTGGGTGTAGTTGCGCACCACGTTGATGCCCCACGGGCTGGCCTCGGAGCTGCCGGTGTAGTCGACCAGGATCGACCCGGCCTCGGGGTCGACGGTGATGGCGCACACGATGTCGATGATCGAGCCGTCGGCCAGGTCGAGCACCGCCGAGGCCTCGTAGCGGCCCGCCGGGAGCTCGGCGATGCTGGCCCGGGTGGCCGCCTCGGAGCGGCTGATGATCTCGTCGGCGAGATCCTCGATGTCGTCGAGGCCGTGGCTGTCGCACAGCCGCTGCAGACGTTGGGCGCCGATCTCACCCGATGCCATCTGCGCGTGGAGGTCGCCCGCCATGTGGTCGGGCTGGCGCACGTTGGACAGGATGAACTTCCACACGTCGTCGTTGCGCTGCGCGATGCCGTCGGCATCGCCCTTCATCAGCTTGCAGATCGGGATCCACAGGCCTTCCTCGAACACGTCGCGCCCGCCCGCGCCGATGCCGTAGCCGCCGACGTCGGTGTGGTGGATGGTCGACCCGAAGAACGCGATGACCTGCCCGTTGCGCCACACCGGCACCAACACGGTGACGTCGAGGAGCTGACCGGCCGTCTTGTACGGGTCGTTGGTGACGATGATGTCGCCGGGCACCAACGAGTCGGGTGGGTACTCGTCCAAGATGTTGACCGCGGCCATGGCGAGGGAGTTGATGTGGCCAGGCGTGCCGGTGACGGCCTGGGCCACCATGCGGCCGCGCCGGTCGAACACGGCGTTGGCGAGGTCGCCGGCCTCGCGCACGATCGGGCTGAACGCCGACCGCTGCAGGGCCTTGGCCTGTTCGTTGACCGTCGAGATCAACGACTGCCAGAGGATCTCCAGCTCGATCGGATCGAAGGTGGTGCTCACGGTGCTCATCGGTTGGACCTCATTGCGTGCTCCTCGTGGCGACCAGGCTGCCGTCGGTTGCGACCTCGACCGTCCAGCCCGGGCGGATGACGGCGGTGGTCTCTCGTTCCTCGACGACGGCGGGGCCGACGAACGTGGCGCCGGCGCCCAGTCGGTCGCGCTTGTACACCGGGGCCTCGACGGGCTCCATCGCCCGGCCGAAGACCATCAGGCGGTGACCGACGGGTTCGGTGCCGGTGCCTGCCGGCACGGGATCGGGTTCGACGGTGTCGACGTCGGCGAACGCCGACAGGCGCCAGGTGACGGCCTCGATGGCGACGTCGGGGATGGTGAGGCCGTAGATGCGACGGTACTCGCCCTCGAAGACCTCGCGGACCGCGGCGTCGTCGGCGGGCCAGGTGTCACCCTCGCCGACCCAGATGGTGATCTCGTTGCCCTGGCCGGCGTAGCGGGCGTCGATGCCGTAGCGGAACACCACGCGCTCCGCGGGCACGCCTGCGGCGGCCAGGACCCGACGGCCCTCGGTACGGAGCTCGTCGAGCAGCGCGTCGCGTTCGGCCGGGTCGATGGCGTCGAGGCGGCGCGGCATCGAGCGTCCCAGATCGATGCGCACCGGCGACACCAGCGTCCCGAACGCCGACAGCACGCTGGCGTTGACCGGGAAGATCACCTGCGGGGACTCCAGCAGCTCGGCCACACCACAGGCGTGCACGGGACCGGCACCGCCGAACGCCAGCAGGGACACCCCGCGCAGGTCGATGCCCTGCTCGACCGCGTGCATGCGTGCTGCCGCGGCCATGTTCTGGTTGACGATCTCGTGGATGCCCGCTGCGGCATCGACGGCGGACAGGTCCAGTTCGTCGCCGAGACGCCCCGTGGCCGCTGCGGCCAGGTCGGCATCGAGGGGCATGTCGCCGCCGAGGAACGCCGCCGGGTCCAACAGGCCCAGCACGACGTCGGCGTCGGTGACCGCCGGTTCGGTGCCGCCGCGGCCGTAGCTGGCGGGACCGGGATCGGCGCCGGCGGATTCAGGGCCCACCTTGAGGAGGCCGAACTGGTCGAGGTGCGCGAGCGAGCCGCCGCCGGCGCCGATCTCGACGAGATCGACCGACGGGACCGACACGGGGAACCCCGACCCCTTCTTGAAGCGGTAGACGCGGGCGACCTCGAAGGTGTTGGTGAGGTCGGGCTCGCCGTGTTCGATGAGGCAGGCCTTGGCGGTGGTGCCGCCCATGTCGAAGCACAACAGCCGGTCGGTGCCCATGCGTGTGGCGAACCAGCGCCCCGCGAGCGCGCCCGCTGCGGGCCCGGACTCGACCAGGCGGATCGGCGCCGCTGCGGCATCGTCGGCGGAGACGACGCCGCCGTTGGAGAGCATCATCAGGACCGAGCCGCCGAAGCCCTCGGCCGACAACCACTTCTGCAGCTCGTCGAGGTACGGCCCGATGACCGGCATCGTGGCCGCATTGCAGGCCGCGGTGATCATGCGCGGGTACTCGCGGATCTGGGGTGAGATCTCCGACGAGACACACACCGGGACACCCAGCTCGGCGCGCAGGTGCGTGGCGATGCGCTGTTCGTTGGCGCCGTTGACGTAGGCGTTGAGCAGGCACACGGCGACCGACTCGACGTCGGCAGCGGCCAACTCCGCGGTCAGCGCAGCGAGCGCTTCTTCGGTGGGCTCGCGCAGCACGACGCCCTCGGCGCCGACACGCTCGTCGATCTCGAACGTCCGGTCGCGCGGGATGGGCGGTGCCGGGAACTCGATCTGGAGGTCGTACATGTCGTAGCGGTGCTCGTCGCGGATGAGCAGCGTGTCGCCGAACCCGGTGGTGGTCACCAGCCCGGCGCGGCCGGTCTTGCCCTCGATGAGGGCGTTGGTGATGAGCGTGGTGGCGTGCACGATCGGGGCGGTGATGTCGGCAGGAGCGACACCGGCCTTGGCGAGCAGCTGGGTGACACCGGTGCGCACACCGTCCAGAGGCGCCGACGGTGTGGTGAGGGTCTTGTCGACCACCACACGGCCCGACGCCGCGTCGAGGAGCACCACATCGGTGAAGGTGCCGCCGATGTCGACCGCGAGGCGCCAGTCGTGGGTGGTCACCTCAGCCCTCCCGCAGGTCGTCGCGAGGCGGCGCGAACACGTCGAGGATCCAGCACTCGCCGAACTCGTCGTCGCCCATGAAGACGCTGTCGCCGTGGAACACGCCCTTGGGGGCCAGGTAGGCCTCGTAGTCGGCGAGCACCATGCGTTCGGGGGTCTCGACGTCGGGGTCGATGCGGAAGTCGAGCTTGCCCCGAACCACGATGCCCAGCTGTTCGTGCTCGTCGTGCTTGTGCATGAACGAGCCGGTGGCCCCGCCCTCGATCCTCCAGAAGCACAGCTGGAGGTTCTCGCCGGTGATGACACGCCGCCGGAAGCCCGGCCGGTCGGTCTCGACGAAGGCGTCGTCGTCGAAGAAGTAGCAGTAGCTGTTGGCCAGGTTCACCGGGGCGGTCTCGTTCGTCACAGGTCGTGCTCCATGGGGGTGTGTGCTCCGTCGATGGCTGGGGGTTCGGGGAAGCGGCTCAGGCGTCCATCAGCGCGATGAGCCGGCGGCGCCACTCGACCGACGCCTTGTCGGCCTGGACGCTGACGACGCCCGTCTGGGTGAGGGGCAGTACGCCCGGCACCCGTTCGAGCATGACCTTGTCCTCGGCGCCGATGGCACGGTCGAACGCCACGACTTCCTGGGGATCGACCGAGAAGTCGTCGTTGCGCCACACCACGAAGGTGAAATAGGCGGTGACGTCGTCGATGGGCGTCGACACGAGCAGGAGGATGTGCTCGAGCCCGTCGGCATAGCGGATGGTGCTGCGCACCGTGAACGGCAGATGGAAGCCGGTGGTCATCCAGCGGTGCACCGTCGGTTCGTCGCTGGTGCTGGTGACCTTGGCCTCGTCGGGGTTGTAGGCGTCGACCTCGTAGGCGTAGCCGAACCAGCCGTCGGGCAGCTCGCCGAGATCGAGGTGCGGGATGCGGGGGTCCTGGCCCTTGCCGAAGGTGCCGGTGTGCACCCAGGGGAAGTGCGAGAAGTCGAGGAAGTTGTCGGTCATGCGGGTGGCCGAGGTCTTCCAGACCTCGACGCCGGTGTTGATGCGGCGGAACGCCGGGTCGTCGTCGTGGCTGACGACCGGCACCGTGCCGACGGGTTCGCCCGGACAGAGCCAGACGAGGCCGTAGCGCTCCTCGACGTTCACGGTGGGCAGGTGGGGGTGGGCGGGATGGGAGTCGACGGATCGGCGGAGGGGATGGTGATGCAGCGGCCGTCGTCGCCGAAGGACCAGCCGTGATACGGACATGCCAGCTCGCCGCCGGTGACGGTGCCCGCCGACAGGGGGGACTCGCGGTGGGGGCACCGGTCGGGCGCACCCACTACGGCGCCGTCGGCGCTGCGCCACAGGACGTAGTCGGCGCCCAGCAGGCGCACTGCGACGGGGGCGTCGGCCACGTCGGCTCCCTCGGCCACCACGTACCAGTGGTGAGCGAGACCGGGCCGGTCGACGAAGACGGGAGCCGCGGTGGCGGCGAGAGCAGAGGGCGCAGCAGGTTGCGTCATGGATTCGGGCCTCCCGGGCTGGACGAAGGGCGGTCGATGACCGGAGTTGGTCTGACCAACTGACCACGTGCAGCTTGCCCCATCCAGCGGTCACCGGCAAGTCTTGTCGCCTGATGGATCACGCACCCGACCACCCCGCCCCGCAGCCGACCAGCGCCGCCTCCGGTGCCGCCCCCGCCGCCGGCACCGAAGCGGCCGTGCGCCGCTACCTCGCCGCCTTCGCGACCGGCGATCCCGACACGGTGGCGGCATGTGTGGCCACGGGCTTCGTCAACGAGCACACCGCCGCGTTGGGTTCGGGATGCGTCGGGCGTGCCGCGTACCGAGAGCGGCTGCCCGGCTTCCTCGCCGGCATGGCCAACCTGGTCTATGAGGTCGAAGACATCGTGGCCGACGGATCGCGTGCGGTGGCCACCTACACGATGCGCGCCGACTGGGAGGGACGGGTCCCGATCGAGGTCCGTGGTGCGCAGCGCCTGGTGGTCGACGACGACGGCCTCATCGCCCATCGCACCGACTACTGGGACTCGGCGGTCTTCCTGGTCCAGGCCGACCCCGCTGCAGCCGAAGCGCTCGCCGCATTCGGCATCGGCTGACCCGCCAGGCTCCGCCGCTTCCTCGCCCGGTACCGGGCCAGGACCGGGGCCGGAGTCAGGTCAGCTGGGTGAGGCGACTCTCGACGGTGGCCAGGTGATCGCCGCACGCCAGGGCCATCGCGACGGGGTCGCGGTCGGCCATGGCCGCAGCGAGCTGATGGTGGGCCGCCACCGATTCGGCGATGATCCTGCGGACCTCCTGGCGGCGGCTGCGGCTGGCCAACAACTCGTCGAACGACGCCGACCGGAACAGCCGATCCAGCACCTTGCCGTAGAGCTCGATCAGCAGGCTGTTGCCGCACCCCGACGCGATGGTGGTGTGGAATTCGCGATCGAGACGGCGGAAGTCCTCGATCTTCATCGCCGGGTCGAACGCGTCGGCGAGAGCCACGACCTGGCAACGCACCTCGTCGTCGGCGTTGGTGGCGGCGAGCTCGAAGATGGGCAGCTCGAGGACGCGCCGGGTCTCGAACAGCTCGCGCACGAAACCCCGCCGGTCGGCCTCGGCGCCGACCTCGACCTCGGGGAGGCGCTCGGCGACGTAGCTGCGGTTGCCGCGCCGCTCGATGGCCCCGAGCGACACCAGGCCCTGGATCGCTTCGCGCACCGAGGTGCGAGCCACGGCGAACTGCTCGGCGAGTTCGCGCTCGGACGGCATGCGGGTGCCGGGTGCGAGCTCGCCGGTGGTCATGCGCCGCAGGAGCTGGGAGCGGATCTGGGCGCTGACGGTCGCTCGCTCGATCGGCAGGAACGTGAGTTCGGATTCCATGGCACCTCGGTCGTCCACGGCGGTCAACTGGGAAGGGGCCGAACCCGCCGGTGGCAACCGGAGCGATGGGCAGATGGTCGGACCAATGGACCACCGTAGCCCACGATGACCGGTGCGGCCGAGATCGAACCGCCACCCGAGTCGTCGGCGTCGTCACGGACCAATGTCCCTGGTCTGACCAACTGACCAGGTGCTAGCCTCGCCGCTGTCCACCCAGTCCGAGTTGTTCGGGCGGTCCGAGCCGTCTCCACGGCCCGTGCCGTCCGACTGCCCCCAGGAGCGCCCACCGTGACCGAGCCCGTGTACGACCTCCATCCCCCCGAACCGCGATGGACGCACATGGCGCTGCGGGTGAGCGACATCGATGCGACCATCGACTGGTACTGCGAGTACACGCCGCTCGAGCTGTTGGACCGGCGCGAGGACGACATGGGCTACGGCGCCTGGCTCGGGATGCCCGACACCGCCGAGCGTCCGTTCATCCTCGTAGCTGCCCAGTTCTTCCCCGAGACCGATCCGTTCGCGGATGCGCCCCAGGAGGTCCTGGCTCCGTTCGCCCACTTCGGGATGGAAATGCCCGACAAGGAGCAGGTCGATGCGATGGCCGCCAAGGGAGAGTCCGCCGGCTGCCTGGCCATGCCGCCGACGATGATGCCGCCCCCCATCGGCTACATCTGCATGCTGCGCGACCCCGACGGCAACATGGTCGAGTACTCCTGGGACCAGGGCGTCTACGCCACCGCGAAGCAACGCTGGGGCTGACGTCTGGAGGAGCGGCTACGGCCGGGCCGCAGGGACAGCTGCGGTTCGGACCGGGTCGTCGCTCTCGGGCGAGCCGAGACGGCGGTTGTACTCGACCACCAGCAACTGATCCTCCGACGCGTCGATCACCGTCACCGCCGCCAGGTGCGAGCGCAGATTCAGGATCTGGCGTGCGTCGCCCCCCATCGCCCACACCACCGCGGCCTTGATCGGCGTCGCGTGGGTCACGACCAACACGTCGTGGTCCACCGACGACGCGATCAACTCCTCGCACGCCGCGCTGACGCGGGCGTGCATCGCCGACAGTGATTCGCCGCCCGGGGGTTCGTAGTTGATGTCGTCGGCCCATCGCCGGCCCAGGTCGACGATGGCTTCGCGGATGCGGCGGCCGTCGTAGTCGCCGAAGCGGATCTCGGCCCAGCGGTCGTCGATCGTCGACACCAGATGGCCGAGCCCCGCATGGTCGACGGTCTGGCGGGTGCGCGCCAGCGAACTGGTGACCACCTCGGCGACGTCGTAGCGGTGCCGCAGGAAGTCGCCGGCGGTGCGCGCCTGGCGGCGGCCGACCGCATCGAGGGGAGAATCGATCTGGCCCTGGAGCTTCGCATCGGCGTTGTTGGGCGTGCGGCCGTGACGCAACAAGATGAGCATCGCCGCCCCAGCTTGCCACGCCGGTTCGGGTCCCGAAGCTGCGGCGCGTACGAAGGGGCAGCGCCGTCCGAGCTTGGCTACGGTTTCGTTCCCTATGGACTTCGATCTCGATCCCGACCTCCTCGAGTTGCGGGCCCGGGCGGCCAAGGTCGCCGCCGACGGCGTCGCCACCCACGGCCGCTTCAACGACAGCTGGATCAACGGCTTCTCGAAGGAATTCGCCCGGACCATGGCCGACGAGGGGTGGATCGGCATGGGCTGGCCGATCGAGCACGGCGGGCGGGCCCGCCCGCCGATCGAGCGGGTCATCGTCGCCGAGGAGATGATCGCCGCGGGCGCCCCGATCGCAGCGATGTGGTTCGCCGATCGTCAGATGGGGCCCACCCTCATCGCGTACGGCACCGCCGATCAGCAGGCCGAGTACCTGCCGAAGATGCTCGCCGGCGAGACCACCTGGTGCATCGGGATGAGCGAACCCGACGCCGGCAGCGACCTCGCTGCGCTCACGACCTCTGCGGTGCGCACCGGCGACGAGTGGGTCATCAACGGTCAGAAGATCTGGACGAGCTTCGGCGAGGTCGCCGACTACTGCTACCTGATCTGCCGCACCACCACCGAGGGCCCGCCGCACCGGGGGATCTCCGAGATCATCGTGCCGATGGACACCCCCGGCATCGAGGTCCGTCCCATCACCGACATGACCACCAACCGCCACTTCTGCGAGGTGTGGTTCAGCGACGTGCGGGTCCCCATCGAGAACCTCGTCGGTGTCGAGGGCGATGCCTTCAAGCAGACCATGCGCCAGCTCGAACACGAACGCGGTGGCATCGACCGGCTCGTGTCCAACAAGGCGCTCTACGATCTCGCCCTCGAGCGTGCCGACCGGTCCGACCCCGTCCTGCGTCAGGAGATCGCCCGCCTCGAGACCGGCTACCGGGTCGGACGCATGCTGGTGTACCGCGAGGTCCTCCAGCAGGCCCCCGCAGGGTTCAGCGCCGCCACCAAGGCCTTCTGTACCGAGCACGAGTGGCGTGTCGCCCAGTTCGTCGCCCGGGTGCTCGGTCCTGCTGCGTTCGAGTGGAACGACGTCACCGCGGGCCTGGCCTATGCCCCCGGCTACACCATCATGGGCGGGACCTCCAACGTCATGCGCAACATCCTCGGCGAGCGCGTGCTCGGCCTTCCCCGCGAACCGCGCGCCTGATCACCGGCCGTGTCCGCCGTTCCCGAGCACGTCTCGGTCCTCACCGTCACCGTCAACCCCGCGCTCGATGTCGGGCTGAGCGTCAGCACGCTCATCCCCGAGCACAAGCTGCGCGCCACCGACTCGCGCCGTGATCCGGGCGGGGGTGGCGTCAACGTGTCGCGGGTCCTGCGCCGACTCGGCGTCGAGAGCGCATCGTGGGTGGCCGTCGGCGGCGGGATCGGCGACGAGTACGTCGGCCTTCTGCGAGACGAGGGCATCATCCCGCTGACCTACGAGATCGACGGGCTCACCCGCGAGTCCTTCGCGGTGTTCGACGAGGCTCGGCTGCTGCAGTACCGCATCGTCGTCGACGGCCCCACCATCGACGACCCCGACGCGATGAGCGAGGCGATCATCGCCGCGGCCGCCGGCGCCGACGTCGTGGTGCTGTCGGGCGGGACCGCCCCCGGACTCCCGGACCGCTTCTACGCCGATCTGATCGACGTCATCGCCGAGACCCACGGGGTCACCACGGTCGTCGACACCGCCGGACCGCCGCTGGCCGAGGTGATGACCAGCGCCGCCACGCTCGTCAAGCCGTCGCGGCGCGAGCTGGCGTCGATGGTCGACTGGGTTCCGGCCGACCGCGGCGAGATCGCCCTGGCCGCCCGCCAGGTGCTCGAGCGGGGCACGGTCGGGGCGCTGGCCGTGTCGCTGGGCGCCGAGGGCGCGATGCTCGCCCGCCCCGACGAAGAGCCGGTCTGGTTCGGCGCGCCCCCGGTGGAGCAGGTGGTCAGCACCGTCGGTTCGGGCGACTCGATGGTCGCCGGCATGGTGGCGGCGCTCATCGGTGGCGCCGACCTCGTCGACGCCGTCCGCCGCGGCGTCGCCGCCGGCTCGGCAGCCGTGCTCACCCCCGGCACCGACCTCTGTCATCCCGCCGACGTCGAGCGCCTCTACCACCTGGTGAGCGTGGAGTAGCAGGGGCAGTTCTTTGCGATGGGAGGCCGGATCCGGCGACTACCATCGGGTCCCATGAGTGACGTACAGACCGAACGCCCGGCACCGCGTCTCGACGAAGGCGATCACGACCGCTTCAGCCACTACGTGATCGGTGGGGGCGAGGCCGTGATGAAGTCGATGATCACCGGCGAGCCCGTCACGGCGCTGTGCGGCAAGGTCTGGGTCCCGTCGCGCGATCCCAAGAAGTACCCGGTGTGCCCGTTGTGCGAGGAGATCCAGTCCATGCGCGACGAGAACCTCATCGATCCCTGAACCGTTCGGGCCCGTCGATACGACAGGCCTCACGATGACCGAGCAGCGCAACGAGGACCAGGCACTGGTCGCCCGGATCGCACGTGGTGACCGCAGCGCGCTCGAACAGCTCTACCGGCGCCACGCGGGCTGGCTGACGGCCCGGCTGCAACGGCGCTGCGGCGACCCCGATGTGGTCGACATCGCCGTCCAGGACACGTTCCTGGCCGTCTGGCAGACCGCGAAGAAGTACCGCGGCACCGGCGAGGTGGGCGCCTGGTTGTGGGGCATCGCCGTGCGGCGCCTCATCGACCAGCTGCGCAAGCGCCGTCCTGAACCCGTCGCCCCCGAGACGCTGGCGGCGTCGGTCCTGTCGTTCGAGGACGACCTGTTCGGCAGCGGCGCCCACGGCGATCTCGGCGACGCCCTCCGCGGGCTGCACCCCGATCTCCAACTGGTCCTGATCGCCACGGCCATCGACGGCCTCACCACCAAGGAGGCCGCACACATGCTCGGTGTGCCCCAGGGAACGGTCAAGACCCGCCTGATGCGTGCCCGACGAGAGCTCCAGGAGGTGCTGTCGTGAACCCGCCCGATCTGTCCGTCACCCAGGCCCGTATCGATGCCAACTGGCAGGCGATCACCGTCGAACTCGACGCACCATGGCCCGGGCGCATCGAGCGGCTCCTCGCCCGTGTCGGTGTGCCGTCGTGGACGGCGCGTCTGCTGGTGGCCACGCCGGCGCTGCGCCGCGCGTGGTTCGTGGCGATGGCCGTGGTCATCGTGGTCGGCCTGGGCGCCGTCGACGCCGCCGATCCCCGCGACGGGCTCTTCACGTGGCTGGTGCTGGCACCGTTGCTGCCCGTGCTCGGGGTGGCGATGGCCTACGGACCCGAGTCCGACCCCGCCCACGAGATCACCCTCGCCACGCCGCTGCGGGGGCTGCGTCTCGTGCTGATCCGTTCCGCAGCGGTGATCGGGCTGTCGGTCGTCGTGCTCGGGCTCGTGAGCCTGCTGACGCCGGATCTGTCGCTGATGGCTGCGGGTTGGCTGGTACCGGCGCTGGCGTGCACCAGCGTCACGTTGGCGGCGATGACCTTCGTGGCCCCGCGCCATGCGGCGGCGGTCACCGCGGTGGCTTGGCTGCTGGTCGTGCTGGTGGCCCGCCGGGCGGCCGACGATCCCCTCGCCGCGTTCACCGCGGTGGGCCAGGCGACGGCTGCCGCGGTCTGCATCGTCGGGCTGATCGTGGTCTGGATGCGGCGCGACCGGTTCGACGTCCTGGCGACCTCCGCGGTGGCAGCGTGATGGCGCCGGCGCAGGTGCTCGTGGAGAGGCTGACGCTGGAGTTCGGCGACCGTCGTGTGCTCGACGGTGTCGACGTCGTCGCCCAGGGTGGCGTGGTGACCGTGCTCGGGCCCAACGGGTCGGGCAAGACCAGCCTGTTGCGGTGTCTTGCGACGGTGCTCACCCCGACGGCGGGTTCGGTGACGATCGACGGCCTCGACCCGCGCCACGACGCCGACCGTGTCGAGGCTCGGCGCCGCATCGGCTATCTGCCCCAGCAGCCGGGGCTCGCTGCACGGGCACGGGTGTTCGATGTCGTCGACTATCTGGCCGTCTGCAAGGGGATGCGCGACGAGCGGGCCCGCCGTCAGGCGGTGATGGGAGTGCTGGCCGAGGTCGGGGTCGCCGAGCGGGCCGCGGACAGGGTGGGGGACCTGTCGGGCGGCATGGTCCGCCGGGTCGGCCTGGCACAGAGCCTGTTAGGTGACCCGTCGCTGCTGGTGCTCGACGAGCCCTCGGTGGCTCTCGATCCCGACGAGCGGGCCCGGCTGCGCCGCATCGTGGCCGACCGTCGGATGCGTTCGACGGTGGTGGTGTCGACGCACCTGGCCGAGGAGGCAGCGCTCGCTGACCTGGTGGTGGTGCTCGTGGCCGGTCGCGTGCGCTTCGCAGGGCGGCCGGCGCAGCTCGTCGAGGCCGCGTCGGGACGCGTATGGGTGCAGGACGAGGCGCCGGGACCATGGGTGCGATCGTCGTTGCTGTTGGCCGACGGTCGATACCGTTGCGTCGGCGATGCCCCACCGGGAGCCGAGCTGGTGCCGCCGACCCTCGAGGACGGCTGGCTGGTGGTCACCGCCGAGGCAGCGCCGGTGCCGTGACGCCGGCGCCGATGGACCGGCGCCGAGAATCGTTGCCCGAGCGACGATTCACGGCGCCGGAACGGGCGGACGACGGGGAGCATGGAGCGACGGCCGCCGACGCCGCAGCGGCACCCACTGCATGGCGAATCGGCGGGGGCGACGCCGTCGCCCCCGCAGCGACCGATGCACCGGCGCGGTTCCGCACAGGTCCCGGTGCCGATCGCGGGCCAGCGCGGCGAGTACGGACGGTTGGTTGTCCATGATTGCCTTCCTCTCGTCGATGACTCGAAGGTGAAGCGTCGGTGCCGGTCGCGAGCCATGAGGAGATGCTGCAGGTCGCGTCGTTACGCCTGCGTCTCACCTGGGCCGCCGATGCGGCCACCAGTTCCGTTCGCCGGCCATGACCATCAGGGCGGGCGCCAACGTCGAGCGGATCACCACGGCGTCGACGACGACAGCCAGCGCGATGCCCAGGCCACTCATCTTCACAAGCGCGATGTCCGCGGTGATGAACGCCCCGAACACGATCGCGATCAATGCCGCCGAGGCCGTGATGACCGTCGCCGTCTTCTCGAGCGACGCGATGACCGCCTCGGTGTTGTCTCCGTGGTGGTCGTACTCCTCTCGCATGCGGGACACGAGGAAGACCTCGTAGTCCATGGCCAGGCCGAACGAGACGGCGACGATCAACACGACGATCGTCAGGTCGATCGTTCCCGTCGGGGTGAAGTCCAGGACCCCGGCGAGATTGCCCAGCTGGAAGATCCACACGACGGCGCCGAGTGTTGCGGTCAACGACAGGGCATTGAGCACGACCGCTTTGACGGGCACCAGCACCGATCGGGTCAGCAGCCCGAGCAGGACGAGTGAGGCGACGACCACTGCGGCGATCGCCAGGGGCACCCGCTCGGTGATGGCATCGACGGTATCGATCTGGGTGGCGACATCGCCGCCGACCAGGCGTTCGGCCGGCAGTTCCATCGCCCGTACGGCTCGCACGAGATCGCGTCCGGACTCCGAGAACGGCTCGACGGCTGGCACGACGCTGATCCATACGCTGTCGCCCGACTGGTAGCGGTCGCCAGTGGCCTCGCGTGGTGCCATCCGGACCCCGTCCGCGTACACGCCCGTCGGGCTCTCGACCCGCGCGACGTCATCGAGTTCGGACATGTCCGTTGCGATCCGCCCGATCGCGTCGTCGCCGAGGCCGCCCCGGTCGGGGAGCACGACGGCGACCGCTCCGAACTCCGACCCGTCGAAATCCGACCGGATGATGTCGTGCGCGACGCGTGCATCGCTGCCCGGCGCATGGACCCGATCGTCGGTTCGGCCCCACTGGACATCGAGGAATGGCCCTGCCAGCAGCACCAGACCGGCCGTCACGACGACTGCGACGAGCCCGGGCCGTTCGGCGATGCGCATGCCGACACGCCGCCAGCGGGTGACGCCGGGACGATGATGGCGTCGACCGGGCAGTGCACCCCGCTCGATGTTGTCGCCGAGGAACGCCACCAGAGCCGGGAGGACCGCAAGCGTCAGCCCCGCGGCCAACAGCACCACAGCGGGCCCCGCCACGGCCATCGAGCGGAGGAAGCCGAGGGGGAAGATGGCCATGCAGGCGAGCGAGACGGCGGTGGTCAGCGCACTGAAGAGGATGGATCGTCCGGCGGTCTCGATCGTGCGAGCGATCGGGCGGTCGCTCATCGCTCGTCGCTCGGCCCGATAGCGGGTGAGGAACAGCAGGCTGTAGTCAACTGCCAGCCCGAAGCCGAGCGCCGTCGTCAGGTTGAGGGCGAAGATCGACACCGGCGCGACGAGCGTCGCGACAGCGAGGACGGCCAAGGTCCCGACCACGCTCGCGACGCCGATCACGAGCGGAAGAAGCGACGCGACGATGCTGCGGAAGACCACCAGCAACGCCAGGAGCACCAGCGGTGCGGCGAGGAGCTCGGCGCGCCGGAGGTCGACCTTGCTCTGATGGACCGTCTCGTGGGCCACCGCAGCCGTTCCGCCGATCGCGGTCCGGAGACCTTCGATGGGCTCGGCGAGCTCCTGTTCGACGAGTCGGAAGGTCTCGTCGATCTCGTCTTCGTTGCCCTGGATCCGAGCGAGGACGAGGGCAGCGGTCCCGTCGGTCGATCGCAACTGGTCGGTGCCGGCCGACCAGTAGGAGACCACGTCGTCGACACCGGCGACCGACGCCAGCCGAGCCGTCAGCTCGGCGCCGGCCTCGCCCGCTTCGCCGATCGGTTCGCCGCCGGTGGAGGCGACGATGACCAGATTCGGTGGACCGGCGCCGAAGCGTTCCTCCAGCGCCCGATCGGCGAGAGTGCTCTCGGCCGACCCTGCCCGGAATCCCGATCCCGGCGAGAGACGGTCGCGGGCGTCGGCGCCGAGCACTGCCGCTGCCACGACGAACAACACCGCGCCCACCAACACCCACCGGCGCCGGTACTGCAGACTGTCCGCTTGCGGCGGCGGCGGAGCGCCGTACGCCGGTGGCGTCGATGGCTGCTCCTCCGGACCTGCGGGAGCGGCGACCTCGCGTGCGCTGGAGTTCACATCGACATCCACCATGGGCCGAGTCGATCGCAGGGCGCGCTACTCAGTGCAAGGAGTCCTGCCTACTCAATTCCGTCGTGGTATCCGTCACTCGTGGCTGCGATCGCCCGAAATCGTGCGCGAGCGCATAGTCGACGATCGTGGCGAGGTAGCGATCCGGCGGAGGCATCGTGATGCCCACTGCGGCCAGGATGCGCTGTTCCCGCCGGTTGTCGAACGTCCCCTCGACGGCGGTGTAGGGCTCGTACGGCTCGAACGCCCGGAGTCCCCGCTCGGCGAGCAGGCCCCATCGTCGCACCGCCTGCGCCCGGCGGGGTGCCCGACCGGCCACGTGCGCCGCGACGGCGAGCGCGCGCCAACGGCGGGGTCCGATCACGGTGCAACGAGTGGCGGAGTCGCCGAACCGGGCGCAGGTGCGGTCGATGCATGCTCGAACGAACTGTTCCACCGTGAACGACCGGTCGCCCGCTGCGATCAGGTAGGCGGTATGGCCGGTCACGGGCAACGACGCCAGGTGCGCTACGGCGTCGGCAGCGACGTCGATGCCCACGGTGTCGACGATGCCCGTACGGGCGGTCGGCAGCGCGGGCAGTTTGCCGTTGGCGATCATCCGCATCGGGCCGTACAGGACGTTCCAGTTGGTCGTGGCGCCGCTACGGGTATCTCCTGCGATGATCGAGGGTCGGTAGATGGTGACCGGGACGTCGTCCTGGCTGCGCAGCATGCGTTCCGCCCGCGCCTTCGTTTGCTCATAGGGGTTCCGGAACGCCCGGGCGTCATCGCCAGGAAGCACATGGGCGTCGATGCGTCCGGACGTGCGTCCGGCCGCGTAAGCGGTGCTGACATGGTGGAGCCGGACGAGCTGACCGTTCGCATGCGCCACCCGAGCGAGTTCGAGCACGTGTTCGGTGGCGGATACGTTCGCTCTGTGCGAGCGCTCCAGCGGCAGGTCGAACCGGGTCGACGCCGCGCAGTGGAAGATCTCGTCGACGGTGTGGGCGAACGATTGCCAGGTGGCTGCGCTCAGCCCGAGCCGGGGGCGTTCGGCGTCGCCCCGGACCCAACGGACCCTCGGGTCCCGGGTGATGTGTGCACCGCGGCCGCGCGCATGCGCGTCATCGTCCGCGCGTACGAGGGCATGGATCGTCTCGACGCCGCGGTCGAGCAGTCGGTCGATGAGCGCCGCTCCCAGGAAGCCGGTGCCGCCGGTGAGCAGGATCGTTCTGGTCTCGATGGTGTCCATGCACCACTCGACCGCGGCGGCGGGTACGCAGCGCAAGCCGCTTCGCTACTCAACCCGCTGTCGTTCGTCGCCCCCGTCGAAAAAGACCGACTCCCCGGCGGCGGAGCGACGCAGCGGTCGACCCAGCACATCGATGACCGCTGCCCGGTTGCTGTCCAGCTTGCGGTACGCCCGGTGGAGGTGGTTCTCGACCGTGCGCCGCGACATCACGAGGTGATCTGCGATCGCCGTGTTCGTCTCGCCGGACGCGACGAGCAGGATCATCTCGGTCTCGCGTTCGGTCAGTTCGATCCGGACGGCCGACAGAACCGGGCAACGCCCGCCCCCGGTCTCGTCCAGGAGCTGCTGCGCTGCGAGGAACCGGCGGAGGCGCTGCAGGGGCTCGGACGAGTAGCGGGCCGACCACGCCATCGAGCGAACGGCATCGAGGCGGAAGCCTCGCCGGGTGAAGTCGGCAGCGAGGGTCTCCAGAGCCGCGGTGTCGCGCCGGCTCGCCGCAGTGGCGGCCGCCTGCCACTGGAGCGCGACCCATCCGGGTCCCGTGGAAGCGAGGATGCCGTCCAGCGCCGCAGCGGCGGTCTCGTGGTCGCCGATCACCGAGAGGTGATTGGCGGCGATGCCCGCGAAGAGGTGGTTCCCCTGGGCCGAGGCCTGATCGATTGCCTGTCGGAGGCAGCCGATCGCCTCCCGTCGACGACCTGCAGCGGCCTCGATGCGGCCCAGGGCGACATGGATCATGCTGTCGGTGCTGAACGCCGATGGCAGATCGTTGCGACGCTCGAGGATCGTCTCGGCGGCCTCGATGTCGCCGAGTTCGATACAGAGCATCGCGCCGCCGATCATGCCTCCGTGGTCGGTCATGCGGTCCGAGCTGCCTGCGACTGCGCGTTGCCACCGTTCATAGGTCTGCGAAGCGACGTCGAGATGCCCGGCGACGACGGCGACGTTCAATGCCGCCATCAATACCGGGGCGGAGGCGTCGGCGCTGTGTGGATCGTGTCGGGCGAAGTGCTCTGTGGCGAGTTGCAGAGCCCGCTCCGGTTCTCGGATACCGAGGGCGATGACTTCGGAGAAGTCCGTGCGCTCGTGGACCAACCACGTCGCCGCGTTGACCTCCGGGGCGAGTGTCCGGACCTCGTCGCAGTGTCGCAGCGCGTCGTCCACACGGGCGGCGGTCGCGGCGGTCGACGCCCGGAGCATCGCCGCCTGGATGCGCTCGGCAGGTCCGAGAAGGGAGAGGTCGATCTCGTCGAGAGCGGCCGATGCCCGTCCCGCACCCGAGACCGCGTAGTACACCGTCGCCCGTGCCACCTGCGCCATTGCGGTGAGCATCGGGTGTTCGGCGATCACGAGGGCCTGCCCGAGGTGATGCTCGGCCGACGTGGGATCCATGCGCAGCTGCATGGCCAACAGCGCGAGCTCGAGGTGCAGTGCGGCCCGCTCGTCACCGTCGACGGTCATCTCGACTGCCTGTTCGAAGAGCTCGTCGGCTTCGTCGAAGCGCCCCTGCCCCGCCCGGGCGCGAGCCAACAGCGCCAGTCCTTCGGCCGTGCCCGCGATGGAATGGTGCCGGCTGAGTCGCTCGGCGAGGTCGTAGTCGGTCATGGAGATGGCATTCCGGCCGGCGGCGATGAGCCTGGCCGGCTCGACGGGCGCTTCGGCCGACAGTCGGCACGTGACGATCACGAGCGAATCTGTGCGTCGCCGAGCCCCGCTGGCCTCGATGAGGTCGGCGAGACGTAGGCCCGCTTCACGTCGCTCGCTCGGAGACATCTGTGCCGCCAGAACCTCCGCGTACAGGGGATGGCCGATCTCGACGTCGTGTCGACGGCCCCGCGCGACGGTGCTGACGAGCCCTCGACGTGACAAGGCAACCGAGACGGCGGCACCGGCGGCCTCCTCGAAGATCCCCTGTGCGACGGCGGGTTGCACGGCCAGCAGGTGGAGCGCTCCGAGTTCGTCGACATCGAGTCCGTCGAGCCGAGCGGCGACGAGATCTCGAAGCCGGTTCGACGGAACCATGGCGTCCACGAGCTGCCAGCGGCCATCGATCCGATGCAGCCTGCCGTTCTCGATGTTGGTCCGTACCAGCTCGTGGACGTAGAGCGGAAGGCCTTGCGACAGCCGCCACGCTTCGTGGGTGACGCGGCGTTCGACCTCTCCACCGAGGGCAGTGTCGACGAGCGTGGCGACCTGGGCCCTGTCGAGCATCGGGAGTTCGATGCGCCGGGCGAATCCGTCGCGGGCGAGGGCGTCGATGGCTGCCGGGATCGTCTCCTCTCGTCGGGCGCAGATGACCAGCCGTCCGCCGATGGCCACGGCGAGTGCGTTCGCGAGCGAGGCGGAAGCGGCGTCGAGGAGTTGTGCATCGTCGACGAGGATGACCGGTCCGTTGTCGCGGTTGACCTCGCCGAGGACGAGTCGGAAAAGTTGCGACTCCGAGACGTCGAACCCGATGTTGGGCGGCACGATCGACAAGAAGGGAGCGAAGGCCACGTTGGCTGCAGAGGCTGCGCCCATCACGTGCACCACGCGGCGCCGACCGCCGGCGGCGCGGGCCCCCATCGCCCGGAGCAGGCGGGTCTTGCCGCTGCCGGAGCGACCGACGATGAGGAGTGCCTCCGAGGTCGGGTCCTCGAGGCGCTCGGCGAAGGAATCGAGGATGTCCTCGCGCCCGACGAAGGGCCAGTCTCGCTCGGACCCGCCAGAATCCATGTGCGAAATCCTAGGCGACGAGGCCCGACGCAACTGCCTGCTCCTCATGGCGCCCAGCGTCGGGGGCCGGGCGTCGAGGCTGGAGGCATTCGGCTCAGCTCGGGGTGTGCGCTGCCAGGAACGTCTTGATCGCGTCGTCGGTCTCGGGGGCCACGTCGTCGTCCTTCCAGCGCTCGATCAGGGTGGCGTCCGGAGCCAGGCGGGCGATCTCTCTCGATGTCGTCTGGGGGTGGTAGAGGTCGTCGCCCATGGCCACCAGCAGCGGCGTCTCGACGGCGGCGACCTCGTCAGGGGTGGCGACGAACACGAAGTCGCCGCCGTACATGTTCTGGCGGAACGACGCGAACGTCTCGGCGTCGGCCTCGGGGTGGTCGGGGCCGACCTCGGCGGCCCAGCCGTCGAACATCTGCACGAAGGCCAGGCGGTTGTCGTCGATGCCGATGGGCTGCAACAGCACCGCCGATGCGATCCGCTCAGGAGCGGCCATGGCGAGTGCCAGCGAGTACGGGCCGCCGATGCACATGCCGATGACGTGACAGCGTTCGACACCGAGGTGGTCGAGCAGGGCCATCTGGTCGGCGGTGTAGGTATCCCACCCGTCGTCCGCCGTGATGGGCGCGGTCGACCCGCCGGCGTTGCGCTGGTCCATGGCGATGATGCGGTACGAGCCGGCGAGCGCCTCGAGGGGATTCCACGGCATCGCCGCCCACTTGTCCATGGTCGAGCGCATGCCGCCCGGTGCGATCAACAGAACCGGGAAACCCGAGCCGGCGCCGGTGTCGGTGTAGTGGATGCGGACGTCGTCACGTTCGAAGAAGGCCATGGCGCAGAGCTTGGCACCTCGAGGGCCACGGCGGGCCGAGCGTCGCGAGACCAGGGTGTCCGTGGCCTCGGCTGCCGACGACTCAGCTCAGCGCGCCGGTGATGCGACGGCGGGCGGCTGCGCCGAAGGCGTCGTGGTCGTCGCGTTGCGCCAGTTCTGCCGCGGTCGGGGCGATCACGACCACGGGTTTGGTCGTGCGGGCCCAGGGTCCGAGCTCGCCGGCCAGCAGCGAACGGTGGCTGCGTTGCACGACCGATCCGCCGTCGAGGGGCACCATCGCCGCGATGACGACCAACGCATCGTGGTCGTCGGGGGAGATGAGGTCGGCGTTGGTGGGGGAGTGGACGGCGCCGTCGATGTGGAGTCTCCCGTCGATCTCCACGGGTGCGGCGTAGCCCGGCACCGCCGCGGACGCGTACATCTCGGCGGCAGGGTCATCGGCCGCACGCAGCAGAGCAACCCGTCGTGTGCCCGCCCGGTGCGCGACCGACACCACCCGCAGGCCGGTGTGGAACGGGCCAGCGGCGACGTCGTAGCCAGGGGCATGGCGGCCGGTCGGTCCGACCAGCGCGAGGAGCCGCCCACCGATGCGGCGGAGCGGGCTGACGACCCGATCGACCGAACCGAGTCCGGGCGGGATGAGCGCCTCGGCGAGCGCTGCGAGGCCGTCCAGGCCCGTGGCTGCGCCGGTTGTGGCGTCCGCGGCGAGATGCGCGGCGTTGATCGCACCGGCCGAGGTCCCCACGATCGACGTCGCCGTGGCCGGGTCCCATCCGGCCTCGTCACGCAGCGCGCCGAACGCCGCCCGGATGAAGAAGCCGCCGGCGGTTCCGCCCGCGCCCACCACCAATCCGACGCGCATGGCGCTCAGGTGGTTGCCGGTACGTGGAGGGGCGTCACCTCGACGGGGATGCCGTTGACGACCGCGTTGCCCGACGGCACGTCGACCAGGTGGCCGGGCGACAGCAGGTTCGAGTTGACCCCGGCGTGCTCGCGTGCGATCGACTGACGGGTGCCCTCCTTGTCGTGGCCCCAGCCGTGGGGGAGCGACACGACGCCGCGCATCATCTCGTCGCTGACCTCGGCGGGGACCTCGATGGAGCCGGCCTCGGAGGTGACCTGCACGGTCTCGCCGTCGGCCACGCCGGCTGCGGCGGCGTCGTCGGGGTGGATCAGCAGGGTGCAGCGGTCCTTGCCCTTCACCAGCACCTTGACGTTGTGCATCCAGGAGTTGTTGGAGCGCAGGTGCCGGCGACTGACCAGCACCAGGCCGGCGTCGTCGCGGCCGAGGCGCGACGCCAGGCGGTCGAGATCGGTGGTGATGTCGGCGGGGGCGAGGTCGATCGTGCCCGACGGGCGGGTGATGATCTCCCGGGCCCGGGGGATCATCGGTCCCATGTCGAGGCCGTGTTCGGCAGCGCGGACCCGGTCGAGGTTCAGGCCGTCGGGAACCTCGCCGTAGCGATCCCCCCACGGGCCGGTGCGGATGGCGAGGTCGGTCAGGCGTTCGGGACCGGGGTCGGGTGTCGCAGCGAGGGCGACGGCGGGGTCGGCGCCCTTGCCTGCGGCGATGGCCGAGAAGTAGCCGTCGTCGATGGCGGCCACGTCGACGTCGTCGTGGGCCATGCCTGCGCACGCAGCGCCGAGGCGCAAGAGCAGCTCCCACTCGTGGGGCCGGTCGCCGGCGTCGAACACGGGATCGGACCACTTGGCGCCGCTGCGCACGGCCCACTGCCAGATCATCTCGTCGTAGTGCCCCTGCTCGAGCGCCGACACGCCGGGCAGGATGACGTCGGCGTGGCGGGTGGTCTCGTTGAGGGCGTTGTCGAGACAGATCATGGCGTCGAGCATCGGCAGGGCCCGGTCGAGCTGGTCGCTGTCGGGCGCCGAGATCACCGGGTTGCCACAGATCGTGACGAGCGCCTTGATCTGGCCCTCGCCGGGGGTGGCGATCTCCTCGGCCAGGCATGACAGCGGCACCTGACCGAGCACCTCGGGGGCGCCGCGCACCCGGCTGGTCCACCGGCCGGTGATGTTCTCGTCGTAGGGGCGCAGCGCCGCCATGATGGGGGCCACGGGGTTGCCGAACATCAGCCCGCCGGGGCGGTCGAAGTTGCCGGTGACGATGTTGACGACATCGACCAGCCACGAGGCCAACGTCCCGAACTCCTGGTTGCAGGTGCCGATGCGGCCGTACCAGACGGCGTGGTCGGCGGCGGCGAAGTCGCGGGACAGGGCCCGGATGGCATCGGCGTCGATCCCGCAGGTCTCGGCCACGGCCTCGGGCGTGAAGGGTGCCACCAGCTCGGCGACGAGATCGAGGCCCTCGACGATGTCGGCCACGTCGCCGCAGTCGACCAGACCGTCGGCGAACAGCACCTGCACGACCGCGGCCAGGAGCGCCGCGTCGGTGCCGGGGCGGATGGGTATCCATTCGGTGGCGTGGTCGACGGTGCCGGTCCGGCGAGGGTCGATCACGACCACCCGGCCGCGAGCGCTGATCTCGTCGAGCGTGCCGGGCAGGTCAGCGCACGCAACGAGGCTGCCCTGGCTGGCCTGGGGGTTGGCGCCCATGATCACGGCGAAGTCGGTGCGGGGGAAGTCGGGTGCGGGGATCATCCACGGGTTGCCGTACATGCGGGCGCACGTGAGGTTCTTCGGCCACTGGTCGACCGTGCCCGCCGAGTAGATGTGGGGCAGCTGCGCCAGGCCGCTGAACAGCCCGACGTAGCGGGAGATCGACAGGTTGTGCACCGTCGGGTTGCCGATGTACGCGGTCATCGCCGACTTGCCGTGGGCGGCCAGCACCCCACCGAGGAGCTCGTGGCAGCGCCGCAGCGCCGTTTCCCAGTCGGTCTCGACGAACTCGCCGTCGGCGTTCTTGACGAGGGGGAGACGCAGCCGGTCGGGGTCGTGGTGGAGGTGGCCGAGGGTGGTGCCCTTCGGGCAGATGTAGCCCTTGGACCAGACGTCGTCGCGGTCGGGTCGGATGAGCACGACCTTTTCGTCCTCGACGTGCACGGCCAGCCCGCACATCGCCTCACACAGCGGACACGTGCGCAGGTGCACCTGTCGATCGGCCATCGAACCCCCTCGATCGGTCTCGTCGGGACGAGACCCTAGTGCCGCAGGCGCTGTCCGGACCTCTGCGGTCGGGTCACCAGGTCGCGGTGCCGCCGGTGAGCGCCCGGGGATCGTGGGCCCCGCCGAGGGTTCCCTCGGGCGACCGCTCGATCATGTGGGCGTGCCCGTAGCCGGTGTCGAGCACCGGATCGACCACCACGCTGTGGCCGCGCCGCTCGAGGCCGGTTCGCCACGATGGTGGAGCGTTCCCCTCGATGCGGACCTCGTCCGGGCCGTCGTCCTCCCAGGTGGAGAAGCCGCCGTCGCCGAGGCGCCACCGGGGCGCGGTGATGATGGTCGCCGGCGACTGGCCGTGGGCGAGCAGCCGGGTCAGCATCTGCTGCACGACCTGGGGTTGGGTGTCGCCGCCCATGGTCCCCAACACGGCGCGCAGCGTGCCGTCGTCGCGCTGCACCAGCGCCGGCGCCAGGGTGTGGGGCGGGCGCCGGCCGGGTGCGAACTCGGCCGGATGTCCCGGCTCGAGCGAGAAGCCCTGGCCCCGGTTGTGCAGGAAGATGCCGACCTCGGGAACGGTGAGGTACGCGCCCCAGCCGCGGGCATTGGACTGGATCAACGAGACGGCCATGCCGTCGCCGTCGGCGGTGCACATGTAGATGGTGTCGCCGTCGCCGCGGGGAGCGGTGACGCCGACGCGGTGGTCGGGATCGAAGCGGGCAGCCCGTTCGGCCAGGCGGTCGTGGCCGACGAGGGCGTCGCCGTCGGCGCGGTCGTGCAGCACAGCGAGTCGGTCGTAGCCGGCGAGGCGTGCGGCTTCGACCAGAGCATGGACCCAGGCGTCGTCGGGCGGCGTCGCAGCTCCGTCGGGGCCGATGCCGATCATCTCCGCGATGCGCGCCGCGGCGAGCGCCAGATAGCCCTGGCTGTTGGGTGGGATGGTGAAGACCTGGTGGCCCCACACGGGGGCGCCGAGGGGTGCGACCCAGTCGGCCTGGGAGCGGGCGAGGTCGTCGGCGTCGAACAGGCCGGCACCGACCCGCAGCAGCCCGGCGCCGAACTCGCCTTCGTAGAAGGCGGCCCGTCCGCCCTCGGCGATGGCGGCGAGGGTCCGGGCCACGCCCGGTCGGGTGATCACATCGCCGCGCCTGGTCGCCGCCGGGTAGTCGTCGGCGCCGTCGATCCCGGCGATGACCGAGATGGCCGCGGCGAGTTGGGGCGACGCGGGGAAGCCCTCCTCGGCGTAGGAGCGGGCCGGTTCGAACACCTCTGCGATCGGGAGCCGACCGTGGCGCTCGAGGAGCGCGAGCCATCCGTCGACGCATCCCGGGACCGTGACGGCCCGGACGTCGCCGTCGGTGGGCATACGCCGGTGGCCCTCGCTGCGCAGCGCCTCGGCGTCTGCTCCGCTGCCGGCTCGGCCGCTCGCATTGAGACAGCTCGGCGGCTCGCCGTCGGTGTGATGGACGAGTGCGAACAGGTCGCCACCCATCCCGCACATGTGTTGGGTCGTCACGGCCAGGACCGCACTGGTGGCCACGGCGGCGTCGACGGCGTTGCCGCCGGCCCGCAGGACCGAGATGCCGGCGCCCGAGGCGAGGTGGTCGACCGAGCAGACCATGCCGCGCCGGGCATGGAAGGTGGCGAACGGCGGTGGGTGCGGGGCGGCCGTCTCGACGGCACCCCGGCCATCGGGGGAAGGTGGTGGGGGAGCAGCGGAGTCAGCCATGAGCTGATGTATACAACATGGTGGTGAGGGGCGCTATCTTGTCCGGCATGGGTCGACAGGTGGAAACGTGCTGAGCGATGGGGATGTGAAGTCCGGCGGGACCCGATCCTCACAGGTCGCAGCGATGATCAAAGCCGACATCCTCGCGGGTCGTCTGACCCCGGGGCAACGTCTGGGCGAGGTGGCCCTGGCCGAGCGGTACGGCGTGTCGCGAGTGCCGGTGCGCGAGGCGCTGCGCCAGCTGCACGCCGAGCGTCTCGTCGAGATCATCGCCAACCGCGGTGCCTTCGTCCCCACCTTCGATCTCGAGGAGCAGGCCAAGCTCGTCGAGGTCCGCCTGTCGCTCGAGGAGTTGATCGTCCGCCGGGCCGCGCTGCACCGGACCGACGAGGACATCGAGCGGCTCGATCGCATCGTCGATGCAGGCCAGGAAGTCGCTGCTGATGGGGAAAAAGAGCAGCTCGTGGCCCTGAACACCGAGTTCCACCGCGCACTCGGGCTCGCGTGCCGCAACGAGATCGCCGCGGGTCTGGTCGAACAGCTCCGGACGCGGGTGGAGTTCGGTTACGCCGGCAAGTTGCCGCGTCGCGCCGAGGCATCGTGGGCCGAGCACCGGGCGATCCTCGATGCCGTCGTGGCCGGCGAGCCCGATGCCGCGGGCGCGTTGTTGCGGGTGCATCTCACCAACGCGGCCCGTGCCGCGGAGGCCGAAGCCGCCGGCGCCTGAACCGGCCCGCCGGCGCGACCCGCCCACGGCGGGGTGCCGTGGGGTGGTCGGCCGGATGGCGTCCTGGGGGTCGTCCGCGCATCGAGGGGTCGCTGATCTCGGTCGTCGCCGTCGAATCCACTTGGAAATCGTGCGTTTACATGCGGGCAACGCTCCCGAAAACTGACGCTGATTGTATACATCCATGCGAAGCGGAGCCGCAGGGCCGATCCCGGTGACCAACCCATGACGACGACTGCACTCGTCGGAGGCACCGCACTGGCAGACCTCGGTGCCGGTCCCGAGCTCGTCGGCGACGTCACCGTCGTCCTCGAGGACGATCAGATCGCCCACCTCGGTGGATCGTGGACCGGCACCCCGGACCGGACGATCGACACGCACGGCCGCCTCCTGCTGCCGGGTCTGGTGAATCTCCATGCCCATGCCGGCCACGGTGCGCACCATCATCTCGTCGACGGCGCCGGCGAACCCGACCTGCTCGGCGCCACGTATCTCACCGCCAAGGCGCCCGCCCCCGGGAGCTCGTCGCCGGGCAGCGACCCGGACCTGCTCGCCGAATGGACCGTCTGGGAGCTCCTCCGCACCGGTACCACCACCGTGCTCGAAGCCGGTTGCCCGCCTCCCCTGGCCCGGGCCCTCGTGCGCGCCGCCGACAGGGTCGGCCTCCGGGTCCACGTCGGTGTCGCCATGGCGTCGGGGCGATGGATCGCAGAGGGCGAGGGCATCGCCTGGGAGGACGGCGAGGACGCCGCGTCCCAGCTCGCACTCGCAGAGGGCTTCCTGGACGAGATCGGCACCTCGGGGCTCACGAAGGGCGCGGTCGCCGTCGCCCAGGTCGACACCGCCTCGGACGACCTGCTCGCCGGCGCCGCCAAGCTGGCCACAGCCCGTGGGGTCCCGCTGACGATCCATGCAGCCCAGAACCGGCGGGAAGTGCTGGTGACCCTCGAACAGCACGCCGTGACGCCGCTCGAGCGGCTGCACCGCGCCGGGGCGCTCGCTCCAGGGACGGTGCTGGCCCACGCAGTGTTCGCCGATCACCACCCGGCCGTCTGCAGCGGCCACCGTGAACTCGCATTGCTGGCGGAGTCGGGTGCCGCAGTGGCGCACTGTCCCGTGCACCTGTCGCGCCGCGGCGATGCCATGCACTCCTTCGACCGCTACGTCGACGCCGGGGTGGTGGTGGGCCTGGGCACCGACACCAGCCCCCGCGACCTGCTGGCCGAGGCGCGCGCCGCCGCCACCATCGCCCGGACCCTCGATGGTGGGGCGGCGGGCGCAACCGCACGGATCGTCGGAGCCATCACCACCGAGAGCGCCCGGGCGCTCGGCCGACCGGAGCTCGGGCGTCTCGCCGTTGGCGGTCCCGCCGATCTCGTCGTCGTGGACGAGCGTCGCCCCAGCTACGGCGTGGTGAGCGATCCCGTGCGCGCTGCGGTCGAGTGCGCCACCGGTGACGACGTCGAGCACGTGTTCGTCGCGGGCCGCCACGTCGTGCGCGGCGGAACCGTGATCGGCCTCGACGGCGCCGAACTCCGTCACCGGGTCCAGACCGATGCCGAGGCCCTTTGGGCGACCGCCGGTTCCTGGCATCGCCGGGGCCTCGACTTCGAACGGCTCAACCCTCCGCCATTTCCCCCTCGACCACAGGAGCGATCGTGAGAACCGTCATTCGCAACGGGGTGGTGCTGACCATGGACCCGAGCCTCGGGCTCGTGGATCCGGGCACCGTCGTCATCGAGGACGACATCATCGTCGAGATCACCGCCGGTGACGGCTCGATCGACGGCGATGTGGTGATCGACGCCACCGGCCATGCCGTGATCCCCGGGCTGGTCAACGGCCACGCCCACGCCCGGCCCGCTCGCGCCCTCGGTGACGGCCTGACGCTGCGCGAGTGGCACGACCGCTACCCGGACAACGTCGTGCGTCGAATGCAGGACGAGGACGCCTGGCTGGGAGCGGTCGCCGGCTGCGGCGAACTGCTGCTCGGCGGTTGCACGACCGTGCTGGCGATGCCCAACTTCCCCACGCCGTTCGGCGCCGGGTGCGACGACGTCGGCATCCGTGCCTGTGTCGCTGCCCATGCGACCGACATCGAGGCCATGGCCGACAGCTGCGACTCGCTCGAGAGCAACCTCGCCGCCGTCGAGGCCAACGCGCCCTTCGCCGACGCCCGCATCCAGTACTGGTTCGGCTTCGAGCATCAGAACGCCGCGACCGACGACCTCGTGGTCGAGATGACCCGGCTGGCCCAGAAGTACGAGACCGGACTCACGTCGCATCTGTGCGAGTCCGCCGGTGACATCGAGCGTCACGTCGAGCGCCATGGAGCCCGTCCCGTGCCCCGCTATGACGAGCTCGGCGCCATCGGCCCTCACGCGGTGTACGCCCACGGCAACTGGCTCGATGCGGACGAGATCGCACTGTTCGCCGAACGCGACGCCGCGCTGGTCCACAATCCGGTGTCCAACATGCGGATGGGGACCGGTATCGCCGACGTCCCGGCCTGGTTGGAGGCCGGCATCCGGTTCGCACTGGGTACCGACGGGATGCTCTCGAGCTATCGCCTCGACATGTGGGAGGTCATCCGGGCGACCGCGATGCTGGCCCGGGTCACCGCCAAGAACCCCGAGCTGTTGCCCTCGAAGCAGTTGCTGTACCTGGCCACCCAGGGCGGCGCCGACGCGCTGGGGCTCGGTGATCGGATCGGCTCGCTGACGCCGGGCAAGCAGGCCGACGTCGCGGTGATCGATCTCCAGCGCCTCCACCTGGCGCCGCGCTCGCATGCCCCCCACGACAACCTGGAGTCGCTGCTGGCGTTCTGCGTCGGGCCCGAAGACGTCCGTCACGTGCTGGTCGCAGGCAACCATGTCGTGGCCGACGCCGAACTGACGACCGTCGACGAGCGCAGCATCGTCGATCGGCTGGCCGGTCGCATCGGGCCGTTGTCGGAGCTCTTCGGGGCGGGTGTGTCGTGACGAGCGCCGCCCTGGTGCGCCCCGACGGCGTGGACACGTCGATGGCACCCTTCGTCGGACCGACACCGGACACCGTCCAGTGGGGAGCCATCGACCCGGCCGCTGCCATGATCGGGCCGTTCGCACTCGACGAACCGCTGCGGGTGCGGACGGTGCAGGGCGATCCCGGCGACAATGTCGCCGACGGCTGGGTTGCCGCGGAGATCGAGGAGCTCCACCGGGCCACCGCGCCGACCGGTGAGGGCCCCCATGTTCTGACCGGGCCCATCGGGTTCGAGGGCCTGGTGGCCGGCGACGTGGTCGCCGTGCACATCGACGACGTCACGCTCGCCGCGCCCTACGGGTTCAACCGGATCCGGCCCGGCCTCGGGGTGCTGCCCGGTGAGGTGGACGAGCTCACCGAGGTCATCTACCCGATCGACCGGGACCGGCGCACGGCACTCGTCCATGGCATCGAGGTGCCGCTGCGGCCGTTCCCCGGGATCGTGGCCACGCTGCCCGACCCCGCCGGCGGGCCCGTGACCACCAAGGACCCGGGCCCCCACGGCGGCAACCTCGACTGCACCCTGCTGGTCGAGGGCAGCACCCTGTACCTGCCGGTGGTCGTCGACGGCGCCGGGCTCTGCCTCGGCGACGGTCACGGCGCCCAGGGCGACGGCGAGGTCGACCTGACCGCCATCGAGACCTGTCTCGACCTGACGGTGCGGGCGACGCTCGGCCCGACCCTCACCGTCGAGGTTGTCGCTCCGTATGCGGTCACACCCGCCGGTTTCGTCGTGATGGGTCTGGGAGCGACCCTCGACGAGGCGCTCCACGCCGCCGTCGCCCAGACCGTCGACCTGTTGGCGGCCACCACCGACCTCGACCGCGTCGCCTGCTACCGGCTGCTCAGCGTCGTCGGCGACTGTCGCATCACCCAGGCCGTCAGCCGCCTGCGCGGCGTGCACGTCGTGGTGCCCGGCCCCATCGCCGCACAGCTGCCCGGTCGCCCGGCGTGGCTCGATCACCTGGAGTGGACCCGATGAGAGAACCCGTCGTCGGCGGTTGGCCCGACACCCCCAACCGTCCCTACAGCCAGGGCATCGTGGCCGGCGGCATGATCTTCGTGTCCGGCCAGGTGCCTTCCGACGCCGATGGCGCCACCGTCGGCGTCGGCGATCCCGCGGCGCAGACCCATCAGGTGATCGACCGCATCGCAGACGTCGTCGAGGCCGCCGGAGCGACGCTCGACGACGTCGTGAAGATCACCGTGTACCTGGCCGACTTCGCGGACTTCGGTGCCGTCAACGGCGTGTTCCGCGAGCGCTTCTCGGCGCCCTACCCGGCGCGGGCGTCGGTCACCGCCGGGCTGGTCCGGCCCGACTTCCTGATCGAGATGGACGCCATAGCAGTCGTCCCGGCCGGCTGATTCCTCCCGACCCAGAACCCTCCCCACCCCGAACCCCACCAACCCAGAACCCCCTGAACCAACCGGAGTAGCACCATGAAGCAGAGAATCCCTCAGACGACATGGGTTCCGCCCACCGAGATGGGACGGCGCCGTTTCCTCGCCCGCAGTGGCGGCCTGATGCTCGGAGCCGCCGTCCTCCCGGCGTTCCTCGCCGCATGCGGTGACGACGACAGCCCGGCAGCGGCGGGTGCATCAGACGGCAGCCTGACGCCGCTGGCCTTCCAGCTGGGTTGGCTCAAGGGCGTGCAGTTCGGTGGCCACTTCGCAGGGATCGAGCAGGGCTACTTCGCCGACGAGGGCGTGGACCCGGACTTCCGCAGCGGCGGTCCCAACATCGACCAGATCAGCGTGGTGACCTCCGGACAGGCCCTCATCGGCGACGCCGGCTCCGACGAGCTCGTCGTGGCCCGCGCCGCCGGGCTCCCGGTCGTGGCCATCGCCGCCGGCTTCCAGCGCAGCCCGTTCGCGCTGATGAGCCTCGCCGACGCTCCCATCGAGTCGTTGGCCGACATGATCGGCAAGACGATCGCGGTGTCGGACGGCTCACGTCCCCAGGTCGAGGGCCTGATGGAGAAGGAAGGGCTCGACCCGACCGAGGTGAACTTCGTGCCGAAGAACCCCGACCCGAGCGTGCTCCCCGATGGCGCTGTCGACGGCTACTTCGGGTTCTCCACCAACGAGGGCACCACCCTGAAAGAAGCGGGCATCGACATCGTCACGACCTTCGCCTCGGATCTCGGCGCGCTCACCTACGCCAACGTGTTGTTCACCACCGACGAGGCGCTGGCCGAGAACCGGGACCTGATCCTGCGCTTCCTGCGCGCCGACGTCGCGGGCTGGCAGTGGGCGATCGACAACCCCGAGGAGCTCGCCGAGGTCGTCATCGAGAAGTACGCCGCCGACGGCCTCGAACTCGGCCCCCAGACCGCCGAGGCGATCGCCCAGGTGGAGCTCATCAACGCCGGCGATGCCATCGAGAACGGACTGTTCTGGATCGACGCGCCGACCTTCGAGCTCAACATCGCCGACGCGCTGGCAGCGGGTCTGATCGAAGAGGAGATCGACGCGGCGGACGTGTTCACCCAGGAGCTGATCGCCGAAGTCCATTCGGCGTGACCACGGCCCTGCCGGAGATCTTCGGACAGCAGACGAGGGAGACGATGAGCCAACCGATTCCACACGTCGAGGTCCGAGACGTCCACCGCCACTTCGAGGTCAACCACAACGCCGTGGTCGCCCTCGAGGCGGTGGATCTCACGCTCGAGCGCGGCCAGATGGCCGCGCTCATCGGACCGAGCGGCTGCGGGAAGTCGACGCTGCTGCGTCTGCTGGCCGATCTGCTCCCGCCCACCTCGGGCGAGATCCGCATCGGCGGCGCCGCCCCGGCGTCGCTGCGCTCGGAGCAGCGCATCGGGTTCGTCTTCCAGGACCCGACGCTGCTGCCGTGGCGGACGGTGCTCGACAACGTCCGGCTGCCCATCCAACTCTCCGGACGCACCACGAGCTTCGCCGGGCTCGAACCCGAACAGCTCATCGAGATGGTCGGCCTGTCCGGCTTCGAGCAGGCCCGGCCCGATCAACTGTCGGGCGGCATGCGCCAGCGGGTTGCTGTGGCCCGGGCACTGGTGCTGGCGCCCGAGCTGCTGTTGCTCGACGAACCCTTCGGGGCGCTCGACGAGATCACACGCCAGCGGATGAACCTCGAGCTGCTCGACATCTGGGCCCGCACCGGCGTGACCGCGGTGCTGGTCACCCACAGCATTTCCGAGGCGGTGCTGATGGCCGACGAGATCTTCGTCCTGTCGGCGCGCCCGGGGCGGATCGTGGATCAGATCTCGGTCGACCTGCCCCGGCCTCGGGATCTGGCGATCATGTCGGACCCGGCCTTCTTCGAGTTCGAGAACCGGGTGCGCAAGTCGCTGTTCGCCGCGGAGGGGGAGCGGTGACCGCCATTGCCGCAGGTTCCGCGGCCGGGGCCGCGACCGGCGTCTCCCGGCGGCAGCGGACGGCACGTCGGCGCCGGGCGGGGAGGATCGTCCGCACCGTCGTCCCGGCACTCGCGACCTTCGCCGTTCTGATCACCGCATGGGAGCTGTTGGCCGCATCGGGATCGTGGCCGAGGTCGGCCTCGTCGCCGGGAGCGATCGCATCGGAGCTGGTGAACGAACCCGACGTCGTGCTCTCGCACCTGTGGCCCACGGTGACCGTCTCGGTGCGGGGCTATGTGATCGCCGTGGTCCTGGCGTTGCTGCTCTCGACGTTCACGATCATCGTGCCCCGCCTCACCGACCCGGTCCTGAAGCTGGCGGCGGTCACCTACAGCCTGCCGCTCATCGCGCTGGCGCCCGTGTTGATCGCCATCATGGGGGTCGGTGACACGGTGCGGATCACGATCGTCGCGATCGCCGGGTTCTTCCCGGTCGTCGTCGGCTGCATCCAGGGTTTCAAGGCCACCTCGGTCGCCACCGAGGAGCTGTTCGCCCAGCTCGCCTCCACACCGGGCCAACGGTTCCGGTACCTGGTGCTGCCCGGGTCGCTTCCCTATGTGTTCGCGGGCCTGAAGGTGTCGGCCGCAGCCGCCGTGCTCGGTGCGATCATCGCCGAGTGGACCGGCGCCGAGGCCGGGCTCGGCGTGTTGATGACGCTCGCCATGTTCGCGTTCGACCCACCGATGGTGTGGCTCTCGCTGCTCACCGCGGCGGGACTGTCGCTGACGCTGTACGGGTCGGTCGCGTTGCTCGAACGGGTGGTCGTGCGCTGGGACGTCGATCGGAGCGGTATCGATGTCGGTGTCTGAGGCCATGCCCGTCGGGGTGCTGCCGTCCGGCGTGGTCGAGCTGGCCCGTCGCATCATCCGCATCGCCCTCGTGGTGGCTGCGGTGGTCGGCATCTGGGCCGGGCTGATCGCACTGTTCGACCTGCCGTCCTATCAGGTCCCGTCGCCGGCGGAGGCGTTCCGTGCGCTCGTCGACGAGCGGGTGTTCCTCCTCGAGAGCCTGCGGGTGACGATGGTGGCCACCTTTGCGGGACTGGCCTTCAGCGCGACGGTGTCCATCGTGTTGGCTGCGACCTTCGTGGCGTTCCCGGTGACCGAGCGCGCCTTCCTGCCGGTGGCGATCATCTTCCGCTCCATCCCCATCGTGGCGATGGCGCCGCTGCTGACGCTGTTCGTCGGCCGGGGCCTCAAGACGGCGGTGGTGTGTGTCACGGTCGTGACGTTCTTCCCGATCCTGGTGAATGCCGCCAAGGGTTTCCGGTCGGTGAGCACCGGCGTGCACGAGCTCTTCGCCATCACCGGTGCCTCCCGCTGGCAACTCTTCAAGCATGCTCGGCTCCCGACGGCTCTGCCGTTCCTCTTCGCGGGGCTGCGCGTCGCCGGTTCGGTGGGTGTGCTCGCTGCGATGACCGCCGAGTGGCTGACCGGCACCGAAGGTCTCGGCTTCCTGCTGCTGCGGGCGTCGAGCCGACGCCAGTCGGGCCTGTTGTGGGCGGGGGTGATCGTGGCGACCCTCGCAGCGCTGGCCATCTTCACCCTTGCATCCATGGCCGACAAGCGCCTCCAGCAACGATTCCCGCAGGGGCGGCCGACATGATCGAGTTCGGGCTCTCGCTGCCCAATCGGGCGATCCTCTACGGGGGCACGACCGTCGACGAGCTCCTCGCGCTCGCCGAACGTGCCGACCGTGATCCCTCGTGGTCGTCGCTGTGGGTGGGCGACGGCCTCATCGCCAAACCCCGTGTCGAATCGACCACCACGCTCGCAGCCATCGCTGCTCGGACCCGGCGGATGCGGCTCGGGGCGTGTTGCCTGGCCACGTTCCCGCTCCGCCAGCCCGTGCTGTTCGCCGCGACGTGGGCGAGCCTCGACGTCCTGTCCGCCGGACGCACGCAGCTGACGGTGTGCCTCGGGATCCCGACCGGCCGTGGCGGCAACGGGTATCAGAACGAGCTGCAGGCCATGGGAGTGGACCCACGCGAACGTGTGCCCCGCCTCGAGGAGAACATCGAGATCCTCCGGACCCTGTGGGCTTCGCGGCCCGGCGAGCCGGCCTCGTACGACGGGCGTTTCGTGACGTTTCGCGACATCGTGCTCGAACCGCATCCGGTGCAGGACCCGTGCCCGATCTGGATCGCATCGAATCCCGACCCGACGCGCCTCGACGCCGAACGGTACGCGATCGCCATCGACCGGGTCGCCCGAATGGCAGACGGCTGGCAGACCGCGGTGGCCGATCCGGCGACGTTCGGGCAGCAATGGGACCGCATCCGCACCCGCGCCGCCGAACGCGGGCGCGACGCCTCTTCGATGCGCTCCTCGGCGCATCTGATGGTGACGATCGCAGACACCGAGGCGGCCGCCCGTGCCGAGGGCAAGGAGTTCCTCGACACCTACTACGGCGTGGACACCACCCCGGAGGTCATGGACCGGTGGGGCGCCTACGGCACGGCCGAACAGATCGTCGATCGCATCGGCCAGTACATCGACGCCGGGCTCGACCAGCCGATCCTGCGCATGGCCGCGTCGGACCAGTCGGGCAGCGTCGAGCGCGTCACCGCGGAAGTGCTGCCCCAGCTGTCGGCCGCGTGAACATCGCCGAGCTGGTCCTCGCGCTCCTGGAGGTTCCGGCATGGGTTCGCCCGGGTGCGGTCACGGCGGACGCCGACGCGGTGGCCGCGGCCGTCGGAGCCCACATCGTGCCGATCATCGGCGACTGCGGCCCCGACGAGATCCGGATCCACCCGGCCGGCGACGTCGCCGCACGGTTCGGGCCTGACCGCCCCGATGGCCTCGTGCTGTCCACCTACGTCGTCGCCCAGCACGGCGACCCCGACGAGCAGCGCCCGAGGTTGGGGGAGGGACGGGCGGGTCCTGTCGCCATCGGACGTGGTGCGGCGCAATGCCGCGGTGCGATGGCCTCGGCGATCGCGGCGGTCTCGCGGCTCGGTGGCGACGGTCGGGTGCCGACACGGCCGGCGTGGTTGTGCGTCAACACCGAGGCATCGAGCAGTCATGGCGGGTCGAAGCGGATCTTCGACGACCTCGGGGTCACCGGCCGTGCCGGCGTGCTCATGACCGGCACCGATCTGCGGATCTCGGTGGCCAACAGGGGCCGTGTCGATGTGGTCGTCCATGTCGACGGGGCGAGTTGTCACTCCAGTCAGCCCGAGCTCGGCGACAACCCCTTCGCCCGCCTCGGCGAGGTACTCGACCGGCTCGTCACCGTCGAGCTACCCGAACCCCATCGCTCGTTGGGAGCTGTCACCGTGACGCCGTTCGCGATACGAGCCGTTCCCGTTGCTCCGCACTCGATCCCCGAGCGGCTCGAGCTGACGATCGATCGCCGGCTCCTGCCGGGCGAGCAGCCGGCGGCGGCCGTGGCCGCCATCGCTGAAGCCCTGCATGATGTGCGCGGGGTCCGCGTGGACGAGGGCAGGCACATGCTGCCGGCGCTGGTGGACGTCGACGACGACATCGTCACCGCGCTGCGCTCGGCGTGTGTGCGGCGAGGCGGCGACGGGGAGACGATGGTCAGCCGCAACACCTTCGACGCCGGCTACGCCTGCGCCGCAGGGATCCCCACCCCGATGTTCGGCCCGGGGCGCCGTCACTTCGACGCTGGGATGCTCGAGCCCGAGTCCGTGGCCATCGCCGACTGTGCATTCGCCGCCGACGTCGTCTCCGACACCATCGACGCACTCTGCCGCTGACGCCGGGCCGTGGGAGCGCCGTTGGTGGCGATGTTCGGTGCGGGTGGCGATGTTCGATCCGAGCTCAGGCGTGGAAGGGTGGGTGCGTGCACGATCGCGACTTCGACCTGATCCTCTTCGGCGCGACGAGTTTCGTCGGTCGGCTCGTGTGCCGCCGCCTCGTCGAGCGCAGCGCCGGCACCGATCTGCGCTGGGCCATTGCCGGGCGCAACCCGGCCGAGCTCGACCGGGTCGGAGCCGACACCGGCGCCGACGTCGAGCGCATCGTCGCCGACGCACACGACGCCCGGGCCCTGGCGGCGTTGGCGGAGCGGACCGCAGCCGTGGTCTCGACCGTCGGCCCCTACGCCCGCCACGGTTCCGAGCTCGTCGCCGCCGTGGTCGCCGCCGGCACCGACTACTGCGATCTCACCGGCGAACCCCACTGGATGCGGGCGATGATCGACGCACACCAGGCCACCGCGGCAGCGTCGGGCGCCCGCATCGTGCACGCGTGCGGATTCGATTCGGTGCCGTCGGACCTCGGTGTGTGGTTCACCCAACGCGAGGCCTCGACTCGGCTCGGCCGGTCGTGCAATCGGATCGCGATGCGTGTGCATCACGTGAAGGGCGGCGTCAGCGGCGGCACCGTCGCCAGCGCGCTCGGCGTTGCCGACGAGGCCCGCAGCGACGCCGCGGTGCGATCCGTGCTGCGCGACCCCTACGCGCTGGCGCCGGCGGGCGAACGCTCGGGCCCACGCCAACCCGAGGTCACCGTGCCCCGCCGTGACGAGCTGTCGGGGGAGTGGGTGGCGCCGTTCGTCATGGCGGCGACCAACACGAAGGTCGTGCTGCGGTCGCACGCACTGCTCGGCCGGCCCTGGGGCGAGGACTTCCGCTACGACGAGGCGATGGCCATGGGTGAGGGCCCCACGGGCATCGTCACGGCGTCTGCGGTGACAGCAGCAACCGGTCTGTTCGCCCTGTCGACGGCGATCCCACCGACGCGATGGCTGATCGACCGCTTCGTGCCGAAAACCGGCACCGGTCCCGATGCGGCCACGCGTGCGGCCGGCTCGTTCGATCTCCGCTTCCACGGGCGCACCGCCGACGGGCGCGCCATCGTCACGAAGGTCACCGGGGACGCCGACCCGGGCTATGGCTCCACGGCCAAGATGCTGGCCGAGGTCGGCCTCGCGCTGGGGACCATCGACCGAACGGCAGTCGCCGGCGGGTTCTGGACCCCGGCGACGATGTTCGGCGACGTCCTGGTGGACCGTCTGGCCGAGCACGCAGGCATCGATTTCGAGGTCGTCTCCGCAGGCTGACGGTCAGCCGGCAGATCACCGACCGGCGTGGGTGCGGTGCCGCTGCCGCTGCCGAGTCGAGGGCGGCCACCACCCGGCGAGGCGCCGCCCGAGCCGTCCGATGACGCCGCCGTACCGGCCGCGGCGCCCGCCCGATACGTGCTCGGGAACGAGATGCATCCCGTTTCGGGGCAGACCCGCGGCGTCGAGGGCCTGCGCTGTGGCCTCGGTGTCATAGGGGATGGCCTCGAACTCGATGCGGTCCGCCACGGTGTCGAGGATCGCGAACCGCACCAGCGGCGTCCGCTCGGCCTGGCGCGACTGACCGACGCTGCCGGGATTGACCAGGTGCGCGACAGCGGGTCTCGGTGCCGCCAGTGGTGCGTCGGGCAGGACCGATCCGGCGCTGCTGTGGAGCCATTGACGGTGGGTGTGGCCGAGCACCAGGGTGCGGCTCGCGGCCCACCGCAGCTGCCGATCCGCGTCCAGGGAGGTGGTGATGTACTCCTCGGGATCGCCGATCGATCCGTGCGCCAGGAACAGTTCCCCGATCCTCGTGCGCAGCGGCAGCGCCTCGAGGTGGGCCCGTGCGTCGCTTCCGAGAGCCCGGCGGGTCCAGTCGAGTTGCACGCGAGCATGTTCGGCGAGGTCACGGGGTTCGAGGCGGCCGCAGGCGTAGAGGTCGTGGTTGCCGGCGATGCAGGTGGCATCGAGCGCACGGAGGCGGTCGACGCACTCGTTCGGCCTCGGCCCGTAGCCAACGAGGTCGCCGGCAACGACGATTCGGTCGACCTCCGCGGCGCGCAGCCGCTCCACCGCAGCGTCGAGTGCAGCGAGGTTGGCGTGGACGTCGGCCATGACCCCGTAGCGCATCGGCCGCCTCGCCTCAGGCCCGCCGGGAAAGGCGACGTCGCACCATCGGCAGCAGCGATCCGTGGAGGAAGGGCTGCGGGTCACGGACGGACAGATCGTGGAAGGTGTCGCACCCGGCGGTCCATCGCAGCCACTGCCACAGCGAGGTCCGGTCGTCGTCTCGCACCGACCGGAGATCGGCGAGCGGGTTGCTCCAACGGACGCCCGGGCGGGCTACCGCAGCGGCGGGCCGCGGCGCGCCGGTGAGATCCGCGAACACGAGTCCGGGAAGGTTCACGCCTGCCACGGCGCCGGCGAGATGCCACAGATTGAAGCGTGGATTGATCTCCAGTAGACGCAGGCGCTCCTCGCGGTCGCGCTTCAAGTCGACCTTGGCCACGCCCCGGAGGCCAGTCGCCCGCACCACGTGGCGCCCGAGCGAGAGGACATCGGGCTGATTCGTGATCTCCAGCGCCGTGGTGAAGCCGAACCGGCGGGGGATGGTCCGGATCTTGCGCCCCGTGAACTCCCCGGCGATTGCTCCCTCGTCGTCGACATACACGTGGTAACTCTCGATGCGGTCCTCATCGCCGGGGATCATCTGTTGGACGAGGAGCTCGGGAAACCACCGCTCGACCCGGGAGGCGAAGTCCGCGAACTCGTCCTGATCGGCCACCGACACTGCCTTCGTCGCGATGCCGCCGCTGGACCACTCGCTCGTCCGGTTCAGGGGTTTGACGATCGCGTCGCCTTCGAGCAGGAACAGGTTCGGGTCGTGTGCATCGACCACCTGCGCCCGAGGGATGGGTAGCCCCAGCTCTTCGGCGAGGCGTTGGAAGCGGGACTTGTCGACGAGATCGTCCAGCAACCCGGGGCTGGGCAGCACGAACCGGTAGCCGGCCTGGCGCAGCCGGTCGCGGTGGCGGCCGATGGCCAGGAGCTCCTCGTCGCCCTGGTAGAACAGCGGCGTCGCGTCACCACGGGCGTTCGCCACGAGGCGTTCGACGAGGACCTCGGCATCGAACGGATCCGGTAGATCGATGGAGGACGAGACCTGATTGGACCGTCGTGCCGGTGCGTCGGCGCCGAGAACGGCGGTGACCTCGGCACCTGCCATGCGCACGGGCCGGATCAGGTCCAGATCGCCGATCACCACGGCGTGGGGGCGGCCGACGGTCATGCGAACCGCCGGCGCTCACCCACGGCCCGGACGACTCTGGACGGGGCCCGCAGCGGCAGGGCCAGCGGGGTTCGTCGCAGATGTGCCATCGCCTTCGCCGAGGCATCGCCGAGGCGTCGCTGACACCGGAACGTGATGTCGGAGCCGACCGAGCCGGCGAGCACCGGCACCGACACGTTCGAGAACTCGGTCTTGTACCGGGCCTCGCCCCAGCCGAGATCGAAGCGTTCACATCCGTCAGCGCATGCGTCGTCGACCATCTCGAGCAACAGCAGCAGCCCCGGCGAGTGCTTGCCGAAGCGCTGGCAATAGGAGGGAAACCAGTAGTGCCACACCTGCTCGGTGGCGATGCCGAAGTGCGCGGCGGCGAGATCGCCGTCGGCCCAGAGCGTCGAGAGCCGCCCGGCGAAGGTCGGCGCGTTGGTCTTGTGGATCAGCTCGATCAGATCGCGTGCCCATCCGTGTGCGAAGACGTCCGGGACGTCGGTACGCCGATGGTGCTCGGATTTCCATCTGCGCAGGGTGCGCAGGACATCGAGGTCGTCGGTGTGGCGCCGGTACTCGACATGGTCGAACTGCCGCCGGAGGCGTCGGGACTTGCGGGCGAGCTGACCGAAGCCCGCCCGATGGGCTTCTCGTTGGGTGGCGCGCCAGACGTCGAACCCCGGACGCAGATCGATCGCAGGCGATTCCCCGGGTTGCGCCCACCGTTCGAAACCGGGCCGCTCGGTGAGCAGGTGATCGAAGCGGAACGACCGCAACCCGCAGCCGTCGAGCAGTGCGGGGACATCGATCGCGACATCGGGGTAGCCGATGACGCCGTGGAAGTCCGACACACCGAAGCCGGCCGGCACCGCGGTGTTGCCTCGCCGGCGCTGGAAGGCGAAGAACCCGACCGTCTCGCCGTCCTGTCCGAGGACCGCGACCTCCACGTCGTCGCGGACCTGCGCCACGCAGCTGGTGAACTCCGGGGAGAGGAACGGGCTCGCCAGCCAGGGGTTGGAGGCCTGTATCGCCCGCCAGCGGTGCTCGAGGTCCGGAGTGATTTCTCGTGCCTTCATCACATGCACCACTGTCGGCGCTGCGCTCATGGTGTCCGCCCTGTCCGCTGGTCGAGATCCATCTCCTCGTGGATTCGCTTTCCTCTGGGGGGCGGCCCCAAACGGTGCTGCGAGCGCGACGAGCTGGTGGGGCGGCGTCAACGACGTGTGTCCGCCGCTGTTCCGACCATCGCACAGGCATGGCGGACCATCTGTTGTGCGTAGCCCCACTCGTTGTCGTACCAGGCCATGACCTTCACGAGATCGCCGTCGGTGACCGTCGTCAGTGAGGGGTCGACGAGCGTCGCACGAGCGTCGCCGATGATGTCGCTCGACACGAGCGGGTCCGAAGCGACACCGACGATGCCTCGGTAGCGGTCGGTGTCGGCCTCGTCGACGAAGATGCCGTTTATCTCCTCGGCGCTGGTCGTGCGCTCGGTGACACAGACGATGTCGGCGATCGAACCCACCGCCACCGGGACGCGCAGCGCCACCCCGTCGAAGCGCCCTTCGACCGACGGCACGGCCAGCGCTGTGGCATCGGCGGCACCGGTGGTGGTCGGCACGATGTTCGCGGCGGCAGCCCGGCCCCGGCGGTACTTGCCTGCCGGACCGTCCACCAGCTCCTGGCTGGTTGTGTAGGCGTGCACGGTGGTCATCGTGGCCTTGCGGACCCCGACACGGCGTTCCAGGATCTCCATGACCGGAGCGATGCAGTTGGTGGTGCAACTCGCGCACGACACCATCTCCACGCCGAGCCCGTCGTCGGTGTTCACCCCGTGCACGACCGTCGCCATGGCGCCGTCCTTCGCTGGTGCCGACAGGACGACGCGCGACGCGCCGGCCTGCAGGTGCTTGCCGATGTCGTCTGCTCGGCGGAACACCCCGGTGCATTCGAACACGAGGTCGACGGCCAGATCCTTCCAGGGCAGCGCTGCGGGATCCTCCTCGCTGCGCACGTCGATCGTCCGGTCGCCGATGCGAAGTGAGGAATCCTCTGCGCTGACGCGCTCGCCGAAGGGTCCGTACGCCGTGTCGTGGCGCAGCAGGTAGGCGAGGTTGTCGGCCGGCGCCAGATCGTTCACCGCAACGACCTCGAGAGCGGGCTCGTGCAACACCGACCGCAGTGTCGCCCGGCCGATGCGGCCGAGCCCGTTGATCGCCACTCGTGCAGCCATTGCGACCTCCATGAGACGGGTCCTGATCGCCTACCCGTTCGACGTGACGGCGAACCACGGCGGCAGCGGCGGCGGTGTCGGCATCGCCGCCGATGTTTGCCTCGCGGGGGCCCGGGAAGGCTGCCGGCACCGTCACCGGCATCGAGTGGACACAGATGGGAAGACACCGCAGCGCAGCCCGTGGTCGATGGCCATCGCCGCCGTATCCGTGAACCCCGACGCTGCCGCCTCGAACATCTTCACCATCGGGGCGCTGCTGCTCGTCTCACTCGGAGCGAAGTGGTTGTCGGACCGGACACGGATCCCTCGGGTGAGCCTCGTCCTGCTGGTCGGAGTCTGTGCCGGGCCGCTCCTCCTCGACATCCTTCCCGATGGTCAGGACGAGTGGTTCCCGATCGTCTCGCGCATCGCCCTGGTGATGGTGGGGTTCCTCATCGGCGGCGAGTTCACCGCCGACCGTCTGCGCTCCCAAGGACGCGCTGCGGCACTCCTGGCTGTCGGCCAGGGTTTGTTCGCTGCGCTCGTCGTGGCTGGCGGCCTGCTGGCCCTCGGGGTCGATCCGACGGTGGCGCTGTTGATCGGCGGCGTGGCGACGGCGACGGATCCGGCAGCAACACGATCGGTGATCGAGGAGGAGGAAGCCACCGGGGCCGGCTCGCGCACCATCCTGGGCGTCGTTGCCCTCGACGACGTCGTCGGCATCGTCACGTTCAGTGTCCTCCTGACGGTCTCGGGGATCTTCTCGGGTGAAGGCGCCGATGTCGGAGCCGTGGCGGAAGGGGCGTGGGAGATCGTCGGCGGGCTCTCGGTGGGTGTGGGGCTCGGTCTGGTGGCAGCACAGCTCAGTGGTCGGCTCGAGCCCGGCGAACCGCTGTTGGAGGAGGCGCTCGGCATCGTGTTCCTGTGCGCCTCGATCACGTGGTGGCTCGACGTCTCCTATCTGATCGCCGCGGTGTCGATGGGGGCGGTCGTGGCCAACATGGCCTCGCACCACAGCCGTCCGTTCCGGTCCGTCGAGAGCATCGAGTGGCCGTTCCTCGTGTTGTTCTTCGTGCTGGCCGGCGCCGCCATCGATTCGGCGGCGCTGTCGCAGCTCGGGCTGGTCGCGGCCTATGTGTTGCTGCGCACGGCCGGCAAGGTCGCAGGAACCACGATCACCGGGGCGATGGTCGGGTACCCGCGGCATCGGGCCCGATGGTTCGGCGCGGCGCTGCTGCCCCAGGCCGGTGTGGCGCTGGGCATGGCATTGGCGGCTGCGGAGCGCTTCCCCCAGCACGAAGGGCAGATCGTGAGCGTGGCCGTCGTGTCGACGGTCGTGTTCGAGCTGATCGGACCGGTCGGCGTCAGGACGGCCATCGGCCGGTTGGATCAGGAGGACTGAGACGACGGGGCGCCGGCATGGCCGTCGCGGTTCGGCTTCCGGACCCGTTGCTCCTCGGACCGGGGGCGGAACCGCTTGTGCGCCTCGTTCACGATGATCGCGGTCAGCGCCACGCCGATGGCGACCAACCAGGCGTCGAGCGCCATCGGTTCCAGGTCGAGGAGATCCTGGGTCGGGCTCCAGTACATCGCCGCGATGTGGACGGCGAGCGAACCGGCGACACCGGCGAGGAGGACCTTGTTGGCCAGCAGGCTCTTGCGAAAGATCGACACGTCCTCGCTGCGGCTGTTGAAGACGTGCACCATCTGGAAGAGCACCAGTGCGGTGAGGGTCGCGGTGCGGGCATCGACGAGATCTGCGTCGATGACATGCCACTGCCAGTAGAAGACCGCGAGGCTGCCGGCTGCGAGCCAGACACCGACGATGACGAGGCGTTCGAGCAGGCGCTGGTCGAGGATGCCCTCGTCACGGGGCCGGGGCGGTTGTTCGTAGAGCTCCTTCTCGCCGGGCTCGAAGGCCAACGCGACGTCGGCGATGCCGTTGGTCACCACGTTCAGCCACAGGATCTGGGCCGGGATGAGCGGGAGCGGCCAGTCGAGGAGCAGGGCCGTCAGAATGATCAGCACCTCGGCGGCACCGGTGCTGAGCAGGAAGAAGGTGGCCATGCGGATGTTCCGGAACGCGGTTCGTCCCTCTTCGACGGCGGCGTAGACACTGGCGAAGTCGTCGTCGGTGATGACCATGTCGCTGGCTTCCTTTGCGACGTCGGTGCCGCTGCCCATCGCGGCGCCGATGTGTGCCGACTGCAGCGCGGGCGCGTCGTTCACGCCGTCGCCGGTGACCGCGACGACCTCGCCGGTCTCTTCGAGACGGTCGACGATGCGCATCTTCTGGCCCGGTGCCACCCGGGAGTAGATCTCGACCTCGCGGAGGTGTCGGTCGAGTTCGTCGTCGTCGAACTCGGCGATCTCCTGACCCGTGATCACCCGTGGCCGGCGGCTCCCGTCGTCTTCGCCAGCGGTCTCGTCGGCTCGACCGCCGGAGAACCGCGCCGGCCGGTCGATGTGGATCTGGTGACCGATGGCGGCTGCGGTGGCGGCGTGATCGCCGGTGACCATGAGCACCCGGATGCCGGCATCGTGGCACGCGTCGACGGCGCCGACGGCGCTGTCGCGTGGCGGGTCGAGCAGGCCCTGCATGCCCACGAATACAAGCCCGTGGGGGTCGTCGCCGCGGATCTCGTCGGCGGCGCGCTCGCCCCGGCCGATCGCCATCGCCAGAACGCGCAGCCCGTCGACGGCGAGATCCTCGCTGGTTCGGAGCAGGTCGTCTGCGTCGACCGGTTCTTCTTCGCCGTCGGCGGTGAGTCGACGGTCGCACATCTCGGCAATGCGCTCCGGCGCGCCCTTGACCGCCACCAACGGTCCCTCGCCGTCGGGCACGTCATGGATGGTGGCCATGAAGCGGCGCTCGGTCACGAAGGGCACACGGTCGCGTTCGGGGTGGCGTCGGGCGAGCTCGCCGGGGTCCATACCCGCACGCCGCGCCCCGTCCAGCAGGGCGATCTCCATCGGATCGCCCGATTCGCCACCCCCGTCGTCAGCGTCGCCACCGCCGTTCTCGTCGCTCTCGTCCTCGTCGCCGAGCGACGCGTCGTTGCAGAGGGCGCCGACCAGCAAGGTGTCGTGCAGCGCACGGTGTTCGTGGACATCCACGTCGGTGGGGTCGTCACCGTCGTCGTTCTCGCGTCGCAGCCGAGGACGGCCCTCGTCGGTGAAGGCGATGCGGTCGTCTCCACAGGCGAGCGCCTGGACGGTCATGCGGTTGCGCGTCAGGGTGCCCGTCTTGTCCGACACGATGACCGAGCAACTCCCGAGGGTGTCCACGGCAGGCAACTGGCGGATCAGCGCCTGCCGGCGAGCCATACGGTTCACGCCGATGGCGAGCGCAACGGTCACGACCACCGGGAGCCCCGCCGGTATCGCCGAAACGGCCAACGCAACGGCCAGAAGGAGCATGTCGCTCACGCTCCGGCCGATCAGCAGCCCGACGAAGAACGCGACCACCGCGACGCCGAGGATCGCGACGGTGATCCACTTCGCCAGCCGGTCGATGCGGGCCTCCAGCGGCGTCTCGGTCGTCCCCGCCTCTTCGACCTGCTCGGAGATCTCGCCCATCTGGGTGCCCGTCCCGGTCTCGACCACCACGCCGACGCCCTCTCCGGAGGTGATGGCGGTTCCCATGAAGACGATGTTCCGCTGGTCGGCCGGCGCCAGGTTGTCCTCGTCGAGGGGATCGGTCGCCTTGTCGGCGGGGATCGACTCGCCGGTGAGCGCCGACTCGTCGATGCGCAATCCGTTGGTCTCGATGAGGCGGGCATCGGCAGGCACGACCTCGCCCTGGGCGAGCACGACGATGTCGCCCGGCACGACGTCTTCGGCGTCGATCTCACGACGTCGGCCGTCGCGGCACACCACTGCGGTCGGCGACACCATCTGCATCAGGGACTGCACCGCGGTCTCGGCCCGGTACTCCTGTATGAATCCGATGGTGGCGTTGATCGCCAACACGAGACCGACGACGATCGCATCGGCGTACTTGCCGATGGCGAGCGTCACCACCAGTGCACCTACCAACACGTAGATCAGCGGGTCGGTGAACTGGTTCAGAAGGACCTGCCACTTGCTCACCGTCGTCTGCTCGCGCAGCCGATTCGGTCCGTACTCCTCCCGACGCCGCTCCGCCTCGCCGTCGGACAAGCCCGCCGGCTCCGTCGACAGCGCATCGAGGGTCTCGTCGACCCCGCGGCGGTACCAGTCGGTCGCCCCGTCGGACTGCCGACGCTGATCGATGCCGACGCCCTTGCCTTCGCCGTCGTTCATGGTGACGTCGCCTCAGCCCGCATCGACGGCCGGTTCCGGCATCCAATCGGTGGGATGGAGTGCGTGCATGTCGTGGCTCCCATGATCGAGCGAGGCGCGTTCGTCGGCGACGGGCTACCCGGTCGGCACGCGATGAAAACGGTCCGGCGATCGGTCTCGTCGGGGCGTTGCAGCCTCACTGGCCTCTGCGCTCGGTGTGGGCGGCTGGGCGGTTCGCTCGGCGGCGCTCGGGGTATCGGCATGGGATCGCTCCGCCGACGTGGGCGTGGCGATCCTCGGGAGCATGGAGCGTGTGCTGGTGAGACCCATCCTGACGGTTACGGTGAACCCGACGGTCGACCTCGCATTCGAGGTCGACCGGCTCGACCCGACGGGGAAGACCCGGGCGCACACGGTGGGTGTCGGTGGCGGTGGCGGCGGTATCAACGTGGCCCGGGTGGTGCGCGAGCTCGGTGGTGACGCCCTGTCGATCCACACCGCAGGCCAGGACGTGGGCCGGCGGCTCTGCCGGCTGCTCGACGGCGAGGGCATGCCCCACTCGGCGGTCGACGTCGAGAGCGAGACACGTGAGGCGATCGTGTTGTTCGAATCCGGCGCGCAGCGCAGCTATCACGTCGTGCCTGCGGGTCCGCCGATGGCCGAGGAGACCGGTGATCGCCTCATCGCTGCGATCGCCGAGCGACTGCACGACCACGACCACGTGGTGGCGAGTGGCAGCGTGCCGGTGGGAATCGCCGACGACTTCCACGCCCGGCTGGCCGGTGCGGCGAAACGCTCCGGCTGCCGATTCTCGCTGGACAGCTCCGGGCCGGCCATGGAGGCCGCACTGGAAGAGGGCGTGTACCTCGTGAAGCCGAATCGTCGCGAGGCTGCGCAGATCGCGGGACACGAGGTGACGACGTTCGACGATGCCCGAGATGTCAACGATCTGCTGTTGTCGCGCAACGCCGCCCAGGTCGTGGCGACGACGCTCGGCGATGTCGGGGCGCTGGTCAGCACATCAGGGTCGCATTTCGAGGTGCCCACCCCGGACATGCCTCGTCCGGCGATCAGTGATGCGGGCGCCGGCGACAGCTTCATGGGTGCGATGGTGCTCGCCCTTGCGCAGGGCCGCGACGTGCACGAAGCCGGGCAGCGGGGCGTCGCAGCCGCAGCGGCGGCGACCATGAGAGCCGGCACCGGGCTCTGCGAACGCGGCGACGTGGAAGAGCTGATCGCGACGATGTGACCCGGATGGAGTTTCGTTCGCCCGTCGGCTCCGGGCCGAGCGTCATTCGTTGAACGGATAGGTCTCGTATTCGGCGGATGCCGGCACCGGCTCGAGGTGGAGTGGCCGCAGGGCCCGGGTGTGGCCGAAGAAGAGGAACGCGTCGTACCGGGTACCCATGACCGTCGGGACCCAGTTGCCCGAGCGCTCGACGTCGTACACGACACCGATGGCCCGGTGACCGCGCACGGCATGGAGCCAGTCGATCCGACGGCGCCGGGTCACATCGCGGTCGAAGAGCAGGAGGCAACCGGGGTCGTCGACGACCCCGTTGATCAGGTCCTCGTGTGTCCCCGGAGGCGACGGTGGGACCGGGACCTCGCGCATCTGCGCGCCCCACGAGTCGGCTGCGATCACGGATCCCTCGTGGCAGCCGAAACCGACCAGCACGACGTCGGCTTCGCCGTGGCGCTCACGCATCAGTTGTCCGATGTTGACCATGCCCGCACGGCCCATCGGCGTGGCCCGGGCATCACCGATGTGGGTGTTGTGTTCCCAGACGGCTGCGCGTGCATCGGGACCGTGATGTGCCATCAGGCGGTCGAGCGTGTCGGCCATGTGGGTGTCGCGGATGTTCCACGACGACCCGTTGCCCCGGACCATCGCCCGGTAGTACCGCTCAGCGTTGGCCACGATCTCGGCGTTCTGCTGCGCGTCGAAGCGTTCGTCGGCGGTGCCTCCGTTGCCGACTGGTGTGGCCTGGCGCACGGTTCGGAGGAGGCCGACGACCTCGTCCTCGCAGGTCGTGGGAACGAGCCGGGTGGCGTAGGCGTAGCGGTGGGGATCCTCGCCGTAGGGCTCGAAGCATCGGTACGCCGACCGGGCGGCATCGAGGGCATCGGGTTGGTTCTCTCCCAGGTAGCCCATGATGGCTTCCATCGATTCCCACAACGAGTACACGTCGAGTCCGTAGAAACCCACCCGCTCGCTCATCGGGAGCGCTGCGTTGTGTTCGCGGAGCCAGTCGAGGAAGGTCGCGACCTCCCTGTTGGCCCACATCCACGTGGGCCAGCGCCGGAACCCGGCCAACACGTCGGCGGCGGCGCCGGGGCCGTGATCGAGCCCTTTCACCCAGCGGTTGATCGCCATGCAGTCGGGCCAGTCGCCTTCGACGGCGACGAAGCTCAGGCCACGCTCGGTGATCAGCCGCCGGGTGATCTCGGCTCGCCATCGGTAGAACTCGCTGGTGCCGTGGGAGGCCTCGCCCAACAGCACGTGTCGACGTTCGCCGATACGAGCGAGCAGCGGGTCGAGATCGGCGGAGCGCTCGAGTGGCCTCGCCAGCTGGGAGATCTCCTGGGTGTGTCGGCTGGTCGCCGGGTCGTCGTGGACGGTTTGTCGGGGCATCGTCAACCTTCTGTGCTCGTCGATGGAGTCGATGGAGTCGATGGACCGGTGGTTGCATCGGGCGCGAGCCGAGCGAGGAACCAGTCGGCGGTGAGGTGCTGCACCTCCTCCATCGCCCCCGGTTCTTCGAACAGATGGGTCGCGCCGGCCACGACGTGGAGGCGGACGTCGCAGCGGAGCTTCTCGGCGGCGGAACGGTTGAGCTCGATGACCTGGGGGTCGTTCCCGCCGACGATCAGCAACGTCGGCGCCTGCACCAGACGGAGCGCCTCGCCGGCGAGATCGGGTCGCCCTCCACGAGAGACCACTGCGCCGACGCGCTCGGCACGCGCCGCGGCACCGAGGAGCGCCGCGGCGGCGCCCGTGCTGGCGCCGAAACACCCCAACGGTAGGTGGGCGGCGTCGGGACGGTCGTCGAGCCAGTCGAGCGTCTGGATCACCCGCTCGCCGAGCATCGCGATGTCGAAGCGATGCTCGCGGGTGACGACGTCACGTTCCTCTTCGGCCGGTGTCAGCAGGTCCATCAACAGCGTGGCCAGCCCCCGACTCCGGAGGTACCGGGCAACTGCCCGATTGCGTGGGCTGAGCCGGCTGCTCCCGCTGCCGTGGGCGAAGACCACCACGGCAACGGCGTGGGAGGGAATGACCAGGTCGCCGGTGAGGTGCCCGCCCGAGTCGATCGGTATGTGACAGACCTCGGTGTGTTCGGTCGCCATGGGCGAGGACTGCCCCGCCGCCGGCTTCCTGACACCTCCGAGCGCCCGAAGTCGGCGAGCTACCTCAGAAGTCGGTGCGGCAGTGGGCGATCGGGTCCCAGCCGAAGAACGCGTCGGCTCGACGCAGCACCGACTCCGAGCGGGCCTCGAGCAGACGGCCACGGGCGAGCTCCGATGCGCTGATGCCACCGAGCAGGAGGGTGCCCGCCGCAGGCCGCTGCAGCACGAGGTCTGCAGCGGCGTCGGTGGCGGCGCACCCATCGGCGGAGACCTCCCACCGCTGATCGTCGAGCTCGATCACGAGGCGGTCATCGAGCCGGTAGGAGCGCGACCCGAAGCAGTGTGCGATGTCGACCGGACGGAGCCAGAGGTGATCGTTGAGTTCGGTGGTCCGCAACGCTCGCGGGTCCTCGATGAGGTGCCGGAGCGGATCGTCGAGCGCGACGTGCCCGGCGGACCGGACGGGGCCGACCAGGTCGACCGACAGCACCGTCGACCACAGCGCAGCATGGGCGTCGTCGGTTGCGGCGACCAGGTCGAGGACGGTGAGCTCGTGGGCCGGGTGACCGTCGTGCCACTGGCTCTTCACCTTCCAGGCCGCATAGCCGTCGTCGTGGAGCGCGACGACGAGGCCCGGGCTCCAGCGCCGGATCAGCTCTCGGATCCAGGTGTGGTCGCGGCTGAGTTCGCCTGGTTGGCTGCGCCGATAGCGGTCGTAGCGTTCGACCAGCGCGTCGAGCTCGGCGGTCGGATCGACGAGGCGGACGCTGCCGTGCGGTGGCCGGTACTCGTCACGGACGTTGGTGCGGCGCCGGTCGATCGACGACACGGTGTAGCGAGTGGCGACGCCGTAGCCGAACCGTTGGTAGATGGCGCCCTCGCTGGCGGTGAGCGCAAGTACCGCCTCGCCCCGGGCGGCGCCGTCGTCATGCACGGCCTCCATCAACGATCGGAGCAGGCCCCGCCGCCGATGGGTGACGGCGACCGAAACCCAGGTGACTGCGGTGCAGCTGACGATCGCACCGCCTGGGAGGGTCAGCTCCTTTTCGAAAGAGCCTGCGATGCCGACGATGTCGGATCCGTCGAGCGCGACACGGAAGCGCTCGAGGTCGTTCATCGCCGCAGCGGCCTCGACGTCCTCGGGCGTGTACGTGATGCCGAACGCCTGGCCGTCGGCAGCCACGATCGCAGGGAACATCTCTTCGGTCGGCGTGACGATCTCGACGCTCATCGGCCCAGTCTCGCCGCCGAACCTCGGCTGGGCACGGCAATTTCGTCACGGCCTTGCTGCCAACCGAGGACCGAGGCGCCGCCGGTCGAGTGGGGGACCGGCGGACGGACTCGCTCGGCGCTGTCGATCGCGTCGCCGGCGCACGGGCGCGCCGCGATCCCGAGCGGCCGTATGCGCGCCGCAGTGTCGAGCGGGCGCGTGGGATCGGTGTGGAGGTTCATCTGGTTGCCGACCAGGCGCCTCGGGGCGTGCGTCGGTGTGGGGGCAGGCAGGGTCATGGGATTTCGGTGCCGTCGGGGCGCAGGGTGTGCCAGTGGCCGTGTTCGTCTCGGTAGACGGTGAAGCCTT